>NZ_JAOAOQ010000024.1 GCF_030398385.1 Aquibium sp. ELW1220 | reverse complement strand
GACTGACCCTCAACCTCCTGCGAACCGCCAGACCCGAACTCGCCATCAGCCGAAAACGAAAGCGAGCAGGGTGGTCCGACGCCTTCGCCAGATCAATCATCGGCCAAATGCGATAGCCCTACAATGCGGTCGCTGGACCATTGCACCCCGGAGGCAATCTTCCTAGACCGGCTCGACCAACGCCTGCCGACCGCACAGGGACACCGGAATTGACCCTTCTCCTCGCCTGCCTGCTCTTTCTCTCCGGCTTCGCGTCCGGCGCCATCAACGCCGTCGCCGGCGGCGGCACCTTCATCACCTTCGGCGCGCTGACGCTCGCCGGAGTCCCGCCCATTTCGGCCAACGCCACCTCGTCGATCGCGCAGTTTCCGGGCTACGTCACCTCCACGCTCGCCTACTGGAGCGACATCCGCCACATGTGGCGCGGCGCGCTGGTGCTCTGCGCCGTCTCGGCCGTCGGTGCGCTGGTGGGCGCCGTCATCCTGCTCGCCCTCGACAATCCGTCCTTCAAGGCGATGGTCCCCTGGCTGCTCATCGCGGCGACCGCGCTCTTCTCCGCCGGCCCCTGGCTGAAGCCGAAGCCGCGCGCGCCGGGAGAGGAGGCCAGGGTCGGCTCACTGCCCGGCCGCATCGTCCAGTTCTGCACCGCCATCTATGGCGGCTTCTTCGGCGCCGGCATGGGCGTCATGATGCTGGCCACCCTCGGCCTCACCGAAAGCGGCGACTACCACCGCCTCAACGCGCTGAAGAACATGCTGGCCATCGTCATCGCCGCCGTCGCGATCATCGTCTTCGTCTCAGGCGGCGTGGTGGCCTGGCTGGAAGTCGCCTTCATGGTCCCGGGCGTCGCGCTCGGCGGCTATGCCGGCGTCTGGGCCGCCAAGCGCGTCCCGCAAGCCATCGTGCGCGTGCTCGTCATCGCCATCGGCCTGTTCCTGGCGGGTTATTACTTCTGGGTGGGGTGAGCCGAAACTTGCACCTGGACACGCAGTGATTTTGCCCCCTCTGCATGAAGCCTGGGGGAGCCCTCGAGCCTGGCGCAATCGATCGTGTCATTGGCTTGCCTGAGACAGGTGCATGATGAACCTGTCGATCTGCGCGGCACTGGTGGTAGCGGGCGGCAACTCCCCTGACGGCGCCCGCCGGTCCCCGTCGTTCCGGAAGAATGGCGACCAGCGACGTTAGAACATCGCCGCGAGGTCGCGACGGCCATCCACCACGCGGACGTTCTCCACGGTCTCGACCGGACCCTCGTCGGTATCCGGATTGGTATGGTAGAGGATGACATAGGGAGCCTCGACCAGCATCCGCGCCGACCGGAAAATCTCCGGATGCCGTTCGCCAAGACGGGGATGTTCGCGCAGGAGACCGACCTTGGTGCGGAACCGCTGGTAGTAGCTTTCGGCCGCGCGCAGCTGGTCGGCTCCGATATGCAGATAGATGCTCTTGACGTCGGCGCGGGCCTTCGGTGTCCAGACGAGCCTAGCGGCCATGGCGGCTGGTCGACGCCAGTTCCTGACGGGCCTCGTCCAGAAGCTGGTCGAAGTCGACTTCGGTCGGCTCTCCGCTCGCCTTGCCTTCGGCCCACATCGCCTGCAGCCTGGCGATGTCGCCGCGCCGCTGCAGCCACTTGGCCGACCAGTCCCGCATCGCCTCGCGCACCACTTCGCTGCTGCTGGCATAGGCTCCGCTTCGAACGGCTTCCCGCAGCATCTCGGCATGCTGCGGCGTCATCGACACACTGACTTTCTCGACATTGGCCATCAGGCACCTCTGCATTCTTTCGGTAGGAATTATTACCACCGGCCGACGATTACGGCAAGGATTCCGGCGGCTGGAGGACAGGCCGCCTGTCGAGAGTAGCCAGCGAGGCACATGGCGTTGCTCGCCGAGTATGAAGCCGCCGCAGGATGGCGGGCGCTTCGACGTACTGCCTAAACACCGGTCCGGCGGGTCTTGCTTTCCGCCACAAGCCACGTCCCCGGGGCGGCTGGGCCACCCGTGTTGGATGTAGTGTAATGCAGGCTACTTCCGGATCAGATCCGGCCGCCGCTCGCCCGTCAGCCTCTCCGCCTGCTCGCGCCGCCAGGCGGCGATCCTGGCATGGTTGCCCGACATCAGCACCTCGGGAATGGCGCGGCCCTCCCATTCGGGCGGACGCGTGTAGTGCGGGTGCTCCAGCAGGCCGTTCTCGAAGCTCTCCTCGCCGCCGGACGCTTCGTTGCCCATGACGCCGGGCAGCAGCCGCACCACGGCGTCGAGCAGCACCAGCGCCGCCGGCTCGCCGCCCGACAGGATGTAGTCGCCGATCGACACCTCCTCGAGCCCGCGCCCCTCGATCACCCGCTGGTCGACGCCTTCGAAACGCCCGCAGACGATCACTGCGCCGGGGCCGGAGGCGAGCGCGCGCACCTTGGCCTGCGTCAGCGGTCTGCCGCGCGGGCTCATCAGGAGGCGCGGACGCGGATCGTCGGCGGGCGCGGCATGGTCGATCGCCGCGCCGAGCACGTCGGCCCTGAGCACCATGCCCGCCCCGCCGCCGGCCGGCGTGTCGTCCACCGCCCGGTGCCGGCCGAGCCCGAAATCGCGGATCTGCACCGTGTCCAGCGTCCAGTCGCCGCGCTCCAGCGCCCGGCCCGCGAGCGACAGGCCGAGCGCGCCCGGGAACATCTCGGGATAGAGCGTCAGCACGGTGGCGCGAAACGTCACCGGTCGCCTCCGGAAGGCTTCGGCCCGCGCGGCCGGTCGGTACCGCGCGGTGGCCGGCCGTCCTGCGGTGCGTCGTCGTCCTCGTCCTCCACCAGCCCGGCGGCCACCCGGTCGACCGTCATGATGCGCGCCGCAACGTCGATCGCCGGCACCGCCGCCTTCGTGAACGGCACGAGCACCGAGCGCGCGCCGGTGAGCGCCACCTCGACGATGTCGCCGCCGCCATAGTCGTGCATCGTCTTGACCGTGCCGAGCCGCACGCCCTCGGTGTCGACCACCGCAAGCCCGACCAGGTCCGCATGGTAGAATTCTTCCTCGTCGGCCACCGGCGGCAGTGCGGATCGGTCGACGAAAAGCTCCGTGCCGGCCAGCGCCTCGGCCGCGTTGCGGTCCTTCACGCCCTTGAAGCGGACGACGACCACCTCCTTCTGCGGCCGCAGGCCGAGGACCTCGAACACGCGTCCGTCGGCGGTCACGAGCGGCCCGTAGTCACCGAGCGCCTCCGGATCGCCGGTGAAGGACTTGACCCGCACCTCGCCCTTGATGCCGTGCGCGGCGCCGATCACCGCCATCAGGACCGGATGTTCCAGTTTCGTCGTCACGTCTTTGCGTCCCGCTTCGAGTTCGAGGGGCATGAGACCCCGTCGTCGCCCGCTCTTGCGGCATTGCCGGCGTCTTTGCAATTCCCGCATTCATCTTGCGCTAAGGACCGGTACGTCATGATGCGGCGCAAGCCCGGAGACAACATGCAGGAATTCCTCGTCGCCGCGAAGCCCGACCTGATGGACGCCCGCACCGCCTGGCTGGGCACACTGGCGCGCGAACGGCGTCTGGCGCCGCTCACCGTCGAGGCCTACGAACGCGACACGCGCCAGTTCTTTCAGTTCCTCACCGGCCATTGCGGCGGCGCGCCCGGCCTGAAGGACGTGGCCGACCTGCGACCGGCCGATCTGCGCGCCTTCCTCGCCTGGCGCCGCAAGGACGGCGTCGGCGCGCGCACCGTCAGCCGGGGGCTCGCCGCCATCCGCTCCTTCCTGCGCCACCTGGAGCGCAAGGGCCTCGCCAATGCCGCTGGCGCCGCCGCGCTGCGCTCGCCCAAGCTGCCGAAATCGCTGCCCCGCCCGCTGGCCGCCGCCGATGCGCTGCGCGTCGTCTCGGCCGGCGAGCAGCTTGCCGAAGAGCCCTGGATCGCCGCCCGCAACGCCGCCGTCCTGACGCTGCTCTATGGCTGCGGCCTGCGCATTTCCGAAGCGCTCGGCCTCACCGCCGGCCAGTTCGACCGCGGCGAAGGCGCCATCCGCGTCACCGGCAAGGGTGGCAAGACGCGGCTGGTTCCCGTCCTGCCGGTCGGGCTGCGGGCGGTGGCCGAGTATCGCCGCCTCTGCCCCTGGCACCTCCCGGCGGACGGTCCGCTGTTTCGCGGCGCCCGCGGCGGGCCGCTCGATCCCTCGATCGTCCAGCGCGAGATGCGCAGGCTGCGCTCGGCGCACAACCTGCCCGACAGCGCCACGCCGCATGCGCTGCGCCACTCCTTCGCCACCCACCTTCTGGCGCGCGGCGGCGACCTGCGCACCATCCAGGAGCTGCTCGGCCATGCCAGCCTGTCGACCACGCAGGTTTATACCGGCGTCGACACCAGCCGCCTGCTCGACATCTACGACAGCGCCCATCCCCGCGCCTGAATGCAGATGCCGTCGAATTGCCGTTTCGGCTTAACGGTTTGGCCGTCTTGTTGCGCTATGGCTGGCGTCATGACACGACGCATCTTCGCTCCTCGCAGCTTCTCCGGTCTCGCCCTGCGCCTGCTTGCGGCCGCAAACGTGCTGTTTGCGCTGGGCTTCCTCGCCACGCTGCTGCTCGTCTCCCAGGCCCGCGCCGAGGTGGCCGCCTGCACGGGGCGCGACCTCCTCGCGCAGATCGAAACCGGGCAGCCGGACACCTACGCAAGACTGCAGGCGGAAGCGGCGGCGGTTCCCAACGGCGCCGGCCTGCTGTGGAAGGTGGAGAAGCCCGGCGTCGAGCCCTCCTGGCTGTTCGGCACCATGCACCTGACCGACCCGCGGGTGACCGACCTGACCGAGGCGGCCCGCACCGCCTACGAAAGCGCCGGCACCGTCGTCATCGAGACCACGGACATCCTCGACCAGTCGAAGATGATGGCCGCGATGATCGAGCGGCCCGACCTGATGATGTACACGGATGGCACCACGCTCACCTCCGGCCTGCCGCCGGAAAAGGCGAAGATCATCGAGGACGCCCTGTCGGCGCGCGGCATCCCGCCCGCCAGCGTCGCCAGGATGAAACCTTGGATGCTGGCCGCGACGCTGTCGATCCCGGCCTGCGAGACGGCGCGCAAGGCGGCCGGCCTGCCGATCCTCGACGTCAAGCTCGCTGAGGACGCGAAGGCCGACGGGAAGCCGGTCGAAGGCCTGGAGACCATGATCGGCCAGCTCGACGCGATGGCCTCGCTGCCGCTCGACATGCACATCGACGGTCTGATCGCCACGCTCGACCTCGGCGACCGCATCCGGGACATCTTCGAGACCATGATCGTTCTCTACGAGCGCGAGAACGTCGGCATGATCTGGCCGCTGTTTCGCGCGGTGCTTCCGGAAGGCGATGCGGATGCCTACGCAGCCTTCGAGACCGTGATGATCGACACGCGCAATGCGACCATGCGTGACAGGGCAATTCCCCTGCTCGACGCCGGAAGCGCCTTCATCGCCGTCGGCGCCCTGCATCTTCCAGGCGAGCGAGGGCTGGTGGAGATGCTGCGGAAGGCGGGCTACACCGTCACCCCGGCCGGCTGACCCGCCGCCTGCGTCTGTCACGCGCCTGCCGTCGGTTGTATTGCTTCGTGATGCAACTGGCACCTCCCGGCTCCGTTGTCCCTGCGAAACGGAATCACAGGAGGATGTGCAATGGCTTATCCCGGCAACCGAGATCCCCGCGACCCCCGCGATCCTGACCCCCGCAGCGCCGGACGGCTCGTCGATTCGGTCGTGCCCGGCGCGATCGATCGAGATTACGACGATCCGCTGGCCTATGACGACCCGGCGATCCGCGACAACCCGGCCTACGTCCAGCCGCGCGATTATCCGAAGGCGTCTTCCGCCCCGCGCGGGCTCGCAGGAGCGACGCTCGCGGTGGCCATCGTCCTCCTGGCAGTCATCGCCTTCAGCTTCATGGGCGGCGCCGACAACAACGAGGCCGCGGTCACCACGCCCGGGGTGACGCAGCCGCTCGGGACCGACAACGCTCCCACCGCCTCGATCACGCCCGATGCGCCGGCGACCGCCAGCCCGCTGGCGGCGAACGAGACGCTGCCGCCGATCCAGCCGGCCGATCCGGCTGAGCCGGTCCAGCCCGCGCAGTAGTCGCGGCCCTCGATCCGCAACAAACGAAAGGCCCCGGTGCATGCGCGCCGGGGCCTTTCGCATACGGGCGTCGATCGTCCGTTCAGATGTGGATCGGCTTGAAGAAGGTGGCCAGCGCCGCCTCCTTCACCGTCTCCGACATGGTCGGATGGGCATGGCAGGTGCGCGCGAGGTCTTCGGACGACCCGCCGAACTCCATCAGCACCGCAGCCTCGTGGATCAGATCGCCTGCGCCGTGGCCGATGATGTGCACGCCGAGCACCCGGTCCGTCGTCTTGTCCGCGAGGATCTTCACGAACCCTTCGGTCTTCAGCATCGCGCGGGCGCGTCCATTCGCCGAGAAGGGGAACTTCCCGGCCTTGTACTCCACCCCGGCCTTCTTCAGCTCTTCCTCCGTCTTGCCGATCGAGGCGATCTCGGGGCTGGTGTAGACCACACCCGGAATGACGTCGTGGTTCACGTGTCCGGCCTGGCCGGCGATGATCTCGGCCACCGCGACGCCTTCGTCTTCGGCCTTGTGCGCCAGCATCGGCCCGACGATCACGTCGCCGATGGCATAGACGCCGTCGAGCGTCGTCTTGAAGTGGCCGTCCGTCTTGACCCGGCCGCGCTCGTCGAGCGCAACGCCCGCCTCCTCGCAGCCGAGGCTTTCGGTGAAGGGCTTTCGGCCGGTGGCCACCAGCACGACGTCGGCTGCGATCGTCTCGGCCTCGCCGCCCTTCACGGGCTCGAACGTCACCGTCGCGCCCGCCTCGCTCTTCGCAACGCCGGTCACCTTGGCGCCGAGCTTGAACGCGATCCCCTGCTTGCCGAGAATGCGCTGGAACTGCTTGGCAACCTCGCCGTCCATGCCGCCGAGGATCGTGTCGAGATACTCGACCACCGTCACCTTGGCCCCCAGCCGCGCCCAGACCGATCCGAGTTCGAGCCCGATCACCCCGCCGCCGACGACGACGAGATGGCCGGGCACCGCGTCGAGCTCCAGGGCCCCGGTCGACGAGACGATCACCTTCTCGTCCATCTCCAGGCTGACGCCCGGGATGCCGGCGACGTCGGATCCGGTGGCGATCACGATGTTCTTCGTCTCGATCTCGGAGACGCTGCCGTCTTCCGCCGTCACGGCCACCTTGCCGGCGCCGACGATGCGGCCGGTGCCGCGGATGCCGTCGATCTTGTTCTTCTTGAACAGGAACTCGATGCCCTTGGTGTTCTGGTCCACCGTGTTCTGCTTGTGCGCCATCATCTTCGGCAGGTCGAGCACGGGCTTGCCCGCGGTGAAGCCGAGCTCGTCGAAGCCGTGGCTGGCCTCGGCATAGAGTTCGGTCGCGTGCAGCAGGGCCTTGGAGGGGATGCAGCCGACGTTGACGCAGGTGCCGCCGAAGGTCGGCCGCTTCTCCACCACCGCGGTCTTCAGGCCGAGCTGCGCGGCCTTGATGGCGCAGACGTAGCCGCCCGGCCCGCCTCCGATGACAACCACATCATATGCCATGAGAAAACCCTTTCGTTCGCGCGTTCAGCGTCCGCCGCCGACATCCAGAATTGCGCCCGTCGTATAGGACGCTTCGCGTGACAAAAGCCAGAGTATGGGCCATGCAATCTCGTCAGGGCTGCCCTCCCGCTTCATCGGCACGAAGCCTTTCATGCGCTCGATGCGGTCCGGCTGCCCGCCCGATGCATGGATTTCGGTCGCGATGATCCCGGGTCGAACCGCGTTGACGCGGATGCCCTCCTCCGCGAGTTCGCGCGCCAGCCCGATAGTGAAGGTGTCGACCGCGCCCTTTGACGTGGCGTAGTCGACATATTCCGAGGGACTGCCCAGCGCCGCGGCCACCGACGACAGGTTGACGATCGCCCCGCCGCCGCCGCCATGGCGCGTCGACATCCGCTTCACCGCCTCGCGGGCGCACAGCATCGTGCCGACGACGTTGACACGCATCATGCGCTCCAGCCGGGAAAAGTCCATCTCGTCCAGCCGCGCCCTTGGCGCCACGATGCCGGCGCTGTTGACCAGTCCGTGCAGCTGGCCGAAGCGGGCGTCCACGGCCTCGAACAGGGTCAGCACCTCGTCCTCGGATCCGACGTCGCCACGCACGGCGAAAGCCTCGCCGCCGCCGGCCTCGATCTCCCGCACCAGCGCGTCGGCGGACTGCGAATCCCGCGCATAGTTGATCGCCACCCGCCAGCCGCGCTGCGCCGCATGGCGGGCCACCGCCGCGCCGATGCCGCGCCCGCCCCCGGTGATCAGGAGGTTCTGTTTTCCGTCCGTCATTCCTGGCACCCGCTGATCTCGAAGACGTCCCAGGGCACGATGCTGATCCCGTCCGCCCCGTAGAGCGCGGAATGGCGCACCGAAGGCCCGAAATCCGGCAGCAGCAGCCTCTCGGCCGCCGGCCCCTCCCGCGGCAGCAGGCCGACCTCGCCCGCCGCGTCGATGGCGTAGATCACGCCCTGCCAGATCGTGCAGGCGGCGAGTTCCGCGCCCGTCACGTCGCCTTCGGGGCAGTCGTGCATGACGATCCCCGTCGGCCGCGGCACACCGTCGGTCCACATCACGATGCCGTCGGCGACGATCCCGTTCTGGGAGAAGAGCACGCGGAATTCCCCGGTATAGATGGCCTCGTCGGGCGCCACGGGCCTGAACTCGATGGAGGCAGCCTTGTCGCGGTCCGTATAGACGGCAAGTTCCTGCGGACAGGCGGCAAGCCCCGGCCCTGCGCCACCGATGAGAACCGCGATGGCGGCACCAGCCCGCCGCGCGCGGCCGGAACGCCTCGAAGCGCCCCTGGCGGCGCGGTCGCGGCGATCGGTAAGGGTCTGGTCGGGCATGCAGCTTTCTGTCCGGGGCTCGGGTCCGGCGCATCTTTGCCGCCTCCGGCGGGTCCTGTCCACCCGGACGGCCTTTGGTCCCGCAACGCCCGGGCGGGCGCGGGGCGACCCGGCTGGCCAACGCCGTCTCCGAAGCGAGGTGGATCTACTCCCCGCCCGCCAGGATGCCCCGCGCATCCATCTCGATGCGAACGACGAGGCCGTCCGGCTCGTAGGCGAGACTCGAGCCGCCGCCGAAGCTGCCTGCCATGCGCTGGATCAGATTGGTGCCGAAGCCGTGGCTCGATGGGGCGGTGACCGGCGGGCCGCCCTGTTCGCGCCACTCGAACTCGATCGTCTTCGGCGGCAGCGCGTCGCGTTCCTGCGGGGGCGTGTCCAGGCGGCGCCAGGAGATGTGGATACGGCCCGATTCCCCCGACAACGCGCCGTACTTCAGCGCATTGGTGGCCAGTTCGTGCAGGATCAGGCTGAGCGGCACGATGGCCTCGCCCTTCAGTTCCAGCCTGGGTCCGCGAAAGACCAGCCTCTCCCCTTCCGTCACGCCCAGCGGCGCGGTCGCCGCCTGCATCACCTCGCGGATGTCGGCGCTGCCGCCATGCGGCGAACCGCGCAGCAGGGAGATCGAGTGGCCCATCGCCTGGATGCGCTGTCGTATCTGGGAGCCGAGTTGCTGCGGTGTGGCCGCATGGCGCTGCGACAGGGCCACGAGGCCGCCGATCGTCGCCAGCAGGTTCTTCAGTCGGTGATCGACTTCCGTGGACACCAGCTGCTGCATCTGCAGGTGTCGGGTCAGTTCCTCACGCGCCCGCACCTGCGCGGCATAGGCGGTCAGCAGAAGCTGCAGCAGGCCGAGGTCGATGCCGATGACGAGGAAGTAGAAGCAGAGCGCGGTGATCGACTGCGACGTCAGCGCAAAGCTCTCCGCCGGCAGGATGAACCAGTACCAGGCGGCCAGCGCCGAGATCGCCGTGTTCATCAGCGCCGGGTATATGCCGAAGAAGAAGCCGGTGAGCACCACGGCGGGAAAGAAGGTCAGGTAGGGAAAGCCGGGCGGCAGGTAGGGATCGACCAGAAACCGCGCGACGATGGCGACGAGGACGATCGCCAGCGAACAGGCATAGGCCAGCGCGCGTTCGCGGGTCGTTGCCCTCTCGACGGTCGCGCGGAACGCAGGGAGACGCGACAGCAGCGAGGGAAGCCGGCTGGCCGGAGACGCCGGAACCGCGTCGGCCGCCGAGGGAACGCCCGGCCCGCGCGACGTGTCTCCTGCTGGAGCGACCATGACGACTGACGTGCCTCTCTTCCGGCGCTGGAACCATCCCCTAGCGGCTCGGACCGGGCTTTGCAGCAACTTTTTTAAATCCCGGCCGGCGCCCGAAACGATCGACGCGAGCAGCAGCCCTTCCCGACGACCTCCTGTCGGCGTGCGCTTCCCGGCTCAGCCGGCCGTGCGCGCGACCGATTGCGGCAGCAGGTAGGGCACGCCGCTCGGCGGCAGCTCATTCACCCTGAGATCGCATTCGAACACCCGCGCGATCAGGTCGTCGCGCAGCACGTCGGTCGGCGTGCCGGTGGCGGCGATCCGGCCCCTGTGCATGACGTAGATGCGGTCGGAATACATCGCCGCGAGGTTGAGGTCGTGCAGGATGGCGATCGCGCCACCGCCGCGGCGGGCGAAGTCGCGCGCGATGTTCATGATGACGAGCTGGTGCTTGATGTCGAGACTGGACACCGGCTCGTCGAGGATCAGGTAGCGCGGCGCGCCGTCGAGCACCGGCGCCCAGACCTGGCAGAGCACCCGCGCCAGCTGGACGCGCTGCTGCTCGCCGCCCGACAGCTCCTGGTAGAGTCGTCCGGCGAACCCTTCGAGGTCGACCTTCGCCAGCGCCCGCTCGGGCAGCCGCTCGTCCTCGCCCGGCAGCACCCCGGACCGACCCGCCGTCAGGCCGAGCTTCACCACCTCGCGCACCGTGAACGGGAAGGCCAGCGTCGCCGCCTGCGGCAGCACGGCGCGGATGCTGGCAAGCTGCCAGGGCTTCATGCGCTTCATGTCGCGGCCGCCGATGGCGATCTCCCCCTCGTAGCCGAGGTCGCCCGACAGCGCGCGCAGGAAGGTCGTCTTCCCCGATCCGTTGGGCCCGACGATCGACACGAACTCGCCGGGCGCGGCCTGGAAGTCGGCGCCGGTCACGATCCGCTTGGCGCCGATGTGGACCGACACGTCCGTTGCTTCGATCACGATGGGTCTCCGGGCATCACAGGTCGAGGATCCCGCGGCGGCGCAGCAGGATCCACAGGAAGAAGGGCGCGCCGACGGCCGCCGTCACGATGCCGATTGGCAACTCGGCCGGCGCCACGATGGTGCGGCTGACGGCATCGGCGACCAGCAGCAGGCAGGCGCCGAGCAGCGCCGATGCCGGCAGCAGGTAGCGGTGGTCGGGGCCGATGGCGAGCCGGAGCAGATGCGGCACGACGATGCCGACGAAGCCAATGCCGCCCGACACCGCGACCGAGGCGCCGACGGCCGCCGCCACCATGACGATCGCCACGTTCTTCAGCCGCTGGACGGGAATACCGAGGTGATGGGCCGTCGTCTCGCCGAGGCTGAGCCCGTTCAGCCCGCGCGCCAGGAAGGGCGAGGCGACGAGCGAAAGCGCGATGATCGGACCCGCCGCGGCGATCTTGGTCCAGGTCGCGCCGGCGAGCGAGCCGAGGTTCCAGAAGGTCAGGTCGCGCAGCTGCCGGTCGTCTGCGACGTAGACGAGCAGGCCGGACGCAGCCCCCGCCAGCGCGCCGAGCGCGATGCCGGCAAGCAGCATGGTCGCCACCGAGGTCTGGCCGCGCCGCGTCGCGACGCGATAGAGAATGAGGGTCGTCGCCAGTCCGCCGAGGAAGGCCGCGAACGGCAGCGCATAGATGCCGAAGGCAGCGGACACCGGCGCAAGCACGCCCGCGCCGAGCACGATGATGCCGATCGCGCCCAGTCCCGCTCCGGCGGAGACGCCGACGAGGCCGGGATCGGCGAGCGGGTTGCGGAAAAGGCCCTGCATGACGGCACCCGAAACGGCGAGCGACGCGCCGATCAGCATGCCGAGGATCACCCGCGGCAGGCGGATGTCCCAGACGATGATGCGGTCGCGGGCAGGCACGCTGTCGGCGCCGCCCGTGACCATGTCGAGGACGACGCCGAGGGCGGACGCGTCCGATGCTCCCCAGCCGAGGCTGCCGATCGCGATCACGACCAGCATCGCTGCGCAGAGGAGGATCGCCAGCCGGGCGCGACCGCTGCGGTCGCCCTCGGGGCGGCGCAGGGCCGACGGCGCGTCCATCACCTGGTCTGTCATCGCCGCACCGTCAGTTGCCGGCACGGTCGCCGTAAAGATCGGCCGCGAGGTCGCGCGCGGCCTGGGCCGTGCGCGGTCCGAAGCCGAGCAGATACAGCCCGTCCATGGCGACGACCGCCTTTTTCTGCCCGGCCGGCGTCGCTGCTATCGCCGGATGAGCGATCAGTTCGTCGCGCGAGATGGCAAGGTCGCCTTCGCGCGCCATCACCAGCACGGCATCCGGCTGCGCCTCGATCACGGCTTCGTCGGTCAGCTGGCGATAGCCCGTGAAGCCGCCGACGGCATTCTCGGCGCCCGCGAGCGCCAGGATGCCGGCCGCCGCCGTGCCCTCGCCCGAGGCCAGGATCTTGCCGCCCTGCAGGCTGAGCACGAAGAGCACCCGCTTGCGCTGGGCGATGTCGGCGGTCGCGGCAGCGGTCTCGTCGAGATCGGCGGCCACTTGCGCCTCGAAGCGCCTCGTCTCATCCGCCAGCCCCAGCGCCTCGCCCACGGCGCGGATCTTTGCCAGGATGCCCTCGCTGTCGAACCGCTCGGGCACGAACACCATCGGCACGCTCGCCTTGCGCAGCACCTCCACCGCCTCGGGCGGGCCGCTGCCCTCGAGCAGCAGGATCGCGTCCGGCTGCACCGAGAGCACGCCTTCGGGCGACAGCGCCCGCATGTAGCCGACATCCGGCAGCGCCTCGGCTTCGACGGGGAAGGTACTGGTGGAATCGCGCGCGACCAGCCGGTCCTGCGCACCCAGCGCATAGACGATCTCGGTCAGCGACCCGCCGACCGACACGATGCGCTTCGCTTCGGCCGGAATGGTTTCGACCTGCGAGGCGCGTGCCGTGTCGCCGCGTTCCGGTGCCACCAGCGGCACCAGAGTGAGGCCGAGCGTGAAGCAGACGGCGCCGGCGCGGCGAAGCATGCGCCGCGGGTTCGATACGGTCATGAAAATCTCCTCAGGCTGCGGACGACTGCTGGACGCGCGGCAGGCCCTCGACGATGCCGCGCCATTCGCGCCGCTCGTCCGATCCTTCCTTCCGCTGGCCGAAGAACTGGATGATCATCGAGCCGTCGGCGCCATAGGCCTCGATCGACGAGACGTGCCCGTCGACGTTCGGCTTCCGTACGGCCCACACGTCCGTGATGCGGTCGGTCCGCAGGTGCAGGTGGAAGGTCGGGTCGAGCACGTTGATCCACGGCCCCATCGGCTTGATCTCGGCGATCGGTCCGGAGTGGATCTGGATGCAGCCGCCATTGCCCACGAAGCACATGATCGGCAGCGCCTCGTTGGCGGCAAGCCGCATCATCGCCGGCACCGCCTCGTCGTCGATGCGCCAGGCGAATTCCGGCCCGACCAGTTCCACCGCCTGCCGGCGCGACAGCTTCAGGTCGCGCAGGATGCTGACGAACTGGTGCACGTCGGTCATTCGGCTCCACCGGTCGCGCAGGTCGTCGGCATGCGGCCGGGCCGCGTCGTCGTTGTCGGCGATCTTCACCGGCTTCGCGGCCACCTCGACCGCGTCGGACTGATCTTCCATCAGCATCGACGCCACGAGCGTCTCGTAGGCCTCGACGTTGGAGGCGTCGCGCAGGTGCAGCTTGTGCACCGCCTCGCCTGCGGCGTCGAAAAACTGCAGGCTGCGCTTGATGTCCGCGCCCTCGCCCTTCTCCACGGCGAAACCATGCACCCAGTCGCGCGGGAAGATCCGCAGGTCGATCTGCGATCCCAGCACCATCGACGCATGCTTGCCCAGCACCGGCTTCTCGTAGGCCCCGATCTTCTCGTGCACCGCGCTCTCGTTGCGCGTCAGCGCCATCACCTCGCCGAGCGCCGGCGCGCCCGTGAGGAAGGCGTCGACGTCGGCACGGATGCGCCGCACCCCGGCACCGCAGGACGCGGCGACGAGATCGGCCTCCGAGATGCCGAGTTGCTTGGCCACGTCGCGCTCCCGCGCTTTCGGATTGTCCGTGCGCGCACGGCGGATCTCGGCCGGAGAGGGCTTGGTGGTCGTCGAGGTCATTCAGACACCTACTTGTTGAGGATGAGCTTGCCCTGGCGGGTGATCTTGAGACGGTAGAAGGCGCCGTGGTGCTCGATCCCGATCTCGTGCTCGCCCAGAAACAGCGACTGGCTGGTCAGGGTGCGCACCTGCGGCCGCGCGGCCTCGTAGGTGCGCTGCTGGCGGTCCTGGTCGTGCGGCGCGGCATAGGGCGCCCGCTCACGGCGATCGGTGAAGTCGGCACGATTGAAGTGTCGGGTCATGGCTGACGGGACCTCTGTTCGCACCTGGCTCGCCGTCGGGCTGGCTGGGCGTGTCGGAAAGCACGATTGATTTCTTGACAGCTATTATCAGGTTTAATACGGAACGCAATACCGGAGTGCGTGACTCATATTTCTCGCATTCGACCGGATATGACAAGCGAGCAAGCCAGGGGCCAGCCAGCGTGAATCCGAACAACCAGGAGTATGGGGTATGGGGCTGCTGAGCCGGAACGCAACGAGACTGCTGGGGAGCGCCGCACTGTGCGCCGCCGCCACGGTCGGCATCGCATATGCACAGGACAACACGGATGCGCCGGTCGAGACGACCGCACAGAAGCAGGAACGCGTCACCGCGCTGCAGCGCCTGATTCTCGGCGCGGGCGTCGAGAAGGTGGCGATCGACACGCCGCAGTCCGTCACCGTGGTCGAGCAGGAAGACATCGACCAGTTGCAGCCGCAGACCATCGGCGACGTGATGCGCTCGATCCCCGGCGTCAACGTGACTGGCTCAGACCGCCTGCTCGGCCAGAGCTTCAACATCCGCGGCATCGGTGCCCCGGAGAACGCCGGTGACGGCGGACGCATCATCATCAATGTCGACGGCGTGCAGAAATTCTACGAGCAGTACCGCCTCGGTTCGTTCTTCTCCGATCCCGAACTCTACAAGCGCGTCGAGGTCCTGCGCGGCCCGGCCTCGTCCACCCTCTACGGGTCGGGCGCGCTCGGCGGCGTGATCAATTTCGAGACCAAGGACGCGTCCGACTTCATCGCCGAGGGAGAGACGACAGCCGTGCGGCTGAAGTCGAGCTGGAGCAGCAATGGCAATTCCTGGCTGTCCTCTTCCACCTTTGCGCAGCGCTTCGCCAACGGCGCCGACCTGCTGATCACCGGCAACTACCGCCAGGCCGACACCTATGAGGACGGAGCCGGAAACGAGGTCGTCGGCTCGAACTTCGAGGCCTGGTCCGGCCTGATCAAGAGCACCTTCGACGTCGGCGACGAAGGCAGGATGAGCGCCTCCTACCAGCGCTGGAACTCGAACCTCGACGACCAGCAGCTGTCGCAGACCAGCACCGCCTCGTTCTTCGGCCTGGTCGACCGCCATGTCATCGACCAGACGGCGATCCTCTCCTACGAGAACCCTTTCTCCGACAACGACATGCTGGACTTGAAGGTCTCGGCCTCCTACTCCAGCACCAGCAACGAGCAGCGCAACGCCGACCTGCGCTCCTCCTGCTCGGCCGGATCCTTCGCGATCGTCTGCGATTCCGACTACGCCTACGACACCTGGCAGTTCAACGCCCAGAACACCATGGAGTGGAGCGGCGCGAACTGGGAGAACTACCTGACCTTCGGCTCGCAGACCACCTACCAGTCGCGCGTCGCCGAAGCCTGGCTCAACAACGGCGACCTGCTGCCAGTCAGGTTCCACCCCGAGGGCACCGATCTCAAGACCGGCGTCTTCGTCCAGAACGAGTTCATCTGGAACGAGAAGCTGACGCTCATCCCCGGCATCCGGCTCGACTGGCACCGGCTGTCGCCGGGCGACGGCGTGGTGGATTACAACGGCAACGTTCCGGGCGATTCCGACGACACCGCCATCTCGCCGAAGATCGCGGCGCACTACAAGTTCAACGACACCATCGCCATCTTCGGCTCGATCGCCCACACCGAGCGTTTCCCGACCATCGACGAGGTGTTCTCGACCACCAGTTCATCGGCGACGTTCCTGCCGAGCCTGAGCCTCGAGAAGGAAAAGTCGAACAACTTCGAGGCCGGTTTCGCTCTGTCGGGGTATGATCTGGTCCAGGCGGGCGATGCCGCTCAGATCAAGGTCACCGGCTTCTACAACGACGTGACCGACCTGATCAAACTCGACTCGCCCTTCGTCTCCGGCAACAACAACCGCGAAGGCTACGTCAATATCGACCAGGCGGAAATCTACGGCTTCGAGATCGAGTCCGCCTACGACAGCGACTACGTCTTCGCCAACGCCGCCTATTCCTACGTCGTAGGGAAGGACAAGAGCGACGATTCATATCTCGACACCATCGCGCCGCACGAACTGGCCCTCACGCTCGGCGGCAAGCTGCCGCAGCACGGCCTGAAGATCGGCTGGCGAGCGCGCATCGTCGCCGGACCGCAGGATTCGGTCCGCAACTCCGATGGACCTTTGCCGGCGCCCAACACCACCTCGACCCGCTACTCGACGGCCTTCGACATCCACGACGTCTTCCTCGCCTGGAAGCCGGAGGACGGCCAGCTCAAGGGTTGGGAGCTGAATGCCGGCGTCGATAACCTCTTCGACCAGGACTACAAGGAGTTCCTGAACAACGACCGCGCCATCGGCCGGACGTTCAAGCTCTCCCTCGCCAAGCAGATCGGATGGTAAGATGACCACGGCAGCGGTATCCCGACGCATTCTGGCCGCGTTCCTGGCGGTGTCGCTGCCGGCGGGCGGGGCGGCACTGGCCCAGGAGCCGGCGTCCGCCCCCTCGCTCCGGCTCGAGTTCAACGGGCTGGAGCCGTCCACGGCAGGCTGCCGCCTGACCTTCGTGGTCGAGAACGGCCTCGGCGCGGCGCTCGACCGCGCCGCCTTCGAGATCGTCCTGTTCAACCAGGCCGGTCTCGTCGACCGCCTCACCGTTCTGGACTTCAAGGACCTGCCTTCCGGCAAGACCAAGGTGCGCCAGTTCGACCTGCCGAACGCCGACTGCGCCGGCATCGGCCGCGTGCTGGTCAACGATGCGGTGGCCTGCGAGGGCGAGGGCGTCGAGCCCTCGGACTGCATCCGCAACCTGAAGGCCGAGACGAAGTCGGACATCTCCTTCGGCAGCTGACCGCATCGACCGCGCCGACCTGGCGCGGTCGCAATCCCCTGAACGGACGAGCGACGGAAACCACGCCATGACCGATGACATGATCCAGCAGATGCGCGACCTCCTGGCGCTGGGCGGCCCCGTCGTCGTCATCCTCCTCGTGCTGTCGGTGATCGCGCTCGCGCTGATCCTCCTCAAGCTCGTGCAGTTCTGGCGCGAGCGCGTCGGCTTCCACGGCCGGTCCGAGCGCGCCATGTATCTCTGGGTGCACGGCAATGCGGTCGAGGCGCGGCGCGTGGCGGAAGAGGACCGGTCCGTGGTCGGCGCCGCCCTCGCCACCGCCATGCGGCTGTCGATGGGCCGCAATCTTCCCCGGCAGATCGTCGAGGAAGAGGTCGGGCGCGTGGCGCTCGGGCGCCTGCACGACCTCCAGCGCGGCTTCCGCGCGCTCGACGCCATCGCCCAGATCGCGCCGCTGCTCGGCCTTTTCGGCACCGTGCTCGGCATGATCGAGGCCTTCCGCCAGCTTCAGGGCGCCGGTAGCGCCGTCGATCCGTCGATCCTCGCCGGCGGCATCTGGGTCGCGCTGCTCACCACGGCGGCCGGTCTCGCCGTCGCCATGCCGGTCTCGCTCGTGCTCACCTGGTTCGAGACCCGCGTCGAGAACGAGCGCGTGGCGATCGAGACCACCGCCACCAGCTTCTTTTCCCAGACGGCGATGGGCGACCTTCGCGCCGCCTCCGGCAACGCCCAGCCGTCCGCGCCGATGATGGCGGCACCGGCCCATGCGCATTGACGCCGCAACCGGGCGCAGGCGCAGGCCCATCTCGGTCACGTCGCTCATCGACGTGATCTTCCTGCTCCTGCTCTTCTTCATGCTCACCTCGACCTTCGCCAAGTTCGCCGAAGTCGAGATCACCGGCGGCCGCGCCGGCCAGGGTGCGTCGGGCGGCGTACCCGACGTGATCATCCGCCTCGTCGACGAGGAATGGTCGGTCAACGGCCTGCGCCTGCCGCGCGACGCGGCGCTTGCCGAGCTGACCCGGCTGCAGGATGCGGGTGCGGCGTCGGCCGTCATTCTCGTGCGCGAAGGGCTGACCTCGCAGGCGCTCGTCGGCGCGGTCGAGGCGATCCGCGGCGCCACGCGCCTCAATCTCCAGGTCGCGAGGTGAACCGATGCACTTGGCCCGCCCCCCGAAGCGCAACCCGCAGGAAAGCACGATCACGCTGATCAACGTGGTCTTCCTGATGCTGATCTTCTTCCTGATCGCCGGCACCCTGACACCGCCGCTCGACAAGGACGTGACGCTGATCTCGACGCTGCAATCCGAGCAGGCCGAGCCGCCGGACGCGCTCTTCGTCACCGCCGACGGCATCATGCGCTCGCGCGGCGACGAGGTGACCGCGCCCGGCTACGTCGCCGCCGTCCGCCAGAAGGAACTGCTGCTTCCGGAAGACCCGGTGACGGTGAAGATCGCGGCCGACCGCGACCTGCCGGCCGAGCGGCTGATCGCCATCGTCGGCGAACTGCGCGACGCCGGCGCCACCCGGATCACCGTCGTCACCGAACGGACGATGCCATGAGACGCAGCCTGAAATGGGCGACCGCCATTCTTGTGTCCGGCGTGCTGCATGCCGGCGCGGCCGCCTGGCTGCTCCGCGAGAAGCCGGACGAGATCCAGATCGCAGGCTCGGCCTCGATGGAGATCGCGCTCCTCGGCTCCATGGAGGACGCCATCTCGGCGGGCGAGGACATCGAGCCGGACGTCGCCCCGCCGGTTCAGGACGTCGCAGAGCCGCTCGAGCCGCAGCCGTCCGAACGACCGGTTGCGCCGACGCAGACGGCGATGGCCGAACCCGTGCAGCCGCCGCCCGCCGCCGAAGCGGTGGAAGCGCCCGCCGTCGAGACCGTCGAGCCGCCGTCGCCGGCAGAGGCCGTCACGGCCGAACCCGTGCAGGCCGCGCCTTCGCCCATCGTCGAGGCGATCGAGCCGGACGAGACCCTGCCTGCCCAGGTGAACCTGCCGGCCCAGGCGGTCGAACCGGCCGAGACCGCGGAACCCGTCGACGTCGCCGCAGCGGCAGCGGCAGCGATTGTCCCGGAGAACGAGGTCGAGGAGGTTGAGCCCGTGGCCGAAGCGGTGCCGGTCGAACCCGAGACGACACCGGCGGAAACCCCGCGCGCCACGGAGGCCCGCCCGGTCGAACCGGTGGATGAACCGGTGCAGGCCGAACCCGAGACCCTTCAGGCCGTCGAACCGGACGTCGCCGAGCCGCAGGTCGAGCCGAAGCCGGCACCCGAGATCGAGACCGCGCTGGCGGTCGTTCCGCCGGTGGCGGAGGCGCTCGAGCCGGAGGAACCCGTCGAGACGGTCGATGCCGTGGACGAGATTCCGTTGCCGGAGGACGTTCCGCTGCCGACCGCCCGTCCCGAGCCACCGGTGGTGCCCGAACCGCCGGTCGTCCGCGAGGCCGTCGTCCGGCCCGTGGTCGAGGAACCGCGCGCGCAGCGGAAGCCCGCGCGCCAGCGCCCCACTGGCTCCGGCGGCAAGCAGGACCGCGATTCGCGCCGCGGCCAGGCCGACGGCAGCGAGCGCGGCAATGCAGCCGCCGGCGGCACCGGACAGGGCGGCGGCCAGGCCGGCAATGCCGCCGTTTCCAACTATCCCGGCCAGGTCACCTCGAAGCTGCGCCGCGCCGTGCGGTCGGTTTCGCGCGGCGCCCGTCGCGGCGCCCAACGCGACGTGCACGTCTCCTTCGTCGTCACCGCCGATGGCGGGCTGGGCTCGGTCCGCATCAGCCAGAGTTCCGGCTCGCCGGACCTCGACCAGGCCGCGCTCGCCTCGGTGCGCCGCGCCGCGCCGTTTCCGCCGATCCCGACCGGCGCCGGCCGGAACAGCTGGTCCTTCTCCGTACCGCTCGGCCTGGCGCGCTGATCCGCATCCGCCGTCCCGGCCGATCCTGGTGCGCAGGTTTGATCTGGATCAAGGCCGGCCTGTGCGCCTCCAATTAGTTACAGTCGCAACCAATTGGAGGACATGCCATGAAACTCGCCGGAATTCATCACGTCGCCTACCGCTGCCGCGACGCCAGGCAGACGGTCGACTGGTACACGAAGATGCTCGGCATGGGCTTCGTGCTGGCCATCGCCGAGGATCACGTCCCCTCCACCCACGAGCCAGACCCCTACATGCACGTCTTCCTCGATGCCGGAAACGGCAACGTGCTCGCCTTCTTCGAGCTGCCGACGAAGCCGGAGATGGGCCGCGACGAGAACACCCCGAAATGGGTCCAGCACATCGCCTTCAAGGTCAAGGATCGCGACGAACTCGTCGCCTACAAGGAGCACCTGGAGAAGAACGGCGTCGACGTGCTCGGCGTCACCGACCACTCGATCTTCCACTCGATCTACTTCTTCGACCCGAGCGGCCACCGCATCGAACTCGCCTGCCCGGACCCGCAGGAAGAGGCCCTGATCAAGCGGCTCGACGCCGTCAAGTGGGACATGCTGGAAGAGTGGAGCCGCACGAAAAAGGCGCCGCGCCACGCCGACTGGCTGCACGCCAAGGAACTCGCGAGCGTCTGACCGCTCCTGCGGTTGCGCCGCGGTCGCCGCGCCTCTAGCCTTCCGGGAACGGAGGCGCACATGGCGACCGATTTCATCCTCGACGGCCCGGACGGCGCAGCGGCGACCGTGCTTCTCGCGCACGGCGCGGGCGCGCCGATGGATGCGCCGGCCATGAGCGCCATCGCGAAGGCCCTGGCCGGAGCCGGCCTGCGGGTCGCGCGCTTCGAGTTCGCCTACATGGCCGCACGGCGCAGCGGCGCGCGCAAGCCGCCGCCCCGCGCCGAGACCCTGCTGCCCGAATACCGCGCGGCGATCGAGGCGCTGGCGACTGCCGGGCCGCTGGTGATCGGCGGCAAATCGATGGGCGGACGCGTCGCATCCATGCTCGCCGACGAGGTCTTCGCCGCAGGGCGCATCGCCGGCCTGCTCTGCCTCGGCTACCCTTTCCATCCGCCCGGCCAGCCCGACAGGCTGCGCACCGCCCATCTGGAAGGGATGGCGACGCCGGCCCTGATCTGCCAGGGCACGCGCGATCCCTTCGGCACGCGCGAGGAGGTCGCAGCCTACCGCCTGTCATCGTCGATCGAGATGCTCTGGCTGGAGGACGGGGACCACGACCTGAAGCCGCGCAAGTCGGTCTCCGGCTTCACCGCCGCCGATCATCTGGACACGATGGCCCGGACGGCCGCCCAATGGATCGGCCGGATCACGGCCTGATGCGGATCGGGATCCTCTCCGATACCCACGGGCTCCTGCGGCCCGAAGTCCTTGCCGCCCTGGCGGGCGTCGAGCACATCCTGCACGCGGGCGACATCGGACGCCCGGACATCGTGCCGACCCTCGGCACGATCGCCCCGGTCACCGCTATCCGCGGCAATATCGACACCCAGGGCTGGGCGCAGGTCTACCCGGAAACCGTCCGCCTGACCCTCGCCGGCCGCCGCATCCTGATGCTGCACGACCGCAAGGCGCTGGCCGGCGACCCCGCCGCCGACGGCGTCGACCTCGTCGTGTCGGGCCATTCGCACCGCCCCGGCGCCGAGAAGCTGGCAGGCGTCCTCCATCTCAACCCCGGAAGCTGCGGCCCGCGCCGCTTCCAGCTGCCGGTGACGCTGGCGCTCCTCGACCTCGCCGCGACGCCGCTGTCGCCGAGCTTCGTGACGCTGGTCGACTAAAACATGTCTCCCGAAAGTGGGCACCGGTTTCGGGTGAAAAATGCGCGAAAACAACGACCTGAAGCGTGCGGAGCGAATCTGAAAGATCGCGACACGCTTTAGGCTTCGCCCACCGGCGCCTCGAAGCCGTAGCGCACCGCGTGCCGCCGGATTTCGCCCGGCCCGAGCAACCGCATCGACGGCTTGTCGGCAAGCTCGCCCGAGAAGCCGACCGGATCGCCATGGCCGGTCCAGCTCTCGATCGAGACGAAGGGTGCGGGCGGCCGAGACCAGATCGCGCAATGCGCGAAATCCTCCCAATCGACGCGCAGTCGCGATCCGTCCGGCGCGCCGTAGCGCAGGCTCCGGCTGCCGACACTAAGGAAGCACAGCGCCTCCTGCGCCAGCACGGCATCCGTCAGCGCCAGCCGCCCCCCGTCGAGCGGGACCGGCCGGCGCTCCTCCGAAAACATCCCGCCCGGCGCGATCACCGGCACGGAAGGCTCCTCGGCGGCTTCGAACGTGATCGAATGACCCTCACGCTCATCTCCCGAGAGCGGCCATCGGAAGCCGGGGTGGATGCCGAGCGCATAGGGCATGGCGCGGCCGTCCCGGTTCTCGACGGCGAAGTCCACCGCAAGCGACGGTCCCTCCAGCCGGTAGTGCAGCGTGAGGCCGAACCGGAAGGGGTAGTGGACGGCCGTCGCCGCACTCTCGCAGAGCCTAAGCACCGCCTGACGCCGGTCATGGTCGACGATCTCGAAGTCGAGCCCAGCCGCAAAGCCGTGCACCGGCATCGGATAGGCCTGTCCGTCGATCCGCACCGTCCCGCCCCGCGCCCAGCCCACCACCGGAAACAGGATCGGGCTCACCGACGGCCACACCGCGGAGTCGGGCGCCCATGTCAGCGGCCATCCGCCGACCGACCAGTGCACCAGTTCCGCGCCGCGCCGGGCGATCACCGCCCGGCTGTCGCCATCTGCAAGTTCGATCCGCATCGCTCCGTCCATCCCTGCGCCGTCGTCGCCGCCATCAATCCGCCGGACCGTCGTCGGCCGCAAGATAGTGCTCTGCCCATTCGCTTTCCGGGATCGCCTCGCCCAGCACGAACTCGAACGCCACCACCGCCTCCATGTCGGCGGCGACCTCGCACCGGTAGCGCATGTTGTACCAGGCCTGATGGTCGCGCAGCGCCGCGCCGTCGGCCACCAGGGTGAAGCCGGTCAGCGCGATGTCGCCCATCGCGTAGGCGACGACGAAATCGGGCTCGAACGCCGGCTTCCAGGCATGGACCTGCTCCATGGCCTCCAGGTTGCACAGCTGGATGATCCGTTCGTCCGGATAGAGCCGGCGCCATTCGTGCAGCGCCTCCCGGCTGCGCGGATCGGCGAGCGCGCGGGCCGCGAGCATGGTTCTCGCACGCACCATCGCGCCATCCTGTGCCGCTCGGCCCTGCGAAGCCTGCGGCGGCTCGGACGCCGCCTCGGGCGCCGCGACAGGCTCGCCTTCAGCTTGCGCCTTGCTTGCCGCCGGCGGCGCCGGCGGCGCCTCGACCAGGATCTCGACGCTCACCGTCTGCTCCGCGGAAGGCGGAAGTCGCCGTTCGGGTCCGAGAAGCATCGCGAATGACAGCACGATGAGATGAAGCGCGAGCGAAACCAGGAGGACGCGCCAGGGCGGCATCCCTTCATCGGGATCTCCGGCCAGCCTCACCCTCTCCACGTCGATCGGCATCCCGGCCATGCAACCTCCGGGCATTCCCGTCGCCCCCCGGCGACGCGCCGCGTGCAATCCCGTTCTTGGAAACGATCTTGGCGAGGATGCGGCGAAGCCCGAAGAACGCGGCCTTCGCTAGTCGGGCTCCTCGCCCATGCTGGTGAAGTCGGCCTCGATGCGGCACAGGATTCCCGCCGCCTCGAAGTCGACGGTCACGGCGCTGCTGACGGTTCCGGCAAGGCCGGCCCGGATCAGCCGCGTCCCCGCCCCGCTGCGCGACGGCGGCGAGACCGTCGGCCCTCCGGTCTCCCGCCAGGAGAGCGTGAAGCGTCGAGCGTCCTCGGCGCCCGACACGTCCCATGCAACGTGGACGCGGCCGTTTTCGCTCGACAGCGCGCCATACTTCACCGCGTTGGTGGTCAGCTCGTGCAGGATCAGCGACAGCGACAGCGCCGGGCGCGAGGCGATCTCGACGTCCGGCCCCTCGATGCGGAAGCGCTGGAGCTGTCCGTGCTCGTGGATCTCGGCGGTCATCCGCACGATCTCCCGCACCGATGTCAGGCCGGTCGTCCCGGTGACGAGGCTCTCATGCGCGCGCGACAGGGCCTGCAGCCGCCCGGCGATCGTCGCGCCGGCGGTGGCGATGTCGTTCGAACCCCGTATCGTCTGGTTGACGATCGCCTGGACCATGGCCAACTGGTTTTTCAGCCGGTGGCCGAGCTCGCGGTGGCGCAGCGACTGCAGGCGCTCGGCCTCCACCTGGTCCGACACGTCGTGACCCTGGACGAAGATGCCGCTCACGTCGCCATCCTCGCTCAGGATCGGCTGGTAGATGAAGTCGATATGGTGCTTCACCGGCACCGCATCGCCGAGTTGCCGCAGCATCACCGGCACCTGCTTGCCGATATAGGCTTCGCCCGAGGCATAGACCTGGTCCAGCAGGTCGATGAAGCCCTGTCCCACCACCTCGGGCAGCGCCTGCGCGACGGTCAGCCCGACGAGTTCCCGGCCGCCCACGAGGCTGCGATAGGCGTCGTTGGCCAGAAGGAAGGTATGCGCCGGACCGGCCAGGATGCCGATGAAGCCCGGCGCCTGCTTGAACATGTCGCGCAGCAGTTCGCGCTCGGCGTCGATCGCCTGGTTCGCTGCCTGCACCTGGCGCGCGCGATGCAGCACGCCGGCTTCCACGAACAGCTCGTGCGCCCCGCGTTCGCGCAGCCGCTGCAGCTCGGAGACGTCGACCGTATGCTGGAGGATGTAGCGGAACGTGCCGTCGCGATCGAAGATCGGCGTGTGCGTCGCGCTCCAGTAGCGCATGTTGGGCGGCTCGCCCGGCTCCGAGGTATCGTAGGGAATGACCGCGATGTGATCCTGCTCGTGCGTCGCCAGCACCCGGTCGAGGGAGCGGCGCAGCAGGCGGTAGCTGGCGCTGTCGGTGGAACTGGGGAACGCGTCGAACAGGTAGTGCCCGACGATCTCATGACTGGCCGCGCGGCCGACGACCTTCAGGTAGGACTCGTTGCAGCCGACGATCGTCAGCGCTTCGTCGAAGATGACGTAGGCATTCGGCGAGGCGTTGAACAGGGCTCCAAGATCCAGCGCATGGAGATCGGCATTTCGAAACAGGCTGCGTCTCCAGAAGTCCGGCAATGATGAGCAACGACATTAGACCCGTCTCGCGAGCGGGTCCATGCTGACGAAACGTCAACTTCGCGAATATGTTGCATCGGCGGTGACGCCGGCGCCGACGTCAGCGCGCAGGCGTCCAGAAACCGTCGTGCACCACAGCCGATTCGTCCGAAAGCAGCGGCCCCACCACTTCGACCCTGCGTTGTCCGGCGTCGAAGATGGTACGGCAGGGCAGGTCCATCGTCAGGTTCTCCGGATCGGGGCCGATCAGGTCCTTCAGCGCCTTCTCGCTCATCCCGTGCACCACGCGCCCCACACCCGCCCAGTAGACCGAACCCGCGCACATCGCGCAGGGTTCCGCGCTCGTGTACATGGTGCAGTCCGCCAGGTACTCGGCGCTGAACTTCAGCGACGCCTCCGTCATCAGATTGCGTTCGGCGTGGCCCGTGCGGTCGCCCTTCGTGCCGCAGGTGTTCATCGCCTCCAGCAGCACGTTGCCGTCGGCATCGGCCAGCAGGGCGGCGAAGGGATGGTCCCCGCGCCCGCGCGATTCGGTCGCCAGCACGATCGTGCGGCGAAGCAGTTCGATATCCCGGTCTGCGCTTGTCGGCATGCGAAAATCCCCTCTGTTCCCGCCAGTCCTAACGCCGCCCGGCCGCCCAGGCAAGACCGGCATGAACATGCATTAGGCACATCATCTTGCATGCTCATTTCTTGATCAGCCATCACCGTCGCCTGCACAACGCGGCGGCACTCCCCCCCGATAGCGGACCCTCGAGTCCCGGCGGATCCGTCGTCCCGGAAACTGGCACGGCTCATGCATGGTGTGGGACGAGTAGAAGCGGTCAGGGCGGAAAGGCCCGGGACATTGCTCGGCACCGATGATCTTGCTGGCCAAGGGCATGACATGCCGCTTCTGACTCTGCCTGCCGAAACGCGACCCGAACCACGTCCGCCGTCCGCTCGTCCCGGGCGGGGAGCCGTCGCGTCGGCACTCCATCTCTTCAACAGGGGAATCCCGGAATGCTGAAATCCATCGCTCGTACTCTGCTCGGCGGCGTTTTTGCCGCGACGGCCGCGGTCACCGCCGCCCAGGCGGCCGACAAGGTCGTCTACCAGCTCGACTGGCTGCCCGGCGGCGACAAGGCGCCGATCTACGTCTGCATCCAGAAGGGCTTCTGCGCCGACGCAGGCCTTGACGTCACCATCGAGGGCGGCCGCGGCTCGTCCGAGGCGATCACCAAGATGGCCACCGGCGTCTCCGACATCGGCTCGGCCGGCATCGGCGCGCTGATGGCCGCCAAGGCCGGCGAAGGCGTGCCGGTCACGGCCGTCTTCTCGATCTTCAACAAGGGTCCGCATGCCTTCTACACCATCAAGGGCACGATGGAGACGATCGAGGACGTCAAGGGCAAGACCGTCGCCACCTCGCCCTTCACCGAATCCAACATCTATCTGCCGCTGGTGCTCGCCGACATCGGCCTGACCGAAGCCGACATCACCCTGACCAAGACGGATCCCGGCGCGCTCGGCCCGATGCTGATGACCGGCGGCACCGACGTCATCATCGCCTGGCTCACCGACGTCGCCCGCTACACGGGCCAGGCGAAGGAAGCGGGCAAGGAACTCACCATCCTGCCGTGGTCGGCCGCCGGCCTCGAGCTCTATTCCGCATCGCTGCTCGCCTCCGACAAGTTCCTGACCGAGCGGCCGGACGTCGCCAGGCGCTTCATCGCCGCCTTCAAGAAGTCGGTCGAATTCGCCAAGGCGAACCCGCGCGAGGCGGCCGAGGCCGTGGCGGCGATCGTGCCGGAACTGTCGGTCGAGAACGTCGAGGGCTCCTGGAAGGACGCCAGCGTGCTCGTCTTCAACGAGGTCACCGACAAGGACGGTCTCGGCGCTCTGGAATCCAGCCGTCTCGCCGCGACCTGGGAACGCGTCTCGGCGGCACAGGGCCTCGATCCGGCCAAGCTCGATCCCGAGACGATCGTCGACCGCAGCTTCATGCCCGGGAACTGACGCCATGACCGCCGCGCAGCCCGCCATCGAATTCTCCGACGTCGGCCAGGTCTTCCGCACCGCGTCGGGCGCGCTGGAGGCACTGCGCGGCGTCGACTTGTCCATCGGCCGCCACGAATTCGTGGCGGTCCTCGGTCCCTCGGGCTGCGGCAAGTCCACCTTGCTGCGGCTCACCTCCGGCCTCATCCGCCCGACCAGCGGCGTCGTCTCGGTCTTCGGCCTGCCCGTCGCCGAACCGCGCGACGACATCGGCATCGTCTTCCAGAAGCCGACGCTGCTGCCCTGGGCCAATGTCGAGGACAACGTCGTCTTCCCGGTCCGCCACAAGACCGGCCGCGTCACCCCGGAGGACCGGGCCAATGCCCGCATCATCATCGAGAAGGTGGGGCTGGCCGGCTTCGAGGCGCGCCTGCCGGCCGAACTCTCCGGCGGCATGCAGCAGCGCGTCGGCATCGCCCGGGCGCTGTTCATGAACCCCGACATCCTCCTGATGGACGAGCCCTTCTCGGCGCTCGACGCCCTGACGCGCGAGGAGATGGGCTTCGAACTCCTGCGCATCTGGGAAGCGCAGCCCAAGACCGTGATGTTCATCACCCATTCGATCAGCGAGGCGGTGCTGCTCGCCGACCGCGTGCTCGTCATGAGCGAACGCCCCGGCCACATCGTCGAGAACCTCGTCATCGACCTGCCGCGCCCGCGCGGCATCGAGACCAGCAACCAGAAGGCCATGCATGACTATGTCGGACACCTCCGCGGTCTCCTCCTCAAGCGCGCCGCCTGAAGCGGCCATGCCGGGCCGCTCCTGGTCGGCGTGGTTCGTGCAGACGCCCGGCGTCCTGCCGGCCGCGACCTTCGTCGCCATCATCCTCGTCTGGGAGGCCTCCTGCCGCCTGTTCGAGATCCCGTCCTTCGTGCTGCCCGCGCCGACCCGCATCCTCGGCGGCTTCGACGCGGTTTCGACCGGCCGCTGGGCCGAGCATGTCTGGGCGACGCTCCGGGTCGCGCTGATCGGCTATGTCCTGTCGATCGCCATCTCGCTGCCGATCGCCATCATCCTCGCCCGCTCCGAGATCCTGTCGCGCGCGGTCTATCCGATCCTCGTCGTCGTCCAGTCGACGCCGGTCGTGGCGATCGCGCCGATCATCATCGTGGCGCTCGGCTCCGGCGACCTGCCGCGCGTCGTCATCACCTGCCTGATCACCTTCTTCCCGCTGGTCGTCTCCACCACCACCGGCCTGATGGCGACCCCGCCCGAACTGATCGAACTGTCGCGCAGCCTGCGCGCCCCGGTGATCCGCGAGATCACCCAGATCCGCCTGCCCTTCGCCATTCCCTACATCTTCTCGGCGCTGAAGATCTCCGTCACGCTCGCCGTCATCGGCGCGGTGGTCGCCGAGTTCGTCGCCGCCGACAAGGGTCTCGGCTACTTCATCCAGTTCTCCACCTCCATGTTCCAGGTCCAGCAGGCCTGGGCCGGGCTGATCGTCCTCGTGCTCCTGTCGCTGGTCCTGTTCCAGGCCGTCACCGCGGTGCAGCGCATCTGGTTTCCCTGGAGCCTTCCCACGGAGCGCGCATGACCGATTTCCTCATCAAGGGCGCGCTCGGCATCCTGACCGGGCTGCCAGGCGACGCGGCGCGGGCGACCCGCGACATCCGCGTCAGGGGCGGCGTCATCGCCGAACTGGGCGCGCTCCAGCCGCTGGCGGGCGAGCGCGTCGTCGATGCCTCCGGCGCCGTCGTCACGCCGGGCCTCGTCAACGCCCATCACCATCTGTTCCAGAGCGTGCTCAAGGCCGTGCCCGAGGGCATGAACGCAGCACTTGCCGCCTGGCTGCGCATGGTGCCCTACACCTACTGGGACCGCATCGACGAGGAGGCGCTGCGCGTCTCGGCCACCATCGGGCTTGCCGAACTCGCGCTGTCTGGCGCCACGACCGTCGCCGACCACCACTACTTCTTCTCCGACCGCTACGAATACGACCCCTGCGAGGTCCTGTTCGAGACGGCCGACCGCTTCGGCATCCGCTTCCTGCTCGCCCGCGGCGGCGCCACCAAGGCGCGCAAATTCGACGGCGACGACATCACCCCGCTGCCCACCGAGCCGCTGGAGGTCATGATCGACCGCATCGGCGCGACGGCAAAACGCTGGCACGACGCCTCGCCCGATGCCATGCGCCGCGTCGCCTTCGCGCCGACCACGCCCACCTTCTCGCTCTACGAGGAGGAGCTGAAGCCGGCGGCGGCCGCCGCCCGCTCGATGGGGCTGCGCATCCACACCCATCTCTCCGAGAACATGGACTATGTCGACCACACGCTCAGCTACTACGCCAAGCGCCCGGTGCACTGGCTGGCCGGGCACGACTGGCTCGGCCCCGACGTCTGGTTCGCCCATCTCGTCGAATGCACGCCCGACGAGGTCGCGGTGCTTGCCGAAACCGGCACGGCCATGGCGCACTGCCCGCAGGCCAATTCCCGCCTCGGCTCCGGCATCGCGCCCGCCGACGGCCTGCACGCAGCGGGCGGCATCGTTTCGCTCGCCGTCGACGGCGCCGCCGCCAACGAGGCCGCCGACATGGCGTCGGCCCTCTACCACGCGTTCCAGGTCCACCGCGCCACCAAGGGCGTGACCGCCACCCGCGCCGAGACCGTGCTGCAATGGGCGACGGCTGGCGGCGCGAAAGCGCTCGGCTTCGACACGATCGGCACGATCGAGGTCGGCAAGCAGGCCGACATCGCCATCTTCGACCTCGGCTCGCCGCGCTATTTCGGCCAGCACGACCGCGTGCTCGGGCCGATCGTCTCGGGCGGCGACGCCCGCGTGCGTCATTCCTTCGTCGCAGGCAGGCCCGTCGTCGAAAATTTCGTCCTGCCCTGGCTCGACATGGGCCAGCTTGCCGCCGACGCCGTCCGCGTCGTCGACCGCATCGCCCGCCGGACCTGAGGAGAGGAGATCGAAGGGCCATCGTCCACAGGGAACGCCCGTCCCGCACAGAGCCACATCCCGGAGTAGAAGCAGTCAACGCCCCCGGCAAACGGCACACGGCGTCGGTCATTGCTCCCTTTTTCCAGCGGCCGCGGCCGCGATCGACAGAAACGGAGTACATCCATGGAAAGCACGGCACTCAAGCAGGACTACGGTCTGGCCGAATTGAACAAGGAAGCGACCTTCGGCGGCATGGGCCGGGAAAAGGCGCGCGACGTCCCGCAGATCGACCTGTCGGACTTCGAGAAGCGCAAGCCCGAGATCGCCGATCAGCTCTGGGAAGCCTCGACCGAGATCGGCTTCTTCCAGCTGATCAACCACGGCATCCCGCAGAGCCAGATCGACGAGGCCTTCGAGTTCGCCGAGAAGTTCTTCGATCTCCCGATGGAGACCAAGGGCAAGTACCCGCTCGAGAAGGGCACCAATTCCGGATGGGAGTACAAGGCGCAGGTGCGCCCCTCCACCGGCACCGCCGACAACAAGGAAAGCTACCAGATCACCCTGCCGCGCATGGCGAAACTCTGGCCGACCGGCGAGGAGCTGCCGGGCTTCAAGGCCGTCATGCTCGCCTTCGAGCGGGCCAACTGGGCGCTCGGCATGAAGGTTCTGTCCTGTTTCGCGCTCAAGCTCGGCTTCGCGCCGGACTTCTTCACCGACGCGCACGACCCGATGTCGCCGGAGTACCAGAGCACGCAGCGCATGATCCACTACCTGCCGATGCTCGACGCCAAGCCGGAGGACTTCACCGGCTGGCGCGCCGGCGCCCACACCGACTTCGACTGCCTGACGCTGCTGCACCAGCGGGTCGGTCAGGGCGGGCTCCAGCTCTGCCCCGGCAAGGAGGCCGTCGGCGGCGAACTCGAATGGACCGACGTGGCGCCGCTGCCGGGCGTCGTCACCTGCAACATCGGCGACATGCTGATGCGCTGGTCCGACGACCAGTTGCAGTCGACCCTGCACCGCGTGCGCATGCCGCGCCAGGACGAGTATCTCGGCCCGCGCTACTCGCTGCCCTTCTTCTGCCAGGCCAACAAGGACGCCGTCATCCAGGGCCCGGGGAAGAAGTACGCCCCGATCACCGCGCACGACTATCTCCAGCAGCGCATCGCCGCCAACAGCCTCTGAGGCAATGATATTGTGGATGGCGGGCCAGATGGCCCGCCATCCTTATTTTAGCAAACGCTTGCTTGTTTGTTCCCGCGCAAAGAACGGAGCGCCGCTTTCTCTATCCTCGCCTCATCGACAACCGATGATCCGAAGGAGAAAGACAATGTTCACGCGTCGCCAGGCACTGATCGGAGTGGTGGCCGCCAGCCTTCTGGCCGCCCTGCCGCCGATGACGGCTGCAATGGCCGGCGAGATCGACTTGTCCGCGCTGCCGCGCGAGCGGATCGCGCTCGTCGCGCCGCCCTTCGTCCACGCCCACGAGCAGGTCGCGACGACCGGCCCCCGGGTCATCGAATACACCATGACCATCGAGGAAAAGACCGTCGTCATCGACGACGAGGGCACCACGCTCCAGGGCATGACCTTCAACGGCTCCATCCCCGGCCCGATGATGGTGGTGCACCAAGGTGATTACGTCGAGCTGACGCTGGTCAATCCCGAGACCAACTCCCTGCCGCACAACATCGACTTCCACGCTGCCACCGGCGGGCTGGGCGGCGGCGCGCTGACGCTGATCAATCCCGGCGAGCAGACCACGCTGCGCTTCAAGGCGACGCGCAGCGGCACCTTCGTCTATCACTGCGCGCCCGAAGGCGCGATGATCCCCTGGCACGTCGTGTCGGGCATGAGCGGCACCATCATGGTGCTGCCGCGCGACGGCCTCAAGGACGAGAACGGCAAGCCCCTGCGCTACGAGAAGGTGTTCTACGTCGGCGAGAACGACTTCTACATTCCGCGCGACGAGGCGGGCAACTTCATCTCCTACGAGAGCCCCGGCGACAGCTATGCCGACACGCTTCCGGTCATGCGCGGCCTGATCCCGACCCACGTCGTCTTCAACGGCGCCAAGGGCGCGCTCACGGGCGACAACGCCATGACGTCCAGGGTCGGCGAGACCGTGCTGATCGTCCATTCCCAGGCCAACCGCGACACGCGGCCTCACCTGATCGGCGGCCATGGCGACTACGTCTGGGAAGAAGGCAAGTTCGACAACCCGCCCATGAAGGACCTCGAGACCTGGTTCATCCGCGGCGGATCGGCGGGCGCCGCCCTCTACACCTTCCTGCAGCCGGGCATCTACGCCTACGTCAACCACAACCTGATCGAGGCGGTCGAGCTCGGCGCCACGGCCCACTTCGTGGTCGAGGGCGAGTGGGACGACGACCTGATGAAGCAGGTCGCCGCACCCGGTCCCATCCCGGTGAACTGACGCTGCGCCGACGGCCGCCCGAACCCTCGGGCGGCCTGGCCGCCGGGCGTTCCGCCCCCGGCCGCTCCTTCAGGAGAAGCATCATGCCCTGGCACATCGCCGAAACGGCCGCGGGTGGCGTCGCGGCCGTCGCGCTCTCGATCGCTGCTCTCGCCACCCACGGATCCGACCGGATCGCCGACGCCGTCACCGCGCCCCCGACCGTCGTCATCGAAGCCACCCGCCTCGCCTTTCCCGAGCCCGGCGAGTTCCTCCTCGACGGCCGGCCGATGCCCGCGCCGGTGCGCAGCGCCGACGTTCCAACCTTCGCGATCATGACGCACCAGGTCGGCCTCGCCGACTACGGCCGCTGCGTCGCCGCAGGCCGCTGCACCGCAGCCGACGCAGCAGCGCCCCGCTCCGCACGCGCAGTGCCGGTCACCGGGGTCAGCCATTTCGACGCGGTCGCCTACGCCGCCTGGCTCGGCGAGGTTACCGGCGCGCGCTGGCGCCTGCCTTCGGCGCTGGAAGCGGCAGTCATGGCCGGCGAACGCTTTTCCGCCGAGACCTTTTCCGACGCCGCCGACGACCCGAAGAACCCCGCCGTCGCCTGGATCCGGCGCTACCGCGACGAGGGCGCCGCCAGGCGCCCGGTCGACCCGGATCCGAAACCGTTCGGCACCTACGGTATCAATGCCCTTGGCGTCGCCGATTTCGGCGGCAACGTCTGGGAGTGGACCTCGACCTGCTACGTCCGGGTCGGCCTCGACACCGACCGCGTCACCGAACGCAGCCGCACTGAGAACTGCCGCGTCCACGTTCTGGAGGGCCGTCACCGCGCCATCATGTCCGACTTCGTGCGCGATGGCCGCAGCGGCGGCTGCGCCGTCGGCACCCCGCCCGACAATCTCGGCTTCCGCCTCGTCCGCGAACCGGGCCGGCCGCTCCTCGCCCGCCTGACGCATCGCGCCGCAGCTCTTTTCGGCCGCTGAACCACACGACTTCACGAGAAAGCCTGTCCCATGCACCAGTCCCGCGCCCCCTTGTCGCCTTCCCCCTTGGCCGCGCTGCCGATGGTCGATGGCGTGATCGCGCGGCTGCGCCGGGCCATCGAGGACGCCGGCCTCGACTGCGTCTGCCGCAAGGCCGCAGATGCGGCGCTGGACCGCCTCGACGCCGAGGAGGATCTGCGCGGCCGCACCGCCGACCTCGCCGAAGCCAGGCGCATGCGCGACGCCATCGTGCTGGTGCTCGGGCTTCTGTCCGATCTCGACGACCTGATGCCCGACGAGCCCGACCGGTCGGCCTTCAGCTCCGTCGCCGATCTGTTCCAGGACATTGCGGATTTCGCTGCCTTCGCGGCCATTGCCGCGAGAAGGGCCGGCGCGCGGGGAGATTTCGTATGAGTGGCGTCGACGCACCCGCCGCCGCCGACCGCTTCGCACCGCGTCGGCTTGCGAAGTCCGGCGACCGCTCCCGCGACGGTCGCGGCCGCGTGCGCACCATGCCGCCGATCCTGCACTACGGCTTCAGGCCCTTCTTCTTTCTCGCCGCGGTCCATGCCGGCCTGGCCATTCCCGCCTGGCTCTGGCTCCACCTGCGCGGCGGCGTGCTGCCCGGTTCCTTCGCCGGGCTCGACTGGCACGTGCACGAGATGCTGTTCGGCTATCTCGCCGCCGTCATCGCCGGCTTCCTCCTGACCGCGATCCCCAACTGGACCGGCCGCCTGCCGCTCAGCGGCTGGCCGCTCGCCGGCCTGGTCGGGCTTTGGCTCGCCGGCCGCGCGGCGACGACCCTGCTCGCCGATCCGGTGGCCGCGATGGCCGTCGACCTCGCCTTTCCCTCCGTGCTTGCGCTCTCCGTCTGGCGCGAGGTGCTGGCCGGGCGCAACTGGCGCAACGCGCCCGTCGCCATCATCATCACGCTGTTCGGCGCGGCCAATGCGCTGCATCATGCCGGCAATCTCGATCTCGTGCCGCAAGGCCTCGGAACCCGGCTGGCGCTCGCCGCTGTCGCCATGCTGATTGCACTGATCGGCGGGCGCATCGTGCCGAGCTTCACGCGCAATTTCCTCGCCCGCACCGGAACCGCGTCTCTGCCGACGAGCTTCGGATGGCTGGACAAGGCCGCGCTCGCGGCGACCGGCCTGGCACTGTCGCTCTGGATCGCCGTGCCGGACGAAGCCACCACCGCCGCAGGCATGGCACTCGCCGGCGCGCTGCTGCTTGCCCGGCTCGTTCGCTGGCGCGGCCATCGCACGCTGGGCGAGCCGATCGTGCTGGTCCTGCATCTCGGCTATCTCTGGCTGGCGGCCGCCTTGCTGCTCTTCGGCGCGAGCCTTGCCGGCTTCCTGCCGCAATCCTCGGCGCTCCACGCGCTCACCGCCGGCGCCATCGGCACCATGACGCTGGCCGTCATGACCCGCGCCAGCCTCGGCCACACCGGCCGCGCCATCGTCGCCGACCGATCCGTCCAGGCGATCTACGCCCTCGTCACGCTGGGCGCGGCGCTGCGCGTCGCCGCGCCGCTGGCCCCGGACCTCTACATCCCCCTCCTCGCCACCGGGGGCACCCTCTGGAGCGCTTCCTTCCTCCTCTTCGCCATCCGCTACGCGCCGGTGTTGTGGGGCAGGCGGGCGGCGTGAGCGGGGCCGACGTCGACGCCCACGCATGGCGCCTTCGGCCAGAGCAGGGCCGGTTCAGGACAGTCGGCGAGAGACCACCCACACGCAGCGTCATCCTCTGGCTTGTCCGGAGGATCTGCCATTGGCGACGGGTCGAGCGTTGACCGCCATGCCCGCCTTGCAATGGAGGTAGATCCTCTGGACAGGCCAGAGGCGCCCGCCATGGGCTCAGTCCCGGAGCCGCGATCCTCGGACGCCAGTCCGATAGCAAAAGAAGAGCCGCAACGCCCGGGGGCGTGCGGCTTGGTCGCGGCCTGAATGCCGAACGACAGAAAGAGGGAACAGAGAAGCCACCGCCCCTCATTCCCTATTCCCTATTCGCCATTCGCCATTCGCCCCCGCCTACTCCCCCACCTCCGCGAACAGCGCCTCGAACACCTTCTTCGCCTTGCCGGTCTGCTTCACCGCCTTGGCCGCGTCGAGATTGCCGGGCTCGCCGACGGCGATCAGCGCCACCATGCCCATGGCGTAGTGCGGCGCGCATTTGAGGCCGTAGACGCCTTGCGCGTCGAAAGTCACCGAGATCGGCTCGTTGAACTTGGTCTTGAAGGCAGCGGCGCCCTCCGGGATCATCCCCTTCATCGTCTCGACATTGTGCCCCTTGTCGGTCGGCACGAAATGGACGACGTCGCCGGGGGTCAGCTTGAGGAAGTCCGGCTCGAACACCATCGCACCCTTCTCGCCCTTGTTCAGCATCTTCACCTCGAACTCGGCGGCCTGGGCAACGCCCGTGACGGCAAGAGCTGCGCCGATCGTCAGCGCGGCAATGATCTTGTTCATGATGTCGTTTCCTTTCTTGCGACGGCTGTCATGCAACCGTTGGGCGTGGTGATAGGCCTTGCGGGAAGCCATGACTTTGCGCGATCGCAAACAGCCGCTAGAAAGGCCCGGCACGGACAGGAAGCGAGCCCATGCCGCCACTCGACAGAAGCCTCATCGCCGGCCTGCCCGCCTTCGCCGGCCTGACGGGGGACCAGCTCGACGCGATCCTGTCCCCGGCCCGCTCGGGCCGCTTTGCCCGCGATGCCGAGATCTTCGGCCAGGACGAGGAGGCGACGGCCTTCCACCTGCTCCTGTCGGGCCACGTCCGCGTCGTGCGCACCTCGCCGGAGGGCCACCAGGTGATCGCGCGCTACATCGCCGAGGGTGAACTCTTCGGCATCGCCATGGCGATGGGACGCACCACCTACCCGGCAAGCGCCATCGCGGCGGCCGATTGCGTCGTGCTGACCTGGCCCAACGCCGCCTGGCCCGATCTGCAGGCGCGCGTCCCGGCCTTCGGCGCCTCCGCCTTGCAGACCATCGGCACGCGCCTGCAGGAAACCCAGGCGACCGTCATGGAGATGGCGACCGAGCAGGTCGAACAGCGCATCGCGCGGGCCGTGCTCCGCCTGGTGCAGCAGTCCGGGCGCAAGACGCCGGACGGCATCGAGATCGACTTTCCGATCACCCGCCAGGACATCGCCGAGATGACCGGCACGACCCTGCACACGGTGAGCCGCCTGCTGAGCGGCTGGGAGCAGCGGGGCCTGGTGCGCGGCGGCCGCCAGAAGGTCACGGTCGTCGACCCGCATGCCCTGATGCTGATCGCCGAGAACCGCCGCAAGGGCTGAGTGCGCGGCTCAGCCCGCAATCGCCGCCTCGAGCTCCGCCACGAAGACGACCTCCGCCACGCCGTGTTCGCGGCAGGCGTCGGTGACGGTGTGGAAGCCGCCGATCGGGCAGCCGATGCACAGCATCCCGTGCCGGATCATCACGGCGATGGTCGACGGCCAGCGTCGCATGATCTCGTCGACCGGCATGTCGGGGTCTATCAAGGGGCCGTGCGCCATGCTGTGTCCTCGTCGAACGAAGCACGAAGCATCTCATGGCCGGTCCGGCCGATCGTTGTGCTGGCGCAAACACCAGGCAGCCACCGAAGCGGCCGCGACGGTCAGAGGCGCAACCTGTCGGCGCCTTCCGCGCCGCCCGACTCCGGCACGGGTTCGGGAACGACGGGCACCGGAATGGCTTCCGCTTCCCGCACCCACTCCCGCCAGATCGCCACCAGCAGTGCCATCAGCACCGGCCCGACGAACAGGCCGAGGAAACCCATCGTCTTGACCCCGCCGATCAGGCCGAAGAAGGTCGGCAGGAAGGGCAGGCTGATCGGCCCGCCCACCAGCCGCGGCCGGATCGTCTTGTCGACCACGAAGAGTTCCAGACTGCCCCAGGCGAAGAGGCCGACGCCCGCCACCATCGAACCGCTGGCGACGAGGTAGATCGAGACGAGCGTCATCGACAGCGGCGCGCCGCCGGGCACCAGCGCCAGCAGGCCGGTGATCACGCCCAGCGTCACCGGCGAGGGCACCCCCGCGATCCAGTAGGCGAACCCGAGCACGATGCCTTCGCCGATGGCGATCAGCGTCATTCCGACCACGGTCGAGCGGATCGTCATCGGCACCACGCGCGAGATCCGTTCCCACCGGGCCGGCAGGATCCGCTCGCCGATCGTGTCGAGCTCGCCAGCGAAGCTCTCGCCGTCGCGATAGACGAAGAACAGCACGATCATCATGAACAGCAGCGTCAGGACGACGTCGAAGGCGCCGCTGCCCGTCGCCAGCACCGCCCGGTAGATGTTGCCGATGTTGGCGCCGCTGACCATTTGCGCAAGCTCGCCCAGCGCCCCGGGATGGCCGATGTAGCGGATCCATTGCTCGTCGAGCCACGCCCCCGCCAGGGGGAGCTCGGCGATCCAGGCCGGCGTCGCTGCACCGAGCTCGTTGGTCTCGACGGCCCAGCTGAACCACAGGGCGACTTCGTCCAGCGTGTAGGCGATCGCCACCGCGATCGGAACCACGAGGAAGAAGAGGATCAGCAGGATCGCCAGCGTGGCGCCCAGCGTGCTGCTGCCGCCGATCCGGTCGAGCAGCAGCCGGTAGAGCGGCCAGCTGGCGAATCCGATAACCAGCGCCGCGAGGACCGGCACCAGAAAGTCCTGGAAGAAATAGATCCCGGCAGCGGCGATCAGGACCAAGAGCCAGCGCGCCGCGGAAAGCGGCGGTATCAGCGCCGTCCGCGTCTGGAGCGACGAGCCAAGCCAGGGCTGCTCGCTTCGGTTGGCCCGGGGTTCCATGGATCGGGGCTCGCTGTTGTGCCTCGCTTGTCTCCTAAGTACCGGCCGTTTGCAAGCGCGACGCGGCCGCCGGCCTCTCCCGCGACGGTGCCGCAGCGGAAGGAAGCCTCAGCCGATGGCGCCCACCTGGGGGTGGGACAGGGCGGTGATGATGCCGCGCAGCTCGGCCAGTCCCTTGAGCCGGCCGATCGAGGGATAGCCCGGCTGCGCCCTGCGGTTCAGGTCGTCGAGGATGTCCTGGCCGTGATCGGGCCGCATGGGAATCGACCAGTCGGCTCGCCCGGCGGCCTTGCGGCGCTTTTCCTCGCGCAGCGCAGCCGCCAGCAGCGCCACCATGTCGGTGTCGCCCCCCAGGTGCTCGGCCTCGTAGAAGGATCCCCTGATGTCGGCGGTTTCGCGCTTGACGTTGCGAAGATGCAGGAAATGCACCCGCTCGCCCAGCCGCTCCATCATGCCCGGCAGGTCGTTGTCGGGCCGCGCGCCGAGCGAGCCGCTGCACAGCGTGATGCCGTTGGCCGGCGTGTCCACCGCCGCCATGATGGCCTCGTAGTCCGCCTCCGTCGACATGACGCGCGGCAGCCCGAGCAGGTCGAACGGCGGATCGTCCGGGTGGCAGCACAGCCTGAGGCCGAGATCCTCGGCCACGGGCGCGACCTCGGTCAGGAAGTCGATGAAATGGCTTCGCAGCCGCTCCGCCGGTATCGAGCCGTACTCGTCGAGGTGCCGCCGCACGTCGTCGAGCGTGAAATGCTCGGCCGCACCGGGCAGGCCGAACACGACGTTGCGGGCGAGCGCGTCGCGGTCGGCCTCGCTCATGTCAGCATGGCGCGCCCGTGCGGCGTCGACGATCTCCTCGGGATAGTCGGCGGCAGCGTTGCGGCGGGCCAGGATGTGGATGTCGAAGGCGGCGAAATCGGCATAGTCGAAGCGCATGCAGGTCGCGCCGGTCGGCACGCGCCAGGCCAGCGACGTGCGGGTCCAGTCCAGCACCGGCATGAAATTGTAGCAGATCACCTCGATGCCGGCGTCCGCCAGGTGCTTCAGGCTGATCTTGTAATTGGCGACGTGCTCGCGCCAGGCGCCCTTCTGCTTCTTGATGTCTTCGGAGACAGGCAGGCTTTCAACCACTTCCCAGCGCAGCCCCGAGGGCTCTCCGTCCTTCATCACCGCCAGTTCGCGCTGCCGCCTGGCGATCTCGTCCGGTGACCACACGTCGCCGGTCGGCACGTGATGAAGCGCGGTCACCACACCCTGGACCCCGGCCTGGAGCATGTCGTCGATCGAAACGAGGTCCTTCGGTCCGAACCATCGCCAGGTCTGTCTCATGCGGTTCTCCTCTCGCCGGGCCCTTCTTCTATCCGAAAGCCGCGTGGCGTGGCGATATCAGAACGCGGCGAGCCGCGACATCGGAAAAAGGGGCCCCCGCACCCGCCGGACATGCGCCTCCCCGCGCGGACCAAGCCATCGGGAGAAAGGGATGTTTGAAGGCCGTGCCGGGATGCAGGCCGGCGTCAGGCGACGCGGCCAGGCAGGCGGCCGGCCGGAGGACATCCGCCCTACCGTCCCGCCACGGCTCCGGTCGGAGCCGCAGCGCGGGTCAGTCTGGTCAGATCGCCTGGTAGGCGGCCAGGACGGCTGCGACCTGGCTCGAGTTCATCGACTGGATCTGCGCCGACGTCAGCGCCTGCACCTGGTCCGTGCTCAGATCGCCGATGTCGTCCGCCGACAGGCCGGTGATGCCGGCAGTGCTGATCGCCGCGATGTCGCCGGTCGAGAATTCGGCCAGATCCTCGGTCGCCATGGCTTCGATCTGGCTGCCGCTGAGCGCCGCGGTCTGGGTTTCGGAGAAGGCGCCGATCTGTTCGGCCGTCATCGCCTCGACCTGGGCCGCCGTCAGGCCGGACACCGCATCGGCGCTCAGCGCCGTCACCTGGTCGGTCGTCAGCGCACCGATCTGGTCGGTCGTCATGCCGGCGACCTGCGTCGACGTCAGCGCGCCCACCTGGTCGGTCGACAGGTCTCCGACCTGGTCCGTCGTCAGCGCCGCCACCTGATTGGCGGTCATGGCGCCAACCTGTGCCGTCGACAGGGCACCGATCTGGTCGGTGGTGAGCGCGGCGACAGCGTCGGTCGAGAGGCCGGGGATCGCCTTGGCGTTGATCGCCGAGATGGCATCCGTGGAGAGTTCCGCGATGTCGTCGGCGCCGAGCGCGCCGAGTTGCGTCGCGCTGAGCACCGCCACCTGACCCGTCGTCAGAGCCCCGACCTGATCCGTCGACAGCGCGCCGACCTGGGTGGCCGTGAGCCCGGCGGCCGCTTTCGTCGTCAGCGCACCGACCTGGTCGGTCGTCAGCGCCCCGATCTGGTCCGTCGTCATGGCCGCGACCTGCGTCGCTCCGAGCGCCCCCACCTGCCCGGTGGAGAGATCGCCCACCTGGTCGGTCGTCAGCGCGGCCACCTGGCCGGCGCTCATCGCCGCGACCTGCGTCGTCGTCAGCGCACCGATCTGGTCGGTCGAAAGCGCCGCCACGGCGTCGGTGGAGAGACCGGCGATCGACTTGGCGCTGATCGCGCCGATCCCGTCGGTCGAGAACTCCGCGATGTCGTCGGCGCCGAGCGCACCGAGCTGCGTCGCACTCATCGCCCCGATCTGGCCCGTCGTCAGTGCCCCCACCTGGTCGGTGCTCATGGCGCCCACCTGCGCCGCGGTCAGGCCGACGACCGCCTTGGCGCTGAGCGCGCCCACCTGGTCGGTCGTCAGAGCGCCGACCTGGTCCGTGGTCATGGCCGCCACCTGCGTCGCCGTCAGCGCGCCGACCTGGTCAGTGGACAGGTCGCCGATCTGGTCGGTGGTCAGAGCAGCCACCTGGCTCGCCTTCATGGCGGCGACCTGGCCGGTCGAAAGTGCGCCGAGCTGATCGGTCGTGAGCGCCGCGACCACGTCGGTCGACAGGCCCGAGATCGACTTGGCGTTGATCGCGCCGATCGCGTCGGTCGAGAACTCGGCGACGTCGTCGGCGCCGAGTGCACCGAGCTGGGTGGCACTCATGGCCCCGATCTGGGTCGTCGTCAGCGCGCCTGCCTGGTCGGTGCTCAGCGCCTCGATCTGGGCCGGCTTGAGGCCGGTGATCGCCTTGGCGCTCAGCGCAGCCACCTGGTCGGTGGTCAGCGCACCGATCTGGTCCGTGGTCAGGGAGCCTGCCTGCTCGGCCGTCAGGGCGCCGATCTGGCCGGTCGAAAGGTCGCCGATCTGGTCGGTCGTGAACGCCGCCACCTGCGTGCCCTTGAGCGCCGCGATCTGGCCGTTCGTCAGCGCGCCGATCTGATCCGTCGAAAGCGCGGCCACCGCATCGGTCGACAATCCGGAAATTGCCTTGGTGCTGGTCGCAGCGATGTCGTCGGTCGTGAACTCGGCGATGTCGTCGGCTCCGATGGCAGCGATCTGTGTCGCGCTCAGCGCCGAGACCTGGGTCGTGGACAGCGCTTCCACCTGGTCGGTGCTCATCGCGCCGATCTGCGTCGCCGTAAGACCCGTCACCGCCTTGGCGCTCAGGGCCGTGACCTGATCGGTGGTCAGCGCGCCGACCTGGTCGGTCGTCAAAGCCCCCACCTGCGCCGCCGTCAGCGCACCGACCTGGCCGGTCGACAGGTCGCCGATCTGGTCGGTCGTGAACGCAGCCACCTGGCTCGGCTTGAGCGCCGCCATCTGGCCGTTCGTCAGCGCCCCGATCTGGTCCGTGGAAAGCGCCGCGATCGCGTCGTTCGAGAGACCGGAAATGGCCTTGGTGCTCATGCCGGCGATCTCGTCGGTCGAGAACTCGGCGATGTCATCGGCGCCCAGCGCGCCGAGCTGCGTCGCGCTCAGGGCGCCAGACTGGGCGGTGTCCAGCGCCGCGACCTGGTCGGTGCTCATGGCGCCGATCTGCGTCGCCGTCAGGCCCGTCACCGCCTTGGCGCTCAGCGCCGCCACCTGGTCGGTCGTCAGCGCGCCGATCTGATCCGTCGTCATGCCGGCGACCTGCGCAGACGTGAGCGCGCCGACCTGGTCGGTCGACAGGTAGCCGATCTGGTCGGTCGTCAGCGCCGCCACCTGGCTCGTCTTCATGCCCGCGACCTGGCCGGTCGTCAGGGCGCCCACCTGGTCCTCAGACAGTGCCGCGACCGCATCGGCCGTGAGCCCGCCGATCGACTTGGCGCTGATCGCGCCGATCGCATCGGTCGAGAGTTCCGCAATGTCGTCAGCGCCCAGCGCGCCAAGCTGCTTGTCGTTCAGCGCCGCGATCTGGCCGGTCGTCAGCGCGCCGACCTGGTCGGTCGACAGCGCGCCCACCTGGGTCGAGGTCAGGCCGGCGACGGCCTTGACGCTCAGCGCGCCCACCTGGTCTGTGGTCAGTGCGCCGACCTGGTCCGTCGTCAGCGACGTCACCTGCGCCGCCGTCAGCGCGCCGACCTGGTCGGTCGACAGGTAGCCGATCTGGTCCGTCGTCAGCGCCGCCACCTGGCTCGGCTTCATGCCGGCGACCTGGCCGGTCGTCAGGGCGCCCACCTGGTCTTCGGAGAGCGCAGCCACCGCATCGGTCGACAGGCCTCCGATCGACTTGGCGCTGATCGCCGTGATCGCGTCGGTCGAGAGTTCGGCGATGTCGTCGGCGCCGAGCGCGCCGAGCTGCTTGTCATTCAGCGCCGCGATCTGCCCCGTCGTCAGCGCACCCACCTGGTCGGTCGACAGCGCGCCGACCTGGGTCGAGGTCAGGCCGGTGACGGCCTTCACGCTCAGCGCGCCCACCTGGTCGGTGGTCAGTGCGCCGATCTGGTCCGTCGTCAGCGACGTGGCCTGCGCGGCCGTCAGCGCGCCGACCTGGTCGGTGGAGAGATAGCCGATCTGGTCCGTCGTCAGCGCGGCCACCTGCTTGGCGGTCAGGGACGAGACCTGTCCGGTCGACAGCGCGCCGACCTGGTCTTCCGACAGCGCCGCGACCGCATCGGTCGACAGGCCGCCGATCGACTTGGCGCCGATCGCCGAAATCGCGTCGGTCGAAAGCTCGGCGATGTCGTCGGCGCCGAGCGCGCCGAGCTGCTTGTCATTGAGCGCCGCGACCTGACCCGTCGTCAGCGCACCCACCTGATCGGTGGTCAAGGCGCCGACCTGCGTCGCCGTCATGCCCGTGATGGCCTTGGTGCTCAGCGCCGCAACCTGGTCGGTCGTCAGCGCCCCGATCTGGTCGGCCGTCAGGGAGCCGACCTGCTCCGCCGTCATGGCGCCGACCTGATCGGTCGAGAGGTAGCCGATCTGGTCGGTCGTCATCGCGGCCACCTGCGTCCCCTTCAGGGCCGCGACCTGGCCGGTCGACAGCGCGCCGACCTGGTCCTCCGTCAGCGCCGCAACCGCATCGGTCGACAGGCCGGATATGGACTTGGTGCTGATCGCCGTGATCGCATCGGTGGACAGTTCGGCGACATCGTCGGCACCGAGCGCGCCCAGCTGCTTGTCATTGAGAGCCGCGATCTGGCCGGTCGTCAACGCACCGACCTGGTCGGTCGAAAGCGCACCCACCTGCGTCGCCGTCAGGCCCGTCACCGCCTTGGCGCTCAGTGCGGCCACCTGGTCCGTGGTCAGCGCGCCGATCTGGTCCGTCGTCAGCGCGCCCGTCTGCGCCGCCGTCAGCGCACCCACCTGGTCCGTGGAGAGATAGCCGATCTGGTCGGTGGTCAGGGCGGCCACCTGGGTCGTCTTCATGCCGGCGATCTGGCCCGTGGTCAGGGCCCCCACCTGGTCTTCCGTCAGCGCCGCCACCGCATCGGTCGACAGCCCGCCGATCGCCTTCGCGCTGATCGCCGTGATCGCGTCGGTCGAAAGCTCGGCGACGTCGTCGGCGCCGAGCCCGCCGAGCTGCTTGTCATTCAGCGCCGCGATCTGGCCCGTCGTCAGCGCACCCACCTGGTCGGTCGTGAGCGCCCCCACCTGCGTCGCGGTGAGGCCGGCGACGGCCTTGGCGCTCAATGCGCCGACCTGGTCCGTCGTCAGCGCACCCACCTGGTCCGTCGTCAGCGCAGCCACCTGCGTCGACGTCATGGCGCCGACCTGGTCCGTCGACAGGTAGCCGATCTGGTCCGTCGTAAGCGCCGCGACCTGCTTGCTGGAAAGCGCGGCGACCTGGCCGTTCGTCAGGGCGCCGATCTGGTCCTCCGACAGCGCCGCGACCGCATCCGTCGACAGGCCGGAAATCGCCTTGGTGCTGATCGCCGTCACCGCGTCGGTCGAGAGTTCCGCGATGTCGTCGGCGCCGAGCGCGCCGAGCTGCTTGTCATTCAGCACCGCGACCTGCCCGGTCGTCAGCGCGCCCACCTGGTCGGTCGACAGCGCGCCCACCTGGCCGGCCGTCAGCCCGGTCGCCGCCTTGGTGCTGATCGCCGCGATCTGGTCGGTCGACAGCGCACCGATCTGGTCCGTGGTCAGCGCGCCCACCTGCGCCGCCGTCAGCGCACCCACCTGGTCGGTGGAGAGGTAGCCGATCTGGTCGGTCGTCAGCGCCGCGACCTGCTTGGTGCTCAGCGCCGAAACCTGGCCGGTCGTCAATGCCCCGACCTGATCTTCGGAGAGGGCCGCGACCGCCTCGGTCGAAAGACCGGAAATCGCCTTGGTGCTGATCGCCGCGATCTCGTCGGTCGAGAATTCCGCAATGTCGTCGGCGCCCAGCGCGCCGAGCTGCGATGCGCTCAGGGCGCCCGTCTGGCCCGTATCGAGCGCCTCGAGCTGGTCCGTGCTCATGGCGCCGATCTGGGCGGCCGTGAGCCCCGTCACGGCCTTGTCGCTCAATGCCCCCACCTGGTCGGTCGTCAGCGCCCCGATCTGGTCCGTCGTCAGCGCACCCACCTGTTCCGCGGTCAAGGCCCCGATCTGGTCGGTCGTCAGATCACCGATCTGGTCCGTCGTCAGCGCCGCGACCTGTGTCCCCTTGAGAGCCGAGACCTGGCCGGTCGTCAGCGCCCCCAGCTGGTCTGTCGTCAAGGCAGCGACGGCATCGGTCGACAACCCGCCGATCGACTTGGCGCTGATCGCGCCGATGGCGTCGGTCGACAGTTCCGCGATGTCGTCGGCGCCCAGCGCGCCGAGCTGCTTGTCGTTCAGCGCCGCGATCTGACCGGTCGTCAGCGCACCCACCTGGTCGGTGGAGAGCGCACCGACCTGGGTCGTCGTCAGGCCGGTCACGGCCTTCGTGCTCAGCGCACCCACCTGGTCCGTCGTCAGAGCGCCGATCTGGTCGGTGGTCAGCGCGCCGGCCTGCGCCGCCGTCAGCGCACCCACCTGGTCGGTCGACAGATAGCCGATCTGGTCGGTCGTCAGAGCCGCCACCTGGGTCGTCTTCATGCCCGCGATCTGGCCCTTCGTCAGGGCCCCCACCTGGTCTTCCGTCAGTGCCGCCACCGCATCGGTCGACAGGCCGCCGATCGACTTGGCGCCGATGGCGCCGATCGCGTCGGTCGAGAGTTCCGCAATGTCGTCAGCGCCGAGTGCGCCCAATTGCTTGTCGTTCAGCGCGGAAATCTGGCTGGTCGTCAGCGCGCCCACCTGGTCGGTTGACAGCGCGCCCACCTGCGTCGCCGTCAGGCCCGTCACCGCCTTGGCGCTCAGCGCCGCCACCTGGTCGGTCGAAAGCGCGCCGATCTGGTCGGTCGTGAGAGCGCCGACCTGCGCCGACGTCAGCGCGCCCACCTGGTCGGTCGAGAGGTAGCCGATCTGGTCGGTGGTCAGCGCGGCCACCTGGGTCCCTTTCAGGCTGGAAATCTGGCCGGTCGTCAGCGCACCGACCTGATCTTCGGTGAGTGCCGCCACAGCATCGGTGGACAGGCCACCGATCGACTTGGCGCTGATCGCACCGATCGCGTCGGTCGACAGTTCCGCGATGTCGTCGGCACCCAGCGCGCCGAGCTGCTTGTCGTTCAGCGCGGAAATCTGGCTGGTCGTCAGCGCGCCCACCTGATCGGTCGACAGCGCGCCAACCTGCGTCGAGGTCAGGCCCGTCACCGCCTTGGCGCTCAGCGCCGCGACCTGGTCGGTCGACAGTGCGCCCACCTGGTCCGTCGTCAGGGCGCCGGTCTGCGCGGCCGTCAGGGCACCCACCTGGTCGGTGGAGAGGTAGCCGATCTGGTCGGTGGTCAGCGCCGCCACCTGCTTGGTGCCCAGCGACGAGACCTGGGCGTTCGTCAGAGCGCCGATCTGGTCTTCGGTCAGCGCCGCGACCGCGTCCGTCGTCAGACCGGAGATCGCCTTGGTATTGATCGAGCCGATGGCGTCGGTCGACAGTTCCGCAACATCGTCCGCGCCCAGCGCGCCGAGCTGCGCGGCACTCAGCGCCTTGATCTGGGTCGTCGTCAGCGCGCCGACCTGGTCGGTGCTCAGCGCCTCGACCTGGGTCGCCTTCAGGCCGGTCACGGCCTTCGCGCTCAGCGCGGCCGTCTGGTCGGTCGTCAGCGCGCCCACCTGATCCGTCGTCAGTGCGCCAGCCTGGGCAGCCGTGAGCGCGCCAACCTGGCCGGTCGAGAGGTAGCCGACCTGGTCCGTGGTCAGCGCCGCCACCTGCTTGGCGCTCAGTGCGGCGACCTGGCCGTTGCTCAGCGCCCCGATCTGATCTTCCGACAGCGCGGCGACCGCATCGGTCGACAGACCGGAAATCGCCTTGGTGCTGATCGCCGCGATCGCGTCGGTGGAGAGTTCGGCGATGTCGTCGGCGCCGAGCGCGCCGAGCTGCTTGTCGTTCAGCGACTTGATCTGTGCCGTGGTCAGGGCGCCGACCTGGTCGGTGCTCAGCGCCGCGACCTGCGTCGCCTTGAGACCCGCGACCGCCTTCGCGCTCAGCGCGCCGACCTGGTCCGTGGTCAGGGCGCCGATCTGGTCGTTGGTCATCGCCGCGACCTGGGTCGCCGTCAGTGCGCCCACCTGGTCGGTCGTCAGGGCTCCGATCTGGTCCGTCGTCATCGCGCCGATCTGGCTCGGCTTCATTCCGGCGATCTGGCCGGTCGTCAGCGCCCCGAGCTGGTCTTCCGAAAGCGCCGCCACGGCGTCGTTGGACAGGCCGGAGATGGCCTTGGCGTTGATCGCCGCGATCTCGTCGGTGGTGAATCCTGCGATGTCGTCGGCGCCGAGCGCACCGATCTGGGTGGCGTTGAGGGCCGCGATCTGCTCGGCGTCGAGCGCCTCGATCTGGTCCGTCGTCAGGGCGCCGATCTGGCTGCTGCTGAGCGCCGCCACCTGCGTCTTGCCCAGCGCCTGGATCTTCGTCTCGTCGAGCACCGCCAGCTGGTCGACCGTCAGGCCCTTCACGGATCCGGCCGCGATCGACTTGAGCTGGTCTTCGCTGAGCGCCTCGAAGTCCTCGACCTCGAGAGCCCCGACCTGCTGCGCGCTCAGCGCGCCGACCTGGGCCGTGCTGAGTTCCGCAATGTCCTCGGTCGTCAGCGAGGCGATCGTGGAGGTCGACATCGACCGGATCTGTGCCACGGAGAAAGACGAAACGATCGATGTCATCTACGGCGCCCTTGCTTTACACGGTTACACCAGTCGCATCTCTGCCGAGGCGAAACACGCGCCGTTCATCCGGCTTCGCGTGCACTGCGCCTGCTGTCGACGATTGCCGTTCGGCACGCGCCCGATGGCGACGGCCGTCCGGGCATCCTTGCGGATGCGACCTCATGCTGCCTGAGACATGGCTCTCTCGCAGGAGCCTGGGCGCGGGAGATGCATCATGCATGCGAAGCGCGCTGCGCTTCGGTCCCGAGCCTGTGTATGCGACGTCTTTCCAGGGGAAGTTTGCGTCACCCGTTTTCCGTCCCGGAGGCTGCAAGACGAGCGGCCTCGGGACGGAGTCCCTTACAAAACGTTTAGCAGGGGATTTGCTAATTTTGGTTTAACGCAAACCTTGCCGGCCACGCCGCATGATTCTGCAACGCGGCCGCGCGGCGTCAGGCGAACAGCGCGCCCGGATTCATCAGGTTTGCGGGATCGAGCGTCCGCTTGATGTCGCGCATGATGGCGAGGCGGACGGGATCGCCGAGACGCTCGAGTTCCGTCACCAGCTTGCGGCCGATGCCGTGTTCGGCGGAGATCGTCCCGCCGTGCCGCACGGCCACGTCGTGGATCGCCATCTCCACCTCGAGCGCCTTCGCCTCGGGGTCGGGAAGCGCCTTCCAGAAGGCGTGGGGAAACATCACGGTGAAATGCACGTTGCCGTCGCCGAGATGCGAGACCACCAGCACGCGCGCCTCCGGGAACAGTCGTTCGGTCGCCTCGTTCGCAGCCTCGATGAAGGCGGGAACGGCCGAATTGCGCACGGCCGTGTCGTGCACGATGCCGATGCCGTCGATCTTGTGCGCCTCGGTGATCGAATGGCGGAACCGCCAGATCTCGGCCGCCTGACTCTCGTTCTGCGCGATCACCGCGTCGGCCACCAGCCCGGCTTCCATCGCCTCGGCCAGCACTTCCTCCAGCGCGGCCTGCAGCGCCGCCCCCGGATCCACGTCGCCGAGCTCGATCATCACCGACCAGGCCGGCGTCGCGGCGAAGGCGCTGCGCACGCGCGGGATATGGCCACGGATGCAGTCGACCTCCGCCGCATTGAGCATCTCGAAGGCTTCGATCGCGTCGCCGCAGCGTTCCTGCAGCCGCGACAGCAGATCGACGGCGGCCTGCGGATCCGCGACGGCCACCCAGGCATGCGCGCGCACACCCACCGGCGGATGCAGCCGCAGCGCCGCGCCGGTGATCAGGCCGAGCGTGCCTTCCGCGCCGATGAACAGCTGGCGCAGTTCGTAGCCGGTGTTGTTCTTTTTCAGCGCTTCCATTTCGCTGAGGATGCGGCCGTCCGGCAGCACCGCCTCGAGGCCGGCCACGAGGCTGCGCATGGCGCCGTAGCGCACGACGCCCGTCCCGCCGGCATTGGTCGAGATCAGCCCGCCGATCTGCGCCGTTCCCTCCGAACCGAGATGCAGCGGAAACTGCCGACCGGCATCCGCGGCCGCCTCGTGCACGGCCGAAAGCGTCACGCCGGCATCGACCGACAGCACGTTGCCGGCGCGGTCCATGCTCCGGATCCGGTTCATGCGCCGCATGCCAACCACGATGCCCACCGGGCCGTTCCGTCCCGCCGTCGGCACCGCGCCGAAGCACAGGCCGGTATTGCCGCCGAGCGGAAACACCGGCACCGCGTGTGCGCTGGCGAGCCGCATGACGGCCGACGCTTCATCGGTGCTGGCAGGCAGGACGACCGCCTGCGCCCGTCCCGTCATCCGCCCGCGGAAGTCCGTCACGTGCGCCGCGATGTCGGCGTCGTCCGTCAGAAGGCCTTGTCGACCGAGGGCATTGCCGAGACCCTCGAGAAATGCGCTCATGCCGCCTCTTCCATGTCCCGCATCGCCAGATGGACCTCCTCCAGCGCCTTGCGCGTCTCGCCCGACGGCCCCGTCAGCGGCAGGCGCACGCTGCCGGCCCGCAGCCCGGCGAGGTTCATGTAGTATTTCAGCGGACCGGGGTTGGTCTCACGATAGATCGTGTCGATCACCGGGTCGAGCTTCTGCTGCATCCGGATCGCGGCGGCGAGCTGCCCTGCGCGGGCGAGGCGGAAGACCTCGATCCAGAGCCGCGGATAGACCGACGCCGACGCGAGCACGCCGCCCTGCGCCCCGAGCGCGACATGGGTGGCAAACAGCGGCTCCTCGCCGCTCAGCATCGCCATCGAACCGCCGGCGAGCTTCATCGCCTTGATGAATTCCGGAACGTCGTAGGAGGAGCATTTCATGCCGATGATCGAGCCGTCCTCGGCCAGCCGGGCGATCGTCTCGGCCTTCAGCGCCACGCCCGTCCGGCGCGGGATCTCGTAGGCCAGCACCGGCAGGCCGACCTCCTCGCGCAGCGCGCGGAAATAGGCGATCATGCCGTCCTGGGGTCCGGCCGCATAATAGGGCGTCACCGCCATGACGCCGCTGGCCCCGGCGGCGCGGAAATCCAGAGCGGCCTCGACCGCATCCTTGAACCCGGTGGCGAGCACGCCGGGCAGCACCGGCGCGCCCTGCGCCACCTCCACGCAGGCCCGCACCACGTCGGCGCGCTCGGCCCGCGACAGGGCGGGATACTCGCCCGTCCCGCCGATCGGCACGATGCCGGTGGCGCCGCTGGTGAGCTGGAACCGGACGAGCGCCTTCAGCGCGTCGAAATCGACCGCGCCATCGTCGGCGAACGGCGTCACGATCGCCGTGAAAAGGCCGGTCAGGTCATCCTTGGTGAGTGTCATGCGCGTATGTATCCCGGGATCAGTCGACGAAGCCTAAGAGGCGGGGGAGGGTCAGGGAGACGGCCGGCACATAGGTGATGACCATCAGGACGGCGAGGTTGGAGAGCAGGAACGGCACGCTCTGCCGGACGATCGCCCCCAGCGGCACGCCGGATATCGACGAGCCGAGATAGAGCGCCAGCCCATAGGGCGGCGTCATCAGCCCGATCATCACGTTGACCACCATGATCACGCCGAAATGCACGGGATCGACGCCCATGGCGGCCAGGATCGGCGTGAACAGCGGCGCAAAAAGCAGCAGCTGGACCGAATCTCCGATCCACAGGCCGTTCAGCAGGAAGAACAGGTTGAGCGCCAGAAGCAGCATCCACGGCTCGAGCTGCAGGTCCTGGACCAAGGCGCTGAGCTCCGTCGGCACGCGCTCGTTGGCGAGCACCCAGCTGATGATCGTGGCGAAGCCGACGATGAGGTAGACCGAGGCGGACGTCCGCGCAGCCCGGTCGAGGATCCCCCAGAAGGTCTTCAGCGACAGGTTGCGGTAGGCGAGCACGCCGACCAGCGTCGCATAGGCAACCGCGATCGCCGCCGCCTCGGTTGCGGTGAAGACGCCGGAGATGATGCCGCCGATGATGATGACCGGCATGATGATGGCGAAGAAGGCGTTGAAGATGATGCCCATCGCCACCGCGACCGACAGGTCGAGGATCGGGTTGCGCGGGAAGCCCTTGCGGCGGGCCATGACGAACAGCACCGCCATCTGCGCGAGCCCGAGGAGGATGCCCGGCACTGCTCCCGCGAGGAACAGGGCGGCCACCGAGGTATTGGTCAGCGCCGAGAAGACGATGAGCGGAATCGACGGCGGGATGATCGGCCCCTGGATCGCCGAGCTCACCGTCAGCGCGGCGGCGAAGTCGGTGCGGTAGCCGTCCTTTTCCATCATCTTGATCTCGACCGGGCCGAGCGCCGAGATGTCGGCGAGCGCCGAGCCCGACACGCCCGAAAACAGCATCGACCCGACCACGTTCACGTAGGCGAGGCCGCCGCGCAGCCGCCCGACGAGCAGGCGCGACAGGTTGAGCAGCCGGTCCGTCATCCCGATCGACGTCATGATCTCGCCTGCGATCACGAAGAGCGGGATCGACAGCCAGATGAAGACGTCCATGCCGGTAAAGAACTTGTGCACGTAGATGTCGAGCATGCCCATCATGCCGGGCTTGACGACGAAATAGGCCATGCCGGCGAAGCCGATGGCGAAGATGACGGGACTGCCGAGGATCATGAGCAGCAGCAGCAGTCCGATCACGACAAGCAGGGAGTGATCCATCGGGCGCTCTCAGATCTCGGCTTTGAGGATGGACGGCCCCGAACTTTCGGTCCGGCCGAGAAGGTCGCGCAGGGCGAGCACGAGCATGTGGAACATCATCAGTCCCGCCCCGACCGGGATCGAGAGATAGACCCAGTAGAAGCTCACCCCCAGCGTCACCGCCGAGCGCCGGGCACCGAACTGCGCATTCTCGTACCCCTTCCAGACCATGACGCCGAGAAGCACGGCGAGCAGGACACGGAAGACCGCGTTGCGCAACGACATCAGCCGCGCCGGCCAGTAGTTGTCGAAGAAATCCACGCGGACGAGCTGGTCGTCCTTCACCAGCAGGCTGCCGGCCAGCATCACCACCCAGATCATGCTGTAGCGCGCCGCCTCTTCCGGCCAGGGCAGGGAGAAGCCGAAGCCGTAACGCAGCACCACCTGCAGGAACAGGATCACTGCCACGAAGACGAGCAGCAACCGCGCGACGACGGAAGCGGCGAAGCCGAGCACGTCGGCAATACGATCAAGGGTCTTCAGCATGCGCGATCCTTCGCCGCCGGTGACGGCGCGCGCCTCCGCGGGAGGCGCGCGCCCGTGATTGCCGGAGCCTACTCCTGCGCGGCCTTCACCGCTGCCTGCAGATCGCTGACGAGTTCCTTGCCGACCTGCTCGGCCAGGATCTCGGCGATCGGCAGCTGCACCTTGTCGACGAACATCTGGAATTCCGCGGGCGTCGGCTGGTAGATCTCGACGCCGGCATTCGCGATCACCTTCAGGTCCTGCGATTCCTTGGCGGCGATGATGCCGAGCATGGCGAAGGTCGCCTCGCGGGAGGCGTAGTCGAAGATCACCCGGTCGTCGTCGCTGAGGCTCTTGTAGAAGTCCTCGTTGATGGTGATCAGCGGCATGTTGATGAGGTGGTGATCGAGCGTGTAGTACTTCTGCACCTGCTGCAGGTTGGCCAGCAGCATGGTGTAGGGGGCGTTCTCCTGGCCGTCGACGACGCCGGTCTGCAGCGCGCTGTAGAGCTCGGCCCAGGCGATCGGGGTCGGCGATGCGCCCAGAAGCTCGACCATCTTGATGTGGATCGGCACCTGCTGCGTGCGGATCTTCAGGCCGACCATGTCTTCGGGCGTCTTGATCGGGCGCACCGAGTTGGAGAAGTTGCGGAACGCCGACGGCAGGTAGCTCAGGATGCGCACGCCGCTCTGCTCGGCGATGGTGTCGGCGAGCTTCTTGCCGAACGCTCCGTCCAGCACCTCGCGGGCCACTTCCGTGGTCGGGAAGGTATAGGGCATCTCGAGCACCTGCGCGGCGGGCGCATAGGCGCCGACATGGCCGGCATTGAGGCCGCCGACGATCTGCAGCGAGCCCTTCACGTTCTGCTCCAGCAGCGACTCCAGATCGCCCAGCTGTCCGCTCGGGAAGACCTGTATCTCGTAGCGGCCGTTGGTCTGCGTCTTGACGATCGACCCGAACACTTCCGTGAAGGTCCAGTAGGGATTGGCCAGCAGGTCGCCTTCGCCGTCGACATGGCCGAAGCGAACCACGGTCTGCGCCTGGGCGGGCGCCGCCGCGAAGGCTGCCGCACCGATCAGGGCCACGGCGGTCAGGGCCCGGAGTTTACGTAGAAGCGTCGTCATCTGCCAAATTCCCCTTGAGTTCCCGACGGTCGCAAGCGGCCTGTCACGCCGACGGGAAGTCGGCGCGGCGAGAAAGCTCACCCTCGGTCTTGTTGCTTGTCGAGCCTTGGAGGCGTTGCGCGCGCCTCGGCACTCGTCCACCATACGAAACGTCATTCGTGTGTCAAGTCGGATAGTGGAAACTGTTTCCTATAGTGGATGAATGGTCGGATCGCGCTTCCGCCGGACACGCCGAGCCTGTATAGACCCGAGGATACCCCCGCATGGCGCACGATTCCAACCAGCCGGAGCCAGGAATGAATTCGAGGTCGGTCGACACGCTGGACGCGGAACTGCCCGACATCGGCGCAGGCATCGACATTGGCGCACGGCTCTCCCAGCTGCGCCAGGAGCGCGCCTGGACGCTGCAGCAGGCCAGCCGCCAGACCGGCGTTTCGGCTTCGGCCCTGTCGAAGATCGAGCGCAACGAGCTGTCGCCCACGATCGCCACGCTGCAGCGGGTGGCGCGCGGCTACGAGATGGACCTCGTCGATCTCCTCGCCGACAGGGAGGCGCCGCGCAGCCTCGCCGGCCGGCGCAGCGTGACCCGCGCCAGCGGCGGCCGCGCCTACCAGTCCAACAGCTGCGCCAACACGCTGCTCTGCGCCGACCTCATCGACAAGAAGATGACGCCGATCCGCAGCCGCGTCACCGCGCGCAAGCCCTCCGACTACGACTCCTGGCCCGTCAGCGACGCCGAGATCTTCCTGACCGTGGTCGGAGGAACCGTCGTCGTGCACAGCCAGATCTACGAACCGCTGACGCTGCAGGCGGGCGACTGCCTCTATTACGACGCCAGCACCCCGCACATCTGGCTCTCGGAAGGCCCCGAGGACGCGGAAGTGATCTGGGTCCTGGCCTCCTGAAGCGATGCCGGCCCTGCTCAACGCCGATGATTATCGCCGCGGCGCCCGACGCGTCCTGCCGCGCGGCCTCTTCGAATACATCGACCGCGGCACCGAGGACGAACTGGCGCTGCAGCGCCTGCGCTCCAGCCTGGACGCGGTCACGCTCACGCCCTCCGTGCTGACCGGCCACCGTGAAAGAGCGCTGGCCATCCGGCTCTTCGACCGCGACCTCGCCGCGCCGCTCGTCATCGCCCCCACCGCGCTGGCCGGCATCGTGGCGCATGACGGCGAGACGAAGCTCGCCCGCGCCGCCGAAGCCGTCGGCATCCCCTTTTGCGTCTCCACCCAGTCGATCACCACGATCGAGACCATCCGCGCCGGCGCGCCCGACGCCATGCTCTGGTTCCAGCTCTATGTCTGGCACGATCGCGCGCTGACCGACCGCCTGCTCGATCGTGTCGCCGCGGCCGGCTGCGACTGCCTCGTGCTGACCGCCGACACCGCGGTGGCGCCGAACCGCGAATACAATCGCCGCAACGGCTTCTCCGTGCCGTTCGAGCCATCGGTCCGCGCGGTCGTCGACGGGCTCCTGCATCCGCGCTGGCTCGCCGGCGTGTTCGGGCGCACCTGGTGGAACGGCGGCGTGCCGACCTATGGCCACTATCCCGACACCTATCGAAGCTCGGTCACCCGCCCGGCGATGGCAGACGCGGTCCGCCTCGACGGCTCGATCGACTGGAACGACCTTGCCCGCCTGCGCGACCGCTGGACGGGCCGGCTGATCGTCAAGGGCATCCTGTCGGTCGAGGACGCCCTGAAGGTCGCGGCCATCGGCGCGGACGGCATCGTCGTCTCGGCCCATGGCGGGCGCAATCTCGACTGTCTCCCCTCGCCGGCCGACTGCCTGCCGGCGATCGCGCAGGCCTGCGCCGGCAGGATCGCCGTCCTCGCCGACAGCGGCGTCCGGCGCGGCACCGACGTCCTCAAATACCTCGCGCTGGGCGCCGAGGCGGTCCAGGTCGGGCGCCTGCCGCTCTGGGGCCTTGCCGCCGGCGGCGAGGCCGGCGCCGTCGCGATCCTGCGCCTGCTGCTGCGCGAGATGGATACGGCGATGGGGCTGCTTGGCCTGCGCGAGCCGCGGGAGCTCACCGGCCGCGCAGGTGGGCAGACCCCGGCCGGACACGGACCCCGGCCCTAGCAGGCAACCGGAGATGCGGCGGGCGGCGCGACCAGGCTGACCCGCCGGCCCGTCTCCCGCGCACGCGTTGCTTCGGGAGCCGCCGGGTGGGATCTGTCGTCCCGCACGCCGCGCGAGGCGGCCGGCACCGCGAATCACCGCCATCGCGTTCCAGTGTCCCGGATGAGGAATTCCCGAAGGCGCCACCTGAACCGTCGCGCCCCGCCCAATCGGCAAAAATCGAAAGCGTCTGGTTATCAGCCTGTTAACGACGTTTTCCCGTATAGGTCGATTTATCCCGGCCCTGAAACTTAAGTTGCGTGTTCGCAGCCTGACATGTCATAGTCTAACAGTCGTTGCGCGGTCGCCAACTTCGATTTTCCTGCTTGGACAGGTGGATTATCAAATGACACTGGCTATATCCGCTACACCCGCGCCTGCGGGTATATCACGCAGCTGTGACCATAAATCTCACGCCGGCTGCTTAACGATCTCGGATTTTGGAAGCTCTACTCGAAAAAACCGAGTATTTTCGCGCTCGACCGTTGCATTTTTGCTCCTGCCGTTTGTGATAATCTTGCCGCAGGACGCAGGCGCGCAGGAGCTGCCGAGCTTCGCCATCCTCGCTGGGTCGACGATCACCAACACGGGTCCGACCACGATCACCGGCAATATCGGCCTCAGCCCCGGTTCCGCGCTCACCGACAACGGCATCCTCACCCAGACAGGAGAGACCTTCATCGCCGATGAAGTCGCCATTCGCATGCAGGCCGATCTCACGACGCTCTACAACGTCCTCGCGTCGCGGCCGAGCACCGGAAATCTGACCGGTCAGGATCTCGGTGGCCTCACCCTCACCCCGGGCGTCTATAGCTTCAGCGGTTCGGCCGGGCTGACAGGGACCGATGCCCTGGTGCTCGACGGCGGCGGCAACGCGAATGCGGTCTTCATCTTCAACATCGAGTCGACCCTGATCACGGGAAGCGCCTCCTCGATCGAGCTCATCGGTAACGCCCAGGCCGGCAACGTGTTCTTCAGGGTCGGTTCCTCGGCAACACTTGGCACCACAACCGCTTTCCAGGGCCAGATCGTCGCGCTTGCCGACATCACGCTGACGACGGGCGCCATCATCGACTGCGGTGCCGCGCTCGCCCGCACCGGCGCGGTAACCCTCGATACCAACACGATCAACATCTGCACCATCGACGCCGCCTCCTTCGAGGACGTGCTCGACGAGGACGACACGCCCCCCACCGACAACGCGCAGGCCGTCGCCGATGCGCTGGATGCCTATGTCGATGGCGGCGGCGTGCTGCCGTCGGGCTTTGCCATCCTGGCCCTGACGCTGACGCCCGCCGAGCTGGCCGACGCGCTCGCGCAGCTGTCCGGCGAGGTTGCCACCGGCGTCGCGCCGACAGGCATGCAGTCGATGGATTCCTTCCTCGACACGGTGATGGGCGGCGGCATGGGCCTGACACCGCCCGATGCGGCAGTTCCTCCCGGCCGGACGCCCGACGCGCCCGGCACGGTCAGCACGCTGGGATACGGCCCGCTCGAACCCGCCGGAAGCAACGACCCCTTCCTCGCCGGCGACGACGCAGGCCGCGGCCGCAGCTGGAACGCCTGGGGCGGCGCCTATGGCAGCCGCGGCGAGATCGACGGCGACGACGGGACTGGCAGCCGCCAGCGCACCTCCACCGATTTCGGCGTCGCCTTCGGCATCGACCACTATGTCGACCCCTACAGCAGGATCGGCATCGCCTTCGCCGCCGGAGGCGCCAGCTTCGACCTCGGCGACGATGTCGGCAGCGGCGACAGCGACACCTATCATGTCGCCATCCACGCCCGCTCGGACTTCGACGCAGCCTACATCGCTGGCGCGCTTGCCTACGGCTTCAGCGACGTGACCACCGAGCGCACCGTCACCATTGCCGGCACCGACCGGTACGCGGCGCATTTCGACGCCCACAACGTCGCCGGACATCTGGAGGCCGGTTACCGGATCGGCTGGATCACACCCTATGCGGCGGTCCGGGGCCAGGCCTTCATGACCCCGGCCTACAGCGAGCGCACCGTTGCGGGCGTCTCCACCTTCGCGCTCGACTACGAGGAGCGCACCGCGACGTCCCTGCGCACCGAACTGGGCGCCGGCGCCGAGTGGTCCGTCCCCTTCGATACCGGCTCGCTGTCCCTGCGGGCACGCGGCGCCTGGGGTTACGACCATGACGTCGACAACACGGTCGATGCCGCCTTCCAGTCCATCGCGGGCTCTGATTTCACCGTCGAAGGCGCCACGCAGGATCGACACGCACTCCTCGTGTCGGCAGGCGTCGGGCTCGGCTTCCACAATGGCCTCTACGTCGCCGGATCGGCGTCCGGCAAGCTTGGCATGAACACCCAGATCTATTCCGGCAACGTCAAGGTCGGCTACGCCTGGTGATCCGTTAAATCAACCGATAGGTTGCATTCTCCCTATTCCGTTGCGATAGTCATGATGAACGCTATGTATGAACATAGTCATGATCATCTCATATCGCTCCGCAGCAGTCATCTTGACGATCCTGCTCCTGTTCGTCGCTCCGCCGACAGCCATGGCGCGCGCGTCCGCGCCTGACGTCGTGCAGTTCGAAGGCGGGATGGCGGCAGGCACGATCGTGGTGCGCACCAGCGAGCGTCGTCTCTACCTGGTTCTCGGCCATGGCCGGGCGCTGCGTTACGTGGTCGGGGTCGGGCGCGCCGGTGCGCAATGGTCGGGCACGTCCCGCATCGACGGCATGTTCATCAGACCCCATTGGGCTCCGCCCGCCGAGATCCGCCGCGACCGGCCGAACCTCCCGGCGGTGATCGCCAGCGGCTCTCCCGCCAATCCGATGGGCGCCGCCGCCATGACGCTCTCGGGCGGCTCCTACGCCATCCACGGCACCAACCGGCCCGCTTCGATCGGCGGCTTCGTCTCCTATGGCTGCATCAGGATGCAGAACGACGACATCCTCGATCTCTACGGTCGCGTCCATGTCGGCACGCGGGTGGTGGTGACGCACTGACCTGAAGCCACGGCGCTGGCAGCGTCTCTCGCCATCGCTCGTCGACGGCAAGCCGTTTCGTGAACGGTGTGTCCGGGCCGAACATCGCGCTTGCCTCGCGCGGCAGGCTGCGCTTGTATCGCCCCCGGCCCATCATGTGGCCTGGGGACGCAGGCAGGACCGCAGGCGTCAAACCCGGCCCGCCACCTCCCATCCCGGACAAGGAAACGCCATGCCACTCATTCAGGTCGTCGTCGCCAGCACGCGGGAAGGCCGCATCGGCCAGAGCGTCGCCGACTGGGTACTCGAGGTCGGTCGCGCCCGCGGCAGCGCCGAGGTCGAACTCGTGGACCTGAAGGACGTGGCCTTGCCGATGTTCGATGAGCCGAAGCATCCGCGCCTCGGCCAGTACGTCCACGAGCACACCAAGCGCTGGAGCGCCGGCGTCGCCCGCGCCGACGGCTTCGTCTTCGTCACGCCGGAATACAATCACAGCTTCCCGGCCTCGCTGAAGAACGCGATCGACTACCTGCACAACGAGTGGCAGTACAAGCCTGTCGGCTTCGTCAGCTATGGCGGCGTCGCCGCAGGCACCCGCGCCGTTCAGGCGCTGAAGCCGGTGCTGGCGGCGCTGCAGATGGTGCCGGTGCTGGAAGGCGTCAACATTCCCTTCGTGCACGCCAACCTCGGCGCCGACGGCCGCTTCAATGCGCCGGACGGCCTCGCGGACGCCACCCGGCTGATGTTCGAGCGCACCGAATTCTGGATCGGCCGGCAGTCCTCTCTCTACCACGGCCGATAGACGCCGCCGGCCCCGGCCGGCGCCTCGCCCGGCGTCGCAGGCTGCGGCGTCAGGCCAGCGGCCGCACCGGATCGCTGCCGTCCCAGCCGCGGGCAGCCGCCCGGAAGCGGTCGAACATCGCCTCCGTGGCGGGCAGCAGTTCGATCGCCTCGACCATTGCCGGCAGCCGACCGTGCGTGTCGAAATAGCCGACGCGCGCGCCGTTCGCCACCTCGGCCGAATAGACCAGCGTGAAGCCGAGGCTCCGGTAGTGCGCCAGCGCCGCGGCGTAGTCCGTCGCCGCAACGCCGAAATGGTGCAGCCCGTGGCCGCCCCGCTCCACCGCCTCGCGGTAGACCGACGGCGAATCGTCGAGCTGCTGGATGAGCTCGAACTGCATGTCGCCGGCATAGCCCATGGCGATGGCGAGCGCGGTGGAGACGCTCTCCCCGCGATAGAGCTGGTTCCGGAACACGCCGCGCTCGCGCAGGAACCATGGGCCGATGCCGAGCGAAGCGGTCATCTCGCGCATCGAGACGCGGATGTCGGCCGTGGTGAAGGCGGTCTGCATCAGCCGCCCGGCAAACGGCACGGTCATGGTCTCGGTCATCGTCTCGTCCTCCCGCGATGGTCCTACTTCGCCATGATCCCGCCGTCGATCGGGATCGTCGTTCCGGTCATGAAGCTCGATGCGGGCGACGTGAGCAGGATCGCCAGACCCTTGATCTCGTCGGGCGTCGCGATGCGGCCGAGCGGCACCATCGAGGCGAACTCGGCCTCGATCTCCGGCTGCCGAATCCGCCCGCCCGCGATGTTGGTGCGGAAGGGGCCGGGCGCGATTCCGTTCACCATCACGTCGTAGGGCGCGAGTTCCATCGCCGCCTGCCGCACCAGGTTCACCACCGCCGCCTTGGTGGCGGTGTAGGCATAGCCGCACATCACTTCCGACTTGAGCCCCGCGACCGAGGCCACGGCCACGATGCGGCCCGACCGCTGCCGCTTCATGTGCGCGGCCGCCGCCTGGATAGTGACGAAGACGCCGGTCAGGTTGATCGACAGCACCTGGTCCCACTGCTCGTCGCGCACCGCGTTGATCTGCCCCGCCTCGGTGCGATAGCCGGGCCCCGCCGTCACGCCCGCATTGGCGATCACTGCGTCCAGCCGGCCGTGCCGCGCGGCGATACCGTCGATCGTCGTGCGGATGGCCTGCCGGTCGGCGACGTCGAGGAGCGCGCTCTCCGCCTGTCCGCCCGCCGCCCGGATCGCTTCGCAGGCCTTCGCCAGCCCCGCCGCGTCGATGTCGAGCAGGACCACCGTCGCGCCTGCCTGCGCCAGCGCCTCGGCCATGGCCAGCCCCAGCCCGCTCGCCGCCCCCGTCACGGCGGCCACGCGGCCGCCCATCGCGAACATCTCCAGAGCCATCGGCACCCTCCCAAAACTGTCCAGAAACGTGTTTGGTATGCAATCCCCGCGCTTCACCCCGCGCCAGATCATCTGTAGCCCCTCCGAAATTCGATAGCAATATCAATAAAATGATGCGGTGCAGCAAACTTGGTTCGGAGGTTTCGTCGATTCCGCCTTGACCTGGATCACATCATAAGGTGTACAATTTGTCGCATCGAACCAGTCGATCAAGAAGACGCGAAGGGAGGCCCGCGACCGTCATGGCGCACGAGGAAACATTCGAGACGGTGGCCGGATGCAAGATCCGGATCATGCGGGGAGGCAAGGGCGAGCCGCTGCTCTTCCTGCACGGCGCATCGGGCGCCAGCCGCTGGCTGCCCTTCATGGACATGCTGGCCGAACGCTACGACGTCATCGTGCCCGAGCATCCCGGCTTCGGCGCGTCCGACACGCCGGAATGGCTCGATACGGTGGGCGACCTCGCCTATTTCTATCTCGACGTGATCGACCATCTGGGCCTTGACAAGGTGCATCTGGTCGGCACCTCGATCGGCGGCTGGATCGCCGCGGAACTGGCCACCCGGTCCTGCGAGAAGATCAGGTCGCTGACCCTCGTCGCCCCGGCCGGCATCACCGTGCACGGCGTGCGCAAGGGCGACATGTTCATGTGGTCGCCGGAGGAACTGGCGCAGAACCTGTTCCACAATCAGGAAATCGCCAGGGCGATGCCGCAGCCGGCCAACGAGGAGGAACTCCTCGTGGTGCTGAAGAACCGGCTGATGACGGCAAAGCTCGGCTGGAGCCCGCGCTTCCACAATCCGCACCTGAAGAAGTGGCTGCACCGCATCGCGGTGCCGACGCTCATCATCTGGGGCGACGACGACAAGCTCATCCCCACCGCCTACGGCCCGGCCTATCGCGACCTCATCCCGGCCTCCTCGCTCGAGATCATTCCCGAGTGCGGGCACCTTCCGCACGTCGAGAAGGCGCAGGAATTCACCTCCAAGGTCGTCGACTTTCTCCAGGGAGCAGCGTGATGAAATTCTACATGATGCATCTGATGCCCTATGCGGATCTGGATCTCGACTACGACAAGACCCACAACTCCGCCTGGATCACGCTGCCCAACAGCTACTATGATCCCAAGAAGGGCGCCAAGCTCTACAACCGCTATCTCGACGAGCTCGAATATGCCGACCAGCTCGGCTTCGACGGCGTCTGCGTCAACGAGCACCACCAGAACGCCTACGGCCTGATGCCGCAGCCGGGCGTGATGGCCGGCGCGCTCGCCCGCCGGACGAAGAAGGTCAAGATCGCCATCCTCGGCCGCGCCCTGCCGCTGCTCAACAATCCGGTCACCGTGGCGGAAGAGTTCGCGATGGTCGACAACATCACCGAGGGCCGCTTCATCGCCGGCTTCGTGCGCGGCATCGGCGCCGAGTACCACGCCTGGAGCTCAAACCCGGCCGACAGTCACGAGCGCTTCCACGAGGCGCACGATCTGATCATCCGCGCCTGGACCGAGACCGGACCCTTCGCCTTCGAGGGCAAGCACTACCAGTTCGAATATGTGAACCTGTGGCCGCGCCCCTACCAGACGCCGCGCCCGCCGATCTGGATTCCCTCGCAGGGCTCGTCGGAGACCATCGAATGGGCCTCCCACCCGGACCGCCGCTACACCTACCTGCAGACCTTCACGCCGGTGGCGATGCTGGCGAAGTACATGCAGATGTACAAGGACATGGCGGCCGAGCACGGCTACGAGGCGACCGAGGACCAGCTCGGCTGGTCGGTGCCGCTCTACGTCGCCGAGACCGACGAGATCGCGCGCCGCGAGGCCAAGCCGCACATCGAGAACTTCCTCAACAAGTTCCTGCGGATGCCCAAGGAGATGCTGCTGCCCCCGGGATACCTGTCCCTGAAATCGATGCTCGGCGTCATGAAGGCGAAGTCGTCGATCGGCGGCCAGCAAACCATCGACGACGTCATCGACAAGGGCATGTTCATCTGCGGCAGCCCGGAGACGGTCCGCCAGAAGCTGGAGCAGTACCAGAGCGAGATCGGCTTCGGCCATCTGCTGACGCTCCTGCAGTTCGGCACGCTGCCCGCCGAGCTCACCCGCAAGAACATGGAACTCTACGCCACCGCCGTCATGCCCTGGCTGCGCGACCGCCAGAGCGTCGCCAAGACGCAGGTCGCGGCAGAATAGACCCTCTGCCCCGGTCCGGAGTGGCGTCGCGTCACTCCGGGTCGGGAGCCGGATCGTTGAGGATCGAGAACAGATGAGCGCTCATCGCAGCTTCGGCCCAGTCGGGATTGCGCGCCTTGAGCGCCGCGATGATCTCGCGGTGCTGGCGGTGCGTGCGCTTCGTGCGCTCGTCGAGCGGCTCGATGTAATAGTTGAAGATCGAGGCGGGCAGCTCCAGCGACGACGCCAGGATCCGCTCCAGCCGCGGGCTGTCGGCCGCCCGGGCGATGATAGCATGGAACTCGTTGTTCAACTCGTCGAAGCGCGTCAGGTGGCGGTGCCAGCCGAGTTCGGCGAAGACCGCCTCCATCTCGTCCTCCACCGCTTCCAGCCGCGCGATGTCGGCGGCCGTGATCCGGCGGCAGGCGCGCCGCGCACCATGCCCCTCGAGCTTGCCGCGCAGCCGGAACACCTCGGCGACGTCGGCCTGGGAGAAGCTGGCGACCTGGCCGCGGCGGTAGCGCTCCAGAACGACGAGCCCTTCGCTGGCCAGCCGCGACAGGGCCTCGCGGACCGGCGTGCGGCTGACGCCGATGCGCTCCGCCAGCCGCGACTCCTGCAGCGTCTCGCCGGAGGTCAGCTCGCCGGTGATGATCGCCGTGCGGATGAAGCGGTAGGCGGTCTCTACGGCGCCGCTCGCCTCGCCGTCGCGGATCCCGGCCGTGTCCTGGTTCGTCATGCTGCGCCGGCTCCGCTCCGTCGGAAGGTTTCGAAGGTTGTTTGGCATACGACGGACGGACCCTGCAAGTTCTGGTCCCTGTATACGATCCCCCGCCGAAATCGGATGACGAAGCCAAATGTCTCGTCGCCGATCCGCAACTGGTATGCAAGAATGTCGACGGCGCAAGCCGGGAGGAGAACCCCATGAAGATCGAAGCGGGCATGGCAGCCCTCGTCACGGGCGGCGGATCGGGCATCGGACGCGGCATGTCCATGAGCTTCGCGCGCCGTGGCGTCCGGGTCGGCGTCTGCGACATCCGCGAGGCGGATGCGGCCGAGACGGTGCGCCTGATCGAGGCAGAGGGCGGCACGGCGCAGGCGTTTCGTGTCGACGTCTCCGACCGCGCCTCGGTCGAAGCCGCCGTCGCAGCCGTCGAGCAGGCCTTCGGACCCCTTGCCATCGCCTGCAACAATGCCGGCATCGCCATGCACGGCGTGCCGCTGCACGAGATCAGCGCCGCCGACTGGGACTGGGTGATCGGCGTCAACATCCACGGCGTCATCAACGGCATCCAGGCGATCATCCCGCGCATGCTGGCCTCCGGGCGGCCTGCGCACATGGTCAACACCGCCTCGATCGGCGGCTTCCAGGTCAACCCGAACTTCCTGACCGGCGCCTATTCGATGACGAAATACGCCGTCGTGGCGCTGTCCGAAGGTCTCCGCAACGAGCTGGAAGGCACGCCCATCGGCATCTCGATCCTCGCGCCTGCCGCCGTCGACACCAAGATCCATCTGTCCGAGCGCAGCCGTCCCGACCGGCTCGGCGGCGCCACGGTGCGGCCGCAGAACCACTTCATGGGCGACCTGATCAAGGGCCAGATGCAGCCGGACGAGATCGGCGAGCGCGTCGCCGCCGCCATCGAGGCGGACGATTTCTACATCTTCACGCACCCAGAGACGAAAGAGTGGCTCGACCGGCGCCATGCCGCCATCGACGCCGCCTTCGCCAAGGCGCAACCGTCCGTGGCCGCCGGCGCGGCGGCTGCGGCCGAATAGGAGAACCGCATGCTCGACACCATCGCCACCACGCCCATGCACGGATACGGCCAGGCCGACGGCGGCGCGCGCCGCCCGCACATCGTCGGCATCGGCGGCACGACCCGCATCGGCTCGTCCTCCGAGACGGCGCTGCGCTATACGATGGGCATGATCGCCGAGATGGGCGCGACCACCGAGCTGATCGTCGGTCCGCTGCTCGACCTGCCGATGTACGACCCGTCGGACGAACATCGCAGCCCCTCGGCCCGGCGGCTGGTGCAGTCGCTGCGCCGCGCCGACGGCATCGTCATCGCCACGCCGGCCTATCACGGCGGCATGTCCGGCGTGATCAAGAATGCGCTCGACTATGTCGAGGACATGCGCGGCGACCACCGGCCCTATTTCGACGGCCGCGCCATCGGCATCATCGTCAGCGCCTATGGCGCGCAGGCGCTCGGCACGACGCTGGTCGGGGTGCGCTCGATCGTGCACGCCCTGCGCGGCTGGCCGACCCCGTTCGCCGCCGCCCTCAACGGGCAGAACCGCCCCTTCGAGAACGGACTTCCGGCCAATGCCGAGGTCGCCGGGCAGCTCGAAACCGTGGCCCGCCAGGTGCACGGCTTCGCGCTCGCCCAGCAGCTCATGAGCGAGGGACGCGACACCACCCGGCTGCTGGCCGCAGTCGGAACCTGATCGACGTCCGGCGCGTCGCCGCGCCGGACGGGGAATGCCAGACGGCGGACAGCGGGGAGGACAAACCGCGCGCATCGCCGGCTGGAGCGCAGTGAACCCCGCAGGAGCGGGACAAAGGGAGGAAACGATCGTGAAACATCTGCTTCAACGGGCAGCCGTGCTGGCTGCCGGGCTCATCCTGACGGGTGCCGCCGCCGCCCAGACCGTGTCGATCTCGACGCTGCCGCCGGGCTCCATCAACAACGTGCAGACACAGGCCATCGCCAAGGTCGTGCAGGACGCCGCCGGCATCCAGATGCGCGTCGTCACCTTCAACTCCCCGGCCGCCTCCATGGGCGCCGTGCAGGCAGGCCAGGCTGCCTTCACCTTCATGTCCAACGACGAGGTCGGCATCGCCGTTCGCGGCAAGGACGAGCATATGGGCAAGCCGCTCGACAAGCTGCAGCTCGCCGTCACCGTCTTCCCGTTCAAGGTCGGCGTGCTGGTCCGCAAGGACTCCGGCATCAACTCGGTCGCCGACCTGAAGGGCAAGCGCTTCCCGATCGGCTGGCAGGGCTTCCCGCAGGGCATCGCCCTGTCCAACGCCATCCTCGCCACTGCCGGCCTGTCGCTCGACGACACCGACGGCGTGCCGACCGCCAACCTGCTGCGCGCCGCCGACGACTTCAAGTCCGGCCGCCTCGACGCCACGGTCTTCGCCGTCGGCGCCCCGAAGATGGCGGAAGTGGACGCCGCGGTCGGCATCAAGTTCCTCAGCCTCGACGACAGCGAGGACGCCAAGAAGGCGATGGCCTCGATCCGTCCCGAATACACCGTCGCCGCGCAGGCGCCGCTGCCGCACCTCAACGGCGTCATCGGCGACACCAACCTCATGCAGTACGCCATGACGGTGGCCGTCAGCGCAGACGTGGACGAGGAGACCGTCTACAAGACCGTCAAGGCGATCCACGAGAACAAGGCAGGCCTCGTCGCGGCCCACCCCTCCTTCAACGCCATGAACCCCGACAACCTCGCCGTCCAGCAGCAGGACGTCACCTACCACCCCGGCGCGATCCGCTACTACAAGGAAGTCGGGATCTGGAAGGGCGAGTGAGGCAGGAACCGGCGTAAGCCGTCCACCTCCATCAGACACAGGGCCGGCCGGGAACGAAGTGCAGATGAACACCGAGGCAGAACTCGAACTGGAAGCGCCGAAGGTTGGCATCGTGGGGGTCGCGAGCACCGTGCTCGGGGCCGCCCTCGGCCTTGCCGGCATCGCCTGGGGCGCCGATCTGTACAGGCTCGTCGGTCTGAACTTCCTTGCCGAGCAGTTCCTGGCCGTCGTGCTCGGTCTGGCCATGGCCCTCGTCTTCATCGTGCGGCCCTTCCGCCGCACGAACCTGCCGCGCGTGTCGGTGCCCTGGTACGACTGGGCACTGGCTGCGGTCTCGCTCTGCATCGGGCTCTACATGGGCTGGTCCTATCCCCGCATGCTCGGCGAGTTCTTCAACGCGCCGTGGGACGTGCTCATCGTCACCTGGCTGCTCTTTCTGCTGGTGATGGAAGGCCTGCGCCGCGCGTCCGGCTGGCCTCTGGTCATCACCGTCCTCGTCTTCTTCGCCTATGCGCTCGTCGGCCACCATGTCGGCGGCGATCTGCAGACCCGCGAAGTCGACGTCAACGACATGGTCGTCTATCTCGGCCTCGACACCAGCGGCCTGTTCGGGCTGGTGCTTCTGATCGGCGTGACCGTCGTCGTGCCCTTCGTCTTCTTCGGCCAGCTGCTGTCATCGTCCGGCGGCGCCAATTTCTTCAACGACATCTCGCTTGCCCTGATGGGCCGCTTCCGCGGCGGCGCCGCCAAGATCTCGATCATGGCCTCGTCCCTGTTCGGCTCGATCAACGGCATCGTCGTTTCCAACATCCTGGCCACCGGCGTCGTCACCATCCCGATGATGAAGCGGTCGGGCTTCAAGCCCGAGCACGCCGCGGCGGTCGAGGCGAGCGCCTCCAATGGCGGCCAGCTGATGCCGCCGGTGATGGGCGCGGTCGCCTTCCTGATGGCGGACTTCCTGCAGATTTCCTACGCCGAGGTGGCCATCGCCGCTGCCGTGCCGTCGCTGCTCTACTACCTCGCTCTGTTCATCCAGGCCGACCTGGAAGCGGCGAAGGGCAACATCCTCAGCGTTCCGGCCAGCGAGATCCCCAACATCCTCAAGTCGCTCGCCAAGGGCTGGCTCTTCCTGCTGCCCTTCGCGGTCCTCGTCTACGCGCTGTTCTGGCAGAACCGCGAGCCGGAGAACGCGGCGATCTACGCCTGCATCGCCGTCATCGTCATCGGCATCCTGTTCGGCTACGGAACCCAGCGCCTCACCCCGCGCGAGATCTGGAACTGCCTCGTGCGCACCGGCGTGTCGTCGGCCGACATCATCATGATCTCGGCCGCTGCCGGCTTCATCATGGGCATCCTCCAGATCACCGGCCTCAGCTTCGCGCTCACCGTCTTCCTGGTGAACATCGGCGCGGGCAACGTCTTCTTCCTGCTCCTCATCGCCGCCGTGCTGTGCATCGTGCTCGGCATGGGCATGCCCACGCTCGGCGTCTACGTGCTGCTCGCGGTGCTGATCGTGCCGGCGCTGGTCGAGGTCGGCGTCTCGCCGATGGCCGCGCACATGTTCATCCTCTACCTCGGCATGATGTCCTTCGTGACGCCGCCGGTCGCCATCGCCGCCTTCTTCGCCGCCAACCTCGCCAAGGCCGATCCCATGCGCACCGGCTGGCTGGCGATGCGCTTCTCCTGGACGGCCTACATCGTGCCGTTCCTCTTCGTCTTCTCGCCGAGCCTGCTCCTGCAGAGCGGTTCCTGGCTCGACACCGTCCTGTCGATCACCACCGCCGCGATCGGCGTCTGGTTCGTCTCGGCCGGCATGATCGGCTACGGCCTGCGCCGCATGAGCGGGTTGATCCGCCTCGCCTCCATCGTCTGCGGTGCGCTGCTGCTGATCCCGGTGGAGATGGCCTGGTGGTCGACCATCGCCAACCTCGCCGGTGGCGCGATCGCCGCGGCCGTGCTGCTCGCCGAATTCGCGGGGCGCCGCAATGCGCGCGCCCTGACCCGGGAAATCGCGGCCGAATAGGCCCCTGCATTGGGAGAAGAACCATGAGCACCGCCCCCGCAAGCTCCACCGAAGCCGAGCGCAAGGAATTCTACGACAGGCTGGCGCCGCAGAACCTCGCCCCGCTGTGGGAGGTGCTGCGTGGCCTCCTGCCGAACGAGCCGAAGTCGAAGGCCGCGCCGCACCGCTGGCGCTATGCCGACGTGCGCCCGCTCCTGATGGAATCGGGCGATCTCCTGACCGCGAAGGAAGCCGAGCGCCGCGTGCTGGTGCTGGAAAACCCCGCCATGCCCGGCCAGTCGCGCGCCACTGCCACCATGTATGCCGGCCTGCAGCTGATCATGCCGGGCGAGACCGCGCCGGCGCACCGCCACACGCCGTCGGCGCTGCGCTTCATGCTGGAAGGCAAGGGCGCCTTCACCGAGGTCGGCGGGGAGCGCACCACCATGCGCCGCGGCGACTTCATCATCACCCCGTCCTGGGCCTATCACGACCATGGCAACGAAGGCTCCGACCCCTGTGCCTGGCTCGACGGGCTCGACCTGCCGCTGGTCTCCTTCTTCGAGGCGGGCTTCAACGAACACTACAACGATGAGCGCCAGTCGATCGTCCGCCCCGAAGGCGACGCGCTCGCCCGTTTCGGCTCCGGCCTGCTGCCGCTGAAGCCCGAAAGCCGCTACGGCCTGACGACGCCGATCTTCAACTACCCCTACGAGCGCACCCGCGAGGCGCTGGTCGCCGCCTCGAAGGGCGAGGCGCCGGACGCGCACGAAGCGGTGACGCTGCGCTACGCCAATCCGCTCGACGGCGGCTGGGCGATGCCCACCATGGCCGCGTGGATGACGTATCTGCCGAAGGGCTTCCAGACGCAGCCGATACGCTCGACCGACGGAATCGTCATGGCGCTGGCCGAAGGCGCGCTGACCGCCTCGATCGGCGACAGGAGCTTCGACCTGTCGGTTTCCGACGTCGCCGTCGCGCCCGGCTGGACCTGGCGCAGCTACACCGCCACCGAGGATTCCTTCCTCTTCTGCTTCTCCGACCGCGTTGCCCAGGAAAAGCTCGGGCTGTGGCGCGAGGAACGCGGACGCTGATTCAAGAACAACACGACCCGATCGACTGCAAGGATAAGAACACATGCGTTTCTGCCGCTTCGACGATGACCGCCTCGGTGTCGTCCGTGGGTCCCTCGTCCATGACGTCACGCCCGTCCTGGACCACCTGCCGCCGCTGAAGTGGCCGGTGCCGCGCGGGGATCATTTCTTCAATCACCTCGACAGCCTGCGCCCCCGCATGGACGCCATGGCCGACACGGTGCCCGGCGTGCCCGTCTCGTCGGTCAGCCTTCTCTCGCCGGTCGCCAATCCCGGCAAGATCGTCGCCGCGCCGGTCAACTACCAGCTCCACCTCGACGAATCGCGTGCCGACACGCAGATCAACTTCGGCACTCAGGTGAAGACCATCGCCGACTACGGCGTGTTCCTGAAGGCGACGAGCTCGATGATCGGCGCGGGCGAGGCCGTGGTGGCCGACTGGCCCGACCGGCGCATCGACCACGAGATCGAACTGGCGCTGGTGATCGGCAGGAAGGGCTTCCGCATCGCCGAGGCCGATGCGCTCTCCCACGTCGCCGGCTACATGATCGGCCTCGACATGACCATCCGCGGCACCGAGGACCGCTCCTTCCGCAAGTCGCTCGACACCTTCACCGTCTTCGGCCCGCACCTCGTCACCGCCGACGAGATCGGCGATCCCGGCAACCTCGACTTCGAGATCAAGGTCAATGGCGAGAGCCGCCAGAAGTCCAACACCGGCCTGCTGATCTGGAACGTCCAGAAGCTGATCGCCTATGCCAGCAAGGCCTACACGCTCTACCCCGGCGACGTCATCATGACCGGCACGCCCGAGGGCGTCGCGCCGGTGGCGCCCGGCGACACCATGCATGCCTGGATCGACGAGATCGGCGAAATGTCGGTCGCGGTCGCGGGGTAGGGCAGGAACCGGGAGGGGCGACGGGCATGGCGGAAACGGGGCGCATCCTGGTCGCGGGCGGCGGCATCGGCGGTCTCACCGCCGCGGCCACCCTGCTCCAGGCCGGGTTCGAGGTCGCCGTGTTCGAGCAGGCTTCGGTGCTCGCCGAGGTCGGCGCCGGCATCCAGGTTAGCGCCAATGCCGGCCGGGTCTACCGGTCGCTCGGCCTCATGGACGCCATCGAGGCGGCGGGCGTCCTGCCTGACGCCTATCATTTCCGCATCTTCGACAGCGGCGAGGTCCTGCAGACGATCCCGCTCGGCACCGGATATCGCGAACGCCATGGCGTGCCCTACGTGACCATCCACCGGGCCGACCTGCACCGGCTGCTGGTCGACAAGGTCAGGAGCCTCGATCCCGCAGCCGTCCGCACCGGCAGCGCGGTCGCCTCCTTCGCCGAGGACGGGGACGGCGTGACCGTGACGCTGGCCGACGGCTCGACCGAGCGCGGCGCGGCGCTGATCGGCGCCGACGGCATCAGGTCGGTCGTGCGCCGCGGCATCGCCGGACCGACCGAGGCGGCCTACACCGGCGACGCCGTCTGGCGGGTCGTCGTGCCGATGGACCGGCTGCCGCCCGAGCACCGCTCCCGCACCACCGACATCTGGGCCGGCCCCGGCCGCCACGCCGTCACCTATGCCCTGCGCGGCGGCACGCTGATGAACCTCGTCGGCTGCGTCGAGCACGCGCAGTGGGAAGACGAATCCTGGACCACGCCGCGGCCCTGGGCCGAAATGCGCGCCGATTTCGACGGCTGGCATCCGATGATCACGACGATCATCGACCAGGCCGACCGCGACCAGTGCTTCCGCTGGGCCCTGCGCGACCGCGAGCCCATCCGCGACTGGAGCACGGCGCGGGTGACGCTGCTCGGCGACGCCGCGCACCCGACCTTGCCCTACATGGCGCAGGGCGCCGCGATGGCCGTCGAAGACGCGGCGGTGCTGGCGCGGGCCCTGGCTCGCGGACCCGGCATCCCCGCCGCGATCGCGCTCTATCAGCGAAACCGCGTCGACCGCACCGCCCGCATCGTCAACGAATCGCGCGCCAACCGCGCGCTCTTCCACCTGCCCGACGTGGCCGCCCTGCGCGCCGCCTTCGACAAGCGCGACATGAACGCCGAGCGCTCTGCCTGGCTGTTCTCCTACGATCCGACCACGGTCGAACTGCTGGACGCCTGAAGCGGGCTCAGTCCGCGGCGCCGCCGAGCGCCCGTCGCGCCAGCGCCATGAACTGCTCGCGCTCGGCTTCGTCGAGCGGCGCGAGGATGTCGGCCTGAAGCCGCCGCACGATCGGCAGCATCTCGGCATAGATGCGCAGTCCCTCCGGCGTCAGGCTGACCTCGCGCGCCCGCCGGTCGCGGCGGCTGATTTCGCGCGTCACCAGGCCCTTCTGCTCCAGCCGGTCGACGACGCCGCCGATGGTCGCCCGGTCATAGGCGATCAGCGCCGACAACTGCCCCTGGTCGATCTTCGGATGGGTTTTCAACGCCTCCAGCGCCGCGAACTGCACCGGCGTCAGGTCGTAGCCGGCGGCCTGGACCTGCCGGAGGAACACCTGGGTGGAGACCTGGTGCAGGCGTCGGATCACGTGACCGGCCATCGCGGCGAGTTGCATCGTGTTCTCCCCTGTCGGCCGGCAGCGCCGAGACTGGTCCGGGACGGATCCGGAGGTGGATTGACGGATATGATAAGTACACATATCATATGGGTACTTATCATATCGAAAAGCCGCCCGCGAGCAAGGGAAGACAGATGCAGTTCCACCTGAACGGTTTCCGGCCCGGCAATCCCGAGATCCACGATGCCGCACCGGGCCGCGCTCCCTTGGACAGCCTGCCCGGAGAGGTCGACGTGCTGATCGTCGGCTCAGGACCCGCCGGTCTCACCCTCGCCGCGCAGCTGGCCGCCTTCCCGCAGATCGTGACGCGCCTCATCGAGCAGAAGCCGGGGCCGATGGAGAAGGGCCAGGCCGACGGCATCTCGTGCCGGTCGATGGAGATGTTCGGCGCATTCGGCTTTGCCGAAAAGGTGATGAAGGAGGGCTACTGGGTCAACGAGACCACCTTCTGGAAGCCCGATCCCGCCGATCCGCGCCGCATCGTCCGCAGCGGCCGCGTCGACGACGTCGAGGAGGGACTGTCGGAGATGCCCCACGTCATCCTCAACCAGGCGCGGGTGCACGACATGTATCTCGAGATCATGCGCCATTCGCCCTCGCGGCTGGTGCCGGACTACGGCCGCCGGCTCGTCGACCTGACCGTCGACCCCGACGGGGGCGATCATCCGGTCACGGTCACGATCGAGCGTGTCGACACAGGCCATGAAGGCGAGCGCGAGACCGTGCGCGCCCGCTACGTCGTCGGCTGCGACGGCGCCCGCAGCGGCGTCCGCAAGGCCATCGGCCGCGAACTCGCCGGCGATTCCGCCAACCAGGCCTGGGGCGTGATGGACGTGCTGGCGGTCACCGACTTCCCCGACATCCGCTTCAAGTCGCTGATCCAGTCGGCCGGCGAGGGCAACATCGTCCTCATCCCGCGCGAGGGCGGCTATCTCGTCCGCCTCTACATCGAGCTCGACAAGCTCGGCAAGACCGAGCGCGTCGCCCACCGCAACGTCACGCTCGATCACCTCATCGCCGCCGCGCAGCGCATCTTCCACCCCTACACGCTCGACGTGAAGGAGACCGCCTGGTGGTCGGTCTACGAGATCGGCCAGCGCCTGACCGACAGGTTCGACGACGTGCCCGAAGCGGAACTCGCGACGCGCACGCCGCGCGTCTTCATCACCGGCGACGCCTGCCACACCCACAGCCCCAAGGCCGGGCAGGGCATGAACGTGTCGATGGGCGACAGCTTCAATCTCGGCTGGAAGCTCGTCTCCGTCCTGCTCGGGCGCGCCGGCCCCGAACTGCTGCACAGCTACTCCGCCGAGCGCCAGGCGGTGGCGAAGGACCTGATCGACTTCGACCGCGAATGGTCCCGCATCATCAGCCAGCCGCCCGGGCCCGACGACACCGGTGTCCCGAAGTTCCAGCGCTACTTCATCGAGCACGGCCGCTACACCGCCGGCATGTCCGTCACCTACAGGCCCTCGGCGCTGACCGGTCCGTCCACCTGGCAGGCGCTTGCGCCCGGGTTCCCGATCGGCGCGCGGCTCCATTCGGCACCCGTCATGCGGCTCTGCGACGGCAAACGCATCGAGCTCGGTCACGTGATCCAGGCTGACGCGCGCTGGCGCCTCTTCGCCTTCGCCGGAGCCGGCGACGACGGTTCCCACGGCGGGCCCGTCGCAGCGCTCTGCGCCTGTCTGTCGAATGCAGCCGAGCTGCCGATCGCCCGCGCCCTTTCGGCGGGGTCCGATCCCGATGCGGAGATCGACCTGCGGGCGGTCTTCCAGCAGGACCACCGCGCGCTTGCCATTGGCTCCATGCCCGGCCTGCTTCTGCCGGCCAAGGGCAGGCTCCGGCTGCGCGACTACGAGAAGATCCTGTGCGCGCCGCTGAAACACGGACCCGACATCTACGCCATGCGCGGCATCGATCGCGCGAAGGGCGCCCTCGTCGTCGTCCGCCCGGACCAGTACGTCGCCCACGTCCTGCCGCTCGACGCCCATGACGAGCTCCGCTCCTTCTTCACCGGCGTCCTGCGAACGGACCGCTGATGCGCGGCTGAGCGGCGACGGCGCCCGCGCAGCAGGCGAAACGGCGGGCGCGGAAGTCGTTCTCGACGCCGGCCGACGTCTTTCCCTCGTCGGTGGAAAAGTTTCAAAACAGGCCGCGCGGCTGCTCGTTCGAGCGAGATTATCGACCAAATACAATCATCGATAAGACGGAACTCCGGCGCGGCGAATTATTTCTGCGCCTGCCGGATCGTCGACCCGTGCGGGCAGGAAGGTGCACCGGGCGGCGCCTCGCGGCCCGAATAATCTCTGGCACTCCTATCTTCCGAGTGCCAATGCACCTATATGTATTGAGTGGTCGCCCTATGCGCCGGCCCCAGAAAGATTTCCCATGACATTCCGTCCACTCCACGACCGCGTCGTCATCCGGCGCGCCGAGGGCGAGCTGATCTCCAAGGGCGGGATCATCATTCCCGACAACGCCAAGGAAAAGCCCCAGGAAGGCGTCGTCGTGGCCGTCGGCCCCGGATCGCGGGACGAGGCCGGCAAGCTGGTCGCCCTCGACGTCGCGGCCGGCGACACCGTGCTCTTCGGCAAATGGTCGGGCACCGAGGTCAAGATCGACGGCGAGGACCTCCTGATCGTCAAGGAAGCCGACATCATGGGCGTCGTCCAGCCCACCGAAACGACCGCGAGCCTGGCGGCCTGAACGGCCGCTTCTCGCCTTCCCCGCAATCCCGAGACCGAACTGGACGAACATCATGTCTGCCAAGGAAATCAGGTTTTCCGCCGACGCGCGCGACCGCATGCTGCGCGGCGTGGAACTGCTCAACGACGCCGTCAAGGTGACGCTCGGCCCCAAGGGCCGCAACGTCGTCATCGACAAGGCCTATGGCGCACCGCGCATCACCAAGGACGGCGTCACCGTCGCCAAGGAGATCGAGCTCGCCGACAAGTTCGAGAACATGGGCGCCCAGATGGTGCGCGAGGTGGCCTCCAAGACCAATGATCTCGCCGGCGACGGCACCACCACCGCCACCGTGCTCGCCGCCTCGATCCTGCGCGAGGGCGCCAAGCTGGTCGCCGCCGGCATGAACCCGATGGACCTGAAGCGCGGCATCGACCTCGCGGTCGCAGCCGTCGTCAAGGACATCCAGGCCCGCGCCCGCAAGGTCGCATCCTCCGCCGAGATCGCGCAGGTCGGCACCATCGCCGCCAATGGCGACGCCACGGTCGGCGAGATGATCGCCAGGGCCATGGAAAAGGTCGGCAACGAGGGCGTCATCACCGTCGAGGAAGCCAAGACCGCCGAGACCGAACTCGATGTCGTCGAGGGCATGCAGTTCGACCGCGGCTACCTCTCCCCCTACTTCGTCACCAATGCCGAGAAGATGCGCGCGGAGCTGGAGGACCCCTACATCCTCATCCACGAGAAGCGGCTCGGCAATCTCCAGGCCATGCTGCCGATCCTCGAAGCGGTGGTGCAGGGCGGCCGGCCGCTCCTCATCATTTCCGAGGACGTCGAGGGCGAGGCGCTCGCCACGCTGGTCGTCAACAAGCTGCGCGGCGGCCTGAAGGTCGCGGCCGTCAAGGCGCCCGGCTTCGGCGATCGCCGCAAGGCCATGCTGGAGGACATCGCCATCCTCACCGCCGGCCAGCTGATCTCCGAGGACCTCGGCATCAAGCTCGAGAACGTCACCATCGACATGCTCGGCCGTGCCAAGCGGGTGGTCATCGAGAAGGACACCACGACGATCATCGACGGTGCCGGCGAAAAGACGGCCATCGCGGGGCGCGTCCAGCAGATCAAGGCGCAGATCGAGGAGACCACCTCGGACTACGACAAGGAGAAGCTGCAGGAGCGTCTCGCCAAGCTCGCGGGCGGCGTCGCCGTCATCCGCGTCGGCGGCGTCACCGAGACCGAGGTGAAGGAGCGCAAGGACCGCATCGACGATGCGCTCAACGCCACCCGCGCCGCGGTCGAGGAAGGCATCGTTCCGGGCGGCGGCGTGGCGCTGCTGCGCGCCCGCACTGCACTCGCCTCGCTCGCCGGCGACAATGCCGACATGACCGCCGGCGTCTCGATCGTCCTGCGGGCGCTCGAGGCCCCGATCCGGCAGATCGCCGAGAACGCGGGTGTCGAAGGCTCGGTCGTGGTCGGCAAGCTGGCCGACGGCAAGGATCCGAACCAGGGCTTCGATGCCCAGACCGAAACCTATGTCGACATGATCGAGGCGGGCATCGTCGACCCGGCCAAGGTCGTGCGCACCGCCCTGCAGGATGCGGGGTCCATCGCGGCCCTGCTGATCACCGCGGAGGCGATGATCGCCGACGCGCCGCCGAAGGGCGGAGCCGACACCGGCAGGGGATACTGAGGCATGTCCGAACCTTTCGGCCAGCGTGGCCGGAAGGCCGATCTTCGTCAGAAACCGGAAAGGAAAACGTCCATGCAGAACGACACCAGGACTTCGGTCACGCAGAAATTCGATGCCTACCAGCCGTCCAAGTCGACGCTCGTCTGGGCATGCGCCGGCGCGGCCGTCGCAACCATGATCATCGGCTTCAACTGGGGCGGCTGGGTGACCGGCGGCACCTCGCGTGATCTTGCCACGACGGCGGGCAACGTCGCGCGCGGCGAACTGGCAAGCAGCATCTGCATCGAGCGCTTCAACGCCGCACCCGACGCCGCCTCCCGCCTCGTGGAACTGAAGGCTATTCCCAGCGCTTCCGCCAAGCGGCAGTTCGTCGAGGCCGGTGGCTGGGCCACCATGCCCGGCGCCACGAGTCCCGACCGTCGCGGCGCGGAAGCCTGCTCGATCGCGCTCGCGGCCTGAGGGCGAAGCCACCTGATAATGCCGGCGCCGGGCCTTTTTTCCCGGCGCGGCACCTTTCCCGTTGAACCCGAGCAGAGAGCAAGCCGATGATCGTCTTCAAGAAGATCCCCGCTCCCACGGCGCCGAACGAGGTCGAGGAGAACCGCTTCGATCTGGTCCGCAAGGCCGCGCAGGAAGAACATCGCAAATCAGACGCGGAGGCGCCCCGTCGCCGCGCCGCCAGGAAGCCCGAGGACGACCGGCTCCTCTGATCCCGGCCCCTCGCAGCGCAGGGCAGGTTCGGGCAGGTCCGGCCGTGGTGGCGACACCCGCTGCCCCGGCGGCGCGCGCCCTGCGCGGCCGCCCCGTCTTCGGATACCGGCTTCCGCCCTGCCCGTCCGAAGAACGTATATTTACGCTATTGAATGCACCGCGCAGGCAGGTACACTCGCCCCGCCAGTCAATGGCCAAAGGCAGAAACTGCCACGGGAGGAGACATGTCGAAATCTTGGGCGCGCGGCCCTCGCGTCGCGCCGTTGAGTGCAACTCGATGGTAGGTTTCTCGCATCCATGAGCGGGGACACCATCCTCGAGGCCTCCGGCCTGACCAAGGAGTTCAAGGGTTTCGTAGCGGTCGCCAATGTCGACCTGAAGGTCCGGCGCGGTTCGATCCACGCGCTGATCGGACCGAACGGTGCCGGCAAGACGACCTGCTTCAATCTCCTGACCAAGTTCCTGCAGCCGACCCGCGGCACCATCCGCTACAACGGCCGCGACATCACCGCCATGCAGCCGGCCGACATCGCCCGGCTCGGTCTGGTGCGCTCGTTCCAGATTTCGGCGGTGTTCCCCAAGATGACCGCGCTGGAAAACGTCCGCATCGCGCTGCAGCGCCGCCGCGGCGACAGCTTCGACTTCTGGCGCTCCGAAAAGGTGCTGGCCGCCTTCAACGACGAGGCGGCAGCGCTTCTGGAGGATGTCGGCCTGACCGAGTTCTCCGCCACGCCGGCCGGCGAACTGCCCTATGGCCGCAAGCGGGCGCTGGAGATCGCCACGACGCTGGCGCTGGATCCGGAGATGCTGCTGCTCGACGAGCCGATGGCGGGCATGACGCAGGAGGACATCGACCGGATTTCCACGCTGATCCGCCGCATCGCGGCCAACCGCACCATCTTCATGGTGGAGCACAACCTCTCGGTCGTCGCGTCCCTGTCCGACCGCATCACCGTCCTGGCCCGCGGCGAGGTCCTGGCCGAGGGCGACTATGCGGTGGTGTCGAAGGATGCCCGCGTCATCGAGGCCTATATCGGATCGGGTCATGGCTGAGACCGAACTCCAAAGCCGCAACGCGGCATCCCCGGCAGCCGCCCCCCTCCTCAAGGTCGAGGGCCTCGAGGGCTGGTACTCCGAAAGCCACGTCCTGCACGGGGTGAGCTTCGACGTCGCGGAAGGCGAGGTGGTGACCCTGCTCGGCCGCAACGGTGCCGGCAAGACCACGACGCTGAAGGCCGTCATGGGCATTCTGGCCAAGCGGTCCGGCTCGGTGACGTTCGGCGGCCAGGAGACCATCCGGCTGCCGGCGCGGGCCATCGCGCGCCTCGGCATCGCGCTCTGTCCAGAGGAGCGGGCGATCTTCTCGTCGCTCTCCGTCGAGGAAAACCTCATGCTGCCGCCGCAGGTGCGGCCGGGTGGCCTCACCGTCGAGCAGATCTTCGAGCTGTTTCCCAACATCAAGGAGCGGCTGTCGAGCCAGGGCACCAAGCTCTCCGGCGGCGAGCAGCAGATGCTGGCGATCGGCCGCATCCTGCGGACCGGCGCCAAGCTCCTGCTGCTCGACGAACCGACCGAGGGCCTCGCCCCCGTGATCGTCCAGCAGATCGGCCGCACCATCGCGCGCCTGAAGCAGCAGGGATTCACCATCGTTCTGGTGGAGCAGAACTTCCATTTCGCCGCATCGGTCGCAGACCGTCACTACGTGGTGGAGCAAGGGCGTGTCATCGACACGATCCCCAACGACGAGCTGGACGCCAACATCGACAAGCTGCACCGCTATCTGGGCGTCTGAGCTGAGGAATACCGGCAGGAATTGCCGCAACCGGAGGAGATAAGAATGAGAAAGACAGGATTTATCGTGGCGTCGCTGGCCGGCCTGCTGATGGCGGGCACGGCATTCGCCCAGACCGCCGTCAAGATCGGCGTGCTCAACGACCGGTCGGGCATCTATGCCGACATCACCGGCGAAGGCTCGGCCGTCGCCGCGCAGATGGCCGCCGAGGATTTCGGCACCGACAAGGGCATCACCGTCGAGGTCGTCTCGGCCGATCACCAGAACAAGCCTGACGTCGGCTCCAACATCGCCCGGCAGTGGTACGACACCGAAGGCGTCGACGTGATCGCCGACGTGCCGACCTCGTCCGTGGCGCTCGCCGTCAACGACATCACCCGCGAGAAGAACAAGATCTTCCTCAACTCGGGCGCCGCGACCTCCGACCTGACCGGGTCGAAGTGCTCGCCCAACACGGTGCACTGGACCTACGACACCTGGCAGCTCGCCCACGGCACGGGCGGCGCCATGGTCGCGGCCGGCGGCAAGACCTGGTTCTTCCTGACCGCCGACTACGCCTTCGGCCATGCGCTCGAGCGTGACACCTCGGCGGTCGTCACGGCAGCCGGCGGCGAGGTGATCGGCAGCGTCAAGACGCCGTTCCCCGGCACCGACTTCTCGTCGTTCCTCCTGCAGGCGCAGGCGTCCGGCGCACAGGTCATCGGCCTGGCCAACGCCGGCGGCGACACCGTCAACTCGATGAAGCAGGCGGCCGAGTTCGGCATCACCCAGGCCGGCCAGTCGATCGCCGGCCTGCTGGTCTTCGTCAACGACATCCATGCGCTCGGCCTCGACGTCGCCCAGGGCCTCGTCCTCACCGAGACCTTCTACTGGGATCTCAACGACAAGACCCGCGAATGGTCGGCCCGCTTCGAGGAGAAGACCGGCAAGAAGCCGTCGATGATCCAGGCCGGCGTCTACGCCTCGGTCCTGCATTACCTGAAGGCCGTGGAGGCCGTGGGCTCGAAGGATCCGGAGGCCGTCATGGCCAAGATGAAGGAAATGCCGACCGACGATCCGCTCTTCGGCCAGGGCGTGGTGCGCGCCGACGGCCGCAAGACCCACGACGCCTACCTCTTCCGGGTCAAGAAGCCCGCGGATTCGAAGGGCCCGTGGGATCTCTACGAGACCGTCGCCACCATCCCGGCCGACAAGGCCTTCCGTCCGCTCGCCGACGGCGGCTGCCCGCTCGTGCAGTAAGGCATGAGGGCGGCGCGCCGGTTCGCCGGCGCGCCGCCCCGCGCGCAAGACAGGGTCCGCCACCATGTTCGAACTGCTGGGTATTCCGCCGCAGGCGCTGTTCGGCCAGCTGCTGCTGGGCCTGATCAACGGCTCCTTCTATGCGCTGCTGAGCCTTGGACTTGCGATCATCTTCGGCCTGCTGAACATCATCAACTTCACGCACGGCGCGCAGTACATGATGGGCGCCTTCGTCGCCTGGATGCTGTTGAACTATGTCGGCATCCCCTACTGGGGCGCGCTGTTTCTGGTTCCCGTCATCGTCGGCGTCACCGGCGTGGTCCTGGAGCGGCTGCTGATCTCTAGGCTCTACCATCTCGACCACCTCTACGGGCTCCTGCTGACCTTCGGGCTGGCCCTGATCATCACCGGCGTCTTCCGCAACCAGTACGGCATCTCCGGCCTGCCCTATGCCATCCCCGGGCAGCTTTCGGGCGGCCAGAACCTCGGCTTCATGTTCCTGCCGAACTATCGCGGCTGGGTCGTCGTGGCCTCGCTTGTCGTATGCCTGGCCACCTGGTTCGTCATCGAGAAGACGCGGCTCGGCGCCTACCTGCGCGCCGCGACCGAGAACCCGACGATGGTGGGCGCCTTCGGCATCAATGTCCCCCGCCTCATCACCCTGACCTACGGCTTCGGCGTCGGGCTCGCCGCCTTCGCCGGCGTGCTCGCCGCGCCGATCTACTCGGTCAACCCCAACATGGGCGCCGACGTCATCATCGTCGTCTTCGCCGTGGTGGTCATCGGCGGCATGGGCTCCATCCTCGGCTCCATCCTCACCGGCTTCGGGCTGGGGCTCGTCGAGGGCCTGACGCGCGTCTTCTATCCCGAAGGCTCCGCCGTCGTCATCTTCGTCATCATGGCGATCGTGCTTCTCGTGAAGCCGGCCGGCCTGTTCGGAAGGGAAGCCTGATGGCCACGCAGACCTCCTCGCTCGACCTGTCCCGGTCCGCCGGCGTCGAGGCGCCCGGAATGCCGGCGCTGCACATGTGGATCTTCGCAGGCCTGCTGCTGTTCGGCCTGGTGGCGCCCTACATCCTCTATCCCGTCTTCGTCATGAAGGTGCTGTGCTTCGCGCTGTTTGCCTGCGCCTTCAACCTCCTGCTCGGCTTCGGCGGGCTCCTGTCCTTCGGCCACGCCGCCTATTTCGGCAGCGCGAGCTATGTCTCCGCCCATGCCGCGAAAGTGTGGGGGCTGACGCCGGAGCTCGCCATCCTGACCGGCACGCTGGCAGCCGCCGGGCTCGGCCTCGCCATCGGCTCGCTCGCCATCCGCCGCCAGGGCATCTACTTCGCGATGGTCACGCTCGCCTTCGCCCAGATGGTCTTCTTCTTCTCCATCCAGGCGCCGTTCACCGGCGGCGAGGACGGCATCCAGTCGGTGCCGCGCGGCCATCTGTTCGGGCTGATCTCGATGGCGCCCGACCGCAACCTCTATTTCTTCGTCCTGGCGGTGGTCTTCATCGGCCTGCTCGTCATCTACCGCATCATCCATTCGCCCTTCGGCCAGGTGCTGAAGGGCATCCGCGACAACGAACCCCGCATGGTCTCGCTCGGCTACCGGACGAGGCGCTACAAGCTCGCGGTGTTCGTGCTGTCTGCAGCACTCGCCGGCGTCGCCGGGGCCACCAAGGCGATCGTCTTCCAGCTCGCCTCGCTCACCGACGTCTACTGGACCATGTCGGGCGAGGTGGTGCTGATGACCCTGCTCGGGGGCATGGGAACCGTCTTCGGGCCGATCCTCGGCGCCGCCGTCATCGTCACCATGCAGAACTACCTGGCGACCTTCGGCGACTGGGTGACGATCGGCCAGGGCATCATCTTCGTGGTCGCGGTCATGCTGTTCCGCGAAGGCATCGTCGGCGTCCTGGCACGCATCATCAGGCGGCCGCTGTAAACGCGAACGGGGCGCCACCGCGCCCCGATCACCCCGTCTCGCCTTCAGCCGCCCCGCAGCGCTGCCGCAACCCGGGCGGCGCCGCCGACCGGATTTCGGCTCAGCCGATCTTCTGGCCGGTCTTGGCCCAGTCGGCCAGGAACTGCTCCAGGCCCTTGTCGGTCAGCGGATGCTTCACCAGCGCCCGCAGCGTCGACGGCGGCACGGTCGCCACGTCTGCGCCGATCAGCGCCACGCGCTTGACGTGGTCCTGCGTGCGGATCGAGGCCGCCAGGATCTCCGTCTCGAAGCCGAAATTGTCGTAGATCTGGCGGATCTCGGCGATCAGCTCGACGCCGTCGAAGCCCATGTCGTCCAGCCGGCCGATGAAGGGCGAGATGAAGGTTGCGCCGGCCTTGGCGGCCAGCAGCGCCTGGTTGGCCGAGAAGCACAGCGTCACATTGACCAGCCGGCCGCTCGAGGTGATCGACTTGCAGGCCCTCAGGCCGTCGAGCGTCAGCGGCACCTTGATGCAGATGTTGTCGGCGATCTTCGACAGCACGTCCGCCTCGCGCATCATCTCGGCATAGTCGACGGCCACGACCTCGGCCGAGACCGGGCCTTCGACGATCGAGCAGATCTCCTTGGTGACCTCGGCGATGTTGCCGCCCGACTTCAGGATCAGCGACGGATTGGTGGTCACGCCGTCCAGCAGGCCGAGTTCGTTGAGTTCGCGGATTTCCTTCGTGTCGGCGGTGTCGACGAAGAATTTCATGGTCGTCTCCTGGCAAATTCGGGGGGTGGACGGGCTTGGCCCGCCTGGTTGGCCTTTGATCTAGACGAAACTCGGGGCAAGGTCACGCGCCATGACGCAAGATTCGCCCGCCCCCTCCGTCGTTCCGGTGATGGTTCCCATGCCCGCCGAACGGCCCTACTCCTATGCCGTTCCAGCCGGCATGGCGGTTCGGCCGGGCTCGATCGTGCGCGTGCCGCTCGGTCCGCGCGAGGTGGCCGGCATCGTCTGGGACGGCAACGGCGGTTCCGTCGACCCGAGGAAACTGCGGCCGATTTCCCAGGTCTTCGACTGCCCGCCCATCGACGCCGCCATGCGCCGTTTCGTCGACTGGGTGGCCGACTACACGCTCTCGCCGCCCGGCATGGTGGCGCGCATGCTGCTGCGCGCGCCCGCCGCCTTCGATCCCGAGCCCTGGATCGACGGCATCGCCCGCACCGCGGCCCTGCCCGACCGCATGACGGCAGCGCGGGGCCGCGTGCTCGAACTGGCACACGAGGGCATGGCCTGGACGCGCTCCGGCCTCGCCCACGCCGCCGGCGTGTCCTCCGCGGTCATTGACGGCCTGAAGCAGCAGGGCGTCTTCGAGGACGTCAGGCTGCCGCCCCGCCCGGTGGTCGCCGCGCCCGATCCTGCCTACGCCGCCGCATCGCTCAACCCCGACCAGCAGGCCGCGGCCGACACGCTGCGCGACAGGGCCGGCGCCGCGGCCTTCTCCGTCACCCTCATCGACGGCGTCACCGGCTCGGGCAAGACCGAGGTCTATTTCGAGGCCATCGCCGCGGCCATCGAACGCGGCGCCCAGGTGCTGATCCTGCTGCCCGAGATCGCGCTCACCCATGCCTTCCTCGAGCGCTTCCAGGACCGCTTCGGCGCCAAGCCGGCCGAATGGCACTCCGACCTGCCGCCCCGCATGCGCGAGCGGGTCTGGCGCCAGGTCGCGGAAGGCCAGGTGCGCGTGGTCGCCGGCGCGCGTTCGGCGCTGTTCCTGCCCTTCCGGGAACTCGGCCTCGTCGTCGTCGACGAGGAGCACGACCCTGCCTACAAGCAGGAGGACCGCGTCTTCTACAATGCCCGCGACATGGCGGTGGTGCGCGCCCACATCGCCGGCTTCCCGGTCATCCTCGCCTCGGCGACGCCGTCGATCGAGAGCCGCGTCAATGCGCTGTCGGGCCGCTACGGCCGCGTCGCCCTGCCGTCGCGTTTCGCCGAGGCCGCCCTGCCCGACCTGAAGGCGATCGACATGCGCCGCACCCCGCCTGCGCGCGGCGGCTTCCTGTCGCCGGTGCTGATCGATGCCACGAAGAAGACGCTGGCGCGCGGCGAGCAGGCGCTGTTCTTCCTCAACCGGCGCGGCTATGCGCCGCTCACCCTCTGCCGCGTCTGCGGCCACCGCTTCCAGTGTCCGGACTGTTCGAGCTGGCTGGTCGAGCACCGCTTCCGCGGCCAGCTCGTCTGCCACCAGTGCGGCCACACCGAGCGGCAGCCCGAGGCCTGCCCGTCCTGCGGCGCGCTCGACCATCTCGTCGCCTGCGGGCCGGGCGTCGAACGCATCGCCGAGGAGGCGGTCGCGCATTTCCCGGATGCGCGCATCATCGTCTTGTCGTCCGACCTGCTCGGCGGCGTGCGCCGGCTGCGGCTGGAACTGGAAGCCATCGCCAAGGGCGAGGCCGACATCGTCATCGGCACCCAGCTCGTCGCCAAGGGCCACAATTTTCCCAACATGACGCTGGTCGGCATCGTCGATGCGGATCTCGGCCTGGCCAACGGCGATCCGCGCGCCGCCGAGCGCACCTTCCAGCTGCTCTCCCAGGTCACCGGCCGCGCCGGCCGCACCGGCAAGAAGAGTCTCGGCCTGCTGCAGACCTACCAGCCCGACCATCCGGTCATGAAGGCGATCGTCTCGGGCGACGCCGACGCCTTCTACGACCGCGAGACCGACGAGCGTCAGCGCGCCGCCATGCCGCCCTTCGGCCGGCTGGCCGCCCTCATCGTCAGCGCCGCCACCCGCGCCGAGGCCGAAGCCCACGCCCGCGCGCTGCGCCGCGCAGCACCGCGCGCCGACGACATCGACGTGCTCGGCCCCGCAGAAGCCCCCCTCGCCCTCATCGGCGGCCGCCACCGCTTCCGCCTCCTCGTCCACGGCGACAGGCGCTCCGACATCCAGAAATTCGTCCGCTCCATGCTCGCCGCAGCCGACCGTCCGCGCGGCTCGGTCCGGGTGCAGGTCGACATCGACCCCCAGAGCTTCCTGTAAGACGCCGGCAACGCTGCCACCCATCCTCCAACCCCACGCAGTGGGGGGAGTTGCCGAGCGAAGCGAGGCGGAAGGGGGGGGACGCCGCCAGACCAAACCTCGGGCGTCGCAGGCCCGGCACGACAGACCTGGCCAGGCAGACGGCAACGCTCCCGCGCATCGACGGCTGGAGGGTCGGGATGGGCGTCGCCATCGGTCTCCCCGCAATGCCCCACGGGTAGTGTGCGGAGAGTTCTGCAAATTCGCTGAGAGGGGCGGTCATGGCAGGCTGGTGATGTTCAACGTCACCTGATTCCCGCGAAGGAACGCCACCATGACCAAGACTGAAGGTAAGACCGCCAGCGCCGCCGTCAAAGACATTCTGCTTTCGAACCCCGATGGGCTGCGCGACGTGATCCGCGTAGTCATGCAGGAGGTTCTGGAGGCCGAGATGGATGAAGCGCTCGGCGCCTCGAAGAGCGAACGCACGCCGGAGCGGCTCGGCTACCGTTCGGGCCATTACAGCCGCACGCTCGTCACGCGCGTCGGCAAGCTCGAGCTCAGGGTGCCGCAGGACCGGCAGGGCCGCTTCTCGACCGAACTGTTCGAGCGCTACCAGCGGTCCGAGCGGGCCCTGGTGGCGACGCTGGCGGAGATGTATGTGCAGGGCGTGTCGACCCGCAAGGTCAAGGCGATCACCGAGGAACTGTGCGGCCACGCCTTCTCGGCTTCGTCGATCTCGGCCATCAACAAGCGGCTCGACGAGAGCCTGAAGGCTTTTGCCGAACGCCCCCTTCACGAGCCCTTTCCCTACCTGATCCTCGATGCCCGTTACGAGAAGGTCCGCGAAGCCGGCGTCGTCATGAGCCAGGCGGTGCTGATCGCGGTGGGCATCGACTGGGACGGACGGCGCCAGATCCTGGGCGTCGAGATGGCCAATCGCGAGAGCCGCTCGTCCTGGCGGGACTTTCTCGTCGGCCTGAAGGGGCGCGGCCTCAAAGGCGTCGAGCTGGTCGTGTCCGACGATCATGCCGGCCTGGTGGCGGCGATCGGCGAAGCGATCCCGGAAGCCGCCTGGCAGCGCTGCTACGTGCACTTCCTCCGGAACGCGCTCGATTACCTGCCCCGAAAGCATGGCGACGACTGCCTGCAGGAACTGCGCTGGCTCTACGACCGCCGCGATCTCGCCGAGGCCAAGGCCGATCTCGCCGCATGGCTCGCCAAGTGGTCAGGCAAGTATCCGCGCCTGACGGGCTGGGCGGAGGAGAGCATCGAACAGACGCCCACCTTCTTCCGGCTGCCGCGCCAGCACCACAAGCACCTCAAGTCGACCAACATGCTGGAGCGCCTCAACGAGGAGATCCGGCGCCGTACCTACGTCGTCCGCATCTTCCCCAACACAGAGAGCTGCCTGCGCCTCGTGCGTGCGCTCGCGGTCGAAACCAACGAAAACTGGATGGAGGCCAACCGTTACCTCAACATGGACGACCTCAGAGAGCACAAGAAGCTCGAACTCCGAAAAGCCGCATGACCAGAGCCGTGGCCGCCCAATTTGCAGAACTTGACGCACACGACCGCCCCACGGCCCTCCCCCCTCCGCCGTCGTCGCCACAGACGCCACTCCCCCTACGTCTCCACGCCCCCCCTCCGTCGTCGCTTCGCGACGCCACCTCCCCCCACTCCGTGGGGTTGAGGATAAGCGCCGGCAACGCTGCCGCCCATCCTCCAACCCCACGAAGTGGGGGGGAGGTGCCGAGCGAAGCGAGGCGGAGGGGGGGACCCCGCCGGACCGAACCGCGAGCATCGCAGGTCTGCCCCGCCGCGGCGGAGGGAAATCCGGGGACAGTTTACTTAATTCGGCAGGTTCCGACGCCTTCCGCAGTCGTTCCCGATCCGAATTAAGGAAACTGTCCCCGCATTTCCGGCACCCGATCCGCGTCTGCCACCCCCAGCAAAATCAACCGCTTGCACGAATCCCCCGCCGCTCTGTCCACACCCCTCCCACCCGGGCGCACAATGACCGCAGCTGAAGGAGGAACTGGAGCATGCGCGGCGCGGGACGGTACGGACGGGAGCTGAGGGGCATCATCGCGCTGCTCGTCTCG
>NZ_JAOAOQ010000023.1 GCF_030398385.1 Aquibium sp. ELW1220 | reverse complement strand
CCGTCGCCCGTGGGTCACGCTCCGTTCCGCTCCGCTTCACTTCGCGCGACCCACGGCGTGCATCCAGAAACCGCGGGAAAAGGGTACAGGAGGTGCCGAGCGAAGCGAGGCGGAGGGGGGGACCCCGGCGCAGGAAACGCGTACCCCTCGCAGGTGCGGCGCGCCGGGAAATACGGGGACAGTTTACTTAATTCGGACGTGTTCGGCGGCTTTTCCCGGCCGTGCAGGTTCGAATTAAGTAAACTGTCCCCGCATTTCCCCCGCGCCACGCCGCTTCCAATCCGCGCCGCCACGCCATGCCTGCGCCCTCGCCCGGCCTCCCGGCACGGCCTGGGCGGCGCAGCGTCACACCACCCGGCCGCAGAAGCCGTCGAGCCCGGCGAGCGCCAGCGTGTCGCCGTCGAGCACGGCACTCGAACCAGGAAAGGCCAGCGCCTCGACCGGCCCGAGATTGGCCGGCAGCATCCACGCGACCGGATCGGCCGAGAAGTTGAAGACGCAGAGCAGCCGCTCGCCATCGGCCTCGCGCAGGAAGGCCAGCACGTCCTCGGTCTGCTCGACGATCTCGATCGCGCCGCCCGTCAGCGCCGGATGCGCCTTGCGGAAGGCGAGAACCGCGCGGTAGCGCGAAAGGATCGAGCCGGCGTCCGACGACTGCACGTCCACCGCGCGCGCCCTGTGCGCCGGCGGCACGGGCAGCCAGGGCCGCGCCTGCGAGAAGCCGCCATGCGGGGCAGCGCTCTCCCAGACCATCGGCGTGCGGCAGCCGTCGCGCCCCTTGAAGGCCGGCCAGAAGCGGATGCCGTAGGGGTCGCGCAGGTCCTCGAAGGCGATGTCGGCCTCCGGCAGGCCCAGTTCCTCGCCCTGGTAGAGGCAGATCGAGCCGCGCAGGCAGGCGATCAGGCCGATCGAGAAGCGGGCGATCGCGTCCGGCGTCCGGCCCTCGCCCGCCCAGCGGGAGGCATGCCGCTGGACGTCGTGGTTGGAGAAGGCCCAGCACACCCAGCCGTCGACCACCGAGGTCTCGAACTCCGAAATGCACTGCGCCACGTGCTCGGCCGAGAAGGCGGGCGCGAGCAGGTCGAAGGTGTAGCACATGTGCAGCTTGTCGCCGCCGCCGGTATAGGCCGCCACGATCTTCAGCGCACCCGCGCCGTCGCCCACCTCGCCCACCGCCGCGCGGCCGTCATACTGGTCGAGCAGCGCGCGGAACTCGCGCAGGAAACCGAGATTCTCCGGCTGGTTCTTGTCGTGGACATGCTGCTGGTAGCCATAGGGGTTGGTGTCGGGCACGTCGCCCGCCCCGCCCGGCGCCTTCGGCGGGTTGGGGCGCAGCGCGGCGTCGTGGAAATAATAGTTCACCGTGTCGAGCCGGAAGCCGTCGACGCCGCGGTCGAGCCAGAAGCGGACGGTGTCGAGCAGGGCGGCGCGGACGTCGGGATTGTGGAAGTTCAGGTCCGGCTGCGAGGCGAGGAAATTGTGCAGGTAATATTGCCGGCGCGTCGAATCCCACTCCCAGGCCGGGCCGCCGAAGACCGACAGCCAGTTGTTGGGCGGGTTGCCGTCCGGCTTCGGATCGGCCCAGACGTACCAGTCCGCCTTCGGATTGTCGCGGCTCGACCGGCTCTCCCTGAACCAGACATGCTGGTCGGAGCAATGCGACAGAACCTGGTCGATGATGACCTTCAGCCCCAGCCGATGCGCTTCGGCGACGAGATCGTCGAAATCGGCAAGCGTGCCGAACAGCGGGTCGACCGCGCAATAGTCCGAGACGTCGTAGCCCATGTCGGCCATCGGCGACATGAAGAAGGGCGACAGCCAGATGGCGTCGACGCCGAGGCTCGCCACATAGGGCAGCCGCGCGGTGGCGCCCGGCAGGTCGCCCACCCCGTCCTCGCCCGTATCCTGGAACGAGCGCGGATAGATCTGATAGATGGCGCAGCCGCGCCACCAGTCGGCGCCGGCCGGCGCCCGTTCGACAGTCTCAGCCATTCAGTCCCCCGTCCGTCGTGACGTCTCGGTTTCGCAAAGCACGGCCGCGGCGCGACCCGCAAGCACGATCGCATTCTCGTGCGGCCGCAATTCGACGTCCTGCGCGGACCCGATGAGGCTCCAGGCTGAGCCCGCGGCGGCCGGCAGGGTGAAAACGGCTGCATCATGATCGCCGTTGACCAGGAGGGCCACCCGCCGGGGTCCGTCCTCGCCGCCCGCCAGAACCATGGCCAAGCGCCGGTTGGCCGCGTCGTTCCAGCCCGCTTCGTCGAGCGGGCGGCCCGCGGCGCAAAGCCATTCTACGTCCGGCGGCGCGCCTTCCGCCTGCGCCTTTCCGGTCAGGAAGCCTGCCTTGCGCAAGGCCTTCACGTTGCGGCGGAGTGCTGCCAGCGCGGCGGCATGCGCCTGCAGGTCGCGGTTACGGTTTTCCCAGTCCAGCCAGGCCAGGCCGTTGTCCTGGGCATAGGCGTTGTTGTTGCCGTGCTGCGTGCGGCCGAATTCGTCGCCCGCCGTCAGCATGATCGTCCCGCGCGAGAGGAACAGCGTCGACAACAGCGCCCGCAGATTGCGCGCGCGGGCATTGCGGATCGCCGGATCGTCCGTCTCGCCCTCCACCCCGTTGTTCCACGACAGGTTCTCGTCGTGGCCGTCGCGATTGCCCTCGCCGTTCGCCTCGTTGTGCTTCCTCTCGTAGGCGACGAGGTCGGCGAGGCTCATGCCGTCATGGGCGGCGATGAAGTTGACGCTGCGCGTGCCCGTCGAGCCGTTGCGGCCAAAGATGTCGGAAGAACCGGCGAGCCGCGTCGCCAGCGACGGCACGCGGCCGGCATCGCCGCGCCAGAAGCGGCGCACGTCGTCGCGGTAGACGTCGTTCCATTCGAGGAACGGCTGCGGGAAGCCGCCGAGCTGGTAGCCGCCGGGCCCGACGTCCCAGGGCTCGGCGATCAGCACCCGGTCGCCCAGCACGGGGTCGGCGGCGATCTCGCCGAAGATGCGCGCCGCCGGATCGAAGCCGCGATGGTCACGGCCGAGGACCGGCGCGAGATCGAAGCGGAAGCCGTCGACGCCGAAGCGCGTGACGAAATGCCTGAGCGTGTCGAGGATCATCCGGTGCGCTTCGGGATGCTGCGTGGCGACGGTGTTGCCGCAGCCGGTGTCGTTGGCGAGCACCAGCGGGTCGCCGGGCAGGTGCCGGTAGAAGGAGAGATTGTCGAGGCCGCGCAGCGACAGCGTCGGGCCGAAGACGTCGCTTTCGCCGGTGTGGTTGAAGACGAGGTCGAGGATGACGCCGATGCCGGCCCTGCGCAGCGCCGCCACCGTCTCGCGCAGCTCGGCCACGCCGCCGGGGCAGAGCCGCGGGTCGAGCGCCATGAAGGTGACCGGATTGTAGCCCCAGACGTTCTTCAGCCCGAGCGGCGCCAGATGCCGTTCGTCGATCCAGGCCGTCACCGGCATCAGTTCCACCGCATCGACGCCGAGCGTCGTCAGATGGTCGAGCACGGCCGGATGGGCCAGTGCCGCAACGGTTCCGCGCAGCGGCGAAGGCACGTCCGGGTGCTTCATGGTGAAGCCGCGCACGTTGATCTCGTAGACGAAGCCGCCGGGCTGGAACACGGGCGCCCTCGCCGGCACCTCCGGCAGCGGCCCCGCCAGCACGGCCTTCGGCATCAGCGGGGCCGTGTCGCGCCCTTCCCCCCGCCGGGCGCCCAGTTCCGGCGCGTAGCGGTAGGGCCGGTCGATCTCCAGCGCATGGGGGTCCATCAGGAGCTTGTCGGGATCGTGCCAGAAGCCCTGGTCCGGGTCGAAGCGGCCATCGGCGCGAAAGCCGTAGCGTAGGCCGGGCGCGGCGCCCGCGACGAAGGCCTCGCGAAGGCCGCCGCCAGCCTCCTCCATCTCGACGCGCGCGACCTCGGCCTCGCCCGCGTTGTCGAACACGCACAGCCACACCCTGTCCGCCGAGCCCGACCAGACGCGGAACTGCGCGCCGCCATCGACGCATTCGGCTCCGCAGGGGTCGGCCGGCATCGCGTCCGCCATGGTCAGGTGACGACGTCGGGCGCCGCCCGTCCGGTGTGACGGCCGATGCCGGCGATCTCGTCGGCGGCGAGGATCAGGTCGGCCAGCGCGTCCGGCGTCTCCTGCGCAAGCCGTGCCGGATCGTCCTCGTAGCGCTCGAGATAGACGCGGATCGTCGCGCCCTCGGTGCCCGTGCCCGACAGGCGGAAGACGATGCGCGAGCCGCCGTCGAAGCCGATGCGGATGCCCTGGTTCTTCGACACCGAGCCGTCGACCGGATCGGTGTAGGAAAAATCGTCGGCGAAGGCGACCGCGAGGCCCTGCACCGCCGTCCCCGGCAAGGTGGCGAGCCTGCCGCGCAGCTCCGCCATCAGCGCGTTCGCCCGCTCCGTCTCCACCGCCTCGTAGTCGTGGCGGGCATAGTAGTTGCGGCCGTACTCGGCCCAGTGTTTTCGCGCGATGTCCTTCACGCTCTCCCTGCGCACCGCCAGGATGTTGAGCCAGAGCAGCACGGCCCACAGCCCGTCCTTCTCGCGCACGTGGTCGGAGCCGGTGCCCGCACTCTCCTCGCCGCAGATGGTCGCCATGCCGGCGTCGAGCAGGTTGCCGAAGAACTTCCAGCCGGTCGGCGTCTCGTAGAGGCCGATGCCGAGCTTCCCGGCCACCCGGTCGGCGGCCGCACTCGTCGGCATCGAGCGCGCGATGCCCTTCAGCCCGCCCGCATAGCCCGGCGCCAGATGCGCGTTGGCGGCGAGCATGGCGAGCGAATCCGAAGGCGTCACGAAGATGCCGCGGCCGATGATCAGGTTGCGGTCGCCGTCGCCGTCCGACGCCGCGCCGAAGTCCGGCGCATTGGGTCCCATCATCAGGTCGTAAAGATCCTTCGCGTGGACGAGGTTCGGGTCGGGATGATGGCCGCCGAAATCGGGCAGCGGCACGCCGTTGCGCACCGTCCCCGGTGCCGCGCCCAGCCGCTTCTCCAGGATTTCCGTCGCATAGGGACCGGTCACGGCATGCATGGCGTCGAAGGCCATGCCGAAGCCGCCCGCAAACATCGCCCGGATCGCGTCGAAGTCGAACAGCGTTTCCATCAGCGCGGCATAGTCGGCGACGGGATCGATCACCTCGACCGCCATGCCGCCGAGGTCGAAGGTGCCGGTCCGGTCGAGGTCGAGGTCGGGCGCCTCTAGGGTGAGGTAGCGGTCGATGATCTTGGAACGCGCAAACACCGCCTCGGTGATGCGCTCGGGCGCCGGGCCGCCGTTGCCGACATTGTACTTGATGCCGAAATCCTCGGTCGGGCCGCCCGGATTGTGGCTGGCCGACAGCACGAGACCACCGAAGGCGCCGTGCTTGCGGATGACGTTCGAGGCCGCCGGCGTCGACAGGATGCCGCCCTGCCCGACGATCGCCCGGCCGAAGCCGTTGGCGGCGGCCATGCGCAGCGCGGTCTGGATGACCTCGCGGTTGTAGTAGCGGCCGTCGCCACCGATGACGAGCGTCTTGCCGGCAAAGCCCTCCAGGCTGTCGAAGACCGACTGGATGAAGTTCTCGGCGTAGTTCTCTTGCTGGAAGACCGGCACCTTCTTGCGCAGGCCCGAGGTGCCCGGCTTCTGGTCGTCGTAAGGCGTGGTGGCAACGGTCCTGATCATCGTTCAAACATCCGAGGCGAGGGTGTCGTACAGCCGGGCATAGCGCGTCGCGCTGCGGTTCCACGAGACGTCGGCCTTCATGCCCTGGCGCTGGATCGTCGCCCAGACCGAGGGCTCGCGATGGCAGCGCATCGCGCGCCTGATGGCCTGGAGGAAGGCATCGGCCGTCAGCGGCGCGAACTGGAACCCGGTCGCCACGCCCGCCGAAAGTGCCGCCTCGTTGGCGTCGACGATCGTGTCGGCCAGCCCGCCGGTGCGCGCCACGATCGGCACGCAGCCGTAGCGCAGGCCGTAGAGCTGGGTCAGCCCGCAGGGCTCGAAACGCGACGGGACCAGGATGGCATCGCAGCCGGCCTGCAGCAGGTGCGACAGCGGCTCGCTGTAGCCGATGACGACGCCGACCCGGCCGCGATGGCGCGCCGCGGCCGACAAAAGCGCGCCTTCCAGCGCATGGTCGCCCGAACCCAGCACCGCGACCCTGGCGCCTTCGGCCACGATGCGGTCGAGCACCTCGGCGAAGAGATCCATGCCCTTCTGCCAGGTCAGGCGGCTGATGACGGTCAGGATCGGCGCGCCGTCCTGGTCGAGCCCGAAGCGCTCTTCCACGGTCTGCCGGTTGCGCTGCCGCTTCTGCAGGGTCCGCGGCCCGTAGGGGGCGGGCAGCAGCGTGTCCGTCTGCGGATCCCACACGTCGACGTCGATGCCGTTGACGATGCCGTGCAGGTCGGCCGCGCGGGCATTGAGCAGCCCGTCGAGGCCCATGCCGAATTGCGGCGTGCGGATTTCCTGCGCATAGGTCGGGCTCACCGTGGTGATGGCGCTCGCCCCCTGCAGCCCGGCCTTCAGGAAACCGACCCCGCCGTAATACTCGACGCCGTCGACGCTCATCGCCGCGTCGGGCAGGCCGAGCAGCGGAAAGATCGACGCCGGGAACTGCCCCTGGAAGGCGAGGTTGTGGACGGTCATCACCGTCGGCACCGAACGCGCGTTGGCGTAGCGCATGTAGGCGATCGTCATCGCCGCCTGCCAGTCATGCGCATGGACGAGGTCGGGCAGGAAGCCGTCGCCGCCATGCTCGGCGATCTCGGCCCCGGCCTTGCCGAGGGCGGCGAAGCGGCGCCAGTTGTCGTCGAAGTCGGTGCCGTCGCCATAGGGCGCGCCCGGGCGGTCGAAGAGATGCGGCGCATCAAGGACGAAGAGATCGAGCCCGGCCGCTTCCGCTGCCAGTATCGCGGCCGGCCCGCCATAGAATTCAGGATAGGACCGGACGACCCTGCGGCCGCCGCCGAGTGCCGCCATCACCGTCCGGTAGCCGGGCACCAGCGTGCGCATCGGCATGCCATGCGCGGCGAGCGCGCCCGGCAGGGCGCCCGTCACGTCCGCCAGACCGCCGGTCTTGACGATCGGATAGATCTCGGAGGCGACGGAGAGGATGTTCATGCAAGCCTGTCGATCATGGACTGCGTCACCAGGCAGATGCCGGACTCGGTCCGGCGGAAACGGCGCGCGTCCTCTTCCGGATCCTCGCCGACGACCAGGCCTTCGGGGATGCGCACGCCGCGATCGATCACCACGCGGGTCAGCCGCGCATTGCGGCCGACATAGCAGTCGGGCAGCACCACCGCCTCGTCGAGCATCGAGAAGGAGTTCACCCGGGCGCCGGTGAAGATCAGCGACTTGCGCAGCGCCGCACCCGAGATGATGCAGTCGCCGGCGACCAGCGACGAGACCGCCGAGCCGCGCCGTCCCTCCTCGTCATGGACGAACTTCGCCGGCGGCTTGATCTCGGCATAGGTCCAGATCGGCCAGTCGCGGTCGTAGATGTCGAGCTGGGGCGTGATCGCCGTCAGGTCGATGTTGGCCTCCCAGTAGGCGTCGATCGTGCCGACGTCGCGCCAGTAGGCCTCTCCTTCGAAGGTCGAGCGGACGCAGGACTTGGAGAAGCGGTGCGCCAGCGCCTTGCCGTGCCTGACGATGTGCGGGATCAGGTCCTTGCCGAAGTCACGGCTCGAACCCGGCGTCGCGGCGTCGCGGCGCAGTTCCTCCATCAGGAACTTGGTGCGGAAGACGTAGATGCCCATCGAGGCGAGAGCGAAATCGGGCTTGTCCGGGATGCCGGGCGGATCGGCGGGCTTCTCGATGAAGGAGACGACCATGTCGTGCTCGTCGACATGCATGACGCCGAACCCGGTCGCCTCCATGCGCGGCACCTCGAGGCAGCCGATCGTGACGTCCGCGCCGGACTCCACGTGTTCGCGCAGCATCGGCTCGTAGTCCATCTTGTAGATGTGGTCGCCGGCCAGGATGACCATGAACTCCGGATTGTAGTCCTCGATGATGTCGGCGTTCTGGAACACCGCATCGGCCGTTCCCTCGTACCATTGCGTCTCCGAGACGCGCTGGCTGGCCGGCAGGATGTCGAAGCTCTCGTTGCGCTCCGGGCGGAAGAAGTTCCAGCCGCGCTGCAGGTGGCGGATCAGCGAATGCGCCTTGTACTGGGTGGCGACCCCGATGCGGCGGATGCCCGAATTGAGCGCGTTCGACAGCGCGAAGTCGATGATGCGGGTCTTGCCGCCGAAATAGACGGCGGGCTTGGCGCGGGTGTCGGTCAGTTCCTTCAGGCGGCTGCCGCGGCCGCCCGCCAGCACATAGGCCATCGCGTCACGCGCCAGCGGCTGGATCCGTTGTTCTGCCATGGTTCCTCCCCTCTCCCGCCGCGTCGCCCGCGGCGTGCATGCATGTCGAAACCAGTAGCAGGAACGCACGGCCCTGCGCCATGCCCCGCCGGTCGACGAAGGACGGTGCAACGGGTGCGGTCGGGCGAACGTTCCGCCCGAAATTGACGGTGGCTGGCCGGCTCAGAGGCCGGCATGCCAGATGTCGCGATCATATTCGCGGATCGTCCGGTCGGAGGAGAACCAGCCGACATTCGCCGTGTTGCGGATCGCCTTGGCATACCAGTCCGGCGCATTGCGCCAGATCTCGTCCACCCTTCGCTGCGCATCGGCATAGGCGTCGAAGTCGGCGGCGACCATGAACCAGTCGGTCTCGTGGAGCGCATCGACGAGGGCCCGGTAGCGGCCGGGATCGTCGGGCGAGAACACGCCCGACGAGATCGCGTGCAGCGCCTGGCCGAGCTCGGGCGAGCTTTCGATGATCGCCCGCGGCACGTAGCCCTTGCGGCGCGTCTCCTCCACCTCGTGCGCCTTCAGCCCGAAGATGACGATGTTGTCCTCGCCGACGCATTCGCTGATCTCGACATTGGCGCCGTCGAGCGTGCCGATGGTGATCGCGCCGTTCAGCGCGAACTTCATGTTGCCGGTGCCCGAGGCCTCCATGCCCGCCGTCGAGATCTGCTCCGACAGGTCGGCGGCCGGCACCATGATCTCGGCCACCGAGACGCTGTAATTGGGCACGAATACGATCTTCAGCAGGCCGCGCACGGCCGGGTCGCGGTTGATCACCCGGGCGACGTCGTTGGCGAGCTTGATGATCAGCTTGGCGTTGTGATAGCTCGGCGCCGCCTTGCCGGCGAGGAACTTCACCCGCGGCAGCCAGTCCTTCTCCGGATGCGAGCGGATCTGGTCGTAGAGCGCCACCGCCTCGATGATGTTGAGGAGCTGGCGCTTGTACTCGTGGATGCGCTTGATCTGGACGTCGAACAGCGCCGACGGATCGATGCGCAGGCCGAGCCGCTCGGCGACCAGGTCGGCGAGCTTCTGCTTGTTGGCGCGCTTGACCGCCGCGAACCGGTCCCGGAAGGCGGCGTCGGAGGCGAAGCGGTTCAGCTCCTTCAGCGCGTCGGTATCGTCGAGGAAGCGGTCGCCGATCGCCTCGCGCGCCAGCGCCGTCAGCCCCGGATTGCACTGCATCAGCCAGCGGCGCGGCGTGATGCCGTTGGTCTTGTTGTTGATGCGGCCCGGATAGAGCCGGTTCAGATCCGAGAAGACCGTCTGCTTCATCAGGTCGGTGTGCAGGCCCGACACGCCGTTGATCGAGTGCGAGCCGACGAAGGCGAGATTGCCCATGCGCACGCGCCGGTCGCCGTCCTCGTGGATCAGCGAGATGCGGCGGATCTGCTCGAGGTCGAAGATCTGCCGGCTGCGCGCTTCCAGGAGCACCTGGGCGTTGATGGCGTAGACGATCTGCATGTGGCGCGGCAGAAGCCGCTCGAACACCGGCACCGGCCAGCTTTCCAGCGCCTCCGGCAGCAAGGTGTGGTTGGTGTAGGCGAAGGTCCGCTTGGTGATCCCCCAGGCGGTGTCGAAATCGATGCCGTGGACGTCCATCAGCAGCCGCATCAGCTCGGCGATGGCGACGGCCGGGTGGGTGTCGTTGAGGTGGATCGCCGCCTTGTCGGGCAGCGTCAGCAGGTCGCCATACTGCGACAGGTGCCGCTGGACGATGTCCTGCAGCGAGGCGGCGGTGAAGAAATACTCCTGCCGCAGCCGCAGTTCCTGGCCGGCCTGGTGGCTGTCGGCCGGATAGAGCACGCGCGTCAGCGAGGCGGCCTGGTTGGCCTCGCGCAGCGCGCCGATATGGTCGCCGGCGTTGAAGGCGGCAAGCAGGATCGGGTCGACCGCCATGGCCGACCACAGCCGCAGCGTGTTGACGCGCCGGCCGCGCCAGCCGACGACGGGCGTGTCGTAGGCAACCGCCAGCACGCGCTCCTGCGGCCGCCAGACATGCCGTTCCAGCCGCCCGTCCTTCGACGTGATCGATTCGACCGTGCCGCCGAAGCCGATCTCGACGGAGCGCTCGCGGCGCTCGAATTCCCAGGGGTTACCGTGGTCGAGCCAGGTCTCGGGCAGTTCCACCTGCCAGCCGTCCTGGATCTCCTGCCGGAACAGGCCGTGCACGTAGCGGATGCCGTAGCCGTGCGCCGGCAGGTCGACGGAGGCCATGCTCTCCATGAAGCAGGCGGCTAGCCGCCCGAGGCCGCCATTGCCGAGTGCGGCGTCCGGCTCCAGCCCGGCGATCACGTCGATCTCGACGTCGAGGAGCTTCAGCGCATCGCGCATCTGCTGCATCAGGCCGAGATTGGAGAAGGCGTCGCGCATCAGCCGGCCGATCAGGAACTCCATCGACAAATAGTAGACCCGCTTGCGCTTCTGCGCATAGGCCTCCTTCGTCGAGGCGATCCAGCGCTCGATGATGCGGTCGCGCACGACCTTGATGGAGGCGGCCAGCCAGTCATAGGGCGTGGCCACCGACGCATCCTTGCCGACCCGATAGGTCAGGCACTTTAGGATCTCGTCGGCCAGCGCCTTCGGATCGTCGTCATGCGCCGCAAAAATCGGGAGTTCGCTCGTCGTCGCCCGGTCCATGTCGGTCCCTTCGCCATGCGGGACGACGCCTCACGCCGACCCCGCCCAGGTCTCCAGCCTTCCTCCCGGGACCATGCTAGTCGCAATGGTCGGGATTGCAAATGATGTTGTGGAGGGGGGATGGGGAAAAGAGGGGCGGGGGGTGGGGGTGAGGGTGGCGTGAGCAGACGCGAAATGGATTCCTGGTATCTGACCTTTATGAGGCTTTGCCGTGAATAGGCAGGGCGGACGCGACTGCTACTACTGCAGCGGGATGTCCGGCCAGTTTTCCGGCACCAACGCCGGCGGCTTGGACCAAGACGGCTCGACAAGGGATCGTTGAAACCAGTCTTCACGCAAATTCGCGTGCTCGGTGACGATCAGTTGGAAGCCTGGTGCGTCTTCCGTAGCAAATTTATGGAGCGCCTCGAAAAGCCTTCGGACTGCCCCCAGATCCGCGTCTTCCTGGCGTTCGGTTTCGTCGACCGAGCCTCCCGCCGCTTCATAGGAAGCATCGGACGGGAAATAGACCTGGCTAGGTTGGTCGATTAGAAGGAATCGTGGAATTGGGTGGCCGTAGGTCGCTGCGAAACGGTGGAGCGAGAGGAGAGCCGCCAAGTGGTAAGCGAGATGGTTCTCCCCACCGCCGGTACGGCTCATGTATATCGGCCGGCCGGGACGGTCGATCACTACGGTCAGGTGATGAAGATCGAGGCGCGCGGGGAACTCGGCGAACTCTCCGCCCAAGGCAGAGATATAACCTGACATATGCAGGCCGATATTGCTCAACGTAGAAATCAGACGGGTGTCGGAATCATCTGCTCCCAGTCGCTCTTCGAGATCGGCGACCCTGGCCCTGAGGCGTCGCTCCTCTGTTTGCAGTCGTATTAGTTCCGTGTTCGGGACGAGCTGTTCAAGAAAAAGGCTTATACGACCCACTACACGCGACGCGGCCGTGTTCCTGTTGCCCAGAGTCGTGGCCATCTCGCTCGATGAGATCGCCGAGGACAGCTCCAATTCCTTGACCCGAATCTTGTCGGCGATCTCGGAAAGCTCCCTTTCCTGGCTCGAGAGATAAGAGGCAAGCGCCGGTCGCTCGCTAGTGACGGCGAGGAGCTCGTCATTCAGAGATTCCAGTTCGATTAGAAGGGCCTTCGCGATCGGTGTATCCATGCCGAGATCAACTCGCGCAAACGGCCATTGCCACTCGCCGGTCTCGCCGTTTCTCGGCAAGGCACGGATGGATTTGAGGCGGTCGCGTTGCTCGCTGGCCTCGACCTCGAAACCTTTGGACCGTTGTGAGAATTGCTGCGCGCCCTCGATACGGCGCTGAACTTCTCGCCGCTGGTACCGCAGGTCAAGCAGGTCTCTTTCGATCGTCGAAACCCTCGCGCCGTCATCCTCCGGTATCGGAGTCGGTTGCCACTCCAATGCCTTCCTCAGCAAGCCAACAACGTTGGTCGCATCGTCTCCCAGTGGAATCTCCACCGCACGAGCCTCGGAAATCAAGCCAATCGCACGTTCTTCGGAATTGTCGATCGCCTCTCTGGCCTGCTGCAGGAGTTTTGCATTCAGCCGCAGTTCGCGTTGGGCAATCCGCAATTGGGATTCAAGAGTATACTTGTCCCGACCGGAAACGCCGAGTAGTATTGGAAGCGTGTCCTTTATGGCCTGGGGCTGCTGCGGCTCGTTCTGGCGATAGAAAAGCTGGTCCTTGTTGGTTACGAGTCCTTGCTTCTGGAACAGGTAGTAAAAGGTATGTTTGACGTTGGCATCGAAGCTCACACGGCTACTCTCGAGCGGGACGTCCGTCGTATTCTCCTGAATCCCCAGCAGTTGGGTCAGTAGCGCGACCACGCCTTCATCGCTGTCGTTGACCGCCAGGTCGGTGAGGACCGGCGCACTCACCTTTGCGCCTCGCCGTATCATGGCCGTGCTCAAGCTTTGCGCCCCCGCCAAAGGAGCGGGTTTGGCCACCAGCACTTCTTCCCCCGCGAAACGATAGATCACCGCGAACCATACCACCCGGTCGCGGATGATTCCTTCCGGGACGTTGAACGTCGATCGTCCCATGCAGTATTCGATGATGTCGGAGAGAGCGGACTTGCCGGTGGACGACCGACCTGTGATGACATTGAGCCCGTCATTAAACGTCACGTCCCGCCGACGCCCGTCCAGGCTGTAGATATGGATCGACTTGATCTTCATGGCCGAATGCCCAGAGTTGTGTAGATGGTTCCCCGGTCGCCTATAAGGGCGAACTGCTTGCCGAGATAGGCAGCGACGCGTTGGCAGGCCTTAGTCTCGTCGCTTCCGTTCACGGCAGCAATTACTTTTACCTGGCCAGGAAGAAGACGGCCTTCGTCATCCACGGACAGTGCCTGGTATTGCATAAGAACGCCCAATCCTTCGAGCGTGAAGGGCAGCGTGTCGGTGCATCGACCGGCAAAGCCGACGAGGAGTTCGGGATGCTCGGCGACAACTTTGAGTAGGTAACTCTTGTTGCCCGCCTTCAATATCTCGCGCGAACCTTGGTGCAGGCACAGGGGAAGGATCAACAGGGAAAGCGAAAACGGCATTCCCCTTGCATCCTTGTCCCTGAAACCCATTATGGCCCTGTGCATCAGGAGGCCGCAGAACGCAGGGTTGAACAGGTTCCGGATTTCGATCGGACGTTGGCTCCAGGGCTTCATGCCGCTACTCCCAACGCCTTGGCCAGGCGCTCGAGGAAACGAGGGTGCCAATGGACGCGTGGCGCGGGGATGCCGTTAGCCAGGATGTGAAATGTCCCTCGCACGACGTATTGCTCGGCCACCTTCTCGCGTATCCGAAGTTGCCCCGTCGATTGCTCGGCCCATCGGTAGAGTTCGCGCCCAGCGCTGATACAGACTTCGTCCTTGCTGTCTGCGGTAATGTTCTCGCAGACGAGCGCCTTGTAGCGACCCCACTCCTCGACCAGCTTGTCTTCATAGCGCTCGATCTCGTCAGAGACCAAAAGATTGGCCCTAGCCCAGCTCGAGCGCTGCTCAAAGGCACGATAGTAGTCGATAATCGCATAACGGATGCGGTCGGTGGACAGGTTGAGCGCGCGCAGCTGTTCTACGAAGCGGCGCTTGTCCCCGGTCGCGTCAATGCGGCCCTCGGGGAGCTTGTCGGTGAATTCGATGGGAAGGCTGTCGATCTTGTAGTCGTCGGCAAGCATTGCCAGCCGATCATGGAGTTCCTGGACCTTGATCGGTTCCGAGCGCCGGCCGGTTAGAGTCTGGATTACCAAGTCGATCCACCATCCTTCCAGACGTTGAAAAAGAGCCTGACGGAATTCCTTCCGTACGGTGATCAGACGGCGTCCGACCAAATCGGGAATGTCGTTTATCCTGGGCGTCCGCGAGAAGATCGTGATCCTCGAATAGAAGTCGGCGAGTTCGTCACCATCAAGGTCCGCCAGTTCGTCCCTGATCTCTCCGATGAGTTCGGACCTGCTCATCGCCAACGCCGCGCCCGCATCGTGCGCCCTCCGTTCGCCGTCGGCTTCGAAATCCTCAAACTGGGTAAGGAATGACCCGGCCGAGACCTCGGCTGTGGTTAGGAGCTGATATCGTGCCTTCGATGCCGTCCGGCCGGTCCTCTTAAAGTTCACAAGCCAGATCCTCACCGACTTCCAAAAATCGGTCGAAAGGTCGGTGAGCCTGTCTCCCTCAACCTTATGCTTGAGGGAGCCGAGCGAGACCTTCCCGTCCTGCTCGACGAACTCCACATCGTCATTGCGTTCGATGAAGACCAGGCAGTCCTCAGGACAATCGAGGGCTTGCAGCAGAGCCAACCGAGGTTGGAACATGTATCCAAGCCCTTGCTCGGCGGCCGAGAACTTCGAATTTGAATCAGGCATGAACCATAGGATGCCGTAGTTTAGGCATCCCTCCGATGAGAAGTGACTGGCCAATTATTGAAATAACTCGAACGCCGGAATCAACCGGACAAATGCCGGCATCCACGTTTTCCCCTCTGCCAATGTCGAAACGAGATCTTCGAGGTTGAACCGCCCCGGGTTTGCCGGAGGCCGTGTCGCCAGAGGTCACGCCGCCATGGCCGGCTCTTGCGGCATGGCGTGGCAGCGCTCCTCGGCTTCGGCCGGCGGGATGTTGGCGATGGGCTCCAGCCGCCGGCGTTTGTCGAACCGGGTCCGGCGCATCGTGCTCTCCAACGAATCGTCGCAAAACCGACGGAATCACAACCTGCTGCCATCACTCAGTTGGCGGATGACCCATAGAGTGGTACATAATCCCTCCATTGGAGCCGTGGAATGATCGTCGGGTTTCGGGACGAATGGCTGCGGGCCTTTTTCGTGGAGGATATCCACTCCCGCAACATTCCGTCCGATCTCGAAAGCCGGTTGTTCCGCAAGCTCCAGATGATCGACGATGCAGTCACGGATCAGGATTTGCGCGTGCCGCCCGGCAACCATTTCGAGAAGCTCCGCAGCACGCTCGACGGCCTGCATTCGATCCGCGTCAACAAGCAATGGCGGCTGGTCTTCCGATGGGACGGCGGTCGCGGCGAGGCGTCGGATGTCTATCTCGACGACCATAGCTATCGATGAGGTGACGCCATGTTGATGACCACACGCAAACCGGCCTCGGTCGGCGAAATCCTGACGGAAGAGTTCATGCAGCCGCTCGGCCTGACGCAGGCCGCGCTGGCCGAGGCGATGGGCGTGCAGCGCAAGCATGTAAACGAACTGTGCAATGACCGGCGTAACGTCACGGCAGCGACGGCGCTCATTCTGGCACGGGTATTCGGCAACAGCCCGGACTTCTGGCTGAACACGCAGCGCCGCAGCGACCTGTGGAACGTCATGAATTCGCCCGACGAGCGGGCGCGGGTGGAACGTGCCAAGCCCTTGGCGAAGGCGGCATAGCAAGGAGCGATCCCGCCGATCTGCCGCCGTTTCTTCGCGATGGCCGCACGGCCAGCGTTCTGGCTTCCGGTCCTACTCCGGCCGCCGCTTGATGCCTGTTTGACCCGGCCCTGCGCCAATCACCCGCGAACCGCCGCCTCCACCTGCCCGTTCCCCTCCCCCGGCATCCGTACCCTCCCCTGCCGGGCGAGCCAGGTCCGCTCGGCCGCCCAGTCGTGCCCCTCCCAGCCCTCCCAGATAAATCCGAAGAGCCTGAGGGGGTGGTCCGGGAAGGAATGCAGGGCGTGGCGGATCCCGAGGAAGCCGGTGCTGGGGATGCGCCAGTCCGTTGCGGCCAGCTGCAGGTCCTCGAAGCACTGGGCGGCCAGCGATGCGGGCAGGAGGGAGACTTCCTTTCCCATGCGGCCGAAGCGCTCGAAGGCTTGCCTAGTCCAGTGCTCCTTCCGCGTGACGATCCGCCTCTCCACCCGCTCGCGGAACTTCGGCGTCGGGTGCCACCGACGGATCGCGTCGGGATGCCAGGGGAGGATCACCCGCCGTGCGCCCCGGATGTAGACGTTGCTCAGGAAGGCAGGGTCCCTGAACCAGAGGCCGAGGAGTTTTCCCGAATTGACGAGCACCATCATGTCGGTCCGGTTCCCGCCCCGCTCCGGTCCATAGGGCGGGAAATTGAAGCGCATGACGAAATCGGCCCCGTCGATCTCCCTGCCGTCGAGATCGCCCAGAGGGCCGTTCCCGACGATGGCGACGTAGCGCGGCATGCCGTCAGCCCCGGGGATCACGGCCGACCGTCTCCCGGCCGGGCCGCGACGCCGTTCGCGACAGGAGACGCCGAGCGCCGCCCCCGGCGGCGGCGAAGACGTCACCGGCCACCGCGCGCTGCGGCTCGCGAGAGGGGACGATGAACGCCGTGTCCGCCCGGGCGGGCAGCGCCATTCGCGAAGGTTCGTTGGAGAGCACGTTGGCCTGGACCGATGACACCCGGCCCCACTATGCCCGTCGGGCGGCGCGCTGTGCAAGCGGCCCCTGCGAAGACGGGCCGGGCCTGCGCCCGATCGGGATCGCCGCTCGGGTGGTCAAGACGGAAGCCCGGATCTGCCTGCGGCCGGGGATGGCCTCACCCGATCGATCCTGAAAGCCCCGTTCGGTGATCGGCTCGTACCGCAGAACCCGGTAGACGAGCCGGCTGCGGATACTCTAATCCGTTTCGCAGCGGCTGCCGGCACGTTTCGCGGCAGAAAGACGGGTTTGCGGCGCGCATGAGCAATTCTCCCTACCGTGGATCGCCCAAGCACAAGAACAGACCGGTTCTCGGTCGGAAGGGGACGCTCTGCCCCGAGTGGACGCACGAGACGGATGCGGGCGGCTACGCCAGCGATCCATTCGGCCATGCGTGGGAAAAGACCGTCGCGCATGCGATGTTCGAGGAAAGCGAACCTGACCCGAACGGTTCGGCCAGGCGCTACGCCACCAGGAAAGGAATCGCCTTCGTCGCCCAGCCGACTGCGGACGGGACGTGGCATGGATATCCTGAACCCTGGAACCGCGTCCCTGCCGATCTGGTCGCGAAATGGCAGGACGAGGTAAAGGTGACGACGCCACAGTTGAAAAGGTATAAGGATTTCCCCACCGACCCTATCGCATGGGCTCTGGACAGCGACGATGAGTGAGTTTGCCGCCTTTGGCAATCCCGGGCGATTCGAGATCGCGGTTCGGTGGACCAGCGACGCGGAGCCGCGTGCGTGACGTCCGGCGGCCTATGGATGGTCGATGGGGGATCTGAGGATCACCGTCGCGAACCACATTCTGACCGGCAGCCGTCGCGGCGGGATCGCCCAGACACACGTGGGCTGGTACCTCGCCCCGATGCTGGACTGGTTTGCATCCAACTGGGCTGCGTTGCTGCATGAAGAAGACTTCGCGTGGCCGGAGCGCAGTGGCCTGCCGGCGGTGATCGCATGTCACCGTGCTCTGGATCGGACGATCGGCGTGAAGGACGTCGAAGGCCGCGAACAGTATAAGGCGACGCAGGCATGGTACCATCGCCATGCATTGCGGAGTGCTGCGGAAGGCGGTCTGGTTCCAGACCTGTTCATGCGCCGCCTGCTGGACGACATCGAACTGTCCTGGTCGGCCGAGGCGCCCCTGTTCGCGCCTGACGGATTTGCCTTCATCGCCCAACCGGGCGTGGCACGGCTATCGGTCGACGAGGTCGCCGGACCGCTGTGGGAAGTCCTCGGCTGGGCCGCCAGCCAGCCGCCCGCTCTGGACGACGGCGATCGCGCCTCATGGCAGGCCCTCGCAGACAAGATCGACCGCATTCCGTCTCTGTGCTCGGACTGTCTCGATCGGGCCTATGTCGACGGGCGCATCCTCGAACTTGTGCGTGCGTCGCTGGAGCGGATCGGCAGGACCGAGCTGATCGACGAGCGGGTGACGCCCGGCAAACCCTATGTCAGCGAGATGTCGCCAGCGGTTGCCATGTTCGGAGGCGTGAGCCCCAGGCTGGGCGTCGGCGACGTCGAACGTCTCTGCGGCCTACTGGCGGCGCGGGCGGGCGGCGGCGACGGCGTTGCTCTGCGCGACCTCGTTTCTGCGAAGGGCAACGCGCCGCTGGGCGTGCCCCATGAGGATGGCTACTCTCTCGCGCAAGATTTTCTGGAAACGCTCGGGCTCCCGGGAGACCACGAGTTCATTGACGTCCGGCGGATCGCGTCCGACCTCGGCATCGAGGTGCTGGAGGAAGCGCTCGAAACGGACACCATCCGCGGCGTGGCACTGGCTGGCCAGGGCTTCGCGCCGACCGTCCTTCTGAACACGACGAGCCCTTTCAACCTCAACGAATTCGGCAGGCGGTACACGCTCGCGCATGAACTCTGCCACGTTCTCCATGACCGCTCGCGCGCGCGGCGCGTGACGCATGTCAGCGGACCTTGGGTCGCGCCGGGCATCGAGCGTCGGGCGAATGCCTTCGCGGCCTACCTGCTCATGCCGCGGGAACTCGTGACGCAGGGCTGGCGGCCGAGCTTCGAGACGAGTCGCGGCGCGTTCGAGGCCTTCGCCGAACGCCTGCAAGTCAACGAGACGGCGCTGATCGAACATCTGTACAATCTCAGGCTGATCGACGACCTCGCCCGCGAGAGGCTTCGGGCCGCTTTCCGGCGGCAGTGAGCGGCGCCGAGCGAACGCTCGTTCCACCGTCGCCGGATCGCGCAATGTCGCGCAGGCTCCGGGCGATCGATGCATCTTGCATCGGACCCGTATCAGCCCGATCTCCCGCCTCCGCTTCCTCGAGATGGACGAGGAGCGCCAAGCAGAGCCATATCCAGCACCGCGACGGCGGCAGTCTGGTGCTTCAGTCGCCGTTCGCGCGATACCCGTTCCTGCAGAAGACGTTCGCCGATGGCGGCCGTCGGTGGCCGCTCTCCGCCCTGCCCTACGCCGCCAGCGCCTCCGCCGGCGGTTCCTTCGCCCCCGTCATGAAGGCCACGGCGTCGGACATGGTGTAGTCCTTCGGGTCGATCACGCAGAGCCGGCGGCCGAGCCTGTGGATGTGGATGCGGTCGGCGACTTCGAAGACGTGGGGCATGTTGTGCGAGATCAGGATGATCGGGATGCCGCGGGAGCGGACGTCGAGGATGAGTTCGAGCACGCGGCGCGATTCCTTGACGCCCAGCGCCGCCGTCGGCTCGTCGAGGATGATCACCCGCGAGCCGAAGGCGGCCGCGCGGGCCACCGCCACGCCCTGGCGCTGGCCGCCCGACAGGGTCTCGACCGGCTGGTTGATGTTCTGGATCGTCGTCAGGCCGAGATCGGAGAGTTTCTTGCGCGCGAAGTCCTCCATGGCCTTGTGGTCGAGCTTGCGCAGCCAGGTGCCCATGAAGCCCGGCCGGCGCAGTTCGCGGCCCATGAACATGTTGTCGGCGATCGACAGCGCCGGCGACATGGCGAGCGTCTGGTAGACCGTCTCGATGCCCTTGGCGCGCGCGTCGTTGGGCGAGGTGAAGTCGATCGGCGCGCCGTCGAGCCAGATCGTGCCGGCATCGGGGACGACGGCGCCCGACAGCGCCTTGATCAAAGTCGACTTGCCGGCGCCGTTGTCGCCGATCACCGCCAGGATCTCGCCCGGCATCAGGTCGAAGTCGCACCGGTCGAGCGCGGTCACCCGGCCGTACCGCTTGACGAGGCCGCGGGCCTTGAAGACGTGTTCCATCAGGCGGATACCTTTCTGATCCACTGGTCCACCGCCACCGCGGCGATGATGAGGACGCCGATGAGCAGGTAGGTCCACTGCGCGTCGGCGCCGGCCATGCGCAGTCCCATCTCGAAGACGCCGACGATCAGCGCGCCGAGGAACATGCCGACGATGGTGCCGCGGCCGCCGAACAGCGAGATGCCGCCGATCACCACCGCCGTGATCGCCTGGATGTTGCCGAGGATGCCGGTGGAGGCCGAGGGCGAGACCGAGCCGAAGCGGCCGATCATCACCCAGCCGGCGATGCCGCAGAACAGGCCGGCCAGCGCATAGGCCTGGATCAGCACGCGCTTGCGCGGCACGCCCGCGAGTTCTGCCGCTTCGGGATCGTCGCCGACGGCATAGACGTGCCGGCCCCAGGCGGTGTGGCGCAGCACGTAGGCCATGATGGCGACCAGCACGATCAGGAGCACCACCGCCAGCGTCACGCGCGCGCCGGCGAAGTCGAAGGCGCGGCCCCAGAACTGGAGCGCGGCGGCGCTGGCCTCGATGTCCTGGCTGCGGATCGTCTCGTTGGCCGAATAGATGTAGTTGGTGGCGAGGAAGATCTGCCAGGTGCCCAGCGTGACGATGAAGGGCGGGATGCGCATGCGGGCGACCAGCACGCCGTTGATGGCGCCCATCAGCGTGCCGGCGGCGAGCCCGATGGCGATGGAGACCTCCGCCGGCAGGCCGTAGCGGAAGGTGAACTGGCCCATGATGACCGAGGTCAGCACCGCCATGGCGCCGACCGACAGGTCGATGCCGGCGGTCAGGATCACCAGCGACTGGGCGATGCCGAGGATGCCGACGATGCCGATCTGCTGGAAGATCAGGCTCAGCGTGCTGATGCGCCAGAAATTGGCGTTGATCAGGCCGAACACCACGCAGGCGACCACGAGAACGATCAGCGGAACCAGCGCAGGCGTCCGGTGCAGCAGGCTGTGCAGCCGGTGGAAGACATTCTTCTCGATCAGGTCGAACTCCGCGACCTTGTCGTCGCGGCGCGTCTTGACGACGTCCTCGAAATTGTCGGCGTTGCTCACGTCACGAGCCCTCCCACGGCCGCGCCAGCCGGAACGGGCTTGGCCGTTCCGGGCCTGCGCCTTACTGTGCGGCGATTGTTTCCCGGCGTAAAGGCGGCCGGGCGGAGGGTTTCCGCCCGGCCGCTCCTGGGATCAGCCCCAGCAGAGCTTCTTGCCGTCCTCGACGGAGGTCGAGCTGACGCCGTCGATGGGCTTGTCCGTCACCAGCGCCACGCCGGTGTCGAAGAAGGACTTGCCATCGCTCGCCGCCGGCTTGGTGCCGTCCTTGGCCCAGGCGGCGATCGCCTCGATGCCCTTGGAGGCCATCAGCAGCGGGTACTGCTGCGAGGTGGCGCCGATGACGCCGTCGGCGACGTTGGCCACGCCCGGGCAGCCGCCATCGACGGAGACGATCAGCACGTCCTTCTCGCGGCCGATGGCCTTCAGCGCCTCGTAGGCGCCGGCGGCGGCCGGCTCGTTGATCGTGTAGACCACGTTGATGTCGGGATCGCGGGCGAGCAGGTTTTCCATCGCCTTGCGGCCGCCCTCCTCGTTGCCCTGCGTCACGTCGTTGCCGACGATGCGCGGATCCGTCTCGTCGCCCCATTTGTTGGGATCGCCGAGGTCGATGCCGAAGCCCTGCAGGAAGCCCTGGTCGCGCAGCACGTCGACCGAGGGCTGCGACACGTCGAGGTCGAGCATGGCGATCTTCGCGTCCGCGGCCTTGTCGCCCAGCGACGCGGCGGCCCACTTGCCGATCAGTTCGCCGGCGAGGAAGTTGTCGGTGGCAAAGGTCATGTCGGCGGAGTCGATCGGCTCCAGCGGCGTGTCGAGCGCGATCACCAGCAGGCCCGCTTCGCGCGCCTTCTGCACGGACGGCACGATCGCCGAGGTGGACGAGGCCGTCAGCAGGATGCCCTTGGCGCCGTCGGCGATGCAGGTCTCGATGGCGGCGACCTGGGTCTCGTTGTCGCCGTCGACCTTGCCGGCATAGGACTTGAGACTGATGCCGAGTTCCTTGGCCTTGGCCTCGGCGCCTTCCTTCATCTTCACGAAGAACGGATTGGTGTCCGTCTTGGTGATCAGGCAGGCGGCGACGTCGGCAGCCGTCGCCGGTACGGCAATGGCCATCATGCAGGCGGCGGCGCCAGCGAAGACGGCCGACTTGAGTGCGAGTTTCCTGGTCACGGTATTCCTCCCGTTGAATGAACATCCGGTCCGGCCTCCGCCGGACGCGCGACAATCCGGCCGGTGCCGGCCTCCTGTCTCCTTCATAAAAGGACCAGCCGGCACGCCCTGTCAATAGATAATTCATTCTGATTTAGTAATTGACAGGATCGGCTGCCACAAGGCATTCTTCGTGCTACCGGTCGATGCCAGAGAGCCAGATGAGAGAGCCGGATTCGGGGGAGAGGCGTGGATAGCGGAGTGACCAGGCCCGACGCGGACGGCCGGCAGGACTGGTTCCAGCGCGGCACCAACCAGAGCGGCATGCGCGACGCCAACGAGCGGCTCGTCCTGTCGCTGGTGCGCCGGCACGGCAGCCTCGCCAAGACCGATATCGCCCGCATGACCAGCCTCTCGGCGCAGACCGTCTCCGTCATCATGCGCGAGCTGGAGGCGGAACGGCTGCTGCTGCGCGGCGCGCCGGTGCGCGGCAAGGTCGGCCAGCCTTCGGTGCCGCTGTCGCTCGACCCGGACGGCGCGCTGTTCCTCGGGCTCAAGATCGGCCGGCGCAGCGCCAATCTCGTGCTGATCGATTTTCTGGGACACGTCCGCGCGACCGAGAGCCGCTCCTACCCCTACCCCACGCCTTCGGAGACGATCGATTTCGTGCGCACCGGCATCGCCCGCTTCCGCGCCGGGCTGACGCCCGAGCAGGACAAGCGCATCGCCGGGCTGGGCATCGCCATGCCCTTCGAACTGTGGAACTGGGCCGACACGGTGGGCGCGCCGCGCGCCGTCATGGACCAGTGGCGCGGCGCCGACATCCGCGCCGACATCGCGCTGCACTGCCCCTTCCCCGTCTATCTGCAGAACGACGCGACGGCGGCCTGCGGGGCGGAACTCGTCTTCGGCGACACCAATGACCTGCGCGACTTCCTCTATTTCTATGTCGGCTCCTTCATCGGCGGCGGCATCGTGCTGAACGGCGCGCTCTACACCGGGCGGACGGGCAATGCCGGCGCGCTCGGCTCGATGCCGGTGCCGGGGACCGACGGCCAGCCGATCCAGCTCATCGACATCGCCTCGATCGCCGTGCTCGAACGCGAGATCGCCCGCACCGGCCGCGACGCCACCTTCCTGTGGACCTCGCCCGACGACTGGGGCGACATCGAGCCGGCGCTCGGGCGCTGGATCGACAGTGCGGCGCGCGGCATCGCCTACGCCATCGTGGCCGCGTCCTCCGTCGTCGATTTCGAGGCCGTCTTCATCGAGGGCTGGATGCCGCGCGGCGTACGCGACCGGATGATCGCAGCGGTCGACGAGGCGCTGAAGGGCTTCGATTCGGAAGGCATCCGCATCCCGTCGCTGCGCGCGGGCAGCGTCGGCATCCATGCGCGGGCGATCGGCGGGGCGAGCCTGCCGCTGTTCGACCGCTTCCTCACCCAGACCGGGCTGACCAAGGACCACCCATGATCCTGTGCTGCGGCGAAGCGCTGATCGACATGCTGCCGCGGCAGACCGCCGAGGGCGAGCCCAGCTTCGCGCCGCATGCCGGCGGGGCGGTGTTCAACACCGCCATCGCGCTCGGCAGGCTGGGGGCGCCGGCCGGCTTCTTCTCCGGCCTCTCGACCGATTTCCTCGGCCGCCAGCTCGACCGGGCGCTGGCCGACGCCGGCGTCGACACGCGCCACTGCGTGCGCTCCGACCGCCCGACGACGCTCGCCTTCGTCCAGCTCACCGACGGCCATGCCTCCTACACCTTCTACGACGAGGGCACGGCCGGCCGGATGATCTCGACCGACGATCTCCCCGACCTCGGCGACGAGGTCTCCGCGCTTCTGTTCGGCGCGATCAGCCTGATCCCCGAGCCCTGCGGCAGCGCCTACGAGGCGCTGATGGCAGGCGAGCGCGGGCGGCGCGTCGTCATGTTCGACCCCAACATCCGCCCGGGCTTCATCCCCGACCGTGACCGCCACCTTGCCCGGATGCGCCGCATGCTGGCGATGTCCGACATCGTCAAGCTGTCTGAGGAGGACCTCGCCTGGTTCGGCGAGCCCGGTGACACCTGCGCCGTCGCGCGCGGCTGGCTCGAACGCGGGCCGAAGCTCGTCGTGGTCACGTGCGGCAGCGACGGCCTGGTGGCCTTCAACCGCGACCACATGGTCTCGGTGCCGGCGCGGCGCGTTTCGGTCGTCGACACGGTCGGCGCCGGCGACACCGTCAATGCCGGCATCCTCGCCGCGCTGCACGAGGCCGGACGGCTGACCCGGCCCGGCATCGCGCAGCTCGGCGAGGCGGAACTGATCGCGGTGCTCGAATTCGCAGCCGCGGCCGCTTCCGTCACGGTCGGCCGCGCCGGCGCCAATCCGCCCTGGCGCCACGAGCTTCCCTGAGGCCGCACGCCCTTCGACCGCCGGAGCACCACCGTCGCGCGCAAGGCGGTCCACGGGCGGTCGATGGCCGGTCGAGGGACGGTTGGCGCTTGGCGCTCGCCGGCTTCGCCTGTAGGAGATGCCCCTGGATGGGAGCGCAGGCAGGCGCGGAGAGACGATAGTGCGGATACTGGTCACCGGCGCGGCCGGGTTCATCGGCTACCACGTGGCGAAGGTCCTGCTCGAGGCCGGCCACGACGTCACCGGCTTCGACGACGTCAATCCCTATTACGATCCGCAGCTGAAGCGCGACCGGCTGGCGCAGCTCGCCCCCTTCCCCGGCTTCCGCATGGTCGAGGCCGGACTGGAGGATCGCGCCGCGGTGGAGGCGCTGTTTGCCGAAGGGCGTTTCGAGCGGGTCGTCCATCTCGCCGCCCAGGCCGGCGTGCGCCACTCGCTGACCAACCCGCACGCCTATGCCAGCTCCAATCTGGTGGGCTTCCTGCACATCCTCGAAGGCTGCCGCCACGCAGGCGTCGGGCATCTGGTCTACGCGTCGAGCAGTTCCGTCTACGGCGCCAACCGCAAGCTTCCCTTCTCCGAGCACGACAATGTCGATCACCCCGTCAGCCTCTACGCCGCCTCGAAGAAGGCCAACGAGCTGATGGCGCACAGCTATGCGCATCTCTACCGGCTGCCCACGACCGGGCTTCGCTTCTTCACCGTCTACGGTCCCTGGGGCAGGCCCGACATGGCCCCGATCCGGTTCGTGCGGGCCATCCTCGCCAACGAACCGATCGACGTCTACAACAACGGCAGACTGTCGCGCGACTTCACCTATATCGACGACATCGTCGACGGCGTGGTGCGGGCGCTGGATCGCGTTCCCGAAGCACCCGCCGGCGACGTCGCACCCGATCCGGCGACCTCGCCGACCGCGCCCTACCGCGTCTACAACATCGGCAACAGCGCGCCGGTGCCGCTGATGGACTTCATCGCCGCCATCGAGGCCGCGACCGGCCGGACGGCGAAGCTCAACATGCTGCCGATGCAGCCGGGCGACGTCGAGAACACCTTCGCCGACGTGACGGATCTGGCAGCCGCCACCGGCTTCGAGCCGACGGTGTCGGTCGAGGAAGGCATCCGCCGCTTCGTGGCCTGGTACCGGGGCTATTACGGCGCCTGAACGCGCTGCCGCTCCCCGACGCCCCCCTGGCAGGCGGCCGCGGAGCCCGGCGCGCGGCAGAGATTTCCCCCGACAGGATGATTTTACCGCCGATCGTCCTTCCCGTGGCATGGCTTGGCTTGCCGTGCGGCGCGAAATTCGAGACAGAGCGTGCAATCCCACGGTCCGCGAAGGCTGAACGACGGCATGTCCACACCGATGTCACACCTCAAACGGCTCGAGGCCGAGTCGATCCACATCATCCGGGAAGTCGCCGCGACCATGGCGAAGCCCGTGATGCTCTATTCGATCGGCAAGGATTCGGCCGTCATGCTGCACCTCGCCATGAAGGCCTTCCACCCGGGAACGCCCCCCTTCCCGCTCCTGCATGTCGACACCACCTGGAAGTTCCGCGAGATGATCGCGTTCCGCGACGAGACCGCGCGCGGCCTTGGCCTCGACCTCATCGTCCATATCAACGAGGACGGCGTGCGCGAGGGCATCGGCCCGTTCAGCCACGGCTCCAACGTCCATACCCACGTGATGAAGACGGTGGGCCTGCGCCAGGCGCTCGACCATTACGGCTTCGACGCGGCCTTCGGCGGCGCGCGGCGCGACGAGGAGAAGAGCCGCGCCAAGGAGCGCATCTTTTCCTTCCGCGACGGCCAGCACGGCTGGGACCCGAAGAACCAGCGGCCGGAGATGTGGAAGATCTACAACACGCGGGTCGCGCCGGGCGAATCGATCCGCGTCTTCCCGCTGTCGAACTGGACCGAGCTCGACATCTGGCAGTACATCCTCCTGGAGAACATCCCGATCGTCCCGCTCTATTTCGCCAAGACGCGCCCCGTCGTGGAGCGCGACGGCATGCTGATCATGGTCGACGACGACCGCATGAAGCTGCGGGACGGCGAGACGATCCAGCAGCGCAAGGTCCGCTTCCGCACGCTCGGCTGCTACCCGCTGACGGGCGCGATCGATTCCGATGCCGAAACCCTTGAGGACATCGTCGAGGAAATGCTCATCGCCCGCACCTCGGAGCGGCAGGGCCGACTGATCGACCGCGACGAGGCCGGCTCGATGGAAAAGAAGAAGCGCGAGGGCTATTTCTGATGCACGACACCGTCGCGAATACGCAGACCGCCCGCGACCTGCACGGCTACATCGCCGAGCAGGAGCGCAAGTCGTTGCTGCGCTTCCTCACCTGCGGCTCGGTCGACGACGGCAAGTCGACGCTGATCGGCCGGCTGCTCTACGACACCAAGCTGATCTTCGAGGACCAGCTGGCGGCGCTGGAGAAGGACTCCCGCAAGCACGGCACGACGGGCGACGACATCGACTTCGCGCTGCTGGTCGACGGGCTCGAAGCCGAGCGCGAGCAGGGCATCACCATCGACGTCGCCTACCGCTTCTTCGCCACGCCCAAGCGCAAGTTCATCGTCGCCGACACGCCCGGCCACGAGCAGTACACCCGCAACATGGCCACCGGCGCCTCGACGGCCGATCTCGCCATCGTGCTCGTCGACGCGCGGGCCGGCATCATCCGGCAGACGCGGCGGCACTCCTTCATCGCCTCCCTGCTCGGCATCCGCCACGTCGTGGTGGCGATCAACAAGATCGACCTCGTCGGCTACGACCGGGCCGTCTTCGACACCATCGCGGCGGAATACCGGGCCTTCGCGCGCGACCTCGGCTTCGAGACGATCACGCCGATCCCGATGTCGGCGCGCTATGGCGACAACGTCACCACGGCGTCCGCCAACACCGGCTGGTACGAGGGTCCGACGCTGCTCGAACACCTCGAATCGATACCGGTCGACCGCATCGACACCGACAAGCCGTTCCGCCTGCCCGTGCAGTTCGTGAACCGGCCCAACCTCGACTTCCGCGGCTTTTCCGGCACCATCGCCTCGGGCACCGTCTCGGCGGGCGACGCCGTGGTGGTGGCGAAGTCGGGCAAGGCGTCGACGGTGGCGCGCATCGTCACGGCCGACGGCGATCTCCAGACGGCGGAGGCCGGTCAGGCCGTGACGCTGGTGCTCGCCGACGAGGTCGAGGTGTCGCGCGGCAACATGCTGGTGTCGCCCTCGGCGCGGCCGGAAGTGGCCGACCAGTTCACCGCCGACATCATCTGGTTCGACGAGCAGCCGATGCTGCCCGGCCGCACCTATCTCCTGCGCACCGAGACCGACCAGGCACCGGCCTCGATCACCGAACTGAAGCACCGCATCGACGTCAACAGCTTCGCGCACGAGGCGGCCAAGTCGCTCGACCTGAACGAGATCGGCTCGTGCAACATCTCGGTGCAGCAGCCGATCGCCTTCGACAACTACGTCGACAACCGCGCCACCGGGGCCTTCATCCTGATCGACCGGATGACCAACCGCACCGTCGGCGCGGGCCTCATCCGTCACCCGCTGCGGCGCGCCTCCAACATCCACTGGCAGGCGCTCGACGTCGACAAGGCGGTGCGGGCGCAGATGAAGCACCAGAAGCCGGTGGTGCTGTGGTTCACCGGCCTGTCGGGCTCGGGCAAGTCGACCATCGCCAACCTGCTGGAGAAGCGGCTCCACAATGACGGCCGCCACACCTACATTCTCGACGGCGACAATGTCCGCCACGGGCTGAACCGCGATCTCGGCTTCACCGAGGAGGACCGCGTCGAGAACATCCGCCGGGTCGCCGAGACGGCGAAGCTGATGGTCGATGCCGGGCTGATCGTCATCGTCTCCTTCATCTCGCCCTTCCAGGCCGAGCGGCGGATGGCGCGCGAACTCCTGGCCGAGGGCGAGTTCGTCGAGGTCTTCGTCGACACGCCCTTCGAGGAATGCGCAAGGCGCGATCCGAAGGGGCTCTATGCCAAGGCGCTGCGCGGAGAGATCAAGAACTTCACCGGCGTCGATTCGCCCTACCAGCCGCCGGAAAATCCGGAGATCCATCTCGACACCGTCGGCCGCGCGCCGGAAGACCTCGTCGAGGCGGTCGCGACCTGGCTGCGCCAGAAAGGCATCGCATGACCACGGCCCACCTCCCCTCCGACGAAACGATCCTCGCCCTCTTCGAGGACCTCGCGCTCGCGGCCGGCCGCGCCATCATGGCCGTCTACGCGACCGATTTCGACACACGGACCAAGGCCGACGCCTCGCCCGTCACCGAGGCGGACCGGGCGGCCGAGGCGATCATCCTCGAGGGCCTGCGGGCGGCCCTGCCGGGCGTCGTCTGCGTGGCCGAGGAAGAGGTCGCCGACGGCAAGGTGCCGGCAGCCCTCGGCTCGGCCTTCATCCTGGTCGATCCGCTCGACGGCACCAAGGAATTCGTCGGCCGCAAGGGCGACTTCACCGTCAACATCGCGCTGGTGCGCGACGGCGTTCCGTCGGTCGGCGCGGTCTATGCGCCGGCGCGGAACGTTCTCTATACCGGCCGGCCGGGCGAGGCCACGATCGCCGAGGTCACGCCTGAGGGCGTGGTCGTCGGGCGCAGGCCGATGGCGGCGCGCAGGGCGGCCAGCCCGCCGCGGATCGTCGCCAGCCGCTCGCACCGGACGCCCGAGACCGACGCCTTCATCGACGGGCATCCCGGCGCCGAGACGGTCTCGGTCGGCTCGTCCCTGAAGTTCTGCCTGCTCGCCAATGGCGAAGCCGATCTCTACCCGCGCTTCGGCCGGACGATGGAGTGGGACACGGCGGCGGGCGATGCCGTGCTGCGCGCGGCCGGCGGCTCGACGAGCCTCGTCGACGGCGGCGCCTTCGTCTACGGCAAGCGCGACCAGGCCGACGACGTCGACTTCGCCAATCCCTGGTTCATCGCCCGCGGCGCCTGACCGCTTCGGGTCCCTGTCCCGGCCATGAAAAAAGGCGGCAAGGCCAAGGCCCGCCGCCTTTCGTCATTCGACGGAGCGGATCGCGCGTCAGCCGCGCGCCTTGCCGGGGATCAGCGACCAGACGGCCGGCACGATCGCCGAGGCGAGCGCGACCTTGACGAGGTCGGGCACGATGAAGGGCACGACGCCGAAGGTCCAGGCCTTCTCCGCACCGATCAGCACGGCGAGCCAGCCGAAGCCGCAGGCCATCATCGCGGCTTCCGCGACCAGCATGGCGCCGAAGAGCTTGAAGGCGGAGCGGTCGAAGCCGCGGTCGGCGGCCCAGCCGGCGATGGCGGCCATGGCGACGAAGCCGATCAGGTAGCCGCCGGTCGAGCCCATCATGTAGGCGAGGCCGATGCCCTTTTCGGGGGTCGACTGGAAGACCGGGAAGCCCATCGCGCCCTCGACGAGGTAGAGCGCGAGCGTCGCGACCGCGAGCCGCATGCCGAAAGTGGTGGCGATCAGGAGGATCGCCAGCGTCTGCAACGACAGGTCGACGGGGCCGAGCACGACCTTGGTCTTGGCCGACAGCGTGAGCAGCAGCGTGCCGCCGACGACGAGCGCGGCCTGCATGGCGAGGCGCGAGACGCCCTTCTCGGGCATTGCCAGCATTGCGAGGGGAGTGGTTGCACTCGCTGCAGTCATGGGGGAGGCTCCGTTCGGTTCAGGCGGCCGCCAGTGGCCGTTGCGTTTCCCTATAGAAACTTCCGTGTTATGCGGCAACTCCACCGGCCCTTCTTCCACCACAGGCGGCGATCTTCATGGCCATCGAGTTCGATACCCGGTTCGAGCCTGCCCACGGGCAGGCCGTCGACGTCGCGCCGGGCGTGCGCCGGGTGACCGCACAGAACCCCGGCCCCTTCACCTTCCACGGCACCAACAGCTATGTCGTCGGCACCGACACGCTGGCCGTCATCGATCCGGGTCCGGAGGACGAGGCGCATCTTCGGGCGCTGCTTGCGGCGATCGGCGGGCGGACGGTCAGCCACATCTTCGTCAGCCACACCCACCGCGACCACTCGCCGCTCGCAAGGCGGCTGGCGCAGGCGACCGGCGCGCGGGTGCTGGCGGAGGGTCCGCACCGCCCGGCGCGGCCGCTGCGGATCGGCGAGACCAATCCGCTCGACGCCAGCGCCGACACCGACTTCGCACCCGACGATGCGCTGGCCGAAGGCGAGCTCGTCGAGGGCGACGGCTGGGCGATCCGCACCGTGCTGACGCCCGGCCACGCGGCCAATCACGCCGCCTTCGCGCTGGAGGGGACCGGCATCCTGTTTTCGGCCGACCACGTCATGGCCTGGTCGACCTCGATCGTCGCGCCGCCCGACGGGGCGATGTCGGACTACATGGCCTCGCTGGACAGGCTTGCCGCGCGCGACGACGGGCTCTATCTGCCCGGCCACGGCGGACCGGTGGGGAAGCCCGCCGCCTTCGTTCGCGGACTGCGCACGCACCGGCGGATGCGCGAGGCGGCGATCGTCGAGCGGCTGAAGGCCGGGGACCGGACGATCCCGGACGTCGTGCGGGCGATCTATGCCAGCACCGATCCGCGGCTGCACGGGGCGGCGGGGCTTTCGGTGCTCGCCCACCTCGAGGATCTCGTGGCGCGCGGCGTCGTGGCGGCCGACGGCGAGGTGTCGATCGACGCGACCTACCGCCCCGCCTGAACCGCGCCTCAGAGCGTGAGAATCAATCGAGGATGCGAGAGAATGCCCACGGAAACCCTTGGGATTCTTGGCTTAAGCTGCACGGAAACGGGCATTCTTTCACATCCTCTCAGCGCTTGCGGACGAATTCGGTGCGCAGGACGAGGCCCTTGATGGTGTCGTGGCGGCAGTCGATCTCGTCGGGATTGCCGGTGAGGCGGATCGAGCGGATCACGGTGCCCTGCTTCAGCGTCTGGTTGGCGCCCTTCACCTTCAAGTCCTTGATCAGGGTCACCGAATCGCCGTCGGCGAGCACGTTGCCGGCCGAATCGCGGACGACGTCGAGCGCCGCCGCGGCTGCGGCGATTTCGGAAGCCGGGCGCCATTCGCCGGTGGCTTCGTCGTAGATGTAGTCGTCGTCGCCAGCCATGCCGGTTTCCTTATCGGGAGGTTGAGATGTCGCGGCCCGCGGGTCCGGCCTAGTCCTCGGTGCCCGGCTCCATCCGCGCGTCGAGATCGGCGAGGAAGCTTCGGATGCGGCCGGCGTTGTCGCCGAGGTCATGCCGGGCGAAATGCGAGGCCGAGCGCAGGTCGACGAAGGTCGATTCGCCCTCGTCGGTCAGGCGTATCACGAGGTCGGCCGGAAAGCGCAGCCATTGCGAGAAGGCGCGCACCTCGATGCTCACCTCCGCGCCCGCCACGCCGGCTTCGGTTCCGTCTTCGGGAGCCGCTTCACCCGGATCCGCGTCGCCCGGGACGATTTCGCCGTCGCCCGGCATCTCCGGGGCCTGCGCTTCCAAGGTGGTGGGCCTCGGTTCGGGAACCGGCGGCAGCGCTTCCTTTGCGTCCTCCTCGACGGCCGGCTCAGGCGGCTCGGCGACGACGCCGTGCGTTGCCGCGATCGTCCAGCCGCGGTCGGCGATCAGCAGCATCACCTGCGCCATCACCTGGTCGGGCGAGACGGGGTAGCGGCGGCCGCCGAGGTCGGGATAGCCCTCGCGGATCAGCCGCGCGGCGGCCGCGTCGATGGTGCCGACCCGGTTGGCGAGCGGCGGGCGCTGGCCGGCCAGCGTGCGGAACAGCGGCGGATCGGCGAGGTCGGTGGCGACGTCGCTGAGCTGGGGATGCGCCGTCACCCGCCAGGCACCGAGCGCATAGGGGGCGAGCAGGATGCAGCAGACGATGGCGGCGGCGAGCGCGCGCCGGCCGCCGCGGTCGCCGCGCTCCCAGAGATCGGCGAAGCCGGCGAAGGCGAAGGCGAGGCCGGTCGCCGCCACGAGGCAGCCGATCAGCAGGACGCCGAGGAACGGCACGGTTTCCAGGAGGCCGTAGCGGTGCGACAGGCCGGCCATCAGAAGCAGGACCGTGTCGAACCAGGCGAAGCGCGCCGCCCAGCGCGCGGCGCGCGAGTCGCGCCGCTCGATGACCGCCTTGACCCTCTTCATGACCGCGCCGCCAGCGGCGAGGCGACGAATGCCGCGCCGCCGGCCATCGACCGGTGAAGGCGGTCGTGGCTCATCTCATCAGGCCGTCGGCAGCCGGTAGCCGCGGAACTGGTCGCGCAGCGTCGTCTTCTGGATCTTGCCGGTGGCGGTGTGCGGGATCTCGGCGACGAAGACGACGTCGTCGGGCATCCACCACTTGGCGATCTTGCCTTCCATGAAGCCGAGGATGGCTTCCCGGGTCGGCTCCTTGCCGGGCTTGCGGACGATCACCAGCAGCGGCCGCTCGTCCCACTTGGGATGCGCCACGCCGATGACGGCGGCCTCGGCGACGTCGGGATGGCCGACGGCGAGGTTTTCCAGGTCGATGGTCGAGATCCACTCGCCGCCCGACTTGATGACGTCCTTGGCGCGGTCGGTGATCTGCATGTAGCCGTTCGGATTGATGTGGGCGACGTCGCCCGTGTCGAACCAGCCTTCGGCGTCGAACTGCTCGGCGCCCGCGCCGCCATAATAGGACGAGGCGACCGCCGGGCCGCGCACCTTGAGCCGGCCGAAGGTCTTGCCGTCCCACGGCCGCTCATTGTTCTCGTCGTCCGTCACCTTCATCTCGACGCCGAAGGGCGCGTAGCCCTGGGTCTGCTTGATGTCGAACAGCGCGTCGCCCTCGAGATCGGCATATTCGGGCTTGATGGTGGCGAGCGTGCCGAGCGGGCTCATCTCGGTCATGCCCCAGGCGTGGATGACCTGGACGCCGTAGTTCTTCTCGAACTTCTCGGTGATGGCGCGCGGGCAGGCCGATCCGCCGATGACGACCTTGTTCAGATGCGGCAGCGACAGGCCGTTCTGCTCCAGATGCTGCAGCAGCATCAGCCAGACGGTGGGCACCGCGGCCGAGAAGGTGACCTTCTCGGTGTCGAGCAGCTCGTAGATCGAGGCGCCGTCCATCTTGCCGCCGGGCATGACCAGCTTGGCGCCGATCATCGGGGCGGACTGGGCAAGCCCCCAGGCATTGGCGTGGAACATCGGCACGACCGGCAGGATGACGTCGCGCGAGGAGATGCCCATGGCGTCGGGCATGCAGGCGATCATGGCGTGCAGCACGTTGGAGCGGTGCGAATAGACGACGCCCTTGGGATCGCCGGTGGTGCCCGACGTGTAGCACATGCCGCAGGCTTCGTTCTCGTCCATCGCGAGCCAGGCGAAGTCGCCGTCGGCCTCGGCGATCCAGTCCTCGTAGGCGACGACGTTCGGCAGCTTGCTTTCGGGCATGTGCGCGGCGTCGGTGAGCACGATCACCTTTTCCAGGCTCTTCACCAGCGGCGCGATCTTCTCGACCAGCGGCATGAAGGTGAGGTCGACGAAGAGCGCGCGATCCTCGGCGTGGTTCATGATCCAGGCGATCTGCTCGGGGAAGAGCCGGGGGTTCAGCGTGTGGTAGACGCCGCCCATGCCCATGATGCCGTACCAGGCCTCGAGGTGGCGCGCGGAATTCCAGGCCAGCGTGCCGATGCGCTCGCCGCGCTTGAAGCCGTCGCGGGCCAGCCGCTGCGCAACCTTCAGCGCGCGCGTCCGCGCCTCGCCATACGTCGTGCGCACGATCGGACCTTCCACCGAGCGGGAGACGATCTCCCGCGCCCCGTGCTGCCTGGCGGCGCTGTCGATGATCTTGTGGTTGAGCAGCGGCCACTGCTGCATGAGACCGAGCATGAATGTGCCTCCCGTCGTTTTTTGATGCCTACCTATAGCCTGTCCGGCTCCCGGCTTGTCCAGTAGCGCGAACCGCTTTGGGCCGCAAATTGCCAAGCGATCCGGACCTGCCATACTAAGGCCATGCTCGCCGTCGAAGTTTGATTCGTCGGGGCGGCGATACACACGACGGAGAACCCCGCAATGGATTCGCGCCCGCACGACGATTTTCTCCTGCCCGAGCTTTCCGTTCTCGACGATGCCTCCCCCGCATCGCGGACGGTGCACGCCGCCGAGGAGGCCTCGTCTCCCGCGCCTGCCGAAGCCGCCGGAACCGACGACCTGCACCACGCCATCGACGATCTGGAACTCGAACTGGCCGACCTGGCGATGGACCTCGACGCGCCTGCGGCCGCTGCGCCGGGCTTCGGCACGGCCGAAACGCAAAATGAGCCGGCCGGCGCGCTTGCCGACGCGGATGCGGACGCTTCCGACCGGGCCGGCGCCGAGCCTGAATTCATTGCGCAGCCGGAAAAGACCGCGGCAGCCGCCGATGCGACCGCGGCCGCGGAGGCCGATGTGCTGCGCGAGGCCGTCGAGCTGGAACTGGCGCTCGACGAGATGGCCGCCGACATGCTGGCCACGGAGGCGCCGGCCGAGGATGACCGCGCGCCCGGCGAAACGGTCGTCGCGGTGCAGGCCGAAACGGTGGTCATTGCACAGGTCGCCGCGATTGCGCAGCCGGCCGGCGACGAGACCGCGGCAGGTGACGCGATGCCCGATCCGGATGCGGATGCGCCGACAGCGGTCGAGCCGTCCGAAGTCGGGGCGTTCGAGATCGGGGCGTCCGCGGTCGAGTTCGCCGGGCTGTCGCCGATCGCGCAGACCGGGGACCAGTTCGTCGCCATGACGGCGGAGCCGGTGGCGGCGGAGGATGCGGCCACGGTCGAGGCGTTCGCCAGCACGCCGGAGGACGCGGCAGCCGAGGCCTCCGCCTCCGCCGGGCCGGAGGCGCAGCCGATCGCGGAGGCTTCCCCGGCCGAGACACCGGTCGCTGCGTCGCCCGCTCAGGCGCCGGCCGACCAGGGGCAGGTTCTCGAGGGCACGGAGACCGGCGGGACGGTGGAAGCCGCCGAGGATGCCCATGCGCAGCGCGACGAAGGCATCGTCGTTGCAGAGGCGATCATGGTTCCGCAGCAGGACACCGGCGGCGACGCGCCGGCCGCGGCCGCGAACTTCGAGGAGGCGCTGGGCGCGCAGGACATCCTGGCCAGGGGATTCGAGGCGGCGGTGCGCAGCGCGGTGGAGCAGTCGGCCGGGCGCTTCCTGTTCCAGATGCCCGTGCATACCGTGCACGACTGCCAGCGGGTGGCGGCGGTGAACCTTGCCGGCGACGAGGCGCCGACGACGGTGCTGGTGCTGCTGCGCGCCGACGGCCGTTCCTTCCGGATGGAGGACGCGCGGGGCAGCGACAATCCCTTCGCCGGCATGGCGGTGTCCTATGGCGGCCTGCTCGCCCATCTGAAGAGCCTGCCCTCGCGCGCAGCCGCCTGACGGGCGCTTCACGTCCGCCTGCCCGGCGGGCGCGCCGCCTGCCTTGTTCCGCCGGCGCCATTCGACTGGGCCAGCGGGCGGGGCGGGTTTCCTCGCGCCGGCGGAACCGCTAGCCTCGCGGCGATCTGTCCTGCGCGCCGCCACGGAGGCGCGCCCGTCCTGCGGAGCTTCGTCCTCATGAACACCCACCCGCCGCTGTCGAACATCCAAGCCCGCGACGTCGAGGCGCTGCTGCATCCCTACACGCCGATCCACAGGCTGCGCGAGAACGGGCCGCTGATGATCGAGCGCGGCAAGGGCGTGTTCGTCTACGACACGCGCGGCAAGGAATACATCGAGGGCATGTCCGGCCTGTGGTGCGCGGGGCTGGGCTTCGGCGAGGAGGAACTGGTGGAGGCCGCGACCGAGCAGATGCGCGCCCTGCCCTACTACCACCTGTTCGGCGCCAAGGGCATGGAGCCGGCGGTGGAACTGGCCGAGAAGCTGAAGGAGATCGCGCCGGTGCCGATTTCCAAGGTGTTCTTCACCTCGTCGGGCTCGGAGGCCAACGACACCCAGGTGAAGCTCGCCTGGTACATGAACAATGCCATGGGCCGGCCGCAGAAGAAGAAGATCATCAGCCGGGTGAAGGCCTATCACGGCGTCACCATCATGTCGGCCTCGCTGACCGGGCTGCCCTACAACCACAAGGGATGGGACCTGCCGGTGGACCGGGTGCTGCACACGGATTGTCCCCACTACTATCGCTTCGGCGCCGAGGGCGAGAGCGAGGCGGAGTTCACCGCCCGCATCGTGAAGTCGCTGCGCGACCTGATCGAGCGCGAGGGGCCGGAGACGATCGCGGCGATGATTGCCGAGCCGGTGATGGGTGCCGGCGGCGTGATCGTGCCGCCGGCCGGCTATTATCCGGCGGTGAAGGCGGTGCTGGACGAGCACGACATCATCATGATCGACGACGAGGTGATCAACGGCTTCTGCCGCACCGGCGAATGGTGGGGCTGCCAGTCGCTGGGCATGACGCCGACCACCATCTCGGCGGCCAAGCAGATGACCGCGGCCTATGCGCCGCTGGGAGCCGTGATGGTGCCGGAGGACATCTACCAGGCCTATGTCGACCATTCGCGCCAGATCGGCACCTTCGGCCACGGCTTCACCTATGGCGGCCATCCGCTCGGCTGCGCGCTGGGGGTGAAGGCGATCGAGATCTACCAGAAGCGCGACATTCTCGGCCACGTGCGGTCGCTTTCGCCGGTCTTTGCCGCGCGGCTCGACGCGCTGAAGGAGCATCCGCTGGTGGGCGAGGTGCGCTATTGCGGGCTGGTGGGCGGCGTCGAGCTGGTGGCCGACAAGACGACGAAGCGGCCCTTCGATGGCACGAAGGGCGTCGGCGCGCAGGTGGCGAAGATCCTCGAGGGGCACGGGCTGATCCTGCGCGCCATCGGCGACACGATCGCGCTCTGCCCGCCGATGATCATCACCGAGGGCGAGCTCACCGAACTGTTCGACCGGCTGGACAAGGGCCTGGCCGACGCCGAGGCGCTGGTGTCGCGAGAGGGCCTGCGGGCACAGTGAGGGCTTGCCATCGCGGCCGGACGGCTTAGGTTCGGGGGCATGACCCTTCCCGACCCGCTCACGCCCGCCCCGAACCCCGCCCCCGGCTTCCGCGACCGGCCCGGCCACACGATCACCATCGCCCCGCATGCGGGCAAGGTGGTGGTGCGGGCCGGCGACCAGGTGATCGCCTCGACCGAGGCGGCGCTGGAACTCGTCGAGGCGCGCTACAAGCCGGTGCTCTACATCCCGTTTTCCGACATCGACTTCACGTCGCTGTCGCGCAGCGCAACCATGACCCACTGCCCTTTCAAGGGCGACGCGACCTACTGGCTGATCGGCCTGCCGGGCGATGCCAGCCCGGACGTGATGTGGGCCTACGAGACGCCCTTCGACGAGATGGAAGCGATCCGCGGTCATGGCGCCTTCTATGCCGACAGGGTGACCATCGAGACCGCGTGAGCCTCGCGCGGGCGCGGGTCTGCGGCCGCTGCCGGAGGAAATCCGGGCGGGATGACGCAGCAGCCCTGCTGATCGGGGTCGATCAGGAGGTGTCGGGCGGCGCAAGCGCGTGCCGGGCAAACCAGTCCAGGTCGCGCAGGATCTGCTGACACGCGTCGGCCGCGGCGCGCGCCCGGGCGCGCAGGCCGGGCGGTCGGCCGAACCGAAGCGGCGAGAGGCGGCGCAAGCGCAGCAGCACCTTCCCCCCGGCCAGCGCCTTCGCCCGTTCCCGCGCCAGGGCGCGCGCGCGGCGCACCTGCCAGCGCACGAACCGCCGCGCCTGCCCCGGCAGGTCGTCGAGAGCGGCGCCCAGCGCCGCCAGACGCCGCAACAGCCGCGTCGCGTCCACCGCATCGCCCGGCGACGGCTTCGGCGGCAGCCGATGCGGGGCTTGGCCGTCGAGGCTCAGGATGCGGGGCGCGGCGTGCGGCGGCACGGTGCGCCGACGCGGCGAAAACGACCGGGGCGGGTCGCTGAGCGGCAGCAAAAGCGTGGCGCAGACGCGGCGCGGGGCGGCTGCGGCCGCAACGACGCCCGGCGGGACCACGGCCGCGATGCCGAGCCGGTGGAGGACCGGGACCGGAGATTTCGGCGCGGGCCGGCGCGGCGGGACCGCCTGTCCTTCCGCCGCCGTCGCGGTTTCGCTCGTGAGGGCGTGGAGGTCCCGTCCAAGGGCGCGGGCGGCGACGATGATCAGCCGGCGGGCGGCCGATTCGGCCGGCCGCAGCAGCCGCAGCGCGGCCCGGTGGAGGCGGCGCGGCAGCGTCGGCGCGGGGAAATGCGGGGACAGTCTACGCATTTCCGCCGGCGCAGGTTGCGGACCGGCGGCGGCCTGCGAGAGGAAATGCGTAAACTGTCCCCGGATTTCAGGCCCGGCCAGGGCGACGATGGCAGCCAGGACGCGCTTCAGCGCCTCCCGGTTCCGCTCGATCGCCAGATGCCAGTCCATGCCCGTCCCTCCGTTCCGGACGGGCCGGTGCCCGTCGCATCGGTGTGAAGTCTACGGACGGTCGGCGGGGGCGTGGACAGAGGGACGGAGAAAAATTTCCGGCTCGCCCGTTTTCCGGTCCGGCGCGGGCGCGGGCGACATGAATGTCTTGAAGACGGCGCCGGTTGCGGCCATCTGTTGGACATCCCCGATTCATCCCACCGCAGCCCGAGTGTTCTCCCATGACGACAGACATCAAGGAAACCGAAACCCGATCCTTCGAGGCGGACGTCGCCCGGCTGCTGCACATGATGGTGCACTCGGTCTATTCCGACCGCGACGTGTTCCTGCGCGAGCTGATCTCCAACGCAGCCGACGCCTGCGAGAAGCTGCGCTACGAGGCGACCCAGACGCCGGGCCTGCTCGGCGACGACGGCAGGCCGGCGATCACCATCACCGCGCATCCGGAGGCGAAGCGGCTCGAGGTCGAGGACAACGGCATCGGCATGAGCCGCGACGAGCTGGTGGAGGCGCTGGGCACCATCGCCCGCTCCGGCACCCGCGCCTTCATGGAGCGCGTCGAGGCCGCGAAATCCGGCGAGAGGGCGGAGCTCATCGGCCAGTTCGGCGTCGGCTTCTACTCGGCCTTCATGGTGGCCGACCGGGTGGACGTGCTGACGCGCCGGGCCGGAAGCGAGGAGGCCTGGCGCTGGTCTTCCGACGGCAAGGGCTCCTACGAGATCGCGCCCGCCGACCTCGCCGATGCGCCGAAGCGCGGCACGCGGGTGATGCTGCACCTGATGGACGATGCGGACGACTATACCACGCCGCATCGGCTGGAGCGGCTGATCAAGGACCAGTCCGGCCACGTGCCGGTGCCGATCGCGCTTCGCGACACGCCCGGCGAGGCGCCCCGGGACGTCGCCGACGGCACGGCGCTGTGGAGCCGGCCGAAGAACGCGATCACGCCGGAGGAGTATGCCGATTTCTACCGCGGCCTCTCGGGCCAGTATGACGAGCCGGCCGCGACCGTGCATTTCCGCGCAGAAGGCCGCCACGAATACAGCGCGCTCGCCTTCGTTCCCGGATCGCGCCCATTCGATCTCTTCGACCAGGACCGCAAGGGCCGGATGAAGCTCTACGTGCGCCGCGTCTTCATCACCGACGAGGCCGACCTGCTGCCGCGCTACCTGCGCTTCGTGCGCGGCCTCGTCGATTCGGCCGACCTGCCGCTCAACCTGTCGCGCGAGATGATCCAGGACAGCCCGCTGATGGCCGCCATCCGCAAGGGCGTGACGAGCCGCATCCTCGGCGACCTGGCGAAGCTCGCGGACAGCGACGCGGAGGCCTATGCGAAAGTCTGGGAGAATTTCGGCGTCGTGCTCAAGGAAGGGCTCTACGAGGATTTCGAGCGGCGGGAGCAGCTGCTGAAGCTCGCCCGCTTCCGCTCGACCGCCTCGGGCGAAGGCTGGCGCAGCCTCGCCGACTGCGTGGCGGCGATGAAGGAAGGCCAGACGGCGATCTACTACATGACCGGCGACGACCGCGCCCGGCTCGAAGCCTCGCCGCAGCTCGAAGGATTCCGCGCCCGCGGGGTGGAGGTGCTGCTGCTTACCGACCCGGTGGACAGCTTCTGGGTGACGATGGTCGACGATTTCGACGGCAGGCCGCTGAAGTCCGTCACCCAGGGCGGAGCGGACCTGTCGGGCATCGCGCTGCCGGCGGACGCCGAGCGGCCGGACGCGGAGACGACGCCCGAGATGGCGGGTTTCATCGCCTTCGTGAAGGAGACGCTCGGCGAGGCGGTCTCCGATGTGCGCGCCTCCGACCGGCTGACGGAAAGCGCGGTGTGCCTGGTGGCGCCGGAAGGCGGGCCGGACCGCCAGATCGAACGGCTGCTCGGCGCAGCCGGCCGGCTCGACGGCGCCGCCCGGCCCGTGCTCGAGATCAACACGGGCAACGCGCGCATCCGCGGGCTCGCGCGGCTGGGCGACGGCGACCCCGAGCTGCGCGCGGACGTCGCGCATCTGCTCTTCGACGAGGCGCGCGTGCTCGACGGCGACAAGCCGCTCGACGCGAAGGCCTTCTCGCAGCGGCTGTCGCGGCTGGTGGAGCGGAGTATCGGGGGCGCGTAGGGGGCGGCGGCGGCGGCGGGGCTTGCCGTTTCGGGCGAAGCGGCAGGCGGAAACGCCGCAAGGCCCCCCCTCCGTCCCGGGCTTCGCCCGGGCCACCTCTCCCCCCTGCGGGGGTAGAGGATAGGCGCGGCGGCGGACACGTCCGTTCTTCAGACCCCTGCGGGGGTGCAACGGGGTGGCGGTCATTCTTGGGCCTCTTGCGGGCGGGCGGCGCAAGGCCCCCCCCTCCGTCCCGGGCTGCGCCCGGGCCACCTCTCCCCCCTGCGGGGTAGAGGATAGGCGCGGCGGCGGGTTCGCTGGTTCTGGGGGCGGAGGTGTAGGGGGAGATGGCGCAAGACCCCCTCACCGTCCCGGGCTGCGCCCGGGCCACCTCTCCCCCCGTTGGGGGTAGAGGATAGGCGCGGCGGCGGCGGGGTCGTTCTCCCTCGTGCCCCGTATGTGGGGCGCGAGGCCGGAACTGCGGTTCCTCTCCCCCGGGCAGGGGGAGAGGTGGATCGGGCGGAGCCCGAGACGGTGAGGGGGTGCTTGGCCGTGCCCTCGAGGTCCGCGACAGCATGGCAGTAGAGGATGGGCGGGTCGGTGGTGGCGCTCGTTTGTCCGCCGCTCAAATGGGGCTGAAGCGCCGCAAGGCCCCCCTCACCGTCCCGGGCTACGCCCGGGCCACCAGGGGCGAGCCACGGGTCTCGCCCGTCCTTCGGACCCCCCCGTTGGGGGGCGAGGAAAGGGGCGCGGCGGCGGCGGGTTGGTTCTGCGGGCGGAGGTGTAGGGGGAGATGGCGCAAGGCCCCCCTCTCCGTCCCGGGCTTCGCCCGGGCCACCTCTCCCCCCGTTGGGGGGAGAGGACGGGGGTCGAGGCGGGGGCCGGTTTCCGACTGCCGACTGCCTACTCCCTATTCCCTATTCCCTATTCCCTATTCCCTACTCCCTACTCCCTATTCGCTATTCGCCATTCCCCATTCGCCCTTCGCCATTCCCTACTCCCCACTCCTCCCCACCGCCGCCTGCGCGGCGGCGAGCCTTGCGATCGGGACACGGAACGGCGAGCAGGAGACGTAGTCGAGGCCGACGTCTTCGCAGAAGCGGATCGAGGCGGGGTCGCCGCCGTGTTCGCCGCAGATGCCGAGCTTGATGCCGGGGCGGGTGGCGCGGCCCTTTTCGGCGGCCATGCGGACGAGTTCGCCGACGCCGTCGACGTCGAGGGTGACGAAGGGGTCGGCGTCGATGATGCCCTTCTGGCGGTAGGTCTCGAGGAAGGGCGCGGCATCGTCGCGGGAGATGCCGAAGGTGGTCTGGGTCAGGTCGTTGGTGCCGAAGGAGAAGAATTCGGCGGCTTGCGCGATCACATGGGCGCGGATGGCCGCGCGGGGGAGCTCGATCATGGTGCCGACGAGATAGGGGATGGTGATGCCGGCCTCGGCCATCACCGCCTTTGCCACGGCGTCGATGCGCGCCTTGACGAATTCGAGCTCCTTCACGATGCCGACCAGCGGCACCATGATCTCGGGCTCGACCGGGCTGCCGGTCCTGCGGCCCGCCTCGACGGCGGCCTCGAAGATGGCGCGGGCCTGCATCTCGGCGATCTCGGGATAGGAGACGGCGAGACGGCAGCCGCGATGGCCGAGCATCGGGTTGAACTCGTGCAGCGCCTCGGTGCGCTGGGCGAGCTTCTCGGGCGTGACGCCGAGGGCTGCCGCCACCTCGGCGATCTCGGCCTCGGTCTTGGGCAGGAACTCGTGCAGCGGCGGGTCGAGCAGGCGGATGGTGACGGGCAGGCCGGCCATGATCTCGAACAGCTCGACGAAATCGGAGCGCTGCATGGGCAGGAGCCGGTCGAGCGCGGCGCGGCGGCCGCTCTCGGTGTCGGCCAGGATCATCTCGCGCATGGCGATGATGCGGCCGCCCTCGAAGAACATGTGCTCGGTGCGGCAGAGCCCGATGCCCTCCGCACCGAAGGAGCGCGCGGTGCGGGCATCCGAAGGCGTCTCGGCATTGGCGCGGACCGTCATGCGGCGGATGCCGTCTGCCCATTGCATGATGGCGGCGAAATCGCCCGACAGCTCGGGCTGCAGCATCGGCACGCGGCCGGACAGCACCTGGCCGGAGCCGCCGTCGATGGTGACGACCTCGCCCTTGCGGAAGGTTCGGCCCATGGCGAGCATGGTCTGGTTGCGGTAGTCGACGCGCAGCGCGCCGGCACCCGAGACGCAGGGCTTGCCCATGCCGCGCGCCACCACGGCAGCGTGGCTGGTCATGCCGCCGCGTGTCGTCAGGATGCCCTCGGCGGCATGCATGCCGTGGATGTCCTCGGGGCTGGTCTCGACGCGCACCAGGATGACCTTGCGGCCGGCGGCGCGCGCCTCCTCGGCATCGTCTGAGGAGAAGACGATCTCGCCCGTGGCCGCCCCAGGCGAGGCGGGCAGGCCGATGGCGATGACGTCGCGCGACGCCTTCGGGTCGATGGTGGGGTGGAGAAGCTGGTCGAGCGAGGACGGGTCGATGCGCGCCACCGCCTGCTCGCGCGTGATCAGGCCCTCGGCCGCCATCTCGACGGCGATGCGCAGCGCGGCCCTCGCGGTGCGCTTGCCCGAGCGGGTCTGCAGCATCCACAGCTTGCCGCGCTCGATGGTGAATTCAAGATCCTGCATGTCGCGGTAGTGGCGCTCCAGCGTGTCGGCGATGGCCACGAAGTCGCGGAAGGCGGCGGGCATCAGCTTTTCCAGCGACGGCTTGTCGGAGCCGGCGGCGATGCGGGCGGCCTCGGTGATGTTCTGCGGCGTGCGGATGCCGGCCACCACGTCTTCCCCCTGCGCGTTGACCAGGAACTCGCCGTAGAGCTTGTTCTCGCCGGTGGAGGGGTTGCGGGTGAAGGCGACGCCGGTGGCCGAGGTGTCGCCCATGTTGCCGAACACCATGGCCTGGACGTTGACGGCCGTGCCCCAGCTTTCGGGAATGTCGTGCAGGCGGCGGTAGGTGATGGCGCGCGGGTTCATCCAGGACTGGAACACGGCGCCGATGGCGCCCCAGAGCTGCTCGCGCGGGTCCTGCGGGAAGGGCCGCTCCAGCTCCTCGAAGACGCGGGCCTTGTAGAGCTCGACGATGCGCACCCAGTCGTCGGCCCTGATCTCGGTGTCGAGGTCGAGGCCGAGGCTGGCCTTCTGGTCTTCCAGGATTTCCTCGAAGACCTCGTGGTCGAGGCCGAGCACGACGTCGCAATACATCTGGATGAAGCGGCGGTAGCTGTCATAGGCGAAGCGGCGGTCGCCGGCGTCGCGCGCCAGCGCCTCGACGGTCTCGTCGTTGAGGCCGAGATTGAGCACGGTGTCCATCATGCCGGGCATGGAAGCGCGGCCGCCGGAGCGGACGGAGACGAGGAGCAGGCTCGCCGGATCGCCGAAGCGCTTGCCGGTGAGCCGGCCGATTTCGTCGAGTGCCGCATCGACCTGGTCGTCGAGGTCGGCCGGATAGCTGCGGCCGTTGCCGTAATACCAGGTGCAGAGCTCGGTGGTGATGGTGAAGCCGGGCGGCACGGGCAGGCCAAGGCCGCTCATCTCGGCCAGATTGGCGCCCTTGCCGCCGAGCAGGTTGCGGTCGCCCGCCCCGCCTTCCGCCTTGCCGCCGCCGAATCCGTAGACCCACTTCGCCATGGCCATTCCTCCGTTGCAGTGCACAAGACGCGTGTTAGAGGCTCGACCGGCGCATTTCCATCGCAAAAACACAGGCGCGGCCGTTTTGCAGCGGCGGGCCGCGCGGGCCGGGGTGAAAGCCGCCGCAGGCCGGTCGGGTTCCGACCGTCACGGGGATATTGCGCCGAGCCGAGCGGAGCAATATAACGCGCCGCATCGCGGCACGGTCTTGGGGCGTAGCCAAGCGGTAAGGCAGCGGTTTTTGGTACCGCCATCCCCTGGTTCGAATCCAGGCGCCCCAGCCAAGCGCTCTTTGCTCAATAAAAACAACAGCTTAGGCGACCTTAGATAATCGCATGTGTTACAGTCATGCGGACGATACACATGGCATTCCATCCGAATCGCCCAGCCTCGGGGGCAAAATGAATCTTCGATGGCCGATCAATCTGCTTGAAGACGGCACTGTGATCACTCAGGACGGCGAGTATCTAGGAACGTGGGGCACCGACGAATCCGACGCGATTTATGAGTTCACCCCCGACGGCGCGGCCCAACCTCTGGTAAGTGCCGTGTTTGTGAAGTTTCTATGCGAGGGCATCAAAGATTGGCATGATCGGCGGCAGAGCGACACGTAGGCGCGCTTTACTCCCCCCCGCCTTCGGTCGGATTTCGTAAGCGGCGATACCCGCCAGATCGAGGCAGATGCGGATCGCTTCCTTGCCGAGCATGCTTTCGCGATCGATCATGGCAACGTGCTCTACCGCCATCTTTGCCAGAAGCTCAGGCGCCGACATTGAGCACCTGGAGCGACAGTCCGAACGGGATCGAGCGGACTAATCAGGCAGGCTAAATGGCCCGGCTGTCGTCGAACCTGTTCAAAAATCGGAAGCGAGAGATCCCAGTTGATCGCGCCCGGCTCGCCGGATTCATGGATGACGAGATCGGCGCAGTCGTGGGACACGGCAAGTCGTCAATGACAGGCCTCTACGGAAATGAACAAGAAGGAACACTAAATAGAAAGGAAGAGATTTCGTCTTCTTTGAAAGAATAATCAGCAGCACGATATCACACTGTAGGTCCTATTGTGTTTAATTTGTGAGAGTGTGAACAATTCCTATTTTCTGTTGCTATAACGAATGCATAGAATTCGCAACAGAAGGTTTAAGACATTGTCCAACGGAAAGCCCTACGCCGAGACGCGCGTCGCGAAGTTCATCGACCGCCGCATCCTCGAGCTCAGCCCCAAGAAATCCCAGCACGAGATCGCCATCGAGGCCGGCTTCAAGACGCCGAACGTGCTCTCGATGCTGAAGACCGGAACCGCCAAGGTCCCGCTCGACCGGGTGCCCGCGCTGGCCAAGGCCCTCGAGTGCGACGCAAGGTTCCTGTTCCGCCTTGCGCTGGAACAGCTCGGTGGCAGCATGACGCCGAGTGCCATCGACGAGATCTTCGGCACCATCGTCACCGAGAACGAGGTCGGCTGGCTGAAGGCGATCCGCGAGTTCTCGGAGGGCGCCGACCCGAGGCTGACCCACCGGGCGCTCGCCGCCCTGCGCGCGATCTTCGGGAAGTGACTATGCCTGATCTGACCATCGCTTCGCGCGCCGATCTGGTCGAGCGCATGAACAGGCCGATCACCGAGAACGAGCGCTACTGGATCGAAGTCATCCGGCTGGCCTCCCACGATGGCGACCCGGCCCCGACCTTGGCCCGGACGCAAGCACTGCGGCAGGTGTTCAGGATGTAGGGCGGAATTCGACAGGGCGGCGCGCCGGCAGGCACGTCCCCTCCCCGCGCCTCCTCATTCTCATTGGAACCCGGCATGACCGACCTCATCCCGCAGCGCCTGGCGCTGCTGATCGACATCGACAACGGCAGCGCGGCTGCCATCGACGGCGTCCTGGCCGAACTTGAGCGCTACGGGCGTTGCGACATTCGCCTTGGCTTCGGCGACTACGAGCACACCAGTGCCGCTTGGCGCGAGGCGTGCATCCGCTGTGCAATTGAGTTGCGCCACTACCCGGTGCTGGCCATGGGATCCAAGAACGCTGCCGACATCGCCCTCGTCATCGCCGCCATGGATCTGCTCCACGGCGGCGGCGTCGACGGCTTCGCCATCGTCTCTAGCGATACCGACTTCGTCCGGCTCAGCACACGCATCAGAGAGGCAGGCCTGCCGGTCTATGGCTTCGGCCCCTGGGGAACGTCCGAGCGGTTCCGGAAGGCCTGCGCGCGCTTCCTTTTCACCGAGAACCTGATGCCGGACACGCCCGCTCATCCTGCCATCATCGGTCGCAGGCCGCTGCAAGAGCCGCGCGATGCCCGCAACGAAATCCGGGACGCGATTGCGCGGCTGCATCCCGGTGCAGGTGGCTGGGTCGGTGTCGAGGATCTCGATCGTGAGCTGGTCAGGCACGCGCCCGATTTCGATCCCCGCACCTATGGCAAGCGCACGCTGCTCGAACTTCTGAAGGCCCAGAGGCGGCTCACCGTGAGCCAGTATCCGGTCGGGCATTGGAGGGTGCGATTGATGTCTGGCGCCTCCAAGGTAGGCGGGATCTGATCTCTACTCACATTGCGGCACCGTCCCGCCTTCAAATTGGCCAGTTCAATCACTCGCGGCATCGGCCGCCATGATGCAACACCTACCACAGCGTCGATAGTCTCGAGATCGGAGAGACAGGCGGTGCCTTGTATATCCCCGCCCGAGCGCAGTTGGGTGCGAACGAAATCGTCTGATCACGGCCTGCTTCGGCGTTTTTCCTGGTGGGCGGCGACAATGGCCCGGCGGCCGATGACGCAAAGGCCGCGCAATGCCCGGCGGTTCCGCCGAAAAAACAAGTGCTTATAAGAATTCAGCTTTATTCAGGCGATATTCGCTTGGCATTGTGAGACGTGACGATCGTTCAAGCCGTGACGGAACCTTCACCCGGGCGAAAGTAACATTTTATGAGCAACGATCAGAATACCCACATCGCTGATGAACTCGTCCTTGAAGACCTGCCGCTCGGCAAATTGCCTCACGAGCCCGTCGTCAATTCCAAGTCCACGTCCGCCAACCTGCCGGCCGTTGTCTCCGTCGTGACCGCAGAGGCCGTCGACGACTGCCTTGATGATGAGGCACTGGCAAGCCTCCAGGCTGATCTCGAAGCTGACGACAAGAAGGTGCCTGGAACGTCGTCGACCGTCCCTTCGATCGGGAAGTTCGATTACACTGTCCTATCGCAGGCAGCAGCGAAAGCAGCCCAGACGGCCGCCGCGCGTATCCACGACCGGCGCACGAACAACATGTTGGAAACCGGCGCCGATCTCCTGAAAGTTAAGCCGCTGCTTGGTCACGGGAACTTCACCTCATGGATTGAAGCGGAGTTCGGGTGGTCGGAACGCTCGGCACAGAACTTCATGAAGGCTGCCGAATTCACGTCGAAAAACGAAACGGTTGCGGTTTTGCCGCCGTCTTCCATCTACAGGCTTGCCGCGAAGAACGTCCCGGAGTCGGCTGTGAAAGGCGTGACGGCTCTCATCAAAGCAGGTAGGCAGCCGTCGATCGATGAGGTGATCGACATGATCAGCGAGGCGAAGGTCGCCGAGCGTGACGCCAAGGCTGCCGAGCGCATCGCGAAGGGCTTGAAGCCTGCACCTTCGAGGGCGGAAACCTTCGACAAGTTTTTGAAGCAGAAGCGCGCCGACAAGCGCGTGCAAGAAAAGCAGGCGGCTAAGGTGGAAGAGCGGAAGCAGGCCGGTAGCGAGGCGCTCGACATGCTCAAGAAGAGCCTTGGCTTGTCGCTGTTTGAGTTCCGGTTGCTCTACATCAAGTCGGCTGAGCAGTTCGATGTTCTGATCCGCATGCCGTGACTGGCGGGACTATGTTGGCAACGGCTCAACGTCTGTCAATCCCAAGCTGACATCCACGGAACTGAGGCACGGAAGAGCCACGGATCGGTCTGACGATGAGAGCCCGCCGATCTTTTTCGGCGGGCGCCTACGCGCAGCGCTCGACAATTCTGTCGCAGCCGCAAAACAGCAAAGAATCGATGGTGAGCTAACGACGATGATAGATGAAGAGAGTTCGATAGACTATTGGCGCACTGACCCGCGCGCCTTCGCTGATGCGTGGCTGCATGACGATTCACCTTATTGGAACAATCCCGACTGGCCCAGCGATTGGAGCGACATGTGCTGCCAGTTGAACGGCGACACCTACGAATACCAAGTTTGCAGAGCAGTGATGACGGAAGAAGAGCAGAACCTATACAACGCGCTTCCGGAGATCGTCACTGCTTGGCGCGGCATCAATTTCCCTACCGGTGAAGACCCTGCCGTGGCATTCGACTACGGCATGTCGTGGACCCTAGACCGCGAAAGGGCGGTTCGGTTCGCGAACCGATTTCTCGGCGTCTACAAGCACGATGGCCGACGCTATGACCGTGCTTTCGTCGCTGAAACGAAAGTGCACAAGAGTGCGATCTATGCGCTTTTCTCTTGCCGAGGCGAGAGCGAAGTCGTGCTTGACCCCGAGGTCCTTGCGATTTGCAACATCCAAGAAGTAGCGATGGTGTAGCCCCGCGCGAAACGTGCCAGTGACTACCGAGGCCCAAGCGATAAATCGTCCCGCTTTCGTGAAAAACACCATCGTCTTTTTGTGGCCAGCGCACTTTGGCGCGGCAAGCATCAAGAGGTGGCTGAGAGGGGGCGTCATTGATTAGATCCGCAACACAAGGACGAAGTCAGCGGTGGTCCGGCCGCGCAAATGTCGGACGGGCTGCTCACAAGTCGCGAAGAGCTTCAAGTTCAGGGAACTTCTGCCAGCGCAGCGTCGGGTTTCGACAAGCCGCACTGTTGGGCAGGTTCCCAACAAGCTGCCCATTGCGCACAATCACTTCTATCGCCTGCCTCCCGGTATATCCGCCCATCGCATTTTTTGCATTTGCCCTGACGCAAACCCAATGGAGACCCGACCGGCCATTTAGTTGCATGTAGGAAATCTCGGCATCTCGTATCGAGTAGGGATCAGCCAAAAAGTCCCTCGCATCATTCACGATGGCCGCTTTGACGGATGCCGGCGCTGGTTCGGCTGTTTGCATGGACGTTTGAAGTTCTGCGGACGACTGGCAGGCGGCCAGCGGCAGGCCTACCAGCGCGAGTTTTACAATTTTGAACATCTGTCCCTCATGCATGAATGCCATCGGACGTCTACGTGGGGCGGGCAGGAAGTCAAGGACTGGTTGTCTCGCCCGGTAGGCACAACCCCGCCACTCGCGCGCCGACAGGATCCGAACCTGTGACCTCTGCCTGAGAGGACAGCACAATCTCCATGACGCTTGTGGTTGAAGCGCCGCGCCGCTTCGGCTATGAAGCCAATGCTCGTGCCGCTTTCTTGCGGCCCGGGCCGATGCGGAGACCTTGTCCCCGCGGCGCGCACCCGTAGCTCAGCTTGATAGAGTGCTGCCCTCCTAAGCGTCCGCCAGAAGGACTAGGGGTCGCGAGCCTTGAAGGCTCCTCAAGTCCCTGCCATGCAGAACGCGTTGTCGAGGGACAGACTAGCCATTCTCACCATTTCGTGGCGTCGCGTTGCAACTGCAGGACGCTCAAACTATCGTGTCTCGCAGTTCGCCGGGGGCAGAAGCGGTGGCCATCGAGATTGTTGAAGTTATAGGCCGCTCCGAACAGGGGGTGACCCAACCGTTTATTTGCCGCGGCGCTGACGACGCGCTCTATTACGTCAAGGGACGGTCCGCCGGCCAGCTTTCCCTAGTCAAGGAGTGGGTCTGCGGTTGCTTGGCGAGGGAGCTCGGTCTGCCAATCGCTCCGTTTGAAATTGTCCACGTTGCGTCTGAGCTGATTGACCCATCATCCACCATGGAACTGAACGATTTGGGAGCAGGCGTGGCTTTCGGATCCCGACGCAGGGAGTTCGCTGGCGACATCCTGTTCTCGCAAGTGGAACGCGTTCCTTCAGCGCAACGTAGGGACATCATGGTGTTCGATCGCTGGGTCCGGAACTATGATCGTAGTCTCTCAGCGAAGGGAGGCAATCCCAATCTGCTGTGGGCAAACGATACCGAGTCGGTGGTTTTGATCGATCACAACAATGCGTTCGATGATGCACTTCCAGGTCAGGCATTCGCAGCGCAACATATTTTCGGATCGGAGTTTATGCCTTTGTGCCACGATAAGGCCGGAATAGCGTCATATGTTGAGCGCTTGGACCACGCCGTTCAGCGGTGGCCCGAAACTGTGTCTTCGCTGCCACCAGAGTGGCTGCATTTGGACACGATGGAGTCGGTCCCCGTAAATTTTAACTTCGCTGAGGCTGGAGCGGTGCTATGTGAGCACCGCAGTGAAGGGTTTTGGTCATGGTGAACGCGAAGCATCGGTGCAGATACTCGATCATCAGGTTTATGCCTCATGTTGAAACCGGGGAATTCGCCAACATTGGCGTCGTGTTGGTCGCACCGAAGGCTGGGTTCTTCAATTTTCGCGTTGAAGTGCGCCGCTATGCGCGCATTACCAATTTCTTCGACACCTTGGAGCCCGAGTTCTTCCGCAATGCCGCTGGCGCGCTGATTTGTGAGCTGGAGCGCGTTCGGGAGATGCTCCCCTCTGGAGAGGGTGCTCGCCTTCGGCTCGACCTCGGGTTCGATCAAACGTTTACTCACTTCTTTGACGAACTCACTCGAGCTCGGGGAGGGGTCATCACCTTCAGCGAGAGCCGGGTCGTGCTCTCTGATGACCCTGCAACAACGCTACACAAATTGTTCGGGCACTACGTCGAACGAAATTTCGTGACGCAGCAATACCGGGAGACGGTCTTGGAACAGCACATGAAGAGCTGGTTCCAAGAGCTCGACCTGAGCAGCCGCTTCGTGAAGAGGCAATTTGACGATGGTGTCTACCGTGCGAGCTTTCCCTTTGTTGAAGTGGACCAGGAAGGCGACGCTCGAAAGATCATCAAGCCCTTTTTCCTCGGCCAGAAGGAACCCACGTCCATGATTGACCACGGGGTAAAATGGGCGACGTCGGTTCGCCGTCTCAGAAAGGCACGTGTCATTCCAGAGCGCGTTCTCTTCGCGGTGGAAGGTCCCACTGCTGGCGGAGCACATGTAGCTGCCTACAAAGAGATCCGAGACCTTCTTGAAGACAGCGACATTGACGTAATACCGTTCGACCGGCAGCAAGCAATCCTGGATTATGCCGTCAGTTGATGACACTGTCGCCTTTCGAAGGCAGCACTCCTGGGGCTGGCGTAGCCGCCGGAAGTCCTTGATCCAGCAGGTGCTCACTGCTGGCCGTAGAAGGGCATCAGGGCGCCGCCAACGCTCTCGGCGCAATCTTGAGATCACACTGGACTGGGAAAGCTCCTTGGCGGCTCTCTGGGGTCGTCCTACGCATCATGAGGCACAATCAAAGTAGGTGCTTCATGGCGACGATCCGCAAGCTGCGCGGCAAATGGCAAGCGCACGTCAGACGTAAAGGAATCCCCCCCCTCGTGCCAGGTCCTTCGAGGCGAAGATCGACGCCGAGAAGTGGGCGCGAAACCTCGAAGCCGAACTCGATCGTTGCGGAAACCTGCCGGACACGCGGCTCGCCGAGCGTATGACCATCCGGGAGTTGCTGGAGCGCTACCTGCGCGAGATTACGCCGCACAAGCGAAGCGCCTCGTCGGAGACGTATCGCATCAAGGCGCTGATCCGAGCACCAGTTCCGCAACGGTTGCGGATTTCGACCGCTAAGCGTCGCCCTCCCATCCGACAGTCTCGCTCCGAACATTGACGCGGTCGAACAGCTGAAGAGCACCAAGCCCCAGCGCGCCATCGGGGGTCAGGAACCACGGAACCGGGCGCCTACCCCGACGCCGGGTCCCCTAACGGTGGACGGGGCAGGTGACCCCCTGCGGGCTTCACCACCCTGCCCCACCCACCATGCGAAAGCTGGGCCTCCTGGAGACGACACCTCACTCCACGGCAGCAGGGGTGCGAAGTCCTAGAGAACCCGCCTCCCCTTCAAAGGGATGCCTCTCGGGTCCGACAGGATCCGGCATCGGACCACCTCTGGTGGCGGGATAACCGAAGCCACTCTGAGTCCCGCACGAAAGCCAACCAGCAGGATTCAGGATTCAGCGCCTTAGTCAAAATGGTTGAGTTATTCCCCGCAGCGGACCAGCAGATTTGTTGTTCGGAACGTGAAAATCCTGTTGGATGCAGCCCCTGTTTTTAATAACATGCATTTTTATGATAACAACTCTTAATAGGGGAAGATACGTGGCAGTTCGCGCTTCGAAACACACCGCGCTGGCAAGTCTTGCTTTCCTGCTGTCACTTTCGTCACCGGCAATTTCGGATGAGCCCGGCTGTGGCGCGCCACATTTGAGCGAGGATGAAGTCTTTCTAGCCTCAAATTATTTTATCAACGATCAGACCGCCGTTCTCGAGCGGCAAATTCTTTATGTAGACAGCTATCGAACTGTGATCGGCGCCTACGTAGCGTCCTCGACTGACAACAAACCTCGCGACGCCCTGGCATTTTTCCTCGAAGGGCGCCCGAGCCCAAGTTCAGAGGTCAAAGGGATGGTCATCGAATTTCGAGACGACGCGAGCCAGTTGCGCCGCCCCATCTACGATGCCGCGAAGAAGACGATAACAATCTTCCTTCTCGCGCTTCGCTACCAGCCACTGAAGGATGCGCTGGATATTTGCGCCCCGGTCTATGCGCAGTATCGCGAGTTCGCCTCGGGGCATGTTTGGGCGGATGTTCACGTTGGGCCTTCGAATACAGGAACGGGACGTCGTTGAGGAAAATTCTGCCTGCCGACAAGGACACTCTCGTATTGGAAATGCGATTTGGCCTTACGCTAACCTTGCGCCAACCTTGCGGTAGGAAGGGCTTCAGACCGAAAAACCGCAAATGAAGAAGCCGAGGCCTTGTCGAGAATCCGTCCGGCAGCCGAGATGTTCAGATAAGAGATCTGAGTCGATCGACATCACTCGAGGGAGGCTCTCTCAACGACCTCGTTTGCCACAGTGAAGGCAGACCTTGCAGATCCGGACGCGGCAACGGGTGGGCCTTGCACTCCAAGAGGGGAACGCAAAGCCGGCGGAGCAGCAACCCGTATGGGTCAAGTGCAGAACGCGCATGAGCCGATCTGACGCGGTTTCGGAGAAGCGCGACCACGAAGCTGGAATAGCCCCCGTCGGAGGCCTGATTCTGCAGTGGCCCGTCCGCCACCCTTTCCCAACCACCTACCGCGGGACGACCAGTGCATTAAGGCACACGGGAGGTGGAGGCACGGCAAAGGACCAAGCGACCGCCCCGATCCGGGCAACTGAGAGGAGGCGTGACGTGGCTGGCTATCCTTGCCGACGTGATCTCGGCACCACATCAGTCGGTCCTTTCGCCCGTGGACGAGTGAATGCCGGTCGCTCGGAGGCTCTGCTTCGAGTGCAAAGCGCAGAGGCCACCTGCAAGAAAACTCCACCGTTTCTGAAGTGGCCGACGCTGCCAATGCGCGTCGTAGAGCTATGGCCAGCATGGATGACTGGATCCAGCGCACGATCGGCTCTAATAACTTGAACTACGTCCTTGCGCTCTTCTCCCCCAGAGATCCCTGCTGACGCTCCTGTAGGTGACGAAGAGCTTGAGCGACCTTACTCGTCAGGTCCTCGTAGATCACCAGTCTGGAGCCCAAGCGCCGCTTTGGCCTCAGCGGCTTGTCGCTCTTGCGAGATGCCCGGACGATCGCTGGTCGATGGTAACTCCTGGCGTCGTCCATTGCTTCCAGGCCGACAACGCCTGTCTTGAGGAACTTCTGCAGCCGGAAGGTGTCGGGTATTCCAGAATCGGCCTTCCTGAACGTAGGGAGGCGAAACTGAAAATGCGAGCCTTGCAGCGTCTGGAACCTGAACTCCGCCAGATCCTCGAGGGTCCGTAGTCCGGCCTTTTCCAGTTCGCTTCCGAGCAAGGTGACCTCGAGCCGAACACGAACCTCATCGTCCGGGATCTTGATGAAAGTCCCGGCGGCCTTGTTTTGCCGGTCAACCCGCTTGATCATCAACTTCCACGACGAATCCGATCTCTTGGCGCCGGTGTAGTAGGTCGAGTCGTGCGTGGGCGGAACATCGTGATCGTATTGGAGAAGCAGCACCTTGTCCTTGTGCGGATCGTGCTTGTCCATGTTGATCACGTGGGTGGTGGTGTCGTCGACGAAGAACCTGGGACGATCTGAAGGCGCGGTGATGACATCCCGGCTGGGAAAATGCGTCCGGGCGATCACACCAAAGAGCTTCACGAGAGCCTCCTCGGAATATGCTTTCGGCGTCAGGTCGACACTGATCTCCAACCCGACCAACTCGGGAGCGCTCTCGAGCGTCCATCGTTGGGCGACCTGGTCGATCGCTTGCATCACGCGTCCGAGGAGCGGCTCCTGGAAGCGGATCCTGAAAATTCGGCCGGTCGCGCCCTGCTCGTCTTCCACGTCCTCGACGTAGGCGCGCTGGCCGATCGCTGGCTCGATGTGGTGCTGGATCCACTTCCACTGGGTCGTGGCGCCCACGACCACTCGCACGTCCAGCCAGTCAATGACAGCGCGACAGGTGTAGCGCCCGAGATCGATCTCCGGCTCGAGCACGATCCGTCCATCGAACCGCGCCTGCGTCTTCTGGAGAGCGGCCCACCGGAACGCTAATTCGTGGGTGCTTGCTCCGCTCGCCGAGGCCGACAAAGCTATGCTGACGGTGGTGCCGATGATCGGGGATACCATGTTCGATTCGGAGAGGATCTGAGGCCCCCCTATAGCCGCATTGCCGCTCCATGTCCGGAACGTCGATCGGGCATTTTCGCGTCGGCCTCGCTTGCGGCGAAACCAGTTCGTGCACGCCGTGGCCCGAGCACCGGATGATACGAGCGTCTTGCCAGGCAGCATGATGCCCTGGCGGCCTCAGGGAGAGTCAGTGGCTGGAGGTAGCGCCCATTCTGCTACCCAACAGCGCGCAGAGGTCGGCGCGTGCCAGCGGGCTCCCCAGGCGGCCAGGCGCCGAAGTGGCCCAGATCGCGAGAGAACGGACGATCGGCAAGCAGCGATGATATCCGCCGTTGCGACCGGTCCCCGTGCAATTGCGACGGCGCGCCCTATATCTTGCCATGCAGGACGCCCCCGAGAGATCGCCCGGATGCGCCATGACCTGAGGATCTACGACAAAGATGCCGGTCGCTGGTGCTCGCCGATTGTAGCTGGTTGCGCATGCTGACGAACCTCGTGCCCGGGCTCGGATCTGGAATGGTGACGGTGATGATGAGCAACTTGCACGCCGGCCATGTGGCTGCACGCTATACCGGTGGGCTTGCCGCATGACCAACCTCTCGCCAGAGAACGTCCAGTCCTTCCCTTGCCCGTCGGCGCTGCATGCGGTGCCGCCGCGCATCGCGATATGCACCGGTGGCCTCCTCGCGGCCGAAACGGTCAACACCCTGCGCGTGCTCGAGACGCATCACGCGCCCAGCGATTACCTGCCGCTTGGCGATGAGGTCGCAACCCTGCGAGCGAGACTGAGCAGTTCGTTTTGCGACTGGAAGGGTGTCGCGCGCTATTTCGACATGATCTCGGGCGAACAGCTTCTGGCGCGTCGCCTGGACGTGTGGACGCCCCACCGAGCGTTTCGCCGCCCTGGCGGGATACGTGGCCTTCTATGCCGGGCTGATGGATGACGCCTGGGTCGGCGACATGCGGGTCGTCCCCCAGCCGGGCGATTTCTACGGCGGATGGATCACGTCCAGTCTGGACGGTCAGATCAAGGCCGCGGCGGGAACGCTGCATTGGTGACGTGGCAGTCTTCGCACTCTTCGGAGGCGAGACCAGCGGTGGAATTCGTGCCAAGGAGATTTAGATGCGTGGCCTGATCCAGACCGTCATTGCAGCCCTTCTGGTTGCCGGGCCAGTTCCCGCAGCGTCGGCCGACGAGGCAGTCATCGAGGATTTCAGGATGCAGCCCGAAACGCGATGGAGATTCTTCACCGACGAGGTGATGGGTGGCGTCTCGTCCGGAGAGGTCGTCTTCGCGCACGAGGAAGGACATTCATTTGCGCGAATGACCGGGCGTGTCAGCACCACCAACAGGGGCGGTTTCATCCAGATTCGAGTGGATCTGACCAGCCCGCCGCCGGAGGGCACGAGCGGCGTTCGCCTGATGGTTCGAGGCAACAGACAACGCTACTTCGTCCATCTGCGCACGGCCAGCACGATCCTGCCCTGGCAGTATTACCAGGCAGCCTTCGACGTCACCGAAGGCTGGAGCGAAGTGCGCTTGCCATTCGATGCCTTCACCGCCTCGGGGGCCTTGTTGCGCGACGTGCCTCGCCCGGAGAGCCTGAAATCGGTTGCCATCGTGGCCTATGGCAGGGATCACGACGCCGCGATCGACGTGCGCGAAGTGGCATTTTTCTGATCGAGGAGTCGCCTGATCTAGCCATGAACGGAGACCACTGCCTCGATATCGATTGTGATGCTTCCCGGCAGTGAACCGACACCGACGGCGGATCGCGCGTTATTGTCTCGCTCGACGAGCACCTTCAGGAGGAAATCTCAGTAGCCGTTGATGACGGCCGGGTGGTCGCCGAAGTCCGGAACGGCGTTGACCATGCCGAGCAACTTCGCGATGCGCTTGATCCGGCCGAGATCACCGAGCACGACCTGGAGGACAGACAGAAGAGTGATCCCCGTCATCGGGCACGGCAGGTGCTGATGGATTTGTGAATGTCGAGCCAGGCGCTCCTACCTGATCGCCTTAGCGTGACCTGGCACACGTTGCGTCCACGGGTCAGCGTTCTGAATGTCACGATCTGTGCGAACCCGTTTGCCGGTGAGACCGTGCTTGCCACTACGGTCCGATATCGTGCGCAGTTTCCTTTAAGTAATTCAGAACTATCTAAAGAATCAGACCTAATACCAACGGTCATATCCCCTGACCGACATGCGCCCAGTCCCGCATTCCGATCGACGTGATCGTGTGTGGCTGGGCGAAAAGCTTGCGCCAGGCGTCGCAGGCGGCCTCGATGATCGCCTCGTAGTCGGCGAAGACGCGGTTCGACAGCCAGTTGGCGCGCCTTCACTAGCCTGTTGCAAACGGCTATGAGTTCCCGCAAGAATTGAAAAGGGCACAAGTCGTTCTGGCTGGCCAGCTACGAGAATTGGAAGTGTTTTGAACAGCTATACGCCCGTCCAAGGCCACTATCACAGCCACCGAATCACTCTCGATGGATTTGAACAGGACGCGTTCACCCGATCTCTGACCGCAGCTCGTGTCGAGATGAACCCGCACCAGGTCGAAGCGTCGCTGTTCGCGCTGAAGTCGCCCCTTTCAAAGGGTGTCCTGCTCGCTGATGAAGTAGGTCTCGGAAAGACGATAGAAGCTGGCCTGGTGATGGGCCAGAAGTGGGCCGAGCAGAAGCGGCGCATTCTATTGATCGTGCCGGCGTCGCTCCGGAAGCAGTGGGAGCAGGAACTCCGCGAAAAGTTCTCCTTACCTGCCACCATCATGGAAGCAGCCACCTACAAGGGGCTCAAGAAGGACGGTCACTCCCGCCCTTTCCGAGACGCTCCAGGCATCATCATCTCAAGCTATGAATTCGCCGCGCGTAGCTCCGATGAGCTTGCGATGACGAAGTGGGACCTCGTTGTGTTCGACGAGGCGCATCGCCTGCGCAACGTCTACAAGCCCGGTGCGCTGCGGTCCAAGCGCCTGAAGGACGCGCTCCAAGATCCGTTCAAGGTGCTCCTGACAGCCACTCCGCTACAGAACTCGCTGATGGAGCTATTCGGTATCGTCTCGATGATCGATGACAACCATTTCGGCGGCGAGGACGCGTTCAAGACACTCTATACCGGCGCGCGTGCCACGCCTGCCTCGCTCGAGGCGTTGCGAGAGCGCCTCGTGCCCGTGTGCTACCGCACCCTGCGCCGTCAGGTCCAGGAGGCCGGCCACATCAACTTCACCAAGCGCAATGCGATGGTGTTCGATTTCGAGCCGCCAAGCCTTGAGGTGGAACTCTACGAAAAGGTGTCAAGGTTCCTCCAGCGCAAGGACACGGTGTCATATGGCGACCGAGCCAACGCTCTCGTCGTCCTCCAGGTGCGCAAAATACTAGGCTCCTCGACTTTCGCCGTTACCGGGTATCTGCGATCCCTCATCGAGCGGCTGGAAAAGCGCGGGATCGTCGATGAAACCGTCACCGACGATATCGAAACGATCGGCGAGATCGGCGAGGAACTGGAAAGTTACGCGGAGAACGTGGGAGAGATCGACGCCGCGTTGTTGGCCGTCGAGCTGGAGGAACTGCGGTCGTTTCTCCACTTGGCCGAATCGATCGGCCAGAACGCCAAGGGCGAAAAACTGCTGACGCAATTGCCGGGCATTCTCGATGCGATTTCGAGCAAGGGTGGCCAGCGCAAGGCGGTGATCTTCACCGAGAGCGTCCGCACCCAGAAATATCTGAACGAGCTTCTTTCGAGCAATGGCTATGAAGGTCAGATCGCACTGCTCAACGGCTCGAACAGCGATCCCGTCAGCAAATCACTCTACACGGCCTGGCGCGACGAACATGCCGGCACGGACCGTGTCTCCGGTTCGCGCACGGCAGATATGAAGGCAGCGATCGTCGATGCCTTCCGCGGCTCTGACAAGACCATCCTTATCGCCACCGAGAGCGGCGCAGAGGGCATCAATCTTCAGTTCTGTTCACTCGTGGTGAATTTCGATCTTCCCTGGAACCCGCAGCGCGTTGAGCAGCGGATCGGCCGATGTCACCGCTACGGTCAGAAGATCGACGTCACGGTGGTGAACATGCTGAATCGCAAGAACCAGGCGGAGCAGCGCATCTACGAACTCCTCGATCAGAAGTTCAAACTGTTCAACGGGGTTTTCGGATCCAGCGACGAAGTGCTCGGCACGATCGAGCGCGGCGTCGACTTCGAGCAGCGCGTCCTGGGCATCGTCCAGTCGAGCCGGACCGAAGAAGAAGTGATCCGCGAGTTCGACGCACTGACCGCAACGCTGCAAGACAGGATCGACTCCGACATGCAGTCCGCGCGCGCCAAGGTCCTGGAGCATCTCGATCAGGATGTCGTGGCACGCTTGAAGGGGCGTAAGGGCGAGCTCGACAATGCCGTCAACGATTTCACCCGGCGGCTAATCATGATCGCTCATGCCGAGCTCCCTGGCGCCCGCTTTCATCCCGATGCCTTGTTCCGCTTCGACTACGACGGACGGACATTCACGACGCAATGGCCGGACGCCGACGATCACGACTGGCAGTTCTTCCGCCTGGCCGATGGAAATCTCGCGACCGAGATCGTCCATAAGGCCAAAGCGCGGGACCAGCACTCAACAACCGCATCGCTTAGGTTCCGCGTTGATGAATATGCGTTCCCCGGGCAGCTGGCGGATGTGAAGAACCTAGCCGGTAAGTCAGGTTGGCTCCGCGTGTCGAAGGCGCAGATTGAGACACATGGGTCTGCGCGCGAGGAATTGCTGCTGTCCTGCTTGGACGACGACGGTGTGGAAATCCATCCGGAGACAGCGGACCGCATGCTGATGGTGCCGGCGACATCTACAAGCTCCGGGGTGCCATTCGACCAGAGCGCGCTGCACGGGATCGAGAGCCGTCTTTTCGGGAAATTTTCGGAGCGCGTAAAGAAACAGAACTTCCTCTGGCTCGAGGAAGAGGAGATCCGCCTCGACAACTACGCCAAGGATATCGAGATCGAGCTCGATGCACAGATCACCACCCTCGACAACGAGATCAAGCAGTTACGCAAGGAACGCCGGTCGCCGGATGCATCCATGGAGGAGAAGCTCGATCTCGGCCGCAAGATCAAGAAGCTTGAAGGGACCATGGACGATCTCAAGCTATCGAAGCACGAACGCCGGCGCGAAATTCGCAAGCAGGTGTCCGATATGCTGGACGAGGTGGCAGAAAGCCTCAACCGGCTACCAACGAAGAAATTGCTTTTTACGTTTCGCTGGTCGGTGGAGTAACTCTTGTGAACAACCGGACCGCTGCCGCCTTCGAGGATTTTGGCGCGGTCCCGGTCGAGATCGACTTCTATCTAGATAGCTATCCAGGTCCCGCGTGGGAGGTCAGGCCACTTCGGTATCGTGCCGGATGGTTGATGGTATCGCGCGCCACGATGGAGACGTCGTTCAGCATGTGGACGGCGCCCTTGGTCGCCTGTGTCGACGATAGCGGCGAGGCGTTGTCATCCTGGCTATCGTCGAAGCTCTTCGACATGCGGTGCTCAGTGCCCCGCGAATTGCGGGAGCTCCCGCCGGAGGAATTGGAGAACGCATCAGACGCGCTCTACTGGGATTTTTTGGGGACATGCGATCTGAAGCATCTGGCCATGCTTGCCCAGGCCGAAGAGAGCGCAGCGACCGAGATTGCCTTGCTTGAGAGCCGAGCTGACTCGATCCTGGCCGAGGCTGATTACCACGTTGCTAGCCTGCGCTCCTGGCTCCGCCGCGCCGATCCCCTGGACCGTCGGCGTCAAGCAGCAGTCGATCGGATCGCACTGATCGAGCGCAAACAGGCGGAGTCGGCGTTGTGGCTACGCGACCGGATTGCGACCCTCCGAGAGCGAGCGGCGAGCGAAGAAGCGGAAATCCTCGCATCGATCCGTCAAACTGGCGAGGTCGAACATCTCTACACCGTGCACTGGGTGGCCAGGCACACGCGCGATCGTCGAGAGAGCGTGTCCCACCTGCCCGCCTGGCACTACGAGCAGAACATCCAGATCGCTCCCGGACACTTTAACCGCACAGCCAACCCCTATGCGAGGTTGCGCTGGCGCGGGGCCGGCAGCGACGATAGCTTCGGCGACCGGCTATCTGGGCGTGTCGCTGTCGAGGCCCGCGAAAAGGGGATACTCGACAAGATAGCGAGTGCCGGGGTGCAACGAGTGACGTCGAGACAAGAACCGGTTGAGTGGGACAATAAAATCGATGCCAAGCGCGCTTATCCACCTGCAGGCAGAAGGACCTTGTCAGCAGCGGAGCGTGCGAGGCGACAGCAAGTGTGGAATAAACGGAAGAATGCGCTGAATGTCAAAGAAACCTAAACTTGAGCTGACCTGGATCGGCAAGGACGAGCGGCCGAAGCTGGAGCCGCGGATCCTGATCGAGGATCCCGCGCTGTCGCACCATGCGGCGACGCGGCGCGATGGCGACATCTTCGACAACATTCTGATCCACGGCGACAACCTGCTCGCGCTGAAAGCGCTCGAAGCGGACTACGCCGGCAAGGTCAAATGTGTCTTCATCGACCCGCCCTACAACACCGGCAGCGCCTTTACGCACTATGACGATGGGCTGGAGCACTCCCTTTGGCTCAGCCTGATGCGCGACCGCTTGGAGATGATCCGAACGCTGCTTTCGGAGGATGGATCTCTATGGATTACTATTGATGACAATGAGGCGCACTACCTGAAGGTTCTCTGTGATGAAATATTTGGACGTGATAATTTCATCGCAAGTATTGTTTGGCAAAAGAGATACAGTCGTGAAAATCGTGAGGCCGTCGGTGACGCCCACGATTACATACTAATATATGCAACAAACTCGTTGCGATTTAAATCCATTCGCAACAGAGTGCCAATGACTGAAGATCAGGAGAAGATTTACAAGAATCCCAACAATCACCCTCGAGGAAGATGGCGCGGCATCCCGATGACTGCCCAAGGCTATCGTCCAAATCAAATGTATGAGATTGTCGCCCCTGGCGGCGCCATTCACCGACCTCCTGAAGGTCGGTGCTGGTCCACAGTCGAGACTGAATTTAAGAAATTACTTTCGACCGGAAGAATATATTTCGGCAAAGACGGAAACAGTCAGCCCAACATAATAAGATTTTTGGACGAAGTAGAGGGTCTTGTCCCGTGGACTTGGTGGCCCCACGAAGAAGTCGGACATAATGATGAAGCGAAAAAGGAGATCCATCAGCTTTTCGGCAAGGCTGACGCATTTCTTACACCCAAGCCAGAACGTCTCATCCGGCGGATCCTTCAGATTGCGACGAACCCCGGCGACCTGATTCTTGACTCTTTCGCCGGCTCTGGCACCACCGGCGCGGTCGCGCACAAGATGGGTCGCCGCTGGATCATGGTCGAACTCGGCAACCATGCCGAGACGCACATCGCGCCTCGGTTGAAGAAGGTTATCGACGTCGAGGATTTGGGTGGCGTCACCGAAGCCGTCGGCTGGAAGGGCGGCGGTGGCTTCCGCTTTTACCGGCTCGCGCCATCTCTGCTGAGCGAAGACAAATACGGCAACTGGGTCATCGCGAAGGACTACAATCCGGCCATGCTTGCAGAAGCGCTCTGCAAGCACATGGGCTTTGTCTATGCGCCGTCGCAAAACCCTGAGGAATACTGGAACCACGGCCATTCCACCGAAACCGACTTTATCTATGTCACCACGCAGAACCTGACACACGAGTCCTGCCGACGGATCTCCGAGGATGTCGGCCCGGATCGCTCGCTCTTGATCTGCTGCAAGGCGTTCAACGCCAACCCCGACAGCTTCGACAATCTGACACTGGTGAAGATCCCGACCGCGATCCTGTCAAAATGCGAATGGGGCCGCGACGACTACTCGCTCAACATCAAGGACCTGCCGCCTGCGCCGGACTACCCCGAGGAACCGGCAGCGGCCGCCGGCTCCCGCAAGAAGGTGGCCGGGCTTCCGCTGTTCGACAGCGAAGACGGCGAGGCTTGAGATGAGCGAAGATCGCATTCGCCGCCAGATCGCCCAGCGCCTGTCCCTGCGCGCACCGCAAGAACGCTCGCTTGAGATCCTTGCCGATGTCGTCGGGCGTATCGGCATGACCAAGGGCGGCGACCCGATTGCCGCACTGGAGACGATCCGCACGGCCTATCCGTCGGTTCAGGAATTCGAGCGCGACTTTCCCTCGCTCTGCTTCGCGCTTGCCACCGGCGTCGGGAAGACACGACTGATGGGCGCCTTCATCGCCTGGCTTCACCTCAACGGCCGGTCGAAGAACTTCTTCGTGCTGGCGCCCAACACCACGATCTACGAGAAGCTGATCGCCGATTTCTCGAAGCAGTCGTCGCCGAAATATGTCTTCCGCGGCATTTCGCAATTTGCCCAGACGCCGCCGATCATCGTCACGGGCGACACCTGGGAGGAAGGGCGCGGTGTGCGCGGCGCCGATCTCTTCGGCGGCGAGGCGATCATCAACATCTTCAACGTCGACAAGATCAACAAGGACAAGGGCCGCATCCGCACGATGCGCGAGACCATCGGCGAATCCTATTTCGACTACCTGGCCGCTTTGCCGGATCTCGTCCTCATCATGGACGAGGCGCATCGCTACCGCGCCAGCGCCGGGATGCGGGCAGTCGCCGAACTCAAGCCGGTGCTTGGGCTCGAACTGACCGCGACCCCGAAGACGGTCGGCGCGAAGTCCGTCGCATTCCGGAACGTCATCTTCACCTACGGCCTCGGCGACGCCATGGCCGACGGCTTCGTCAAGGAGCCGGCCGTAGCAACGCGCGCGAATTTCGTGCGCGCCGACTACGATGCTGACCGGCTCGAGGAGGTGATGCTGGAGGACGGCATTCACTATCACGAGCACGTCAAGGTCGAGCTCGACCTCTATGCGCGCCAGACCGGCCGAAACCGCGTGCATCCATTCGTGCTGGTGGTCGCGCAGGACACCGCGCATGCAAGTGCCATTCGATCCCGTATCGAAGACGATGGTTTTTTCAACGGCGCCTATAAGGGCCGCGTCGCGGAGGTGCACTCCAACCTCAAGGGTGAGGAAAGCGATGAGGCGATCCAGCGCCTGGTCGGGCTCGAGACGGACAATCTGACCGAGATCGTCATCCACGTGAACAAGCTGAAAGAAGGCTGGGACGTCACGAACCTCTACACGATCGTGCCGCTGCGCGCGTCGGCATCCGACATTCTCACCGAGCAGACGCTCGGCCGCGGGCTCCGGCTGCCCTATGGCGAGCGCACCGGCGTCGAGTCCGTCGACACATTGACCGTCATCGCGCACGACCGTTTCGACGAGGTTATCAAGAAGGCAAGGGAAGCGGACTCGCTGGTCCAGATAAAGGCGCTCACGATCGGCCCCGGAGGCGACGTCTCGGCCGAGGCCGGCACGGTCCTCCAAATTCCGACCTCCTATGAGACCACTCTCATGGGCACAACGACACCGTTCGTGACCGCCAACGAGGCGGGCGCGATCTTCACCCATGACCACGAGCGGAAGGTCGTGGAATCGACGCTCGATTTCATTTCGAAGAAGTATGAGCGGCAGCTCAAGGGCGGCGTGCAGGAGCTTCTCCGGCCGGAAGTTCAACAGGAGATCGCAAACGACGTTCGACGCGCCCTGCAGCCCGCCCAGGGCTCGCTAGAGGGCATTGTCGCGCAGCCGAGGGTTCAGGAGATCGTCGGCATCGTCACTGCCAGCGTCGTGGAAAACACGATCGACATTCCGGAGATCGTCGTCATCCCGAGCCGCGAGGTCAACTTCTGGTTCGACCCTTTCCATCTGACTGGCTTGCAGGCAATTCACTACCAGCCGCTCTCCGATCGTATCCTCATCCGAAATCTGCGCGACCAGACCCAGCGCGAGCTCGCCCGCTCGGTCACGGGTCCGAAAGAGAGCCTAGTCGAAAACTACATCGTCAAGCACCTGATCGACTTCGACCAGATCGACTACGACTCCCAGGCGGACCTGCTATACCGACTGGCGGGCCAGGCAGTGACACATCTGCGCTCCTATCTCGCCAGCGAGGAGGATGTCGAAAACGTCGCCCTGGCGCATGGAAAGGCGATCGCAGCGTTCATCTTCGCGCAGATGCAGGGCCATTATCACGAGACGCCGGCCGACTATCAGGTGAAGCTCGTCCGCTCGTTCCGCGCGTTGAAGCCACTCGCCATCAGCATCACCAGCATCGCCCGAATGCTCGACATCGGCACCGCCGCAAAACCGCTGTCGGATACCCGAAGCTACGTCTTCAAGGGCACCCGCAAGAGCCCCTACAATTTTCACAAGTTCCAGTCCGACACGGAGCGCCGCTTCGCTGCCCTGATCGACAGCTCATACGAGAAGGATGTGCTGCGATGGGTGAAGCCCGGCCCGGGTCAATTCCAGATCGAGTATCGGTCAGGCAAGGCCTACGAGCCCGACTTCGTAGTCGAGACGACAGCCAGGAAACTGATCGCCGAGATCAAGTCGGACAGTGAGATGAGCGACCAGACCGTGCAGGAAAAATCACGTGCTGCACGCGAATGGGTCAGGCACGCCAACGCGATCTCCGCGGTGACGAAGTCGAAGCCCTGGTCCTACGCTGTCTTGCCTGACAGTGCGATCACGGAGAGCGCGACACTCGCCGGGCTGATGTCCATGCACGGGCAGGGCTGACTTATTCGACAACACTGGGAGGCTAGAGAATCTGTTGAACACATTTCGCTTCATCCACGCCGCCGATTTGCATCTGGGCAGCCCGTTCCAAGGCCTGGCGCTGAAGGATGAGGAGATCGCCGCGCGGTTCGCGCGCGCCACGCGGGACGCGTTCTCCGCTCTTGTCCGTCGTGCGATCGACGAGAAGGTTAACTTCGTCATTGTGGCAGGCGATGTCTATGACGGTGAATGGCGCGACAACTCCATCGGGCTGTTCTTCAATCGCGAATTGGCCAGGCTCGTCAAGGCGGGCATCGCGGTCTTCCTGCTCAAAGGTAATCATGACGCCGACAGCGTCGTCACCAGGAGCATCACCCTGCCGGCCGAGGTGCACAATTTCGATACCCGAAAACCGCAAAGCATACAAATCGACGGCGTAAAAGTGGTTCTGCACGGGCAGGGATTTGCCGATCGCTGGATCGCCACGAACATGGCCACCATCTATCCGCAGCGCATCAACGGGCTATTCAACATCGGCGTCCTCCACACCTCGTTGAACGGCCGTCCTCCGCACGCCAACTACGCGCCCTGCTCGCTCCAGGATCTGCACGCCCACGGCTATGACTACTGGGCGCTCGGCCATGTGCATGAGTATGAGGTCGTCAGCGATGATCCGTATGTCATTTTTCCAGGCAATCTCCAGGGCCGCAATATTCGCGAAACAGGAGCGAAAGGCGCTGTTCTGGTCACCGTCGAAGATGGCCGCGTCGCGTCCATCGAGCGCGTCATTGTGGACGAGGCGCGTTGGAGTTCGCTTACTATCGACGTGACGGGCCTCGACGACCTAATCGGCGTGCTGCACGCGATCGAGAAGCAGGTCCGGGACGTCGTGACGGCCGCCGATGAACGGCTCGTGGCACTGCGCCTCCACCTGGTAGGCACCACGCGCTTTCGTGCCTGGCTGGTCGCCAACCGATCCCTGGTAGTCGATGAGGTGCAGGGGGCCTGCCAGCGGGTGCATCCTGACGTTTGGCTGGAGAAGCTGGTCATCGACGTCGTTCCACCTGCAAGAATCGAGGTGCATGCCACGACCGGCGCAGGGCTCGATCTTGAGACCCTACTCGAAACCGTAGAGAGAGACCCGCAGACGCTCGAGCAGGCAACGCTGCTGGTCGCCGATATCGTGGCAAAACTCCCGGGCGGCCTTGGTGCAGCCGAGCTTCCCTTGGGCGAGGATCTCGTAACGTTGCTGGCGGAGGCACGCGAATTGGTATTGCATCGCGCCGCCGAGGTCGACTGATATGCGGTTCAATGCGCTACACTTCATGCGTTACGGTTCGCTGACCGACCGGACCCTCCAACTTCGGCCCGATGCCAAATTGCACATCGTCTTCGGCCCAAATGAGGCCGGGAAGAGCTCGGCGCTTGCGGCTATCACTGACCTACTCTTCGGCTTTGCCGCCAAAAAGGAATTTTCCTTCCTTCACGACGCGGCCACGCTGCGGGTCGGAGCCGAAGTCATCAGCCGTGACGGTGCATCGCTTAGCTTTCGCCGCCGCCGCGGAAACAAGAACACGCTTCTCTCTGCGACTGCGGAGGAAACCCCATTGCACGACGACGCGCTATCGCCCTTTCTCGGCTCTCTCCGCCGGGAGACATTCAAGCGGGCCTTCGGTCTGGATTCCGCACGCCTGCGCCAAGGCGCAGCCGAGATGTTGCGCAGCGATGGCGAGCTCGGCAGCATGCTGTTTGCGGCCGCTTCAGGCCTGCTCGGGCTGACCTCAATGCGCGCGAAGCTCGAAGAGGAGGCCGATGCGATCTTTACCAAACGGGCCTCGGCGAGCCGTCGCTTCTACCAGATCCAAGCGCGGCACGAGGAAGCTCGCAGACGCGAGCGCGACAGCGAACTGCGATCTGCCGACTGGAAGACGCACGTTGCGGCACTCGAAGAGGTCACGCAGAGCACAGTCGCCACCAAAGCCATGCGCGTGGAGACGTCGGGCCAGATCAAGCATCTGAGCAGGCTGCGCCAGTTGCAGCCGGCGCTCGATGAAATGGACGAGGCAACCCGCGATCTTGACGCCTTTGCAGACATCGCCGCCCTGCCAACCGACCTTGCCGATCGCCTATCGGAGAGGCTCGCTGAATGCGCCGCATCGGATAGTGCGGCGACAACGGCCGCGAAGAACGAAAACGACCTTGGTGAAGCGCTTGCGGGGATCGTAGTCGATTCAGCGCTCTTGGCCGACGCTGCCGCCATCACCGCTCTCTTCGCCCAGACAACCGACTTCACCAGCAAGCAGCGCGACTTGCCCCGCATCTTGGCGGAAGAGAACGACTACCGCGACCGGATCGGCCAGTTGATTCGCAGGATCGGTCTCAGAGAGGACTCCAATGCGGATGCGCTGCAGCCGTCAGACCCGGCGCTGGCGCTGGTGAACGAACTGGTCGACGAAGGGCGCGAGCTTGCAGACCAAATCCGGGCGCTCAACAACGCCATCAACGCCGAGCGCCGCACCCGCGAGGAGTTGCAGCGCTCGCAGCAAAGTGCCGCACTCATCGACCCGAAACCGTGGCGCGATCGGGTGGCGGCGCTCAGCGTTGATCTGAAGTCTGTTGAGGCCATCGGCGACCTGGTAAAAAGACGCACAGCGCTGCTGCGCAGTGTGGAGGAGCATGCTGTTCGTTTGACGCCGCCGGTGCATGATCTCACGCGCCTAGCTGCCTGCCCGCTCCCCTCCGTCGCCATGCTGGCGCGTCACCGGATTGCCCTTGCCGACATTGCGGACCGGACGCGCGATACCAGTGCCACACTGAAGACCCTGACCGAGGAAAGCCGGCGTCTTGAGGCCCAGATCGCCGAGCTCGAGATTAGCGGTCCGATCTCCTCCGTCGAATCGATCGCCGAGGCCCGAGCCGCCCGCGATTCGGGCTTCGATCAGCTTCGCCGGGCCCTGCTCGGCGAGACGCACGCCCAGAACGCTCCGTCCGACCTCTCAGCCTATCAGTCGTTAGTCGCCGAGGTCGATCGACTTGTGGATCTGTGGATCGCAGATTCGCAGCGCGGCACGCAGCACGCTACCGCAATGATTCGTCGCAGCGCGCTCGACGTGGAGATCGCGGCCAGAGGTGCGGAGCTCAGTCTGCAGGCGGCCGAAATGGCCGACGCGCGCTCGCACTATGAGGCGGAGTTCTCCGCGGCGGGGATTGCCCCAGGCACGCCAGCCGACATGGAGGCCTGGGTCCAGCGTGTCGCCGGATTGTTGGACGAGCGCCGCGCCGCCGAGGCGCTCGCCGACGATGTTGCGGTCCTGACTGATCGCGAGGCGGCGCTGACACCCGCGCTCATCGAGATCTCAAGGGGTATCGCGCTCGAGGCGGGCAGCCTGCCGACCCAGGCGCTCGCCCGTGCCATCGACGCCAAGCTTACTAGTCTGGCCGACGCCTGGACCGAAGGCCGCACCATTGAGGGCAAACGCCAGGAAGCTGTCCGCCGGCTGGAGCAACTCGAAGCGGATCTGGCAGACGCCATTGTCCGGCAGAACGATTGGGCCGTGAACTACCATGCAGCCTTGTTGCCGATCGGCCTCGACGTCGAGACGACGATGGACCAGGCGATCGTGGCGCTCAAGGCCTGGCGCGAATATCCCGATTTGGTGCATGAGCGCGATAATCGGGGCCGGCGCGTGAAGGGCATGCAGCGTGACACGACTGCCTTCCTGCAGGCGGCGCAGGATTTGGCTGCCCGGCACGCTCCGGACCTACAGGCCTTGCCGGCCGACAGGCTCGCTGACTCGCTGCGCGAGCGACTCCAGGCGGCACAACAGGCCAAGGTAAAGCACGAGGCAACCGGCGCTGCGCTCGCGAAGGCGACCAGTGAGCTGGCCGCAGCGCGGCAGCGCAATGAAAACGCATCATCGGCGCTCTCTGAACTCACTGCCGTCCTGCCGAAGGAGACTGATCCGGCCGCGCTGGTCACACGCCTGCGAGCGCGAGATAGTCTGCGCGCCAATCTGATCGAGGCGCGAAGGCGGTTCCACACTCTCGCCGACGGTCAGGACGAGATCATCGCCCGTCTCGATCTCGCCGGCTTCGACCGAACCGCCGCGCAGGTCGACATCACCCGCTTGGAGCTTGAGCACGATCGTCTGGTGAAGCAGCTCGGCGAAGACGCTGCGCGGGAGGCGGAACTGCTCATGACTCAGCGCCGACACGAGGCGAGTGAGGGATCCGAGCTGGCGGCACTCCAGCGACACTCGGCTGAAGTTGAAATCGTCGATGTCGCGCGACACTGGGCGGTGCTGAAACTCGCATCGACCATGCTTGGTGCCGCGATGGAAAAGCACCGACAGACCCAGGCGGACCCGCTGCTTCAGCGCGCTGGTGCCTTGTTCGCGATTCTTTCCGGTGGCTCGTTCGCGCGCCTCACGCAGGAATTTGGCGACGACGACCAGCCGGAACTGCGAGGCGAGCGCCCTGGCGGCGAGCGGGTGTCCATCGTCGGCATGAGCGACGGCACAGTTGACCAGCTCTATCTGGCCCTAAGGATGGCCTACCTTGAGGAGTATGCATCGCGCAACGAGCCCGCTCCCTTCATCGGCGACGATATTTTCCAGACTTTTGACGACGAGCGCGCGACTGCAGGTCTCGTCGCGCTGGCACAGATGAGCGCCACCATCCAGCCCATCCTATTCACCCATGAACGCAGTGTGGTGGAGTTGGGGGGCGCCGCTCTAGGAGCGGATCTTGATGTAATTGATTTATAAGCCAGTTCCCGAAGCGGCGTCACGCTCGCCTACTCTTTCCTGCTCCCCCCCACACGCGGGGATCATTCGGCCCGCGCTCGCGCCATCTACATGAGATGATCAAGTGCAAGCTTCGGATAGGCGATGGTGTTAATCAGTTCGACCCGCTGCATCAGCATGCCTTGCGGCATGATCCCGTAACGGCCGGTCATGGTGCCTTTGGTGTGACCGAGGATGAAGCCGAATTGCTCGTCGAGATGGCCGGCCCGACGCAGCGCATCCGTCGCACCATGCCTGAAGCTATAGAGCGATAGACCACGCCCATCCTTCAGGCCAAGGCGCGTGAGGTAGCGGCCGAACTCGCGCGAGAATTCGGCTATCATTTGACCACGGCTGTTTCGCTTGGCTTCGGGAAAGAGGCGCTGTTGTCCAGCCTTCTCCATACCGTCGCGATACGTGATGAATCCGAGCTTTATGAGTTCAGGGTGCACCGGCAGGACGCGCATGCTGCCGGCCGTCTTCACGCTCTTTTCACCGTCCCCCTCGGTCGTAACGTGCATGATCCAGTGGCCATGTTCCTGCCGCACGTCGGAAACGGCGAGTTGCGCAATCTCTGCCGGACGCGCGCCGGAGAAGAGCATGACCAGCGGAACCCAATAGCGATGATCCCGAATGCGCACATTCCCCGGCTTCGCAACGTTCCGCCACTCATCGCCGCTCTGGCATCCAACGAACATCGGCGACTTGAACAACGTGTTCATTTGGTCGACCGTGAACGGACGCGTGCTGACCTTCCTTTCTTTGGCGAGTGCCATTCCGGCAGTAGGGTTCTGGTCCAGGTAGCCGTGATTGACCAGCCAATTGCAGAACGCGCCGAGACTGGCGAGGTAGCGATTGACGGTGCGCGGCGTGAGAACAGGCTTCCCGACCTTCTCGTTGTGGCGCACGATCTGAGTGATCTTCATGCCGACGAAGTCCTTCGTCTCGGTAGCCTTCACCGGGTAGCGCGCCAAAAGCGCCTTCCACTCTCGCACGGCCTTCTTGTCGATCCGGCGCGCCGGACAGGTGCTGCCGACATGGTCAACGAAAGTGCCCACGTCCCGACGAGCCTGAGCGATGGTATCGGTGGCGATGCCCCTCGGGTTCTCAGCGGCGTAAGTCTCAAACAACTCCATTATCGTCTCACCGGGCTTGGCGCGCTCGCGCGACGTGCCGGTCGCCGGCTTCACGATCGGGTCTCTGGGTGTGCCGCCATAATCGCCTCGGTCGCGCTCAAGGGTGCGTTCCAAGGCCTCGATTTCGGCGCGCATCATGCGATGGGTGAGATCGCCGCGATCCGGAGACAAGGGGTCGATCATGAGTTTGTGCTGGTCGAGGTAGGCGTCAACTTCATGAGCGATCAGCGCCGTCTCCCCTTCCACAATGTGCTTGCGCAACGCATCCAGTTTCGCCCGCCGCTGATGGGCCAGAAACTCGCGCTGGCGACTTAAGACCGCTACCTCAATGCTCGCGTCCAAAAATGCCAGTGGGTTGCGATCATCGATGTTCTCCCGCTGCATACGCTTGATAGCTTCTTCGGTCGCGGCGTCGATATCGTCCGTAGATGGCATCTGCCTCCGGGACTGGTCGTCGCGATCCAACGTCCTCGTGTAGTGCTGCCACGTCGCTTCTGCTTTGTCGTCGGGCGTCAGGAGACGACGCGATCGGAGATCGTCGAATCTACGCGTCCAAGCTTCCACCACCGGCCACATGAGCCGCTTGGCTTCGTGCTCATCCTTAGTTCCAAGAGCCTTCACCAACTCCCTCCGGCCAACGACGTCGATGAGATCAAGGGGCACGCGCATGCGCGCGTAGTAGCTCGCGCCGCGACGCAGAAGGTAGCTAAGACGTGCCATGACTGCCCCACTTGGAAGGTCCGTGTGTTACAGTCGTGTGTTACACATTCATGGCAGAAAGGTCAATTTCTAGAGACATTTATGCCATTCCAGTGCGTTAGGAAGAGTTGGATTTTGTTCCAGGCGCCCCAGCCAAGCGCTGTTTGATTATGAAGTTCACGCCGGACGGCCCGATAGAGGGTCAGGCCTGCCTGTCCATGGCTTCGGACCCCGGGAATCGTCCGAGCGGTTCCGCAAGGCCCGGAGGCGGCTGGCCCTGAGCCGGCATCCGGTCGGGCACCGGCGGGTGCGGATCACTACAAAAACGCCTAACGGCAGGAATGCATCGGCAAACCCTGGCGGGTGCCGATGTTCGCCCTGGCGCGGCCGTCTCCGTCAGCGCTGGCGGTCCCCGACGATGCGGCCATCCTCGAGTGTGAGGATGCGGTCGGCCAGGTCGAGGATGCGATTGTCGTGTGTGACCATGACTGTGGTCGTGCCTCGGACCTGTCCCAGACGCTTGAGCAGATCGACCACGTTGGCGCCGCTTTCGCGGTCGAGCGCGGCCGTCGGCTCGTCGGCCAGCACGACGTCCGGATTGCCGACCAGGGCGCGGGCGACCGCCACGCGCTGCTTCTGCCCTCCCGACAGGTTCGCCGGCAGGTAGTCCATTCGGTCCGACAGGCCCAGAAGACCGAGCGCATGAGTGGCCGCGCGCCCAGCCACCGCCTTGTCGACGCGCCCCTTGACCTGCAGGCCCATCAGGACGTTCTGCATGGCGGTCAGGCTCTCGTGCAGGTTGTGCGCCTGGAAGATGAAGCCGAGCCGGCGGCGCAGCGCCGTGCTCAGCGCGGGAGGCGCCCCGTGAAGTTCGTGTCCGAGAAGGACGACCGATCCGGCCTGCACCTCGCGCAGGCAGCCGAGCAGCGTCAGCAGCGTCGTCTTGCCAGACCCGGACGGCCCGACGAGCACGGTCAGGCTGCCGCGTGCGATGGACAGGGAGACGTCGAACAGCGCCTGCTTGCGCGCCTCGCCGACGCCGAACCAGTGGTTCAGCTCACTGGTCCACAGGGGAGCATCATCCGGCGCCATGGTCAGAACAGGTCCGCCGGATCGGCGCCGGCCAGCCGGCGCGTGGCAATGGCGCCGGAGACCATGGAGAAGACCAGCGTCCCGGCGAACACGGCAATGATCATGGCTGGCGTCATGGCCAGCGGCAGGGTGGTCAGCTTGCCCATCAGGGTCAGCATCCCGGTCGCCACGATGGCACCGGGAATGAAACCGAACAGTCCCAGGATCAGTGCTTCCTCGAGCACGATGCCGAGGAAGAAGCCCTGGCCGTAGCCCATGGCCTTGAACGTGGCGTATTCGCGCATGTGGTCGGCCACGTCGGTCGACAGCACCTGATAGACGATGACGATCCCCACCAGCACGCCGATGATGACGCCGAAGCCGAAGATGACGCCCGTCGGCCGCCGGGTCTGCTGATAGGAGAGATCATCCTGCGCGGCCTGGGCGAAGCTGCGGATGCGCAGCGTCTTGTCCGAGATCAGGTCCCGCAGTTCGAGGCTGACCTTCTCGGGGTCCGCCCCGGGGCGCAATTGCAGGAGGATGTGGTCGGGCGCGGCCGACTGCCGGGCCGGAAACAGCGCCAGGAACGTCTGGTCGGACACCATCATGTAGCCGTCGCCGCCAAAGCCGCCACCGCCCGCGAAGGTGTCGTAGAGCGTGAGCGTCTTGCCGGAGGTCTCGAACGACAGGGGCGACTGCGGCCGAATGCCCGCCGCCTCCTCCCGCGGCAGGCCGCGCGACAGCCGGTCGAGCAGGCCCGCCATCTGCACCTGCAGGGGGCCGATCCTGGCGGCGATGTCCGGCGACAGGAAACCGGGCTGAGCCGGGTCGATGCCGAAAGTGGTCAGGCCAACCGTGGTGGCCGCGCGCTGCCAGTTCACGTTGGCCAGGAAGAGCCCCATGCCCGCCGTCACGTCGGGGCGGGCCATGGCCTGCAGCATCCACTGGCGCGCCACGTTGCCGCCATCGGACAAGGCGTTGGAGTCGCTGGCGGAGATCATGATGTCGGCCTGCAGGAAGCTGTAGGGCCTCAGCGTCGCCGTCGCCATCGAGTTCATGATGCCCAACTGGACGAAGACGAGAACGTTGGCGAACGCCACGCCCGCAAGCGCGGCAGCGAAGCGGGTACGACTGTGGGTCAGTTGCAGCCAGCCGATCGGCAGCCGCCCGAACAGGATCTCCAGCAGGCGGCTCATCGTGCCGTCCGGGTGTCGATGCGGGCGATGACCTCGAGGTTCGTGAACGCCGCCGCGGCGCGAGACGATTCCGCGTCCAGCGCCACCATCACCCTCACAACGCGGGCATCGGTGTTCGCCGCGGTGTCGTCGGCCAAAAGCCCCTGCCGGCCGACCGTCAGCCCGACGGACTGGACCTTGCCCTGGAACGTTCGCCCGAGCGCGATGGCGGCCAGTTCCACCGGCTGGCCCGGAGCCACATGCGAAATCCGGTCCTGCCAGATCTCTGCCTCGGCCATCATGGCCGACGTGTCGCCGATCTGCATGATGCCGTCGGCCGGAGGGCGGGTGCCGGGGGTCACGGCGATATCCAGCACCGTTCCGGCGATCGGCGCCCGAACCACGGCGCGGCTCCGATCGCTCCGCACGCGGTCGAGGTCGGCGCGGGCGGCGTCCAGGTTGCGCTGGGCGACCACGACGTCGGGCTGTTCCTCGAGCGCGACCGTGGTGAAGCGCGCCAGCGTCGCCTCGGCTTTCGCGACGGCCGCCTGCGCCTGCCGCTCCGCAGCGACCGCCGCGTCCAGCGTCGATTGGGTCGCGATGGCGCGCTGGAACAGTTCCTCTGTCCGCTGTCGCTGCGCCGCCGCTTCGCCCCCGGCCGAGCGCACCTGATCGAGCGTCGCCAGGGCCTCGTCGCGGCTGCTCTGCACGGTGGCGCGGGTCTGCAACAGCGCCGCCTCCCGCACCGCCAGATTGGCCTCGGCCAGGAGGACGGCGCTTTCCAGGAAGTCCCGGTTGTCGAGCCAGGCCAGTTCGGCCCCTTTTTCGACCCGGTCTCCCTCGGCCACGAGGATTTCGGCCACCCGGGCATCCCCCGCACCGTAGGGCGCCGCCACGGGAGAAATGTCGCCGCGCGGCATCAGGCGGGCCAGACCGAGCACGTCGGTCGAGCGCATGGTCTCGGCCATGTCCTTCGGCAGTTCGATCTCCGGCGGCAGGGCGATGGGGCTTTCGCTGCCGGCTCCCGGGGTCAGACCGGTGAACGTGTAGAAGACACGCAGCGCCGGCGGCTGGAAATACATGCCGATCACCGCGCCTGTGAACATGAAGACCGGGATCAGGAAGACGAGAAGATAGCGCTTGCGAAACCATCTCCGGGTCAGGGCGGCACCTTTTTCCGGCACCTCGACAATGAGCGGAAGTCCGGGGTCGGGCGGGCGGGTCATGCCAGGGCTCTTTCGCGGCGTTCGCGCGCCAGCCGACCGGATGTGGTCCAAGCGGAGCGACTTTGAAAATGAGTAGCACCCAGCGGCTGGCGCCGACATGATCCTGATCATGAACCGGCGGGCGACTGTCACGATCTCGCCAACGCAGAGCAGGCCTCCGGAAGACGCCAGTCCGGACCCGCGGCAGAGTCCGTTCCCGCTGCCTCTTCGGTCGCGCTTTCCGGCGAGCCGCTTGCGCAAGAACGTCGCAAGGCCAACGGCCCAGCAAGCATGCCAAGGCCATCAGTCAAGACCTATGGGCCGTTCGCGGTAAGCCAGCAAGCGCAACGCGTTCGCCACCACGAGCAGCGTCGAGCCTTCGTGGAATACCACCGCCGCCCCGAGTTGCAGACCGAGCAGCGTCGCCGGAACCAGCACAGCGACCATGCCGAGGCTGATCCACAGGTTCTGCCTGATGATCCGGCTGGTGCTGCGGCTGAGGCCGATGACGAAAGGGAGCCGGGCCAGATCATCGCCCATCAGCGCCACGTCGGCTGTCTCCAGTGCGACGTCCGAGCCGGCCGCCCCCATGGCGATGCCGACCGTCGCGTTGGCCATGGCGGGCGCATCGTTCACGCCGTCTCCGACCATCGCGACTTCCTGCTCTGACCGCAGTCGAATGATGGCGGCGACCTTGTCTTCGGGCATCAGATCGCCGAAGGCCTCATCCAGCCCGACTTCCTTGGCGACGGTCCCGGCAACGCGCCGATTGTCTCCCGACATCATGACCATGCGGCTTATGCCAAGCGTGCGCAGGTGTGCGATGACCCCAGCGGCGGCGGCGCGCGGGGTATCCATCAGGCCGAGCACGCCGAGATAATCGTCGCCGCGGCGCACAGCCATCGTGGTCCGGCCCCGCTGTTCGAGGTCCTCGACAACCGCCTGGATTGTAGAGGGCAAAGCGGGTCCGTCGACTTCGGCAAACAGCGCCGCCTTGCCGACGAGGACTGGCTGCCCGCCGATCTCGGCCGACAGGCCCCTGCCGATGATGTTCATGAGGTTCTCGGCAGGGGGGACCGGGAGGCCGTCACCGAGCCGGGCCCGGCCGTCGCGGACCACGGCCGCAGCCAGAGGATGGTCGCTGAGCTGTTCGACCGCGACGACGACCGCGAGCAGGTCGCGCGCCGCGACGCCGGATGCGGGCATGACGTCCGTGAGCCGCGGCTTGCCTTCGGTCAGGGTGCCCGTCTTGTCGAAGGCGATCGTGCGGATCGCGCCGAGGTTTTCGAGCGGCCCTCCACCCTTCACCAGGACGCCGCCGCGCGCGGCCCGCGCCACGCCGGACAGCACGGCGCTCGGGGTCGATATCGCCAGCGCGCAGGGACTGGCGGCGACCAGCACTGCCATCGCGCGGTAGAAACTGTCGCCGAACGGCTCGTCGATCACCAGGAAGGCGAAGAGCAACAGGGCGACACTCGCCAGAACCACGGGCACGAAGATGCGCTCGAAGCGGTCGGTGAAGCGCTGCGTCGGCGATTTCTGCGCTTCCGCTTCACCGACCATGCGCACCAGTCGCGCCAGCGTGCTGTCGGCAGCGATCCGGGTGACCCGCGCCTGCAGCGCGCCGCTTCCGTTGATCGTGCCGGCGTAGACGCGGTTCTCGGCTGCAAGCCTTTCTGGCCTCGAAGCCGCTGCGTCGACATCGTCAACAGCCTGCTTGTCGACCGGGACGCTTTCCCCGGTGATCGCGGCCTGATCGACGCTGCTCGCGCCGAGGCTGATGAACCCGTCCGCGGGAATGCGCGTGTTCGGCCTGACGACGATGGTGTCGCCGACGGCAAGGTCCACGACCGCGATCTCGATCACCTCGCCGTCGCGGAGCACCTCCGCCGTCGGTGGGGCAAGTTCCCCGAGGGCCGCGATGGCGCGCCTGGCGCGACCCATTGCGTAGTGTTCGAGCGCATGTCCGATGCTGAACAGGAACAGCAGGAGGGCGCCTTCCGCCCATTTGTCGAGCGCCGCAGCTCCGGCGGCGGCGACCAGCATCAACACATCGATTTCGAGCCGGCCGAGACGAAGCGTGTCGATCGCTTCGCGCAGCAGGTAGTAGCCCCCGAACCCATAGGCAGCGACATAGAGCGCGAGTTCGACCCATGCGGGGACGGCGGGCGCGAAGGAGAGCATGAAGCCGATGGCGAGCAGCACGCCGGCAATGGCCGCGAAGATCAGCTCGATGTTTTCGCCGAGCATGCCGCCATGTTCGTGTTGGTGTTCTTCTGCAACGTGGCCCTGCAGAGCGGCCGCCCTGGCCGATGGCTCGCGCACGTCGACGCTCATGTCGTCCAGAACCTGGCGCAGCGCCCCTTCCGAGGTCAGCGTGCGATCGAACTCGATGCGCACGGGGCCGGCCACGGTGGCGACCGCTTCCAGGACCCCGCTCGTCCGCTGCAGCAATTCGCTGACTGTCCGGGCGCGCCGCTCGTTGCTCAGACCGCCCGTCTGCCAGAGGATATGGCCGAAGCGTTCCGTTATCCGGGCGCCGGCGCCTTCCGCGATCTCCCGGATGCGCCCGAGGCTGAGCACTTCAGGCCGATAGTGAATGCAGAGCCTGGCCTGGTCGTCGCCGACAACGGGAAGCACATGGACCTGATCGATCCCGTCCCGGCCCGCCAGTTCACCCACGAGGCGCCCGACGCAGGCGTCGGCCTCGTGGGGCACGTCAGGCAGAAGGACCTTGAGATCCAGACGAAGACGACTTGCTTCAGTGGTCGGCATGAGCGTCGAGGCTTTCATGTGAACGATATGGCGACGACGTCGCGCGCCATGGACGAGCCAGGCGCCCGTTCCGGCGATCGCCGCTGACCGCGATCGTCACGTCGAGAAATCGGGAGGATGGATTATCCGGGGACAAAACACGCGGGGATGCCTGAGGGCGAGGTCATGCCTTCCTGCCTATCGTCCCTTCCAGTTCCAGCGCCGCAGCGACCGTGTTCGATATCGTGCCATATCTGCGGACATTCTTGTGCAGGAGGTCGAGGCGCTGGTCGGTCTCGTCGGTATCGAACACGAGTTCGTAGGTGATCGAGAGCATTTTCGGCGGGCTGTCCTGGCGTTCCCCATGGAGGCGCACCTCGACCCCGCGCAAATCGAACTTCAGCGTCGGCGTCACGCGCTCGATACCCTTGATCATGCAGGCGGCAACCGCCGCCAGCAGCAGTTCGGCGGGATTGAAGGCGTCCAGCCTTCCGGCCACGTCGGTATCGAGAACGATGCGGGCTTCTTTCGTGGTCGCTTCGGATCCGTGGCTGTCGATCCTTCTGGCGCTGACCTGATACTGCGCCATCACTCCCACTCCATCTGCTGGTAGGCGGTCTGGGCGTTGCGCCCGGCAAGAGCCTCGAACTGCTCGAGATGGGCAAAGTCAGACTGATCGACCCTGGGCGCCGCCAGGATATCGCCGCCCGCTTCGATCAGGGCGCCGATCCGTTCACGCAGATTCAGGAGGTAGGCGTAGGTATCCGCGCGGGCGCGCTCCATCGTCGTGGCGCGGCCGTGCCCCGGCACGACATGGACCGCTCCGGTCGCCTCGATGGCCTCGAAAGCCGCGGGCCATTCGGCGATCGAGCTCTGATCGCCCACGCCGAGGATGCGTTCGACATAGACGATGTCACCGGCAAAGACCGTTGCCTTTTCCGGGACCCAGACAAAACTGTCGCCGGGCGTATGCGCGGCGCCGGGATGGACGATCTCCAGCGTCAGGTCGCCGAGGTCGAGCGTATGCCTGTCTGCAAAGGTGACGTCGGCGTAACCGGGTTCGGTGCCGTCGAGCGCGTCGCCGATCAGTTGCGAGAGCGCCGTCATTTGCATCGAGCCACGGGCCTGCTGATCCTCCACGGCCGCCTCGGAAGCGATGACGATCGCGCCGTGCGCCTGCCAGTAGCCGTTGCCGAGCCAGCGGTGGTCCTGTCCACCGGTGTTGACGACGTAGAGGACCGGCTGGTCGGTGACGGTACGAATGGCCTCGTGCAGCGCTTCGGCGCCCTTCCACGACCCGCCCGGATCGATCAGCACCGCGCCCTGCTCGGTCTCCAGGAGGCCGAAGGTCGCGTTGTTGGCAAGGTTGGTGGCGCTGCGCTGCTCCTTCTCGCCCACGATGGCCCAGACGCCGTCGGTTACCGGCTGGATGTCGAGGGTCCCTGCCGCAGCAAGGACGGGAAGAAGCGCGAGGACAGCAGCAAGAAGGGCACGGTTCATGCCGATAGCCAGCCTTCCAGCCTGGTGGCGTCTGGAAGGCCCCCAGCATGCACGAGCCTGCCGTCGACCGAGATGCCGGGCGTCGACATGACACCCGCCATCGCGATGGACCTCGCGTCGGTGATCTTCTCGACGCCGACCTCGATACCAAGCTTCGCCGCAGCATTCTTCACCATGGCTTCGGTGGTCTCGCAGCGCTTGCAGCCGGGGCCGTAGACCTTGACGATCTTCATCTCGGTATCTCCTTCAGAGAATCGCGTTGAACAGGAAGCCGGTGGCGAGGATCCCGGCCGAGACGACCGCGACGAAGATCGCGATCAGGCGAAGCTTCAGCACCTGCTTGAGGATGATCATTTCCGGCAGGCTGAGCGCGATCACCGACATCATGAAGGCGAGCGTCGTTCCGAGCGCGGCCCCCTTGCCAAGCAGCGCCTCGACGATCGGGATCACGCCGGCAGCGTTGGTGTACATCGGAATCCCGACGACCACCGCGGCCGGAACCGACCACCAGGCGTCGCCGCCCATGATCCGAAGCATGACCGTCTCGGGCACGTAGCCGTGGATCGCGGCGCCGATGCCGATGCCGACGAGAACCCAGATCCAGACCTTGCCGACGATCTCGCGCACCTGCTCCAGCCCGACCCTCACCCGGTCCGCGAGGGTGAGGCGCTCTTCCGGAAGCTCGGCCGTCGGGCCGGCGTTCAGCTCGCGCACCCAGTCCTGCAGGAAACGCTCGAGATTCATACGTCCGAGAATCCAGCCGGCGATGGTGGCGATCGTGAAGCCGAAGACCAGATAGAGGGTCGCGACCTCCCAGCCCACGAGGCCATAGAGCAGCCCGAGGCCGACCGGCCCGACCATGGGTCCCGCGATCAGGAAGGAGAAGGTGACGCCGAGCGGGATGCCGGCCGACACGAAACCGATGAACAGGGGCACCGACGAGCAGGAGCAGAATGGCGTGAGCACGCCAAGCAGCGCCGCCAGGGGATAGCCCCAGATCTCTCGCCTGCCCGCCAGGATGGCGCGCGTCTTTTCGGGGCTGAACCAGCTGCGCAGCACGCCGGTGACGAACACGATCCCGGTCAGCAGCAACAGCACCTTCGGCACGTCGTAGACAAAGAAGGCGATGGCCTCCCCCGTGTGGCTGTCCCGCGCCACCGGCACGAGCGACGTCACCCACTCGGATAACGGGATCAGCTGGCCGTAAACGATCCACCAGACCACCGCCGCCACGGGAACGCCCGCCAGCCAGACCCAGTCCAGCGTCCCGCGCCCATGAGGCGCGACATCAATCCCGATGGTCATGCGGCTATCCTTTCCTGCCCTCGTTCGGCGGCGAGGACCGCGGCGACCACGGCAGCGAGTTCAGGCGCGAGGTTCGGATCCCGACGGTATCGCACCCATTGCGCATCGCGCCGGTCGAGCACGATACCAGCCTCGCGCAGCACCTTCATGTGCCGAGACATCCGGCTCTGGCTCGCGCCGAGACGAGCCATCAGTTCGCACACGCAATGCTCGCCTCCGTCCCACAGAAGGGCCAGCGCGGAACGGCGCGTCGGATCGGAGAGGGCGTCCAGGACCGCTTGCATGGAGACATATCTATGCGCCTCGGAGCATATGCGGCTTGATCCATGTCAACGAGAGTGGCCTTGGGCGGAGAACGAGCAACGACATGGGCGCAGCGTTCGAGCAGGCGAACAGCCTGCACACCGCCAGTGCGGCGGCCGGAGTGCCCTGGCCTCGCTGACGGTCCGGACTTTGGACGAACGACGCTGCGACATAGCGGTGCGCTGCCGCTAGCGGCGCCCCGGCAAGCGACGCGGTTGCAGCCGGTGCCGCCGCCAGGCGCGCTGCACGGCGCGGGAATCCGGAAACGGCGGCGGTTTCGCTAGAGGAGAAGCTTGCGGCCGCAGCGGCGGTGGGTGTCTTCGAGCAGGCCGGTCAGCCAGCACTCCAGATCGTCGCCGGGCGGCCTCCCGTCGAGGGAACCGAGGGCGTTTTCCAGCGTGAGTTCGACCAGGCGGTCGGCCGGGCCGGGCGTTTCCATGAGCAGAAGGGCAGTGAGGCGCAGCCGGGGGAGGACCGCGAGGACATTCGTGGGCGAATCATCTCCGCGCGCGCCGTCGTCGGCAGGAAAGAGGGCGTCGAACACCGCGTCGACGTCGACCGGCTTGGAGAGACGCCCGGCGTGCCGGAAACGTTCGGGGATGGCGATGTCGCCCCGGCCGCTGAAGAAGACGAAGGGAATCTTCCGCCGCGCCAGTTCATCGGCGACCGGAAAGACCTTCTGGCCGTTGAGATCGATGTCGAGCACGGCGGCCTCCGCGAAATCGACCTGGCGGCCCGCAGCCTCGACGTTCGAGACGGGGCCGAGCACATGCGCGCCCATCTTCGCAAAGTAGCGGCTCAGGTCCTGCGCGATGAGATATTCATCCTCGACGATGAGCACGCGGCGCCCGCGGACACCCGTCACCGCTTCCTCCCGGTCCCGCCGAGACCATCGAGGACGACGGACCGCAGGGCACGGGCATCGAGGGCCGCCTGCAGCCGGCGGGCGGCCGCCACGAGCCTGTCGGGGGTGGCCTCACCCGTCGCGAGCGACGCACGGAGGGCCGACACCGACGGGTCGTCGAGATCGAATATCCCGGGACGTGTGTGGAACCTGGTTGGCTTGCGCATCGGGTCAAACGCTCCGGTTGCGAAATCGTTCCCCTCTCCCGGCTGGATGTTCTGGTCTTGCGATTCCGATTTTCGAATTCGGGCCGGATCGTAAGACGCACTCGCGGGTTGTGGTGCAAGCGAGCGAGGACACGTGGCCAGCAAAATCCAGAAATTTCCGATCGTCGGGATCGGCGCATCGGCCGGCGACATTCCGGCGATGGAAGCCTTCTTCAAGGGCGTGCCGGGCGGCTGCGGACTGGCGTTCGTGGTGGTCACGCATCTCAGCCCCGAGCGCGAGAGCCTGCTGCACGAGGTGGTTGCCCGCTTCACCGACCTGAAGGTGGTGATTGCCGCGGACGAAATGGCGGTGGAGCCGGGCACCGTCTACGTGATGCCTCACAACGCCATTCTCGGCATCGAGCACGGGCGGCTGACGCTGCGGCGGCCGGACGCGGCGGCGCGCGAGCGCAAACCGATCGACATCTTCTTTGCTTCTCTCGCCAAGGATCAGGGCGAGTATGCGGCGGGCGTCGTGCTGTCGGGCGGCGACAGCGACGGGACGCTCGGCGTCAAGGCGATCAAGGAGCATGGCGGGCTGACGCTGGCCCAGGTCCAGGATGGCGCGGGACCGCGCAACCCGGACATGCCGAAGAGCGCGATCGCCAGCGGCCTGATCGATCTTGCCCTGCCGGCCGAGGAGATGGGCCCCAAGCTGATCGAGTTCGCTCGCGGCTTCGAAAAGCTCGGATCGCTGGAGGAGCGCCTGGACAAGGATGCCGCAGAGGCCCGCGCGGCGCAGGCGGAGATCTATCGCCTGCTGCGCAGCCAGACGGGACATGATTTCTCGGGCTACAAGACCAAGACCTTCCACCGGCGGGTCCGCCGCCGGATGCAGCTTCTGCAGATCGACACGATCGGAACCTATGTCGAGCGGCTGCGCGCCGACCCCGACGAGACGATGGCGCTGTTTCGCGACCTGCTGATCAACGTCACCAACTTCTTTCGCGACGCGGAGGCGTTCCGGTCGCTGGAGGAGACGGTGATTCCCTCGATCCTGGAGGGCCGCGGCGCCTCGGATTCGGTGCGCGTGTGGGTGCCGGGATGCGCGACCGGGGAGGAGGTCTTTTCCATCGCCATCCTGATCCGCGAGCGCATGAGCCGGATGACGGTCGCGCCGCGCGTCCAGATCTTCGCAACCGACATCGACGACGCGGCGCTGGCCGTCGCGCGAACCGCACGCTACCCCGGGCCGCTCCTGGAAAGCGTATCGCAGGCGCGCAAGGACCGCTTCTTCACGAGCGACGGCGCGAGCTACGTGGTTTCGAAGGAGGTGCGCGAACTGTGCATCTTCTCGCCGCACAGCGTCATCCGCGACCCGCCCTTCTCGCACATGGACCTCATCTCGTGCCGGAACCTCCTGATCTATCTCGGCCAGGAGATCCAGAGCCGGATCATCCCCACCTTCCATTACGCGATGAAGCCCGGCGGCTTTCTCTTTCTCGGGACGTCGGAAAGCATCAGCCAGCATGGCGACCTGTTCGCCACGGTCGAGAAGAAGCACCGGATCTTTCAGGCGCGGCATCATTCGGCCGGGCGCGCCCCGCGCCTGCCCCCCCTGATCGCGAGCGGGCTTCAGGGCGGCAACGAGGCGCTGCAGCAGGCCGGTGTCCGCCGCCCCCCCGGCTACCCGCTGCGCCACGCCGTGGAGGCGCAGGTGCTGGAGCATTTCGCGCCGGCGCATGTCGTGGTCAATGGCTACGGGGAGGTGGAGTACTACTCGGCCCGCACAGGGCGATATCTGGAGGCGGCGCAAGGCGCGCCGACCCGGCATCTGCTGACGATGGCCCGCCGCGGGCTTCGGCTGGACCTGCGATCGGCGCTGCGCGAGGCGATGGAAACGCAGCTGTCTGTGACGCGCGGCGACATCTTCGTGGAGGACGAGGGCGACCGGCTGCAGGAGCTGAGGCTGACGGTGGAACCGCTTGCGGACCGGGACCAGCCCGAGCCGCTCTACATCGTCCTGTTCGAGCCCCAGGGTTCGGCGCAGACGCGCGCGGAGCGGAGCCGGGAAAGCGCGATCGCGGCGACCACGGACCTCGAACGCGAACTGCGCGACACGCGCGAGCGCCTGCAGTCGACGGTGGAGGAATACGAGACGGCCCTCGAGGAGCTGAAGGCGTCGAACGAGGAACTCGTCTCGGTCAATGAGGAATCGCAATCCACCAACGAGGAGCTGGAGGCTTCCAAGGAAGAGCTGCAATCGCTCAACGAGGAGCTGAGCACGATCAATGCCGAACTGAGCGGCAAGATCGAGGAGCTGGACCGCGCCAACAACGACCTGAAGAACCTGTTCGAGAGCACCGAGATCGCGACCGTGTTCCTGGATCGACACCTGGTGATCCGCAACTTCACGCCGGCAGCATCGACGTTCTTCAACCTGAGGGCGATCGACGTCGGGCGCCCCCTCACCGACCTGGCGACGCGGCTCGACTACCCCGCGCTGAAGGCCCACATCGTGGGCGTCTTCAAGTCGGGGGAGCGGCTCGAGCACCAGATCGCCCGGGACGCCGACGGCAGGCACTATCTCGTGCGGCTCATTCCCTATCGCAACGGCGACCAGGGCATCGAGGGCGTGGTGGTGACCTTCGTCGACGTCACCAGCCTGGCGGAAGCCGAGGAACACCAGCGCACGCTGATCTCGGAGCTGAACCACCGGGTCAAGAACATGCTGACGGTGGTGATGAGCATCGCCAACCAGACGCTGACGCGTGCGCCGACGCTGGAGAGCTTCCGCAGCGCCTATATCGGGCGGCTGCAGGCCATGGGCCGCGCCTACAGCCTGCTGTCGCGCGAGAACTGGACGGAGGTCTCGATCCTGGAACTGACGCGCGAGGAGACAGCGCCTTTCGGTGCCGAGCGCATCAAACTTTCCGGCCCGGACATCCGGCTGGCGCCGCACCAGGGCCTCTCGGTGGGCATGGTGGTGCACGAACTGGCCACCAACGCCGTGAAATACGGCGCGCTCTCGAAACCGGGCGGGCGCGTCACCTTCGCGTGGTGCTGCAGCGACGACCGGGTCTGCGCCACTTGGAGGGAGCACGACGGTCCGCCGGTGACGCCGCCGGAAGGAAGCGGTTTCGGACTGTCGCTGCTGAAGGGCGAGATCGGCTACCGGCTGGGCGGCGAGGTCGAAACGCTGTTCCACCAGACGGGGCTGGAGGTGCGCTTTTCGTTTCCGCTGAAGATGGCGGCCGTTGCCGAAGGGGACGATGCCGATGGTGGTTAAGAAGCGCGTCCTCATCGTGGAAGACGAGTGGTTCATCGCCGACGACCTGGCGCGGCTGCTCGCCGACGCCGGCTACGAGGTTCTCGGTCCCGCACCGAGGGTCGACGTGGCGATCGCGCTCATCGACGCGGGCGACGTCGACGCCGGGCTGCTCGACGTCTCGCTGCGGGACGACACGAGCCTTCCGGTCGCCGAGCGGCTGCGCGCCGACGGCGTGCCCTTCGCGTTCCTGACGGCCTACGCGGAGATCAGCCTGCCGGGCGGCTTCGAGGACGTGGCGCTGATCGGCAAACCGGCCGCGCCGGCCGAACTGCTGGAGGTCCTGTCGCGGCTCGTCGCGAAGGACTGATATCGTCGCCCCGGCCGGCTGCCCCTGGCAGAGCGCACCCCGTGCGCCGGCCCCGCGTCGCGCGCGCGACGCATCGCGGCCGGAGGCGTGCATGTCTGCAGGAACATTTCGAGGCAAGGCCAGTTCGCAGGTCGCAAACCTGACCTGAAGGGACCAGTCAATGTTTCATCACTCCTCGAAGCTTCAATATGAAGTGCGCTGCGACACGCCGAACCCGCTCTTCGCCAAGATGCTGCAGCAGGCCATCGGCGGCGTGGAAGGCGAGATCCGCGTCGCCATGCAGTATTTCTTCCAGGCCATGGGCGCCCGCGGCGACGCCAAGTACCGCGACCTGCTGATGATGACGGCAACCGAAGAGCTCTCGCACATCGAGTTCCTCGGCCATGCCGTGGCGCTGAACCTGGAGAAGGCCCCGGTCTCGATGCAGGAGGAGGCGGCGAAGGATCCGATCGTCAACGCCATTCTGGGCGGGATGAATCCGCGCCACATCCTGTCGTCCGGCCTGTCGGCCATGCCGGTGAACGCCAACGGCGTGCCCTTCGACATGAGCCACATCTACGCGACCGGCAACCTGGCCGCCGACATGATGGCGAACGCCATGGCGGAAGGCTCGGGCCGCGTGCTCGCGTCGCGGCTCTACACCATGACCGACGATGCCGGCATGAAGGACATGCTGTCCTTCCTGATCGCGCGCGACACCATGCACCAGCAGCAGTGGCTGGCCGTCATCGAGGAGCTCGGCGGGCTCGCGGCCTCGCTGCCGATCCCGAACTCGACGCCGGAGAGCCACGAGGCGCTGGAGCACTCGTACTACTTCCTGAACACCTCGCTCGACAAGCCGGCGCCGCAGGGCCGCTGGAGCTCCGGGCCGTCGCTCGACGGGCGCGCGGAATTCTCGGTCAAGGAGAAGCCGGAACCGCTGGGCCAGGTGCCTTCGCTGGGCAAGGCGCGTCCGGATTCGGCGGCGCAGAAGGAGCAGATGTAGGGCACAGTGCGTAGGGAGTAGGGAGTAGTGAGTGGGGATAGGATCCCTGCGATCCGGTGCAGGAAGGCGCATCGCCTTCCGCATCGTCCCGCATTTCGCCACCGCCGCGGCCTGCGATCCGGTGCAGGAGCGGCCGCAGGCCGCTGCCCGCTCTCTCGACCGGCCTCCCCCTCTCCGTCCCGGGCTGCGCCCGGGCCACCTCTCCCCCATGGTCATGGGGGCGAGGACGGGCGCTGCGGCGGGGCGCTCCCCCAACCTTCGTCATCCCGGGCGGAGCCGGAGCGAAGCGGAGGCGCAGACCCGGGATCCATGCCTCGCCGTCGAGGCCTGCGATCCGGTGCAGGAGGGGCCGCAGGCCGCTGCCCGCTCTTTCGACCGGCCTCCCCCTCTCCGTCCCGGGCTGCGCCCGGGCCACCTCTCCCCATGGTCATGGGGGCGAGGACGGGCGCTGCGGCGGGGCTTCCGCGACGGGTCGTCGTCGCGGGCGGAGCCGGAGCGAAGCGGAGGCGCAGACCCGGGATCCATGCCTCGCCGTCGAAGCCTGCGATCCGGTGCAGGAGGGTCCGCAGGCCGCTGCCCGCTCTCTCGACCGGCCTCCCCCTCTCCGTCCCGGGCTTCGCCCGAGCCACCTCTCCCCCATGGTCATGGGGGCGAGGACGGGCGCTGCGGCGGGGCGCCCCCGCACCCTTCGTCATCCCGGAACGACGTCCGAGCGCAGCGAAGGACGACGTATCCGGGATCCATTCCTCGGCGGATGCGGTCGGGCGGGACCATGGAGAAGGAGCCCGGGGGTGAAGCTTGCCGCCGAGCTCCCCCTCACCGTCCCGGGCTGCGCCCGGGCCACCTCTCCCCCATGGTCATGGGGCGAGGACGGGCGCTGCGGTGGGGCGGGCGTCCTTCGAGGCTCGGCTTCGCCGAGCACCTCAGGATTGTCTGTCGTCGATGTGCTTAACTGTCGGGGAAGCTGGTTCGCCAGCGCCCGTCTGGCCAGACGGGCGCTGGCGCCGGCGGGCTCCCGTCTCAGGTTCGGATTTTCGTC
>NZ_JAOAOQ010000022.1 GCF_030398385.1 Aquibium sp. ELW1220 | reverse complement strand
ACCGGGGAGGAGGTCGGTACCGGCCCATCCGTCGTTCACCGGGAGGAGGTGGATCCCGACGGAATTCGTCAATCTCATTCCCTGCCTTCGGGGAGGGACAGCACCGGTCGCGGGAGGAGGTGCGACCGGTGCTGATTTCGGAGGACACCCGGGAGGAGGTGGATGCCCGTCCAATCCATCAGAACCTGGGAGGAGGTAGGTTCTGCCGAAACTCGTTCAACTCGTCAGATGGCCTTCCGGGCCACGAAGGTGATGTCGCCGCGTGCAATGCCGAGATCGCTCAGTTCGCGGTTGGAAAGGCGGCCAAGCTCGGTGACCGTTTCACGGTAGCGGCGCCAGTTGCGATAGTTGCGGATCAGGTTCATGTCACGTCTCGTTTCGGTAATTTTCGTTTCGGCTGTTCTCTTGTGTGATCCGAAGATATGACTGTCCCTGGCCGTTTTGAAGCGCGATTGTTGCATAGCAGCGATGCGCATTGTGCATTGCAACATCAATCGTTTTGAGGAGCGGCGCGGGATGGCGGTTCGCCCGCTCAAGTGATTGATTCGCAAGGAAACCGGCGGATTGACACGGTTGAGCCCTGATCCGGCGGCATGCGCCGGACGCGACGAGGAACGGATATGGGGAACCACGCGACGCGCCTGAAGAGCGAAATCGACGGCTGGCTCGCGGCCGGATTGATCGACACCGAGACCGCCGGGCGTCTGCATGCCGAGGTCGAGTCGCGGGCGGGCAGCCGGTTCGGCTTCGCATCCGTGCTCGCGGCCTTCGCCGCGCTCCTGTTTGCGGCCGCCATCCTGCTCTTCGTGGCCGCCAACTGGGAAGCCATGCCGCGCCTCCTCCGGCTCGGCCTGATTCTGCTCCTCATTCTGCTCGGCTACGGCTTTGGCGCGGTCGCCACCTTGCGCGGATATGCAAGGCTTGCCGAAGCGGGCCATCTCGTCGGCATCGCCGCGTTCGGCGGCGGCATGGCGCTCATCGGGCAGATGTACCATCTGTCGGGCGACGAGGCGCAGGCCCTGCTGGTCTGGTGCGGCGCAGCCGCATTGTCCGCCGCCATGCTGCGCTCGTCTGCACTGACGGCGGCAGCCGTCGTGCTCGCCACGGTTTGGATGTGGAGCGAGGGCTGGGACATCTGGCGCGATGGGACTCCGCCGGCCGGCGCGCTTCCGATCCTCGCCATGCTCTGGGCGCTGTCCCTGTGGACGCGATCGGCTCCGGCGCGCCACGTCATCATCCTGTCGCTCTCGTCCTACGTCGTCCTTGCCGTCGTCGGCGGCAACGTGGTCGTCGCTCCGGCCCTCCTGGCAGCAGGTGCGGCAATCCTCTTCGTCGTCGCCGTGCGCCTCGGGGCGAGGGCCGAACGGGTGTTCGGGATGGGAGGGATGCCGGTCCATGCCATGCTGGCATTCGGCCTGGCCATGGTCCTGCTGCATCACGCCTTCGGCGATGGCGCGGGACTGGCGGTCGTGGCGCTCCTGTCCTTCGCGGCCTGCATAGGAGCCCTCGTCCTGTCGCGCGGCGCCGACCGCGCCGTGCGCTGGCTCGCCTATCTCGGCTTCGGCGTCGAACTCTGCCTGGTCTATGTCCTGACCATCGGCACCATGCTCGGCACCGCCGGCTTCCTGCTGGCGTCGGGCCTGCTGCTCGCTCTGACCGCTTTCGTCGTCCTGCGCTTCGAGCGCCGCTTCAAGATGCTCCGGCAAACACAGGAGAAGACTCCATGAAGTCCAGGTTCCGGGTCCTTGGTGCCGCGCTTCTGGTCGCCGCGCTGCAGATCGGCTTCCTCGCCGCTCTCGTCGAAGGCCGGGCTTCGATCCTGCGCGACGGCCGCGAGGTGCTGCTGAAAGTCGAGCCGGTCGACCCGCGCGACCTGCTGCGGGGCGACTACGTCCGGCTCGGCTACGCCATCTCGACGCTCGACCGGTCGCTGTTCGCGGACCAAGAGGCGCTTCTGGCGCATGATGCAGAGATCATGGTCCGCCTCGCCCCCGGCGGGGACGACGGTCTCTGGCAGGCTGTCGGCGCCCGCCCGGCCGGCCCGCCCGCGGTCGTCGACGACGCCGATACGGTGGAGATCGCCGGCCGCATCGATGGCACTCCCGGCGGGTCTGAGACCGTGCGGGTGACTTACGGCATCGAGCGCTTCTACCTGCCGGAGGGGCAGGGGAGGCCCATCGAGCGCGACCTTTCGGTACGACCGTTCCGCATGCTGGTGGCCGTCGCTGACGACGGGCAGGCGCAGATCAAGGCCTTTTTCGACGGGCAGCGGAGACTGTTCGAGGAAGCGCCCTACTGATCCGCCGCCGGCTTCGCACCTGCCGGGGCGGCGAGGTCGGGCGGCAGGACGGCGGAAATCGCTTCACGGGCGCGAAAAAAGCCTCAATTCTCGGGCGTTTTCCCTTTGAAGCCGGCATATGCGGTGATATAGAACGCCCTGCTTTGGGAGGCGGACAGCTTCCGAAGCGGGTGTGGTGGAACTGGTAGACACGCAGGATTTAGGTTCCTGTGGCGCAAGCCGTGGGGGTTCAAGTCCCTCCACCCGCACCAGAAGCCACTCCCGGCAAAGGAATCCGGAAGGCGCGCGGCCGCATCGCTGTTGCGCCCCGCACCCCGTGAAGACAAAGGTTTGATGATGCAGGTAACCGAAACGCTGAATGCAGGGCTGAAACGGGAGATCCAGGTGGTCGTACCCGCCCAGGATATGGAAGCCCGGCTCCTGGAACGTCTGAACGACGCCAAGGGAAAGGTGCGGATAAACGGTTTCCGCCCCGGCAAGGTGCCGCTGCAGCATCTGCGCAAGATGTATGGCAAGTCGATGATGGCGGAAGTCGTCAACGACATCCTGTCGAAGTCCACGTCGTCGATCCTGACCGATCGCGGCGAGAAGGCTGCCATGCAGCCCGAGGTCAAGATGACCGAGGACGAGAAGGAAGCCGAGAAGATCCTGGCGGGCCAGGCCGATTTCGAGTTCTCGATCGCCTACGAGGTCATCCCGGCGATCGAGATCCAGGACGTCTCGGGCATCGCGATCACCCGCGAAGTCTATGACGTTCCCGAGAGCGAGATCGACGAGCAGGCGCTGCGCATCGCCGAATCCGCGCGCACCTACACGACCAAGGACGGCGCCGCCGAAAACGGCGACCGCGTCACGATGGACTATGTCGGCAAGGTCGACGGCGAGGCCTTCGAGGGCGGCACCGACACCGGCGCCAACCTCGTGCTCGGCTCCGGCCAGTTCATCCCGGGCTTCGAGGACCAGTTGGTCGGCGCCAAGGCCGGCGACGAGAAGACCGTCGAGGTGACGTTCCCGGCCGAGTACCAGGCTGCGCATCTCGCCGGCAAGGCCGCCACCTTCGACGTCAAGGTCACCGAGATCGCTGCCGCGGAGCCGATCGAGCTCAACGACGATCTGGCCAAGAACCTTGGCCTCGAGTCGGTCGAGCGTCTGCGCGAGATCATCAAGGGCCAGCTCGAGAACCAGTTCGGTTCGCTCACCCGCCAGAAGGTCAAGCGCCAGCTTCTCGACCAGCTGGACGCGGCCTACACCTTCGAGGCGCCCGCGCGCCTGGTGACGGCCGAGTTCAACAACATCTGGCTCCAGGTGACGCGCGATCTCGAACAGGCCGGCAAGAGCTTCGCCGACGAGGACACGACCGAGGAGGATGCGCGCGCCGAGTACCAGCGCCTCGCCGAGCGTCGCGTCCGTCTTGGCCTGGTGCTGGCCGAGATCGGCGAGAAGGCCGGCGTGCAGGTCAGCGACGAGGAGATGCAGCGCGCGCTCTTCGAGTTCGTGCGCCGCTATCCCGGCCAGGAGCAGGAGGTCTACGACTTCTATCGCAAGAACCCCAACGCGCTCGCCGAGCTTCGTGCGCCGATCTTCGAGGAGAAGGTGGTCGACCACCTGCTCGCGCAGGTCAGCGTGACGGACAAGAAGGTGACCAAGGAAGAACTGCTGGCGGACGACGAGGCCGAGAAGGCCGAAGCGGCCGAGGCGACGGATGCAGCCGACGCTGGCGAAGCGGCTCCGAAGAAGGAAGCCGCGCCGAAGAAGAAGGCTGCTCCGAAGAAGAAGGCCGTGAAGGCCGAGGACACCGAGAGCGCCGACGACGCCGAGTAGGCCGGCCGAACGCAGCACGCCCATTGCAGGGCGGCGCCGGACCACCGGCGCCGCCCTTTGCGTTTCGGCACCGCGAACCGCAAGGCGGTCGCGAGGCAGACGTGGACGGCTCCTCGTGGAGCGCGCGACTGGCGGGAACAGCGCCGATCGGCGTGGACCGAAAGGTCCGGTCTTGCGTCGGAGGCGGAACTCTCCCATTTTAGTCTGGATTGATTTGGGTCGATCCGCCCGCGAACAAGGAGATCGGTATGGGACGTTTTCAGGTGATGACGATGACCGACGGGGCCGCAGGCCGTGTCCGCGAGATCGTCGCGAACCGGGACGGCGCGCGCGGCGTGCGCGTCGGCGTCAAGAAGGGCGGCTGTGCGGGCATGGAATACACCGTCGAACTGGTGACCGAGCCCCGTGCGGGCGACGATCACATCGAGCATGACGGTGCGCATGTCTACGTCGCCCCGGAAGCGACGCTGTTCCTGCTCGGCACCGAGATGGGATTCGAGACGACGAGGCTGCGCTCGGGCTTCACCTTCACCAATCCGAACCAGTCGTCGGCCTGCGGCTGCGGCGAGTCGGTGGAGCTGAAGCCGGCCGACCTCAAGGCGCTGGCCGAAGCGCGCGCCGCCGCCGGCGCCTGAGCGCGTCTCAGTCGACCCAAAGGCCGCGGCGCCTGTGCCAGTCGGCAATCGACTCGTCGGGATAGAGTTCGAAGACGTCGTCGCCTGGCCGGATGTCCGGCTCAACCCAGTCCGCCTTGTACTTCAGCATCAGGTGCACTCTCTGCGGCGCGCGCGGCAGCTCGCTGTCGATCGCGCTGGCAAAGGGGTGGACGAGGTCGGGCCATTGCGGGTCGTAGAGCCACAGGGCCGAGCCGCAGCGGGTGCAGAAGCGGCGCTCGCCGGATGATCTCTCGCAGGCCGGGCGCTCGTCGTCCTGGATCTCGGCCCGGTACAGCCCCAGATTCTCCTCGCCCGAAACGGAAAGCGTGCGCGCGTCGGCACCGAGATTGATCGCGTAGCCGCCGCCGCCCTGCTGTTTGCGGCAGATCGAGCAGTAGCAATACTGGTAGGGAACCGGCGTATGGCTGTCGACGGAGAAGCCGACAGCGCCGCAGCGGCAGGAACCGTGAAGGCGAAGGGGCATGCAGTCCTCCTGTCGGCGCCGACCGGGGGTCAGCGCAAGGTTCCGAGCACGATGAAGACACCGCCGGCGAGCAGCGCCGTGGCGGGAACGGTGACGACCCAGGCCGCCACGATGGTGGAGAAATGGGCGCGGCGGACGAGCCTGCGGCGGATGACGTCCTCGCGCGACACCGCCTCCGTCCCGTTCGTCTCGGTCGCAGCTGCGGGCTCCTCGTCCCACGCCTCCGGTTCAGGCTCGGCCTCTGCCAAGCTGCCGTTGGCCAGCCGCTCGGCGCGTCGCCGCTCCGCCTTCCGCTCCATGTAGGCGCGGCGGCGCGGCGAGTTGGCGGTGTACCACTCGCGGAAGAAGCCGACGCCGAACACTGCGCCGACGGCGATGTGCGTGGAACTGACCGGCAGCCCGAACCAGGACGCGACGATGACCGTCAGTGCGGCCGACAGGGCCACGCAGAAGGCGCGCATGGGGTTCAGCTTTGTGATCTGCTCGCCCACCATGCGCACCAGCCTGGGACCGAAGAGCAGGAGGCCGAAGGAAATGCCGAAGGCGCCGATCAGCATCACCCACAAGGGGATGACGACAGCGGTTTCCACGCTGTCACCGCGCACCGTCTGCACGATCGCGGCAAGGGGACCGACGGCATTGGCGACGTCGTTGGCGCCGTGCGCGAAGGAGAGCAGCGCCGCCGAGACGATCAGCGGCAGCTTGAAGAGCCTGCGCAGCGACTGGTTGCGGTTTTCCATGCCGGCCGACTGGCGCCTGACGAGAAGCTGCGACAGCCCCCAGGCGACGAGGAACGTGCCGATGCCGATCACCAGGATGCTCGTGCCGTCGAGGCGGACCAGCTTGGACAGGCCCTTGGTCGCCAGGTAGGCGGAGAAGGCGCCGGCCATGATGCCGATCAGGATGGGCACCCAGATCCGCGCGGCGCGCAGCTTGTCGTCCTGGTAGATGATGCGCGCCTTGACGAAGGCGAGGAAGCCCGCGGCGATCAGCCCGCCGAGCAGCGGCGAGATCACCCAGCTTGCGGCGATACCGCCCATGACGCCCCAGTCGACCGCCGCGAAGCCGGCTGCGGTGATGCCGGCGCCCATGACGCCGCCGACCACCGAATGGGTCGTCGAAACCGGCGCGCCGATGGCGGTGGCGAGGTTGATCCAGATCGCCGACGCGAAGACGGCGGCCATCATGGCGCGAACGAAGACGGCGGGTTCGGCCACTGCGGCCGGATCGATGATGCCCCTGGAGATGGTCTGCACGACGTCGCCGCCGGCGATCAGCGCACCTGCCGTCTCGAAGACGGCGGCCAGCACCAGCGCGCCGCCCATGGTGAGCGCGCGTGCGCCGACGGCCGGCGCGACGTTGTTGGCGACATCGTTCGCGCCGATGTTGAGCGCCATGTACGCGCCGATGGCGGCCGCCGCGACGATGGCCACGGCGCCCGGATCGCCGGCCGTGAAGATGGCCACGGCGACGGCCACGAAGGCCATGAAGAACAGCGCGATTCCCGGCGCTACGAGGCCCCGGGCAAGGAAGGTCGTCGCCTCCTCGACGCGGACCAGCTTGTCGAGATCCTTGTCGAGCGTCGTCTTGCGCGTACTGTCGGTCGTATCGGCCATCAAGCGCGCCGTCCTAGGCCTTGGCGGTGGCGACAGCGCCGGCGTGCCGCGATGGGGGCGCCGACACGCCTGCTGTTTTCGTCATGTCTGGAGAACCGCGGAGTTGCACCGCTAGGCGGCGGGATTGAATTCGGAGAGAATCGATGCCAGTTCGGGCTCGCGAACGCGGCTCGCGCCGATCTGCGGCGTAAACCACTTGCGCACGCGCTGGCCCTTCTCGGGCCATTTGGATTCCACCTTCTCCACCTTGAGCGGAAAGACGTGAACCTCGCAACGCTGCTCCAGACCCGACTTCAGGTTCTTGCCGTAGAAATAGCGGCCGATCTCCCGCTCCGACATCGCGCCCACCAGACCTGCTTCTTCACCCGCCTCGCGCAACGCCGCTTGCCAGCGGTGTTCGCCCGCTTCCGGCCAGCCCTTGGGCAGCACCCAGCGCCCGGTGTCGCGGCTCGTGATCAGCATCACCTCGACGCCCTTTTCGGTCACGCGCCAGGGCAGGGCCGCCACCTGGATGCGCGCCGGAACGCCGCCGAGCATGCGACGGACGCGCTCGATGGATGCGGAGAAGCTGCGTTGGGTGAGGAGCATTTCTTCCTTTCAATTCCGAGAAAACAAGTTTGCCAGCTTAACTTCGGATTCGCAATCGGGCATGGAGCCGGAGCGAAATAAGCCGCTCTCCGCTGCCGTCGTCTGCAATGCTACTCATCGCCCAACCGCAGGCAGGGCCTGTTGTTCCAACTCCAACGAATCGCCTGGGTCCATTCTACCGCAAAGCGAGGAAAGCGCCGACGCTATAGCACGAGACGAGGGCTTCGACGCGGCACCAAACGAAAACGTGCGGCGCGATGGTCGCGCCGCACGTTCTTCCGTTCGGTCGTGGCTTTTACTGGGCGCTGGCGACCGGAGTTACCAGCGGCGTGATGCGACGGATCGCGACGCGCCGGTTTTCGCGCGAGGCACCCTCGGTCGAGACCTTCAGGTAGCGCTCGCCATAGCCCTGCGTGACCAGGTTTTCCGGCGGAATCCCGTAAGTCTGGGTGAGAGCGGACGCAGCACTCTCGGCCCTCGCATCCGACAGAGCGAGGTTGGAGATGTCGGAGCCGACGGCGTCGGTGTGGCCCTCGATCAGGAAGGTCTCGGCGGGGTTCTCGTCGAGCAGGCGCAGCATGGCATCCGCGATGCCCTCGAGTTCATCCACCTCCGATCGCGAGATATCGGCAGAGCCCGTGGCAAACGTGATGGTGTCGAGATCGACGCGCCGCACCGTATCGCGCAGCCGTGCCGACCGCTTGACCTCGTCCACGGAATAGAGGCGACGCGCCCGCTCGACCGGCGGCTGGTCGAGGAAGTCATAGTAGCTGTCGACGTCGTTCACGCGCCCGGCATCGAGGATGTACTCGCGAACCGGGATGTTAAGCTGCAGCGGCGGCAGCTCCTCGCCCGGATCGCGCCAATCCCGCTCGCGGTCCCAGTTTTCCTCCGCCACATAGGACAGCACGATCTCGCGGCCCTCCGGGGTGATGCGCGACCGCCGCACGATTTCGCCATGGCGATTTCGGATCGTGACGATCTGCGCGCCGTTGGGGCGGACGATGGTCTCGCGAACCCGGCCACGCGGCAACTCCTCGTAATACACGTCGCGCGCGTCGCGGCTCAGGCGCGGCAGTTCGTTGCTCTCGACGAACAGTTCCCTGCCGAACTGGATGACCACGCGGCCTTCGGTCTCGCGGACGACCTCTGAGCCTTCCGGCCGACCGCGACGCTCGCGGCGCTCGGACCGTTCGCGGCGCACCTCGTCGCGATCCATGCGGCGACCCTCGGTCGCGGTGATCGGCTGAACCTCCTCGGCGCGAATCCCCGGAGCCTGGGCATCCTCGTCGCTGGTCGGCGCAGGCCCCGCATCCTCGGCCGGAGCCTCTGCGGCATCGCCGGCGCGGTTGCGATCCCGGCGGTTGGCGCGCCGGCTGTCGCCGTCGCCGCCCGCAGGCTCCTTGGCGCTGTCGAGAACGGGTGCCGCATTCTCGGGAAGGGCATCCTGGTCGGCCGTCTCCGCATCCGAAGCGCCATCATCTTCATCCGATGCGGCGTCGTCGGCCGGCGCCGCGGTGCGTTCGGCATCGCGGGGTGCATCCGCAGCCGGTGGCGTCGCCGCGGCGTCCCCATCGCTGTCTGCTGCCGGAGCCTCTTCGGCGGCGGGCTCCCCCTCGGCGGCGTCACGCGTGGCACGGTTCTCGCGACCCGCGCGATTGCCGCGATTCTCACGGTTCTCACCAGTGCCGCGCGCCCTCGGCTCGGCCGCCGGAGCGGCTTCTTCCGCCGCCGGAGCAGCCTCTTCGGCAACTGGTGCAGCCTCCTCCGCAGCAGGGGCGGCCTCCTCGGCAGCCGGAGCAGCTTCCTCGGCGGCAGCCGGCTCGTCGGCCGCTTCCGGTGCGGCCTCTTCCGCCGGCGCAGCCTCCTCGACGGGGGCGCGCTCCTCTGCGGGCGCAGGCTCCGGCGTCGGCGCCTCGGCCTCGGTGGGAGCTTCCTGCTCGGTGGATTCGGCGGCCGGGGCTTCCGGCTCGGCTACTGGCGCGGCCTCCTCTTGCGGTGCGGCCTGCTCTTCCGCGGGAGCTGCCTCTTCCTCGGCAGCTTCGCGGGCGGCTCGTTCCTCTTCGAGCTTGCGTGCCTCCGTGTCGTCGGCCTGCGCCAGGAGCAGCGGGGCGGTCATGGTGGCCGGCGTCTCGGCGAGCGACGGCTGCGATGCCATCAGGAGGCCGAGCGCGGTGCTGGCGAGAATTCGTGCGGGATGTTTCATGGAATGCTTTCTCCGGTCGGAATGTGACCCTTCGCCGGGAGGAACCAAGCTCGGGCGGGATGGTTCCACCGCCGCTGCCGGCGGGCCGGTCGGCAGCGACCGAAAAACGCCGCCGCGCGCTTGACGGCGGCGGCCCGGGGCGCGACATGCGCGGCATGGATAAGCCGTTCTGGAAGACCACGCCGCTCGAGGCGATGACCGAGACGCAATGGGAATCGCTCTGCGATGGCTGCGGCAAGTGCTGCCTGGCCAAGCTGGAAGACGAGGACACCGGCGAGATCCACTGGACGAGCGTCGGCTGCCGGCTGTTCGACGCGCAGCTGTGCGCGTGCAGCGACTACGCCAACCGGCTGACCCGGGTCTCGGATTGCGTGAAGCTGACGCCGCAGAACGTCCGCACCATTGTCTGGCTGCCGTCCACCTGCGGCTACCGGCTGGTCGCCGAGGGCAGGGACCTTGAAGACTGGCATCCGCTGGTGTCGGGCAGCCGCGAGACCGTGCATGCCGCCGGCATCTCGGTGCGCGGCCGCATCACGGCCTCTGAAGAAGACCTCGTCGACGTGGACGAATATCTCGACCACATGCTCGACGAGGAACTGTGACGGTGCCGGTCGCCGGCCGCGCCGTCACTGCGTGATGCCGAAGCTCATCGTCACCTCGACGCGGTAGCTGTTCTCGCCGGCCTCCACCGGCACGGCATCGGCGGCTTCCGCCCGCATCTTCGTTGCCATGTAGGGCATCGGCTGCGGCCGCGACGTCATCTCCGTGATCTCCAGGATCGGACCGAGTTCCACGCCCGCGGCCTGTGCCAGGGTGCGGGCCTTGGCCACGGCATCCGTCACCGCCTCGCGCCGCGCCGTCTGGATGGCGCCGTCCGGATCGGCATTGGTGAACGAGATGCCGCCGCCCTGGTTGACGCCGAGCGACACCACCTTGTCGAGGATGGCCCCCGTCTTCTGGACGTCGCGCACCCGCACCGTCAGCGTGTTCGAGACTTCGTATCCCTTCATCACCTGCCGCTGGCTGCCGTCCGGGCCGGTCGGGTATTCGTAGCGCGGATTGATCTGGATGCCGGCCGTCTGCAGGTCGCGGTCCGCGACGCCATCGGCCTTCAGCGCGGCGATCACCTGCGCCATCGCCTCGTTGTTGGCGGTCAGCGCCTCGCGCGCGGTCTCGGCCTGCCGCATTACCGCAAACGACAGCAGCGCCATGTCCGGCCGCATCGAATGTTCGCCCTCGCCGGTCACCGAAATCCGCGGCCGGGGGTCGGGCAGCACCTGGGCGGCGGCAGGCATCGCCGCGGCCGCGAAGGCAGACAGGGCGAGGAAGGGCAGGGGGGCACGCAGCATGGATTGCATCTCCGTTTCGTTTCGTGGGCGAGCGCTAGGCCGCGATTGTGTGATGATTGCGGCACGCGCCTTGTCTGCCACCGCGAAAGCCACTATTGCAGGCCTGCGTGGGGCCTGTAGCTCAATGGTTAGAGCCGGCGGCTCATAACCGCTTGGTTGGGGGTTCGAGTCCCTCCGGGCCCACCATCGCCAGAAATGGCATAGCGTCTTCTGGCGCCTGCGAACATGGCAAAGAGGTTCGCTGTTCCGCTCGCCATCGAGGTTTGCCGCACCAGCCTTCTGACCCGATCCATGCCCTTGACGGCAAAGGTGCATCTGGCCGGGTTGGCGCAAGCAGACACCAGCGTGCTCGATGTCGTTGCGTAGACTGGACGCCTCTCGACCAACACGGACGATCGGCTCCGACAGTCACGGCGACAGCAACCGTGCCAAATGTCGCTGCGGCCTGCCGGCGGCCCTGGTGCCGAACGGAAGAACTGACTTCTCATCGGCCGCGCGCGGTGTCGTCGCGAAGTGTGGCTGTGGAGACACAGGCCACAATCAAGCGCACGAAAGAATACGACCGGTCAATACTTGTGGTTGACCGCAGTATTGGCGGTGCTAGCGTCGGGCCATATCCAGAATCAGCCAGTTGCGCCTGCCCGGCATGGAGTGGCGACGCAGCATCGGAGGTAGATCGTGCGCAGTGCGTGGCGGTTACCGGAGGCACGGCGCGAGGGTCACGGACCTTGGCCGGGCATGGCGATCCGGATGTATGCGGCGGTCGTGGGCCTCGGCGCCTTGCGGTTTTCCGGTCGATCGGCCGTGTTGAGCCGGTTCTTGCCGGCCTTGGCCGTTCTATGCGCTCTGTTCTTCCTGTCTGGTTCTGCCGAAGTTGCCTGGGCCGCCTGCGTTCCTGCCGGCACGACAATGGACTGCGTCGACCCGCCCGCGGGCGGCGCACAGTTCACGGCTCCCGCTGTCACCACGCTGAACGTCAACGGTCTGACCACCGACATCGTGCCGGCTGCCGGGATTGCGGGCGTTTCGCTGATCACCTCGCCGCGACCCGATGGCGGAAATGGCGACGACTGTGACATCGGGATCGTCTGCGACGGCGACACGGGTATCGCCGGCGGCGGCGTCAGCGACCTGACCGTCGACTATGTCGGCGGGTCCTTCGACATCATCACGTCGGTCGGTGGCAAGGGCATCGTCGGCATCAGCCTCGGCGGCAACGGCGGCAGCGGCGGCGACGGCTACGGCCTTGCCGGCTACGGCGGCAACGGCGGTGCGGGCGGAGCGGGCGGTACCGTGACGATCGACAGTTCCGGCGAGATCGTCACGTCGGGAGATTTCGCGCACGGCATTCTCGGCCAGAGCATCGGCGGCAATGGCGGCGTCGGCGGCGATGCCGGCGGCGTCGATGCCGAAGGCGGCACCGGCGGTGCAGCGGCCGGCGGCGGCATGATCGGCATCACCAGCTATTCGATGATTTCGACCGACGGCGGTTCGGCGCACGGCATCTTTGCGCAGAGCTCCGGCGGCCAGGCCGGCGCCGGCGGCGACGCGGGTGGCATCTGGGCGGAAGCAGGCGGCGGCGGGATCGCCGCGCCGGGCGCCGCCGTGACCGTCGACAATTTCGGCAACATCCACACCCATGGGAGCTACTCCATCGGTATCTTCGCCCAGTCGGTCGGTGGATTCGGCGGCAGCGGCGGCAGCGGCGGCGGGCTCGTGGCATTCGGCGGCAGCGGCGCCAGCGCCGGACCCGGCGGCACCGTCACCGTGAACAATCAGGGGATCATCGAAACCGACGAAGCCGGGTCGCACGGCATCCTGGCGCAGTCGATCGGTGGCGGCGGCGGGTCCGGCGGCTCGGCCGGCGGACTGGTCGCACTGGGCGCCGAAGGATCGATCGGCGGAGCGGGTGGTGCGGTGACCGTCACCAACGACGGGGCCGGGCATGTCGAGTCACATGGCGAGAACGCCAAGGGCATCTTCGCCCAGTCGGTCGGCGGCGGCGGCGGCGACGGCGGCAATTCCGGCGGTCTGGTCTCGATCGGCGGCAGCGGCAGCTCGTCGAGCGACGGCGGCGTGGTGACGGTGACCAACGCGCAATGGATCACCACCCATGGCGACCGTTCGGATGCAGTCTACGCCCGGAGCGTCGGCGGCGGTGGTGGCAGCGGCGGCGTCTCCGGCGGGCTCGTCTCGATCGGTGGAGCGGGCGGCGGCGGCGGCGGCGGCGAGACCGTCACCGTCACCAACAGCGGTGCTCTTATCACATCGGGCACCTTCGCGCGCGGCATCTTCGCCCAGTCGGTCGGCGGCGGCGGCGGCGACGGCGGGTTCTCGGGCGGTCTGGTCTCGATCGGCGGATCCGGTGCGGAGGGCGGCAGCGGCAAGAAGGTCACGGTCGGCAATTCCGGCGCGATCACGACCGTAGGGAACGATTCGACGGCGATCTTCGCGCAGAGCGTCGGCGGCGGCGGCGGCGCGGGCGGAAATTCGCTGGGCGTCGGCGTGTTCGTGACGGTCGCCGTCGGTGGTGGCGGCGGCAAGGGCGGCGACGGCGGTGAAGTCGTCGTCAATGAAGGCAATACCGCGGCTTCGGCCCCTGCGCGTATCGAAACCAGCGGAGACCGCTCCGCGGGCATTCTGGCGCAGTCGGTCGGCGGCGGTGGCGGCACGGGCGGCTTCGCCATCGGCGCGGCGGGTGCACCCTACGGTAACGTCACCCTGACATTCGGCGGCAGCGGCGGCGACGGCGGCGACGGCGGCGTGGTCTACGCAGGGGCCAATGGCGAGATCATCACCGAGGGATCGTTCTCCTCCGGCATCGTGGCCGAGTCGATCGGCGGCGGCGGTGGCAGCGGCGGCTTCACGGTGGCCGTGTCGGCTTCGACGGGCGGTTCGGTGGCGCTCGGCATGGGCGGCACCGGCGGCAAGGGTGGCGCCGGCGGTTCGGTCGACGTCAACAATTTCGCGACGATCCAGTCGGGCTGCGCTGAATGCACCCAGTCACACGGCATCCTTGCCAGCAGCATCGGCGGCGGCGGCGGTTCGGGCGGCTTCGCCATCTCCGGCTCCGCGGCGATCGTCGGAAGCCTGTCTCTCGGCTTCGGCGGAACCGGCGGGGAAGGAAACACCGGCGGGACGGTCGAGGTCGTGAGCGACGTCGCCGACGAAAGGGGCATCCAGACCGAAGGCGACATGTCGCACGGCATCCTGGCGCAGTCGATCGGCGGCGGCGGCGGCAATGGCGGGTTCAGCGTCGCACTCGGCGTCGCGCTCCAGGGGCCGACCGCCAGCCTGGCTTTCGGCGGCGATGGCGGCGAGGGCGCGATGGGCGGCGTGGTGACGGTCGACAGCACCGGCAACATCACGACGAGCGGCGACGGCTCGAACGGCATTCTGGCTCAGTCGATCGGCGGCGGCGGCGGCACCGGCGGCTTCTCGGGTTCGCTGGCCTTCAGCGTGCAGGGGGCGGCGGGTGCCGCATCCTTCGGCGGGTCCGGCGGCGAAGGATCGGAAGGCAACGACGTCACCGTCCACCATTCCGGCGATATCCGCACGACCGGTGACAATGCGGTCGGCATCCTCGCCCAGTCTGTCGGCGGCGGCGGCGGCACCGGCGGCTTCAGCATCGGCGCTTCCGGTTCGATCAAGTCGATGGCCGCGGTCATGGCGATGGGCGGCGACGGCGGCGAAGGCGGCGGCAGCGGGACGGTGACCGTGACCGACATCTTCGGCTCCATCACCACGAGCGGTCAGCAGTCGCACGGCATTCTCGCCCAGTCCGTCGCCGGCGGCGGCGGCAGCGGCGGGTTCAGCATCGGCGCGAGCTTCTCGCTGCAGAGCGATTCCTATGCCAACGCGGTCGGTGGCACAGGTGGAACGGCTCAGAACGCAGGCAACGTCGTCGTCGTCAACGACGCCGCCATCATCACGGGCGGCAACTTCGTGCTGATCGGAGACCGCGAGATCGCTGCGGGCGTGGGCTCGCATGGCATCCTAGCCCAGTCGATCGGCGGCGGCGGCGGCACTGGCGGGTTCAGCGGCGCTGTCGCGATCAGCTTCGAAGGGGACGCGTCGGCCAGCACGACGGGCGGCGACGGAGCGGGCGGCGGCGACGGCGGTACGGTCGAGGTCACCTCCAACGGCACCATCGTCACGCGCGCCGACAATTCGATCGGCGTCTTTGCCCAGTCGGTCGGCGGCGGCGGCGGCAACGGCGCCTTCTCCATCGGCGTCGGCGGGTCGGCGAAATCGGATGCCGACACCAAGAGCGTAGGCGGCAAGGCGGGCGCGGCCGGCGGCGGCGGCGAGGTGACGGTCGCGATCAACGAGGACATCACCACTTTCGGCGCGCTGTCGCACGGCGTTCTGGCGCAGTCGATCGGTGGCGGCGGCGGCAATGGCGGCTTCTCGATCGGCTTCGGCGGTTCGCTGGAAGCCGACTCCAAGGTCGACAGCGTCGGCGGCGACGGCAGCGGCGGCGGCGATGGCGGCATGGTGACGGTGACCGTTGGGACGGAGGACAACCTGCTGTTCCCGCTGATCCGGACCTTCGGCGACGGGGCTGCGGGCGTCTTCGCCCAGTCGGTCGGCGGCGGCGGTGGCACGGGCGGTTTCTCCGGCGGATTGAGCCTCGCCGTCGACGGCGCCGCCGAGAACGAGGTCGGCGGGGGCGGTGGCGGCGAGGGCGGCGCTGGCGGCGAGGTCCACGTCACCAATTACGGCACCATCACCACGCGCGGGGCCAATGCCGCCGGCGTCTTCGCCCAGTCGGTGGGCGGCGGCGGCGGATCGGGCGGCTTCTCCATCGCCGCGTCGCTCGGAGACAGCAAGGCCGTTGCCAACAGCGTCGGCGGCGACGGCAGCGGCGGCGGTGACGGCGGCGACGTGCGGGTCGACAATTTCGGTTACATCGAGACCCAGGGCGCCTTCTCGCACGGCATCATTGCCCAGTCGGTCGGCGGCGGCGGCGGCAATGGCGGCTTCGCCATCGCGGTCGGCGTCACCATGAACGGCGAGGACGGTTCGAGCGAGGTCGGCGGCGGCGGTGGCGGCGAGGGCGGCAATGGCGGCGAGGTCATCGTCAACAATGACGGCGTCATCATTGCGCGCGGCGACAACGCCTTCGGCATCTTCGCGCAGTCAGTTGGCGGTGGCGGCGGATCGGGCGGCATAGCCGGTGGTCTCGCCATCAACGGCAAGATGGAGAGCGCCGTCGGCGGCGACGGCGGTGCCGGCGGCAACGGCGGCGACGTGACCGTCACCAGCAACGGCAGCATCACGACGACCGGCGCGAATTCGTCGGCCGTCTTCGCCCAGAGCGTCGGCGGCAGCGGCGGCTGGGGCGGTCTCGCGATCGGGATCGGCACCGCCGCCGGCGACTCGGACGGCGTGACGCTGAGTCTGGGCTCGAAGAGCATCACCGAGACCTGCCTGAGCCTCGACTTCGCGGAATGCCTGCCCACGGGTGGGACGCAGGGTATCGTCACGGTCACCATCAATGGCGAGACGACGGTCACCAGCGGCAACCTGGCCTACGGCCTGCTTGCCCAGGCCATCGGCGGCGGCGGCGGCGCCATGGGCACCGTCATGGGTGCCCTGAGCTTCTTCGGCAGCGACGTCGTCGTCGATCTCGGGTCCAACGGCGCTTTGTCGGAAGATGGCCAGGCCGTGAGCGTCACCTACGGGAACCCGACCACCACCACCGGCCTCGGATCGATCGGGCTCATCGCCCAGTCGGTCGGCGGCGGCGGCGGCGTCAACGCGATGACCGCCGAAGAACTCGAACTGAATCCGAATGGCGAGGACAGCTTCATCCTCAGCGTCGGCGGCTATTCGGAAGGCGCCGGCTTCGACGGCACCGGTAGCGGCGGCGGCTTCGAGATGACCGCCGAAGGAACGGTCACGACCGAGAACCACAACGCCATCGGCATCGTCGCCCAGACCATCGGCGGCGGCGGCGGCATCGGCACCATCACGGTGGAGTCGATCGTCAACGGCGGCAAGTTGCTCGACATCGTGCTGGGAGGTTCGCAGCACACCGACGGTCCCTTCGTCGGCGATGCCGGACCGGCCTCGACGCTGACCGCCGAGGAAAAGGTGACCACCTCCGGTGCTCTCAGCCACGGCATCGTCGCCCAGAGCATCGGCGGCGGCGGCGGCATCGCCAACGTCGTGTTCCTGAACGGTCTCGTTCTGGGCGAGGGCGTCGACGTCGCGCTGGGAAGCGGTACGGACGGTGCCGGCGGCGATGGCGGCGACGTGACCGTGACCGCGCATGGCGTCGAGACCAGCGGCGCAGGGGCGATGGGCATCGTCGTCCAGTCGATCGGCGGCGGTGGCGGGCTAGCGGGTGTCTATGCCGGCGGACTGCTCATGGGCCAGGACGGCTTCTCTCTCACGCCGGTGACGATCGCCGCCGGCGGAGCCACCGAAGGTGGCGATTCCGGCGATGCCACCCTCTACAGTTACGGCGACGTGCGGACGGACGGCTACGGCGCCCAGGGCATCGTCGTTCAGTCGATCGCCGGCGGCGGCGGTATCGTCGGCGCGGGGCTGTATGGCACCGATGTCGACGACCCGGACCTGCGGGCCTTCGCCGGCAGCGTCGGCAAGCCGGGCACAGCGGGCGACGTGTCGATCACACAGACCCGGAATGTCATCGTGGCGGGCGAAGACAGCATCGGCATCTTCGGCCAGAGCGCCGGCGGCACGGCCAATGGCGACATCGACATCGTCATCGACCGGAACGGAACGGAGGGCAACGGCATCGGGCTCGTCTGGGCATCCGACGGGACCGGTGCGGCCGTGCAGTTCGCCGATGGCAACGACAATCTGCTGTCCAGCAACGGAACGCTGTACGCGCAGGGCAGCATCGCTGCGCCCAACGTGCTTCCGCTGCTCGATGGTCTCGCCATCCTCGGCGGCGACGGCAACGAGGACGTGTTCAACCGGGCACGCGGTGCCGGCTTCGTCGACGACTATGCCCTGACCGGCGGCGTCACCCGGACCAGCAACATCATCGGCAATGTCGATCTTGGCGGCGGCACCAACAACCTGACCAACGAGGCCGGAGCGCTGTTCATTTCCGATGACGTCGTGAAGCTGGGAACCGGCGGATATCTGACCAACCAGGGCTTCCTCGCGCCGGGCGACCGGGGACGGGTACTGACGACGGCGGTCGGAAGTCACCTCGTCCTCGCCGATTCCGGCTTCTACTATCTCGACATCGACCTCAATCAGCAGAACGTCGACGACACGAAGGTGACAGACCTGATCACCGTGAACGAAACCGCCACCGTCGACGGCGCGGGTCCCTTGCTGCTCCTGTCGATCAACAAGGCATTCTCCGATGACGGCTACGTCATCGTCCATGCCGATGGCGGCGTCACCGACCAGGGCTTTGCGCCGACGCTCACCCCGCCCGCCGTCGGTTTCATCTTCAGCGTCTCGGTCGAGAACAATCCCGTCGTCGGCCAGGACCTCGTCCTCCTCGCCGAGAAACCGCCGTTCCTCGATCTCCTGAAGGACCCCGCTTCCGGCACCACCGATCCCAATGTCTGGCGGATGGGCGAGGGCATCGACGCGATTGAGCAGACCATCGATGTCGACGATCCGTTCAACTACCTCGTCAATCTGCTTCGGCTGCAGCCAGACCACGAGGCTCTCGGCGACGCGGTCGTCACGCTGACGCCGCACCAGGCCCCGCATCTGTTCACGATGACGCAGCAGCGTTCCGCCGAATTCCTCGACCTCTCGGCGTCCTGCCCGGCCGGGGGAGGCGACCCCGATGCGAACGATCGGCGCGATTGCGTCTGGGCCGATGTCGCCGGGGGCGAATACAGGCGCGAGGTCGTAGAGGACAGCCCGACCAACGAGGACGACTGGCGTTCGCTGGCTTTCGGCGTCCAGGGCGTGGTGAACGACAACTGGGCCGCGGGTTTCGCCGTAGGCACCTCCGAGGCCGCTTCCAGCCAGATCCGCGACGGCGACACGCTCTCCGACCTGAAAGGCAACATCCACTCCGCCAGCGTCTCGGCCGATTACCGCAACGGTCCGTTCGGGGTGACCTTCGTGGCTGCAGGCTCCTATGGCGCATGGCGCGCCCGGCGGCACGTCGAGGTCGGCGGCTACGAGCAGACCTACACGAGTTTCGACGGCATCGCCTACGACGACGACGACCAGGAATATCCGCTCTTCTCCGAAAAGACCGTCGCTTTCGAGGGGATCGACGGAATCGCGAAGAGCAATCCCGACATGCTCTCGCTCAATCCGCGGCTGCGCTTCAGCCACATCCATGCGTTCGACGATTTCGAGGTGGTGTCCTATCTCGATCTCGACGGCTACTTCATGTATTCGCGGGAGCGCAATGAAACCGGGGTGGGCCTCGCCAACCTGACCTATCCTGCCCTGTGGCAGTCGGCTTTCGTGGTGACGCCGCGTCTGGAGGTCAACCGCACGGTCGCGCTGGCTTCCGGGGCGACCCTGAGCGGCTTCGTTCGCGGCGGCGTCGCACTCTCCCCGCAGGACTCCTGGTCGGCGCAGACGCAGTTCATTGCCGCGCCCGACGGGCTCGACCCGATCGAGATCGTCGAACCCTTCGATCAGGCGCGGTTCGAACTGGAGGCCGGCCTGAAGCTCTACTGTGCGGAATCCGGCGGAAACGTTCAGGTGAACTATGGCGGCGCCTTCGGCACCAGCACCAGCCAGCATGCGCTCAAGGCGGTTCTGGCCTACAGGTTCGGCGGAGAGGCCGGCGACGGCACGCCCGGCAATTGCTTCTGATCGCCTTCGGCCGGCTGCCGGCCAAAGAGCCGGCTGAACCGGCCGCAGGTGCGGATGCTTCCGTCCGGAGCGGCCTGCGCCGGCCAGCAGCGCGTGAGGCGGTGGGCCTTTGGCCTCAACTCCGATGGAGAAGCCCGCAGGCCTTGCAATAGGCCTCGTGCACCGGCCCGCGGCCGAGATGGTGGCGAAAGCCCTTCATCTCGGCGAAATAGGGAATCGGCGGGCGCACAGGGCGCTCCGGCGCCTGACCGAAATCATCGAACAGCGTCTGGATCGTGACGACCACCCGTTCCGCATCGTTCCAGTCGCGGTACTCCCCAAGGTCGATCCTGTAGGCCGCCTCCAGATAGTCCATGCCCTGCTCGTAGAGCGGCCGCGACCTGTCGGTAACGTACTGGAGATAGTCGCGCATGGTGCGAACGTCGTCCTTGGTCGAGATCGGACCGTGCCCGGCAACGACCGTCTCGACGTCCATGTCGAGCACCATGTCGCAGACCCGGATCCAGCGATCGACCGGCCCGTACCAGGCGATGGGCGTGCCTTCGGTGAACAGGATGTCGCCGGTGTAGATCACCTTGTCGTCCGGCACGTAGATCAGGGCGTCGCCCAGCGAATGCGACGGGCCGACCTCGATCAGTTGCACCTTCTTGGAGCCGACCATGATGTCGAGCGTGCCCGAGAAGGTTTCCGTCGGCGGGGTCAGTTCGATGCCGGTGAAGTCGAAGGGCCGAAAGCACTCCTTCATGAACACGCCCGCGCTGCCGAACTGGTCGGCATTGGTCACGATCTTCTGCACCACGGCAGGGTCGAAGCGGGCGAAGTCGTCGACCGTGCCCTGGGTGGCGATGATGCGCGCGCCTTCGACGAGCTGGTTGCCGAAAGTGTGGTCGCCGTCGGCATGGGTGTTGACGAGGACGCCGATCCGTTTGGCCGCCGGGATCGAGGCGCGGTAGGCGGCGAGCATCTCGGCCGTCAGCCTGAGGTCGAAAAGCGTGTCGACCATCAGCGTCGCGTCGCCGTCGACGATCAGTCCGGCGTTCGACCAGCCCCAGCTGCCGTCCGGCAGCAGGTAGGCATAGCAGCCGTTGCCGAGGTCGTGCATTCCTTTGGTGTATTGCCACTTGGCCATGGGGGAGACTCCGATCGGTTTCAGACGAGCGCGGTTGCGAGCCACGGGAAGAGGAAGACCAGCACGAGCACCAGCAGCATCATCGCCGCGAAGGGGGCGGCACCGACGAAGATGTCACCAAGCGTGACGGTGCTTTCCGGCCCCAGCGTCGCCTTCACGACGAAGGCAGCGATGCCGAAGGGCGGCGTGAGCAGGCCGATCTCGACCGCCAGCACCACCATCACGCCGAGCCAGATCAGGTCGACGCCGGTCCCGGTGAGGATCGGCAGGGCGATCGGCAGCGTCAGCAGCATGATGGAGGCCGAGTCGAGGATGGTGCCGAGAAGGATGATGACGACCATCAGCGCCACGACGATGCCGGCGACGCCCATGCCCGACTCCACGACCAGCGTGCCGAGAAAGCCCGGCATGCCCGACATCGCCAGCATGCGGGAATAGAGGCTGGCCCCGATGATGAGGAAGCAGATCGACGAGGTCGTGTGGCCGGTCTGGACCAGCACCTGCCAGAAGCTCGCCCAGGTCAGCCGGCGCTTGGCGAGCGAGATCAGCAGCGCGCCGAGCGCGCCCGCAGCACCTGCTTCCGTCGGCGTGAAGAAGCCGCCGTAGATGCCGCCGAGCACCAGCGCGATGAGGATGACGATCGGCGCCAGCTTGTTTGCCATCTCGGCGACACCCATGTCCTGCGACGTGTCGTAGGACGCCGCCTTCCGCCCGCCGACGAAGGATGGCCACCACCGCCCCATCGCCACGATGCCGATGCAGTAGATCACCGCCAGCAGCGTTCCGGGGATCACGCCCGCGATGAACAGCGAACCGACCGACTGCTCCGTCAGCACGCCGTAGAGGATGAACAGCAGGCTGGGCGGGATCAGCATGCCCAGCACCGAGGAGCCCGCCACCACGCCGACGGCGAAGCGCGGCGTGTAGCCGTGGCGGATCATTTCCGGCACCGCCACTTTGGTAAACACGGCCGCCGAGGCGATCGAGATGCCGGTTATCGCGGCGAAGACGGCGTTGGCTGCGACCGTCGCGATCCCCAGCCCGCCGAGCACGCGGCGGAACAGCTGCGCTGCGACCTCGAACGTGTCGCGCCCGATGCCGGCCACCGCCACCAGCAGGCCCATCAGCACGAACAGCGGCACCACGCCGAACAGGTAGTCGCTGATGGAATCCTTGAAGGCCAGCACCAGCATGTTCGAGGCGATGTCGAAATTGCCCCGCAGCAGCCAGACCCCGCCGAAGGACAAGAGGATGAGGGCGATGGCGACGTGCATGCCGGAATAGATCAGCGCCAGCATGAGCCCGATCGACAGGAAGGCGATGCCGACGCCGCTCATGCCGAACGCTCCCGTAGCGCGCGCAGGTCGTCGAGCGCGCCGGCGAGGAACTGCAGCGCCGTCGCGGCGATGCCGAGAAAGACCAGGACGAACAGCGGCCACTGCGGAATGGTGAAGAAGCCGGGATTGCCCATGAAGTTGCGCTCCGGCTGCAGCCATGCCGCAGCGACGCTCGGCCAGAACTTGCCTGCGATCATCGCCATCAGCAATCCGCCGACGAGATGGAACAGGCCGAGCAGGGCGCGCCGCACCCGCGGGGCGCGGCTTTCGAGCACGCCGAGCAGCACGTCCGACCGGGTCATCGATCCGGATCGCAGCGTATGGGCGAGCTGCAGGAAGACGATGCCGACGATGGAGAAGGCGACGAGTTCCGGCACCCCCGCAATCGGCGCGTCGAAGGCGCTGCGGCCGATGATGTCGGCATTGATCAGGAGCATGAGGCCGATGATCCACAGCGTGCCGGCGGCATTCATGATGCCGAGAACGCGCGCGAACGGCCCGGCCGGCGGGCCGGGGAGGGGCGCAGCGTCTGGAGGAATGGCGGATTCGCCGGCCATGATGTCGTTTCCGTCAGCTGTTGGAAGGGAATCCGCCGGCGCGTCGTGGGCCAGGCGTCGGGCACCTGCGCAGGTGCAGTTGCAGGCGGCGCCGCGGCGCCGCCCATCCGTGTCGGGGTCCGGCACAGATGCCGGATGCTGTCACTCGGCGAGGTAGTCGCGCTCGAAGGCGAAGCCGGTCGCCTTCAGCCTGTCGCGATAGGCTTCGAGCACCGGCCGTACCGGCTCGCCCCGCGCTTCGGCCGCCTTGATCCAGGCGGCGGTCGGGTTGGGCAGAGCCTTGATCCAGGCGGTGCGTTCCGCCGGGTCGAACTCGACCAGCTTGCCGCCAGCCTCGACCAGCGTCTTCTTCGCGGCGTCGTAGCGCGCTTCCTGCTCGTCGAAATAGGCCTTGGTATAGGCCGCGGCCGCCGCCCGGAATGCAGCCTTCGTGCCGTCCGAGAAGGTATCCCACTGCTGCTTCGAGACACCCATGCCGCCGATGTACATCGCCCCGAAATGCGTCAGGTTCCAGTTCGGGGCCACCTCGTAGAGCTTGGCCGGAACGTTGGCGGTCATCCAGCCGATGTTGCCGTCGTAAACGCCCGTCTTGATGTCGTTGTAGAAGCTCACGTAGCTGCCCTGCACGCCAACGGCGCCGGTGCCCGCGAGCCAGGCGAGGTTGGGTCCGGCACCGCCGAGCTTCACGCCGTTCATGTCCGCGATCTTGGTCAGTTCGCGGGTGGAGGCGATGTTGTAGTCGTCGATGGCGATGCCGCCGCCGATGTAGACCACGCCGGTCGCCTCCTCGAGCTTTGCCAGAGCACCCTCGGTCTCGGTCAGGGCGGCTTCCACGGCGGCGGTGACGCCGCGCGCGTCGGCCGGGCCGAAGGGCATGGCATAGGTCAGGTTCAGGAGGCCCATCGTGGCCGGGTTGAAGACGCCGCTCATCTGGCCGACATCGATGATGCCCTGCTGGAAGGCCTCCACCTCCGAGCCGAGCTTGACGATGGTGCCGCCATAGCCCTGCGTCCAGTCGATCTTCACGTCGCCGGCCTTGGCCAGTTCCGCGTCGACCGTGGGGATGAAGGTCTCCTTGATATGCTTCACCCACAGGAACACCTCCGGATGGCCGGTGGCGACGGTGAGATTGATCGTCTCCTGTGCCACGGCGGGTGCTGCGGCCCAGGCGACGGCGATGGCGGCAGCGCCACCCAACAAAGCGTTTCGATGCATCAAGATCCTCCCGGTTTGGACGGCCGCTCGCTCCCAGCCCGTGCCGTCGTGAGAGAACGGTAGCAGATTTGAACAAGTTGACAAGATACCTGTCATGGCGTTCAATACGCTCGTATCAGGGAGCCGGCATCGTGGCCGGCAAGGTCGGTGGGACGTGGCGAAAAGCGACAGGAACGAGGAAGATCGTAAGGTGGTTGTGGTCGAGCCGACGCAGCGCAACGCCGCGGGCACGCGAATTCGCATCCTGACGGCCGCCGAGGGCGAGTTCGCCGACCATGGCTTCGACGGCGCCACGGTGCGCCAGATCGCGCTCCGCGCCGACGTCCCCGTAGCGCTGGTCAACTATCACTTCGGCAGCAAGGAAGGGCTCTACCGCGCCATCTTCGAGATGCGTGCGCCGATGATCGTCGACCAGCGTGTCGCCGGCCTGCGCCTGGCCGAGATGGAGCCGGATCCGGAGCGGAAGGTCGAGATGATCGTCAAGGCGGTGCTGGTCCCGAATCTCCACATGCGCAGCACCGAGAAGAATTCGAGCTATGCGCGCATCCTGGCGCGCGAGGTGTCGGATCCGAAGTCGCACCACCGCAAGGTCGTGGCCGAGTTCTTCGATCCGATCGCCTACCAGGTCATCGACGCGCTGCAGCGCGCGATGCCGGATCGCACGATCGAGGAGATCAACTGGGGCTATCAGGCCATGCTCGGCGTGATGGTCTACACCATGGCCGACACCGGCCGCATCAGCCGGCTTTCGGGCGGCCGCTGCGACCCGGAGGATGAGATGACCACCTCGAGGCACCTGGTGGCACTCATGAAGGCGGCCCTTCTCTACAGCCGCGTGTAAATGAAGATACCCGGACCAGGCACAGCAGCCGGAACCCGGGCTCAGGGGAGGACGGACCATGAAACTCGTGACCTACGAGCGGGAGGGTGCACCGCGCGCCGGCGCCTTCGTCGAGGGCGATCGCAGGATCGTTGACCTCGCAGAGGCCCATCAGGCGGCTTACGGCGAGGCCTACGCGCCCTTCGCCTCGGTCCAGGCGATGATCGAGGCCGGCGACGCCGCACTCGACCGCGCCTACGAGACCCTCGGCAAGGCGGGCCCGGCCACCGTCGCGCGCGACGCGGTCAGGCTCATGGCGCCGGTTCCTGTGCCGATCCAGATGCGAGACTGCCTGTGCTTCGAGACCCATCTCAAGCAGTCCTTCGCTGCCGCCAGGCGCGTGCGCGCCGATGCCTCGCCGGATCCTGAAGCGGCGATGAGGGAGTTCGAGCGCACGGGCGCGCTGTCGGTGCCGAAGATCTTCTACGACCAGCCCATCTACTACAAGGCCAACCGGTTCAGCGTGATCGGCGACGGTCAGGACGTGCTCTGGCCAGGCTACTCCAGCCTGATGGATTTCGAGCTGGAATTCGGCTTCTACGTCCGGAAGAAGGGCGTCGACATCGCCCGCGACGCCGCCCGCGACTACATCTACGGCTACACCATCTTCAACGATTTCTCCGCCCGCGACGCCCAGACGCTGGAGATGGGCGGGCAGCTCGGCCCGGCCAAGGGCAAGGATTTCGACACTGGCAACGCCATGGGTCCCTGCCTCGTCACCGCCGACGAACTGAAGGATCCCTATGGCCTGACCATGGTCTGCCGCGTCAACGGCGAGGAATGGGGCCGCGGCAGCACGTCGTCGATGTACTGGAAGTTCGAGGATCTGATCGCCTACGTCTCCCGCTCCGAGACCCTCCACCCCGGCGAGTTCTTCGGATCGGGCACGGTCGGCAACGGCTGCGGCCTGGAGCACATGCGCTTCCTGAAGCACGGCGACCTCGTGGAACTGGAGGTCGAAGGCATCGGCACGCTGCGCAACCGCGTGCTGGCGCGCCAGTAGCACGAAGCCAAGGGCGTGCGGGGGCCGTTGCACCGGGCCGCGTCGCCCGCTGCTCCCATTCCCGAGAGGCCGGTCGCCGCCGGCCTCTTCCTCATGCTGCGGAACGCCTGCCATGAACGTCCACGCCCTGCTCGCCGACGCCGCCCGCCGTCGTGCCGATGAAACCGCGATCGATCACGGCGGCCGGCGCCTCACCTATCGCGCCTTCCACGCAGCCTGCGCCGCCTTCGGCGACTGGCTGGCGGCGAGAGGATGCTGTCCCGGCGACCGCGTGCTCCTGTTCCTCCGCAACGGCTTCGAATATCCGGTGCTGTTGCTGGGCACGATGCGCGCCGGCATGGTGGCGGTACCGGTCAACGCCAAGCTGCACCCGCGCGAGGTCGCCTGGATCGCCGGCGATTCCGAGCCGCGCTTCGTCTTCGCCCATGCCGAGCATGTCGACGCGCTGGCAGCCGCGCTGCCGCAGGAGAGCACGGCCGAAGTGATCGCGATAGAAAACTTCGCTCTGCCAGCATCTGCCGCAGTGCCGGCGCCTCCCGCCGCGGCCCGGCCGGACGATCCCGCCTGGATCTTCTACACGTCGGGCACCACCGGCAGGCCGAAGGGTGCGACGCTTACCCACCGCAACCTCGTCGCCGCCACCGTCAACTGCCTGGCCGACGTGTTCGACTTCCGCGCCACCGATCGCGTGCTGCACGTCGCGCCGCTGTCGCACGGCAGCGGCCTCTATCTCCTGCCCGCACTCGCCCGCGGCGGGCACAACATCATCCACGACCGCGCCGGCTTCCGCCCCGACGAGGTCTTCGACACCGTCGCCGCGCAGGGCGTCACCGTCATCGCCTTCGTCGCCCCGACCATGATCGTGCGCCTGCTCGAGGCCGCTCCGCGCGACGACGTCGGCACCCTGCGCGGTGTCATCTATGGTGGCGCCGCGATCCATCTCGAGAACATCCGCGCGGCGGTGGCCCGTTTCGGGCCGATCTTCCACCAGCTCTATGGCCAGGGCGAAGCGCCGATGACGATCTCCTACCTGCCCGGCCGCGATCATCTCGGCGCCGACGACGAGACGCTGGTGTCGGCCGGCTACGTGCGGGCGGGCGTCGAGGTTCGCATCCGCGACGAGGACGACCGCGACGTGCCGGATGGCGAGGAGGGCGAGATCTGCGTCCGCGGCGACGTGGTGATGGCGGGCTACTGGCGAAACCCGGAGGCGACGGGGAGGGCGCTCGCCGGCGGCTGGCTGCACACCGGCGACATCGGCCGTTTCGATTCCGGCGGCCGGCTGCGCGTCCTCGACCGCCGCCACGACACGATCATCTCCGGCGGCACCAACATCTATCCGAAGGAAATCGAAGACGTGCTCGCCGCCCACCCCGCCGTGCGCGAGGTCGTCGCCTTCGGCCTGCCCGACGCCGAGTGGGGCGAGAGCGTCGCCGTCGCCGTCGTGGCCGACGACCCCGCGCTCGACGAGGCCGCCCTGCTCGACGTCTGCCTGCAGCATCTCGCGAGCTTCAAGAAGCCGAAGCACGTCTACATCGTGCCCGACCTGCCGAAGAACGCCTACGGCAAGGTGCTGCGCCGGGAACTCAGGGAGCGGTTCGGTCGACAGGCATAGCACTGCCGGGGCGATCGGGTTTGCCCGGTTGGTTCCATCTGCCCGGCTGCGTCCGTCGCCGTCGGATCCGCTTACGCCAGCATCGCTATATGCTGGCTCCACACTTCGCCCGCGTCGCGGACGGGCAAAGCCCTGCGGCCAGACGGGCGGCGATCGAATTCGGTACGGCGGGTCATTGGAACGGCCGATACACGATCGTATCGACAAGTATTGCATAAAACAGATGGACCTCGTTCGAATCAATTGCGGCAAGGTCGTATCCCGGCGCTTGACGAGTTTGTCCGCTCCGTACACTTTTCCGGCCGATGGTAGGATCGTGAAAAAGCAGGCCGCAGTGTCTTCAGTATCCGACGCGGCGCGTCAGCCACTCTTCGGTCAGCTCGACCCGGACATCTTCACGGTGTTTTCCGGCGGAAACCGATTGCTCTACGAGCGTGCTGTTCTGGCGGTCTACGACGAGTTCTACCGGTCCGACCTCCGCTTCCCGACCGAGGCGGAGGTGGTCGGCGTGATCTACGACTGCATCACCCGCAATCCGGCTCTGTGGGCCGAGGACGAAGCTGCCGTCGATCTCGACCGGCTCGTCACCCGGACCGGACGGCGGGTCAGGCGCCGTCGCGTCGCAGGCGTCGACGATCAGGCCACCGGAACCGCCATCATCCGGTCCCGGCACATCTACAACCGGATGCTGCAGACGGGATGGCTGGATGAGGCGAGCTACGGCCTCAAGACGACCGTGGAGATGCCGTCCGGCGCCATTCGTCTCGCCGAGTTCCTGTGTTCCCTGAAGGAGGGCGGCGCCGAACAGCTCGGCGGGCTCGTCGTGGAGGTGCGGAACGCGATCCGTGCGGTCCGCGAGAAGCCGGGCGAGAACGCGCTCGGCCTCAACAAGGCGGCGCAGGATTCGGCCCGGTTCGGACGGTATCTCAGAAGTGTGCTGGCCGCCCTGCGGGAAGTCGATCGTCAGGTGCTCTCGTCGGATACGCTTGCCGATCGGCTTCGGCACTATTTCGAGGATTTCATCGAGCGTCTTCTCTTGCGCGACTACACATCGCTCTCGACCACGGCGCATCCCTACAGGCACAGGCGGGCCATCCTTGGCGCGCTCGAGGCACTGGAGGATTCCGAGATCGACCTGGCTGCCGTCGCCGATGCCTATCTCGAAGCCCGGCTGGTCACCGATGGACCAGCGGCGCGCGCCCTCGTCCACGAGGACCTGTTCCAGATCCGCCGGGTGTTCGAGCGGATCGAGGACACCTTCCAGGCGATCCAGCAGCACCGATCCCGGCTCGAAACGCGGTTGCGCAACGTGGTCAGATATGCCGGCCGCCGCACCAGCTTCCTGCAGCGAAGCGAGCATGTGATCCGGCGTCTCGACGACGCATTGGCGCATGGGACGGACGATTGTGCCGTCACCGGCTTGATCGAGCCGCGGATGACGATCGTCGCGCGCGAGCTTCTCGCCAGGCCGCGCGGCTCCCGGCCTGAGATCGCCGACGCCGATCTCGCCCTTCCGCCGGCCGATCCGGTCCGCGAATTCAGGCGTCGGCTCGAGAGGGAACATCTCGATCGCCTGACCATCTCGCCGGCAAAGATCTGCCGTTTCCTCGAAAGACGGGTTCCGCCCTTCGGCGAGACGACGGCGGCTTCCATGAGCATCGAGACCATCGACGACTTCCTTGCTTTCGATGCGGTTCGGATGATGGTGGCCGGCGGCCTCGGCGCCGATGCCCGGTCGCGGCTCGCGCGGGCGCTCGATGGCCGGTTCGTGTTCGAGGCGTCGGTCGAGGCCGTCTCGAACGCATGGGTGGATTGCGCCGGTTTTCAGGTGAAGCGCCTTGACGACAGGATCACGCTCGAGGTCGCACATGCTGATTGAGTTCGACGCCCTCGAAAGCTCCAACGAGCGCGGCTTCCAGCGCGTCACGCAGCTTATCGCGCATCTGTTGCGGCATCAGTTCGTGCATGTGGAGGACCGTGGGGCCGCGACGCTCCTGGAGACGCTCCATCGCCCGGAACTGGCGAAGCTCGTCGAGGCCTATTTCGACGTGGCCGGCTATCGTGTCGTCCACCGCGAGACCGAAGGCTGGGCCGGTATCCTGCCGGATGTCGAGCGCATTTCGCTGCCGCGTCTGCGCATCGACGAGACGATCGTCCTTCTGGTCATGCGGCGGCTCTGGGAAGAGGCGCTGCAGCTCGGCGAAATCCACGCCAACGGAACGGTCCGCACGACGCTCAACGAGGCCTATGCGGCCTATGAGGGGATCGTCGCCGGCAGCCGGCGCGCCGCGCTTGCCGCGAGCGCGTTCCGCGACGTGCTGCGGATGCTCGAACGCAAGGCGATCGTGCGCCTCGGAGAGTTCGACGTCGACGCGCAGGACATGGATCTCGACATCCGCGCGCTCGTCACCAGCGTCGCCGGCGACGATTTCGTGGCCTCGCTCGAGGAGATCGTGTCGCGCCCGGTCGCCGGGGCGCCGGACGCGGACGCACAGGTCCCGGTGGGAGACGGGCGATGATGGAACTGCGGCGCATCGTCCTGGTGAACTGGCACATGATGGTGCGGGCCGACCTCGATCTCGTCGGCGATGCCGCCATCCTCGGCCAGAACCGGTCCGGCAAGTCCACGATCATCGATCTGATCCAGGCGATCATGGCGGGCGGCTCGGCCCGTCTCTACCGTTTCAACCGGTCGGCGGGCGAGGGCGGCGGCCGGTCGGAGCGCACGCTCGAGAGCTATTGTCTCGGCCAACTGAGCGAGGACGTCGTCCTGCGCACCCAGGCCAGAAGCCACATCGCGCTCGTCTTCGAACATCCGGAGGGGCGGCGCAAGCCGGTCAGCCTGGGCCTGTCCGTCGAAGCCGCCCGCGGACAGCAGACGGAGGTGGTGGGGCGATTCGTTGCGGAGGGTGTCGGTCTCGACACGTCTATGCTGCTCGAGGGAAGTGACGCTTCGCTCCGGCCGAGCGAATGGTCCGTGCTGCGCCGACGGCTCGGCCAGGCCTGCAGCGATGCCGGCGGCCAGCTGCTGACGCCCGACGACCCCCGGACCTTCATCCGCGAATACATGCGCGCGCTGTTCACCCGCCGGGCACCGTCCGACCCGGACCGTTTCGTCCGCACCTTCGTCGCCGCACTCTCCTTCACCGATCTGTCGTCCGTCGAGCAGTTCGTGCACCGCTATCTGCTCGAGCCCAGGCCGATCGACATCGCCGAACTGCGGGAGTCGATCCGCCGCTACCGCGAGATCCAGAAGACCATCGCCGATCTCAACCGGCGCCTGGAGGCGCTGCGCACGCTGCGGACCCAGATCGACGAGTACGACCGGCTCCTCGCCGAGGAACTCGACTGCCGCGCGATCGAGAAGACCGCCTTGCTGGTCGAAGGGCTGGGCCGGCTTCTGGCGAATCTCGGGGAGCATCGCGCGAAGGCGCGTGACCTCCGCGATGTCGCAGACGAGATCGAGCGGGTGAACGCGGAGATCGGGCGCGAAACGGAAGCGCTGGAATCCGTTCGGCGCCAGCTTGCCGCGACCGGCGCGCAGGGGCAGCGCGCCATCGTCGAACAGGAGATCCGGGGCCTGGAGCGTGACCATGCCGACGTCATGGAGCGGCTGAAGCAGCGGCACCTCGCCGCCGCGCGTGCGGTCCAGCTCCTCGACCTGCGCGACAGGCTCGGCATCATCAATCCGGGCGACCTGTTTCGCGCGCTGGAGCGCGTCGCGGAGGCCAGCCGCGATCTCGCACCGCCCGACTGGCCGCGCGACCCGGGCACGATGGACCAACTGCTGCGCGCGGTGGCCGAGGCGGCGACCGCCCGGATGGCGAAGACGATCGAGCATCGGAATGACTCCATCCGCTGGGTCGGGAAGCTCGAGGCCGAGAACGACGAGGATCGCCGCCAACTCGCCAGCGCCCGGCAGGGCCGCGTCACCCTCAATCCGGCGACGACGAGGCTGATGGACGCCCTGCGCCGCGAGGGCATGACACCGCGCACGCTCTGCGAGGTCGCCGACGTCGTTGACGAGAGATGGCGCAAAGTGCTCGAGGCGCTGCTGACGCGCGACCGCGAAGCCGTCATCGTCGATCCGGACCACGCCTACCGTGCGACCGAGATCCTGCGGCACGGGCGCGACGCCTATCCGGGATGCCGTGTCGTCAACACCCGCAAGCTGCAGTCGCGGTCCACGGTGCCCGAGCCCGGCACCCTGGCCTCGATGATCCGCAGCGACGATCCGCTCGCCATGGCCTTCGTGGTCTTCCGCTTGGGCAATGTCCGGCTGGCGGAAAACCAGGACGAGCTCCTGTCCGGCGGCCGCGCCGTGATGGCGGATGGCGCCTATTATGACGGCCTGATCACCGAGATGCGGCGTCCGGACGGCTTGAAGATCGGCCGGGCTGCGGCGCCGCTGATGGAGATCGCGCTGCGGGAGAGGGTCGACCAGCGCGCGCCGCTTCTCGCGATCCATCTCGAAAAGCAGCGCTTTTTCGAAGACGTAATCCGCCGGCTCGAGGACTGCGCCAGACCCGTCGACCCGAAGGACGGGCTGGAAGCGCTCGCCGTTGCGCTGGGGGATCTGGCCGACAGGCGTGCGGAGGCACGGCGACGGCTCGCCCGGATATCGGCGCAGGTCGACCCTGAACTGCTCGACGCGGAAAAGCGGTCGCAGGCCCTGCTGAACAGTCTCGACGCATCCCGCAGCGAACTGTTCGAAAGCCGCGGGTCGCTCAGGTCGACGGTCGAGGAGGTCAAGGCGCGGCTGGGCGCGGGAGAGCAGAGCGTCGGCTCCTACCTCTGCCTTTCCCATCGCCGCCGGCAGTTCCGCAGCCTGGTAACCTCCGCGGCACGGCTGCGATCCCTGCGTGAGCGCTACAGAAGCCATCCGGAGAGGACCCCCGCCCGCATCGCCGCGGACATGGCGAAGGCGGCGCTCGAAGCGATGCAGGAACACCGCGAACTCGGCCATGCGATCCGCGCGGCCCTCGGACGCTATGCCATCGACTTCCCCGACGCGCTCGAGGGCTACGCGGACGCGCCGATCATCGCGACGGTCCGGCCATGGGTGTCGGACGGCATCGCGATGCTGGAGGACAACGAACTCATCCGCTACCGCGAGCGTGCCGACGAGGCAGCGGACCGGGTGTCGCGCCTCTTCAAGACGACCTTCATCCATGAGTTGAACAGCCGCTTCGGGCAGCTTCAGGTGGAAATGGAGAAGCTGTCGGCGGCGCTGCGGGCAAGGCCCCTCCACGGCGAGGTCTACAGTCTGAAGGAGACCGTCAAACCGGAGTTCGAAGATCTCTATGAATTCGCCCGCAGCAGCGAAGCCGACGAGCACATGCTGGACTCCCTGTTCGGCTGGGCCGCGCCGCGGGACGAGCGGCACGAGCGGGCGCTCCGGCAGATCGAACGGCTGCTCGTCGACGAAAGCGTCGATTTCAGCGTGTATGAGGATTATCGCCGCTATTTCTCGTACGATCTCAGGCTGCGCGACGTCGGCACCGGCCGGACGACGAGTTTCGACCGCCGGCGCGGTGTGGCAAGCGGTGCCGAGCGGCAGGTGCCGTTCTATGTCGTCATCGGCGCCGCTCTCGCCAGCGCCTATCACGGCGTTCGCCAGGCGGCGACTCCGACCGATCTCGGTATAGGGCTTGCCGTTTTCGACGAGGCCTTCAGCAAGATGGACGGCCCCAATCAGCGGACGCTGCTCGATTTCTACCGCGAGATCGGTCTTCAGGTCGTCATCGCCGCGCCGACCGAGAAGCGCGCGGTGGTCTACGAAAATCTCGACTGCATCATCGACGTGTTCCGCAGCGGCGACGTGTCGCTCGCCGAGTCCATCCGGATCAAGGACCGCGTCCGCGACGAGATGCGCGCGGCCAATCCGCAGCACGCGACCGACGCGGAACTCGCACAGCGCCTCGGCTTCGAGGCGAGCGCTGCCGAATGAGCCGGCGCGGCTTCTCGACCATCGCGTCGCTCATCGACGATCTGCTTGCGCGGCACGAACGCTTGCCCATGGCAAAGAACCTGACGGCCGCGATCGACGATGGCGGCTTCTCCACCGTGGATCTGCGGGACGGCTTCGACGAGGAGCTTTCGGCGCTGGAGCGGGAAGGCGGCATCGAGCTGATCCGAGCCGGCCCGAAGACGGAGCGTCGGGTCACCGGTGTCCGGCTGAAGGATGCCGGCGTGCTCTATCGGAAGGTCGACCGGCGACCGTCCGCCGAACTCGCGCGGGAGTCCGTATCGGAATTGCGGTCGCGGCCGGGGCTGCCGGCCGGCGCCGTCGGCCTGGTCGACGACGCCGTCGCGGCCTGGGCGCGCGGCGTATCCCACATCGGAATCCGCAGCGGCGACGGGCGAACGCTTCGAGACGTCATCAGCCTCGCCATGGCGGTGCATGCCCGCCTGTCGGGCGATCCGCAGGGGGAGCAGGATTTCCGGACGTTCTCGCGGCTGGCGGTCGGCGACAGCAAGGCGCTGGAGAGGAATGTCCGGCAGGTCGCCTTCGCGATGGGGAGGATGTTCGGGGGCATGGCGGACCAGTCCCGCCTCGATCCGGAAGAACTGCTCGCCGGCGCCGGCATCCGGCGCCTGCCGCAGCCGATCCTTCTGCACGGCGACATATCGCTGGACGGACTGCCCTTTCCGGCGATGCCCTATGTCGGGATACCGACCGACTGCGCAAGCGGGATCGGTCTCCTGTCCAGGCCCGACTACATCCTGACGATCGAGAATTTCACGTCGTTCGTCCGCCATGTCCGCGAGGCCGCGCGGCCCGGACGCGCCCTCGTCGTCTACGCGGGCGGCTTCCCCTCTCGTCCCACGCTCGCGACGATCACGAGGCTGGCGGCCGAGGCCCGGGTGCCGACGTTCCACTGGGGCGACATGGATCCGGGAGGCATTCGAATATTCCGCCACCTCGAAACCCACCTCGCCAGCGTCGGTGTTTCGCTTCGTCCCCACTTGATGACGGTCGAACTGCTTCGCCGCCATGGGCGGCCGGTCCAGGTGGGGGCGGAGTTTGCGGCGGATATGACGAGCAGCGCTGTCGCCGAACTGGCCTCGTTCATCGCTGGTCGTGGACTTTCGCACGAACAGGAAGAGATCAGTCCGCAGGCCCCGGCATGGTGAAGCGGAAGAATCCCCCGTCGCTTTATCGGGACGTCCGTGTCGATCCATAGGCTTTGACCAGCATCGCTGGCCGGCTTCCGATACCCTCCCTACCGCTCCTCTCCCCGCCTAGCCCTCACGCGCGCCAGGGTGTCGGCGACGTCCTTTGCCAGGAGATCGGCCACGCGGGTGGCGATGCGCGGAAGCGTGCGGCGGGAGCTGATCACCAGGGAAATGCTCTGCGGCATGACGTTGTCGCCCTTGACCGGAACCGCCACGAGCCGGCCCTCCAGCAGTTCCTGCGCCGTGTCCAACTCGGAGGTGAGCGCCACATGGGTGCCGGCGACGACCAGTTGCTTCAAAAGCTGCAGCGAGTTCGTCACCACCGGCGGCCGGTCGCCTGAAAACATCCAGCCGTGCCGCGCCTCCAGGATGCGCCGGATGGCCAGCGCGGGGCTCTGCACCGCGATCGGATGCTCACGGACCTGCGACAGGCGAACCTCCTTCTGGACGGCCAGCGGATGTCCCGGCGCCATGACGCACAGCAGCGGCAGCTCCTCGCTCCACATCACGTGGACGTCGCGCTGCGGACGCAGGTTAAAGGCGAGCGCGACGTCGGCTTCGCCGGCATCGAGCACCGCCACCGCGTCGTCCGGCGTCGCGATCTCCACGTCGATGCGCACCTTGGGATAGACGCTGGCGACGTGCTGCAGGAACCGCGGCAGCAGGCTGTTGACCAGGCTGTCCATGGTGACCAGCCTGATGTGGCCGAGATCGACGCCCTGCATCTGCTTGACGTCGGACCAGATGCGGTTCTCGTCGGCCTTCCAGCGGCGCGCCAGCACGATGAACATCTCGCCCACCGGCGACAGCGACATGCCCGTCGTCAAGCGATCGAACAGCTGCACGCCGAGGCGTGCCTCCAGCAGCTTGATCTGCCGGTCGATCGCCGAGGCGGCGATGCCGACGGCGCGGGAGGCCGCCTGGATCGAGCCGTGTTCGGCGACCGCCTCGACGTACTGAAGGCTGCGGGGCACGAGGTGAAGCGCCATGGGAACCATTCGAAAAATCAGTATGGAGAATTGTCGATAATGTCATGGATTGCAATGTCGCCCTCCAGATAGCTTGCCTGAGACCGACAAGCCGGACGAACGGGCGAATGACCGCAGCCATCGACATCCTCAACGCCGCATCCCGCGACCAGGCGATCGCCCTGATGGAGCCGCTCGTCGAATGCTCGCCCTGGGTGGTGGATCTCGCCGTCGATGCGCGGCCGTTCGCCGACGAGGGCGCGCTGTCGGCTGCGCTCGTCGCCGCGATCGTCGCAGCGGGTGCCGGGCGCCAGCGAGCCCTTTTCGACGCCCATCCGGAGCTCGCCGGGCGCGAAGCCGCCGAAGGCCGCATGACCGAGGCATCGACGGGCGAGCAGCACCGGCTCGGCCTGCTGTCCCTGCGGACGGCCGATGCGCGGCGTCTGGCCGACCTCAACCGCCGCTACCGCGAGCGTTTTGGCCATCCCTTCATCGTCGCCCTGCATCGGTTCGGCGATCTGCCCTCGCTGTTTGAGGCGTTCGAGCGCCGTCTCGCCGCCGCGCCATCCGAGGAACACGCCGCCACCCTGGCCGAAATCGCCTCCGTCATCCGCGCCCGCACCGCCCGCGCCTTCGGGCCGGGTTCGGACGTCCAAGCCCATCCCGCCGCCGCAACCCTGGAGTAATGCCATGAAAGCCCTTCTGCCGCTCATCGCTTCATCTGCCATCGCCCTTTCGGTCGCCGCCGCCGACGCGAAGGATCTCATCCGCGTCGCCGGCAATTTCGCCGCCGAACACGCCTCGTCCCTGGCGATGGCGAAGTTCGAGGCGGAGCTCGAGCGCCTGTCGGGCGGCGAGATCGACGTCAACGTCTTCCCCGCCCAGCAGCTCGGCGGGGCGGCCGCGAACGTGCAGGCGGTCAAGATCGGTGCCATCGAGCTGATGTGGGTCGGCACCGCCTACCTCACCCGCACAGTGCCGGAGCTCGAGGTCGTCGGGCTTCCGTTCCAGTTCCAGAGCCGCGAGCAGGCCTTCGCCATCGTCGACGGCCCGGTCGGCGCCGCACTCGACGCCAAGCTGGCCAAAGAGGGCATGACCTCAATGGGCTACATGGAGCTCGGCTTCCGCCACCTGACCAACAACGTCCGTCCGATCCGGACGATCGACGACATCGCCGGCCTCAAGATCCGCCTCCAGCCCAACGAGACTCACCTCGCCACCTTCCGCGCGCTCGGCGCCAACCCGGTGGCCATGGACGTGAAGGAACTCTATTCGGCGCTGGAACAGAACGTCATCGACGGCCAGGAGAACCCCTTCGCCATCATCAATGTCGCCGGATACGCCGAGGTCCAGAAGAACATCTCCAACACCGGGCACTTCTTCGACTTCATCTCCGTGGCGGCCAACAAGAAGTGGTTCGACGGCCTCGACGCCAGCAAGCAGGCGATGGTCCGCGAGGCGATGGCGACCGCCGTCGCCTACCAGCGCGAACTGGCGGCAGAACAGGACGCCGCAGGGCTGGCGACGCTGGTCGGCAAGGGCATGGCGTTCACCGAAGTCTCGCCCGAACTCGCCGCCGCCCTGCGCGAGAAGACCGCCGGCGTCGCGGCCGAAACCAAGGCCCGGCTCGATCCGGAGCTGGTGAAGCTGCTCGACGCCGAGACCGCGAAGCTCGGCATGTAGGCGATGGCCATCGATCGCATCCTCGCCTCGATCCTGACGCGCGCCGATTCCGGCGCGCGTCTCGTCGTCATGGCGGGCGCAGCGCTCATGGTCGTCGTCGTCGCGGCCCAGGTCGTCATGCGCTACGTCTTCAACGGGTCCTTTGACTGGGCCGACGAGGTGAGCCGGATCGCCTTCGTCTGGACGATCTTCCTGGCGATCCCGCTCGGCATCCGCGACGGCACGCATGTCGGCATCGAACTCCTCGTGTCGCGCCTGCCGGTGCGGCTGCGCCGTCTGGTCGCCAGGCTGACCAGCGCGCTCGCCGCGATGATGATGGCGGTGGTGTTCTGGATCTCGATCGGCGTGGCGTCCGCCACCTGGTCGGAACGGCTCGGCTCGATCGACGTCACCTCGAGCGTCTTCTTCTTCCCCATCATCGCGGGCTCGCTGCATGCGGCGCTGCATCTCGCCCGTCTCGCCTTGTCCCCGCAGGTCACCGGCCCATGAGCCTCTTCGTCATCGTCCTGTTCCTGGTGCTCGCCTTCCTCGGCATGCCGCTGGCGTTCTCGCTCGGCGTCTCCGCGCTTGCGGGCCTGTGGCTGGCAGGTTTCGATGCGGCCGTGCTGGCGCCGCGCCTTCTCAACGCCGTCAACTCCTTCCCGCTGATGTCGATCCCGCTGTTCATGATCGCGGGCGAGCTCATGCTCAAGGGCGGCATCATGGAGCGGCTGGTGGAGTTCGCGAATGCCTTCATCGGCCGGGTCCGCGGCGGGCTGGCGCAGGTCACCATCCTGTCGGGCGCCGGCCTCGCCTCGGTCTCGGGTGCCGCGGTCGCCGACGCCTCCGCGCTTTCGTCCACCCTGGTCCCGTCGCTGCGCCAGCAATACGGCCTCGGCTTCTCGACCGGCATCGTCGCGGCCGCGGCCAATCTCGGCCCCATCATTCCGCCGTCGGGCGCCATGATCGTCTACGCCTTCATGGCGGGGTCCAGCGTCTCGGTCGGCGGGATGTTCATGTCGGGCGTGGTGCCGGGGCTGATCCTCTTCGTGAGCTTCATGGTGTTGTGCTGGTTCATCGCCTGGAAGCGGGACTATCCGCTCGCCGGCACGCCGGTCTCGCTCGCGAACATCCTGCACCAGACGAGGCGCAGCTTCGTCGTGTTCCTGATGCCGGTGATCGTCATCGGCGGAATCGTCGGCGGTATCTTCACGCCGACCGAGGGCGCGGCGGTGGGCGTCTGCTACGCGCTCTTCCTCGGCTTCTTCGTCACCCGCAAGCTGGAACTCGGTCACCTGCCAGAGGTGCTGCTGGGTGCGGCGAAGACCTCGGCGATGGTGGGCGCCATGATCGCCTTCGCCTCCACCGTGACGTTCCTGTTCACGATCGACCTGCTGCCGATGAAGCTCGCCGGGCTGCTGCAGGGGCTGACCGATGACCCGTTCCTGTTCCTGTGCCTGATCGCGGTCATGCTGCTGGTCGTCGGCATGTTCCTGGAATCGAACGCGGCCTACATCATGCTCGTGCCGCTGTTCCACCCGATCGCCATGCAGTACGGGCTCGACCCGCTGCATTTCGGCTTCCTGTTCGTCCTGAACCTCGTCATCGGCATGCTCACCCCGCCGGTCGGCGTGGTCCTGTTCGTCGTCTGCGGCATCACCGGCGTGAAGATGGGCGAACTGGTCCGCGAGAGCTGGCCCTTCATCGCCACCATGTACGCGGTGCTCGTGCTGTGCATGGTCTTCCCCGGCCTCGTCACCTGGTTGCCCGAGAGGCTCGGCTACTGATGCGCCTGCTGCTGTTCAACCCCAACACCACCGCCGCGCTGACTCAGCGCCTGGCCGCGTCGGCGTCCTGCGTGCTGCCGTCCGACGTCGATCTCGTCCCCGTCACCGCCGGATCGGGATTTCCCTACATCTCCTCGCGCGCGGAAGCGCAGATCGCCGGTGCGGGCGTCCTCGAAGGGCTGGCGGAAAGGGCAGGGACCTTCGATGCGGCGGTCATCGCCGCCTTTGGCGATCCGGGGCTCCAGGCGGCGCGCGAACTGTTCGACCTGCCGGTCACGGGCATGTCCGAGGCGGCCATGATCATGTCGCTCTCGCTCGGCGAACGCTTCGCCTTCGTCACGTTTTCGCGGCGCATGCGGCCGTGGTACGACGAGCAGGTGACGAGGGCAGGGCTCGCCACGCGCTTTGCCGGTACCTTCACCCCGGACGAGGGGTTCGGCTCGATCTCGAGCGTGGCGGAGGAGATGCGCGAGCCGCTCCTGCGCACCTGCCTGTGTGCAGCCGAGGCGGCCGACGTGCTCGTGCTTGCCGGCGCGCCGATCGCGGGCCTTGCCAATGACATCGCCGGCGATGTCCCGGCGATCCTCGTCGATCCCGTGCAGGCGGCCGTTGTCCACGCCGTCGCCCTGCATCGGCTGCGACCGCAGGGCGCCGACCGCGGCAGCTATGCGCGTCCGCCCGGCAAGGCCTCGGCGGGATTGCCGGCTGCGATCGCCACCCGGCTTGCACGATGATGGCCGGCCGGCGCCCGATCGTCCGTGCGGACCCCGTCCGTCAGAAGTTGAACTTGACGTTGAGGCCGAGCGTCCGCCGCTTGCCCAGCGTCGCGGCGACGTCGTTGTCGTTGTAGACGAAGCAGCGCTCGTCCAGGAGGTTCTCGGCGAAGGCGTTGATGTCCCAGTCCTCCGTCCGGTAACCGGCCTGCGCGTTCACGATCACGCGCGAGTCGATCACGTCGTGCGGCAGGCTGCCGAAGCGGGCGAGGTAGCTCGACGTTTACTTGGCGTCGGCGCCGAGATAGATCCCGTTGCGGAAGTCGTAGCGGCCGCCGAGCCCGTTTGACCATTCCGGCGATCCGGGGAAGGCAAGGCCCGCGAGGTCGCCATAGGTGACATCGTTGAACTCCTCGAACCGGGAATGGACGTGGCCGATCGAGGCGTTCACCTGTCGCGGGCGGTGCTCCCTGCCGCCATGTCCATGCCGACGAGTGGGTACGGGCGCCCGCGATCGTCCGTGTTGCGCCTGCCGGTCTCGACGAAGCCCGAGGCGCGGTAGAAGGCGCGCGCCTTCGTATTCTCCTCGTAGACCTCGACGGTCATCCGGCCGCGCCGTTTGGCCTCGAAGGCGATGAGGGCGCGACCGATGCCCAGGCGATGCTGTTCGGGCGCGACGAACAACCCGCCGACGACGTCGCCCAGCATTGCGATGAAGCCGACGACGCACCTGTCGAGCGACGCGACAGTGATCTCCGCCATAGGCATGTACTCATCGCGCACGAGCGGTTCGTCCGCCTCGATCTCCGCCGGCGAAAGGAACGGATGGCCGGCGAGCGAGGCCTTTCTCCAGATCGTCATGCAATCCTCGAGGTCCTCCGGACGGTACGGACGCAAGGTGATCGGCTGGAAATTGGCAGGACTCATGAGGCGGCAGTGTCGGTTCAAGGCGCCGAGGATCGACTGTTAACCCGCGAACGGACTGGCCGGCAACCGTCTCTCCCGTACGAAGCTCCCACCGGCCTTGGCGTCCTTTACAAGGAACGCAGGCTTACTTCCTCCCCGGCATATCCGGCCGGTCCCAGCTCGCCACGCTGCGCGGCCGGTCGAGCTGGAGCGTCGAGGCGGGCGGGTTTGCCTGCGGGTGGACGTGGCGGAAGCCGAGCCAGTTGTTCGGCCGCGCGCGGATGTAGGGCGGCGGGTAGGCGATGTCGTCGCCGAGTTCGGCCGCCGCATGGATGCCCCAGCGCGGATTGTCGAGCATCGGCCGCGCCAGCGCGACGAAATCGGCAGCACCCGACGCGACGATCTCCTCGGCCTGCCTTGCCTCCACGATCATTCCGACGGCCATCACCGCGAGCCCGGTCGCGTCCTTGATCGCCTTTGCGAAGGGCACCTGGTGGCCGGGCGCGGCCGGCGGGATGGCGATGCCTGGCCGGATGTTGCCGGACGACATCACGACATAGTCGAGCCCCTCCGCTTCCAGGGCGCGGGCGAGCGCGACGGCGTCGTCGAGCGTCGAGCCCTCCGGCGTCCAGTCGGTTGAGTTCATCCGCAAGCCGAGCGCCCGCTCGCGGGGCTACGCTTTGCGGACGGCCCTGACGATCTCGACCGCGATGCGGTTGCGGTTCCCGGCCGACCCGCCCCAGCGGTCCGTGCGCCGGTTGGTGATCGGCGACAGGAACTGGTGGATCAGGTAGCCATGCGCGCCGTGCAGTTCGAGGAGATCGAAGCCGGCGCGCGCGGCGCGGCGTGCGCTCTCTGCGAAGGCGTCGATGATGCGCAGGATTCCGGCCTCGTCGAGCTCTTCCGGCACCTGCCAGTCCTCGTCATAGGCGATCGGGGAGGGCGCGACCGGCGTCCATGCGCCTTCCTCCGGCGGCAGCGGCTCGCCGCGCCATCGCTCGGGGATGGTGCGGGTGGCAGCCTTGCGGCCGCAATGGGTGAGCTGGAGGCCGATCTTTGCCGGCGACAGTTTCCGCAGCGCCTCGACCAGCCGCGCGAACGCCGCCTCCTGCGCGTCGTCATAGAGGCCACGGCAGCCATTCGTGCCGCGGCCGACCGCCTCCACCGCCGTGGCTTCCAGGATGACCAGGCCCGCCCCCGACATCATCAGCGAGCCGAGGTGGACGAGATGCCAGTCCTGCGCGGCCCCGTCGACGGCGCTGTACTGGCACATCGGCGAGACGACGACGCGGTTGTCGATCGAAACGCCGCCGATACGGCCTTCGCTGAACAGAACGCTCATCCGGATCCTCCCTCGCAGATGTCACGCTCCTCTCCACCATCCCGCCGCCGCAAAGGCAAACCGGCCGGCCTTTCGTCACGGAAGTTTCACAGGTGTGAATCGACGCCGCGCATCCGTGCAGTCGATTGACTTGACCGTGCACGCCCCCGATTTTGCGGCCGCGTCGGTGGAGGCCGGCTCGACATCAGGGAGGACTGCCCATGCTGGGCTTGATGCAGGACAGGCAGCTGTTGATCTCGACATTGATCGAGCATGCCGCCCGCTATCATCCGCACGTCGAGATCGTCAGCCGCACCTGCGAAGGGCCGATCGTGCGCACGAACTGGGCGCAGGTCCGGTCGCGTGCCGCCAAACTGGCCAAGGCGCTCATCCGCATGGGCATCAAGCCGGGCGACCGGGTCGCGACGCTCGCCTGGAACACGCACCGCCACGTCGAGCTCTATTTTGCGGTATCGGGCATCGGCGCGGTGCTGCACACCGTCAATCCGCGGCTCTTCCCGGAGCAGATAGACTACATCCTCAATCATGCGGAAAGCCGGGTCCTTCTGTTCGACGTCACCTTCGGCGGCCTCGTGAAGGACCTGCGGCCGAAGCTCGGCAAGGTCGAGCGCTTCGTCGCGATGACGGACGTGGACCACCTGGCGGGTGATCTCGCCGGCTGCGAGGCCTACGAGGATCTGGTCGCCGCCGAGGACGACGTCCTCGACTGGCCGCAGTTCGACGAGAAATCCGCCTCCTCGCTCTGCTACACCTCGGGCACGACCGGCAATCCGAAAGGGGTGCTCTACTCCCACCGCTCCACGGTCCTGCATTCCTTCACGGCCTGCGCGGCCGACGGTCTGCGCCTGTCCAGCGCCGACAGCGTGCTGCTCGCCGTACCGCTGTTCCACGTCAACGCCTGGGGCATCCCCTATGCGGCCGCCATGTGCGGCGCAAAGCTCGTCCTGCCCGGCCCGCAGCTCGACGGGCGAAGCCTGTTCGACATCGCGGTCGCGGAGGCCTGCAACTTCTCGCTCGGCGTGCCGACCGTCTGGCTCGGTTTCTTCAAGCATGTCGACGACACGCCGGGCATCGACCTGTCGGGGCTTAAGCTCGAACGGGTGGTGATTGGCGGCTCGGCGGCTCCGCGCGCCGTCATCGAGCGCTTCCGGCGCGATTTCGGCGTCTTCGTCATCCACGCCTGGGGCATGAGCGAGACGAGCCCGCTCGCCACCATCGGCAACCTCCTGCCCAAGCACGGCGGCGCGCCGGAGGACGAACAGGTCACCGTGCAGGCGAAGCAGGGCCGCGCCATCTACGGCGTCGAACTGCGCATCCGCGGCGAGGACGGCAAGCCTCTGCCGCATGACGGCTCGGTCGCCGGCGATCTGCTGGTCCGCGGCCCCTGGGTCGCGTCCGGCTACTTCCGCGGCGAAGGCGGCGACGTGCTCGACGCCGAGGGCTGGTTCGCGACCGGCGACGTCGCCAAGATCGATGCCGACGGCTACGTCCAGCTCACCGACCGCTCGAAGGACGTGATCAAGTCGGGCGGCGAGTGGATCTCCTCGATCGACCTGGAGAACGCCGCCGTGGCGCATCCGGGAGTCGCCGAAGCCGCCGTCATCGGCGTCCATCATCCGCGATGGCAGGAGCGCCCGCTGATGATCGTGGTCGCAAAGCCTGGCAAGGCGCCGACCCGGGAGGAGCTGCTTGACTTCCTGTCCGGCCGCGTCGCGAAATGGTGGCTGCCCGACGACATCGCCTTCGTCGACACGCTGCCGCACACCGCGACCGGCAAGCTGCAGAAGACCAAGCTGCGCGAGCAGTTTCGCGACCACCGGCTGCCCGCCTAGGCGAAGTCGCCAGGCGACTTCACATTCATGAAACGACACTGCAGCAAGCTGTTTCGTTTGTCCGCCAGCGAGGCATCGCCTACCGTGCGGTACAAGACGGCGTAAGCTGCATCCGGGAGGAATGATGCCGCAATCCATTTTCGACGATGCCGAAGGCATGCTCGCCATGTTGCGCGACAGCGTGTCGACGCTCGCCTCACGCCAGCCAGGCCCGGCCTCTGTGCGCAGGAAGCGGGCGGCAGGCGCCGACACGGACATCGCTCTCTGGAAGGCCATGGCCGAGGCCGGCTTGACCGGCATCCTCGTCCCCGAGGCGCTGGGCGGCACCGGCCTGTCGCTCACCGAGCAGGCCGTCGTCAGCGAGGCGCTCGGCCGCGCGCTGATCAGCGAGCCGCTCGCCATCGGTGCCGTCTTCGCGTCCACGCTTCTTGCCCGGGCGCCGGCATCGGCCGAACGTGATCGTCTCGTTGCGGGTCTCGTCGACGGCAGCCTGGTCCTGGCTCCGGCATGGATGGACGTCGCGGGCCACGCCGTCTCGGCACGCGCGGCACCCGATGGCGGGTACCTGCTTGCGGGCGGCAAGCGCCACGTCGACCTGGCCCTTTCCGCAACCGATCTGCTCGTGGTCGCCGCGATGGACGATGGCGTCGGCCTGTTCTCGGTTCCTTCGGGCAGCGCCGGCCTGTCCGTCGAAACGGCCACCGGCGTCGATGGTGCCGCGATCGGAAAGATCCGCTTCGACCAGTGCCGTCTGCCCGGCGCCGCCCTGATCGCGCAGGCGCCGACCGAGGCTGGACTGCTCGACGAGGCCGTCTGCAATGCCCGCGTCGCGCTCGCAGCCGAACTCGCCGGCATCGCCTCGCGCGCGGTCGAGATCACCATCGACTACACCAGGGCGCGCGTGCAGTTCGGCAAGCCGATCGCCAGCTTCCAGGCCATCCAGCATCGCCTCGTCGAGATGTGGTCGGATGCCGAGTTCGCCTGCGCGGCGGTCGTCAACGCGGTCGAGACGCTGCGGGACGATGACGCGCGGGCCGGCCGGCTGGCCGTGCTCGCCGCCAAGGCACGGGCGGGCGACTCCGCAGTCTCGATCTGCCGGCGCGCCGTCCACCTTCATGGCGCCATGGGCTTTACCGACGAATGCGACATCGGTCTTTACCTGAAGCGCGCGATCAGCCTGAACGCGACGCTCGGCCAGCCGGAAGATCTTCGGCTCGAATTCGTCAATCTGGAACGTGCGGCCTGAGGCCGGGAGGACATCATGCGGAACAATCTGATCAAGGTGACCATCGAAGACCACGTCGCGGTCGTCAAGATGGACAACGCGCCGGTCAACGCCTACTCGCGTGACTTCTCCGACGAGATGATCGAGGTCTTCGACGAACTGAACGACACCCCGGAAGTCCGCTGCATCGTCATCACCGGCCGCGAGAAGATCTTCTCCGCCGGCGCCGACATCAAGAACCGTCAGGCCATCGGCGACATCAAGGGCGAGACCTACCGCCACCTGCGCCGCACGCGCGAGGTGTCGAACTGCATCATGGAATGCGGCAAGGCCGTCATCGCTGCCGTCAATGGTCCGGCGTTGGGCGCCGGCATGGGTCCGATCGTCGCCGCCGACATTATCCTGGCCTCCGACAACGCCGTTTTCGGCCTGCCCGAGATCGACATCGGCCTGATGGGCGGCGCGCGCCACACCATGTCGCTGTTCCCGAAATCGCTCGCCCGCCGCATGATCCTGACCGGCTACCGCGTTCCGGCCGAGGAGGCCTACCGGCGCGGCATCATCGAGGCCTGCGTGCCGCTCGAGAATCTCATGGACGAGGCCATGAAGATGGCCCGCATCATCGCCTCGAAGAGCCCCAAGGCGCTGAGCCTTGCCAAGCGCGCCATCAACACGGTCGAGAACATGCCCCTGCGCGACGGCTACCGCTTCGAGCAGAACCTGACGGTCGAGATGACCCGCCACGCGGATTCCAAGGAAGCCATGCGCGCCTTCATCGAGAAGCGTCCGGCGGTGTTCAAGGACGAGATCTGATGGCGCCCGCGACCGACTGGAACGCCCTGTCCGACGAGGCCTTTCGCGAGGCCTTCCGCGATCTCGTCGCGCGCCGGCTGCCGGCCGACCTTCGCTTCATGCGCAAGCAGCGGCCGCTCTTCGACGAGGTGTCGGTCTGGTACCATGCGCTGGCCGAGGAAGGCTGGCTCGCCCCCGTCTGGCCGGTCGAGCACGGCGGCATGGGCCTGACGCCGGCCAAGCACATGATCTATGTCGAGGAATGGGGCCGGCTCGGCTGCCCGCGCATTCCCGACCACGGGCTCGGCCTGATCGGCCCGCTGATGCTCGAGCACGGCACCGAGGAGCAGAAGGCGCACTACCTGCCGCGCATCCTCACCGGCGAGCATGTCTGGTGCCAGGGCTATTCCGAGCCGAATTCCGGCTCCGACCTCGCGAGCCTGCGCACCGCCGCGGTGCGCGACGGCGACGTCTTCGTCGTCAACGGCCAGAAGATCTGGACGACGCTCGCGCATTGCGCCAACTGGATCTTCGCGCTCGTGCGCACCAGCCGCGACGAGAAGGTGCGCCAGAAGGGCATCACCGTTCTCCTCATCGACATGACCACGCCCGGCGTGCGCGTGCGTCCCATCGCCAATCTGCGCGGCGAGACCGATTTCTGCGAGGTCTTCTTCGACGACGTCCGGGTCCCGGTCGAAAACGTCGTCGGCGCGGTCGACCAGGGCTGGGACGTGGCGAAGTCGGTGCTCGGCCACGAGCGCATCTTCCTCGGCGCGACGACGCGCCCCGAGATCGCCATCGAGCGGCTGGAGAAACTCGCCCGCGCCCGCGGTGCGTTCGACGACCCGGCCTTCCTGTCGCGCTATGCCAGGCACCGCCTCGACATCTATGATCTCGGCTCGGCCTTCGATCGCTTCGCCAAGGTGTTGCGCGACGGCGGAGAACTCGGTGCGGACGTCTCGATGCTGAAGATCTTCACGACCGAGCTCTACCAGCGCATCACCGAGGAGACGCTGATGCTGGCCGGGGAGGACGCGCGGTTCTTCGACGACATCGAGGCCGGCAACGACGAGGTCGACGCGATGAACCTGTTCCTGGATTCGCGCGCGCCGGCCATCTTCGGCGGATCGAACGAAATACAGAAGAACATCCTGGCAAAGGCCGTCCTGCGACTGCCGAGCTGATCGACTGCCGCGGGTTTCCCGCGTTCGAGGGAGGAGAACAATGGTCACCATGGCTGATGCCGTGCCGGCAGGGGCTGCCGCGTCGGCGACGGGCGCGGATTACGCGCTGGTCGGCGAAGGCCTGACGAAGGTCTTCGGCGGCTTCGCGGCCGTCAAGGACGTGGACCTCGCCGTGCGGCGGGGCTCCATCCACGCGCTCATCGGGCCGAACGGCGCCGGCAAGACGACCTGCTTCAATCTTCTGACCAAGACGCTGCAGCCGACCAAAGGTAAGATCCTGCTCAATGGCGAGGACATCTCCCGCCTGCGATCGGCCGAAGTGGCGCGCCGCGGCCTCGTCCGCTCGTTCCAGATTTCGGCGATCTTCCCGAACCTGACCGTGCTCGAAAACGTGCGCGTGGCGCTGCAGGCGCCCTACGGCACCGGCTACCATTTCTGGCGGTCGCTGCGCGCGGTGGCGCCGCTCAACCGGCGCGCCGAGGAACTGCTCGAGCAGGTGGGCATCGTCGAGAGCCGCGGCATCACCGCAGCCGAGCTGTCCTACGGCAAGAAGCGCGCCCTGGAGATCGCCACCACGCTGGCGCTGGAGCCGCAGGTCATGCTCCTCGACGAGCCGACCGCGGGCATGGGCCACGAGGACATCGAGCCGATCACCGATCTGATCCGGAAGGTGGCGGTGGGACGGACCGTGCTCCTCGTGGAGCACAATCTGTCCGTCGTCTCGACCCTGTGCGACCGCATCACGGTGCTGCAGCACGGCGAAGTGCTCGCGGAAGGAACCTACGACGAGGTCTCCAGCGACCAGCGCGTGATCGAGGCCTACATGGGAGGGGTGGATGAATAGCCTAGCGCAGACGGCCGGTCCGGCGAGCGGGACGGCAGGCGCGCCGCTGCTCGAGGTCAGGGACCTCCGTGCCTGGTATGCCGAATCCCGCGTCCTGCACGGCATCGGTTTCGAGGTCCGCGAAGGCGAACTCGTGACGCTCATCGGCCGCAACGGCGCGGGCAAGACGACGACCCTGCGGTCGATCGTCGGGCTCATGCAGAAGCGTACCGGCTCGATCCGCTTCGGCGGCGAGGAGACCATCTCGCGGCGGCCGTTCCAGATCGCTCGGCTCGGCATCGGCTATTGCCCCGAGGAGCGCGGCATCTTCGCCTCGCTCTCGGTGAAGGAAAACCTGTTCTTGCCGCCGGTCCTGCGTCCGGGCGGCCTGTCGGACGAGGCGCTCTACGAGACCTTTCCAAATCTCAAGGCCCGCGCCAACAGCCCCGGCACCAAGCTCTCGGGCGGCGAGCAGCAGATGCTGGCGATCGCCCGCATCCTGCGCACCGGCGCCAGGCTGCTCCTCCTCGACGAGCCGAGCGAGGGCCTCGCGCCGGTCGTCGTCAAGGAGATCGGCGAAATCATCAAGCGCCTCAAGACGCAGGGCTTCACGATCATCCTGGTCGAGCAGAACCTGAGTTTCGCCCGGCTCGTGGCCGACCGCCACGTCGTCGTCGAGAACGGCAACGTGGTCGACACGCTGACCAACGACGAACTCGCCGCCGACATGGGCCGCGTCAAATCCTACCTGGGGGTGTGAGCCGATGTTCGACGGAATCTCGACGCAACTGCTCATGGGGCAGGTCCTGATCGGGCTGATCAACGGCTCGTTCTACGCCATGCTCTCGATGGGCCTCGTCATCATCTTCGGCATGATGCACGTCATCAACTTCACCCATGGTGCGCAGTACATGCTCGGCGCCTTCGTCGCCTGGCTGCTGCTCAACCACCTCGGCATCGGCTACTGGCCGGCGCTGGTCATCGCCCCGGTGCTGGTCGCGATCTCGGGCATGTTCCTGGAGAGGGTCCTGCTGCGGCCGCTGGCCGGGCTCGATCACCTCTACAGCCTGCTCGCCACCTACGCCGTCGCGCTCATCGTCGAGGGCCTCGTGCGCTACCAGTACGGCTCGACCGGCCTGCCGTATCAGAACCCCATCCCCGGCGGCGTCAATCTCGGCTTCATGTTCATGCCCTACTACCGGCTCTGGGTGGTGGTCTTCTCCGTCGTCACCTGCCTCGGCACCTGGATCCTGATCGAGCACACCAAGCTCGGATCCTATCTCCGCGCCGCCAACGAGAAGCCGCAGCTGGTCCAGACCTTCGGCATCAACGTTCCGAAGATGATGACGCTGACCTACGGCTTCGGCGTCGGCCTCGCAGGTCTGTGCGGCGTGCTCGCCGCACCGATCTACCAGGTCTCCCCGTCGATGGGCTCGAGCCTGATGATCGTCGTCTTCGCGGTCGTGGTGATCGGCGGCATGGGCTCGATCATCGGCGCGGTTGCCACCGGCTACATGCTGGGCGTCGTCGAGGGACTGACCAAGGTGTTCTATCCGGAAGCCGCCAGCGTCGTCATTTTCCTGTTCATGACGGTCGCCCTCTACCTTCGGCCGGCCGGCATCTTCAGCGGCAAGGAGCAGAACTGATGATCCGTCTTCTCCTGATCGCCGCGGCGATCGCGCTGCTCGCCGTCGCGCCCTTCCATTTCTACACCGTCACCTTGATGACGATCATGTGCTTCGTCGTCTTCGCCTGCTCGTTCAACCTCCTGCTCGGCTATTCCGGGCTCCTGTGCTTCGGCCACGCCATGTTCTTCGGCGGTGCCGCCTACGTCACCGGCTACATCCTGAAGTCGACGCCGGTCTCGATCGAACTGGCGATCCTGGCGGGGGCCGCGGTCAGCGGCCTGCTCGGCCTGCTCATCGGCATGCTGACGATCCGCCGGCAGGGCATCCAGTTCGCCATGATCACGCTCGCCTTCTCGCAGTTCATCTATTTCATTCTGCTGCAGTCGCCGTTCACCGGCGGCGAGGACGGCATGCAGGCCATCCCGCGCAACCCGATGTTCGGTATTTTGGACGTTACCGACAACTTCACCTACTATTACGTCGTGATGGCCATCACGCTCGTCAGCGTCTTCGTCTACTACCGGGTGGTCCATTCGCCCTACGGCGAGATACTCAAGGCCGTGCGCGACAACCAGCCGCGCGTGGAATCGCTGGGCTTCGACCCGGAACGCATCAAGCTGCTCGCCTTCGTCATTTCGGCGACCATGGCGGGCGTGGCCGGCGGCATGAAGGCGACCGTCTACCAGTTCGCGACCCTCACCGATGCCTCCTGGCCGATCTCGGCCGAAGTCATCCTGATGACGCTGCTCGGCGGTCTCGGCACGCTGCTCGGACCGATCTTCGGCGCCGGCATCATCATCTGGCTCAACGACTATCTCGCCGGCTTCGGCGAGTGGGCGCTGATCAGCCAGGGCGTCATCCTGCTCGTCGTGATCGTCTTCTTCCGGCGCGGCTTCGTCGGCGAACTGTCGGCGCTGGCGACATTCCTCGCCAACCGCCGGAAGCCCGCCGCGAAGGCGGATGCGCCAAAGCCGGCCAGCGCCCACTGAGGCGCCCGCACGCGAGGCCCGGCCGGTTGCCGGCCGGGTCTGCTCAGAATTCGATGTCGATCGGCTGGTCGAAGGGATCGCTCGGCTGGACCGCCCGGGCCGCCCGCTGCAGCGCCGCCAGATAACGGTCCCGGTTCTGGCGGATGCGCTCTGCCGCGCCGCCGAGGCCGAGCACCACCGGCTGGTTCTGGATCGTGATCGGCAGGAGAACGCAGACCGTGCCGCCGCCGAGGAAGGGCACGTTCTCCGTCCAGCAATAGCCGGTCTGCCTGATCTCGCGCACCTTCTCCATCATGTCGGCGATCTTGACGCGCTCCGCGGGCTTCGGCGTCGCGATGTTGGCGCGGCGCACGATGTTGTCGATCTTGTCGTCGGGCATGGTGGACAGGAGCATCCAGCCGACCGCCGACTGCGTCAGCGGCCGCAGCGTGCCTTCGTCGACATGGAACCGCAGCGCATGCACCGACTGGATGATCTGGATGTACTGCAGATAGACGTCGTTGCGGATGCCGATCGACACCGTCTCGCCGGTCGCCGCATGCACGTCGCGCAGCGCGTCGAGCACGCGGCTGGTGCCGAACAGCGCGCGCGGAATCCAGTCTCCCAGCGACGTCACTTTGGGCGTGGGGAAGTAGAGACGGTCGCTGCGGTCGAAGTTCAGGTAGCCGAGCGTGACCAGCGTCTTCAGAAGAACGGTCGTGCTGGATTGCGGATAGCCCAGCGCCACCGCGATCTCCGACATCGCGCGGGGCTGCCTAACGCGCTTGAAATATTCGAGAATCTCGATCGCTCGGGTTGCCGACTTGACCTGCGAGTTCTGCATCGGACGGTCCCTGTGGCGAAGCGGAGATTCAGAGATGTGAAACTGCCCGCCACGTACGAGTTTGTCTGGTTCCGGCGCACTGCGCATGACAAGGTATCGCTCGTCAAGGCCGAACACGCCCTGGCGCCGGGAGGAGACGAGACGGACGCCCGCTGGGCAAAGTCCGCGACGGGAGGAGGATGAGCCATGAAGCTCGGTGTCTTTTACGAGCACCAGTTGCCGCAGCCGTGGGGCGAGGACGGCGAACTGAGGCTCTTCGACGAGGCGCTCGAACAGGTCGAGCTCGCCGATCGTCTGGGTTTCGACCACATGTGGGAGGTCGAGCACCATTTCCTCGAGGAGTATTCGCATTCTTCCGCGCCGGAAGTCTTCCTCGGCGCCGTGTCCCAGCGCACCCGCAACATCCGCATCGGCCACGGCATCTGCCTGTCGCCGCCGGCCTACAATCATCCCGCCAGGGTCGCCGAGCGGCTTGCCACCCTCGATCTCCTGTCGCGCGGCCGCGTCGAATGGGGAACGGGCGAGTCCGGCTCCCTGATCGAGATGCATGGCTTCGGCATCGAGCCGGAGCAGAAGACGGCCATGTGGCGCGAGGCCGTCGAGCAGACGGCCAACATGATGACCATGCGGCCCTATCCCGGCCACGAGGGCCAGTTCTTTTCCATGCCGGTGCGCAACGTCGTGCCGAAGCCGCTGCAGAAGCCGCATCCGCCGATCTGGATGGCCTGCTCGCGCCGCGAGAGCATCCTGCGCGCGGCCCGCAACGGCGTCGGCGCGCTGGTTTTCGGTTTCGTCGAGGCGTCCCAGGCCAAGCTGTGGCGCGACGAGTATTATGCGATCATCAAGTCGGACGAGTGCGTGCCGATCGGCCATTCGGTGAACGCCAACTTCGCGACGCTGAACGGGATGATGGTGCACCAGAACCACGGGGAGGCGATCCGTCGCGGCCTCGACGGCTTCCGCTTCTTCGGGTTCTCGATCGCCCACTATGCCGTCTACGGCGAGCATCGGCCCGGCGTCACCAATCTCTGGAACCGTTTCCAGGCGGTGAAGGACGAGATGCGCGAGACGCCCGGCTCGGGCTCGATCGGCACCCCGGCCAGCGTCCGCGAGCATCTGAAGAGCTATGCCGACGTCGGGGTCGACCAGATGATCTTCATCCAGCAGTCCGGGATGAACCGGCACGACCATATCTGCGAGGCGATGGAGCTCTTCGCCAGCGAGGTCATGCCGGCGCTGAAGGAGGGCGAGGACGAGCGTCTGCGGCGGAAGGACGAGGAACTCGCGCCCTTCATCGAGAAGGCGCTCGCCCGCAAGCCCAAGCTGGCGGCACTTCGGGCCGAAGACGTTCCCAACGTCGAGTCGATCGGAATCGTGATCGAGCGGCGGACGGGCAAGGACTACGCGAGCGCCGGCGGCACCTACGCCGATCCGACGCGCGGCGGCGCCATTCCGATGGCCTCGCGCGAGACTTTCGCCAGGGCAGCGAAGGTCGGTTGAATGGAACAGGACGTGCAGATGCGTGAAGGAACGACGATGGCGGGCAGGCTTGCGGGGCGCGTGGCGCTGGTGACGGGGGGCGGCCGCGGCATCGGCCGCGCGATTTCGGATGCCTTCGCCCGCGAGGGTGCCGCGGTCGGCGTCCTCGACCTCAAGCCCGAGATTGCCGGCGCAGCCGCCGACGAGATCAATGCCGCGGGCGGCCGGGCGATCCCGCTCGTCGCCAATGTCGCGCGGCGCGACGAGGTCTTCGCGGCGGCGGAACGGCTGCAGGGCGCCTTCGGACCGACGACCATCCTCGTCAACAACGCCATGTTCAACCGCTACGGCTCGCTTCTCGAACAGGACGAGAAGACCATCGGCCTGATGATCGACGTCGGCTTCAAGGGCGTGATCTGGGGCTACCAGGCGGTGGTGCCGCAGATGGAGAAGGCCGGCGGCGGCTCCATCATCAACATCGCCTCGCCGGCGGCGCTGATCGCGATGCGGCACGGCGTCATGTACAGCGCGGTAAAGGCCGCCGTGCAGGCGTCGACGCGCTCGGCCGCTGCCGAGTTCGGTCCGCTGAACATCCGCGTCAACGCCATCGCACCGGGTTCGACCCGCACCGACGGCGCCAATCTCGTCGTGGACGAGGCCGGCTGGGAACGGCGGCGCCAGAAGGTGCCGCTCGGCCGGCTCGGCGAGCCGGAGGACATCGCCAACGCCGCGGTCTTCCTGGCGGGCGCGGAATCCAGCTGGGTCAGCGGCGACATGATGCTCGTCGACGGCGCCATGACATTCGCATTCTCGTAATCCATCGCGGCAGGAGCCGCCGATGCAACCGTCTTCGACCGGAGGCATCCCTCCGGGGGGTTCGAAGATCAAAAGTGGAGGAAAAGGCATGAAGAAGCATACGTTGAGATACGCGGTGGCCGGGCTGTTGGCCTCGACCATCCTCGTCCCGTCGGCCTTTGCCGAGGGCATCTCGGGCGACGTGGTCAAGATCGGCGTCATGAACGACCAGTCCGGGCCCTATGCCGACAACGGCGGTCCGGGCACCGTCGAGGCGGCGCGCATGGCCATCGAGGACTTCGGCGGCGAGGTGAACGGCAAGAAGATCGAGCTGGTCATCGCCGACGACCAGAACAAGCCCGACATCGGCGCGGCGATCGCGCAGAAGTGGGTCGACGACGAAGGCGTCGACGCCATCGTCGGCGGTTCGGCCTCGTCGATCGCCATCGCGATCCAGGCCATGATGGCCGAGAAGAAGAAGCCCTACATGCTGGCCGGCACCGCGTCCTCGGGCCTCACCAACGACGCCTGCTCGCCGATGGGCACGCAGTGGGTTCTCGACACCTATTCGCTCGCCAAGGGCGTCATCAAGTCGATGATCGCGGCCGGGAACGAAACCTACTACTTCATCACCGTCGACTACACCTTCGGCAAGCAGTGGCAGGCCGACGCGACCAAGTTCATCGAGGATGCCGGCGGCAAGGTGCTGGGCTCGGTGCTGCATCCGCTCAACAGCAACGACTTCTCGTCCTACATCCTGCAGGCGCAGGCGAGCGGGGCGGACGTCATCGTGCTGGCGAATTCCGGTTCGGATTTCGCCAATGCCGTCAAGCAGTCGCAGGAATTCGGCATCCAGGACGGCGGCCAGCAGGTCGTCGCGCTCGGTCTGCAGATCAACCAGGTCCACGGCATCGGTCTCGAGGCCGTCAAGGGCATGTCGATCGTCACGCCCGGCTACTGGGACCTGAACGACGAGACCCGCGCATTCGCCGACCGCTTCAAGAAGCGCTTCCGCGACCGCATCCCCAACGAGACCATGTCGGGCACCTACAGCGCGATCACGCACTACCTGAAGGCCGTCAAGGAAACCGGCACGGACGAAGGCGAGGCGGTCGTGGCCAAGATGCACGAGATGCCGATCAACGACTTCCAGATGAAGGACGTCAAGATCCGCGCCGACGGCCAGGTGATGCGCCCGATGTACGCCGTCACCATCAAGAGCCCCGACGAGGTGAAGCAGCCCTACGACTACTACACCGTCACGTCGACGATCCCCGCTGAGGACGTGTGGCGGCCGGCAGCGGAGAGCACCTGCCCGCTGCTCAAGACCCAGTAAAGCCTCCCAAGGCTCCGGCGAAGGGGCATCTGCCCCTTCGCCACCCCCCGTTCTTCCAAGGCATTTTCATGAACCCGAAGTTCCACCTCGTCTCGCGGGACGCTGATCTGTTGGGCGAAAGCCCGGTCTGGGACGGTCGCGACCGGACCCTCTACTGGGTCGACGGCGTATCGCGGCTGATCCACGCCCATGATCTGGCCGCAGGCACGTTCCGCTCCTGGAAGACGCCTTCGATGGTCGGCTCCGTCGCGCTTGGCGCGGGCAGGACGCTGGTCGCGGGGCTCGCCGACGGCATCTACGAACTCGATCTCGACACGGGCGCGTTCAGCCCGATCTTCAAGCCGGAACCGGACCCCAAGGTCCGCTTCAACGATGGCAAGAACGACCGCTTCGGCCGTTTCCTGTGCGGCACGATGGGCGTGCACGCCGATCCTCTGGGCAAGCTCTGGCGCGTCGACCGCAACGGCAACTCCGAGGTCTTCGCCACCGGGATCCGGATCTTCAACGCGCTCTGCTTCAGCCCCGACGGCAGGACGATGTATTTTGCCGACAGCCTCGACCGGGCGATCAGGGCGTTCTCCTACGGCCCGGGCGACACGCCGGTCGGCGATCCGCGCCTGCTGGTCGACACCAACCCCTGGGATTCCGGTCCCGACGGCGCGACGGTCGATGCCGACGGCTGCATCTGGGTCTGTCTCGTCCAGGTCGGCAAGATCGCCCGCTTCACGCCGGCCGGCAAGCTTGACCGGCTGATCGACGCACCGACCGACATGCCCTCCTGTGTCGCTTTCGGCGGCGACGACCTGTCGACGCTCTACGTCACCTCGATCAAGGATTCCGGCTCCGGTCGCGCGATCTCGCGCCATCCGCAGGGCGGCTGCCTCTTTGCCATCGAGGGGCTCGGCGTGCGTGGCCTGCCCGAGACGCGCTTCGGCGCGTCGGTAGCCGAACCCGTCGCGAAGGCCTCCTGATGCTCGACCGCATGAACGCCCTTTCCGCTTTGCTCGCGCCGAATTCGATCGCCTTGGTCGGCGCCTCCGACGATGCCCAGCGCATCGGCGGCCGGCCCCTTCGCTATCTGCGCGAAGCCGGCTATCGCGGCGCGGTCTATCCGGTGAACCCGAAGCGCGACACGGTGCAGGGTCTGCGCGCCTATGCCTCCATCGCCGACCTGCCGGAAACCCCGGACGTCGCGATCCTCGCCGTTCCGGCTGCGGGAACGCTCGACGCGGTACGCGCCTGTGCCGACCGCAAGGTGAAGGCCGCGATCGTGTTTTCTGCCGGTTTCGCCGAGACCGACGAGGCGGGCCGGGCGATCCAGGACGAGATGGCGGCCATCGCACGCGAGAGCGGCATGCGCCTGCTAGGGCCGAACTGTCTCGGCGTCTTCAGCTCGGCGACCGGCTATTACGGCACGTTTTCGGCCATCCTCGACGGCGCCTTCATCGAGCCCGGTCCCGTCGGCGTCGTGTCGCAGAGCGGCGCCTATGGATCGCATATCGCCCATCTCGCGCGCCAGCGCGGCCTCGGCATCGGCCACTGGATCACCACCGGCAACGAATGCGACGTCGACGTCGCCGAAGCGCTGCGCTGGATGGTCGAGCAGCCGGACGTCAACGTCGTGATGGCCTACGCCGAAGGCATCCGCAATCGCGACGCCTTCGTCGAAGCGCTCGAAGTGGCGCGCGAGCGCGAGAAGGCGATCGTCTTCATGAAGGTCGGCCGCTCCGAGGTCGGCGCGCATGCGGTGAGCTCGCACACGGCAGCACTCGCGGGCTCCGATGCCATCTTCGACGCGGTGTTCCGCCAGTATGGCGTCTGGCGGGCCAAGACGACCGCCGAACAGCTCGACGTCGCCTATGCCTGCTCGCGCGGCATCTATCCGGCCGGCAACACGCTCGGCATCTTCACCCTGTCGGGCGGCTTCGGCATCCAGATGGCCGACGACGCCGAGGCCGCCGGCCTCGACGTCGCGCCGATGCCGGAGGAGGCGCAGGCCGAGCTCAAGGCCATGCTGCCCTACGCCTCGCCGCGCAATCCGGTCGACGCGACGGCGCAGGCGCTGACCGACCTGCCGCTGATGACCAGCTACATTGCCGCCATGCTGGAAAAGGGCGGCTACGACCTCTTCACCGGCATCTTCGGCAGCGGCCCGGCAAGCCCCACCTTCGCCGGCAGGCTGCGCGAGGTGCTGGAGACGGCGTCTGCCGCGTCGCGCGGCACCATCATGGCGCTTACCATGTCGGCACCGCCGGAAATCGTGCGCTCCTACGAGGAGAAGGGCTTTCTCGTCCACGAGGACGGCACGGCCATGATGAACGCGCTCGGCGCGCTCGTCCACTTCCGCCGCTCCTTCGACCGGGCGAAGGCCGCTGCCGAGCAGGGGCTACCCGCCGCGACGGTCGACATCGGCAGGAACGCGATCGGCGAGCACGAGGCCAAGCGCATCCTGGCGGCGGCCGGTATCCCGTTCCCGAAGGAAGCGCTGGTGCGGCCGGACGAGGATGCGGGAGCGGCGGCGGCGGCGATCGGTTTCCCGGTCGTCGTCAAGATCGCCTCGGCGGACATCGCCCACAAGACCGAGATCGGCGGCGTGATCGTCGGCCTGAAGGACGAGGCGGAGGTGCGTGCCGCCGCGGCCGAGATTCTGGCGAGGGCGGGCAAGCACCGTCCGGACGCACGGATCGACGGCCTGCTCGTCTCGCCGATGATCGCCGGCGGCGTCGAGGTGATCGCCGGGGTGACCAGCGATCCGGCCTTCGGGCCGGTGGTGATGTTCGGCCTCGGCGGCGTGTTCGTCGAGGTGCTGAAGGACGTGACCTTCCGCGCCGCTCCGTTCGGCGTGGCGGAGGCGCACCGGATGATCCGCGAGATTCGCGGCTTCGCGATGCTCGAAGGCGTGCGCGGCGGAGCGCCCGCCGACATCGAGGCGCTTGCACGGATGCTGTCGGATCTGTCGCGTTTCGCTGCCGCCAATGCGGCGGGCATCGAGAGCATCGATCTCAATCCGGTGCGGGTGCTGGAACGAGGCAAGGGGCTCGTCGCGCTCGATGCGCTGATCGTGCCGAAGGCCTGACGTGCTTGTTGGAGTAATGGGAATGAACGACGCGAAGCTCTTGGAACTCCTCGATCGCGAGGCGATCCGCGACTGCATCTACCGCTACTGCCGCGGCATCGACCGGGCCGACGAGGCGGCGCTGCGTTCCTCCTACTGGGAGGATGCCCACGACTGCCACGGCGCCTACAACGGATCGGCGGAAGGGTTCATCCGACATGCGGTCGAGGTGTTCCGGGCGGGACCGCGCAACGTGCATCAGGTCTCCAACATCCTGATCGAGTTCACGGGTCCGGACGTGGCGGTGGTCGAGAGCTATTTCAGCGCCTTGCAGCGAGGTCCCGACAGGGCGGGCGCGCTGCGGCAGTACCTGCTGGCAGGGCGCTACTGCGACCGCTTCGAGAAGCGGGGCGGGGAGTGGCGCGTCGCGGACCGCGTGGTCGCCTACGACTGGGTCGAGGAGCAGCAGCCGCCGGCCGAGGACGAGGCGGCTCGTTTCGGCCCGCGCCGGCCGATCGGCACGGCCTTTCCCGACGACGCCATCTACGCCGCGATCCGCGCGGCGGGGACCGCGCAGCCGAACCGATCGACCGAAGCTTGAAGGTGCCGCATGCAACCGGCTCTGCCCGATGAAACCTTCCGTCGGCCGGGCAGGGAACGGTTATCAGTGAGGGAGCAGGGATCCCATGCGCAGGACACGATCGCCGGACGGACACCTTTCGGAGGTCGTTCCGGTGCGCGGTGAGCGGGCGGCGCAGCCGACCGGCGCGCCTCTTCCGGCCGGAATCGGCGAGAGCGAATTCAAGATCGCCATGCGCCAGGTCGCCTGCTCGGTCGCCGTCATCACCTCGCGCGCGGGCAGCCACGTCAACGGGCTGACGGCCACGGCGGTGTGCTCGGTGTCGGCCAGTCCGCCGGTGATCCTTGTCTGCGTCAACAAGGGCGCTTCGGCCGAGGCCATCATTGCCGAGAGCGGCGTCTTCGCCGTCAACTTCCTGACGGAGGAGCAGCATCTCGTCGCCCGCCTGTTCTCCACCTCCAAGCTCAGCCCCGAGGAGCGTTTCGCCGAGGGCCGCTGGCAGCCGCAGGTGACCGGTGCGCCGGTGCTCGACGGCGCGCTGGCGAGCTTCGACTGCGTCGTCGAGAACTGCATCGCATCGGGCACCCACAACATCTACTTCGGCCGGGTGGTCGCGGCCGAGTCGCTCGACCAGGAAGGACTGATCTATCGCGACGGGTCGTTCCGTCGCCTCGCGCCCGTCACCTGACGTGCGCCGGCCGGGGAGGAACTGACATGATCGACACGGGCAGGATCGTCATCGTGACGGGCGCGGCGGGAGGCATCGGACGGTCGCTCGCCGGGCTCTTTGCCGAGGACGGCGACACGGTGGTCGCCGTCGACCTGCAGGGCTCGGACGTCGTCGCGCTGGCGCAGCAACTGGGCCCCCGCCACCTCGGGCTGGCCTGCGACGTCTCGTCGGAGGCCGACATCCTGGCGCTTTACGCCCGCATCGACGAGCGGTTCGGCCGGGTCGACGCGCTGGTCAACAATGCCGCGATGGGGCCGACCATGGCGGCGACCGTCGATACCGGGCTCGACGCCTTCCGCAAGGCCATCGCCGTCAACCTCGTCGGTCCCTTCGTGATGGCGCGCGAGGCGGTGCGGCGCATGAAGCCCGGCGGCGTCGTCGTCAACATCGCCTCGCTCGCGGGCGTGCTCGGCAATCCGCGCCGCAACGCCTATGCCGCGTCGAAGGCCGGGCTGATCTCGTTCACGAAGTCGCTCGCCTGCGAATGGGCCGCGCGCGGCATCCGGGTGAGCGCGGTGGCGCCGGGCTATGTCCGTACGCCGATGGTCGCCGAACTCGAGCGCACGGGAAAGGCGGATCTCGCCGCGGTGCGCAGGCGGGTGCCGGTCGGGCGCATGGGACGGCCAGACGAGATCGCCCATGCCGCCCGCTTCCTTGCTTCCGACCGCGCGCGCTACGTCACCGGCACCGTGCTGGCGGTCGACGGCGGCTGGGCCTCCTTCAACCAGCCGGGCGAGGCGCACCCGCCGGTCGACGGCACGCCGCCGGACGAGCTGGCGCGTCCCGACATGGCCGCGAGCGGGCGTGTCGTCGTGGTCACGGGGGCTGCCCGCGGCATCGGCGAGGCGATCGCGCGCGCCTTCGCCGCCAATGGCGACACGGTCGTCGTTGCCGACCGTGACGGGGAGGGCGCCCTGACGGTGGCGCGGTCGCTCGGCGAATCGCATGCCGGCTACGCGCTCGACGTCACCTCGGAAGACCAGGTGGTGGGCGTCTTCGCCGACATCGCCGCCCGCTTCGGCCGCATCGACCTGCTCGTCAACGACGCGGCCGTGGCCGACGGTTTCAAGCCGGCGCTCGACCAGGGGCCGGCCGACCTCGAAGCCGTACTCGACGTGAACCTGGCGGGAGCCTTCCTGTGCACCCGCGAGGCGCTCAGGGCGATGCGGCGCGGCTCGATGATCCTCAACATCGGCTCGATCAACACCTTCCTTCCCTTCGCGCCGCGCCACGCCTATGGCGCCTCGAAGGCGGCCATCGACATCCTCACCCGCTGCATGGCGGCCGAACTCGGCCCGCAGGGCATTCGCACGGCCACGGTCGCCCCCGGCTACATCCGCACGCCGGGTGTCGCGGCGCTGGAGACGGCCGGGCGGATCGACGCTGCCGCCATCCGGCGGCGCATCCCGATGGGCGACATGGGCCGTCCCGACGACGTCGCCGACGCCGTCCTGTTCATGGCCTCTCCGGCCGCGTCCTACGTCAACGGCTCCATTCTTTACGTCGACGGCGGCTGGACCGCCTTCGGCAATGCCGGCCCTGCCAGCAAACCGGCCGACGAAACCGACGGAGAGTGACCGGATGATCGTCGACCATTCACCCGCGACCGGTCTGCGCCTGCTCGAAGCCGACGATTTCAAGGGTTTCAAGCTGCGGCTCTCCGGCCATGCCGACACCCGGCCCGCGATCGACGGCGTCCGCTTCGTCGACGACGGCAACGTGCTGATCGGCATCGACCGCGTGCCGGCGCTGCCGGGCGCGCCGGACACAGCCGCATGGCACGAAGCCTATCGCGCGATGATCGCCTACGCCGCCGGCAAGGGTTGGGTCGATGCGGGGTCGAACGCCATCCGCGCCCATGTCGAGCGCTGGCCCTGAGGCGAGCGCCATCGGGCGGACCGACCTTCAATCAAGAAAACACCGAGGAAACATCATGGAATTCGGCACCTTCATCCTCGCCGCCCAACGCGGCTACCACCAGCCGTCGGACGTCGTGCTGAGGAACTCGATCGAACAGGCCATCACCTCCGAGAAGGCGGGCTTCGACACGGCCTGGTTCGCCGAGCACCACTTCAACAACTACAGCCTCGTGCCGTCGCCGCTGATGATGGTGTCGCATCTGGCCGGCGTCACCAGGACCATCCGGCTCGGCACCGCCGTCTGCGTCCTGCCGCTCTACCAGCCGCAGCGCCTGCTCTCGGAGATCGGTTTCGCCGACATCGTCTCCAACGGTCGCCTGGAACTCGGCGTCGGCTCGGGCTACCAGCAGTTCGAGTTCGAGCGCTTCGGCGTCGACGTCGACGAGGCGCCGGCAGTTTTTTCCGAATATCTCGACATCATCATGAAGGGTCTGAACCAGACGATCTTCGAGCACGACGGCACGCACATCAAGATCCCGCCGACGGCGATCTCGGTGCGTACCATCCAGAGGCCGACCCCGCCGATCTGGATCGCCGCAGGTTCCGCGCGCAGCATGGGCCGGGGCTACCGCGAGGGGCACAACCTCTTCGTCACCGCCCTGCACGGCGGGCTGGAGGCGATCGCCGGGTTGCGCCAGACGCTGGAGCAGGCCGCAGCCGCAGAGAAGAAGCAGGTCACCGACGTCAAGGTCGCGCTGCTGCGCTGCTGCTACGCCAGCGACGACGAGGCCGAGATCGACAGCTATCTGGAGAATGCGCGCTTCCAGCGCCGGCTCTCGGAGGCGCTGCACCAGCGCCGCCAGCAGAGCGAGGACGGCTACATGCTCAAGGAGACGCCGACCCAGAAGGACCTGTCCTTCGAGACCCTGCGACAGAACCTCCCGGTCGGCAGCGTCAACAGGGTCATCGACCGGCTGCTGGAGGAGATCGAGGTGCTGAAACCGGACCAGATCGCCGTCCAGACGCAGCTCGGCGACTTCGACCAGAAGACCATGCTGAAGCAGATCGAGACCTGGGGCGAGAAGATCATCCCCGCCGTCAACAAGGCGCTCGGGACCTCCGGGAAGCCGGCTGCGATCGCGGTCAGCGCCTGAGTCCCGGAGCGCGCATTGTCTGTTCCGGCGGCGTCGCGGGCTGCCGCCGAAGTGGGTTTCCCAGCTTCGGCGGCACCTGCTGCAGTCCGGTCCGGCGCCAGCCTGCCTCTTGTGTTTTTCGCCGGTTGCGGCTAAGCGCGCGGCAACCGCAACAGGCCGGCAACGGCCGTCCAGGGAAAGTGACATGGCAAAAGGTAAATTCGAGCGTAACAAGCCTCATGTGAACATCGGCACGATCGGTCACGTCGACCACGGCAAGACGTCCCTGACGGCGGCGATCACGAAGTACTTTGGCGAGTACAAGGCCTACGACCAGATCGACGCCGCTCCGGAGGAGAAGGCGCGGGGCATCACGATCTCGACGGCGCACGTGGAATACGAGACGGCGGCGCGCCACTACGCCCACGTCGACTGCCCGGGCCACGCCGACTACGTCAAGAACATGATCACGGGCGCCGCGCAGATGGACGGCGCGATCCTGGTGGTTTCGGCCGCCGACGGTCCGATGCCGCAGACGCGCGAGCACATCCTGCTCGCCCGCCAGGTCGGCGTGCCTTCGATCGTGGTGTTCCTGAACAAGGTCGATCTCGTCGACGATCCGGAGCTTCTCGAGCTGGTCGAGCTCGAGGTTCGCGAACTGCTGTCGATGTACGAGTTCCCGGGCGACGACATTCCGATCGTCGCCGGCTCGGCGGTCTGCGCGCTCGAGGACAAGCAGAAGGAGATCGGCGAGGACGCGGTTCGCAAGCTGATGGAGGCGGTCGACGCCTACATCCCGACGCCGGAGCGTCCGGTCGACCAGCCCTTCCTGATGCCGATCGAGGACGTGTTCTCGATCTCGGGCCGCGGCACGGTCGTGACGGGTCGCGTCGAGCGCGGCATCGTCAAGGTCGGCGAGACGGTCGAGATCGTGGGCATCCGCGCGACGACGTCGACGACGGTGACGGGCGTGGAGATGTTCCGCAAGCTGCTCGACCAGGGCCAGGCCGGCGACAACATCGGCGCGCTTCTGCGCGGCGTGGACCGCGAGGGCGTGGAGCGCGGCCAGGTGCTGTGCAAGCCGGGTTCGGTGAAGCCGCACACCAAGTTCAAGGCCGAGGTCTACATCCTGACCAAGGACGAGGGCGGCCGGCACACGCCGTTCTTCACCAACTACCGTCCGCAGTTCTACTTCCGCACGACCGACGTGACGGGCGTGGTGACGCTGCCGGAAGGCACGGAAATGGTGATGTCGGGCGACAACCTGGCCGTCGACGTCACGCTGATCGTGCCGATCGCCATGGAAGAGAAGCTGCGCTTCGCCATCCGTGAAGGCGGTCGCACCGTCGGCTCGGGCATCGTCGCCACCATCGTCGAGTGATCGGCGGGAGCCTCGTGCTCCATCAGCCGGAAAACGGAAGGGCGCCCATGAGGCGCCCTTTCTGCATCTGGTGGTCCGCGCCGTCCGGCGGCGGGGAGGGCGCCTGCGCCTCAGGCGGCTTGCCGACCGCCGACGGGATCGGCCCAGGCGTCGTAGGCATAGACCCAGTCGGCATTGCCCCCCTGGCGCAGCCAGTCATTGGCGAGCGAGCCCTGCTGGACGCGCGCGGTCCGCTCGCGACGGGCCGCCTCGTAGGCGGCGAGCGCGGAGCGCACGTCCGGATTGGCGTCGATCGCGCGGGCCAGCACCACGCCGTCCTCGATCGCCATGCAGGCGCCCTGCGCCATGAAGGGCACCATGGGATGGGCCGCGTCGCCCAGCACCGTCACGCGTCCCTTCGACCATTGCGGCATCGGATCGCGCACGTGCAGCGCCGACCGGGTCACGGCGTCGCAGGCGTCCAGAAGCGCCCGAGCGTTCGGGTGGAAGTCGGCATAGGCCGCGCGCAGTTCCGCGACATCGCCGGGCAGGGTCCAGCCTTCCTCGCTCCAGCCGTCGAGCGGCGTGGTGGCGAAGACGAAGATCTCCGCGCCCCGGCGCAGCGGGAAGCTGACGATCTGGCGATCGGCCGTCTGCCCCCACCACTTCGTGAAGCTGTCGAGGTCGGGAATGCCGGCCAGCCGTTCGCGCGGCACGGTGCCGCGCCACGAGACGAGCCCGGTGAAGCGCGGATGGTCCGGTCCGAACAGCGCCGCACGCACCGCCGAATGGATCCCGTCGGCGCCGATGACGAGATCGCCCTCGACGCGACTCCCGTCGGCGAGCACGAGCGCGGCGTTGTCATCTCCCTGCTCGATCCCGGCGGCCCGGGCGCCGAGCCTTATCGTCCCGGGCGCGAGTGCGCCGCGCAGCGCGTCGAGCAGGTCGGCGCGATGGATGGTGAGCTGCGGGGCACCGTACTTCGCCTCGGCGGCGGCCGACATCGGCAGGCGCGACGTCTCCTCGCCGCTGTCGCCGGTGCGGCTGATCCGGAACTCCGGCCGCGCCGCGGTCTCTTCCAGCGCCGGCCGGATGCCGAGGCCGTCGAGTGCGTGGACGGCGTTGGGGGGCAGGTTGACGTCGGCGCCGATCTGGCCGTAGGCGCCGGCCTGTTCGCAGATGGTGACGGAATGCCCGGCCTTCTGGAGCGCCAGCGCCGCCGTCATGCCGCCAACGCCTCCTCCCGCAATGACGAACCTCATGGCAAGCCCCCTTCCATCGAGCGATGATCAAATATGAACGAAGTGTTCAAAGCAGATTAGGTGTCGCGGCCGGGGCTGTCAATCGCGCGCTCGCCGGCCTCTCCGGCGCGTCCGTCGAAGCGGTCACGAACCTTCTTGACAGGCTCGCGTCGCTGCCTCATCATAATATGAACAGATCGTTCATATGTGAACACACATAGCGAGAGTCGCCATGGATGCCTTCAAGGACCGCCTGTCACAACGCGCCCGCGATACCAGCCGACCGGCGCTGGCACATCAGTCCCGCGGACGGGCGCTGACGCAGGCCGAAGCGGGCTTCGCCGCCGCGCTGATGGACATCTACCGGACCGGAACGCATGATTTCGGCGCCGTCGCGGCCGAACTGTCGCGGCGTGCGGTCGCAGCGCCGCGCTCCGGGTCTGCCGACTGGTCCGTCGCGCTCCTCGAGGCCGAGCTGTCCGGCATCAATGCCGAACTCGACGCGGCCTATGCGGAGCATGGCTATGGCGCTTGAGTACCGCGGCGTCAGCAAGGACTTTGTCACCAATCCCGACAATCCGCTGACCGCCGTACGCGACATCAATTTCCGGGTCGAGGAAGGCGAGTTCGTCTCCATCGTCGGCCCGTCCGGCTGCGGCAAGTCGACCATCCTGTCGATGACCGCCGGGCTCTACCAGCCGACCCGCGGCGAGGTCTTCGTCAGTGACGAGCGCGTCGTTGGCCCCAACGCCCATGTCGGCTTCATGCTGCAGAAGGATCTGCTCCTGCCCTGGCGCAGCATCGTCTCCAACATCGAGTTCGGGCTGGAGGCGAGGGGCGTCGGCAAGGCAGCGCGGCGCGAACGCGCGATGAAGGAACTGCGCCACTGCCACCTCGATGGCTTCGAGAACCATTTTCCCTACCAGCTCTCCGGCGGCATGCGCCAGCGCGCGGCACTCGCCCGGACGCTGGCGATCGATCCCGAGATCATCCTGCTCGACGAGCCCTTCTCGGCGCTCGATGCGCAGACGAAGCTTCTGCTGCAGAACTCCTTCGGCGGCACCATCGCGGCGGCGGGCAAGACCACGCTGCTCATCACCCACGACCTTGCCGAGGCCGTGCTGATGTCCGACCGCATCCTCGTCCTTTCGGAACGGCCGGGCACGATCGTCGCCGAGATCAGGATCGACCTGCCGCATCGCGACCAGCCGCTGAAGCGGCGCGTGCTGCCGGAAGTGAGCCGATACGCCGCCGAACTCTTCGGGCACCTGAAGCTCGAGGAGAAGGCGCTGTGACCACCAGAAACGTCAACGAGACCAGGGGAACTTCATGAGACACTATCTGCGCAATGCCGTCGCCGCCATGGCGATCGCCTTCTCGGCCACCGCCGCCTTCGCCGACGAGGCGGTGACCTATCTCTTCCCGGCGCCCGACTTCCTGCCGGCCTTCGCGCCGTTCCAGCTCGCCAAGGGCAAGGGCTACTTCAAGGAAGCCGGCCTCGACGTCACCTTCCAGGTCGGCAAGGGCGGCGCCGACGTGGCGACGCAGGTCGCCGTCGGCAATGCCGACATGGGCGGCGGCATCGGCGACACGCCGATCATCGTTCGCGCCAACGGCCTCGACATCCGCGGCGTGGCGCTGCTCGGCGGCCGCGGCCTGACCCAGATCGCCTGGCGCAAGGACCGCGGCATCACCGGTCCAAAGGACCTCGCCGGCAAGAAGATCGGCGTGCTGGCCTTCCAGGACACCACCTACTACAACCTGCTCGGCGTGCTGGCTTCCGAAAGCCTGTCGAAGGGCGACGCCGACATCCAGGCGGTCGGCCCCGGCGGCATCATCCAGCTGATGATCTCGGGCGATCTCGACGCCATGTCCGGCGTGCCGGAATGGATCGCAGCCATCCGCGCGGCCGGCGTCGAACTCGACGAGATGCCCGTCGATACCGTGTTCCCCGCCATGGCGCAGGCGATCATCGCCTCCGACAAGACCATCGCCGAGCGTCCTGAGATGGTGAAGGGCTTCGTCGGCGCCGTCATGAAGGGTATCAACGACATCACCACCGATCCGGCCAAGGCCGCTGCCGACTATGTCAGCTTCATGCCGCAGCACGCCGGCAAGGAGGCCCAGATCGAAGGCATCATGCGCGCCTATGCCAAGCTGGTCTATCCGCAGGGCGAGAACCAGCCGCTCGGCTCCTTCGACCCCGAGCGCATCGCCAAGGTGCAGAAGTTCTACGTCGACAACGGCATCGTCCAGACCGCCGTGCCCGTCGAAGATCTCTACACCAACGAGTTCATCCAGTAATGACTGTCGCTGCTCAGCAGGCCGGGACCCGCGTCCCGGCCGGCGTGAAGCCCCGCCGGAGCTTCTCGCTTGCCCGCCACGGCACTCTGCTTGCGAGCCTCGGCATCCTTGCGGGCTTCCTCCTGCTTTGGGAGTTCCTGCCGCCGGCGCTCGACGTGCCGAAGTTCATCATCCCGACGGTCTCAGACTGTCTCGTCGAACTGAAGCGCATGTGGTTCCAGGAGCGGCTGTTCAGCCACACGATGTCGACGGCGTTCTACACCGTGCTGGGCTTTGCCATCGGCAGCGCGCTCGGCGCGGTGATGGGTTACCTGCTCGGCATGTCGGCCTTCTGGGAGAAGGTGCTGTCGCCCTATATCCTGGCGCTGCAGATCGCGCCGAAGGTCGCCTTCGCGCCGCTGTTCATCATGTGGTTCGGCTACAACGCCATGCCCAAGCTGCTGGTCACCGTGCTGATCGTCTTCTTCCCGGTGATGGTGAACGTGCTGCAGGCCATGCGCACGGTCGACCGCGACCTCGTCAACCTCGCGCGCGCCTACAAGCTGTCGCGCTGGGGCATCTTCCGCAAGATCGAGATGCCGTCGACGCTGCCCAACCTGATGGCCGGCCTGCGCATCGCCTCGACGCTCGCCGTCATCGGCGTGACGGTGGGCGAACTGGTCGGCGGCAACACCGGCCTCGGCTTCCTGATCTCCTATGGCGGCGGACAGGCCAACGCGGCGATGGTCTTCAACGCCATCCTGTTCCTGACGCTGATCGGGATCGTCCTCTATACGGTGCTCGCCCGCGTTGAGGAGAAGATCCTGCACTATCTCCCCAAAGCAGAACACTGAGCGGCCAATCCAGGAGACGACGATGACCGTCATCGACAAGAAAACGCTGATCGAGGACCGGGTGAACCAGGGCCTGCTCGGCCAGTGGTACCCCGTCGCCAAGTCCGTCGAGGTCAAGGCGACCAAGCCCTATGGCGCGAAGCTGCTCGGCCAGAAGGTCGTGCTGTGGCGCGACCAGACCGGCGCCATCCGCTGCATCGAGGATTTCTGCCCGCACCGCGGCGCGCCGCTGTCCTACGGCGAGGTCCACGAAGGCAACATCGGCTGCCGCTACCACGGCGTGATCGTCGACGGCGACGGCGTGGTCAAGCGCGTCCCGGCCATGCCCGAATGCGCGCTCGAAGGCCGCAAGGCGCTGAAGAGCTTCGAGGTCACCGAGGCCAACGACGCCGTCTTCGTCTACATGCCCTCCGTCGAGCAGCCCACGGCGCCCGCGCTCGTGCTGCCGAAGGAACTCACCAGCGACGACTGGACCGGCTTCCTGTGCACCTCGGTCTGGGAGACCAACTACCGCTACGCGCTCGACAATCTGGCTGACCCCATGCACGGCTGCTACCTGCATTCGGAGAGCTTCACGCTGGCCTTCGGCTCCAAGCAGGACCTGATGCAGCTCGACAAGACGGACGCCGGCTTCCGCGTCAGCCGGGTCGGCCAGGTCGGCGAGAACTTCGACTGGACCGAGTTCGAGATCCATCCCGGCAACATGTTCTGCTTCCTCGACATCCCCTATCCGCAGGCGGCGGGTCCGGGCGGCTTCATGCGCATCGTCGGCTTCACCACGCCGATCGACGAGCGCACCTGCAAGGTGTTCTTCTGGCGCCTGCGCCAGGTGTCGGGCCTGGCCCGCGAAAGCTGGCGCTTCCTCTATAGGGCGCAGCTCGAGGAGAACCACTGGAACGTGCTCGAGCAGGACCGCGTCATGCTCGAAGGCATGCCCGACGACGCCCGCAAGCGCGAGATGCTCTACCAGCACGATCTCGGCGTCAGCCGCGTCCGGCAGCTGCTGACCAAGGCCGCCAAGAGCCAGATCGAGGCCGAGCTCGCTCTCAAGGTCGCGGCCGAATGAGCCTCGACGGCCGCCATATCCTGGTGACGGGCGCCGCGCGCGGCCTCGGCGCGACCATCGCGAAGGCGCTCGCCGAAAAGGGCGCGCGACTGGTGCTGGCCGACATCGCCGAGGACGAGGGTCGCGCGGTCGCCGCTTCGCTCGACGCCGTGTTTCACCCGATTGATCTCGGCGATCCGGCCTCGATCGAGGCGCTCGGCGCGGCCGTCGCGGCATCGACGAGCGGAGGGCTGCACGGCCTGGTCAACAACGGCGCCATCGCCACCGGCATCGGCGGCATCGGCTTCGAGGACATCGAGATCGACAGCTGGGACCGCGTGATGCGCGTCAACGTGCGCGGCACCTGGCTCATGACCATGGCGGTGGCGCCGCAGCTCAGGGCGAGCGGCTCTGGCCGGATCGTCAACGTCGCCTCCGACACCGCGCTCTGGGGCGCGCCGCGGCTTCTCTCCTACGTCGCCAGCAAGGGCGCGATCATCTCCATGACGCGCTCTCTCGCCCGCGAATTCGGGCCGGACCGCGTTGGCGTCACTGCCATCGCGCCCGGCATCCTGACGACGCCGTCGACCGACTACGTGCCGGAAGCCCGCCACCGCCTCTACGCCGAGGGCCGCGCCGTGCCCGGTCCGCAGGCGCCGGAGGACGTGACCGCCACCATCGCCTTCCTGCTCTCGGAGGGCGCGCTGGCGCTGACCGGGCAGGTGCTGCCGGTCAACAACGGGTTCGTCTTCACATGACCGCCGTTCCGAACCTCACGCTTCGCATGGTCGGCCCGATCGAGCTCGCCGAACGAGCGGGGACCGGTCCCGCCTGCGTCCTGCTGCACGGCATCGGCAGCAATGCCTCCTCCTTCCTGCCATTGATGGCCGAACTGCCGGCCGACTGGCGCATCCTCGCCTGGAACGCGCCGGGCTATGGCCGCTCCGAGCCCCTGGCCGGCGACTGGCCGCTCGCCCGCGACTATGCCGAGGCGCTGGCGGCCGTGCTCGACGAACTGGCGGTCAGGCGCGTCACTCTGCTCGGCCACTCGCTCGGCGCATTGATGGCCGCCTCCTTCACGGCCGCCCGGCGCGACCGCGTCGACCATCTGGTTCTGGCGTCGCCGGCGCTCGGCCATGGCATCCCGCGCGGCAACGTGCTCAGCGCGTCTGCGCAGGCGCGGATCGACGACCTCGGGATCGAGGGACCGGAGGAATTCGCGGCCCGCCGCGCTGCCCGCCTCGTCTTCGAGCCGGAGCGGAACCCCGCGCATGTCGAGGCGGTGCGCCGCGCCATGAGCCAGGTCCGGCTGCCGGGCTATGCCCAGGCGGCGCGCATGCTGTCGGCCGGACGCCTGCTGGACGACATCGCCCAGATCACCGTCCCCACCGACGTCATCGTCGGCGCGGCCGACCGCATCACCCCGTCCGACGGCGCGCGCTGCGCGCACGAAGCGCTTCGGTCGCCGTGGCGCGGGCGGTTCGTCGAGGTGCCGCAAGCCGGCCATGCGATGGCGCAGGAGAGGCCGGACGCGCTCGCACGGCTGCTTGCAGCCGTGCCGGAAACCGTTCGCTAGGAAATGAGGATCACGCCATGACCGATACCGTTCGGGTCGAAAGTCTCCGCGGCATCATGATGCGCGGGCCGGGAATTACCGCCACGCTGCCCTTCTACGAGGACATGTGGGGCCTGCGCCTGGCGCACAAGGAAGACGGCCTTGCGCTGCTGCGCGGCACCGGGCCGGAGGCCTATCTCTATGGCCTCAAGGACGGGCCGGTCTTCGGCATCGAGTACATCCATTTCGCCATGCGCGACCGCGCCTCCATGGACGCGCTGTTTGCCCAGGTCGTGGCGCGCGGCGCCGCCGTCGTCGGCCGTCCCGCGCCGTTCGACGACTGGGTCGGCGGCTACGGCTTCGAGCTGATCGATCCCGACAACCGCCGCCTGCGCTTCCGCACCGAGGCGCTGCGGCACGACGAGGAGCCCGAGTGGGCCAAGCCCCGCAAGGTGTCGCACGTCGTCCTGAACTCGGGCGACATGGAGGGCGTGCAGCAGTTCTACACCGAGGTGCTCGGCTTCCGCGTCTCCGACTACTCCGCCGACCAGATGGTCTTCCTGCGCTGCAACACCGATCACCACTCGATCGCGCTCGTCCGCAACGCCTATGCCAGCGTCAACCACGTCGCCTTCGAAATGCCGACCATCAACGAGTTCATGCGCGGCATCGGCCGCATGAAGCAGAAGGGCCACGTGCCGACTTGGGGGCCGGGCCGCCACGGACCGGGCAACAATCCCTTCGCCTATTTCGTCTCGCCCTCGGGCTTCTGCATCGAGTTCACCTCCGAACTGCAGCAGATCGACGAGGCGACGCACGAGGCGCAGGTCTGGTCGCGCAACGATCCCGAGGCCATGGACCGCTGGATGACCGCCGGCCCGCCGACGCCGGCACAGCGCGCCGTCATGCAGGGCCGGCCCGATCCCGGTTTCCCGGAACTGCGCACGGCCGGGGCCTCGTGATGGACTACGGCTACGGGGATCAGGTCGCGGTCGTCACCGGCGGCTCGTCGGGCATCGGGCTCGCCACCGTGCGCCTGCTGCTCGACGGCGGCGCGCGTGTCGCCTTCTGCGCCCGTGACGAAGCGCGGCTCAAGGCCGTCGAGGCGGAGCTCGCCTCCGCGTTCGGCGCCGGCCGGGTCCTCGCCCGGGCGCTGTCGGTGCTCGACGAGGAGGCGGTCAAGGCCTTCGCCGGCGAGGTCGAGGCGACGTTCGGTCGCTGCGACCTCCTCGTCAACAATGCCGGCCAGGGCCGCGTCTCGACTTTCTCCGAAACCGCCGATGCCGACTGGCGCGCCGAATACGAACTGAAGCTGTTCAGCCAGATCTACCCGGCCCGCGCCTTCCTGCCGATGCTGAAAGCCTCGAAGGGCGCCATCGTCGCGGTCAATTCGCTGCTCGCCTATCAGCCCGAGCCGCACATGGTCTGCACGTCCTCTGCGCGAGCCGGCGTCCAGAACCTGTTGAAATCGCTGAGCGTCGAGTTCGCGCCGCACGTCCGGGTGAACTCGATCCTGCTCGGCCTCGTCGATTCCGGCCAGTGGAGCCGCCGCTTCGAGGCGCGGGACGATAAGGAGCAGTCCCGCGACGATTGGTACGGCGCGCTCGCCGCCCGCAAGGGCATTCCGCTCGGCCGGCTCGGCGATCCAGCCGAGGCCGCCGCGGCCATCGCGTTCCTCGGATCGCGTGCGGCCAGCTACATCACAGGCGCCCAGCTCGAGGTTTCGGGCGGGCTGTCGCGACACATCTGAGGCCGGACACAATGAAGATGGAACCCCTCGTGCAGGCCGAGACCGTCGGCGACTTCATCGCACGCTATCTGGCCGAGATCGGCGTCACGGTGATGTTCGGCGTGATCTCGATCCACAACATGCCGATCCTCGACGCGGTCGCCCGCCAGGGCCGCATCCGCTTCGTGCCGGCGCGCGGCGAGGCGGGCGCCATGAACATGGCCGATGCCTATGCCCGCGTCTCCGGCACGCTCGGCGTCTGCATCACCTCCACCGGCACCGCCGCCGGCAACGCCGCGGGCGCCCAGGCGGAAGCCCTGACCGCCGGCGCGCCGGTGCTGCACATCACCAGCCAGGTCGACCTCGCCTATGCCGACCGCGACCGCGCTGCGATCCACGACGTGCCGCGGCAGCCCGAGATGCTGCGCGGCATCTCCAAGGCGGTGTATCGCCTGTGGGATGCCAACGGGGCCATCGGCGCCCTGACCGCCGCCGTCTCCGCCGCGATCTCGGCGCCGACCGGCCCGGTCAGCCTCGAAATCCCCGTCGACGTCCAGCGCACGCCGGCCCGCGGCGTCGCGCGTATCCATCCGCCGCTGCCGCAGCGGCCGCGCGCGTCCGACGGCGTCATCGACGATCTTGCCGAGCGCATCGTCCGCGCCCGCCGGCCGCTGCTCTGGCTCGGCGGCGGCGCGCGCGGTGCGGTGGCCGAGGCCACCGAACTGCACCGCCGCGGCATGGGCGTGGTCACCTCCACCAACGGCCGTGCCGTCGTCTCGGAGGCCTCGTCTGGCAATCTCGGCGCCTTCAACATGACGCCGGAGGCCGAAAAGCTCTACGCCGGCTGCGACCTGATGCTGGTCGTGGGCTCGCGCCTGCGCGGAAACGAGACCCGCAACAACGAACTGCCGCTGCCGTCGCCGCTTCTCCAGATCGACGCCGAGGCCTCGCAGGGCGGCCGCAACTATCCTGTCGAGGTCTTCGCCCATGGCGACGCGGCCGACACGCTCGCCCGCCTGCTGGAACGCCTGCCGGCGAAGCTCGACACCGACCCGGACCTGTTCTTCGACATCGCCCAGGCCCGCGCCACCGCCGAGGGCCGCATGCGCGACCAGATCGGCGACTATTTCGTCGTCGCCGACACGCTGTCGGAGACGGTGGCTGCCGGCGGCCACGCCTGGGTGCGCGACGTCACCATCTCCAACTCGACCTTCGGCAACCGCTACGTCCGGCTCACCGATCCGCGCCAGGGCGTGCATGCGCTGGGCGGCGGCATCGGCCAGGGCGTGGCCATGGGCGTCGGCGCGGCACTCGCCTCCGACGGCCCCAAGGCGATCACGCTGCTCGGCGACGGCGGCACCATGCTCGGCCTCGCCGAGATGATCACCGCCGTCGACGAGGCCGCGCCGCTGGTCTACGTGATGATGAACGACCAGGCCTACGGCGTCATCCAGAACATCCAGGACGCGCAATACGGCAGCCGCCGGCACTATTCGAAGATCGCCGTGCCGGACTTCAGGCTCTTCTGCGCCTCGATCGGCATGCCGCACCACCGCGTCGACGACGTCGAGGCCTTCGGCGACGTTCTGCGAGCAGCCCTCGCCGCCGAGGGGCCGCAGCTGATCGAGATCGACATGGTCGCCATCGGCCCCTTCGCCCAGAGCTTCGCCGGTCCCCCGGCCGGTGCCGCCGGCAAGACGGACTGATCCGATGCGTCTCGGCCTGATCGGATACGGCACCATCGCCCGCACGCTCGCCGGCCATCTCGCCGCGGTCTCGGGCATCGAGGCCGTCACCGTGCTGGTGCGGCCGGGCCGCGAGGCCGACGTGCCGGCCTCCTTCGGCGACGGCGCCATTCCCGTCGCCGCCGTCACGTCCGTCGATGCGCTGCTTGCCGAACGGCCGGATTTCGTCGTCGAATGCGCCGGCCATTCCGCCGTCGATGCCTTCGTGCCGCCGCTGCTGCGCGCGGGGCTCGACGTCGTGGTCGTCTCCATCGGCGCGCTGGCCGACGAGGCTCTGTCCCGGCGTCTGCGCGACGCTGCCGTCGGGGGGCGCTCCCGCATGATCCTGCCGGCGGGCGCGGTCGGCGGCATCGACATCCTCTCGGCACTCGGCGCCGGCGGCGAAATCCAGGTACGCTATACCGGCACCAAGCCGCCGAAGGCCTGGGCGGGCACGCCGGCCGAGGCCGTCGTCGATCTCGCCGCGCTCGACCGCCCGGCGGTGATCTTCGAGGGCACGGCGCGCGAGGCGGCGACCGCCTATCCCAAGAACGCCAACGTGGCCGCCACGCTCGCGCTCGCCGGCGCCGGCTTTGAGGCGACGCGTGTCGTGCTCGTCGCCGATCCGTCGGCTCCCGGCAACGTGCACGAATTCGAGGCCGTGTCGCCGGTGGCGCGGGTGACGATGCGCATCGAGAACGCGCCTTCGGGCAATGCGAAGACCTCGCTCGCCACCATCATGAGCGTGCTGCGCGAGATCAGGAACAGGCAGGGACCGGTGGTGATCTGATGGACGCACATGCGATCGACCTGCCCGACGGCCGCCTCTTCGTCGGCGGCGTCTGGGAAGAGGGCACCGGCGCCGAAATCGTCTCGATCTTTCCGGCCGACGGCTCGGTCAACCGCGTGCTCCGCGGCGCCTCGATCGCCGACGGCGAGCGCGCCATCGCGCGTGCGAAGGCAGCGCAGGCCGATCCGGCCTGGCGCCGGCTGAAGCCGCACGAGCGCGCGCGCTTCCTCTACCGTATCGCCGACGGCATCGAGGCGAATGTCGAGCGCATCGCCTTCATCCAGACCCGCGACACCGGCAAGACGCTGCGCGAGACCCGCGCGCTCGCCGCTTCGGCGGCCGGTACCTTCCGCTACTACGGCGCTGTTCTCGAAACCTCCGACGACCTCGCCACCGTGCAGCGCGGCGACGCGCTGACGCTCTCCATGCACGAGCCGATCGGCCTCGTCGCCGCCATCACCCCGTGGAACTCGCCGATCGCGTCGGACGCGCAGAAGGTGGCGCCGGCACTCGCCGCCGGCAACGCCGTGCTGCTCAAGCCCGCTTCCTGGTCGCCGCTGGTGGCGCTGGAGCTTGCCCGCATCGTGGAAGCCTCGGGCCTCCCGGCCGGCCTGTTCTCGGTGCTGCCCGGCGCTGGCTCCGAGATCGGCAACCTGCTCGTCGAGCATCCCGACATCGGCCGCGTCAGCTTCACCGGCGGCACCTCGACCGGCCGCGCGCTCGCCCGCAAGGCGGCCGAAAAGCTGATGCCTGTCAGTCTCGAACTGGGCGGCAAGTCGCCCACCATCGTCTTTGCCGATGCCGACATCGACGTCGCGCTCGCGGGCGTGCTGTTCGGCATCTTCTCATCCACCGGCCAGAGCTGCATCGCCGGCTCGCGCCTCTTCGTCGAGCGGTCGATCCACGACGGCTTCGTCGAACGTCTGGTCGCTGCGACGCGCAAGCTGAAGGTCGGCCATCCCTTCGATCCCGCCACGCAGGTGGCGCCCCTGGTCCATCTCCAGCATCGCGACAGCGTCGCGGCCTATGTCCAGATGGCGCGGAACGAAGGCGCCGAGGTGCTGTGCGGCGGCGCGGCGCCCGAGGGACCGGACTACGACGGCGGCGCCTATTTTCTGCCGACGATTCTCGCCGGCGTGCCCAACACGGCCCGCATCTGCCGCGAGGAGGTCTTCGGCCCGGTGCTCGTCGTCCTCCCCTTCGACGACGAGGCCGACGTGATCGCGCAGGCCAACGACAACGAATACGGCCTTGCCTGCGGGCTGTGGACGCGCGATTTCCCGAAGGCCATGCGGGTCGGCCGCGCCATCCGCGCCGGCACCGTCTGGGTCAACACCTACAAGCAGTTCTCCATCGCCACGCCCTTCGGCGGCGACAAGGAGAGCGGGCTCGGCCGCGAGAAGGGCCGCGAGGGCCTGCGCGCCTACATGACGCAGAAGAGCTTCTACCACGACCTTACCGGCGCGCCGCATCCCTGGGCGGGGGAGGCGATCCGATGAGCCGTCGCGTTGCGATCGTCGGGGCGGGGCCGTCCGGCTGCTTCGTCGCACAGGCGCTCCTGAAGGCGCGCCCGGAGCTTCAGGTCGACGTCCTCGACCGCCTGCCGGTCCCCTACGGCCTCGTCCGCTACGGTGTAGCCGCCGACCATCAGGGCACCAAGGCCATCACGCGCCAGTTCTCCCGGCTGTTCGAGCGCCAGGGCGCGCGCTTCTTCGGCAACGTCGCGATCGGCCGCGACCTGACGCTCGAGGCGCTCCGCGAGGCCTACGACGCCGTCGTCATCGCCACCGGCCTCGCGGCCGACCGCCGGCTCGGCGTTCCGGGCGACGACCTCGCGGGCGTCTACGGCGCTGGCCGCATCACCCGCGCGCTCTACGAGCATCCCGACGCCGAGCCGCTGCCCCCGCTCGGTCCCCGGCCGCTGATCGTCGGCAACGGCAATGTCGCCATCGACCTGTTGCGACTGCTCGCCAAGACGCCCGGCGAACTCGACGGCTCCGACCTCGGTCCCGGACCCACGGCCTGGCTTGCGGGCAGCGGCATCGAGGAGATCACCATTCTCGGCCGCTCTCCGGCTTCGGCCGCTCGCTTCGACGCCGTCATGCTCAAGGAACTCGTTCGGCTCGGCGGGGTGTCGATCTCGGTCGAAGACCTCGGAACGGCAGAGACGGAGGAGGGCACGCGGACCCTGGAGGCCTTGGCTGCGCTTCGCGGCCATGGCACAGGAGCGCGACGCATCCGCTTCGTCTTCGCGCGCCGGCCCCTGGCGGTCGAGGGCGCCGGGCACGTCACCGGCCTTCTCTGCGCCGCGCCCGACGGAGGCGAGGAGCGCTTCGCCGCGACGTCGATCCTCACCGCCATCGGCTTCGACGGCGAGACCGCGACGGCGCAGAGCGGCTCCGCCGTCCGGATGGCGCCAGGGCTCTACGGCGCGGGCTGGTTCGCGCGCGGTCCGCGCGGCACCATCCCCGACAACCGCGCCGACGCCCAGGCGCTCGCCTCCCTGATCCTCGCCGATCTCGACGCCATGCCCGCGACCGGGCAGCGCGGCGAACTCCTCGCTTGCCTGCCGGGCGTGGTGACCTATGACGGCTGGACGCGCATCGACGCGGCCGAGACCGCCACCCCGCCGCCCGGCCGCTGCCGCGCCAAGATCGCCGACCGCGCCGCGATGCTGTCGCTCGCGGCCGGTGGAGACCAGAAGGAGAGCCATTGATGAAGATCGCCGTTCTCTACGGAACCGAGACGGGCAATGCCGAGATGCTGGCCGAGGACCTTGCCGCCGAACTCGAGGGCGACCACGAGGTCGTCTGCAAGAACCTGTCGGCCGTCGACCCCGCCGGCTTCGATGCCGCCACGTTCTACATCCTGGTCTCGTCGACCTATGGCGACGGCGATCTTCCCGCCTCCGCGCAGCCCTTCGCCAAGGCGGTGGAGGCGAAGGCGCCCGATCTCTCCGGCATCCACTTCGCCATCTTCGGCCTCGGCGACAGCGAGTACCACGACACATTCAACGGCGGCGGCGAGAAGCTCGCGGCCCTGATGACCGCGCGCGGTGCCGTGCAGGTCGGCGAGCGGGTCACGCACGACGCGTCCGGTCCGGACATGGCCGAGGATCTCGCCTTTCCCTGGGCTCGGGCGGTCGTCGAGACGGCCGCCAACCTCGTCGGCGAGGACGCCTGATGGAGCCCGCCGCCGTCCGCGAGGCGCTCGTCGCTCCCTGGCGGCACGGCGAACACGTCGATCTGAGGGGCGTCACCGTCGACGGACCGCTCGATCTCGCCGGACTGGACCTCACCGGCATCGATTTCTCGGGCGCACGCTTCCCCGATGGCCTCGACGCCACGGGCGCGCGCTTCCTCGGCCTCGCCTGGTTCCGAGGCGCCGAGTTCGGCGGGCCGGCGCGTTTCGGCGGCACCGTCTTCCACAATGACGCGCGCTTCGAGGATGCCCGCTTCACCGCAGACGCGGATTTCCACGCGGCCGAGTTCCGCGGCATCGGCCTGTTCGACCGGGCGCGCTTCGCGGCCGGCGCCGATTTCGCCGCGATGGTCGGCTATGGCAACTTCTCGCTCCACGAAGCCGCCTTCGCCGGTGAGACCGGCTTTGCCGGCGCCGAATGGCTCGGCGGCTTCTGGGCCGACGGCGCGTCTCTTCCTGCACAGGCCGATTTCGCCGACGTCCAGGCGCATGGTCGTGTCTGGGTAAGGCGCGCGCGCCGCGGCAATGCGCCGCTCAGCCTGCCCGAGACCGGCATCGCCTTCGGCTACACCTACAGCTGATCCGAGCCCCAGCCGCGATAGCCGAGCGCCTCGGAGACCGACCGCGCGGCCCGCTTCAGCGTTTCCTCGATCTTGCCCGCCGTCGGGCTGCCTGGAGCAAAGGCGCTCGAGTGGCCTGTGACGTTGATCCCGCCGACGGCGCGGCCCTGGTGGTCCAGCACGGCCGCCGCCGCCGAGCCGATCTCGGGCTCGAAGAAGCCGACGCTCCACGCCACGCCGCGCGCCCGGTCGGCCGAAAGCTGCTCCTCGAGTGCGGCGAGGCTCGTGCGGGTCTTGTCGGTATAGGCCGGCAGGTCGACGTCCTTGTAGAGGTCGTGCAGGACCGCGCGCGACAGCTGCGCCAGGAGAATGCGCCCGATCGTCGTGGCATGCGCCGGGAGGCGCGTCCCTTCGCGCACCATGCTCGCCAGATGCGAGTTCGGCGTCTCGCGCGCCAGATAGATGATCTCGCGTCCCTCGATGACGCCGAGATGCGCCGACAGGTTCAGCTCGTCGACCAGCCGCCGCAGCACCGGCCGCGAGACCTGCAGGATGCCGCGCTCGTTGAGCGACTGCGCCGCGAGTGCGATCAGGCTGGTTCCGAGCCGGTAGCCGCCCGAATCGGGCACTTCCTCGATCATGTCCTCCTCCGCCAGCGTGGCCAGGATGCGGATCAGCGTCGTCCGGTTGATCCCCAGCGCCTTGGCGGCGTGGCTCAGGTTGCGGCAGCGGTTGCCGGCGGCGATGTAGCGCATCACCGCGATCGCGCGGCTGACCGGCGGCACGCCATAGGTCTGCGCCTTTGCCTCGGATGGTGCGATGTCTGGCAAGCCTGGCTCCTCCCGCCGGTGCGAAGATCGTTGAACGCGCTGTCCAATAGTGAACGGATCGCTGTCTTAGCGACTGCCGGAGGGGGCTGCAACGTCATCCCGACCCGCCGGGCGGGCGGGAGCGCGCAATCCCCGCTCAGTGCGCCTGCGCCGCCCGCATCGCGCCGTCCCAGCCGAGCATGCGCGAGATCCTGCGCGCGGCGGCATGCAGTGCGTCCCGCACCGCGCCGTCCAGGTCGGCGACGGCCTCCGGCGTGTGCGGCGCGGTGACGTTGATGGCCGCGACCACCCGTCCGGTCATGTCGCGCACGGGGGCTGCGGCCGAAACGATGCCCGCTTCGAAATCGCCGGCATGCACGACCACCTCGGCCACTCGGTCCTGCGCCGCGCGCGACAGGATGCCGGGCAGGGCAGGGGATCTGCCCTTCGACAGGCCAGCCGCGTCGGCCCGGAACAGCGCCATCAGTTCCGCTTCCTCCAGATCGGCCAGAAGCACGCGCCCCAGCGTCGTGTTGCGGGCCGGCAGCCGGCTGCCCACCTGCACGATCGCCGCGTTGTGGCGGTCGCCGGCGATGCGGATCAGGTAGAGCACCGATGTGCCGTCCCGCACCCCCAGATGCACCGACCAGCCGGTGGCGCCGCGCAGCTTTTCCAGCTCGCCCTGCGCGATCTCCACCACCTCGCGCGTGGCGAAATAGCCATAGCTCAGCCGCATCACCCCGGGGCCGAGCGCATAGCGCTGCTCGCGCTCGTCATGCAGCAGGCACCCCATCTCGGTCAGCGTGTAGACGGTGCGGAACGCCGCCGAGCGCGAGATGCCGAGCGCCCGCGCGATCTCGGCCAGCGTCAGCGCGGGCCGCTCCGGCGTGAACAGCTTCAGCGCCGTCAGTCCGCGCACCAGTCCTGGAACGAGATAGCGGTCGCCGTCGGGATCGTCTGCCATCGCTGCTGCTCCGGTCGCGGTTTTGTGGCCGTCCTACAACGAAGAAGCCTGCTTTGCCAGCAAAACGCCGCCTCGCCGGCAAAGTCCATCGCGGCTAGGTTCGTGTCAGTTCGAGGCTGACAGCAGGAAGGAACCCGCCATGACCGCACAGTACCGGAACTTCGACACGCTTGCCGAGGCGCTCGCCGCCCACACCGGCCGCTTCACCGACAAGACCTTCGACTGGAAGGCCTTTCCGTCGAATGTCGGCTTTGCCGATCTCGCCCGCGCCCAGATGCGCTACATCGGCGCCGGCGGCTCGCCCAAGGTCGGCGACACGACGACGCTGAAGCCCGACCATTTTACCCTCAGCCTCATCTACAAGGAGCCGGGCAAGTACGCCGCCTGCCACAGCCACGAGATCGAGGAGAGCTTCCTGATCATCGACGGCGCGCTCGTCGTCGGCTGGGAGAAGGACGGCGAGGTCGTCGAGGTCAATCTCGGGCCGAAGGACATGATCCTCAACGCCCGCGAGATCGGCCACGGCTTCCGCGTCGACGGCGTCGAGCCGGTGCTGATGACCATCTCGGTCGACGTCGGCAAGCCGCTGCCGCCGGTCTACCACTACCACCCGAAGGACCATGCTCCCGAACTCGCCCGCAGCTTCGGCGCCGAGCCCGGCAAGACCATGAAGTTCGACCCGAAGGGCAGCCATCCGCTGCAGCAGCTGATGGCGAAATACGTCGTTCGCCACGCGCAGCAGCCCACCATCTGGGAAAAGGCCGGCTTCACCCGCAAGGTCTATGTCGGTCAGGGCGGGCTTGCCAACGACAGCTGCCGCAAGGAAATGTGGGGCATCCCGTCCCGCGTCGCGCTGAAGCCCTTTGTCCGCCCGGTCGAGGATGCCTTCCTGGTCCTCGAAGGCTCGCTGGTCGTCGGCTGGGAAGACGACGGCAAGACCGTCGAGGTCGAACTCGGACCGCGCGATCTCGTCAAGACGCCCGCCGGCCAGAAGCACTGGATCCGCAACGACGGCGCCGGCGCCGCCACCGTCTGGCACGTCATCGGCACCGCCGGGGACGACGGCGTCGCCTACGAAGCCGCCTGAGCGCGCCAAAGTCTGATCGTCTCCAGGGGGCGTCCGCCGGGCGCCCCCGATGCATATCTGGCGCCGGTGCCCGCGACAGGCTGGAGGTTCGGCTCAATCGTCCGCGACCACGTTCAGGCGCGGGCGGGACTTCGGTTCAAGCGTGTCGTAGATGTCGCGAAGCGAAACGGTAGCATTCACCTCGGGCAGTACCACCGTCTGGTCGAGGCCATCGTACCTCTCGACGGTCCACCGGCCATGCGTCTCGCGTCGGTAGACTTTCACGAAGACGACATCCGGCTCCACGAGCATGATGACCCGGATGTCGTCATGCGCCCGGTACTCATCCATCTTGTCGGTCAGGTCGACGGCCAGGGTCCCCGGTGACGAGACTTCGACGACGACGGTCGGCCGTGTCGCTGCCTTGGCCGACGGGTCGGGCGGGCCGCAATCCACGACGATGTCGGGATAGCGGACGCCGGACGTCCCCGTCTTGACGGCCGTGTCACTCGACGTCGTGCGGCAGCCCATCGCCTTTGCGGAGGGAGCGAGTGCCACGAGAATGTTGCTCGTCGCCACGTTGTGGCTTTGTCTGGCCCCCGCCATCATGCGGATCGGCACGCCTTCGACCAGTTCGAATCGCTCGCTTTGTTTCTCGACCCAAACGAGAAACGCCTCGGCAGACAGTCGTTCGTGTTCCGGGATCCCCAACGAGAGTGCTCCTGCCTTGGCGGTCGATCCGCACTGTACCACGGTTTCGGTCGCTCGCCTCGGGTAAAGCCAGGATCGACGCGCCGGCGCCGGGCTGCGACCGTCTGGCACGTCAACTGCGGCTGGCTGATGGAGGGTGGAGTGGAGACCTCGCCGTGTGGTACTGTGCGTCCTGTTGCCCGACCGTGGCTGGAAACGGCTGGGTGAGCGTTTCCAGGGGTATGGCACCATGAAACCGAAGACCACGGAAACCCGGCTGGACCTGACGGACGACCTGCTGCGGCGCTTCTCCGCCGGCGGGTTGGATCGCCACATCGTCATGGACCGGCTCGACATCACCTACAGCGAGATGCTTGAGATGCTGCACGAGCGTCGACTGGATCTCCCGATGGTGCCTGCCGCCACGCGCAAGGCAATGGCCGACGCGATGAACGGTTTGCTGGACGAGACGCTGAATTGAGCAGGCGTGTCTGCAGGCGGCAAAACCCCGTCTGACGACGTCACCGACCACCCGGGCGCGGTCGCAGGCAAGCCGACGAGTTGGTAAAATCCTCCGGGGAAGAGACCGGTTGCCATGTCTTTCGGCGCTCCGGGCACGGAACCGGTGTTGACGGAGGTCAAGGACGCCCGCTCCGCCAAAGCTTATCCACATCCTGTCGTCGGCTGACGCCTGCGGCATTCGCACGATGCGAGGGAGGTGGAAGACATGGCACATGTGGTCGTTCTGGGCGCCGGACTTGGCGGCACGATCATGGCCTACGAGCTGCGCGACGCGCTCGGAAGGCAGCACAGGATTTCGGTCGTCAACAAGGGCAGCCGCTATTCCTTCGTTCCGTCCAACCCCTGGGTGGCGGTCGGCTGGCGCAGCAGGGAGGCCATCGAGGTCGACCTGACGAAGGTCTTCGAAAAGCGCGGCATCGACCTCCATCCCCAGGGCGCCGCGAAGGTGCATCCGAAGGAGAAGCAGGTCGAGCTGAGCGACGGCGCGCGCCTGTCCTACGACTACCTCGTCATCGCCACCGGCCCCGATCTCGCCTTCGACGAGATCGAGGGTTTCGGTCCGGCCGCCAACAGCCAGTCGGTCTGCCACGTCGACCACGCGCTGCAGGCGAAGGAGGCCTTCGACCGCCTCGTCGCCAATCCTGGTCCGGTCGTGATCGGCGCCGTGCAGGGCGCATCCTGCTTCGGCCCCGCCTATGAATTCGCCTTCATCCTCGACAAGGCCCTGCGCGACGCCAGGGTGCGCGACCGCGTGCCGATGACCTTCGTGACATCCGAACCCTATGTCGGCCATCTCGGTCTCGACGGCGTCGGCGACACCAAGGGCCTGCTCGAGAGCGAGCTTCGCCAGCATCACATCAAGTGGATCTGCAACGCCCGCGTCGACAGGATCGAGCCCGGCATGCTGCATGCCAGCGAGATCGCCGAGGACGGCACCGTCCGGGAGGTCCACGCGGTGCCGCAGAGCTTCATGATGATGCTCCCCGCCTTCCGCGGCGTCGAGGCCGTCCGCGGCATCGAGGGTCTCACCAACCCGCGCGGCTTCATCCTCGTCGACGAGCACCAGCGCAATCCCGCCTATCCGGACGTGTTCGGCATCGGCGTCTGCGTCGCCATCCCGCCGGTCGGCAAGACGCCGGTCCCGGTCGGCGTGCCGAAAACCGGTTTCATGATCGAATCCATGGTCACCGCCACCGCCCACAACATCGCCCGCCTCGTCGAGGGCAAGGCGCCCGATGCCCAGGGTACCTGGAACGCGGTCTGCCTGGCCGATTTCGGCGATTCCGGCATCGCCTTCGTGGCGCAGCCGCAGATCCCGCCGCGCAACGTCAACTGGTCGGCGTCGGGGAAGTGGGTCCACACCGCCAAGATCGGCTTCGAGAAGTATTTCCTGCACAAGATCCGGTCGGGACAGTCCGAGCCCTTCTACGAGAAACTCGCGCTCCAGGTGCTCGGCATCGACAAGCTCAAGGAAGTCCGGATCGGCGGCGGCACCGGCGCGCCACAGGCCTGACCAGATCCGCATCGGAGAATGGCGTCCAGGGCCTTGCACTTTCCATAACACATGCATAAGTGATCATGTGATAATTCGAATTGGAGATTCACCCATGTCCCTCGATCGTTCCGTCCTCGCCTTTGCCGGTATCATGGTCCTCCTGTCCGTCGTTCTGACGGTCTGGGTGTCGCCGCTCTTCGTCTGGTTCACCGTCTTCATCGGCCTGAACCTCTTGCAGTCCGCCTTCACCGGCTTCTGCCCGGCGGCATCCATCTTCAAGCTGTTCGGCGTGAAGCCGGGCTGCGCCTTCTGACAACGGGAACACCGTCATGCGCATTGCCCTCCTGACCGCGGTCCTGCTCGCCGCCGCCCCGGCGGCGGCGGCCGGGCTGACTATCGAGCCGATCGCCATCACCGAATGGAAGGCCGTCTACGGCCGCATCGAGGCGCGCGACCTCGTGCCGGCCCGCTCGCGGATCGGCGGCATCGTCGTCGAGCTGCTCGTGACCGAAGGCGACGAGGTAAAGGCGGGCGATCGCATCGCCACCGTGCGTGACGACAAGATCGAGTTCCAGATCGCCTCCTACGACGCCCAGCTCCGCGCCCTCGAGGCACAGCTCGCCAGGGCGCAGTCCGAACTCGAGCGTGGCCAGTCCCTCGTCGACAAGGGCATCGCGACGGCGCAGCGGCTCGACCAGCTGAGGACCGACGTCGACGTGGCGCTCAACCAGATCGCGGCGGCGCAGGCGCAGCGCTCGGTCGTCGTGCAGCAGGGCCAGGAAGGCGCCGTTCTGGCTCCCGCCGACGGCCGCGTGCTCACCGTGCCCGTCACCCGCGGCGCGGTCGTGATGGCGGGCGAAGAGATCGCCACGCTCGGCGGCGGCGGCTTCTTCCTGCGGCTCGCCATCCCCGAACGCCATTCCGCCACTCTCGTGCCGGGCGCCGACATCCGCATCACCGGCAACGGCAAGGAACTGACCGGCCGCCTGGCGAAGATCTATCCGCAGATCGAGAATGGCCGCGTCGTCGCCGACGTCGAGGTCGAAGGCCTCGACAGCGCCTTCGTCGACGCGCGCGTCCTCGTGGAGGTTCCGGTCGGCGAACGGAAGGGAATTGCCGTTCCGCGCGCAGCGGTGACGACCCGCTCGGGCATCGACTTCGTCTCCGTCATGCGCGACGGCCAGCCCGTGGAACGCGCGGTCGTTCTCGGCGAGCCGCTGGTCGGCGACGCCGGCACGCTGGAAGTCCTGACCGGCCTGTCCGCCGGTGACGTGGTGGAGCTGCCATGACATCCCCCGAGACACCGCACGGCACGTCGCTCGGCATCGCGGGCGGCCTGACGCGGGCCTTCATCTCCTCGCCGCTGACGCCGCTGTTCCTCATCGCCGCCTTCGCCTTCGGCCTCATCGCGCTGATGACGCTGCCGCGCGAGGAGGAGCCGCAGATTTCGGTTCCCATGGTCGACATCCGCGTCGATGCCTCCGGCCTCAAGGCCGAGGACGCCGTCAAGCTCGTCACCGAACCGCTCGAGACCATCGTCAAGGGCATCGACGGCGTCGAGCACGTCTATTCGCAGACGCAGGACGACGGCGTGCTGGTCACGGCGCGCTTCATCGTCGGCACCTCGTCGGACTCGGCCGTTCTGCGCGTCCACGACAAGGTGCGCGCCAACATGGACCGCATTCCGGTCGGCGTGCCCGAGCCGCTGATCGTCGGGCGCGGCATCGACGACGTCGCCATCGTCTCGCTCACCCTGTCGCCGAAGCCGGAAGCCGCCGACGCCATCACCGCCAACACCCTGACGCGGATCGCGCGCGAACTGCGCACCGAGATCGCCAAGATCGACGATGTCGGCCTGACCTATCTCGTCGGCGACCAGGACGAGCGCATCCGCATCGCGCCCGACCCCGAGAAGCTCGCGCTGTTCGGCGTGACGCTGCAGCAGCTGGCGGGCAAGGTGCAGGGCGCCAACCGCGCCTTCCCCGCAGGCCGCGTCCGCGACGGCGGCGATCAGGTCATGCTGGTGGCCGGCGAAACCCTTGGCTCGCCCGCCGCGATCGGCAATCTCCTGCTCACCGCCCGCGACGGCCGCCCGGTCTATGTCCGCGACGTGGCCGACATCGGCTTCGCCGAGGACGGCGCCGACACCTATGTCGCCACCGTCACGCGCGGCGAGGGCGGTCTGGTCCGCGTGCCGTCGGTGACCGTTGCCGTCGCCAAGCGCGCGGGCTCCAACGCCGTCACCGTGGCCGAAGAGATCCTGCACAGGGTTGAAAGCCTCGAGGGTAACCTGATTCCCGAAGACATCGCCGTCGAGGTCACGCGCGACTATGGCGAGACCGCCAACGAGAAGGCGAACGAACTCCTCTACCACCTCGGCCTGGCCACCGTGTCGATCATCCTGCTGGTCTGGTTTTCCATCGGCCGGCGCGAAGCGGTCGTGGTGGCCGTGGTCATCCCGGTCACGATCCTGCTCACGCTGTTTGCCTCCCGCGTCATGGGCTACACGCTGAACCGCGTCTCGCTCTTCGCGCTGATCTTCTCGATCGGCATCCTGGTCGACGACGCCATCGTCGTCATCGAGAACATCTCCCGTCACTGGGGCATGGGCGACGGGCGCGATCGCAAGCGGGCCGCCATCGAGGCGGTGGCCGAGGTCGGCAACCCCACCATCGTGGCAACGCTCACCGTGGTCGCTGCACTCCTGCCCATGCTCTTCGTCTCGGGCATGATGGGTCCCTACATGAGCCCCATCCCGGCCAATGCGTCGGCCGCCATGATCTTCTCCTTCTTCGTCGCCGTCATCGTCACGCCCTGGCTGATGCTGAAGACGGCGGGCAACGCACCGATGCCCGCCCATCACGACCACGCCCATGGCGGCATGCTCGGAAAGATGTACGCGGCAGTCGCCCGGCCGATCCTGGCGTCGAAGGCGCGCAGCTGGCTCTTCCTGTTTGCCGTCGGCGCACTCACGCTGGGCTCGCTGGCGCTGTTCTACACCAAGGACGTCACCGTGAAGCTGCTGCCCTTCGACAACAAGTCGGAGCTGCAGGTGACGATCGACCTGCCCGAAGGCGCGTCCGTGGAAGCGACCGATGCGGTGGCGCAGGCCGTGGCGGGAGAGGTGCTCGCGCTGCCGGAGGTGAAGTCGGTCCAGACCCATGCGGCGACCGCCGGCCCCTTCAACTTCAACGGCCTTGTCCGGCATTCCTTCTACAGGACGGAGCCGCAGCAGGGCGAGGTCGCGATCAACCTCCTGCCCAAGGCCGAGCGGTCGCGCTCGAGCCATGCCATCGCGCTCGACATCCGCCAGCGCATCGCCGGTCTGCCGGTGCCGGCTGGCACCAGCCTCAAGGTCGTCGAGCCGCCGCCCGGACCCCCGGTCATGGCGACGCTTCTGGCCGAGATCTATGGACCGGATGCGCAGACGCGGCGTCTCGTTGCCGCGAAGGTCGAGGCGGCGTTCCGCTCCGTGCCCTTCATCGTCGACGTCGACAATTCCTACGGCGAGCAGGCGCGAAAGCTGCGGCTGACGATCTCCACCGACGACCTCGAATTCTTCGGGGTGGAGGAGGGCGACGTGTTCGACACGATCGGCATCCTGAACGGCGGCCAGACGGTCGGATATTCGCATCGCGGCGGCGGGCGCCAGCCGATCGCGATAAGGCTGGAGCGGCCGAAGGGCGAGCGTACGCTCGACGAGCGCTTCCTGACCACGCCGATCCCTGCCAACGTGCTGCCCGGCGCGCGCGGGGTCGTCGAACTCGGCGACGTGGTGGAACTGAACGCGGAGACGGCGTCCTACCCGGTCTTCCGCCACAATGGCCGCGCTGCCGAGATGGTGACGGCGGAGCTCGCCGGCGATTTCGAGGCACCGCTCTACGGCATGCTGGCGGTGCAGGAGGCGATCGACGCCCAGGACTGGACGGGGCTCGAGAAGCCGGTGATCGCGCTGCACGGCCAGCCGCAGGACGAATCGGTCCCAACGCTGCTGTGGGACGGCGAGTGGGAGGTCACCTGGGTGACGTTCCGCGACATGGGCGCGGCCTTCATGGTGGCTCTGCTCGGCATCTACATCCTGGTCGTCGCGCAGTTCGGTTCGTTCAAGGTGCCGCTGGTCATCCTGACGCCGATCCCGCTCACCTTCATCGGCATCCTCGGCGGGCACTGGCTCTTCGGGGCGCCGTTCTCGGCCACCTCGATGATCGGCTTCATCGCGCTGGCCGGCATCATCGTCCGCAACTCGATCCTGCTCGTCGACTTCATCCGCCACGCCGACGGTGCCGGCCGGTCACTGACCGAGATCCTGATCGAGGCGGGCTCGATCCGCTTCAAGCCGATCCTGCTCACGGCGCTCGCCGCCATGATCGGCGCCGCCGTGATCCTCACCGACCCGATCTTCCAGGGGCTGGCGATCTCGCTGCTGTTCGGGCTGGCATCCTCGACCATCTTGACCGTTCTGGTCATACCAGCCATTTATCGGGTGCTGCGCACCTGACCTGCGCGACCGATTCCCATGCGGCGGACCTGACGCGTCAGTGACGGTCCCCAACGGAAAAGCCCCGCCTGGCCAGTGCCGGACGGGGCTTTTCTCGTTTCGAAGGGTGTCGGGACGACGAAGCGGTCCCGACAGCGCTTAACCAACGGCCCTTGCGGCTGACTATCGGAGCAACACCTTCGCCGTCATCCTCGGGCTTGTCCCGAGGATCTACCCACGTCCGGACTTCTTGACGGTATTGCTGTCACGCGGAACGCTCCGGGCACCAACCTCACTCAAGTCGGCAGATCCTCGGGACAAGCCCGAGGATGACGACCCGCCCGATGCCAAAGGTATCTGCTCACCGGGAAACGGCAAGGGAGATGCAACCGGTCAAGCGTCCCGGCGAGGCCTAATCCGGAAACACGATCGTGCGCATGCCGTTCATCAGCACGCGGTCTTCCAGATGGGCGCGCACCGCGCGGGCGAGCACGCGGCGCTCGATGTCGCGGCCCTTGCGCACCAGTTCCTCGGCGGTGTCGCGGTGGCTCACGCGCTCGATGTCCTGCTCGATGATCGGCCCTTCGTCGAGATCGCTGGTGACGTAGTGGGCGGTCGCCCCGATCAGTTTCACGCCGCGCTCGTGCGCCTGGTGGTAGGGCTTCGCGCCCTTGAACCCGGGCAGGAAAGAATGGTGGATGTTGATGCAGCGCCCCGCCAGGTGCTCGGTCATCTCCTCCGACAGGATCTGCATGTAGCGCGCCAGCACGACGAGATCGACCTCGCCAGCCTTGACGATGTCGAGCAGCTTCGCCTCCTGCTCGGCCTTGGTCTCCTTCGAGATCGGCAGGTGGTGGAACGGGATGTCGCCGAAGGCGAGGTTCGGATAGGTGTCGCGGGCATAGTTGGAGACGATGCCGGCGATCTCCATGTTCAGCTCGCCCATGTGCCAGCGATAGAGCAGGTCGGCCAGGCAATGGTCGAAGCGCGACACCATGATCAGCACGCGCCGACGCTCGTTGCGGGCGCGCAGCGACCAGTTCATCTCGAAGGGCGCCAGCACGGGCGCCAGCAGGTCGCGCGCCTTCTGCGCCCCGATCGGTGCCGTGGCGCCGGAAAACACCACGCGCGAGAAGAACTGGCCGGTGCCGTGGTCGTCGAACTGCTGCAGGTCGGCGATGTCGCCGCCCATGTCGAAGATCGCCTTCGACAGGGCGGCCACGATGCCCGGCTTGTTGGAGCAGGAAGCGGAAAGGATCAGAGGTTCGTCAGCCAAGTTGGTCTCCATTCGGTCAGGTCGGGCCTGGGCGGCGCGGCGGGAGGATCGCGGCGCCCGGGCGGGTCAGAAGGCTCCGTCGCTGCGGGTCAGCAGCGTTGCCAGCACGGCCGACACGGTGAAGAGACCGGCCACGGTCGCGATGATCAGCGCTGCGGCGGCCTTCGTCTCCAGCGCGTAGCGGCGGGCGAGGACGGGATAGATCGTTAGCATCGAGGCGCTCGAGAAAACTATCGCACATGCGGCAAGTCCTGCCGGAACGCCGGGAATGACAAGAAGCATGCCGGCCACGGCCAGCGGATGCACCACGAGCTTGCCGATGACGACCGGCCCGATATCCGCCGTCACGTCGCCGCGGTTCAGGCTGGCCACCACCCCGCCCACCACGAACAGCGCCACCGGCGCGGAGGCGCGGCCGAGCAGGTCGACCGAAGTCGAGAGCAGGGCGGGAACCGGCACCTCGGCAAAGGACAGCGCAGTGCCTGCGAAGATCGCCCATATCAGCGGCATGGCCGCGAGCCGCCGTACGGTCCCGCCGAGCAGGCCCGCCACCGAGCCGCCGCCGTTCCGTCCGAGCTCGGCCAGCGTCAGTGCCAGCGGGATGATCAGGATGTTCTCCACCAGCATCGTCAGCGGCATCGCCACGAAGGCCGGCGCGCCGATCACCAGCGACGCCACCGGAAAGCCGATGAAGCCCGTGTTGGAGCCGGTGCCGCCCAGCGCGCCGATCGCCGCCGCCGTCAGCGGCCGCCGCAGCACGAGGCGCATGACGCCGAAGACGACGGCGAAGGCGATCATCGATCCGCCGGCATAGACAGCGAGGAAGGGGAGGTTGATCGTCTCCCCAAGATGCTGGCCGGTAAATGTGGAGAAGATGATCGCGGGCAGCGCGAAATTCACCACGAAACCCGCCAGCCCGTCGATCTGGGCGGGCGTCGCATAGCCCGTCCTGCCGGCGAGGAAGCCGAGGCCGATCAGGAACAGGATCGGAAACATCAGCGGGAGGATGGCGGGCATCGGGCCGTTTTGGGTTTGCGTATTGGTGCGAGCGGGCGCCGGCTGGCGCGCGGGAACTGATCGGATGCGGCGTAGAGCCTGACCGGGGCGCGGGCAAGGGGCGTGATTGTTTTCCGGTCGGCGATGTCTGGCAGGCGGGGCACCGTCGAGCCCTCCATCAGCGACGCGCATGTATGCATACTGTCGATCCATAACGGCACTGTCAACCAGGGAACACGCACAAGAACCCGATGCGGCCCGACATCGGATGGCTCTGCACTTTCCCGAAGCTGTCGACGCAATCGCAAAAAGGTCTTGGTATGCAAGAGTCTCCGTACGAATCCGGATTCGATTTGCGAACTTGGCGCCAAAGCGAGGGACGGCATGCGCGGCTTCGTGGGGAACGACAATGGGATCAATCATGTATACAGGAATGGGCTTGCACGGGGGTCCTCGTGGCGAGGTTTGGCGCAGCCAGGCTCCGCATCGGGCAACGCAGGCCACCCACGGTCCTCATCCTGAGGTGCGAGCCCGCACCACCTTCGGCGAGCGGCCGTTCACTCCGCGGGCGAGCCTCGAAGGACGCACCACGCCGGTGCAGCGAGGCGGGTCACGAAGCCCGCGGCGGCACGGTCGTGCGTCCTTCGAGGCTCGCTCCGCTCGCGCCTCAGGATTGTCTGTCGTCGATGTGCTTAACTGTCGGGGAAGCTGGTTCGCCAGCGCCCGTCTGGCCAGACGGGCGCTGGCGCCGGCGGGCTCCCGTCTCAGGTTCGGATTTTCGTCCGTCCTCATCAAGGGTACCCGCCGGCCCGGCTTCGCTCGCTTGCTGACGTGAACGGGACGCCCCTTGGGACGCACCCGAAGACAATCCGAAGCCGGAGGCCCATCATGATCCACGATTGTCCGCAATTCCACCGCGTCGTCGGCTGCGACGTCGCCAAGCACTCCGTCACGCTGCACGACCTCGCGTCGGGCCGAACCTTCACCGTCGACAATGAGCCGGAGGCGCTGGGCCAGGCGCTGGCCGAATTCCGCGGCCATGATCTCGCCGTGTGCGAGGCAACCGGCGGCTACGAGGATGTCCTGCTCGGCGTCCTGAACGGCCTGTCGATCCCCGCCCATCGCGGCCACGGCACCCAGATCAGCGCCTATGCCCGCTCCTTCGGCCTCGCCAAGACCGACCGCATCGATGCGCGCGTGC
>NZ_JAOAOQ010000021.1 GCF_030398385.1 Aquibium sp. ELW1220 | reverse complement strand
GTTCCATCGCCGCGACGCTGCAGCCGGCGGGACCGTGAGGCGACCCGGGCGGAACGCCCCCGCAACCAGGCCCCATCAACCTCCAGCGCGTTCTACAAGTCCAGATCCGCCCGCGGTGAAAGAGACGCCTCGACTGCCCGCGTACCATCGACCGGCGTCATCCGCGAAAGCGAACTCATGAATAAGACGGGCTAGAGACGGTTACGTAGAATCACGTAATCGCATCCCCCGCCTGCCGGTTTGAAGGCCAATCTCTTTGATTGCGCCGACAAAGCTGATAATCACTGCCCGGCCGTCGCATCCTCGCGGAAGGGACGGCCAGGCCGGCGTCCGACATGAGATAAGAAGCGTCGCCGGATCACGGGGTTACCGACAAAGGCATATCGGGAGGTGTACTTCATGGCGGGGCTTCTGGCTCTTTCGCGGCTTGTTGACCGCATAACCGGATTCATCGGGAAGAACGTCTCCTGGTTGATCCTGGTCGCGGTTCTGATCAGCGCCGGCAATGCCAGCATGCGCAAGGCCTTCGACATCTCGTCGAACGCCTGGCTGGAGGCGCAGTGGTATCTCTACGGCACGGTGTTCATGCTCGCCGCCGCCTATACCCTGCGGCAGAACGAGCACATCCGCATCGACATCGTCTCGAATCGGCTGAGCAAGCGGACCCGCGACTGGATCGACCTCCTCTGCCACGTCTTCTTTCTGCTGCCCTTCGCCGCGCTGCTCGTCTACCTGTGCTGGCCTTGGTTCATGCTGTCCTACAACAGCGGCGAGATGTCGTCGAACTCCGGCGGCCTGATCATCTGGCCCGCCAAGGGGATGGTGCTGCTCGGCTTCATCCTCCTGCTCGCCCAGGCGCTGTCCGAGATCGTCAAGCGCGCGGCCGTGATCATGGGCGTGATCGACGACCCGTCGCCGCAGCACGACCTGCCGCCGGCCGCCGAGGCCGCGATCGAGATGGAGGGCGAGCGTCGTGATTGATTTCGTCGCCCACAACCTCGCGCCGATCATGTTCGTCACCGTCATGGCGATGCTGCTGATCGGCTACCCGGTGGCCTTCACGCTGGCCGCCGGCGGACTGATCTTCTTCGTCATCGGCGTGGAGTTCTCGCACATATCGAGCGAGATCCGCCTGTTCTGGCCGCTCCTCCAGTCGCATCCCGAGCGCATCTACGGGATCATGTATAATGATACGCTCCTGGCGATCCCGTTCTTCACCTTCATGGGGCTGATTCTCGAACGCTCGCGCATGGCGGAGGATCTGCTCGACACCATCGGGCAGCTGTTCGGTCCGGTCCGCGGCGGCCTGGCCTTCGCGGTGGTCCTGGTCGGGGCGCTTCTGGCCGCCACCACGGGCGTCGTGGCCGCCTCCGTCATCGCCATGGGCCTGATCTCGCTGCCGATCATGATGCGATACGGCTACAACCGGTCGGTCGCGACCGGCACGATCGCGGCATCCGGAACCCTGGCGCAGATCGTGCCGCCTTCGCTGGTTCTCATCGTCATGGCCGACCAGCTTGGCCGCTCGGTCGGCGACATGTATGTCGGTGCCCTGTTCCCGGCGATGATCATCATCGGCGTCTATTGCATGTACATCCTCGCGGTCAGCCTGCTGAAGCCCGAATGGGTTCCCGCACTGCCGGTGGAGGCACGAACGCTCGGCAGCGGTGTGACCTCGCTCGTCGTCGTTCTCGCCGCGGCGGGACTCATCTACTGGGCGACCTACAACACCATCTTCGCCGACATGCGCTACGAGATCCGCCTCGTCTGGGCTGCGACCGTCGCCACCCTCGCGGCCTACCTGTTCAGCCTCGCGAACCGCTACTTCAAGCTCGGCATCATGTCGCGCCTCGCCGAGCAGGTGGTCATCGTCCTGATCCCGCCGCTGGCGCTGATCTTCCTCGTGCTCGGCACGATCTTCCTCGGCATCGCCACGCCGACCGAAGGCGGCGCCATGGGTGCGACCGGCGCGCTGTTCCTGGCCCTGGTGAAGGGGCGTCTCAACATGACGGTCCTCAAGCAGGCGCTCGATTCGACCACCAAGCTGTCTGCCTTCGTAATGTTCATCCTGATCGGCGCACGCGTCTTCGGCCTGACCTTCTACGGCATCAACGGCAACATCTGGATCGAGGAATTGATGCTGTCGCTGCCGGGCGGCGAGACCGGCTTCCTCATCGTCGTCACGATCGTCATCTTCGTCCTGGGCTGCTTCCTCGACTTCTTCGAGATCGCCTTCATCGCCGTGCCGCTTCTGGCCCCAGTCGCCGAGAAGCTCGGCATCGACCTGATCTGGTTCGGCGTCATCCTCGGCATCAATCTGCAGACCTCGTTCCTGACGCCGCCCTTCGGCTTCTCGCTGTTCTACCTACGTTCCGTCGCTCCGATGCGCGAATGGAAGGACACGGTCTCGGGACGGATGATGCCGGCGATCAGGACCGCGGACATCTACAAGGGCGCGCTGCCGTTCATCATCATCCAGTTCCTGATGATCCTGCTAGTCATCGCCTTCCCCGGGCTGGTGACCCACTACAAATCCGCGCCGCCTGCGGGCGACATCCAGATCCAGCTGCCACCCATGGGTGGCGGGGGAGCCGGAGGCGGGATGAGCCTGCCGCCGCTCGGCGGCGGTGCGGACAATGGCGGCGGTCTGGGTCTGCCGCCGCTCGGTCTGCCGCAGTTCGGCACACCGGGGCCGGCGACACCCGGCGCCGGGACTGCCGCGCCTGACAGCGGCCAGGGCACGCAGAATGGCGGCGGGCTCGGACTGCCTCCGCTGGGGCTGCCCCCGCTGGGCAGCCCCCAGCAGGCGGAGCCCGCCCAGCCTGCCGCACCGCCGGCCGCCAATCCGAACGATCTCAGCCGGCCTCCGAGCTTCGACTAGGCGCCTCGAAAGACGAAGACCCCGGGATGTCGCCATCCCGGGGTCTTTTCGATAGGTGCCTGCAGCGGCTTTGCGCGGCTGATCAGGCCTGCATCACAGCTTGCCGGCGCGCTGCTGGATCATCATGAAGGTGTCGAAGTTGTACTCGGTCAGCTGCGCCCACAGATAGGCGTCCTTCTTGAAGGCCTGCTGGTCGTCGTAGATCTTCTTGAACATCGGGTTGACCGCGTTGATCTCGGCATAGGTCCCCATCGCCGCGTCGTAGCAGGCCGACAGGATCTCCTGGCTGAACGGGCGCAGCTGCGCGCCGGCCTGGACCAGGCGCTTGATCGCCGCCGGGTTCTTGAAGTCGTAATTGGCCATCATGTCGGCGTTGGCCGCGCGGCAGGCGGTCTCGAGGATCGCCTGGTAGGCCTTCGGCAACTCGTTCCACTTGGCGAGATTGGCCAGCGTGTGCAGCACCGGGCCGCCTTCCCACCAGCCGGGATAGTAGTAGTAGGGCGCGACCTTCTGGAAGCCGAGCTTCTCGTCGTCATAAGGGCCGACCCACTCGCAGGCATCGATGGTGCCCTTCTCGAGCGCCGGATAGATGTCGCCGCCGGCGATCTGCTGCGGCACGACGCCGAGCTTCTCGATGATCTTGCCGCCCATGCCGCCGATGCGCATCTTCAGGCCCTTGAGATCGTCGAGCGTGTTGATCTCCTTGCGGAACCAGCCGCCCATCTGCGCACCGGTGTTGCCGCACGGCATGCCGTAGAGGCCCTGGGTGGCGTAGAACTCGTTCATCAGCGTGTTGCCGTTGCCGTAATAGTACCAGGCGTTCTGCTGACGGTAGTTGAGGCCGAAGGGGACGGCCGTCCCGAAGGCGTAGACCGGGTCCTTGCCCCAGTAATAGTAGGATGCGGTGTGGGCGAGTTCGACGGTGCCTGCCGTCGCAGCGTCGGCTGCCTGCAGGCCCGGCACGATCTCTCCGGCCGCGAAGACCTGGATCTCGAAATTGCCGTCCGTGGTTTCCTTGACGAACTTCGCCATGGTCTCGGCCGCGCCATAGATCGTGTCGAGCGCCTTCGGGAACGATGACGTGCAGCGCCAGGTGATCTTGGGCATCGACTGCGCAATGGCGGGTGCGGCGAGCGAACTGGCCGCTGCTGCGCCCGCGCCGGCAAGGCCGGCCTTCCTGATGAATGAACGACGATCCATGAACTTCCTCCCGTTTGGATTGAAGCTGGCCCTGGCTAGAGTTCCCACCACCAGCCGGCCAACTGTTGGGCATCAATGCATATGGACCGAAACCTGTCCAGCCGGCGGACGACAGGTCGCTCGATTTATTTCGGCAACGGAATGAAGAGGTTGAGCAGGTCGCCCCCGGCAGACGGGCGTCCGGATCGGCGCCGAGCAACGGCCCGCTGCCAGCAGTTCCGCGCAAAGAAAAAGCCCCGGGACGTTTCCGTCCCGGGGCTCGGTCTTTGCGATCCGCAAGCTTCAGAGCTTGCCGGAACGCTGCTGGATCATCATGAACGTGTCGTAATTGTACTCGGCGATCTGCGAGTACAGGAAATGCCGGCTGCGGAAATCGGCGATCGAATCCCAGATTTTCTTGAAGGCGGCGTTCGACGAGGTCAGTTCGTCGTAGATGCCGAGCGAGGCGTCGAAGCAGGCCGAGAGCACGTCCTGCGTGAACGGGCGCAACTGCGTGCCGTTAGCCACGAGGCGCTTGATGGCCTCAGGATTCAGGTAGTCGTACTTCTGCAGCATGTTGGCGTCTTCGGCCTGGGCAGCCGTGCGCAGCAGCGACTGGTATGCCTTCGGCAGCGCGTCGTACTTCTCCTTGTTGAACATGAGATGGACGGTCGGGCCGCCTTCCCACCAGCCGGGATAGTAGTAGTACGGCGCGACCTTGTAGAAGCCGAGCTTCTCGTCGTCGTAGGGGCCAACCCACTCGGCCGCATCGATCGTGCCCTTCTCGAGCGACGGATAGATGTCGCCGCCGGCGATCTGCTGCGGAACCGCGCCGAGCTTCTCCATGATGCGGCCGGCGAAGCCGCCGATGCGGATCTTCAGACCCTGCAGGTCGGCAACCGTGTTGATCTCCTTGCGGTACCAGCCGCCCATCTGGACGCCCGTGTTGCCGCCGGGGAAGCCGACGATGTTGTGCTGGGCGTAGAACTCGTTCATCAGGTCGATGCCGCCGCCATGGTAGTGCCAGGCGTTCATGCCGCGCGCGTTGAGCGCGAAGGGAACGGCGGCGCCGAGCGCCCAGGCCGGGTCCTTGCCCCAGTAGTAGTAGGAGACGGTGTGGCAAGCCTCGACCGTGCCGGACGTCACGGCATCGGCCGCCTGAAGACCGGGAACGATTTCGCCGGCCGCAAAGACCTGGATCTCGAAATTCCCGTCGGTGGCTTCCGAAACCATCTTCGAGAAGACCTCGGCGCCGCCGTAGATCGTGTCGAGCGACTTCGGGAAGGACGACGTGAGCCGCCAGGTGATCTTCGGGGTCGACTGCGCGATGGCAGGTGCCGCGAGCGCGGTCGCGGCTGCGGCCCCTGCGCCGGTCAGGCCGGCCTGCTTGATGAATGAACGACGATCCATGTTTTCTCCTCCGATCGTGGCGAAATGCCGAGCCATCGGTGTGCGGCCCGGGCATCCAACGGTTTGCTTTGCACAGGCCGCCAGCCCCGTCCAGCATTTCAGGCGACGATTCGAGATGATAGCGTATTTTTACCTAAGCGTCTGGAAATACATCTAAAATCGTTTGTTCTAATACGTTTTTTATGCCTACCGATAGCGGGGTGCGGTGCCTGTTGGAAAAGGCGTTCGAAAAAGCTAGATAGAAGCTTCACCGCTTCTCCCCGAATGACCGCAAGGCCGGGAACCCAATTATGAACCAGCCCCTCGTCGCCGTCTCGTCCGACATCCGCAGTTTCGATGCCTACACCTGGCACGCCGTTCCGCAGCAGTACATCGAGGCGGCGATCACCGGCGCCGGGGTGCTGCCGATGGTGCTGCCCAATCTCGGCGAACGGATCGACTTCGACGGGCTCCTGTCCTCGGTCGACGGGGTCATGATCACCGGGTCGAAGACGAACGTGCACCCCGATCTCTATGGTGGCGAGGCGACGGAAGCGAACGGACCCTACGATCCCGCGCGCGACGCCACCACGCTGCCGCTGATCCGCAAGGCCATCGAGCGCGGCGTACCGCTGCTCGCCATCTGCCGCGGCATTCAGGAGATGAATGTCGCGCTGGGTGGAACCCTGGCCACGGAGATTCAGGAGAAGGAAGGCAGGCTCGATCATCGGGCGCCGCCGGGCGAGCATCACGACCTTCGCTTCGCCATCCGCCAGAACGTCACGATCAGGCCCGGAACCTGCCTCGCCGGCGTCTTCGGCGCAGGCGACATCCGCGTGAACTCGGTCCACCGCCAGGCCATCGACCGGCTGGGCGACAGGCTTCAGGTCGAAGCCGTGGCGGAGGACGGCACCGTGGAGGCCGTATCCGTGCGCGACGCGCCGGGCTTTGCCGTCGGTGTCCAGTGGCATCCGGAATACTGGGTGCGCAGCGACGACAGCTCGGCGCGGATCTTCCGCGCCTTCGGTGACGCCGTGCGCGCGCACGCAGCCGCCCGCACCGGAATGGCGGCTGCCGCGGAATAGGGCCGTGCCGCCGGGCGCGGCCGGCCCCGTCAGCCCTGGCGCGGTCCCACCGAGAGGGTCTCGTTGACGGGTGTCAGCGCCCGCCCCTGATCGAACCAGCCGATCAGGTTGTCGACCACCAGATCGGCCATCGCCTGGCGCGTATGCACCGAGGCCGAGCCGACATGCGGCAGCAGGCAGGCATTGCCGAGCGACAGGAGAGTGTCGGGCACGCGCGGCTCGTCGTCGAACACGTCGAGCCCGGCTGCAAGGATGGTACCGTCCTTCAGCGCCGCCGCCAGCGCCGTCTGGTCCACGGTGCTGCCCCGCCCGATGTTGACGAAGACGCCACTGGTGCCGAGCGCGGCCAGCACCTCCGCATTGACCGCCTTGTCGGTCGCCGCGCTTCCGGGCGCGACCGAGATAAGCGTGTCGACGGCCTGCGCGAGCCCCACCAGAGTATCGTGATAGGTGTAGCCGACGCTTTCGGCCTTGCTGCGGTTGTGATAGCTGATCGGCAGGCCGAAGGCCGCCAGCCGTCGCGCGATGGCGAGACCGATCCGCCCCATGCCGAAGATGCCGACCGAGCGCCCGCGCAAGGTGGCGCGCGACAGCGGGTAGGCGCCGTCGCTCACCCACCGGCCGGCCCGGAGCCAGGCTTCCGCCTTGGGCAGTTCGCGCACCGTATTGATGAGCAGCCCGACGGCGGTGTCTGCGACCTCGTCCGTCAGCACATCGGGCGTGTTGGTAACCATGACCTTGCGGATCGCCGCATGGGATGCATCGACGGCATCGTAGCCGACCCCGAAATTGGCGATGATCTCCAGGTTCGGCAACGCATCGATGAAGCGAGCATCGATGGCCGTCATCGAGGCAACGGCCCGAACGCTGGCGGCGACTTCGGCATCGATCAGAGCCGGATCCGCGCGATCGATCCGGACCAGCCGGAACCCGTCGCCGAGCCGCGTTACGGCGTGGCCGTGCAGCCTTCCCGGAACAAGGACGACGATGTCGCGGGGTTGCGGCTGGGACATGCTTGACTCCTGTGAACGCGTGTCGATCGGGCGCGACCCTAGACACTTTCTGCGTGCGTGCAAACGGGTTCCCCGCCCGCCGTTCACGGAATGGTCAACGCCCTGCGTCCGTTTCTCGGAACACGGGGCGGGCCGCGACGTTTGGCAATGGACTGCGCTGGACATGAGGTCGGGCGCATTCGCCAAGTAGTTCAGACGAAAAGAAATAGGCGAACCCACGCCTACGGAAGGAGACAATCATGAAACATACTCTCATCGCCGCCGCGTCGATTCTCGCGTTCGCCGTGTCCGGCTCGGCATTCGCCCAGGGCACGCCGGCGAAGAACGACATGGAGCGCACCTCGACGTGGCAGTCGGACGACGAGCGGATGATGTACGAGAACGACCGCGAACTCTACACGCCGTTCTTCAACGACGACTGGAGCGAGTATCGTTCCGACGACGAGATCCGCAGCGCGTTCGATGCGATGGGCACCGAGCAGCAGGACAGCATTCGCGCCTCGTGCCAGCGGGCGGCCCAGAATCGCGGGTCCTATGGCACCGTGACCACGGCGCTCTGCCAGGTGGCCGATGTCGACAACGCCTGGGCTGCGAACTGATCTGGCACGCCTGTGCATTTTGGAGGGCTCCGGCATCGCCGGGGCCCTTCTTGCGTCTGGCGGCGCCGGGCGCGTTCAGTCCCGCTCGACCGGCTTGCTGGTCGACTGTCTCACATGCAGTTCCGGCTTGATCAGTTCCTGCGAGGCCTGCACCACCACCCCGTTCAGCCGGTCGAGCAGTGCGCGCGCCGCGCGCCGTCCGACGTCGCGCTGGCCGTTCCACACCGTGGTGAGTGCGGGCGTTGCGATGGCCGCTTCCTCGAGATCGTCATAGCCGGTGACGGAAACGTCGACGCCGGGATCGAGCCCGGCCCGTGCGATCCCGTTCATCAGGCCGATCGCCACGAGATCGTTCCAGCAGACGGCCGCCGTCGGCTTGTCGGGCAGCGCCAGGAACTCCCCTGCCACTTCGAAGCCGGCCTGCTTGGTTCGTGGACCGGGGATGCGCCAGTGCGGCTGTACCTCGAGGCCCGCCTTCTGCATGGCGATCACGTAACCCTGGTAGCGATGTCGGCCGGTCGAAGTCTGGTCGGTGCCGCCGATCATGACGATGCGGCGATGGCCGAGCGAGATCAGGTGGTTGGTGGCCAGACCGATACCGTAGGAATCATCGCCGCGAAACACCGGCACCTGCGCGCCTTCCACGGAGCGCGCGACGAGCACGGCCGGCAGGCCGTTGTCTTCCATCAGCTGGATGTCCTCGCGCGGCGTGCCGATCGCCGGCGACATGATGACGCCGTCGGCACCGAGCTGCAGCAGCGTGTCGATGAAGCTGCGCTGCTTTTCCAGCTGATCGTAGTGATTGGACAGGAGAAAGGTCTGCCGGCTGCGGTCGAGTTCGGTCTCGATCGAACGCAGGATTTCGGCGAAGAACGGGTTCATGATGTCGTGCACGACGACGCCGACGATCCCCGACCGGGACGTCCGGAGGCTCGCCGCGCGACGGTTGTAGATGTAGCCGATGGCGCGGGCATGCTCCTTGATCCGATCGCGGGTGGAATCGGCGACGAGCGGGCTGTCGCGCAGGGCAAGGGAAACCGTAGCCGTGGAAACGCCGAGGGCATCCGCGATCGTCGAAAGCTTGATCTTCTGCGCCAGAGCGCCCTCCCCGCGACGTCCCTTAAACTGTTTAAATCAGCTATACGCCATCGCCGTCGGCCTGTTCAAACCTTTTCGCTGCTGCGCTCAGTGGTTCGAAAGGGCGGCATCCCGCAGACGCAGCTGCCGCTCGCGGTGGACGATGTAGAGCCCGCTCGACACGATGATGAGCGCGCCGCCGATCGTCCAGAGGTCGGGCAGGTCGTCGAAGATGAGGTAGCCCAGCGACACCATCCAGACGAGTTGCAGGTAGGCATAGGGGGCGAGCGCGGTGGTGGCGGCGATGCGATAGGCCTTGATCAGCAGCCAGTGGCCGATCCCGCCGAGCACGCCCATCGAGAGGAGTACGGTCCACTGGAGCCAGTCCTGCGGCATGGACGCGTAGAACGGCAGCGTCGGTGCCATCAGAACCACCGGCGCCAGGGCGGAGTAGAAGATCATGCTTTCGGCCGTCTCGTGCCGGCCCAGCTGGCGGGTCATGATCACGTAGAGGCAATAGCTGAACATGGCGCAGAGCGCATAGACGTGACCGATGCCGAAGATGCCCAGGCCCGGTCGCGTGACGACGATGACTCCGACGAAACCGACGAGGATCGCCATCCAGCGCCGCCAGCCCGCCCATTCACCGAGCAGGGGGCCGGCGATCCCGGTGATCACCATCGGCGCGAAGAAGAAGATCGAGACCGTCTCGGCCAGCTGCAGCGTCTGCAGCGCCAGGAAGTTGAAGAAGGTCGAGCCGAACAGGAACATGCCGCGCAGCAACTGCCGGGGCATGCTGTTCACCCGGAACACTGCCGGGTTAGACCAGGCGCGCAGGAGGACGAGGGCAAGCAGGACGTGGATGGCGAAGCGCATCCAGGCGATGAAGGGCGAGGCGAGCCCGACGGAGCCGAGGTACTTCGCGCTTGCGTCGAGGAACGAGAACAGGAGCCCGGCCGAGAAGACGAGCAGGATGGCGGGAACGGGGGTCGCCGTTTCCTGATTCGCGGAAGACTTGTTCACCGGTGCCGCCGTCAGAGGAATCGATCCGACCTGTTTCAGCGATCCCGAATGCGAGGGCAAGCGATTTCGGGCCGCCCCGGCCGGCAGGCTCGGGGATGATCGGAGGTCTGACGGCTATTCGTCGTCGTCGGCGTCGTCCATGACATCGATCTGGCGCGGATTGCCCGACAGATTTCCCTCGATGCGCGCGAGCAGCTTGGCGAGGGTCTTCTGCTCCTTCTTGTCGAGGCCTTTTAGCGCCTGCTTCTCGGTCTTGCGCACCGACTTCTCGATCGCCTTGATGGCATCGCGTCCGCTTTCTGTGAGGAACACGTGCGCCTGGCGGGCATCGTTCTCGGATGCGCGCTTGTCGAGAAAGGACTGGGCCTGCAGCCGGTTGATCGTCTTGGTGATGGTCGGCGGGCGAACGCCGAGCCGCGCTGCGAGCTGCCCGGGCGTCTGCCCGTCCTCCAGCGCCAGCGCGAGCATGATCTGGTCCTGCCCGGCATAGAAGCCGTGATCGAGGAGCCGCGATGCCAGCGCGGTGCGCGACAGCCGCGCCGCCGATTGAAGGCGGCTCAGCGCCGCACCCTTTTCCTTCGCCATAGCCCCTCCTGCATGCCCCGGCGGATGCACGGAGCATAGACGTCCAGCCGGTGGAGGCAACGCCCGCCGCCTCTTCGAACCAGCCGGCTAATTCGCCGACGAACGCATGGCAGAGGACTGTATCAGTTGCATGACAGGCGCGGCGGCCGGCGGCCCGGCCCGCGAATCGAAGGCCTCGCCAACGACGGATCCAGCGCGTGCAATCGTGCGGTCACCGTCCTATATGACCGCGATACTCGTTCAAACGACGCAGAGGCGCGCCATGCCCGACACCCAGCCCCAGATCCCCGTCACCGTTCTCACCGGCTATCTTGGTTCCGGCAAGACCACCCTGCTCAATCGCATCCTCTCGGAAAACCACGGCAGGCGCTACGCGGTCATCGTCAACGAGTTCGGCGAGATCGGCATCGACAATGATCTCATCGTGGAGTCCGACGAGGAGATCTACGAGATGAACAACGGCTGCATCTGCTGCACGGTGCGCGGCGACCTGATCCGGGTGGTGGAAGGCCTGATGCGCCGGCCGGGCCGCTTCGATGCAATCCTGGTCGAGACCACCGGTCTCGCCGATCCGGTCCCGGTCGCGCAGACCTTCTTCATGGACGAGGACGTTCGGTCCAAGACGCGGCTCGACGCCGTCGTCGCCATGGTCGACGCCAAGCACCTTCCGCTGCGCCTGAAGGACAGTCGCGAGGCGGAGGACCAGATCGCCTTCGCCGACGTCATCGTCGTCAACAAGACCGACCTCGTCACCGCCGACGAACTGCGTGCCGTGGAAGCCACCATCCGGGCGATCAACCCGGCCGCCCGCCTCCATCGCGCCGAACGCGCCGGTGTTTCGCTTGCCGAAGTTCTCGATCGCGGCGCCTTCGACCTGAAGCGCGTGCTCGCCGACGACCCGCATTTCCTCGACCCCGAGGAACACCACGACCATGATCACGCGCATCACGACCACGAGCATGGGCATCACCACCACGGCGACGCCTCGCCGATCCACGATGTCACCGTCCAATCGGTATCGCTGCGCGCGGGCGAGATGGACCCGAAGCGCTTCTTTCCCTGGATCGAGAAGATCACCCAGCTGGAAGGGCCGAACATCCTTCGCCTCAAGGGCATCATCGCCTTCAAGGGTGATTCGGAACGCTATGTCGTGCAGGGCGTCCACATGATCATCGAGGGCGATCACCAGCGCCCCTGGAAGGACGAGGAGAAGCGCGAGAGCCGTCTGGTCTTCATCGGCCGCGAACTCGATCCCGAGCGGCTGAAGCGGACCTTCGAGGCCTGCCAGGCGGCTTAGACCTTTCCGCGCCGGCTGGGCGTGACCCGTGCCGCATTCCTCGCCAGCGCCGCGCGTGACAAGATCGAGATGCGCCGCTAGACCCGCGCCAGTTCTCGACAGCCACGTCCGGAGATACGATGCCAACCGTCGCCCCCCTCGATCTCGATGGCCACTGCGTCGTCGCCGCCTTCGTCTCCGACGTGCCGCACTTCGCGCTGGCAGACGGCGTGGTGCATCGCTTGGCCGACGGTCACAGGCAGGTAGCCGCGCATGACGGGCTGACCTGCGCGACGCTCGACGAGCGCGGCGAGCGGCTGCTGACCGGCGGCGAGGACGGCAAGGTCACGGCCATCGGCGCCGACGGATCGCTCGAGCACCTGGCCGACATCGGCCGCAAGTGGATCGCCTGCATCGCTTCGGGTCCGCAGGGCGCCATCGCCTGGGGAGCCGGGCGCACGGCCTATGTCCGCTTCGCCGACGGCAGGACGAAGAGCTTCGACCATCCGCGCACGGTGGAAGGCATCGCGTTCTCGCCCAAGGGCATGCGCATCGGCGTGGCGCGCTACAATGGCGCGACGCTGCACTTCCCGGCCGCCGACGGCAAGCCGACCGAGCTCGAATGGGCGGGCGCGCATACCGGCATCACGTTTTCGCCCGACGGCAACTTCCTCGTCACCACCATGCAGGAGGGCGCCCTGCACGGCTGGAAGCTCGTCGACGCCAAGCACATGCGCATGACCGGCTACCCTGCCAAGGTGAAGAGCCTGTCATGGAGCCCGAAGGGCCGCTGGCTGGCCAGTTCCGGCGCACCGGCCGCCATCGTCTGGCCGTTCCAGGGCAAGGACGGTCCGATGGGCAAGGCGCCGCTCGAACTCGGCACCCGCGGCAACACGCAGGTGACTGCAGTCGCCTGTCATCCGGCCGACGATTTCGTCGCCATCGGCTATGCCGACGGCATGGTTCTCGCCGCCCGCATCGCCGACCAGAAGGAGGTGCTGCTGCGCCGCCCTGGCAAGGGCGCGATCACCTCGCTCGGCTGGGACCGCGCCGGTCGTCGCGTCGTCTTCGGCTCGGAAGCCGGAGACTGCGGCGTCATCGACATCGCCGGCTGATCCCTATTCGACGAAGCATTCGACGGAACCGCTTCCCTTGAACGTCCGCCCCTCTCCCGTGGTATCGCCTGCCATGTCGAACACGCTCAGGTCGTACGCCCCCTTGTAGAGGCCTTCCTCTCCGGCAGTCGTCCGGACTTCGATCCGGACGTAGCCATGCGTGCCCTCAGCGCGCTCGCGATAGAGCAACAGGCGCAATTCCTCGCCGTCGAGCCAGTATTGCGCCAGATGCTCGCCGTCATAGGCCATGTTGCGCAGGTCGCCCGCCACCGCGTCGTCGCGGATGACGGACGTGGCGCGGAAATTGAAGACCGGACCGCCCATGCCACGGGCTACCCCGCTCTCGATCGTGAAGACCGCGAACTCGTCCTCGGCCGTGCACTGGAGGCCACCGGATGCAAGGGCGACCGCCGGCCACAACGCCAGAATCACCCCCGTCAGAACCGAAATCGAAGCGAGACGCATACGAGAAATCCTCCCTCTCGTGGTCGCGAGCCGTGCGCGTTCGCCCAGAATAGCATCACGGGGCGCTGGACGGGAGACCGTCGCGAAATCGGAACACGCCTCGCCCTGCGATCGCCGCTACAGCACGCGCTCGTAGTAGCGCACCGTCCGCTCGCCCCCATAGATGGCCGCCTCGCCGACGATGCGGAAGCCGAGCGCGGCATGGAAGGCGTCGGAGGCCGGGTTCGGCGGGTCTGAATTCACTTCGCAGGTGACGACAGAGTGACCGTCCCGTCGCGCTTCTTCGAACAGATGCTCGTAGAGACGCCGCGCATGCCCCCGTCCGCGCGCCGCCGCCGCCACCGCGATGCGATCGACATAGGCAAAGCGCGGGTACCGCTCGCAAAACCACAGGAAGTTCGGGCTCTCGTAGGCCGCGTCCTGGTCGAAGGCGATCATGAACGCCTCCAGCCTGCCGATCCGCCGCGCCAGATAGGCGACCTTGAGCAGGCGCTTCAGACCTGCCGCATCGAGCAATGAGAGTTCCGAGGCGTGAATGGTGTTGAGCGCAAGTACGGCAGGTTCGTCGGCAGGCGAGATGGGCTCGATCATGGGCAGGCGGCGGTCCCGGTTTTCGCGGTCCGCGACCATAGCCCGGGCGGATGCGCGCTCAAGCCCCAATCTGGTCCAGTGCCTGCAGCGGCAGGACGATTGCCGGCCTCGACCGCCCCAGCTAAGAAGATGCTCGTCTTCCGGGGGGCGTTCGATTGCAGCAGACCAGCGACAGGATCGGCGGCGTACCCGTCCGAAGCATAGAGGCCCTGCGCGCCCGTGAAGCCGCGATCTTCGCCGCCTCGCGGCCGCGATCGGCGGCCGCCGCCGCCGCGCCGTCCGGCTTCCTCGACGGGGTGCCGCTGCACTGGATGCTCGACTGGCCGATGCCCTTCCGCATGGTGGTGGCGCAGGCGCGCGGCGCCACCATCACCGACATCGACGACCACCGGCTGGACGATTTCTGTCTCGGCGACACGGGCTCGATGTTCGGTCATTCGCCCGCCCCCGTCGCTCGCGCCATCCGCCGGCAGGCCGGCCGGGGCCTGACCTACATGCTGCCCAACGAAGATGCGGCCGTGGTCGGCCGGCTGCTCGTCGAGCGCTTCGGCCTTCCTTTCTGGCAGGTCGCGACCACGGCGACCGACGCCAACCGCTTCGCGCTGCGTCTCGCCCGCGCCATCACCGACCGGCCGAAGATACTCGTCTTCAACGGCTGCTATCATGGCTCCGTCGACGAGACGATGGTGCGGCTGAGGGACGGCCGCGCGATCAACCGCCCTGGCCTCGCAGGCGAATTTCGTGACTTGGCGCAGGCAACCATGATCGTCGAGTTCAACGACCTTCCCGCGCTCGAAGCCGCACTCGCCGCGCGCGACGTGGCCTGCGTCATCACCGAGCCGGTTCTCACCAATTCCTGCATGGTTCTGCCGGCGCCGGGCTTTCACGACGCGCTCCGCCGCGCCACCCGGGAGACCGGAACGCTGCTGCTCATCGACGAGACGCACACGATCTCCACCGGTCTCGGCGGCTACACGCGCACGTTCGGCCTGGAGCCTGATCTTTTCGTGCTGGGCAAGCCGGTCGCGGGCGGCGTGCCGGCCGCAGTCTGGGGCATGACCGAGGAGGTAGCCATGCGCTGGGAAGCGTATCAGAAGACGAAGGAGCAAGGCTATTCCGGCATGGGCACCACGCTCTCGGCCAACCCGCTGCAGTTCGCCGCGATGCGCGCGACGCTGGAGGAGGTGATGACGGCGGAGAATTACGCCCGCATGGAGCGCTTTGCCGAACGGCTGGAAGCGGGCCTGTCCGCCGCCATCGGGCGCCATGGCCTGCCCTGGCACGTCGCCCGTGTGGGGGCCCGCGTCGAGTTCATCTGCGCCCCGGGCCCGCTCGCCAACGGCGCGGAAGCCGAAGCCGCGCACGCTCCCGCGCTCGAAGCCGCAATCCATGTCGCGCTCGTCAACCGCGGCTGCCTGATCGCCCCCTTCCACAACATGATGCTCGTCTCCCCCGCCACCACGGCACGGCAGGTCGACCGGCTGGTCGGGGCCTTCGGCGCTGTCTGCGCGGAACTGGCGGGACACTGAGATGCCCATGCTCCGTCGCGCCCCCCTCTGGCCTGCCGGCCATCTCCCCCACAAGGGGGGAGATCGGCAGTCGTTGCGACGGCGCGTCTCCTTCGATCTCGGCGATTGGCGAAGGCCGTCGCGATATCCGATCTCCCCCCTTGTGGGGGAGATGCCCGGCAGGGCAGAGGGGGGCGCCGTAGAGCGCGACGCACCACGAACCGCAAGACCCGCGAGCCCCCGCCCATGACCTCCCCCTCAGGCTCCACCCCCGACGAAGCCCGCGCCTTCCTCGAGGCGCATCCGGATGTCGAGGCGATCGACATCGTGCTCGTCGACGTCAACGGCGTCGGCCGTGGCAAGATCATCCGCAGGCACGAACTCGAGGGTTTCTACAAGGGCGGCCGGCACCTGCCGATTTCCATCCTCGGCCTCGACATCACCGGCGAGGACGTCCACGAAACCGGGCTGATCTGGGATTCGGGCGACGGCGACCTGCGCGCCTGGCCGATCCCGGGCACGCTGGTGCCGCTGCATGGCACCAGCCCGCGCCGCGCCCAGGTGCTGATGTCGATGCATGGCCTCGACGGGGCACCCATGACCTCGGATCCCCGCCATGCGCTCGTGCGCCAGGTCGGCGCCTTCGCCGCCCGCGGGCTGCATCCGGCAGGCGCTTTCGAGCTCGAGTTCTTCCTGCTCGCCAACGAGCGCGATGCCGACGGCGGCGTGCGGCCCGCTCGCGCCGTCCTGGACGGCCGCCGCTCCGGCAAGACCGAGGTCTATTCGGTCGACCACCTGCATGGCATGCAGCCGCTGTTCTCCGACATCTATGCGGCGGCGCGCGAACAGGGCATCCCGGCGGAGACGGTGATCTCCGAATATGCCCCCGGCCAGTACGAGCTGACGCTGAACTACCGCACCGACATCCTTCGGGCAGCCGACGACCTGATCATGCTGAAGCGGCTTGTCCGCGCCCAGGCGCGCCGACACGGCGTCACCGCCTGTTTCATGGCCAAGCCCATCGAGGCCTATGCCGGCTCGGGCATGCATCTGCACGTCTCGCTGCAGGACGGAGCCGCCCGCAACATCTTTGCCGAGACAGAAGAGGGGCGCTGGGAGCCGCGCCTGCTGCATGCGCTGGGTGGTCTTGCCGCCACCATGGGCGAATCCATGCTGGTCTTCGCGCCCCACGCCAATTCCTGGCGCCGCTTCGTCGCCCAGTCCTATGCGCCGGTCGCGCCGACCTGGGGCGTCAACAATCGCTCGGTGGCGCTGCGCGTGCCCGCCGGCGACGCCCGCAACCGCCGGATCGAGCACCGCCCGTCCGGCGTCGATGCCAATCCCTATCTCGTCGCTGCCACAGTGCTCGCCGGCATCGCCAAGGGCCTCGACGAGGCGCTCGATCCGGGTCCCGAGACGACAGGCAACGGTTATGCGGCCGCCGATGATGCCCGCGCAGCCATGCCCGCCGACTGGCGCTCGGCCATTGAAGCGGCGCGCGCCTCGGCCTTCCTGAAGGACGCGCTCGGCGAAGACCTCCACCGCACCTTCACCGCCATCAAACATGCGGAATACCTCCGCGTCGCCCGTACCGTCAGCGAACTGGACTACCATCTCTACCTGCACGAGGTTTGAACCCGGCTCCGGCCGATCCGGCCCTGTGCCCTTCTTTCCCGCGCGAACCCGGCCGCAGGATTGGTGCCGACGGATCCATGTTCCGGTCGCACTTTCCCTGTTGACTTGGAGTGCGCTCGAACCCCTAGCCTCGGATGCGTCGTGGCGAAGGAAGACATTCATGAAGATCGGCCAGCTGGCGAAGCGTTCGGGACTGTCGGCTTACACCATCCGCTACTACGAGCGGATCGGCCTGCTTCCCTATGCCGACAGGGATCGCTCGTGCCAGCGAGACTATGATGCGTCGATCCTGATCTGGATCGAATTCCTCGGCCGCCTGAAGAAGACCGGGATGCCGATCCGGGAGATGCTGCGCTATGCCGCCTTGCGGGAACGCGGCGTCGACACGGAAACGGAGCGCCGTGAGCTGCTGGTTCAGCACCGCGAACGCGTCCAGGCCCACATCGCAGACCTGCAGGAGTGCCTTCTCGTCCTCGACACCAAGATCGCCGGCTACGGCGGCCCAGCCAAGAGGATGAACGACTATGACGCAACACCACCCGAACGCCGGCGAAAGCCGGTTGGAACGCGGCAAGCGCGCGCTCGCTGACATCGACGGCGAGGCTGGCCACAACGTCGTCGCCGCACTGGCCGACATTGCTCCCGATTTTGCCACCTATCTGCTCGAGTTTCCGTTCGGCGACATCTACAGCCGGCCGGGCCTCGATCTGCGGAGCCGCGAGGTGGCGACGATCGCCGCCCTGACAGCCATGGGCAATGCGGCGCCGCAGTTGAAGGTCCATATCGAAGCCGGCCTGAATGTCGGTCTCGGCCGGGAGGAGATCACCGAGATCATCATGCAGATGGCCGTCTATGCCGGCTTCCCGGCCGCCCTCAACGGCCTGTTCGCCGCCAAGGAGGTCTTTGCCCGCCGCGACCTCGCCTGACGGGCAAGTCGATCAGACATGATCCGCGGTCGCGGGCGCGCCCTTCCCGGACGATGCGAGGAAGGGCGAGCCCGCCATCCATCGCGCGGCCCCTCGTCTGCCCGGCCCCCTCCGGGCGTCGGCTCCAATGTGCCGCTCATATCAAAGTGAATGGCGCGGCTGCCCTCGGGAACATATCATGAACTCATGACAGCCATCACCCTTCGCCAGAAGCTTGCGATCCTCTCCGACGCGGCCAAGTACGACGCCTCCTGCGCCTCGTCGGGAGCGGCGAAGCGCAATTCGCTGAAGAGCGGCGGCATCGGCTCGACCGAAGGCTCCGGCATCTGCCACTCCTATGCGCCGGACGGTCGCTGCATTTCGCTGCTCAAGATCCTGCTCACCAACTTCTGCATCTACGACTGCAGCTACTGCATCAACCGGTCGTCCTCCAACGTCCGTCGCGCCCGCTTCACGGTCGACGAGGTGGTGCAGCTGACGCTGGATTTCTACAAGCGGAACTACATCGAGGGCCTGTTCCTCTCCTCCGGCGTGATCCGCTCGCCTGACGAGACAATGGGCGAGATGGTCGAGATCGCCCGGCGCCTGCGCGAGGAGCACCGTTTCGGCGGGTACATCCACCTGAAGACGATCCCCGAATGCGCGCCGGAACTGCTGGAAAAGGCCGGCCGCCACGCCGACCGCCTGTCGATCAACGTCGAACTCCCCACCGACGAAGGCGTGAACCGGCTTGCCCCGGAGAAGAAGCCGGAGACGATCCGCATCTCGATGGCGCGATTGCGCTCGAAGATCGAGGAGAAGTCCGAGCCCACCATGCGCACGAAGACGCGCGAGCGCTTCGCGCCCGGCGGCCAGTCGACGCAGATGATCATCGGCGCCGACGCCTCGCCCGACGCGACGATCCTGAAGTCGAGTGCCCGGCTCTATTCCAGCTACCGCCTGCGTCGCGTCTATTACTCCGCCTTCAGCCCGATCCCGGATTCCTCTTCCGCTCTCCCCCTGAAGAACCCGCCGCTGATGCGCGAGCACCGTCTCTACCAGGCCGACTGGTTGATGCGGTTCTACGGCTTTGAACAGGACGAGATTCTCTCCGGTCGGCCTGATGGCATGCTCGATCTCGCTGTCGATCCAAAGCTCGCCTGGGCGATCGGCAATCGCGCCATGTTCCCGGTCGACGTCAACCGTGCCGACCGCGAGAACCTGCTGCGCGTGCCGGGCCTCGGCACCCGCGCCGTCGGCCGCATCCTCGACACCAGACGCTATCGGCGGCTGCGGCTGGAGGATGTTGGCCGGCTCTGCCAGTCCATCACGAAGGTTCGCCCCTTCATCGTCGCGGAAGGCTGGACGCCCGGCGCCCTGACCGACAGCGCCAACCTGCGCGCCCGCCTTGCGCCAGCGCCGGTGCAGATGGAGCTGTTCTGACGATGGCGGCCATCGCCCGCAGCCTGCCGCGCATGACGGTGAAACTGGCCGGCCAGACCGACCTCGATGGCTGGCGCACGGCGGCGCGGGCTCTGGCGATGAAAGGCGTGCCGGCCGACCAGGTGGGCTGGACCATCGCGGGCAACGCCTCGGCGGACCTCTTCGCGGGGACGGATCATGCCGCCTCCGAGGCGTTGCCGGGTGCGGACAGTACCACCTTCACGGTGCCGCGCGCCTTCGTCGAGCTTGCCGAGACCGTCGTGTGCCACCGCGACCCCGAGCGCTTCGCGCTGCTTTACCGTGTGCTCTACCGGCTGCGCGAAGAGCCGCACCTCATGAAGATCGGCTCCGACACCGACGTCCGCCGACTCGAGGCGATGGCGAAGTCGGTCCGCCGCGACATCCACAAGATGCGCGCCTTCGTGCGTTTTCGCCGCATCGGCGGCGGGCCGGACGACCGCCATGTCGCCTGGTTCGAGCCCGATCACTTCATCGTCGAGGCCAACGCGCCCTTCTTCGTGCGCCGCTTCACCGGCATGCGCTGGACGATCCTCACGCCGCTCGCCTCGGCAGACTGGGACGGGACGCGCCTCACGATCGGCCCCGGAGCCACCAAGACCGACGCGCCGTCGGAAGACGATGCCGAGACCCTGTGGCGCACCTATTTCGCCTCGATCTTCAACCCGGCGCGGCTGAAGGTGAAGGCGATGCAGGCCGAGATGCCGAAGAGATACTGGCGGAACCTCCCCGAGGCCTCCCTCATTCCCGACATGATCCGCGGCGCCGAGGAGAAGGCCAGGGAAATGGTCGAGAAGCAGCCGAGCGAACCCGCACCGCACCATGCGAAGATTCAGGCGCGTCACTGGCCGGCGCCGCCCGCCGGCGACAGCACCACCCAAGACGGCGCCGACGCCCGGACCTTGGCCGAACTCTCGCGCACAGCCGAATCCTGCCGTCGCTGCGACCTCTGGCGCGACGCCACGCAGACCGTCTTCGGCGAGGGACCTGCGCCGGCCCGCGTGGTCTTCGTCGGCGAGCAGCCCGGCGACCACGAGGACATCGCCGGCAAGCCCTTCGTCGGCCCGGCCGGGCGGCTCCTCGACGGCGTCCTCGTCGAAGCCGGCGTCGACCGCGACGCGGTCTACGTCACCAATGCGGTCAAGCACTTCAAGTTCGAGCCGCGCGGCAAGCGCCGCATCCATGCCAGGCCGAACGCCGGCGAGGTAAAGGCCTGCCGCTGGTGGCTCGACCACGAACTGGCGCTGATCCGCCCCGACCTTGCCGTTGCCCTCGGCGCCACCGCCGCCCAGTCCCTTCTCGGCAAGCCGGTCGCGATCACGAAGCTGCGCGGCCAGGTCATCGTGCGCGACGACGGCCTGCGCGTCTTCCTCACCGTCCACCCCTCCTACCTCCTGCGCATCCCCGACCCCGCAGACCGCGACGCCGAGCATGGGCGGTTCCTGGCGGACATGAAGGCAGTGAAGGCGTTGATGGGATAGTGGGGGCGCCGCGACACATTTGTGGTTTTCACCAGTCCACTTCGCTCGCCCTCGCATGGTCGATGGGCTGGCACGGCGACGCGACAACCATCGCGCCGTCATCCTCGGGCTTGTCCCGAGGATCTCCCGACCCTCGAATGCTTGGCGTTTCCAGCCTCCCCGCGTGACTGCAGCACGCGTGCAAGCCCGAAGCCCGGGCAGATCCTCGGGACAAGCCCGAGGATGACGGCGGCGCCGGGATTTTGGTGTCGGCCCTGTCGGAAGCGCCGACAGGGAGCTGCAAGATCGGCCATCAGATCGGCCAAACTCACGCAGCCGGCCCAGGATATCCTTTCATCGTCCTCGCCTTGGCCCGCCGCGCCATCGGCCAGCTGTTGGCGCCGGGACCAAGCGGCAGCGCGACATCGGAACATCCGCGCAGCGCCTTGTCAGAACGCATAGACCGCATTGCTCGGCGCGGCCGCCCGGACATGCGGCTTCAGCCCTTCGCGGCTGACCACGTCGACAGACCCCTCGAACAGGCCCGCGAAGTAGGCCTTGAGGTCGACATGGTCGTAAACCCCGAGACCGGTGTCCGCGTCGAGTTCGATGACGATGTCGATGTCGCTGCCGGCGTGCCTGTCCCCACGCGCGGTCGACCCGAACAGCGCGGCGCGGCGCACGCCCCGATTCTGCAGATCGGCCCGATGCCGTCTGAGGATGTCCAGTGCCTGGTCGCGTTCCATGGCGCGATCCGCCCCCGCGCGACAGCCTACCGCACCAGCATCGCCCTCAGATCGTTCACGTTGGTCCCGCTCGGCCCTGGCGAAAACAGGTCGCCGAGCGCATCGAACGCGGTCCAGGCGTCGTTGGTGGCAAGCAGCGCGCGCGGGTCGCGGCCCGCAGCCCTCAGCCGCGCGGCACTCGTTCCGTCGCAGAAGGCGCCCGCATTGTCCTCCGACCCGTCGATGCCGTCGGTGTCGGCGGCGAAGGCGGAGATGCCGGCCACCCCGTCGATGCCGAGCGCCAGCGCCAGCAGGAACTCGGAATTTCGCCCGCCCTTGCCCGCCCCGCGCAGCGTCACGGTCGTCTCGCCGCCCGAGAGGATGACCACGGGCTTGGCGAACGGCCGGTTCCTCGCAGCCACCTCGCGTGCGATGGCCGCATGCACGCCGCCCACCTCGCGCGCCTCGCCCTCGATCGCGTCCGACAGGATCACGGCCTCGAGCCCCTGCGCCCGCGCGGCAGCGGCTGCCGCCTCGAGCGAGACGGCCGCCGAGGCGATGACGTGAACCTCGTTGCCGGCGAACCGCGGATCGTCGGGCAGCGGCGCGTCGGCCTCGGGCGAGGCGAGATGCGCCATCACTGCCGCCGGCAGTTCCATACGCCAGGTCTCCACCAGCCGCAGCGCGTCCTCACGCGTCGAGCCGTCCGGAATGGTCGGGCCCGACGAAACGAGAGCGGCGACGTCGCCGGGAATGTCGGAAACGACGAGTGTCACCACGCGGGCCGGATGCGCGGCCGCGGCGAGCCGGCCGCCCTTGATTGCCGAGACGTGCTTGCGGATCGCGTTCATCGCCGAGATCGGCGCGCCCGAGGCGAGCAGCGCGCGGTTGACCGCGATCTCGTCGTCGAGCGAGAGCCGCCCGGCCGGCGCCGGCAGCAGCGCGGACCCGCCACCCGAGATCAGCGCCACGACAAGATCGTCCGCCGTCAGCCCCGAAACCGTCCGGAGCAGCCGCTGCGCGCCGGCGAGCCCCGCCGCGTCCGGCACCGGATGCGCGGCCTCGACGACCTCGATGCGTGTGCACGGCGCGCCATAGCCGTAGCGGGTGACGACGAGGCCTTCGAGCGGTCCGTCCCACGCGTCCTCGAAGGCCCTCGCCATCTGCGCGGATCCCTTGCCGGCCCCGATCACGATCGTCCGCCCCTTCGGCCTCTCGGGCAGGAAGCGGCCGATGACCCGCGCGGGATCTGCGGCCGCCACCGCCGCCTCGTAGAGATCGGTGAAGAAGCGCTTGGGTTCGAAACCGCTCATGCCACATCAGCCTTCAGCCATGACCGCGCCCAGCCGAGTCCGGCAACGGTGTCGCCGGCCGGGGTGTATTCGCAGCCGACGAAACCGTCGTAGCCGCGGGAAACCAGTGCCTGGAGCACGAAGCGATAGTCGACCTCTCCCGTGTCGGGCTCGTGGCGGCCGGGATTTCCTGCGATCTGCACGTGGCCGATGAGGTTTCGGAAGCGGTCGAAGGTGGCGATGAGTTCGCCGCGCATGCGGCTCTGATGGTAGAAATCATACTGGATGCCCACGCCGGGCGAGCCGACTGCCTCCACGATGGCAGCAGCCTGCTCCACGGAGGAAAGAAAGTAGTTCGGCGTATCGAATGGGTTGAGCGGTTCGATCAGCAGCCGCACGCCGTGCGGCCAGAACAGGGCGGTCGCCTCGCGCAGGTTCGCCACGAAGGTCGCTTCCCGCTCGGCCATGTCGGCCTGCCCCGACAGCACACCGGCCATGCAGTGGAGCTTGCGGCACCCGGTGGCGAGCGCATGGCGGAGCGCCGGCTCCAGGCTCTCGCGGAAGCGTTCGCGCGCCTCGGGAATGCTGGCGAGCCCGCGCTCGCCCGCTTCGATGTCGCCCGGCGGCAGGTTGAACAGCGCGATCTCCAGCCGGTTCCTTTTCAGTTCGGCGCCGATGGCATCGGGATCGAAGGCATAGGGAAACTGGAACTCGACGGCCGAAAACCCTGCCCGCGCCGCGCGCTCGAACCGTTCTAGGAACGGCGTCTCGTTGAACATGGTCGACAGGTTGGCAGCGAGCTTCGGCATTCATGATCTCCGTCGGATTCCGAGCCTGGACGGCCTTGCGACCGCGTCACTCCGCCGGCAGCGCCAGCGCCGCGTGGTCGAGACCGAGATGTGCGCACAGCGCCTCGACGACGATCGCGTGGTCCTGGCGCTGCGGCAGGCCCGATATCGTCACGCAGCCGATGATACCGGCCGCAGCAAGCCGGATCGGGAAGCTGCCGCCGGCCAGAACGTAGTCCTGCGGATCGAGCCCGTGGCGCTGCGGGAAAAGCCCGTCCGGCGCGTTCTGCTCCAGCGCAGCGCGGTAGCTGCTCCTGCCCATCCGCCGCACCGTGTTGACCTTGCGTCGCACCCAGTCGGCATTGGCGTCGGTCGAGCCCGGGAGTGCCGCAAAGAACAGCGCCCGGTCCCAGGTGCGGACGTCGATCACGATCGGCAGTCCGTCGCGCACGCCACGGTCGCGCAAGAGCACGCCGAGCCGGAAGGCCTGCTCCTCGTCGAACCGCTCGAAGACGATCGACGCCTCCTGCCTGCGGATGACGGCCAGGTCGCTTTCCATGCTCATTGTCGACTGTCCCCGCTTTTCGGCCGCATCGCCATCTGTCTCGCTCGCCGTCGACTAGCATGGAACACCGGCCGCTCAAACTACCGGCAACCCGCGTTCCCCTGCCCCACGGCGGCCATGGCAGGTGGCCAGCCAGGGTGCAGGCCAGCAGCATCCTCTGGCCGGAGTGCCGGATTTGAGCTAGGGCCGCGGGCGGCTACAGAGGCAGGACGGGATTCCCATGCGGCGGCTCGACGAATACACCGCTCGCGAAATCCTTCGCGGCAAACCGGTGGAAGCGCTCTTCAAGGTCGGGCGCAACGCCGTCATGCGCGAGGCCTACTGCGCGCGAAGGACCGAAGGACATGATGACTTCCTCGCGCAGCTCCAGGCCGTGCGGGGCGGCGTGGTGGCCGTCACCATCGCCTTCGAGGTGCCCTGGCTGATCGACTATCTGGCTGACCGGTTCCGGCGCTTCTCGCAGGACGCGGTGCTGGCCGTCTGCGACAATTCGAGAACGCCTGCGCGCCGGACGGAGATCGCGGCGATCTGCAAGGCTGCGGGCGTGCCCTACCTGGCCTTGCCGCCCAATCCGGCCCGCCATATCGACCGGTCGCACGGCAATGCTCTCAACTGGGTGTTCCGCCACGTCGTGCAGCGCGTGGAACCGAAGGTCTTCGCCTTCATCGACCACGATCTCTTTCCGCCCGGGCCTTTCGCCCTGGCGCCGTTGGTGGCCCGGCAGCCGGTCTACGGCCTCAGGCTCGACGGGATCGGGAGTTGGGCGATCTGGGCCGGCTACGGCATCTTCGACTTCGCCCATGTCGGCAGGCGGCCTCTCGACTTCTACCCGGATCCCGACCGACAGCTCTTTACCGGCGGCAGGAACTGGGAACATGTCTACCGCCACCTGGACCCATCCTCGCTCGCCTTCGCCAGCCGCAGCAGCCGCGTCTTCGACGAGTTGAGCGACTCCAGCGGAACGGCGCTTCGCTGCGGCATCATCGACGGATGGCTGCACCTCGCGGGCGCGTCGCGCTTTCCCGAAAAGATCGCCGCAGCGGCTTACTTCCGGAAGGTTCTCGACGAGGGCGCGGACACGGATTGACCATGGCCGCCCGGCCGCACCGTGCCACCGGGCCGGCAATGCGAGAAGGTCTTGCACCCTGTCCGCTTCAGCCCTTCAGCCGGGCCGCCGTGTCCTCGCCGGCTTTCCCAAGCGCCATCGCCGCGAAAGCCTCGCGCCAGCCGGCATAGAGTTCCGGCATGTCGGCGAGAAACGCCGCGTCCGCCGGTTCGACCCGCCGCGACAGCCGGGCAAGCGTTACACGCTTCACCGTCCAGCCGGGCCGCGGGCGCTCGACGAGCCTGATCGTGTCGCCCTCGGCCACATGCCCCGGCTCCAGCACCCGGTAATACCAGCCGGTGCGCCCGGTCTTCTGGAACAGATAGGCCATGCGCTCCTCGGCCGTATGGGCCGCGAGCTTCCAGCAGGGCTGCCGCCCCTGGCTCACCTGAACGGTGGCGCCCCCGAACGACAGCACGTCGCCGATGCACAGCGTTTCCTCCGTCAGCCCGACCGTCGAGACATTCTCGCCGAAGCCGCCGGCGACGAGGTCGTCGCGGCCGAGTTCGGCCCGCCATGCTGCATAGTGATCGCCGGGATAATGATGGATCGCCTTTTCTCGACCGCCATGCACCGCGAGGTCGGCCTGTGCATCGCGTGGAAAGCCCGTCGGCCCGATCTCCAGCCGCTCGCTTGTGCGCCGCTTGCCGATCGCCGATGGCGGCCGGCCCGGCCAGCGCTCCTCCACCGTGCCGATGAAGAGGGCGTCGATGGTCGCTGAAAGGTTCATGCCGTTCCGTCCGGTTCCTTGAGGCGGTCAATAAGCCCTGGACGACCCGGTCGGGCAAGCAGCAGTTCGGGACATGCCTTTGGGGCAGACGAATCGGCCCGAAAGCCGTGTCACCTCTTCGCCGCCCGCCCCGCGACATACACGGCCTTCACCGCGCGGTCGTCACCGAGCGTCTGCAGCAGGAAAAGCTCCTGCGCCAGCGTCTCGACCCGCTCGCGGCGCAACGCCATGGCCGGCGTGGCGCTGGCGTCGAGCACCACGATGTCGGCATCGGTGCCGGGCTCCAGCGTGCCCGCCCGGTCTGAGATCGACAGCGCCTCGGCATTGCCGCGCGTCAGCTGCCAGAAACTCTGCAGCGGGTTCAGCTTCTCGCCCTGCAGGGCGATCACCTTGTAGGCCTCGTCCATCGTCCGGAGCATGGAGTAGTTCGTGCCGCCGCCGACATCGGTCGCCGTCGCCACGCGCAGCCGCTTGTCCCGGCGACGATAGCGCTGGTAGTCGAACAGCCCGGAACCGAGGAACAGGTTGGAGGTCGGGCAGAACACCGCCACGCCGCCCGCCTCGGCCATCGCATCGGCCTCGCGCTCCGACAGGTGGATGCAGTGGCCAAACAGGCTCCTGGCGCCGATGAGCCCATACCGAGCGTAGACGTCCGTGTAGTCCCTGGCCTGAGGGTACAACTCCTGCGTCCAGCGGATTTCGGCATGATTTTCGGAAAGATGCGTCTGCACGTGGCAGTCCGGATGCTCGGCGGCGAGCGCTCCGGCCATCTCCATCTGTTCGGGGCTCGACGTGATCGCGAAGCGCGGCGTAATGGCATAGAGCTGCCGCCCCTTGCCGTGCCAGGCGGCAATCAGCGCCTTCGTGTCGTCATAGCCCGTCTGCGGCGTGTCGGTGAGCGCTTCCGGCGCGTTGCGGTCCATCATCACCTTGCCGGCGATGTTGAGCATGTTGCGCGCGTGGCTCTCCTCGAAAAAGGCCTCCGCCGACGCCTTGTGCACCGAACAGTAGGCAGCCACCGTCGTGGTGCCGTGCCGCAGCACCTCGTCGAGGAACAGCCGCGCGATGCGCCGGCCGTGCTGGGCGTCGGAGAACCGCGTCTCCTCCGGGAAGGTGTAGTCGTTCAGCCAGTCGAGCAGTTCCGCCCCATAGGAGGCGATCACCTGCATCTGCGGCATGTGGATATGCGCGTCGATGAAGCCTGGCAGGACGAGATGCGGCCGGTGGTCGGCCACGGCGACGTCCGGCCCTGTTCGAGCGGAGACGGCCGAGTGGCTTCCGACCGCGGCGATCCGGCCCTCGCGCACCAGAACCGCGCCATCCTCCTCGTAGCGGTAGGACGCATGGTCCTCGACCCCATCCGGCTCTCGCAGGAAGGAAAGAACCCGTCCGCGGATCAGGAGATCGCCCAACTCAGCGCGCCTCCTCGAACCAGGCCACGATCAGCGCCCGTTCCTCGGGGGTCACGCCGGTCAGATTGCCGGGGGGCATGGCATGGCTGCGACCGGCCTGGAGGTAGATCTCCCGCGCATGGTTGGCGATCGCGGCATCGGTGTCCAGCCGCACGTTCTTCGGCGCCTGGTAGACCCCGTCCCAGAAGGGTTCGGCGGCGTGGCACATCGAGCAGCGGCCGAGGATGGTGTCGCGCACCGGCTCGAAATGCACCGAGGCGACGAAGCGCTCGGCGCCGGCCGAAACGCGGTCCTCGCCGGTCAGCACCTTGGGCACGGTCGACAGCCACATGACCAGGATGAACAGGATCGCCGTCACCAGCCAGGTCCAGGTCGGATTGCCCTTCCGCGCGTGCACCGTGTTGAAGTAATGCCGGATCGAAACACCCATCAGGAAGACCAGGATGGCGATGACCCAGTTGAACTCCGTGGCGAAGGCCAGCGGATAGTGGTTCGACAGCATCAGGAACACGACCGGCAGCGTCAGGTAGTTGTTGTGCAGCGAGCGGGTCTTGGCGATGCGGCCGTATTTCGGGTCCGGCTTGCGGCCGGCGATGAGGTCGGCCACCACGATCTTCTGGTTGGGGATGATCACCATGAAGACGTTGGCCGACATGATGGTTGCGGTGAAGGCGCCGAGGTGCAGCAGCGCGGCGCGGCCGGTAAACAGCTGCGTATAGCCCCAGGCCATGAAGACCAGCACCACGAACAGCACCAGCATCAGCCGCGTGTCGTTCATGCCGAGCGGCGAGCGGCAGAGCAGGTCGTAGACGATCCAGCCGAAGGCGAGCGAAGCGAGGGAGATGCCGATCGCCACCGGAGCGGAAACATCGAGCACGTTCGGATCGATCAGGTAGAGCTCCGCGCCAGCATAATAGACGACCGCGAGCAGCGCAAAGCCGGTCATCCAGGTGGTGTAGGCTTCCCACTTGAACCAAGTCAGGTGCTCCGGCATCTGCGCCGGCGCCACGAGGTATTTCTGCACGTGGTAGAAGCCGCCGCCGTGAACCTGCCATTCCTCGCCATAGGCACCATCGGGAAGACCGGGGCGCTTGTGCAGGCCGAGGTCGAGCGCGATGAAGTAGAAGGACGAGCCGATCCAGGCGATCGCCGTGATCACGTGCAGCCAGCGCACCCCGAAGGCCAGCCAGTCCCACCACAGAGCGAAATCGTTCATGCCATGTCCCCTCGGCCGGTCGACGAACTCTACGTGCTGCAGTGCAAACGGAAAGGAGGGCAGCCGCCCCGACACTTTCAAAAAAATCTAGAAAATAATAGTCTGCCGTCAAAGGAAACCGTGGGGCACAGCCCCGTCACCCTGGCAGATGCCCCCCATGGCCTATCTCGACAACGTCGCCGTCTTCGTCCGGGTGGTGGAACTGGGCAACCTGTCCGCCGCCGGGCGCGACATGCGCATTTCGCCGGCCGTCGCGTCGAACCGCATCAAGGAGCTGGAAAAACACCTCGGCGTGCGCCTGTTCAACCGAACGACTCGCCAGTTGATGCCCACCGAGCAGGGGCGCGTCTTCTACGAAGGCGCGAGGAAGGTGCTGGAAGCGGTTTCGGATGCGGAAGCCGCCGTCAGCGCCCTGTCCGGCCAGCCGCGCGGCACCATCCGCGTCACCGCACCGCTCGGTCTCGGCCGGCGCATGATCGCATCCGGCATTCCCGAATTCCGCAACCGCTATCCCGACATCGAGGTGCGCCTGCGCCTCTCCGACCACGAGGTCGACATCCTGAAGGAAGGGATCGACGTTGCCTTCCGCCTCGGCCTGCTGGAGGATTCGAGCCTGAGGATGCGCGGCATCCTCGATTGCGAGCGCGTGCTGGTCGCCAGCCCGACCTATCTCGACAAGCGCGGCGAGCCGGCGACGCCCGAGGAGCTTCTCGCACACGACTGTCTGATGCTGCGCTATCCCGGCGCCCGCGAGCATTTCTGGACGCTGCAGACGGGGGCCGGACCGCGCAAGCTCGACGTCCGCGGTCCCTATGATTCCGACGATGGCGACGTGCTGACCGGCTGGGCGCTCGCCGGCCACGGCGTGATCCTGAAGCCGCGCTTCGAGGTCGAACCCTTCATCCGCGACCGGCGCCTGCAGGTGATCCTGCCGGGAACACCGCCGGCCCCGGTGCAACTCGCCGCGGTCTTCCCGCACCGCCAATACCAGGACACCAAGCTGCGCCTCCTGCTCGACTTCATGGCCGACCGCTGCCAGCGGATGATCCGCGACATCCTCTCGGGTCGCTGAGGACGGCGATGGGCCGCGTCCTCCTCGCCGCAATCGCCTGGGGCCTCGCAGGCATGGTTGCGCTCCCGATGGTCCTCTATTTTTCGATCCTGGCGCTGTCGCACCTCCTCGATCCGCGATGCGCGGCCTTGGGCGGCCCCGGATGCGCAACCGGCGCCTTCGGCATCGCGCTGGCGTCAGCCATGCCAGCCTTCGCCTTGTTCTTCCTGTTCGGCGTCGTGGCCGGGCGACAGCGTCTGCGGCGCCGGGCGGCCCGCAGCTTCGCGGCCATCCTCGACGGGTCCGGCGAAGGCGAGACTGCCGCGGAGCCGGACGAACACCGCAACTGAATCAGTTCATGAGGCAGACGAAGGCGGTGACGCTGCGACGCCAGACGTTATCACCGCCTTCCCGCGCGACCTCGACCCGCTCCGGTTCCCGGATGCTCTCGCGCAGGAGCAAGAGCAGATCTGGCACGGCGCACGCTTCAACCTTGTCGCTGGTTGATCTCGCGCAAAGACAATCTCTGCGAGCATTGCTAGTCTTGCTGCGAAGTTCAGGAGAAGGCGATGCTGACGAGACGGGCGGTGCTTTGCGCAGGTGGTGCAGGGATCGTCACGTCGCTGGCCGGATGCGGAGAGGCCACCGACATGACGAGCTACGAGAAAGCGGTCCGCAGGCTCCGCGAGCCGCTGCCGGGCCATGCCGGTCTTGCCGACTGCGTCCGCTATGCGACGCTCGCCGCCAGCGGTCACAACACGCAGCCATGGCGGTTCGCCCTTGGCGTACGCACGGTCGAAATCCTTCCCGATGTCGCGCGCCGGACGCCTGTCGTCGATCCGGACGATCACCACCTGTGGGCGAGCCTCGGCTGCGCGGCCGAAAACTTCCTCATCGCGGCAAGAGCCGTCAGCCTCCACGGCGATGTCCGCGTCGACACGGAGGACGAGCGGCGGCTGATCCTCGCGCTGGAACGTGGCCCTGCCGGAACGGACGATCTGTTCGAGGCTGTGCCGAGGCGCCAATGCACACGAAGCGACTACGACGGCAGACCCGTAGCCGCGGCGGACCTGAAGTCGATGGAGGAAGCGGCCCGGGTCGACGGCGTCCGGATCGTCTACCTGCTCGACAAGCCGCGCATCGCGACCGCGCTCGATCACGTCGTCGCCGGCAACACCGCCCAGATGGAGGATCCCGCCTTCGTCGAAGAGCTGAAGCACTGGCTTCGTTTCAACGAGGGCAGCGCTTTGGAAACACGAGACGGCCTCTATTCGGCGTCATCGGGCAATCCGACCCTGCCGGACTGGCTGGCAAGCATGCTGTTTCCGCTGGTCTTCAGGACGAGCAGCGAGAACGACAAATATGCCCGCCAGATCCGGTCGTCTTCGGGTATCGCAGTCTTCGTGTCGGCAAAGGACGACCGCGAGCACTGGGTGAAGGCGGGACGCGCATACCAGCGCTTCGCGCTCAAGGCGACGGCGCTCGGCATCGCCCAGGCCTTCGTCAACCAGCCGGTCGAAGTGGCTGCATTGCGGAGCGGATTCGCGCAGTGGCTGGGCCTCGAAGCCGGCGAGCGGCCGGATCTCGTCGTCCGGTTCGGTCACGCCCCGCCATTGCCGATGTCGCTGCGGCGGCCGGTCGACGCGGTGGTGATCTGATCAGCCCCGCGCCAGCGCGGTCATGATCTCGGCGGCGGCAAGGGCCGCGATCACCGCCGGGCGCTTGTCGCGCACTGACACGCCGCCGATCGGCGACACGAGGCGCGCGAACTCGGCCTCGCTCCCGTTGGCGGTCTTCAGGAACCAGCTTCGGAACGTCGCCTTCTTGGTCTGCGATCCGATCATGCCGACATAGGCGGCATCGCCCCGCCGCAACGCTTCGGCGACGATCAGGAAGTCGAGCGCGTGGTCATGGGTGAGCACCACGAAGGCGGTGCCCGGAAGTGCAGCGCGCACATGTTCCTCCGGCATCGGCGTCAGCTTGGTCTCGACCGCCAGCGGGAAGCCCTCGATTGCGTCGGCGCGCGTCTCCACCACCGAGGCCCGCACCGGCAGCAGCGCCAGAGCCTGCGCCAGCGCCCGTCCGACATGGCCGCCACCGAAGACGAGGACGGCCGGCAGCCGGGCGTCTTCGGCCACCGCCGTTTCGACCAGCGCCGTTCGATCGGCATCGCTCACCCGGCTGATCGACAGCACCACGCGCCCGCCGCAGCACTGTCCGATCTCGGGGCCGAGCGGGATGGAGAGGGTATGAACGCCCGACGCTCCCGGCAGCGGGGAGGGGCGGCCCCGCAGCATCTCCCGCGCCTCAGCGATCGCCATGAACTCGAGCTGGCCGCCGCCGATCGTGCCGAAGATCGCCGTCGACCCGACCAGCATCCACGTCCCTGTCTCCCGAGGCGTCGACCCCTTCGCCTCCGTCACGGTGACCTTGGCAAAAGGCGCATGAGCGCCGAGGAAGGCGCGCAGCGATGGCGCGGTCACGGGCATCGGACGGCACCCCCCGGCGTAGCGCCGAGGCCGATGCACCGCATCCTTGCCGCCAACGCCCGTGTCCCCCTCCCCCTTGCGGGGGTCCGAAGGACCGGCGAGACGAGCGGCTCGCCCCGGCGGGTAAGGGTGGAGGTTCGCATGTGAGGCGCCGCTGGCAACGTCATCCCCCGTCGAATCCGTCGCACCGCCCCCCACCCCCGGCCCCTGCCCGCAAGGGGGAGGGAGGACGCGGACGCCGCGGCTCCACCGCCGCCCGGAAAGGTGGCTGCATACCTTGGGACAGGATGCGCTTCGAACTCCAGCATGCCGGAACAGTACCCCGCCACGCGGCCTGCGTCAGCAGCCGCTATGCGCCAGCCTCCCGCTTCAGCCGCTCGACCGCCATCAGCACGCGCTCGGGCGTCGCCGGGGCGTCGAGGCGGGGACAGATGCGGTGGTCGGCAGCGCTCGCCACGGCATCCGAGATGGCATGGAAGACCGCGATGCCGAGGCAGAAGGGCGGCTCGCCCACGGCCTTGGAGCGGTGGATGGTCGGCTCGCCCGCTTCGGGCCAATCGGCCAGCGTCACGTTGAAGATCTTCGGCCGGTCCGACGCGAGCGGGATCTTGTAGGTGGAAGGCGCGTGCGTCCGCAGTCGGCCCTTGCCGTCCCACACCAGTTCCTCCGTCGTCAGCCAGCCCATGCCCTGGATGAAGCCGCCTTCGATCTGGCCGATGTCGATCGCCTTGTTCAGCGAACGCCCGGTCTCGTGCAGGATGTCGACGCGCTCCACCATGGTCTCGCCCGTCAGCGTGTCGATCTCCACCTCCGCGCAGGCAGCGCCATAGGCGAAGTAATAGAACGGCGTGCCCTGCCCCTTGTCGCGGTCCCAGTGGATCTTCGGCGTCTTGTAGAAGCCGGTGGCCGAAAGCTGCACCCGCGCCATGTAGGCCTGCTGGGTGAGCGCGCCGAAGGCGATCTCCTGGTTGCCCACCCGCACCCGGTTGGGCAGGAAGACGACCTGGTCGGTCGGCACCTGGTACTTCTCGGCCGCGAAATCGGTCAACCGCTGCCGGATCGTGCGCGCCGCCGCCTGCGCCGCCATGCCGTTGAGGTCGGTGCCCGACGAGGCGGCCGTCGCCGACGTGTTCGGCACCTTGGCCGTGGTGGTCGCCGTGATCTTCACCTGATCGATGTCGATCTGGAACTCTTCCGCCACCACCTGCGCGATCTTGACGTAGAGCCCCTGCCCCATCTCCGTCCCGCCATGGTTCAGGTGCACCGACCCGTCGGCATAGACATGCACCAGCGCACCCGCCTGATTGAAATGCGTGGCGGTGAACGAGATGCCGAACTTCACCGGCGTCAGCGCCAGCCCGCGCTTCAGCACCGGGCTCCCTGCATTGAACGCCGCGATCGCTTTGCGCCGCCCGGCATAGTCGGCGCCGGTTTCCAGCTCCTCGACGATGCGGTGGATGATGTTGTCCTCCACCGTCTGGTGATAGGGCGTCACGTTGCGGTCCGTCGTGCCGTAGAAATTCCGCTTGCGTATCTCCAGAGGGTCCTTGCCCAGCGCGAAGGCCACCTCGTCGATCACCCGCTCGCAGCCGACGATGCCCTGCGGACCGCCGAAGCCGCGGAAGGCGGTGTTGGACACGGTATTGGTATAGAGCGGCGCCGACTGCGCCTTCACCGCCGGGTAGTAGTAGGTGTTGTCGCAGTGGAAAAGCGCGCGATCGGTCACCGCGCCCGACAGATCCGCCGAGAAGCCGGCCCGCGCCGCAAAGAAATAGTCGACACCGAGGATGGCGCCTTCGTCGTCGAAGCCGACGTCGTAGTCGATGACGAAATCGTGCCTCTTGCCGGTCGCGGTCATGTCGTCGTCGCGGTCGGGCCGGATCTTGACCGCGCGGCCGTGCCGCTTGGCGGCCACCGCGGCGATGGCCGCGAACTGGTTGCCCTGCGTCTCCTTGCCGCCGAAGCCGCCGCCCATGCGCCGGATCTCCACCGTCACCGCATGGCTCGGCACGCCCAGCACCTGCGCCACCATGTGTTGCACCTCGCTGGGGTGCTGCGTGGACGAATAGAGCGTCACGTCCATGTCCTCGCCGGGCACCGCCATGGCGATGTGGCCCTCGAGGTAGAAATGGTCCTGGCCGCCGAGCTGCATCGTGCCCTTGAGCCGGCGCGGCGCGGCCTCGATCGCCGCAGCCGCGTCGCCCCGCTTCAGCGTCAGCGGCGGCGTCACCAGCTTGCCTTCGCGCCGGTCGAGGTCGAGGATGTCGGTGACGAACGGCTCTTCGGCATACTCGATCTTCGCCAGCTTGCAGGCCCGTCGCGCCTGCTCGCGCGTCTCGGCCACCACCGCGAAGATCGGCTGACCGAGGAACTGCACCTTGTCGGTGGCCAGCACCGGCTCGTCGTGCCGGTGCGTCGGCGAAATGTCGTTGGAAGCCGGCATGTCATGGCCCGTGAGGACGTCGACCACGCCCGGTGCCGCGCGCACCGCCGACAGATCCATGGACACGATCGCAGCATGAGGCACCGTCGACAGCCCGAGATAGGCATGCAGCAGCCCGGCCGGTTCCGGCATGTCGTCGATGTAGACGGCCTGCCCGGTCACGTGCTTGTGCGCCGAATCGTGCCTCTGACTGGAGGCGACGCCGCCGACGATCGTCTTGGCCGTCAGCGAGGGAGATGCGTGCTTGTTCATGGTCAGGCGGCCCTTTCCCGGCTCACCGTCACCGGCATCTCCGCCCCGCCATGGACGAGGAAGAAGCGCTTGAGGAGGTTCCGCGCGGCCAGCATGCGATACTCAGCCGAGGCGCGCATGTCGGAGATCGGCTGGAAATCGCTCGGATAGACATCCATCGCCGCCTCCACCGTTTCCAGCGTCCACGGCTGGCCGACGAGCGCGGCTTCCACCCCCTTCGCCCGCTTTGGCGTTGCAGCCATGCCGCCATAGGCAATCCGAGCAGCACGCACCACGCCGTCCTCGATCGAAAGGGTGAAGGCGCCGAGAACGGCCGTGATGTCCTCGTCGCGCCGCTTGGTCACCTTCCAGGCGGCGAACTGCGTCTCCGCAGAAGGCACGGGAACATGCACCGCTTCCACGAACTCGCCGGGCTGCCGGTCCTGCTTGCCATAGGCGACGAAGAAGTCCTCCAGGGCGATCGTGCGCCGTGCCCCGCCCTTGCGCAAGGTGACCGAGGCGCCGAGCGCGATCAACGGCGGCGGCATGTCGCCGATGGGCGATCCATTGGCGATGTTGCCGCCGATGGTGCCCATGTTGCGCACCTGCGCGCCGCCGATCCGGTCGATCAGCGGCCCCATCGCGGGAATGCGGCGCGACAGCGTCTCGAAGGCGTCCGTGTAGCTCACGCCGGCACCGATGGTCAGCACGCCGTCCCGTTCCGATATCGTCTTCAGGTCGCCGAGATGGCCGATGAAGACCACGGGGGCGATGTCGCGCATGAACTTCGTCACCCACAGCCCGACGTCGGTCGAGCCGGCGACGATGGTCGCCATCGGCTCGGCCTCCAGCACGGCGGCGAGATCGTCGACGCTGGCGGGGAGGACGAAGCGGTCCTTGCCGGTGCCCACCTCCACCCGCCCGCCGGCGCGGATCGCGGCCAGACGTTCGGCCACCGCAGTGCGCTCGGCCGCCAGGAAATCCTCTTCCAATGTCCCGTAGGACGAGATCGCGCGGGCAGCCTTCACGATCGGCTCGTAGCCGGTGCAGCGGCACAGATTGCCTTGCAGCGCCTTCTCGACGGCCGCTTCGCTGGGATCCGGATCCTGCATCCACATGGCGTAGAGCGACATCACGAAGCCCGGCGTGCAGAAGCCGCACTGCGAGCCGTGGAAATCGACCATCGCCTGCTGCACCGGGTGCAGCGCTCCGCCCTCGCCCTTGAGATGTTCGACGGTGACGACGTGGCAGCCATGCAACGAACCGAGGAAGCGGATGCAGGCGTTGACGCCCTCGTAGACCAGCCCGTCCGGGGTCGGCCGTCCGACCAGAACGGTACAGGCGCCGCAATCGCCCTCCGCGCAGCCTTCCTTGGTGCCGCGCAGCGCCCGGGAAAGCCGCAGCCAGTCGAGCAGCGTCTCGTCGGGCCGGACGTCGGAGAGCGCGATCTCTGCGCCGTTGAGCAGGAAGCGGATCTGGGTCTCGGCCTGGATCAATGGGGTCAGCTCCCGCGATAGGTGGAATAGCCGAAGGGCGAAAGCAGCAGCGGCACATGATAATGCGCCGCGTCCGCCATGCCGAAGCGGATCGGGATCTGGTCGAGGAACAGCGGGTCGGGCAGCGAGGCTCCCTGCGCGCGCAAGTAATCGCCGGCAAAAAAGACCAGTTCGTAGGTGCCGGTCTTGAAGTCATGGCCCGCCAGCAGCGGCTCGTCGCAGCGCCCGTCGGAATTGGTCACCACGGTCTTCAGCTTCTTGTGGGAATTTCCGCTCACCCTGTAGAGCGCGATCGAAAGCCCGGCCGCCGGCTTGCCGGTGGCAGTGTCGAGAACATGTGTGGTGAGCTTGCCGCCGGTCATCCCGTCTCCGTCCGTTCGCATGTCCGTCCAACAGGATAGTGCAGCAATTCAGAACGTCGCATAAGCCGTGACGATCCGGGCCGCGGCAAAAAGACTTTCAAATTTTTCGACAGGAATGGACAAGATCGCCTTTGGTACTGTTGAAGAACGAGGATCCGCGACGGCAGGGTGGAAGCAGCGCGCATGACCGCAGTACGATATCCCCGCGACATGCGCGGCTACGGCGCCAATCCGCCGGACCCGAAATGGCCGGGCGGCGCACGCATCTGCGTCCAGTTCGTCGTCAACTACGAGGAAGGCGGCGAGAACTGCGTTCTGCACGGCGACGCGGCGTCCGAGGCCTTCCTGTCCGAGATCACCGGCGCCCAGCCCTGGCCGGGCAAGCGCCACTGGAACATGGAATCGATCTACGAATACGGCGCCCGCGCCGGCTTCTGGCGGCTGCACCGCATGTTCACGGCGGCGAATGTCCCTGTCACGGTCTACGGCGTCGCCTCCGCGCTCGCCCGCTCGCCCGACCAGGTCGCCGCCATGCAGGAGGCCGGCTGGGAGATCGCGAGCCACGGCCTGCGCTGGATCGATTACCGCGACCACGATCCCGAGACCGAGCGCACCGACCTGATCGAGGCGATCCGCCTGCATGCCGAAGTCGTCGGCGAACGTCCGGCGGGCCTCTATCTGGGCCGCACCTCGGTCAATTCCGTCCGCCTTGCCTGCGAGGAAGGCGGCTTTGCCTACATCTCCGACACCTATGACGACGACCTGCCCTACTGGCTCGACCATGACGGCCATGGCAACGCGATCTCGCCGCAGCTCGTCATCCCCTACACGCTCGACGCCAACGACATGCGCTTCGCCATCCAGGCCGGCTTTACCGAGGGCGACCAGTTCTTCACCTACCTCAAGGATGCCTTCGACACGCTCTATGCCGAAGGAGAGACCGGCCGCGCAGGCATGATGAACATCGGCCTGCACTGCCGCCTGATCGGCCGCCCCGGCCGCGCCGCTGCGCTGAAGCGCTTCATCGACTACGTGCAGGACCACGAGAAGGTCTGGGTCGCCAGGCGCATCGACATTGCCCGCCACTGGGCGGAGCATCATCCCTACCGGGAGCCGGCACTGCGCCCTTCGCGCATGGACGAGGCGGCCTTCGTCGCAGCCTTCGGCGGCGTCTTCGAACATTCGCCCTGGATCGCCGAACGTGCCTGGAAGCTGGAACTCGGACCCGCGCATGATTCCGCTGGCGGGCTGCACAACGCGCTCGCCCGCATGTTCCGCTCCGCAGGCGAGGACGAGCGACTCGGGGTGCTGAAGGCGCATCCCGATCTCGCCGGCAAGCTTGCGCAGGCGAAGCGCCTCACTGCCGAGTCCAGCGCCGAGCAAGCCTCGGCCGGGCTCGACGCGCTGACCGATGCCGAGCGTGCCCGCTTCACCGAACTCAACTCGGCCTATGTCGACCGCTTCGGCTTCCCGTTCATCATCGCCGTGAAGGGCCTGACGAAGGCCGATATTCTCGCCGCCTTCGAACGGCGCATCGCCAACACGCGCGAGGAGGAGTTCGCCACCGCCTGCCGGCAGGTCGAACGCATCGCGCTGCTTCGCCTGAAGGACAGGTTGCCCGCATGACCGAAGCCGCCCGTTCCTACTACGCCCCGCATGGCGGCCTGCCGCCACAGTCGCAACTGCTGACCGGCCGCGCCGTCTTCACCACCGCCTATGCCGTCATTCCCAAGGGCGTGATGAGCGACATCGTCACCAGCTACCTGCCCTTCTGGGAGAAGACGCGGGTCTGGATCCTGTCGCGCCCGCTGTCGGGCTTCGCCGAGACCTTCTCGCAATACATCATGGAGTTGGCGCCTGGCGGCGGCAGCAACCGTCCCGAACCCGACCCGCGCGCGGAGGGCGTGCTTTTCGTGGTCGAGGGCGAACTGACGGTGACGCTGGACGGCATCCCGCGCGTACTCTCCTCCGGCGGCTATGCCTATCTGCCGCCCTCCTCCCGCTGGACCGCGCGCAATGCCGGCACTGCCCCCGTCCGCTTCCACTGGATCCGCAAGGCCTACGAGCCCGTCGAGGGACTGGCGCTGCCCGATCCGGTCTTTGCCAGCGACTCCGACGTCGCGCCCAACGCGATGCCCGGCACCGAAGGCCGCTGGGCCACGACCCGCTTCGTCGACCCCGAAGACCTGCGCTACGACATGCACGTCAACATCGTCACCATCGCGCCCGGCGCCGTGATCCCCTTCATGGAGACGCATGTGATGGAGCACGGGCTCTACGTGCTCGAGGGCAAGGGCGTCTACCGGCTCAACCAGGACTGGGTGGAGGTCGAGGCCGGCGACTACATGTGGCTGCGCGCCTTCTGCCCCCAGGCCTGCTACGCTGGCGGCCCGTCGAACTTCCGCTACCTGCTCTACAAGGACGTCAACCGGCACGCGAAGCTGGGCGTCCGATGAGCGCGAGGTCTGTGGGCGTGCCCCCCACCCCTTACCCTGCCGGGGCGAGCCGCTCGTCTCGCCCCGGCAGGGTAAGGGGTGGGGGTATGCCGGTCCGGGCAGGGGAAGGCGCCGCATGACCCGCACCATCCGCGCCACCCCCCTCACCCGCGAGGCCTTCGCCCCCTACGGCGACGTCATCGAAACCGACGGCGCGCATCACTATCCGATCAATGGCGGCCGCTGCGAGCGCTACCACGACCTTGCGAAGGTGGAGACGAACGGGCCGAACGCCCGTGTGCTGGTCTCCATCTTCAAGGGCACGCCCTATGCCTTCCCGCTCGAACTGACGCTGGTCGAGCGCCATCCGCTCGGCAGCCAGGCCTTCATGCCGCTGACGCCTGCGCCCTTCCTCGTGGTCGTCTGCCCAGATGCTCCCGATGGAAGCCCCGGCACGCCGCACGCCTTCGTCACCCGCCCCGGCCAGGGCGTGAACTATCCCGCCGGCCGCTGGCACGCCGTGCTGACGCCGATCGGCGCGCCGCAGGACTTCCTCGTCGTCGACCGCGGCGGCGACGGCAGCAACCTCGAGGAACACCACTTCGAGGAGCCCTTCCTCGTCACCCTTCCCGAAGGAACCCGCGCATGACCGACGCCGCCCTGCTGGACCGCCTGCTCGACGTGATCGAGAGGGACGTGGTGCCGCTGACCGCGGCCGGCGTGAAGAAGGGCAACAAGCTCTTCGGCGCGGCAATCCTCAACAAGGCCGATGGTTCGCTGGTGCTCGCCGAGACCAACAACGAGCTGGAAAACCCGCTCTGGCACGGCGAGGTTCACGCGCTGAAGCGCTTCTACGAGATGCCGAAGGAGACACGACCAGCCACCGGCGACTGCATCTTCATCGCCACCCACGAGCCCTGCTCGCTCTGCCTCTCGGCCATCACCTGGACCGGCTTCGACAATTTCTACTACCTGTTCAGCCACGAGGACTCACGCGACGCCTTCGCCATTCCGCACGACCTGAAGATCCTGAAGGAGGTCTTCACGCTGGACCCGGGCGGATATGCCGCCGAGAACGAGTTCTGGAAAAGCTATTCGATCCGCAGGCTCGCCGCTGCGCTGCCCGAGCCCGAACGCGTCCGCGTCGAGGCCCGCATCGCAGCCATCGCCGGGACCTATGACGAACTCTCCGCGATCTATCAGGACAGCAAGGACGACAACGACATTCCGTTGAACTGAAGGCGCGACGACGGTCGCCTTCCCGCATCCCGCGCCGCAATCGCCAACGTCGCCGTCGCGTTGGCGCATTGCGCGGGACGGTCTCTCCGTGGCTGACTGCGGCCAGCGAAGAGGGCTCCCATGAAGATCGTCACCGAATTTCCCCGCAAGGTCGTCGAACATCCCGATCTCGGCATCGTCATGCCCGACGGCTGCCGCCTGTCGGTGCGTGCCTGGATACCCGAGGATGCGGAGGCGGATCCCGTGCCGGTGATCCTGGAGCACCTGCCCTACCGCAAGCGCGACGGCACCACCGCGCGCGACAACCTCACCCATCCTTACTTTGCCGGCCACGGCTACGCCTGCCTGCGCGTCGACATGCGCGGCAACGGCGATTCCGAAGGGCTGATGGAGGACGAGTATTCCGAGCAGGAGCTGCAGGACGCCTGCGACGTCATCGCCTGGGCGGCCGCGCAGCCCTGGTGCAACGGCCGCGTCGGCATGATGGGCATCTCCTGGGGCGGCTTCAATGCGCTGCAGGTGGCCGCCATGCAGCCGGACGCGCTGAAGGCCATCGTCACGCTCTGCTCGACCGACGACCGCTATGCCGACGACATCCACTACAAGGGCGGGCTGCTGCTCAACGAGAACCAGGGCTGGGGCGCCACCATGCTCGCTTACTCCTCTCGTTCGCCCGATCCGGCGATCGTGGGCGAGCGCTGGCGCGACATGTGGCTGGAGCGGCTGGAGAACGAGCCCTTCCTGCCGGCCCTCTGGCTCTCCCACCAGCACCGGGACGCCTACTGGAAGCGCGGCTCGGTCTGCGAGGATTTTTCCCGGATCAAAGCGGCGACGCTCGCCATCGGCGGGTGGGGCGACGCCTACAAGAACGCCGTCTCGCGCCTCGTCACCGGCATCACCAACGCGCCCGCCAAAGGCATCGTCGGTCCCTGGATCCACAAATACCCGCATTTCGCCGTGCCCAAGCCGGCGATCGGCTTCCTGCAGGAGGCGCTGCGCTGGTGGGACCGCTGGCTGAAGGGCGCCGACACCGGCGTCGAGAACGACCCCGCCATGCGGCTCTATCTGATGGACTCGGTCCCGCCGCGCGACTGGTACGAGGAACGGCCGGGTCGCTGGATCGCCGAGAGCAATTGGCCGTCGCCGGCGATCGGTAAGCAGACGCTGACGCTCTACCCGGGCGGCACGCTGGCCATCGGCGATGCGGTGCCGCTCGGCGTCGCCGTGTCGACGCCCCAGGATTGCGGGATGGCGGGGGGCGAATACTGCGCCATCTGGCTCGGCCCCGAACTGCCGGGCGACCAGCGCGTCGACGACGAGAAATCCGTCTGCTTCGACGGCCCGGTCCTCGACGCCGATCTCGACGTGGTCGGCGGCCCCGTGCTGCGCATGAAGGTCTCCGCCGACCGACCGGTGGCGATGGTGGCGGTCCGCCTCTGCGACGTCCAGCCGGACGGCGCCTCGACCCGCATCACCTATGGCGTGATGAATCTCTGTCACCGCGCCTCGCGCGAGTTCCCGCAGGCCGTCGTGCCGGGCGAGGTCATGGACGTCTCGCTCCGCCTCGACGACGTCGCCTATTCGGTCAAGCCGGGGCACCGGCTGCGCGTCGCCGTCTCCTCGACCTACTGGCCGCTCGTCTGGCCCTCGCCCGAGCCCGTGACGCTGACCCTGCACGAGGCCGCGCTCGACCTGCCGGTGCGGACATCGGGCATGGGCGGCGACGAGTGGCGCTTCGAGGAACCGGAAGGCGCCACGCCCTGGGCCACCGAGACCATCCGCAAGGCTTCGAACCGGCGCGAGGTCACGCGCGATCCGGCCACCGGTCTCGTGACGCTGTCCATCGAGGACGATTTCGGCGACGCCCGCGACCTCGACCACGGGTTGGAGAACGGCACCGTGGCGCGCGAGACCTGGACGATCGATCCGGCCGATCCCCTGTCCGCAAGCGGTGCGACGCACTGGACGGAAACGCTTGGACGCGGCGACTGGCAGCTGCGCACCGAGACTTTCACCAGCATGCGATCCGACGCGGAGTTTTTCCACCTGGAGGGCCGCATAGATGCATTCGAGGGTGCAAGGGTTGTGTTCTCCCGACAATTCAGCAATAAAATCAAACGCGATCTGATCTGATCACGCCACCGCCCGCCCAAACGCGACACGTCGATTACGTCACGGAATGTCGCTTTCGGTCTTGCCGCTGAGGTCTTCTTGGCGGCAATATCCTTGTCACACAGAGCCCAATAGAATGGGCCAGGGGCAACAGTTTCACAGCGAGGAGCAATCAATGTCGAATGAACTCGAATTCCTGAGCCGTCACGTGGCGATGGGCCGCCTGAGCCGTCGTGACTTTTTGGGTCGGGCCGCGGCGCTCGGTATAACCGCGCCCTTCGCCAACATGCTCCTGTCGAGCGCGGCGCTTGCGCAGACGCCCGTCCGCGGTGGCATCCTCAAGGCCGGCCTGCAGGGCGGCGAGGCGACCAACAGCCTCGACCCGGCGACCTTCCTGAGCCAGGTTCCCTTCAACTTCGCCAAGTGCTGGGGCGAATATCTCGTCGCGCTGGCGCCCGGCGGCCTCGAGAACCGCCTCGCAGAAGAGTTCGGCGCGTCCGACGACGCCAAGGTGTGGACCTTCAAGATCCGCCAGGACGTCGAGTTCCACAACGGCAAGACCGTCACCGCCGAGGACGTGGTCGCCACGCTCGAGCGCCACTCCAACGAAGAGTCCAAGTCCGGCGCGCTCGGCATCATGCGCGGCATCGAATCCATGAAGGCCGACGGCCGCGACGTGGTCATCACGCTCAAGGAGCCGAACGCCGACCTGCCCTACCTGATGGCCGACTACCATCTGATCATCCAGCCGAACGGCGGCAAGGACGCCCCTGACGCCGGCATCTCGGCCGGTTCCTACAAGGTGGCCGTCAACGAGCCGGGCGTCCGCTACGTCGGCGAGCGCTTCGCCAACTACTGGCAGCCGGACAAGGAAGGCTTTGCCGACCAGGTCGAGATCATCGTCGTCAACGACCCGACGGCGCGCACCTCCGCCCTGCAGGGCGGACAGGTCCACATGATCAACCGCGTCGAGCCCAAGATCGTCGACCTGATCAAGCGCGTGCCCGGCATCGAGATCAAGACGGTCTCCGGGCCCGGCCACTACGTCTTCATCATGCATTGCAACACCGGTCCCTTCGACAACGCCGACCTGCGCATGGCCCTCAAGCTCGCCATGGACCGCGAGGAGATGGTCGACAAGATCCTGCGTGGCTACGGCTCGGTCGGCAACGACTTCCCGATCAACTCGTCCTACCCGCTGTTTGCCGACGACATCGAGCAGCGCACCTACGACCCGGACAAGGCCGCCTTCCACTACAAGAAGTCCGGCCATGACGGCCCGGTCCTGCTGCGCACCTCGGAAGTGGCCTTCCCGGGCGCCGTCGACGCTGCCCAGCTCTATCAGCAGACCTGCGCCAAGGCCGGCATCACCATCGAGGTGAAGCGCGAGCCCGGCGACGGCTACTGGTCGGAAGTCTGGAACAAGCAGCCCTTCTCCACCTCCTACTGGGGCGGCCGTCCGACCCAGGACCAGATGTACTCGACCGCATACCTGTCGAGCGCCGACTGGAACGACACGCGCTTCTTCAACGAGAAGTTCGACAAGCTCCTCATCGAGGCGCGTGCCGAACTCGACCAGGACAAGCGCAAGAACCTCTACCGCGAGATGGGCATCATCGTCCGCGACGAAGGCGGCCTGATCCTGCCGATGTTCAACCAGTACATCGACGCCATCAACGACAAGGTCGGCGGCTATGGCGCCGGCGTGAACCACGAGCTGATGGACGGCTACGCGCTCGCCCGTTGCTGGGTGAAGGCGTGATACGGTCGACAGAGCCGTGTCGCCCATCCTGACCCTGATCGCCCAGCGCATTGCGCTGGGCGTTCTCCTCCTCTTCGCCGTGTCGGTGCTCATCTTCGCCGGCACGCAGATTCTCCCCGGCGACGTCGCGCAGTCCATCCTCGGACAATCCGCCACGCCCGAGGCGCTGGCCAACCTGCGCAAGGAACTCGGCCTCAACGATCCCGCGATCGTGCGCTATTTCTCCTGGCTCGGCGGCGTGCTCACCGGCGATCTCGGCACCGCGCTCACCACGCGCCAGCCCATCGCGTCGACACTGATGCCGCGCCTGTGGAACACCCTGTTCCTCGCCTTCTGGGCCGCCATCGTCTCGGTCCCGCTGGCGGTCATGCTCGGCCTGCTGGCGGTGCGCTACCGCAACGGCCCGATCGACAAGGCCATCTCGGGCTTCGCCCTGGCCTCGACCTCGCTGCCGGAGTTCTTCATCGGCTACCTGCTGATCTTCTTCGTGGCCGTGAAGATGCAGTGGTTTCCGTCGATCTCGACCGTCTATGGCGGCATGCCGCTGGCCGACAAGCTGAACGCCATCGTGCTCCCCGCCACCGTTCTGGTGCTCGTCGTGCTCGCACACATGATGCGCATGACGCGGGCGGCGATCCTCAACGTCATGCAGTCGGCCTATATCGAGACCGCCGAGCTGAAGGGCCTGTCGAGCTTCGACATCATCCGCAAGCACGCCTTCCCGAACGCCATCGCGCCCATCGTCAACGTCATCATGCTCAACCTCGCTTTCCTCATCGTCGGGGTGGTCGTGGTGGAGGTGATCTTCGTCTATCCCGGCATGGGCCAATATCTCGTCGACCACGTCTCCAAACGCGACGTACCCGTCGTGCAGGCGGTCGGCCTCATCTTCGCGGCCGTCTACATCGGCCTCAACATCATCGCCGACATCGCCGCCATCCTAGCCAATCCGCGCCTGAGGCATCCGAAGTGAGGGGACATCGATGCCTGACCTGAAGACCATCCCGCCAGGGGCGGCCATCGGCCTGTTCCTGACGATCATTCTCGTCTTTTCCGCAGTCTTCGCCCAGCTCATCGCGCCATACGGCCTGAGCGAGATCGTCGGCGACGTCTGGGAACCGATGAGTGCGGAGCACTGGCTCGGCACCGACAATCTCGGCCGCGACCTGCTGTCGCGCATGCTCTTCGGCGCCCAGACCACCATGCTCATCGCCGGTCTTGCCACTGCGTTGTCCTTCTCGCTCGGCGCCATCCTCGGCTTCACCGCCGCAGTCATCGGCGGCTGGTTCGACATGATCCTGTCGCGCTTCGTCGATCTCCTGATGTCGATCCCGACCTTGATCTTCGGCCTCGTTGTCCTGTCGGTGCTGCCGTCCACAGTGCTGACCCTCATCCTGGTGATGGGGATCCTCGATTCGACGCGCGTCTACCGCCTGTCGCGTGCCGTCGCGGTCGACATCAACGTCATGGACTTCGTCGAGGCCGCCAAGCTGCGCGGCGAAGGCCGGGGCTGGATCATCTTCCGCGAGATCCTGCCCAATGCGCTGTCGCCGCTCGTCTCCGAACTCGGCCTGCGCTTCATCTTCGCCGTGCTGTTTCTGTCGGCGCTCTCCTTCCTCGGTCTTGGCGTCCAGCCGCCGGAGGCCGACTGGGGCGGTATGGTGCGCGAGAACAAGGAAGGCATCGTCTTCGGCATTCCGGCGGCGCTGATTCCGGCCGCCGCGATCGCCGTGCTCGCCATCTCCGTCAACCTCGTCGCCGACTGGATCCTCAACCGCACCACCAGCCTGAAGGGAGGCCGCGGCAATGGCTAAGGCGTCCGCTTCGGCAAAGCCCTCCGGCAAGCTGCTCGAGATCCGTGACCTCAAGATCGAAGCGACGGTCTATCCGCCCGGCGAGGCTCCGCGCGACATCGTCATCGTCGACGGCGTCTCGCTGACGCTCGAGCGCGGCAAGGTGCTCGGCCTGATCGGCGAATCGGGCGCCGGCAAATCCACCATCGGCCTGTCGGCCATGGGCTACGGCCGCGGCGGCGTGCGCATCACCGGCGGCGAAGTTCTCATCAACGGCCGCGACATCCTGAAAGGCGGCATCGGCGGCCTGCGAAAGCTGCGCGGCAAGGAGGTCTGCTACGTCGCGCAGTCGGCGGCAGCGGCCTTCAACCCCGCGCACAAGCTGATGGACCAGGTGGTTGAGGCCGCGATGCTGCACGGCGTGGCGAACCGCGCCGAAGCCGAAAGACGGGCGGTGGCGCTGTTCAGGAAGCTCTCCCTTCCCAATCCCGAGGTGATCGGCCGCCGCTATCCGCACCAGGTCTCGGGCGGCCAGCTGCAGCGCGTCATGACGGCGATGGCGCTGTGCTCGGAGCCGGACCTGATCGTCTTCGACGAGCCGACGACGGCGCTCGACGTGACCACCCAGATCGACGTGCTCGCCGCGATCAAGGACGCCATCCGCGACACCGGCGTCGCCGCGCTCTACATCACCCACGACCTCGCGGTCGTCGCCCAGGTCTCGGACGAGATCATGGTGCTGCGCCACGGCAAGCTCGTCGAATGGGGCGGGACGCAGCAGATCATCCGCGAGCCGAGACAGGAATATACAAACCAGCTCGTCTCGGTGCACCGCATCGAGCACCAGGAGAAGATGCCGGGCAAAGAGCCGCTCCTTTCGGTCGCAAACGTCACCGCCGCCTATGGCGGCGGTATGGTGGACGTCCTGAAGAACGTCTCTGTCGACATCCACCCCGGGCAGACGCTCGCCGTGGTGGGCGAATCCGGCTCCGGCAAGTCCACGCTGGCGCGCGCCATCACCGGCCTGCTGCCGCCGCGCGAGGGCTCCATCACCTTCGACGGCCGCACCTTGCCGGCGAAGCTCGCCAACCGGTCGAAGGACGACCTGCGCGAACTGCAGATGATCTACCAGATGGCCGACGTCGCCATGAACCCGCGCCAGACGGTGGGCACCATCATCGGCCGACCGCTCGAGTTCTATTTCGGCATGCGCGGCGCCGAGCGCGACCGCCGCGTCGCCGAACTCCTCGAAGAGATCGAGATGGGCAAGGGCTTCCTCGACCGCTATCCGGCCGAACTGTCCGGCGGCCAGAAGCAGCGCGTCTGCATCGCGCGTGCGCTCGCCGCCAAGCCGAAGCTGATCATCTGCGACGAGGTCACCTCCGCGCTCGATCCGCTGGTGGCGAACGGCATCCTGAAACTGCTCCTGAACCTCCAGGCGGTCGAGAACGTCGCCTATCTCTTCATCACCCATGACATCGCCACCGTCCGCGCCATCGCCGATTCGATCGCCGTCATGTATCGCGGCGCAGTGGTCCGCTACGGCCCGAAGAGCCAGGTGCTGACCCCTCCCTTCGACGACTACACCGACCTCCTGCTCTCCTCGGTGCCGGAGATGGAGGTCGGCTGGCTGGAGAAGGCGATCGCGGGCCGTCGGATGGAAGCGGCGGGGAACTGATGAACGCCGTATTTGGCAGCGATGCCGAATTTTGGTAGATTGCCCAGCATGAACAAGCATACGACGCTGTCGCTGGACGATCATTCCGCCGAGTTCATCGAACGGCAGGTTGATGGAGGAAACTTCGCGTCGGCCAGTGACGTCGTGGCGGCTGGATTGAGGCTGTTGAAGGCCGAGCAGGACTACGTCGCATACGTCCGTGCCGCTTTGATCGAAGGCGAGAACAGCGGGCCGCCGGAGCCCTTCGATTTCGACGAATTCATCGCCCGGAAGAAGGCCGGACGCTCAGCATGAACGGGTACGCTCTGAGCAGGGCGGCTCAGGCGGACCTCGACGGCATCTGGGACTACACGGAACAGACTTGGTCGGCAGAGCAGGCCGAGCGATACACCGCGATGATACGCGACACCTGTGTGGCACTCGCGACCGGCAGGAAGACGGGAAAGCCTGCGGAGCGGTTCAAGGTCGGATATCTGATGCAGTCGGTGGGCTCGCATTTCATCTTCTACACAGTAACCGCCTACGGCGTCATCCAAGTGATCCGCATCTTGCATCAGCGGATGGAAATTGCGTCCCACCTTCGAAAGCCTTGACGAATGCCCCTCTCCTCCAGACTCCTCCTCATCATCCTCGACGGCGTGCCCTGGCGCAACTGGCGCCGGCTGTTCGGCAATCTCGAAGGCTGGGTGCAGTCCGGCGAGGCGCAGGTCTGGAAGATGCGTTCCGTGCTGCCATCGACCTCGGCCTGCTGCTATGCCTCCATCCACACCGGCGTGCCGCCGCAGGTGCACGGCATCCTGTCCAACGAGGTGCGCTTCCGCGTCGAGCAGCCCGATCTCTTTTCGGAGATCACCAGGGCCGGCGGCAAGACGGGCGCGGTAACCCATTCCTACTGGTCGGAGTTCTTCCGCAGCCATCCCTTCGATCTCGTCGAGGACATGGAGTATGACGAGCCGGCCGGGCCGATCACGCATGGGCGTTTCCACACCATGACCGGCTATGGTCCCGACAACCAGATGACGCCATCCGACGTCGATCTCTTCGCCACGCTGACCATGCTGTGCAAGCGCCACGGCATCGACTACGGCATTCTTCACACCTGCACGCTGGATTCGATGGGCCACCGCTTCGGCCACGACAACACGCCGATGGACCATGCCTGCGCTGTGGCCGACGCCATGCTGGCCGCCTTCCTGCCGAAATGGCGCGCGGCCGGCTACGAGGTGATCGTCACCGCCGACCACGGCCAGACCGACCGCGGCCATCATGGCGGCCGCGAGGACCTGCAGCAGGACTTCGCGCTCTACTATTTCGGCGACGGGAAGGGCCCGGCGGAGGACGCGCTGCTCGACCAGCTCCAGCTCGCGCCCACCATCCTTACCCGCCTCGGCGTGCCGGTGCCGGAGACGATGAAGGCGAAGCCGTTCCTGTCGTGAGTCGCGACTAATTCCCCATCACCAGCGCCCAGTAGCGCCGGCCCTCGGCGTCGGCAGCCGAGGCGAGGCCGTAGCGGGAGAAGCGCGGGTCGAGCATGTTCCTGCGGTGCGGCGGGCTGTCGACCCACATCTGGAACACCTTGGCGACTTCCATCCGGCCATGCGCGATGTTTTCCGCCGCCGGCCCCTCGACGCCGTTCTGGCGCATGCGGGCCGAGAAGTCGCGGCCGCGGCCGGTCGTGTGCACCATCCGGCCGGTCTGAGCCATATAGCGCGCCTGCTGCATCGCCGCCTTCTCCAGCGCCGGGTCGGGCCGTGCCGCAGCAAGCCCGGCAGAACTGCGCACGTAGCCATAGACCTCCTGTGCGCTCGCCGATGCACCGACGCTCGCCGTGTCGATCGACGGATTGAGCGACAGGACGCTGCACCCCGCCGTCAGCGCGAGAAGCGCAATCAAAGCTGCGGAACGGAGAAACGAGGCCATGGTGGTCCTGTCGGGATAGCGGGAAGGGAGGCTGCGACGGTCGGTCTCTGCCGTTGCCGAAGGATTGCGTCAATCCTCGGGCGGCATCGGATGAAGCGCGGCGGTTACCCTCAGTACAGCCATTCGCCCCTCGCCAGCGCCGCCGTCGCCGCCACTATGCGCGCGAAGCTCGCCCGGGCCCGGCCGACCGTGTGCCGCGCGCGCAGATAGCCATGCACCAGCCCGGCTTCCTCGAACGACACCGCATTGCCGGCTGCCGCAAGGATGCGGTCACGGTAGGCCGCGCCGTCCGACGACAGCGGATCGCACTGCGCCGTCACCACCACCGTCGGCGGCAGGCCGCAGAAATCCGTGTCGAACAGCGGCGCGAAGCTGGCGTCGCCGGCGATGTCGGTCCCGCCGGCGCGGATGTCGCGGTAGAAATCGATGTCGCGCACCGACAGCATCGGCGCCTCGGCATGGGTGACGTAGGAGCCTTTCGTCTGGTCGCCACCCAGACCGGGATAGATCAGCACCTGACCCACCGGCGCCCGCGCATCGCCCCGCGTGTGATGCGCCACCGCGGCTGCCAGGTTGCCGCCCGCCGAATCGCCGGCCAGCACGATCGGCAGCGCCTGGCCGTCTGCCGCCCAGCGGAACGCCGTCATCGCATCGTCGAAGGCGGCCGGATGCACATGCTCGGGGCACAGCCGGTAGTCGACCGACACCACCGTGCATCCGGAGCCAAGCGCCAGTTCCGCGCAGACGTCGTCATGGCTCTCCAGCCCGCCGACGACGAAGCCGCCGCCATGGAAATAGAGCACCAGGGCGGTCGGCGCGGCCGCCGTCGGCGTGTAGATGCGCATGGGTATGCGATGCGTCGCCGTCTCGATCGCCGTCGTCTCGACCGAGATCCCGTCCGGATACCCCGCGTGGAATTCCCGGCACATCCGGTCGTAGATCGCCCGCTGCCCGTCGATCGTCGCATCGATCGTGTCGGGCGGGTAGAACGCATTCGTGCGTTCGACGAAGGCCCAGGTCTCGGCGTCGATGAGCTTGGCGTAGTCGGTCACTGAAATGCTCCCTCGGACGAGCCGCGTTCCTTCGCGCCCCCCTCTGGCCTGCCGGCCACCTCCCCCACGAGGGGGGAGATCGGCTGTCGCGGCCGACTGCTCCAATTGCTGTTGGTGCAAGATGACCGCCCTCGCCTGAACTGCCGATCTCCCCCCGTGTGGGGGAGATGGCCGGCAGGCCAGAGGGGGGCGCCGCAGGGCTCGACCAAGGTTCGCATGATCTACCTCCCCTTCCACACCGGGTCGCGCTTCTCGGCGAAGGCGCGGAATCCTTCCATGTTGTCTTCGGACGCGTAGAGCGCATCGACCGTGCGGAACTTGCGCTTGGTGATCCAGTTCATCGCCTCCTGGAAGCCCATCGCCTCGGCCTCGCGCGCCACCTCCTTGATGGCGGCGAAGACCAGCGGCGGGCCGCCGGCGAGCAGCCGGGCCACCTCCCAGACGCGTGCTTGCAGGCGGTCTGCCGGCAGCACCTCGTTGACGAGGCCCCAGCGATGCGCCTCGGCCACGTCCATCCAGCGGCCGGTGAGCAGGAGATCCATGGCGACGTGATAGGGCATGCGCTTCGGCAGCTTGACGGTCGCGGCATCCGCCAGCGTGCCGGCGCGGATCTCCGGCAGCGCGAAGGAAGAATGCTCGGAGGCGTAGATCAGGTCGCAGGACAGCGCGAGCTCGAAGCCGCCGCCGACGGCCATGCCGTTGACGCAGGCGATCACCGGCTTGTTCATGTCGATCAGCTCCTGCAGCCCGGCAAAGCCGCCGACGCCGTAGTCGCCGTCCACCGCATCGCCGCCGGCGGCAGCCTTCAGGTCCCAGCCGGCGGAAAAGAACTTGTCGCCAGCCGTCCTCACGATAGCGACCCTGAGCGCTGGATCGTCGCGGAACGCCTTGAAGGTCTCGCCCATCAGCCGCGACGTGGCGAGGTCGATGGCGTTGGCCTTCGGCCGGTCGAGCGTGATCTCCAGGATCGCGCCTTCGGTGCGCGTTGTGATGATTTCGGTCATGATGTCCTCCTCGGTTTGCTTGCCAGCAGGGAGCGCGATGGCGCGCGGCGCTCAGGCATGGTCCGAAAGCACCATCAGCGCGTCCGCGACCCAGGCACCGTTCTCGCACACGATCAGCGGGTTCACGTCGAGTTCGTCCACCTCGGTCGCATGCGCAAGCGCAAAATCCGCGATGCCGAGGATCGCCTCCACCGCAGCGTCTACGTCCGCCTTCGGCCGCCCGCGAAAGCCGTCGAGCAGCGGAAACAGTTTCAGGGAGCGAAGCGCCGCCAAGACGTCCTCCCGCGTCGCCGGCAGGAGCAGCGTGGCGGAGTCCTTCAGCAGTTCGACCATCACCCCGCCCGTGCCGACCGTCATCACCGGGCCGAACAGCGGGTCGCGCGTTATGCCGACGATCAGTTCGCCGATACCGCCGGTGACCATGCGCTCCACATAGAGGCCGGTGCCGAGGCCCGCCATAGCCTGCGCTGCCGCGCTTACCGCATCCGCATCGCGCAGATTGAGCCGGACCGCGCCGGCTTCCGACTTGTGGGCGATTCCCAGCGCCTTAACCGCGACGGGATAGCCGAGCGCCTCGGCCGCATCCACCGCTTCGCCGGCCGACGCGGCACGGCGGCCGGCGGGAACGGGCAGGCCGGCGGCGGTGAGCAGCGCCTTGGCGGCGGCTTCGTCGGTCGAGCGCCCATCCTGCCACGCCTCCCCCACCAACGCCGCCGCCTCCGCAGCGTCCACCGCCTCGGCGATGCCGTAAAGCGGTACGATCCCGCGCGCGATCAGCCCTTCGCAATACGCTTCCGGCAGGTTCTCCGGCATCGACGCCACGATCGCGCCGGTCGCGCCATGTGCCTTCAGTGCCGCCTCGAAGGCATTCACCGTCGGCCACCAGTCGACGTCGGTGCAGCGGTCGTTGCGCGGAAAGTCGAGCACCAGCAGGTTGAGGTCGAAGCCGCCCGAGACCATCGCCGAGAAGGTGGCCGTCATCGCCGGCTCGTTGTTCCAGATGAAGGTGTGGTAGTCGAGCGGGTTGGCCACCGCCACCAGCGGCCCGAGCGTCGCCTTCACGTGGGCCCGGTGTTCCTCCGCCAGGGCCGGGAAGAGCACGCGGCGGCCCTCCGCGCTGTCGGCCATCACCGAGGCCTCGCCGCCCGAGCAGCTCATCGAGGAGAGCCGCGGCCCGCCGAGAGGCCCGGCAACGGCGAGCAGCTTCAGCGCCTCCAGGAAGGACGGAATCGTGTCCAGCCGCGCGATGCCGAGCCGCTTCAGGAAAGCGTCCGACGCCGCGTCGGAGCCGGCGAGCGAGGCTGTGTGCGACACCGTCGCCGCCCGCGCCTGCGCCGAGCGGCCGACCTTCATCGCCACGATCGGCTTGCCGAGCTGCCGCGCCCGCGCCGCCAGCCGCTCGAAGCCGTCGACGCTGTCGAAGCCCTCGATGTGCAGCCCGAGCGCCGAGACGCGCTCATCCTCGATCAGCCCCAGCGCCATCTCCGAAAGGCCGGTCTGCGCCTGGTTGCCGGCTGTCATGATGTAGGCGACCGGCAGGCCGCGTTTCTGCATCGTCATGTTGATGGCGATGTTGGAGGATTGCGTGACGATCGCCACGCCGCGCGTCCCCGCCGCCAGCCGCGTGCCGCCGTGCTGGTCGGGCCAGAGCAGCGCGCCGTCGGCATAGTTGATCAGCCCGTAGCAGTTCGGCCCGATGATCGGCATGGCGCCCGCCGCCGCGATCAGCTCCTCCTGCAGCCGGGCGCCATCGGCGTCGTCGTTGCCGGCCTCGAGGAACCCGGCGGCGAAGCAGATCGCCCCGCCCGCCCCGCGCGCCGAAAGCTCCCGCACCATGTCGATCGTCAGATGCCGGTTGACACCGACGAAGGTGGCGTCGGGCACATCGGGCAGGTCGGCGATGGAGCGGAAGGCCGGCAGTCCTTCGACCGTGTCCTTCGTCGGATGGATGGGCCAGATGTGGCCGGGGAACCGCATCTTCAACGTCTGCTTGACGACGTTGGCGCCGAACCCGCCGCCGCCGATCACGCAGATGGACTTTGGCCGAAGCAGGCGTTCGAGACGGGTCATGGGAGGAATCCGATTCCAAAAGCAAAGCCGCCACCCGCTTTCGCGGATGGCGGCCGACACACGTCTTCGTTTGGTGCGGCTAGAAGCAGCAGGCCATGCCGGCACAGCAATCCAGGCCTGCCTCGCAGCAGGACGCCAGAGCCGGAGCATAGGAAGAGACCAGCGCAAGCACCGAGACCGATGCAGCGATGAGGGAGTTGCGAACCATTCCGGTTCTCCTTCTTTGAGATGAAATTCGAGATGGAATCATGCAGGTGCGCCCTCAGCTGGCCTCGGGAGGCGGCTGCTCCGGCCGCACGAGGCGCCCGATCAGGATAGGCTCCCTTCCTGACGAAACCACGATGCTGGATGTCGCGACATGAGGAGCGTCTGGCGGGTCCATCGCCACGGAAACCAGACAGGTCGCGCAAGCCGCGGCGGTGGCGGAAAGGCAACGCCCGTCCTCGCAGACACAATCGCCCTTCGGCGCCGCCTGCGTGGCGAGGACCACACCGGCCATGCCGCAGGTACCCGCGGCCGCGCCATGCGCGAGAAACACGGTCACGGCGGCGAGGATCATCGGGAGCAGGCAGCGCTTGAACATAGCCTTTCGACGTAGCGGTGAACTCGCAATGGAGCGAATCATCTTCTCGACAGAACGCCGTGATGGCGCAGATGCATCGAGGCCGCTGACGGGATGCGAGACGGATCATGAGGTGAAGGCTTCCCCGCGAGAGGAATCGTCGACGCCGTCGATGGCGAGCCTTCGCAGTTCGGCCGCATAGTCGGTGACGGCAGCAATACCCTTCGGGCTCAGCCCATAGATGCCGGCAGCGGACCCGCGTTCGAACCAGCCATAATGATTGTCGGCCATCAGCCGGCGAGCATGCGGCACACCCGTGCTCTTCGCCACCAAGGCAGCCTTGCTCGGCCCCTCGGCGTCGAGCAGCCGCAGGCACATGAGCGCCTCCTGCCGGTAAGCGGTCACGAGGTTACGCCGGGTCGTGCCGCCGGTGTTGGGGTCGCCCACAAGCTTCGAGAATTCCTTCAGCAGCCGCGCCTTGCGCGGCTTCGACTGCCTCGGCTTGTAGGGCTCGGGGTCGCAATGGATTTCCACGAAGCCGTCGGCGAGTTTCACCGTGATCAGCCCGAGGCCGAGCCGCCGGCAGAGCTTGCGGTTCTCGGCCAGCGCCTTCAGCGAGGCACGACCCGACCCGCGCGGCACGGCGACGTAGACCGCATCCGTCAGCGCCTGCCGTGCGATCGCCTGGTGGAAGAGCGAGAGCGAGAAGCCGGCCTTGAGCTCGACGATCACGGGCTCGTCCTCGCCCGCGCGCAGCGCCACGACGTCGGCCGCGCCAACCTCGCCCTTGACCGTATAGCCCTGCCCTTCGAGCAGGCGCTTGACGGGTAGGTAGAGGTCGGATTCGCGGACGCGGGTCAAAGCACGCGCTCCGCAGCGCGAGGCTCGCGCTCCTTCGCGCCCCCCTCTGTCCTGCCGGACATCTCCCCCACGAGGGGGGAGATCGGCAGTTTCACCGTTAGCGCCCTCCCTGCGACGTCGACGAGTGGCGAAGCCTCTCGTGACGGCTGATCTCCCCCCTCGTGGGGGAGATGTCCGGCAGGACAGAGGGGGGCGCCGTCGAGCATCAAGGTCTCCCAACCACTATCCGCCCACTGCCCGAAGCAGCGCGCGCGAGATGATGTGGCGCTGGATTTCGCTGGTTCCTTCCCAGATCCGCTCGACGCGGGCATCGCGCCAGATGCGCTCTAGCGGCAGGTCGTCCATCAGCCCCATGCCGCCATGGATCTGGATCGCCTCGTCGGCGACGAAGGCGAGCATCTCGGTGGCCTTCAGCTTGGCCATGGCCATGTCCTCGTCGGTCACCGTGCCGGCGTCGTATTTCCAGCCGGCCTCGAAGGTGAGCAGATTGGCCGCCTTCAGCTCCGTCGCCATGTCGGCGAGCTTGAACGAGACGCCCTGGAACTTGCCGATCTGCTGGCCGAACTGCTCGCGGCTCGCGGCATAGTCGATCGCGTGCTTGAGCGCCCGTTCCGCCCGGCCGAGGCAGGTCGCGGCCACCTGCAGGCGCGTCGCGCCGAGCCAGGAATTCGCCACCTCGAAGCCGCGATGCACCTCGCCCAGAACCTGCTCCCTGGGCAGCCGGCAGTCGTCGAACTCCAGCACCGCATTGGTGTAGCCGCGGTGCGAGACGTTGCGGTAGCCGTCGCGCACCGAAAACCCCGGCGTGCCCTTGTCGACGAAGAAGGCGGTGATCTTCTTGCGTTTCCCGCGTGGGGTCTCTTCCTCGCCCGAGGCCATGAAGACGATGGCGAAGCCGGCGATGTCGGCATGGGAGATGAAATGCTTGGTGCCGTTCAGCACCCAGTCGGTCCCGTCCTGCACGGCGGAGGCCTTCATGCCGCGCAGGTCGGAGCCCGCGCCCGGTTCGGTCATCGCCAGGCAATCCCAGGTCTCGCCGCGGATGCAGGGGTAGAGATATCTCTCCTTCTGCTCGGGCGTGCCGGCGAGCAGGATGTTCGACGGCCGCGCGACGCAGGTCCAGTGCAGCGCATAATTGGCGCGGCCGAGCTCCTTCTCGTAGAGCAGCCAGGTCGGCGTATCGAGCCCGGCGCCGCCGACCTCCTCGGGCATGTTGGCGGCATAGAGCCCCGCCGCCATCGCCTTCTGCTGCAGCTCGCGGATCAGGTCCATCTCCAGCCGCCCCGTGCGCTCCACCTCGCGCTCGTGCGGGTAGAGCTCGTTCTCCACGAAGGCGCGGGTGGTCTCGACGATGAGCGTCTGTTCCTCGGTCAGGCCGAAATGCATGGGAGTTCCTCCGGACGGCGGTGATCGGGGTGCGTCCTTCGAGGCTCGCCCGCCGAAGGTTGGCGACCGATACTGCACCGTCGTGCGGGCTCGCACCTCAGGATGAGGGCGGTCGGCGCCATGCGTCCAATCGCAATGGTTGGTGCCTGGCAACTCGTTGCGACCGCAGAAAGAGCGGAGACGAGAGTCGTCGGATCGTTCATCTGAACCTCGAACCCGGGCTTCTGGCGCCAACGTCCCTCATCCTGAGGTGCGAGCCCCCTCGGCGTCGGCAAGCGGAAGCCGAACATACGCGGGCGAGCCTCGAAGGACGCACGGACAACGCCACCGGCATCACTTCTTCTTCCGCGGCTTTTCCGCCTTCGCCTTCTCGGCCGCCTTCGAACTCTTCTTCCCGGCCTCCTTCCCCAGCCGCTTCACATAGGCGTTGTGCAGTTCGCCCGCGCCCCAGCCCTTGCCCTTCTCGGCCTTGGCCAGCGCTTCCATGATGCCGATGAGGTTCTCGTCGCGGATGCGCTCGAGTTCGCGGATCGACCACTGGCCGGACTGATCGTCGGACTGTGTCGCGACCATGTCGACCAGCGCGTCGTTGAACTCCGGCACGTCCATCAGCTTGGTCCAGGGCCAGGCGAGCGCCGGGCCGAACTGGGCCATGAAGTGGCGCATCCCGGCCTCGCCGCCGGCGATGCGGTAGGTCTGGAACATGCCCATCTGCGCCCAGCGCAGACCGAAGCCGTAGCGCATGATGTCGTCGAGTTCCTCGACCGTGCAGATGCCGTCCTTGATCAGCCACAGCGCCTCGCGCCAGGCAGCCTCCAGCAGCCGGTTGCCGACGAAGGCGTCGATCTCCTTGTTGATGACGACGCACTTCATCCCGATCGACGTGTAGACCTCCCGCGCCCGCTCGACGAAGGCCTTGCCCGTCTTCTCGCCGGGCACGATCTCGTTGATCGGCAGCAGGTAGACCGGGTTGAACGGGTGGGCGACGAGGAAGCGCTCCGGATGCGCCATGTCCCTGGCCATGTCGGTCGCCTTGAAACCCGACGTCGACGAGCCGATCAGCGCATCCGCCGGCGCGGCCGCCTCGATCTCGGCGATGGTCTTCAGCTTCACGTCCAGCCGCTCGGGCACGCTCTCCTGGATGAAGTCGGCGCCTTTCACCGCCTCGGCGATCGAGCCGGCGAAGGTCACCTTGCCTTCCTTGGGCAGGCCCTTCACCGCCATGCGCGTGTAGGCGCGGCGGGCATTCGCCATCACCTCGTCGACCTTGCGCTTGGCCTCGGGATGCGGATCGTAGACCGAAACGTCGATGCCGTTCAGCGCCAGCCGCGCGATCCACCCGCCGCCGATGACGCCCCCGCCGATGCAGGCTGCCTTCTTGATGGTCATGATGAGAACTCCGGTTCATGGAGGCGGCAGCGCCCTACGGCGCCCCCCTCTGTCCTGCCGGACATCTCCCCCACGAGGGGGGAGATCGGCAGCTTCGATGCTTCTGCACTTCCCACAGCCGCGGCGATTGGCGAAACCGTCCGCGCCAGCCGATCTCCCCCCGTGTGGGGGAGATGTCCGGCAGGACAGAGGGGGGCGCGAGGGAATGCCACGTCGAACTGATCCTTCTCGGCTACGCCGCCACCGGCGCCCGCTTCGTGAGCCCGAGCTTCTGGCGCACCTCAGCCGGCCCGATCACCCGCGCGCCCATGGTCTCGATGATCGTCACGGCACGCTCGACCAGCTGCGCATTGGTGGCCAGCACGCCCTTGTCGAGCCAGAGATTGTCCTCGAGCCCCACCCGCACGTTGCCGCCGGCCAGCACCGCCGCCGCGACATAGGCCATCTGGTGGCGGCCGAGCGAGAAGGCCGACCAGGTCCAGTCGGACGGCACGTTGTTGACCATGGCCATGAAGGTGTTGAGGTCGTCCGGCGCGCCCCAGGGCACGCCCATGCAGAGCTGCACCAGCGCCTGAGGCGCCAGCGTGCCCTCCTCGACGAGTTGCTTGGCGAACCACAGGTGCCCGGTGTCGAAGGCCTCGATCTCGGGCTTCACGCCCATCGCCGTCATCATCCCGCCCATGGCGCGCAGCATGCCGGGCGTGTTGGTCATCACGTAGTCGGCCTCGGCGAAATTCATCGTGCCGCAGTCGAGCGTGCAGATTTCCGGCAGGCACTGGCGGACGTGCTCGACGCGGTTCGACGCCCCACCCATGTCGGTGCCTTGCGCCTTCAGCGGCAGCGGATTCTCGACATCGCCGAACACCATGTCGCCGCCCATGCCGGCGGTCAGGTTCAGCACCACGTCCACCTCGGCGTCGCGGATGCGCTCGGTCACTTCGCGGTAGAGCAAAACGTCGCGGCGCGGCTTGCCGGTCTCCGGATCGCGCACGTGGCAGTGCACGACGGCAGCACCCGCCTTCGCCGCCGCAATGGCCGAGTCGGCAATCTCCTTCGGCGAACGCGGCACGTGCGGGCTGCGGTCCTGCGTCCCGCCCGAGCCGGTGACGGCGCAGGTGATGAAGACCTCGCGGTTCATGGATAGCGGCATTGAACAGGTCCCTCCGGATGGCGCCGAGCACCCCCTCTCCGTCTGCCTACGGCAGCCACCTCTCCCCCTGCCCGGGGGAGAGGATGACCAGCCGGCAGCCCGGGTGCCCATCCTCTCCCCTCACGAAGTGGGGGAGAGGTGGCTCGGGCAAAGCCCGAGACGGAGAGGGGGCAAGCGCTTCGATCAATTGTCGCTGCAGCTTCCTCCGCCTTGCACCCATGCGCTTCACATAATACGAATCCGAAATGTCGAAAAGCGAAGCGCGCTCCATCTTCGTTCCAGACCCCACGCCGCTGCGGCTGACCTTCCTCGTCCTGTCCGGCGCCTCCCTGATGTGCGTGGCCTCGGCGATCGATCCGCTGCGGGCGGCCAACCGGGTGGCGGGCGAGACCCTGTTCGACTGGTCGATCGTCTCCATCGACGGCAAGCCGCCCCTCACGACGGCCGGCCTGCCGATCGCGGTCACCGGCACGCTCGATCCCACCGCCCGACATGACGTTCTGGTCGCGATCGGCGGTTTTGGCACCCGCGCAGGTTCGTCCGGCCCGCTCCTCGCCGCCTTCCGCAGGGCGGCGCGGTCGGCGCGCGCCGTCGGCGGCGTCGAGGCCGGCGGCTGGCTCGTCGCCCGCGCCGGCCTGCTCGAGGGCCGCGCAGCCACCACCCACTGGGAGGACCTGGAGGATTTCTCCGCCGCCTTCCCCGGCGTCGACGTGCGGCCCGATCGCTACGTGATCGACGGGCCGGTCTTCACCACCGGCGGCGCCTCGCCGACCTTCGACCTGATGCTGCAGCTCATCCGCTCTCGGCTCGGGATGGCGGCAGCGCTCGATGTCGCCTCGGTCTTCATCTACGATCAGGCGCGGGCGGCCACCGACGCCCAGCCGCTCGTCTCGCTCGGCCGCCTCGACGGCTACGACCCGCGGCTTGCCCAGGCGATAAGACTGATGGAGAGCCATGTCGACCGGCCGCTCCCCGTCTCGGCCATCGCACGGCGTGTCGGCATCACGGCGCGCACCCTGGAGAAGATCTTCACCGCCGCCATCGGCGAGACGCCCGGCGCCTACTCTCTGCGCCTGCGCCTCAACGCCGCCCGCCGCCTCGTGCTCGACACCGCCGAGCCAATGGCCGACATCGCCGCGCGCACGGGCTTCTCCTCCGCCGCCGCCTTCAGCCGCGCCTTCTCCAGTGCCTTCGGCAAGCCGCCGGTGCGGATGCGGCGCGGGTGAGCGCATTGGCCGGACGGGCCGCGCAATGCTATGGTTCGCACCGAACGCGGCTGCGAGGTGATTGCGATGGGCGAGATCGGAAAGCTGTTCAGGGACGGCGACAGCCAGGCCGTCCGCATCCCCGACCGGTTCCGCTTCGAGGGCACGGAGGTGGAGTTCCGGCCCGGGCCCAATCCCGGCGAGGTGATCCTGGCGCCGAAGCGGATGGAGCGGACGGGCTCGTTCGACGCCTTCTTCAAGTCTCGTGCCGAGATTCCCGATTGGGAACTCGAAGGCTTCCTGGAGGACCGGGATCAGGGTGTTCATGAGCGGGATGACCCGCTGGCATGATGCTCTACCTGCTGGATACCAATGCCGTGAGCATGGCCGTCCATCGCCGCTCATCGGCCCTCGACCGCCGGATGGATCAGATCGGCGGAGATGCGATCGCAATATCGTCGATCACCTACGGTGAGATCGTCTATGGCCTCGAGTGGAAAGCGGAGGCTCGCAGGCTTGCGAGGAGCATGGGAGATTTCCTTCGGGAGATCATGGTCCTGCCGTGGACCGAAGCGACTGGCGATCTCTACGGCAAGTTGCGTGCCGATATGCGCCGCAGCGGCATCTCCCTCCGGCCCCTCGACCTCCTGATCGCCGCGCACGCGCTGGAGGCGGGCGCGACGCTCGTCACCGGCGACGCGGCGTTCCGGCACGTGCCAGGGCTGGCCGTGGAAGACTGGACGGCGCCCTGACGCGCCGCCCGTCTTGTCGCTGCGACGGTCAGGCTGCCTTGTCGCTCCACGCCGGATAGTCGACGTAGCCCTTTGCGCCGCCGCCATACATCGTCGCCCGCTCCGGCTCGGCGAGCGGCAGGTCGCGGCGCAGGCGATCCACCAGGTCCGGATTGGCGATGAAGGGCCGGCCGAAGGCGACGAGGTCGGCTCGCCCGCTGGCCACGGCTTCCTGCGCCAGCGCCTTGGTATAGCCGTTGTTGACGATCCATCCGCCGGTGCCGCCGGCATCGCGATAGGCCGCCTTTAACGCGTCCCAGTCGAACGCGTCCGTGCCCTGGGTGAAGTCGCGCGCGCCGCCGGTGGCGCCCTCGATCACGTGAACGAAGGCGAGCTCCCGCGTGGCAAGGCCTTTCACCACATGCTCGAACAGCGGCTGCGGATCGGGGTCCGACGCGTCATTGGCCGGCGTCACCGGCGAAAGGCGGATGCCGACGCGGTCTGCGCCGGCAGCTTCCACCACCGCATCGACCACCTCGAACAGGAAGCGGGCGCGGTTCTCGATCGAGCCGCCATAGGCGTCGGTGCGGTGGTTGCTGTCGGCACGCAGGAACTGGTCGATCAGGTAGCCGTTCGCCGCGTGAATCTCGACGCCGTCGAAGCCTGCCTCGCCCACCGATGCCTTCGCCGCGCGGCGGTAGTCCTCCACGATGCCGGGAATCTCGGCGATGTCCAGCGCCCGGGGCTCGGACGTCTCTGCAAAGGTGCCCGTGCCGTCGGCGTTGACGAGATAGGTCTTCGACTTGGCGCGGATCGCCGACGGTGCGACCGGCTTGCCGCCGCCCGGCTGCAGGCTGTCATGCGAGATGCGGCCGACATGCCACATCTGCGTCACGATCTTTCCGCCCGCCGCGTGGACCGAATCCGTCACACCGCGCCAGGCTGCGAGCTGATCGGCGCCGTAGAGGCCCGGCACGTCGGCATAGCCCTGCCCCTGCTGCGAGATGGCTGTCGCCTCGGTGATCAGCAGGCCGGCGGCGGCGCGCTGCGTGTAGTATTCGACGGCGAAGGGGCCGGGCACCGCGTTCGGCGAACGGTTGCGGGTCAGCGGCGCCATGGCGATGCGGTTGGCGACCGATATGGCGCCGACCTTGGTCGGATCGAAGAGCGAGGTCATGGGAAGTCCTTTGCTTGGGAGGAGGTTGGACAGAGACCGATCGTCAGAGATCGTCGAGCGCGGCGCGGAAGGCTGCGATCACCGGCTCGTTGCGCTGGTAGAAGGCCCACTGGCCGACCCGCCGCTGCGTGACGAGACCGCTGGCCACAAGCGCCGACAGATGCGAGGAGATCGTCGACTGCGACAGGCCGCAGCGTTCGAACTGGCCCGCACAGATGCCCATCTCCAGCGGATGGTGTTCGTCGGAGAAGTGCTTCGCCGGCTCCTTCAGCCAGGCCAGCATCTCCCGCCGCACCGGACTCGCCAGCGCCTTCAGGATCGCGTCTCGATCGATGTCGATGTTTAGATCGGTCATGGTCGATATATGGATCGACAGGTATCGATGCGCAAGGGTTTCGCCTTGCGCCGTGTGAGGCCCACGCGGAATCCGGTTCCGCTGTGTTTCGGCCGTGCCGTGGCAGGAACTGCCTCGCCGGAGAGGACGGCGGGGTTTCCACAGCCGCAAGCCTTGCCGGCGACCAGGCTCGAGCAGCACTCCGCCGGCGGTGTCGGGCGCCGATGGCGGTCCGGCATGGAAGGACGGTCTTGCCGAGATTTTCATGCCCTGTTATATAACGTGGCATATATACAAGGGAACAACGGATGACAGCAAGGGACATCGTTCGGGAACTGGGCCTGCTGACGCTGGGGACGCGCATGAAGCGGCTCGGCGAGCGGCTGCAGTCCGGCACCCAGGCCGTGATGGCCGACGCCGGCATTTCTATTCCGGCCGCCCAGTTCCCGCTCCTCGCAGCCCTGGACAGGCTTGGGCCGCTGGCCGTCGGGGATCTGGCCGACGCTCTCGGCGTAACGCAGCCCGGGACAACGCGAAACGTCGCCCAGCTTGTAGCGCTGGACCTCATCGAGGTGCTGCCCGCGCCCGACGACCAGCGGCGCAGGATGGTTTCGCTCTCCGCCAAGGGCAGGAGACTGGTGGAGACGGGGAAAAGGGATGTCTGGCCGCGCGTGGAGGCGGCGGTGGCGGAACTGTGCGCCGGGCTCGACGGCCCTCTTCTCGACCAGCTGACAGCGGTCGAGGAGCGCCTTGCGGAACGTCCGCTGGAGCGCCGCGCCGGAACGGGACGACCGGAGGAACTCCGCCGATGACCCATATCCTCGACCGCCCGGTCTGGACCGCCCTGACCTCGCGCCATGCAAGCCTTGCCGAAGGTGGCGCACGCGCCCGGCGCTATCCGTCCTCCATCGCCCCCTTCGCGGCGACGCCGGACGACCGGCCCGAGTGCCTGGCCGCACTCGGCGCGCTCTCTGTGCCGGGGGAGCAGCTGCTTTTCATCCAGTCGACCCCGGTCGCCCTGCCGTCGCACATGGTCGCCACGATCGAGGCCGACGCCGTCCAGATGATCGCGGCCGGCCCGACGCCGCCCGTGTCGGACCCGCGCGTCATCCAGCTCACTGCAACCGACGCCGCCGACATGCTGGACCTCGCCATGTTGACGAAACCCGGCCCCTTCACGCTGAATGCGCTCCGGCTGGGGGAGTTCTGGGGCATCCGCCATGAGGGGCGGCTGGTGGCGATGGCCGGCGAGCGGATGGCGCAGCCGGGCTTCACCGAGATCAGCGGCGTCTGCTGCCATCCCGACATGCGCGGGCAGGGCTATGCGCGCCTTCTGTCGCTCGTGGTCGCCAACCGGATCTCGGACCGCGGCGAGCAGGCCTATCTGCACGCCTATGCCGGCAACCGGGCGGCGATTCGTCTCTACGAATCGATCGATTTCCGACTGCGCAGCGCCATGCACTTCGCGGCGGCCACACTGCGCGCGTAGCCGCGCGACGTCACACCCGCTCCAGCGCGATCGCGATGCCCTGGCCGACGCCGATGCACATGGTCGCCAGCGCGAGTTTCGCGCCACGCTCGCGCAGTTCCAGCGCCGCAGTGCCCGCGATGCGGGCACCCGACATGCCGAGCGGATGGCCGAGCGCGATGGCGCCGCCATTCGGGTTGACGTGCTCCGCGTCCTCGGCGATGCCGAGGTCGCGGAGCACGGCGATGCCTTGGGAGGCGAAGGCTTCGTTGAGTTCGATGACGTCGAAGTCGGAGGGCTGGAGGCCGAGCCGGGCGCACAGCTTCTTCGACGCCGGGGCCGGGCCGATGCCCATGATGCGCGGCGGAACGCCGGCGGCGGCACCGCCGAGGACGCGGGCGATCGGGGTCAGGCCGTATTTCTTCACCGCGGCCTCGGAGGCGACGATCAGCGCCGCCGCACCGTCGTTGACGCCCGACGCGTTGCCGGCGGTCACCGTGCCGCCCTCCTTGCGGAAGGGGGTGCCGAGCTTGGCCAGCGTCTCGACCGTGGTGCCCGCGCGCGGGTGCTCGTCCTTCGAAACGACCACCGGGTCGCCCTTCTTCTGCGGGATCGTCACCGGGACGATCTCCTTGGCCAGCCGGCCGTTCGCCTGCGCGGCGACGGCCTTGTCCTGGCTGCGCACGGCAAAGGCGTCCTGGTCGGCGCGGCTGACGTTGAACTCGGCCGCCACGTTCTCGCCGGTCTCGGGCATCGAATCGACGCCGTACTGCTTCTTCATCAAGGGGTTGACGAAACGCCAGCCGATCGTGGTGTCGTAGATCTCGGCATTGCGCGAGAAGGCGGTGTCGGCCTTCGGCATGACGAAGGGCGCGCGGCTCATCGATTCGACGCCGCCGGCGATCATGATCTCGGCCTCGCCGGCCTTGATGGCGCGTGCCGCAATGGTCAGCGCGTCCATGCCCGAGCCGCACAGGCGGTTGACCGTCGAGCCGGGGATGACCGTCGGCAGCCCGGCGAGCAGCAGCGCCATGCGCGCCACGTTGCGGTTGTCCTCGCCGGCCTGGTTGGCACAGCCATAGACCACGTCGTCGATCGCCTCCCAGTCGACGCCTGCATTGCGCTCCACCAGCGCCTTCAGCGGGATCGCACCCAGGTCGTCGGCGCGCACGGACGACAGCGAGCCGCCGAAGCGGCCGATCGGGGTGCGGACATAGTCGCAGATATAGGCTTCACGCATGGTCAGAGCTCCGGAACGATGAGGTCGCCGACGGCGGCACCGACGGCAAGGAGTGCGCCCGTCACGGCCTGGAGATCTTCCAGGCTCATCGACGGCAGCTTCTCGCGCACCACGAAACGCCTGTCGACGATGTCGATCACGGCGAGGCTGGTATAGACGGTCGTCACGCAACCGACGCCGGTCAGCGGCAGGCGGCAGGCTTCGAGCAGCTTCGGCTCGCCCTTCTTGGTCACGTGGTCGGTGACCACCCAGACCTGCCTGGCGCCGTGCACGAGATCCATCGCGCCGCCGACGGCCGGCACCGAGCCGGGGCCGGTGCTCCAGTTCGCCAGGTCGCCGGTCTGGGCCACTTCGTAGGCGCCGAGCACGGCGACGTCGAGATGGCCGCCGCGCACCATGGCGAACGAGTCGGCATGGTGGAAGAACGAGGCGCCGGGGTTCAGCGTCACCGCCTTCTTGCCGGCGTTGATCAGATCCCAGTCCTCCTCGCCGGCCGGCGGCGCCTCGCCGAAGTCGAGGATGCCGTTCTCGGTGTGGTAAGTGACCTCGCGGCCTTCGGGCTTGAAGGTGGCGATCATCTCGGGGAAGCCGATGCCCAGATTGACATAGGCGCCGTCCGGAAGATCCTGCGCGGCGCGCCAGGCGATCTGCGCATTCGTCAGCTTGACAACCATCACTTCGCTCCCTCGCGCAGCAGCGCCTCTTCCTGGGCCGGGTTCGGTACCTCGACGATCCGGTCGACGAAGATGCCGGGCGTCACCACATGCTCCGGGTCGATCGTGCCCGGCTCGACCACGCGGCTCGCCTGCACGATGGTGGTGGCCGCAGCCATCGCCATCAGCGGCGAGAAGTTGCGCGCCGCCTTGCGGAAGGTCAGGTTGCCCTTGGCGTCGGCGAGTTCGGCCTTGATGAGCGCGACGTCGGCCTTGAGCCAGCGTTCCTGCACGTAGGAGCGGCCGTCGAACTCGGCCACCGGCTTGCCCTCGGCGACCTGCGTGCCGAAGCTGCTGGGCGTGTAGAAGGCGGGAATGCCGGCGCCGCCGGCGCGGATGCGCTCGGCGAGCGTCCCCTGCGGGACGAGCTCCAGCGCGATCTTGCCGGCCAGATAGGCATCGGTGAAGGCCTTCGGATCGGACGAGCGCGGGAAGGAGCAGACCATCTTCGCCACCATGCCGGCATAGATCATCGCCGCGATGCCGACCGCGCCGTTGCCGGCATTGTTGTTGATGACGGTCAGCCGCCCCGGCGATCCGGTCGCCTTGTAGCGGTCGACCAGCGCGTGGATCAGTTCGATCGGCGCACCCGCACCGCCGAAGCCGCCGATCATCACGGACATGCCGTCCTCGATGCCGGCAAGGGCATCCTCGATGGTTGGACAGATCTTGTTCATCCCGGATCCCACGCTGGGGAGCGACCGAACCGCCGCTCCGAAAAGTTCGCATTGCGAACACATGTTTCCTATGCGATACTTTCTACATGAGCGACGATGCCAAGTCAACGCGCGAACCCGCTCCCGGCGGCAGCCCCTCCCCGGCTGCCGCCCGCGAGCCGGACGCATCCGCGGAACGAGACCTCGTCGGATCGCTGACCAGAGGTCTCGCGGTCATGGAGATTCTCGCCGCGCATCCGCAGGGCCTCACCCTGACCGAGACGGCCGAGAAGGCGGGGCTGACGCGCGCCGGCGCACGCCGCTTCCTGCTGACGCTGGTGGCCTCCGGCTATGCCGTGCAGGACGGCCGCGCCTTCCGCCTGTCGTCGCGGCTGATCGCGGTTGCCCGCGCATGGCTCGGCGGCGCCTCGCTGTGGAGCTTCGCCGAGCCCTTCATGCGCGAGGTCTCCCAGCGCTTCGGCGAGGCCTGCTCGGCCGCCGTGCTGTCGGGGCAGGACGTCGTCTACGTCGCCCGTGTGCCCGGCCGGCACATCCTGTCGGTGGCGCTTCATGTCGGCACCCGCCTCCCCGCCTTCTGCACCTCGATGGGCCGCGTGCTCTTGTCCGACCTGCCGCCGGCCGAACTCGACGCCTTCCTCGCCCGCGCCGAGATCCGCGCGCTCACCGACAGGACGATCACCGACCGCACCGCCCTCAGGGACGCAATCCTCGCGGCCAAGGCCGACGGCCATTCGCTGGTCGACGAGGAACTTGAACCCGGCCTGCGCTCCATCGCCGTGCCGATCCGCGACCGCACCGGCCGCACCGTGGCCGCCATCAACGTCTCGACGCAGTCGGCGCGGCTGTCGGCACAGACCATGACGGCCGACGTCCTGCCCGCGCTGCGCGACGCGGCGCGGCGGATCGAGGATTACTTCGTGGTTCAGTGAACCGGGTGCGTCGGAAATGCGGGGACAGTTTACCGAATTCGGGCGACGGGCGCGGGTGTTTCGGCCGGAGCGGTCCCGAATTCGGTAAACTGTCCCCGTATTTCCGCCAGCGCCAGCGGGCCGGGAGGCGGCTCTGCCGTCCGGCCAGTCGGACCCGGGAGAAGTTCGGTGCAGCGGCGCGGCCACGTCAGGACGTGTCGTGATACGGCGGCAGCGGGAAGCCGTCCCTGTCGCCGCCGGCCATGGCAAGACGCGCGCCGCGGCAGGCAGGCCTGCCGCTGCTGCAGGCGGCCCGGTCGGGCGCGCGGTCGCGGCCGGTCATCCGGCAGTCGATGCCGCCGAGCCGGTCGAGCAGCGCGACAAGCACGGTCGCGTACCAGCGGAGGCGCCAGGCGAGCAGGACGGCATCGGCGGGGCTGGCGTCGCCGGGACCGGCGACCGGCGTGAGCTCGGCCACGATCTCCGCCAGCTCGACCTGCAGCCCCTTGGCAACATGGGCCTGCACGATGCGCTCGGCGATGCGCAGGAAGAAGAGCACCAACCAGCGCACCGGAAAGGCGCGGCCGGCGGCGATGTCGGCCTTGGCCGCCATCGAGCCGAGCACCGCAATCATGCTCCTCAGCTTCCGCCCGTTCCGTACCGCACCACCCACGTCGTCCGTCCTCCTTCAGCTGCGACCATTGTGCGGCAGCGTGGGAGGGGTGTGGACAGAGCGGGGCAAAATTCGTGCAAAGGGTTGATTTCCTTGGTGGTGGCAGACGCGGATCGGGTGCCGGAAATGCGGGGACAGTTTACTTAATTCGGATCGGGAACGACTGAGGAAGGCCTCGAACTCTGCCGAATTAAGTAAACTGTCCCCGTATTTCCTCCAGACCGCCGGTGACCTGCACGACGGGACGAGAGGCGGGTGCCTTGCCGTGCGAAGAGGGGGCGTGGAACCAACACCTGCCGACGGGCGAGGCATGGATCCCGGCCACGCGCCGTCTCGCTTCACTCGACGCCGCGTTCCGGGATGACGAGGGAGGATGGCGGTTGGAAGGTCCGCCACTCGTCCGCGCGTCAGATCGTCAGATCGCCCTCGAACGCCCGCCCGTCGAGCCGCCGCGCGGCGAGCGTGATCTCCGGTCGCCCGCGGCCGGTCCAGAGTTCCTCGGCGGCGACCCGCACCCGATCGGTGTCCCAGACACCTGAGCAAGCGACGAGCGAGGCGTCGCGGTCGCGGTAGCCCCAGCCCATGCCGTCGTCGAAGAAGATCTCGGCGTCGACCCTGCCCTCGCCTTCCCCAGCGAACAGCGTCAGTTCGACGGCGGTGGCGTCGTGCGGCGCTGTATCGGGCCAGGCCATGGCGAGCGGCAGGATCGCGCCGGACCGCACCAGCAGCGGCAGCCGGCCGAGCGGCGCCGCGATCTCGACGGTTCGGCCGCCTGCATGCACCTCGCCGGTGTGGAAGTCGTGCCAGCCGCCTTCCGCCCTCGGCAGGTAAGCCTGGACGTGGAAGGCGCCCTCCTCCACCACCGGCGCCACCAGCACGTCCGCCCCCAGCATGAAGCTGTCGGCGTCGGCGCGGCAGGCGGGGTCGTCGAAATGATAGAACGTCGGCGCGATGACCGGCGTGCCGCCGCGATGCGCCCTGTAGGCCAGCGCGTAGAGATGCGGCATCAGCCGGTAACGCAGTGAGAGCGCCGCACGGACCTCGCCGGTGACGTCGGGATGCATCCACGGCGTGTTCGTCGGGTCGGAAAGCTGCGGCTTCCACGAGTTCATCACGGCGCGCGGGTGCAGCGACATCATCTCCACCCAGCGAACGAAGAGCTCGGGCGAAGCCTTCGGCCCGTCGAAGCCGCCGATGTCGTGGCCGGTGAAGGGCATGCCCGACAGGCTCGTCGACAGGCCCTGACGCAGGTTCCATTTCAGCGTATGCCATGACGTGCGGTTGTCGCCCGACCAGGTCTCGCCGTAGCGGGCGATGCCGATCGGCCCGGCGCGGGAGATGGTGTAGGGCCGCTTGTCCGGCGCCCGCGCCAGCGTCGCCTCGTAGGTCGCGCGGCTCATCAGCAGGGCGTGCACCGGCCGCACGTCGATCGCCGGCAGCGCCGCGCCGAAGCCGGCTACCGTCGCCGTCTCGTCCCACAGCTCGCATTCGTTGTTGTCGTTCCAGGCGGCGGTGAAGCCCGCGCCGAGCACCTGAGCCGAGATGCCCTCCTTCCACCAGGCGACGGTGGCCTCGTTGGTGAAGTCGAGGCTCGACCCGTTGCCGCCCCAGAACATCTCCACCGCCGGCTGCCCGTCGGCGCGGCACACGAACCAGCCTTCGGCGGCGGCGGTCGGATAGGCCGGATGCTCGGTGAGCAGCACCGGCTTGACGTTGGCGCAGGTGTTGAAGCCGAGTTCGTGAAGCCGGGCGAAGAAGCCGGCGCGGTCAGGGAACTTGCTCTCGTTCCAGGTGAAGACGTAGCGGCGGCCGTCGGCCTTGGTCGTGTAGCCGGAGCCGGAATGGATGGCGCTGATCGGGATCTCTTCGGCGCGGCAGCGTTCGGCAAAGCCGGTGATCACGTCTTGAGCGTTCGGCGCGTCGGCATGGTGCATAGTGGTGAAGGCAAAGCCCATCGACCAGCGCGGCGCAAAGGCCGGGCGGCCCGTCAGCGCCATCAGCCGGGGCACGACGTCGGAGACCTTCGGCCCGGCGATGACGTAGAGCACGACGCCCTTTTCCTGCGCGTCGACGTGGCGGTAGTGCGGGTGGTAGTTGGAATGCTCGGCGCCGAGATCGAAGGTGATTTCCGACAGCGTGTCGTAGAACAGCCCGACCGCCCCGCCCGCGTCGGCGTCGGCGATGACGAAGGGCGCGTGCTTGTAGAGCGGGTCCTGCGTCTCGGCGTCATAGCCCAGCGCGTCGGTCTGCAGGCAGCGCAGCCGCTTGCCGGTGTGGTCGAGCGGGCCGGCCTTGTCGCCGAGGCCATAGTGCCGGTCGCCGAGCGCGCGGGCCTGGAAGTGACGGAAGATGCCGCGGTTGGCGAACCACTGGTAGGCGCCGGTGGGACGGTCGGCCAGCACGGTCTGCCAGGTCTCGCCCGCGCGGCGGCGCACGGTGAGCGCGAGCGGTGCGGGCTGGACGTCGACCTGCCAGTCGTTGCCGAAGCGGACGCGGTGTCCGTCGGCGGCGGGCGTCGCGGCGGCGAGCGGCGCGAAGCCGTCGGTGGAGAGCCGGTCGCGGCCGGCCCAGGGCACGTCGCCGTCCGGCGCGACCATCCAGGTGCGGTCGACGGCGAGGCCGGTTTCGGGGACGATGGCGATGCGGAGCAGCCAGTCGGACAGCGCCTCGACGCGGAGCGTGAAGCCGCCGGTGAGGGGGGCCGAGAGATGGGCGGGGGCGGTGGAGAGGGGGGATGCGAGGGCGAGGAAGGTCATGGCATTTTTTCCGATAGGCTTGCGTTCCGTCGCGCCCCCCTCTGTCCTGCCGGACATCTCCCCCACGAGGGGGGAGATCGGCAGTTGCGGCGACGTCGCCCTTCCCGCGACGCAGGCGATGGGCTGCGACGGCGGTGACGGCTGATCTCCCCCCTCGTGGGGGAGATGTCCGGCAGGACAGAGGGGGGCGCCGTAGGGCACCTTGTCTTCGAATTCTGGCGTTGGTGCTACACCGCCTCCCCGATCACCAGCCGCGTCTGCGCCAGTCCGCCCTCCTTGGCGAACAGGTGCGTGAACTGCGGCCGGAGCACGAGATGCGCGGTCTCGCCGCGGCGGATGGCGGTCTGGCCGGGCAGGTGCGCCGTGAGCTTCGTACCGTCGGCGGCCTCGCAATAGAGGTAGGATTCCCCACCGAGCTGCTCGACCGACTGCACCGTCACCGCCGTGCCCTCGCCTGCACCGATCTCCAGATGGTCCGGCCGGATACCGAGCTCCGCCGCCTGGCCGGGCTTCAGGCCCTCGCCCGCGACCGCGGCGCGGTAGGCGTTGCCGGCGGCGTCTTTCAGCGCGACGCCGTCGGCGTCGATGGCGGTGACCGTGACGTCGATGAAGTTCATGCGCGGCGAGCCGATGAAGCCGGCGACGAAGCTGTTTCTCGGCGTGTTGTAGAGGTCGAGCGGGGTGCCCGCCTGTTCTATGCGGCCGTCGCGCAGCACGACGATCTTGTCGGCCATGGTCATCGCCTCGACCTGGTCGTGGGTGACGTAGATCATGGTGTTGCCGAGCCGCCGGTGGAGCGCCGAGATCTCGCCGCGCATGGTGACGCGCAGCTCGGCGTCGAGGTTGGACAAGGGCTCGTCGAACAGGAAGACGCGCGGCTCGCGCACCACGGCGCGGCCGATCGCGACGCGCTGGCGCTGGCCGCCGGAGAGCTGCTTCGGCCGCCGGTCGAGATAGGCCTCGATCTGCAGCATGCGCGCGGCCTCGGCGACGCGGGCTTCGATCTCGGCCTTCGGCGTGCGGATGTTCTCCAGACCGAAGGCGAGGTTCTGGCGCACCGTCATGTGCGGGTAGAGCGCATAGGTCTGGAACACCATGGCGAGGCCGCGCTCGGAGGCCCGCTGCTCGTTGACGCGCTTGTCGTCGATGCGCAGTTCGCCGCCGGTGATGTCCTCCAGCCCGGCGATCATCCGCAGCAGCGTGGACTTGCCGCAGCCGGACGGGCCGACGAAGACGCAGAACTCGCCGTTCTCGATCCTGAGGTCGACGCCGTGGATGGCGCGCACCTGGCCGTAGTCCTTGACGAGCTTTTCGAGGTCGAGAACGGCCATGGGTCAGGTCTCCGCCAGCATGATGTTCGGAAGGCCGGCGCTCCGCGATACCCCCCTCTGGCCTGCCGGCCATCTCCCCCTCAAGGGGGGAGATCGGCTGTCACATTCGCCTTCGCCAATCGTCAACGATGCGAGTTCGGCGGCGACGTCGGAGCTGCCTATCTCCCCCCTTGAGGGGGAGATGTCCAGCAGGACAGAGGGGGGCGCGACGGAACTCGGCGCTGCGTCGATGCAAACGCGTGCGACGATCATCACTTCACCCCCGACTGCGCGATACCCGCGGTGATGTATTTCTGCAGCACGGCGAAGACCAGCGTGATCGGCAGGAGCGTCAGCACCGTCATGGCGAGCAGCGGTGCCCAGGCGGTCTGCAGGTCGCCCTGGAAGGAGTTGAGCGCAAGCTGCAGCGTGAACTCTTCCGACCGGTTGAGCACGATCAGCGGCCACAGGAACTCGTTCCAGCGCCACATCACCGAGAAGATGACCAGCACCGCCAGCGCCGGCGCCGAAAGCGGCAGGACGATGCGCCAGTAGACCCGCCATTCCGAAGCATGGTCCATGCGCGCGGCGTCGAGCAGGTCGTCGGGAATGGTCAGCATGTATTGCCTGAGCAGGAACACGCCCGTCGGCGTCGCCACCGCCGGCCAGATCACGCCCCAGGGCGAGTTCACGAGCCCCAGTTCCGACACGACGAGGAAGATCGGCACGAGATTGATCGTCGGCGGGATCATAAGCGTCGCGATGATCAGGATGAAGACCAGCGTGCGGCCGCGGAATCGGTACTTCGACAGCGCGAAGGCCGCCATCGAGTTGAACAGCACGGTGATGATGGTGGCGATCACCGTGATGAAGACCGAATTCCAGAAATAGAGCAGAAAGTTGAAGCGCTCGAACAGCGTCGTGTAGTTCTCCAGCGCCAGCGTGAACTCCCGCTCCGGCACGCGGTCGTTGATGTTGACGTTGACGCGCTCTCCGGGCGCGGCGGGGTCGACCATCTGGGCATTGAGGCCGATGCGGCGGACCTGCGCCAGCACCTTGCCCTCGTGCTCGCCGCCGGTGACGCGGAAGAGCGGCAACGGCTCCTCGTAACCTTCCACCGTCGCCATGACCGGCGCCAGCGGCAGCAGCGTCGGCGGGTATTCCTGCAGCGCGGACTCGGTCTTGAACGACGACAGCGCCAGCCAGAACACCGGACCGAACATCAGGAGCACGGCGGCGAGGAGATAGAGCCAGGTCAGCCAGTCGGTAAGGTCGAAGCCGTTGCGGCCGCGGCGGCGTGTGAGGAAGGACAGGACGGTGCTCATGGGGTGCGGTCCTGAACACTGAGGGACGTTCCTGCGCCCCCATGTTCCTTCGCGCCCCCCTCTGGCCTGCCGGCCATCTCCCCCACGAGGGGGGAGATCAGCAGCTTCGCCGACAGCGCGCGGCCTGCGCCGCCGACGACTGGCGAAGGCGCCGGTGACAGCCGATCTCCCCCCTCGTGGGGGAGATGGCCGGCAGGCCAGAGGGGGGCGCCGTGGAACACGAGTTCTGCCGAGTTGGAGCAATCGGCCATGCCTACCCCTCCGCCTGCTTGCGCGTCGCCGCGAGCTGCATCAGCGTCAGCACCAGGAGCACGCCCGCCATCAGCAGCGAGGCGGCTGCGGCCAGTCCGAAGAGCTGCGGCCGGAAGGCGAAGCCGGTTTCGTAGATGAACTGCAGCACGAGCAGCGTCGCGGAGCCCGGGCCGCCGCCGGTGAGGACGAAAATCTCGTCGAAGGCCTGCACGGCACGGATCAGCGACAGCACGATCACGACCACCATGGTGGGCATCAGGAGCGGCATGGTGATCTTCGAGAACACCCGCCATTTCGACGCGCCATCCATCTCGGCCGCCTCGTAGACGTCCGACGGGATCGCCTGCAGGCCGGCGAGCAGGATCAGCGTGTAGAAGCCCATGTGGGCCCAGATCGAGACGAAGACGATCCAGAAGAAGGCCCAATCGGCCTCGACCAGCCAGTTGACGACGGGCAGCTGCCAGCCTTCCAGCGTGGCGTTCAAGACGCCGTAGCGCTGCAGGATCCACTTCCAGATCAGCGCCACCACGACGGGCGAGAGCAGCACGGGATAGAAGAAGACCGAGCGGAAGAAGCCGCGGAAGGGAATGTCGCGGTTGAGCACCAGCGCCGTGACCAGCGAGAACAGGATCATGAAGCCGACCTGCAGCACCACGAACCAGCCGGTGTTGTGGACGGCGCGCCAGAAGATGTCGCGGCCGCAGCTGTTGGGGTCGAGATAGTTCTCGCAGGCGAGCAGCGAGGCGAAATTCTCGGCGCCGACATAGGGCCGCTCGGAGAGCAGGATGCGGTCGCTGCCGGTGGTGGCGTAGAAGAAATTGAGGATGATCGGCAGAAAGGTGAAGGCGCTGAAGATCAGGAGGTTCGGAAACAGGAACACCCAGGCGATACGCTGCGCGCCGGTCATCTTCTGCAGCGCCAGCATCGGGCGCTCGAAGAGTTCGAAGGCGCCCCGATAGACAAAGGCGGCCGCTGTCGTCACCGGTGCGAACATGGCCGTCCCATCGCCTGGCTGTCTCCGTCCGGGAACCTTCTCCCCGCGGACGGGGAGAAGGAGGCTCCGATGCCTTGGCTGCCGGCGGCTTACTTCGCCGCCGCGACCGCTTCCTTGACGTCCGTGTCGATGCGCGCCAGCGCCTCGTCGAGCGTGGATTCGCCCACGATCGCCTGGGTGATGCGCGTGACCGTCGCGTTCATGATGGCGCGGTTGTTCTTGTAGCCCTGGAACTGGAAGGCGACCGGCGAGAAGTCAGCGAGCGCATTGGCGAAGGTGGTCAGCGCCGCCTTCTCCGCGTCGGTGGCGTTCTGGTACTCGATGCCCTTCACCTGCAGCGCCTGGTTGGCCGGGATGTTCTTGGTCCTGGCGAGCACCTTGGCCTGCACGTCCTCGCGCGAGATGAACTCGAGGAGCTTGCCGGCCTCTTCCGGGGCCTTGGTGTGCTTGAACGCCGCGATCGCCGCGCCGCCCGGGATGCCGGTGCAGCCGCCGGGGCCGCAGGGCGCCGGCACCGCCTGCCAGTCGAACGCATCGCCGACGTCGCGGCCGAAGCGGCCGATCTGCCAGGAGCCCGAGATGTACATCACCAGAGAACCGTTGGTGAATTCCTTGGCCGCGTCCTGGTAGGTCGCGCCGCCGGCGCCGGCCCAGACTTCCTTGGCCACGGTGCCGTCGTTGTTCCAGGCCACGAACTGCTCGGCGAAGGCGCGATAGCCGTCGTCGACCGTGATCGGGTTGCCGTCGGCGTCGAAATACTTCGCGCCGTAGGAGATCGCCGGACCGGCGAAGCGATGGCCGGTGCGGTCCATCGCCACCGCATAAGGCGTCTGCGTCTTCTCGGCCACTTCCTTGGCTGCGGCTGCCCATTCGGCATAGGTCGCGCCCTTGCCGGGGATGGCAACGCCGGCCTGCTCGAACAGGGTGGTGTTGATGAAGGGACCGGTCGCGGTCTGCTGGTCCATGATGGCGTAGATGCCCTTGTCGTCGGGCGAATTCACCCGCGTCCAGGCGAGCGTGCGCCCATACTGTTCCTCGATCCTGGCGGCATCGGAAACATGGGGCGTCACGTCGAGCATGTAGCGGGCGAGACCGCCGAGATCGGTAACGCGGGCGAGGTCCGGCCCTTCGCCGGAAGCGAGCTGCAGCGGCAGGCCCTCGACGATCGACTTGTAGGGCACGATGTCGACGACGACGGTGGTACCGGCGTTTTCGGCCTCGAAGGTCTTGAAGGCTTCCGCCCAGGCGTCGCACTCCACGCCGTCCTGATAGCAGGCGAAGCGGAGTTCGGCGGCGCTGGCGGGTACGGCGGCGGTCATCGCGGCAAAGGCGATGCCGGAAAGCAGGATACGGGTCTTCATGGTTCTCCTCCCATTCAGGACATTTGATAGACTGGACGTCTGGACTGCCAATGTCAAAATGCCATCTAAAAACGTATCTTATATCTTATATAAGAGTCAATCGAACGCGTCCGTCGTTGGCGCCCGGTTCGCCGGGACCCGCAAGCCCTGCGGGCAAACGTCAGGCGCGGCACGATGCGGCCTCGGCGGCGATTGCCGCGGGCATGCCCTGCGCCAGCATCGTGTCCAGCCTGCCGGAAACGGCGGCAGTGAAGCCGGTCGTCTCGACGAGACGCGCCGGGAACAGCCCGGGCAGCGCCAGCAGCGCCGCAGTCAGCGCGTGGCCGTCGCGCGCCGCACCCTCAACGGCCGCCCTGATGTCCGCCTCGCGCGGATCGCGCAGCGCGAAGCTCTCGCCGTCGTCCCTTCGGCCCACGGCATAGCGCATCCACGCGGCGACGGAAAAGGCGAAGGGATCGAGCGACTGGCCGCGCTCCAGCGCCGCCAGCGCCGGTTCGAGCAGCCGCTGCGGCAGCTTCTGCGTCCCGTCCATGGCGATCTGGTAGGTCTGGTGCGCGATGGCTGGGTTCGAGAAGCGGGCGCGCAGGTCGCGCGCGTAGTCCGCGAGGTCGATTCCGGGAACGGGTTCCAGCGTCGCCGCGGCCGCCGCCATGTGCCGCTCGATGATCGCCACGAGATCGGCGTCGCCCATGACGTCGCGCACGAAGGCATGCCCCGCGAGATAGCCGGCATAGGCGAGCGTCGAATGCGCGCCGTTGAGCATGCGCAGCTTCATCTTCTCGTAGGGCGCGACGTCGGTCACGAAGACGGCGCCGGCCGCCTCCCAGTCCGGTCGGCCCGACACGAAATCATCCTCGACGATCCACTGCGTGAACGGCTCCGTCTCGACGGCGGCGAGATCCGTGCGTCCGATCAGGCGTTCGACGTCGGCGAAGGTCTGCGCCGTGCTCGCAGGCGTGATGCGGTCGACCATGGTCGAGGGAAACGTCACGCGGTCGCGGATCCAGGCCGCCATCTTCGGATCGCGCGCCTCGGCGAACTCCAGCACCAGCCGCTTGAGCACCCGACCGTTGTTGGGCAGGTTGTCGCAGCTCATCACCGTGAAAGGCGCGTAGTCCTTCATCATGCGCAGCCGCAGCCCCGCCACGATGAAGCCGAGTGCGCTGACGGTGCGCCGTGGATCGTTCAGGTCCGCAGCGATGGCCGGATGCTCCCGGTCGAGCCCGCCGGTACGGGGGTCGAGCCCGTAGCCCTTCTCGGTGATGGTCAGGCTGACGATCCGCGTCTCCTCGCGCGCCAGGGCCTGGATCACCTGCTCCGGCCCCCGCGGCGCCACCAGCACCTCGCGCACCGAGCCGATGACGCGCGGGAACACCCCCTCGGGTCCACGGACGAGAAGCGTGTAGAGCCCGTTCTGCGGGTTCAGCGCGTCGGCCACGTCTGCCGAGCGCAGGCTGACGCCGGTGATCATCCAGTCGCCGCCGGACGCGGCCATGGCTCCATCGGTGTAGGCCGCCTGATGCGCCTTGTGAAAAGCGCCGGTGCCGAGATGGACGATGCCGGCGCGCGCCCTGTCGCGGTCGTAGGCGGGGACGGCGACGGCCTCGGGGAGGCCGGCGGTCGTGGTAAGGCGGTCTGTCATGCGTCTCCTGCCCGGTCGTGCCTGGTTGCCTGCCCCCGCGGCGCCGACACTGGCGAGCGGTCGAGGCCGCCATGCGTCCGGCGGCCCGCGTCAGGTGTAGTCCAGTCGCCGGCCGGCGGGCAAGCCGGCGGCACGACCGCCGCGCGCGTCAGTACTTCTGCGGCACATAGAGCTCCGGCGGCAGGGTCGCCCGCTCGTAGTCCGGGTTGAAGACGCGCTCGGGCAGCGCGATCTCCTCGTGCGGCACCGGCTCGTAGGGGATCTGGGCGAGCAGGTGGTCGATGCAGTTCAGCCGCGCCCGCTTCTTGTCGTTGCCCTCGACGATGTACCATTGCGCCTCGGGAATGTTGGTGCGGGAAAACATCTCCTCCTTGGCCTTGGTGTAGTGTTCCCACCGCACCCGCGACTGGAGATCCATCGGCGACAGCTTCCACTGCTTCATCGGGTCGTGGATGCGCATCATGAAACGCATCTGCTGCTCCTGATCGGTGATGGAGAACCAGTACTTCACCAGGATGATGCCCGACCGCACGAGCATGCGCTCGAACTCCGGCACGTCGCGGAAGAACTCCTCGACCTGGTCGGGCGAGGCGAAGCCCATCACCCGCTCGACGCCGGCGCGGTTGTACCAGGAGCGGTCGAACAGCACGATTTCGCCGCCCGCCGGCAGATGCGGCACGTAGCGCTGGAAATACCACTGCGTCTTCTCGCGGTCGGTCGGCGCGGGAAGCGCGACGACGCGGCAGATGCGCGGGTTGAGCCGCTGGCTGATGCGCTTGATCACGCCGCCCTTGCCGGCGGAGTCGCGACCCTCGAAGACCACCACCACCTTCCTCTTGTGATGCGCGACCCAGTCCTGCAGCTTGATCAGCTCCGACTGCAGGCGGATCAGCTCGCGGTAGTAGACCTGCCGGTCGATGGTCTGCGGATGCGCCTTCTTGTAGATCTTGCGCAGTTCGAGCGACAGCGCCGGCTCGGACAGCTCGAGTTCGATGTCTTCGTCGAAGGTGTCGGCCAGCTCCGCCTCGAGCCAGTCCAGCGCTCCGGCATCCCGCTTTGCGTCGTCCATCGTCACCCCTCGCCTTCGTGCCGCGTCCAATTGCGGCACGATCCTTACGTCGGCGAAATGACGGATTTATTGCAAACGGCCGGCGCGTCGCCGCGCCGGCCGTCGTTCATCCTCGACCGGGACGGCGTCAGACGTAGCGGTTGACGACGTTTTCCAGGTATTCCTGCCGGCCGGACTTCGGCTGCGGCTCGATGCCGGAGGACAGCACGCGCTCGGAGATCTGCTCCAGCGTGCGCCCGCCCGTCAGCATGGCCTTCGCCTCGGCCTCGTCCCAGCCGGCGTAGCGCGCTTCGAGCGGACCCGACAGCGCCTTGTCCTCGATCATCCGGGCCGCCGCCTTGAGGCCGCGGGCGCAGCAGTCGATGCCGCCGATATGGGCGATCAGCAGATCCTGCGGGTCGAGCGACTGGCGGCGCAGCTTGGCGTCGAAATTGGTGCCGCCGGTGGTGAAGCCGCCGGCGCGCAGCACCTCGTAGAACGCGAGCGCCATTTCCGGGACGTTGTTGGGGAACTGGTCGGTGTCCCAGCCGGACTGGTAGTCGTTGCGGTTCATGTCGATCGAGCCGAAAATGCCGAGCGAGGATGCGAGCGCAAGCTCGTGCTCGAAGGAATGGCCGGCGAGGATCGCATGGCCCTGCTCGATGTTGACCTTCACCTCGTTTTCCAGCCCGTACTCCTTGAGGAAGCCGTAGACGGTGGCGACGTCGTAGTCGTACTGGTGCTTGGTCGGCTCCTGCGGCTTGGGCTCGATCAGGATCGTGCCGGAAAAGCCGATGCGGTGCTTGTACTCGACCACCATCGACAGGAAGCGGCCGGCCTGCGCCCGCTCGCGCTTCAGGTCGGTGTTGAGCAGCGTCTCGTAGCCCTCGCGGCCGCCCCACAGCACGTAGTTGGCGCCGCCGAGACGCTTGGTCACGTCGATGCAGCTCTTCACCGTGGCAGCGGCGTAGGCGAAGACGTCCGGGTCGGGGTTGGTCGCAGCACCCGCCATGTAGCGGCGGTGCGAAAACAGGTTCGCCGTACCCCAGAGCAGCCTGATGCCGGTCTCTTCCATCTTGCCGGCGAAGTAGTCGCCGATCGAATCGAGGCGGGCGATGCTCTCCTTCAGCGTATCGCCCTCGGGGCGCACGTCGGCGTCATGGAAGCAGAAGAACGGCGTGCCCAGCGCCGAGAACATCTCGAAGGCGACGTCGGCCTTGAGCCGGGCGAGGTCCATCGTGTCCGCGCCGCCGGCTTTCGGGAACCACGGGCGATCGAAGGTCTGGCCGCCGAACGGGTCGCCGCCCGGCCATGCGAAGGAGTGCCAGTAGGCGATGGCGAAGCGCAGATGGTCCTCCATCCGCTTGCCGGCGACCATCTCGTCGGGATTGTAGAAGCGGTAGGCGAGCGGATTGGTGCTGTCGGGGCCTTCGTACTGGATTTTGGCGATGTCGCCGAAGAAACCGGTGCTCATGGCTATGTTCCTTTCGTGGCAGGCGTCCCGCCCGTGACGGCGGTCTTGGCTTCGGGATGGGTCGATCAGGTCGTCGCGGTACGGATCGCCGGGTAGAGCGCGCGGAAGCGCCCATAGGCCTCGGCATAGGCGGCTTCGAGCCCGGTCTCCGGCTCGATCGTTTCGGCCGTCGCCGGCGCGGTGCAGACCGCGAGCGGATCGGCGCCGGTGGCCGCGATCAGGCCGAGCCGCGCCGCGCCGAAGGCAGCGCCGAAATCGCCGTCGGCCGGCAGGTCGACCGGCATCCGCAGCGCGGTCGCGATCGCCTTCAGCCAGACGCGCGAGCGCGAACCGCCGCCGATGGCGGTGACGCGGGCAAGCGTCGTGCCTGCGGCCTTCAGCGCCGCGAGATTGTCGGCGAGCGCGAAGGCGACGCCCTCGAGCACCGCTTGCGTCATCGCCTCAGCGCCCGTTTCATGGCCGAGCCCGATGAAGGCGCCGCGGATAGCGGCATCGTTGTGCGGCGTCCGTTCTCCGGACAGGTAGGGCAGGAAGGTCACGCCCGATGGCGGGCTCAGCCTGTCGCCCAGCATCCCTGTCAGGTCGGCTGCGGTTTTTCCGGTGACGCGCGACAGCCAGTTCAGGCAATCCGTCGCCGACAGGATGACGCCCATCTGGTGCCAGGTCGAAGGCAGCGCGTGGCAGAAGGTGTGGACCGCGCTCGCCGGGTTCGGCCGGTAGCTGTCGGTCGCGGCGAAGAGCACGCCCGAGGTCCCGAGCGAGACGAAGGCATGCCCCTGTCCGACAGTGCCCATGCCGCAGGCCGAAGCCGCGTTGTCGCCGGCGCCGCCCGCCACCACCACGTCGCGGGACAGGCCCCATGCGGCTGCGAGTTCGCCGCGCAGGGTGCCGCCGGGGGCGGTGCCTTCCACCAGCGCCGGCATGTGCTCCTCGCCGAGATCGGTGGCGGCGAGCAGTTCGGGCGACCAACGGCGGCTGGCGACGTCAAGCCAGGCGGTGCCGGCCGAATCCGACATTTCGGAAATGTGCTCGCCCGTCAGCCATAGCCGCAGAAAGTCCTTCGGCAGCAGCACCTTCGCGACGCGGGAAAAGACCTCGGGCTCGTTCGCCTTCACCCAGGCGAGCTTGGGCGCCGTGAAGCCCGGGAAAACGATGTTGCCGGTGATCGAACGAAATCGCGGGTCGGCGTCCAGCCGTGCGGCTTCCACATGACTGCGCGTATCGTTCCACAGGATGCAGGGCCGAAGCACCGCGTCGGAAGCATCGAGCAAGGTCGCGCCATGCATCTGGCCCGACAGGCCGATGCCGCGCACCGCCGCGAACTCGACGGGATGGGCGGACCTGAGCGCGACAATCGCGTCCTCCGTCGCGCGGATCCAGTCGGCCGGATCCTGCTCGGACCAGCCGGCATGGGGACGCGAGACGTCGAGATGTCCATTGGCCGAGCCGACGACGGCCTGCGTGCCGTCCATCAGCAGCGCCTTGACCCCCGACGTCCCGAGGTCGAGCCCGAGATACATCGCTTCGTCTCCTCCCGTCCGGCTTGGCCGGATCTTGCTTCCGACCGGCACCCGGCGCACTGGTCGGACCAGCGCCCGGCGCCGTTGCGGAGTGTTAGCAGAAGAAGCGAGGGCTTGTCGTCAATTATTTCGAGCCTCGGATTAAATCCCGCAGTGCAGCATTCAGGCGGTTTCGCGCGCCGGTACGGCAGACGCGATCCGCACAAGAAGATTGGCGAAATCGTCCGGCCGCGACAGGAACGGCGAGTGCGAGGCTTCGAAGTCGACCGTCTCGGTGGCCTGGGCCGCGAACATGCGCTGGAAGTCGGCCGGCAGGGCCTGGTCGAGCGTCGTCACCACGTAGGTCGAGGGAATCTCGCGCCAGGCGGCGCGGGTGGCCGAGGGTCCGAGAACCGCCTGCGACTGAAGACAGAGCCGCGCCTCGGCGGCGGCCGCCACGTCCGGTGCGCAGTCGTGGTAGAACGATGGGACGGCCTGACCGGCCGGCACCTCCATCGTGCCGTCGTCGCGCAGGCCGATGTAGGGCGCGAGCGGCCCGGGCGGCAGATAGGACACGCTGGAGCGGCCGGCATCCGGCATGAAGGCGCCGACATAGACGAGACGCTTCACGTTCGGCCCGTATGCAGCCTCGCTGATGGCCGCTCCGCCATAGGAATGGCCGAGCACGATCACCTCGCCGGCGATCGCCGCCGCCGCAGCGCTCACCGCCGCCGCGTCGTCGAAGAACCCGCCGAGTGCGGACGGGTCGGCGCCGCAGCTCGGCAGCGCGACGGCCTCGGACGTCACGTCGCGCTTCGCCAGTGCCGCGCGCAAAGCGTCCCAGCACCAGGGCCCGTGCCACGAGCCATGGACGAGAAGGAAGGTCGGTTCGGTCATGTCGGTTTCCCCTGATTTTACTCCGGTCCGGAGTATATATTTACTCCGATCCGGAGTAAACGGGGCGCATGAACCTGACCACGACCTCCTATGCCATTCTCGGCCACCTCGCCCTCCAGCCCTGGACGATGTACGACCTCGCGCAGCAGATGCGCTCCAACGTGCACTTCTTCTTCTCGCGCGCAGAAAGCCAGGTCTATGCCGAGCCGAAGCGGCTGGTGGGCTACGGACTCGCCAGCGCGAGCCGGCAGATGATCGGCAAGCGCGCCCGCACCGTCTATGCGATCACCGCGGACGGCCGGCGCGAACTGGACCGCTGGCTGGCCGAGCCCGAGGCCGCGAAAGGCCCGAACCTGGAGTTCGAGGCGCTGCTGCGCGTGTTCCTGTCCCCGCTCGGCAAGCCCGAGCATCTCGTCGAGACGCTGGAGCAGGTTCGGGACAACCTGTCGGAGATGTTCGAGGCGGCCGACCGCGTCGGCGGCGCTTATCGGGAAGGGACGGCGGCGTTCCAGCACCACGTGCTCACCCGCTCGATGGTCTACGACTTCCTCGTTTCCTTCGCCGATCTCGCCGACGAATGGGCCGAGCGCTCCGCCGCGCGGGCGCGTCGCTGGCCGGACCAGAGCGAAGCCGAGCGGATAGACGAGGCGATGCGCATCTTCAGCGAGAAGCCGACCCGGTTGCGCCGGCGCCAATGAGCAGGGGAATGCGCCGGGCCGTTCGGTCGGCGGGGATGCCCGGCCGCACGGCCCCGCGGCCAGAAACTCCCCTCGCCGCGTTCAGACGGCGGCGGAGAGCCGGCGGGCGCGATCGAGGAAGAGCTGCGACAGCGGGCTGTCGGGACGCATTTCGTGGCGCTCGGCTGCGAGCGCGGCCGCAAGCGCGACCTGCCTGCCGCGCAGCGCCGCCTCGATCAGCGTAAGGTCGAGAACGTCGCGCTGCGCATGGCTGCCGCCGAAGCGGTGCGCCAGCGCCCGCAACGGCTTGAGCAGCCGGACGGCGGTGGCGAAATCGCCGTCGCCGAAGGCCCGGATCGCCAGCGTCGCCGGCAGGCCGACGTCGCGGGTGAAAGCGGCGTTGTCGTCGCCGCGCGCCACGGCCTCGTGCTGTGTTGCGACCAGCGTCTCGACCAGTTCAGTGCGGCCGGCACCGACGAAGGCCATCATGGCATGCGCATCGTTGAAGGCGTAGTTGCCGGCCGAAGCGTGCGGCGCCCAGAGATCGGCCAGCCGCGTCCAGCGTTCGCCGACGTCGACGCCGCGCAGGTGCAGCCGCCAGAGCAGCGCTGACGCATCGACGAGGTTGAGCACGAAGTCGGAGCGTCCGCCGTCCACCGGACCATCGTAGAGCGAAAGCACTTCGGCATAGTCGCCGAGGTCGTGGTGGAAGAGGCTGAGGTGCCACCAGTTGTGCACCCGCATCAGGCTGTCGGTCGACCAGCGGTCGGGGTCGGTCCGCATCCAGGCGATGCCGTCGCGCTGGCGGCTCTGCATCTCCATGACGTGGGCAACCGCGTGCTGGCCCCAGCCGTCGCGCGGCTCGAGCTCGACCGCGCGCCTGCCGACGGACTCGGCGCGGGCATAGTCGCCCGTCTCCTCCAGCCCGAAGGCATAGGCCGACAGGATGGCATGGCAGCCGGGCATGGAGGCGTCCCACTGCGGCATCACCCGCGCGATGCGGTCGCGCAGCAGGCGTGCATTGCCTGTGAAGAAATCGATCTGGTGCCCGGCCTGCAGCGCCAGCGCGTCGCGCGGACAGGCGATCGTCAGGTCCTCCAGGATGTCGCTTGCGCGATGCCAGCCGCCATCGACAAGCGCGCCGAGCGCCGCGACATGGCCGCGTTCTCGCTCGTTGGCAGGGAGCGCCGCTGCCGCGGCATGGATGTCCCGCGCCGCCGCAGTGGCGGCCGGGTCGGTCGCCAGCGCAAAGAGCCAGCCCTTCAGCACATGCGCCATCACGAAATCCGGTCGCGCCGCGATCGCCCGGTCCGCATGGGCGACCGGATCGCCGACGAAGGCCTGCAGGCCGGCCAGGCCGGATTCGTAATGTTCGCGACTGGCGCCGTCGGCACCCGAGAGGGAAAAGCCAAGGCGGTCGCGGATCATGGCAGGGTCCTCACTGGCCGGAACGCAGGGCGACGGTCGCCACGCCCGCGCCGACGAGCAGCGTCCCGCCCGCGCGGTTGACGATGGTGAGCACGCGCGGATTGGCTACCGCGCGCCTGGCCCGCGATGCCGCAAACGCATAGCCCAGCGCGTTGAGGAAGGCGAGCACGAGGAACGTCGCCTCGAAGATCAGCATCTGCGTCCAGAAATCGCCGCTCCGGTCGAGGAACTGCGGCAGGAAGGCCACGAAGAAGGTGATGCTCTTTGGATTGAGCGCGGTGACCAGCCACGCATGCCCGAGCATGCGCAGCGACGAGGCGGGGGACTGGCGCGGTTCGGCCTGAATGGTCCCGCCCGCCCTGAACAGCTTGACGCCGAGCCAGACGAGATAGGCGGCGCCGATCCATTTCAGGATGGTGAACACGGTGGCCGAAGCCGCCAGCAGCGCGCCGATGCCCAGCATCGACAGCGTCATGGCGGTGAAATCCCCGAGCGCCACGCCGACCGACATCGGCAGCGCGGTGCGCCAGCCCTGCCCGAGCGCATAGGAGACGACGAGCAGGATCGTCGGGCCGGGAATGACGAGGAGCACCGCGGACGCCGCGGCGAAGGCGAGCCAGGTTTCGATCGACATGGGGGTCTCCGTTCGCCGCAAAGGAAGTCACACGTGCCGTCGCCTGTCCAGACGGCACGATGCCGCGAAAGCGTGGCGCCAACCAGCGCGGCGGCGGACGCAGCTGGCACGCTGCGCCCGGCGCCCGCCTTCGCTATTGCCGCGCCATGTGCCGGTCCAGAAACGGCAGCAGCGCCGAAAGCGTGGCCTGCGGATTTTCCTCGGCGACGAAGTGCCCGGAATCGACGCCATGGCCGACGACATTGTCGCACCAGGACTGCCAGACTTCGAGCGGGCTCGTGGCGGCGCTCGGAATGCCCGCATCGCCCCAGAGCGCCAGCGTCGGGGAGGCTATCCGCAGCCCGGCCGCCCAGTCGGCTCCGTCGAGGTCGCGGTCGATCGTGGCGCCGGCACGATAGTCGTCGCAGGCCGCGCGGCGATGCTCGTCCTCACCCCAGCAGGCGCGATAGTCGGCAAGCGCGCGCGGGTCGAAGGCATCGAGGCTGCCAGCCTTGGTCCAACTCGCGATCGTGAAGTCGAGGAAGCCGGACGGGTCTCCCGACAGGAGCATTTCCGGCAAAGGCTTCGGCTGCGCCAGCATCATCCAGTGATAGGTCTTCATGGCCATGGCCGCCCCCATGCCGCGCCACATCTCCGCGGTCGGCACGATGTCGAGCACCGCCATCGCGATGACCGCGTCGGGCCGGTCGAAGGCCATCCGGTAGGCCACGCGGGCGCCGCGGTCGTGACCGACGACGAGGAAGCGGGAATGGCCGAGCGCCTCCATGACCGCCATCGCGTCCGCTGCCATCATCCGCTTCGAATAGGCGAGGTTGCCCTCGTCGTTCTCCGGGCAGGACGAACGGCCATAGCCGCGCAGGTCGGGCATCACGCAGGTGAAGCGCTTCGAAAGCTGCGGGTAGACCGCGTGCCACATCGCATGGGACTGCGGAAAGCCGTGCAGCAGGAGCAGCGGCGGCCCCTCCCCGCCGATGCGGACGAAGATCGACGCGCCATTCGCTTCGAAACGGGCCTCGCGGCTCTCGGGAAACAGGTCGGACATGGTCGGTATCTCCTTCTGCGCCCCGGTCACCCGCGGCGATCCGTGGCATGCAGGTAATCCTCGGCGATCATGCGCACCGTTCCCGGGTCCATGACCTCGCCGTGGCCGCCGCAGGCCAGCCGGATCGGCAGCGAGAGGATGAGCCGCATCGTCGAACGATAGGCCCGGCGATCCGAGTCCGGCAGGCCGTCGATGAGCCCGCCGGGATAGATCGCGTCGCCGCAGAAGAACAGGCCATCCTCCTCGTCGAGAAGCCCGATCGAGTCGGGCGAATGTCCGGGCAGCGCAAACACGGTGAAGCTTCGGTCGCCGAGGTCGATCCGGTCATTTGACCTGAGCGCCCGGCCGAGCGGCGCCGGCTCCAGTCGGTAGTCCTCCGAGCTCCAGCCCGGGGACGGCGCCCGCGTGACGGCACCGGGAAAGCCGCGGAACATGCCGGCATAGGTGAGCGCGTCGGGCATCGTCGCGAAGGCCGCCGCCGACACCGCCGGTCCGGCCCGCTCCTCGAATTCGTGCAGGCCGCCGACGTGGTCGAGATGGATGTGGGTGGCCACGGCGATCACCGGCTTGCCCGGCGTCAGCGCCAGGCTGTCCCGCAGCGGCCGCAGCCCCATTCCCGTGTCGATCACGAGATCCCGCTCCCGGCCTTCCAGGATGAAGACGTTGGCGCTGAAATAGTCGTGCACGAAGGGCTCGGTGACGACCGACAAGCCTGGCTCGACCATTCGCGTCGCATACCAGTTCTCGGCCATCGGCTGGTCCTCCTGTCTACCGTGCCAGCATGCACGTGCGGGCCGCCGAGGGAAGGCCCAAAGCCCGCATGCACGCGATGGTTCCCGCCCCGCTTCGGGGCCGCGCGCCCCGCAATCCCTCGCCGCATGGCGCGGTGAACCGGGGTCCTGCGGCGCGCTGTCCCTTTTCTTTCGCCTCCGGAACGTCCATCAGCGGCCGTCGGACGCTTCACAAAACTTTACATCGTCCCGCAACGGGAGAAACGATGGGGTTCTAGGTTCGGACCATCGCAGCGACGGTCGCTGCAGATCGAAAGGACGATCCAGATGGACAAGAACGTTTTCGACCAGGACCAGACCACTGTCCGGGAAACCGTATCCGCCCCGGCATGGCGCCGCCCCCTCACGATCGGTGCCGCCGTGGTGGCGGTGGTGGCCGGCATTGGCTTCGCCAGCGCCCAGGGACAGGAGTTCGGCAGCCGCTTCTCCTGGGATGACGCCGGACCGGGAATGCACCACGGCATGGTCCAGAAGGCCGGCTGGGGCTGGGGTGGCGACGACGGCGACCGCGGCATGGGCCGGCACGGCGGCGGGATGCACGGAATCGGCCGCGTGATGGACGAGATCGATGCCACGCCCGAGCAGGAAAAGAAGCTGTTCGCCATCTTCGACGGCGTGCGCGGCGAAATGCGCGACACCATGATCGATTTCCGCTCGACGCGCGGCGAGGTGCTCGACATCCTGGGAGCGGCCACGATCGACCGTGACGCGGTGGAGAAGCTTCGCGCCCAGCGCGTCGCCGCCATGGACGCGGCATCGAAGACCATCACGGCCGCGCTCGTCGAGGCGGCCGAGGTGCTGACGCCCGAGCAGCGCGCCAAGCTCGCGGCGTTCATCGAGGAACGCGGCGAAGGCCGCCGCGGCGGCTTCGGCCGCTGGTGACGGCCTGACACGAGGGGAGAAGACGGCATGGCGGATCATGTGCTGATCGTCGACGACGACACGCGGCTCTCCGCCATGCTGAGCGAGTACCTCACCGGGAACGGCTTCCGCGTCACCACCGCGGCCGCCGCCCTGGAGGGCATCGCCGAGATCACCAGGCGTCCGCCCGACGCCGTGGTTCTCGACGTGATGCTGCCGGATATCGACGGCTTCGAGGCCTGCCGGCGCATCCGGCAGGTCTCGGACGTTCCGGTCCTGATGCTGACGGCGAAGGGAGAGGAGACCGACCGGATCGTCGGGCTCGAACTCGGCGCCGACGACTACCTGCCGAAGCCGTTCAACCCGCGCGAGCTGCTGGCCCGCCTGAAGGCGATCCTGCGCCGTCGCGGCGCCCCGACCGGCGGGGCGTCCGGCCTGCTCCGCTTCGGACGGCTGGAGATCGACCCAGGCTCCCGCACGGTACGGCTGGACGGACGCGCCTGCGACCTGACCAGCTACCAGTTCGACCTGCTCGTCGCCCTGGCGCGCAACGCAGGGCGGACCTTGTCGCGCGACCAGTTGATGGACATGGTGAAGGGACAGGAACTCGAGGCTTTCGACCGCTCCATCGACGTCCACGTCTCGCGCATCCGCGCCGTCATCGAGACCGACCCCAAGCACCCCCGCCGCATCGTCACGGTGCGCGGCACGGGCTACGTCTTCGCCCGCTTCCAGGCCGAGGACGACTGAGGGATGATCCGCAACAGCCTGTTTCTCAAGATCTACGCGACGCTGCTGGCAGCGCTCGCCATCGTCGCCTTTTCCAGCGCCGTCTTCTGGTGGGTCGGGCAGAGCCGGGAAGAAGAAGGCTGGCGCGGCCGCCGCGACCGCTTCATCGCCGCCATGCTGCCGCCCGCCGACGGCGCGGCGCAGCTGCGACCGACGCTCGAGCGCCTCGGCCGCGCCTTCGACGCGGAGATTGCGGTCTACGCCCCGGACGGCCGGCTGATCGCCGCCAACGACCGCGATTTCCCACAGCGCCTGAGACGGCGGGAATGGGAGGACGGCAGCGGCGGCCCCATGCGACGCGCGCGGGGCATGCACGCCATGCTGGTGCCGCTGGACGACGGCCGCAGCGTCGCCGTCCGGATGACCGGGGCCGACGGCCCCGGGGGCGGCCTCGCCTATCTCGCCATGATCGCCGCCGTGACGGGCCTTGCCTCCTATCCGGTGGTGCGTCACCTGACCCGCCGTCTGGAGACGCTGCGCCGGGGCGTCGACGCCTGGGGCGAAGGCGCGCTGGTGACGCGCGTCCCGGCGAACGGGTCCGACGAGGTCGCCGCCGTCGCCAAGAGCTTCAACCGCGCGGCCGATCACATCGAGCGCATGATCGTCGCGCACCGTACCCTGCTGGCCAATGCCAGCCACGAACTGCGCTCGCCGCTGGCGCGGCTGCGCATGGCGATCGACCTCTACGAGATCAATCCCGGCCACGCCCGCAAGGACGAGATCGTCCGCAATCTCGGCGAACTCGACGATCTGGTGGAGGAAATCCTGCTCGCCAGCCGGCTCGATCATGCACAAGGCCTCGATCGGACCGAACCGGTCGATCTGCTGGCGCTGGCCAGCGAGGAAGGCGCGCGCAACGGCATCCAAGTCTCCGGCGTGCCGGCGATCGTCGATGGCGATCCGAAGCTGCTTACCCGCCTCGTCCGCAACCTGATGCAGAACGCGCTGCGGCACGGTGCGCCCCCGGTCGAGGTCGAGGTCGCACGCGCCGGCCCCTCCGTCACCCTCTCGGTGCGCGACCATGGCGCGGGCATTCCCGAAGCGGAAGGCGACCGCGTCTTCGAGGCTTTCTACCGCCCGTCGGGACGCGGAGAGCAGGCAGGCGGCTGGGGCCTCGGCCTGTCGCTGGTTCGCCAGATCGCAGAGCACCATGCCGGTGCGGTCCGTCACGAGACGCCGGGCGATGGCGGCGCCCGCTTCGTCGTCAGCGTGCCTGCGGCCGATCCCGCCAGCCCGGCCGCGGCCGCGACAGCACGTAGGCGGCCCCCGCAAGCATGAAGGCCGCAACGCCGAGCATGGCCCCGGGTCCGGGATGCGCGGACACGAAGAAAAGGCCGTAGCCGACCGCCATGCCGGCGACCGCGAAGATCTTCGCCCGCGTCGGTATCGCGCCTTCCTCCCGCCAGGCGCGCAGCGCCCCGCCGAACCGCGGATGATCGAGCAGCCAGGTCTCGAGCCTCGGCGAGGACCGGCCGAAACAGAAGGCCGCAAGGATGATGAAGACCGTCGTCGGCATGACCGGCAGGAAGGCGCCGACGATGCCGAGCCCGAGCAGCGAAAAGCCGAGCACGAGATAGCCGGCGCGGCGCGCCCGCTCCAGGGCCGTCAGCCCGCTGCCGGGTCCGCTGGCATCGTCTTCGCCGGTCTTCATCTCGACTGATCCGCTTCCTTGCGCCATGGTCTCGTCCGGCAGCAGAACGCCATGGCGAACGAAAGGTTTAACCACGTGCTGGGGAAGCTCCGCAATCTGATCGCCCGGCCGAAGACGCAGGCCGACATCGATGCCGCAAGGCTTCGCGCCTTGCGGTCGCAGGGCGTCCGCGTCGGCGAAGGCTGCCGCATCTACTCCGACATCGCGTCGACGGAACCCTGGCTGATCGAGATCGGCGACCGTGTCGGCATTGCCGGCGGGGTCAAGTTCCTCACCCACGACGGTGCCGCCATGATGGTGCGCGATCGCCGGCCGGGCGCCCAGAAACTCGGCACCATCCGGATCGGCGACGAGGCCTTCATCGGCGAGAATGCCATCCTGCTGCCTGGGACGGAGATCGGGTCGCGATGCATCGTCGGCCCCGGCGCCGTTGTGCGCGGCAAGGTTGCGGACAACACGCTGGTCTTCGGCAATCCGGCACGCGAGATGGGTCGCGCCTCGTTGTATCTTGAGCGCCTGCTGCTGGCCCCGGACACGCTGGACACCTACGGCTTGCCGCTGGCGGAGCGCCGTGCCCTGCAGCGCGCGCATTTCGGGTTGCACGAGGTCGTCCGCTGATGCGCATTCCGGCAGACCAGGCCCGGGCGATCGTGGTCGCCGCGATCCACGACGTGACAGGGCTTCCTCCGGTCCGGATCGCCCCCGACCGGAAACTCGTCGAGGATCTCGGCCTCGATTCCCTCGATTTCCTGCGCGTGGTCCAGCTCGTCGAGGAACATGCCGACATCCGCCTCGACGACACAACCGTTGCCGGCGTTGTGACCGTCGATGATCTCGCCAGGCTCTTGCTGTCGCCCTGACAAGCGGGCGGAGCTTCAACGCTTGATCCCGCGGCCCAGAGGGACCGGCGGCTGCGACCGGGGACCTGGCAGCGTCGATTGCCGCCTTTTCCTGGGTGACTGGAGCCTGGTCCGGGCAACAAAAAACCCCCGGCTTTTGGCTCGGGGGTTTTTTTATCTGGTTGCGGGGGCAGGATTTGAACCTGCGACCTTCAGGTTATGAGCCTGACGAGCTACCGGGCTGCTCCACCCCGCGTCAGGGTGTTTTGGTTATGTTTGCCGGGGTCCGGTTGGTCCTGGCGTTTGCGGCGGTTGGGCCGGTCTGGTTTCGGGCGTGTGCCCGGTGTTTNGCCGGTCTGGTTTCGGGCGTGTGCCCGGTGTTTGTTGGCGGCCATAACGGATGCGGGCCGGCTCCGAGGTTTCGGAGGGCCGGCCCGGCATCCGGCATTGGCCGGACAACGTGATGAGAAGCTTTCGATTGTGCGTTTTGTAGACCTGGCAGCGACCTACTCTCCCGCGTCTTGAGACGAAGTACCATCAGCGCTGGGGCGTTTCACGGCCGTGTTCGGAATGGGAACGGGTGCAGCCACCCCGCCATAACCACCAGGTCGACGAAGCGCACAATCTTTGATCGAGAAGCTGGGTCGGAGTGGCGAATAGCGAATGGCGAATAGGGCAACAAGCCCGGACGCCGATCTGCTTTCAGTTCTCTCGTCTTTTCCGCGCAGGTCGCAGCCCTTGGGCTGCGTTTGATAGCCAACATGGCAGACCGACGCTTCGGGCGAAGCCCGAGCACGCGACTTGCGTGCCGCCGGTCGTCCGGCGCCCTCGCGGAGCATAGGCCCGAAGGGCCGCTCATGCGTGAGCGCTGGTATGACCATCGCGTCGCGATGGGCATGAGGAATGAGAATGATCAAGCCAATCGAGCTATTAGTACCGGTAAGCTTCATGCGTTGCCGCACTTCCACACCCGGCCTATCAACGTGGTCGTCTTCCACGGCTCTGATAGGGAATACTCGTTTT
>NZ_JAOAOQ010000020.1 GCF_030398385.1 Aquibium sp. ELW1220 | reverse complement strand
TCAACCTCCAGCGCGTTCTACAAGTCCAGACCCACCCGCGGTGAAAGAGACGCCTCGACCGCCCGCGTACCATCGACCGGCGTCATCCGCGAAAGCGAACTCATGAATAAGACGGGTTAGCATAGGAAACGAGGAGGTCACGGAAGGCTGGCAAATCAGACAGCACCTCAACAGGCAAGCGCGCATTTCGGAAGCGGCTCCCCTTGTAATGCAGGCTGAAAATCGTTGGTCCGTCCGACATCGCTTCCTCAGTAGGCCTAACCTATTCCCTGCGGGCACCATCGCCCATCTCTTTTCGTTTACAAGTCGCTACACTGGATTAATGTACGAAACATGCAGTGGGCGCTATAGCACAGCGAAGATCGCAGCGACGACCGTCGAAGCCCCTACCACCCATCACAAGTGTACTAGGAGTGAACCCAAGGGGCCACGACCAACCTCAAAGTTCAGCTTGCCGCTTCGGTCAGTCGTTAGATGTCCGCCTACCGCCATACCATCGACTCCCAGAATACAGCAGTTTCCGGAGAAGTGGGGACGGCCTCGACAGGCTACAACCACGTCGCGTTCTTCCCCCCCTCACCCCAACCCCACCTGCTCCGCCGCCTCCCGCAGGCTCTTCATCGGCCGCGGTCCCACCTGCTGGATGACGATGCCGGCCGCGAGCGAACCCAGCTTGCCGCAGTCGGCGAGGCTCCGCCCCGTGGTGTAGCCGTGCAGGAAGCCGGCGGCGTAGAGGTCGCCGGCGCCGGTGGTGTCGACGAGTTCGGCGATCTCGATCGCGTCGACCTGCACCGTCTCGTGCCCGCGCACGATCACCGAGCCGCGTTCGGAGCGGGTGATGGCGGCGAGTTTGCAGTCCTTGCGGATCGCCTCCAGTCCCGCCTCGAAGGACGCGGTCTGGTAGAGCGACTTCATCTCGCTCTCGTTGGCGAAGACGATGTCGACCGTGCCCGAGCGCATCAGGTCGAGGAATTCGTCGCGGTAGCGGTCGACGCAGAACGGGTCGGACAGGGTCATCGACACCTCGCGGCCGGCGGCATGCGCCAGCGCCGCCGTGCGGCGGATCGCCTCCTTGGCGAGTGGCGGGTCCCAGAGATAGCCCTCGAAATAGGTGACCTTGGCGCCCTGCGCCTTCTCCGCCTCCACGTCGTCGGGGCCGAGCTCGACGCAGGCGCCGAGATAGGTGTTCATCGAGCGCTCGCCATCGGGCGTGACGAAGATCATCGAGCGCGCGGTGGGCGGGAAGCCCTCCAGCGGGTTCGTGTCGAAGGCCACCCCCTGCGCGCGGATGTCGTGGGCGAAGAGCCGGCCGAGCTGGTCGTCGGCCACCTTGCCGAAATAGGCCGCGCGGCCGCCGAAGCTCGCCACACCGGCCGCCGTGTTGCCGGCGCTGCCGCCGGACGCCTCCACGGCCGGCCCCATGCGCGCATAGAGCAGCTCCGCGCGCTCGGCGTCGATCAGGTTCATCGCGCCCTTGATGATGGCGTTGTCGACGAGGAAGGCCTCGTCGCAGCGGGCGATGATGTCGACGATGGCATTGCCGATGCACAGGACATCGTAGGTCGGATCGGTTGGCACGGGGAGGAGGACCTTGTTGTTTCGAGCCCGGAACGGTGCCTCCGGTTTAGCCGATCCGCCCGACTTTGCAACGTCCGGACCGGCCGTTCGCGGCTGGCGCGGGCGGCGGCGGAGGGCGCTTGCCTGGCGCTGCGCGCATGCCTATCTCCGCCCAGACAAGGAAAGCCCCCGCGATGATCCTCGACGCAGCCGGCCGCGCCGCCGGCCAACTCCTCTCTCCCGCCTTCCGAAGCGTCTTCTTCAAGACGCTGGGGCTGACGCTGCTTGCGCTGGTGGCGCTGTGGTTCGCGCTGACACAGGGTTTCGAATGGCTGGCCCTGCCGGTGCTGGAAGGCTTCGTGCCGGCGATGCCCGACTGGGCGGGCTGGGTCGGGCTGATCGCAGCCATCGTCGCGGGCCTGGCCCTGGCGCTGGGGCTCGCGCTGCTGATCGCGCCTGTTTCGGCGCTGATCGCCGGCCTGTTCCTCGACGACGTCGCCGAACTGGTGGAACGGACCGATTATCCCGCCGATCCGTCCGGCCGCGCCCTGCCGCCGGTGCAGGCGCTTTGGCTGTCGCTCAAGTTCTTCGCCATCGTCGTCGTCGGCAATCTCGTGGCGCTCTTCCTGCTCCTGATCCCCGGCGTCAACCTCGTCGCCTTCTTCGTCGTCAACGGCTACCTGCTCGGCCGCGAGTTCTTCGAATTCGCCGCAATGCGCTTTCGCGACGAGGCGGAGGCCAAAGCGTTGCGGCGGCGCTATTCCGGCACCGTATTCCTCGCCGGGCTGGTGATCGCCGGCTTCCTGGCGATCCCCTTCGTCAACCTGCTCACGCCGCTGTTTGCCGCCGCCATGATGGTGCATCTGCACAAGGCGATCTCGCAGCGCCACGACGTTTCGGTGCGAAGGCGCTGACGGTCGCGCGGGACGGTCTGGCGCTGCAGTCGCGACACTGGTACTGAAGGCCGTGGCGGCCGAAGCCGTCGAGAGGTCTCGTTGAACATCCTCAACCGTTTCACGGCGCGCTGGCTGGTCGGGCTCCTGGTGGTCCTGACGGTGCTGTCGCACCTGTCCGATGCCGGCCGCGTCGCGCAGTCCGGCTTCGGGCTAGGGCAGGCCGTCCTGTCCTCGGGCGACCTTCGGCAGCCGGTGCTGGCGTCGGAGGCACCGCAGGGCGAGATCCGCTTCCGCGCGGGCGACCGACAGCCGCATGTCGGCGGCAAGCCGGCAGGCGACGCCGTGATTTCTTCCGCGCGCCTTGCCGAGCCGCAGGGCGCGCCCCTTGCACCTGATTCACGCGAAGCGCCTGCGCCGGTCCGCAGCGCCTCCTTCGCACCCGGCCAGCGCGCGCCGCCCGCCGTTCTCCCGAAGGCCTGATCCGCGCCAGCCGCGGGCACGCCCGCGCCGCGACGGCACGTCCGGCGTGGGTCGGTCGCCGGCTGGCAATCCGGAATCCCCTCTCCTGGAGAACCCCATGGAAATGATCACGGGTCTCGTGCTCGTCGGCCTGTGCTTCGCATTGGTCCGCTATGCACGGCCGGACGCCGCCGGCATCGTCCGCGCGCCGTTCGGCAACGAATATGCCGCAACCGCAGCCATCATGGTCGTCACCGTCCTCGGTTCCTTCGGCATCCTGCTGATGATCTTCGAGGCGACCGGCATCCGCTTCGGCGGCTGACGCGACTTTTTCCGACTCATTTTCCCTCGCCCCGGTGCCCGGCACCGCTCAGGCTCGACTTTCATTGGAACGACACATGACACAGGCAGTCCAAACCCTTCCCGCCCCGCCCCGGCGCATCGTCACTCCGGCCACGCTGCTCGGCGTCGCGGCCGTGTCGACGCTGATCGCCAGCCAGTTCGTCACGGTCGGAGGCGTTTTCGTCTATTCGCTGATCGTGCTCCTGCACCTGTCGCAGACGGTGGCGACAGTGCTCTACGGCCTTTTCGGCGCCGCCGCGCTCTGGGGCATCGTCGTCATCCTGCGCCTCGCCTACGAGGCCGAGACCGATCCCGACAACAACTGATCCGGCAGAACCCGCCCCCGATGCGCGTCGACGCCGTCGGGGGCGATTCCTGCGGATCGTACCGGACCGGGGCGACGCGGCCTGCGCTGGCAATCCGGCAGCGCGCGCCTATATGAGACGGCGGCATTCGCCACCCCTCCCCTCTCGATCCACCGGAGTCGATCGCTTGACCATCTTCCTTCTGCTCCTGGGCGGCCTTGCTCTGCTCGTCCTCGGGGGCGAGCTCCTCGTTCGCGGATCGGTCAACGTGGCGAGCCGCCTCGGCGTTTCGCCGCTGGTGATCGGCCTCACGCTTGTCGGCTTCGGCACTTCGACGCCGGAGCTCGTCACCTCGGTGCAGGCAGCACTCGCCGGCGCGCCCGGCATCGCCTACGGCAACATCGTCGGCTCCAACATCGCCAACATCCTGCTGATCCTCGGCGTCGCGACGCTCCTGCTGCCGATCACAGTGGAATCGAGCACGCTGAAGCGCGACGGCGCCGTGATGGTCGCCGTCGCCGTCGTGTTCGCCATCATTGCCGCCACCATGCCGGCCGGCCGGCTCGTCGGCGCGGTCTTCGTGGCGGCGCTCTGCGCCTATATCTACACCGCATTTCGTCAGGAAAGCCGCGCCGGCGCCGAACATGGCGCCGTCTACGACAAGAGCATCGCCGCGCAGGAGGCCGATGGCGGCCTCGTTCCGGCCGCCGCGCCGAAGGGCTCGGTCATCCTGCCGCTCCTGATGGCGCTGGGGGGGCTTGCCGTCGTCGTGCTCGGCGGCAAGTTCTTCGTCGATGGCGCGGTGGCGCTGGCCCGGACGTTCGACATCTCCGAGACGGTCATCGGCCTGACCATCGTCGCCCTCGGAACCTCGATGCCAGAGCTGGTGACGTCGGTCATGGCGGCATTGCGCAAGCAGACCGATGTGGCCTTCGGCAACATCGTCGGCTCCAACATCTACAACATCCTCGGCATCGGCGGAGCGACGGCGCTGTTATCGCCGACGGTCGTGCCACAGGAGATCGTCTCCTTCGACAACCTCGTCATGATCGGGGTGTCGCTTCTGGTGGTGCTGTTTGCCTGGACCGGCCGGCAGATCAGCCGCTGGGAAGGCGGCGTGCTGCTTGCGGGCTATGTCGGGTATGTGTGGCTGATCTGGCCGTAGGCGGGCGGCGGTCGGGAGTAGGGCAGCCGAGGCTGAGGACCGCTCACCTGGAAGATCGCACTCTGTCGCGCCCCCCCCTCTGGCCTGCCGGCCATCTCCCCCACGAGGGGGAGATGGCCGGCAGGCCAGAGGGGGGCGCCATCGGGCGCCTGCAGTCGCGACCATGAAAGCCTCGCCCACCCTGTTTCCATATTTCCCGAAATACCGTTTGACCTCCGCCCTCGCCCGGCCTAATCCGTGTCCATGACGATCGAGACCGTGGCCCGCCAGCTGGAAGCGCTCGGCAGTCCGATGCGGCTCAGGATCTACCGGATCCTGGTCCGCGCCGGTGCCGAGGGGCTTGCCGTCGGGCGCATCCAGGAAAAGCTCGACATCCCGGCCTCTACGCTGTCGCACCATTGCCGGCGGCTGGTCGAGACGGGGCTCGTCAGCCAGGAGCGGCAGGGAACGACACTGATCTGCCGCGCGGTCTATCCCGCCATGGCGGACCTGATCGGATTCCTCTCCGAAGAGTGCTGCGCCGACGGCTCGCTGCCGCCGGGCGAGACGGCGCCGCCCGGCTAGGCTTCGCGCCGCCCGCCGGCCTCAGCGTTCCCGCCTGCCAATCTCCCGCCCCCACCCGGACCCTCCGATGCCGCATCCCGACCCCAAGGCTCCCCCCGCCGTCATCTGGGGGCTGGGGCTGACGCAGGTGGTCGGCTACGGCACGCTGTTCTATTCCTTCCCGATCCTGGCGCCGGCCATCGCCGCCGAGTTCGCTGTGCCGGAGCACCTGGCCTTCGCGGCACTGTCGGCGGCGCTGTTCTTCGGCAGCCTGTTTGCGCCGCTGGCGGGGCGGCTGGCCGACCGCCACGGCGCCGGACGCGTCATGACGGCGGGCTCGGCCGTGGCTGCACTGGCGCTCGTCGCCTGCGCGCTGGCGCCCGGGCGGGCAAGCTTCGTCATCGCATTGCTGGCGATGGAATTCGCCGCCTGCTTCGTCCTCTATTCGACGGCCTTCGTGGCGATCGTCCAGACCGGCACGGCGGGGGCGCAGCGGTCGATCACCCTGCTTACGCTGATCGCGGGCTTCGCCTCGACGCTGTTCTGGCCGCTGACCTCGGCGCTGCACGCGGCGCTGACCTGGCGAGAGGTCTACCTCGTCTTCGCCGGCATGAACCTGATGCTCTGCCTGCCAGTGCACGGGTGGATCGCACGGCTCGCCCGGCGCCAGGCGCTCGCCGCGCCGAAGCCCGTCGCGGGCACGGCCGGCACGGCCGACGGCATCGGCCTTGCGCCCGTCCGGCTGCGCGCCGTGTTCCTGCTGATGCTCGGCGGTTTCGCCTTCGCCGGCTTCGTGCAGGCGGCCATCCTGCTGCACATGGTGCCGCTGCTCACTGGCATGGGTCTCGGTACGGCGGGCGTTCTGGTCTCGACCTTCTTCGGTCCGGCGCAGGTGGCGAGCCGGCTGATCAACATGGTCTTCGGCGGTCGGCTGCGGCAGTCCTGGCTCGCCATCCTGGCGGGGCTGTTCCTGACCTCGGGCGTGGTGCTGCTCGCAATTGCAGCACCCAGCGTGCCGGGCATCGCGGCGGCCGTCATCCTGTTCGGCCTCGGCTCCGGCCTGTTCTCGATCGTCGGCGGCACGCTGCCGCTCGAGGTGTTCGGACGGGCGTCCTATGGGGCGCATGTCGGCTGGATGAGCGCGGCGCGGCAGTTTTCCACCGCGATCGCTCCCTTCGCCTTCGCATTGGTGCTGGCGCGCGCCTCGCCACTCACGGCGCTCGCCATGGTGGCGGTGGCGGGCGCTGTGGCCGTCGCCGGCTACTGCGCCGTGGCGCTGCTGGCGCGCAAGCCGCGCCAGGCCGCGCCGCCGGCCTGAAGCGCCGGCCTCAGCCCGCCGGCTTGCGCCGCCAAGAATACGTGCCCTCGGCCTCCTCGGCCCTGGCTGTCGGCTGGTAGTAGAGCGGCAGGCCGCCCGCGCGGCCTTCCTCCAGCCGCTTCAGCGCGACCGGGTGCGAGACTTCCAGCTCGTCGAAGCCGGTGCGGATCATGTGCGGGATCTGGTCGACCAGCACCTGGCCGCAGGCGCGCACCGCGCCCCCGTAGCCATGGCGGCGGCGCAGCAGCTCGGCCTTGGAGAAGCTGCGGCCGTCGTTGAAGGCCGGGAAGGACAGCGCCACCAGCGGCAGGCCGGGCAGCGCGTCGACGATGGCGTCGAGCGGTTCGCCGGGTGCCAGCAGCACGCCGATCCGGTCGCGATTGGCGGACTTCGTCTCCGCGTCGAGCGCCTGCCATACGGGCAGCGGCAGGATGACGGCGGCGTTGCCATCCAGCGCCTCGGCGCTGTCGGCATGGGTCCAGGTGTCCTCGCGGAATCCGCTCGGGGTCCAGAGCCGCGGCGCGTCGGGGGTGGGTTGGGTCATGATTGCCTGTCGTATGGTCGCGGGAGCCTGTCGGTCGCGGCGGCAGGACCGCTGCGGCCGACAGGCGCAGTCTCTATATCAGAGCGAGGAGGCGGTGAGCGAATCGTCGAGGCCGGAAAGATGGATGCCGCATTCGGTCTTGGCCTGGCCGGCCCAGCGGCCGGCGCGCGGATCCTCGCCCTCCTTCACCGGCTGGGTGCAGGGGAAACAGCCGATCGAGAGATAGCCATAGGCGACCAGCGGGTTCTCGCGCAGCTGGTGCTCGCGCATGTAGGCGGCGAGGTCGGCGGTGGTCCACTTCGCCAGCGGGTTGATGCGGATGCGCTCGCCCACCGCCTCGAACACCGGCAGGCCGGCGCGGGTCGCCGCCTGGTGGCGCTTGCGGCCGGTGAACCAGGCCTCGAACGGCGCCACGGCACGGGCCATCGGCTCCACCTTGCGCAGGTCGCAGCAGCCGTCGGTGTCGCGCTGGTGCAGCGTCCCGTCCGGGTCGCGAACCGCCAGAAGCTCGGGGCGCGGCGCGACGACGCGCAGGTCGCGCAGGCCGAAATCGGCTATCAGCGCATCGCGGTACTGCAGCGTCTCGCCGAAATGCTTGCCGGTCTCCAGGAACAGCACCGGCAGCGCGGGGTCGATGCGCGCGATCATGTGCAGCAGCACGGCCGAATCCGCCCCGAAGGACGAGACGGCGGCGAGCGATCCCGGCCGGAAGCGGCCGATCGACAGCGCGATCAGGTCGCGCGCGTCGAGTTCGCCGAAGCGCTCTTCGAGCGCGGCGGCCTCCGTTTCGGCGTCGTGCGCCGCCTCAAGCGGCCTTAGCTTCGCCAGCATAGAGCGCCTCCTTGAACGGTGCGGCGCCCAGCCTGCGATAGGCGTCGATGAAACGCTCGGAGCCGTCGAGGCGCAGCGCGAGATAGGTGTCGACGATGGTCTCGATCGCGTCTGTCAGCTCCTCCGGCGGGAAGCCGCGGCCGACGATCTCGCCGATCGAGGTGTTCTCGTCGCCCGAGCCGCCGAGCGTGATCTGGTAGAGCTCGGCGCCCTTCTTCTCGACGCCGAGGATGCCGATGTGGCCGACATGGTGATGACCGCAGGCATTGATGCAGCCGGAGATCTTGAGCTTCAGCTCGCCGATCTCGCGCTGGCGCTCCAGCGAGGCGAAGCGGCGCGAGATGTCCTGCGCCACCGGGATCGAGCGGGCATTGGCGAGCGCGCAGTAGTCGAGGCCCGGGCAGGCGATGATGTCGCTGATCAGGTTGGAATTCGCCGTGGCCAGCCCGATCTCGACCAGCCGGTCGTAGACCGCCTTCAGGTCGGCGCGGGCGACATGCGGCAGGATCAGGTTCTGCTCGTGGCTGACGCGGATCTCGTCGAAGCCGTAAGCCTCGGCGATGTCGGCCACGGCGTCCATCTGGGTGTCGGTCGCGTCGCCCGGCACCTCGCCGATGCCCTTCAGGGAGATCGTCACGGCCGCATAGTCCGCGTGGCGATGGGTGGTCACGTTCTGGCCGAGCCAGTCGGCGAAGCCGCGCGAGTCGAGCCGCGCCTGCGTCACCGCCGCGTCCCCCTCGGGCCGCGCGACCAGCGCGGGCGGGGCGAAATAGGCCTCGATGGCGCGGATGTCGGCTTCGGGCAACGTCAGTTCGCCGTCCTTCAGATGCGCGAACTCCGCCTCCACCTGGCGCGTCAGCTCCGCGGTCCCGGTCTCGTGAACGAGGATCTTGATGCGCGCCTTGTACTTGTTGTCGCGCCGGCCGTTCAGATTGTAGACGCGCAGGATCGCGGTGCAGTAGGCGAGCAGGTCGGCCTCCGGCAGGAAGTCGCGGATCTTCTTGGCGATCATCGGCGTGCGGCCCTGGCCGCCGCCGACATAGACGGCGAAGCCCAGCGTGCCCGAGGCATCCTTCTTCAGGTGCAGGCCGATGTCGTGCACCTGGATCGCCGCGCGGTCGCGCTCGGCGCCGGTGATGGCGATCTTGAACTTGCGCGGCAGGTAGGAGAACTCGGGATGCACCGAGGACCATTGCCGCAGGATCTCGGCATAGGGCCGCGGGTCGGCCACCTCGTCGGCGGCAGCCCCCGCGAAGTGGTCGGCCGTGACGTTGCGGATGCAGTTTCCGCTCGTCTGGATGGCGTGCATCTCGACGCGCGCCAGGTCGTCGAGGATCGCCGGAATGTCGGCCAGTGCGGGCCAGTTGTACTGGATGTTCTGGCGCGTGGTGAAATGGCCGTAGCCCTTGTCGTAGGTGCGGGCGATATGGGCCAGCATGCGCATCTGGCGGCCGCTCAGCGTGCCGTAGGGGATCGCCACCCGCAGCATGTAGGCGTGCAGCTGCAGATAGACGCCGTTCATCAGCCGGAGCGGCTTGAACTGGTCCTCGGTGATCTCGCCGGCCAGGCGGCGCTCCACCTGATCGCGCAGCTCGGCCACGCGGGCCTGCACGAAGGTGTGGTCGAATTCGTCGTAGCGGTACATTCTGGTTTTCCCTGCTCGTACGGAGGATGCCGGCGAGCGGCCGGCTCAGGCGGCCGGCGCGAAATCGGGCCGCGCCTGCTTGCCATGGTGGAGATGGTTGGTCGGCCCGGCGGCACGGATGCGCTCGCGCAGGCGCGTCGGCACGATGCGGCCATCCTGCTGCTCGACGTCGATGAGGTCGACATCGACCACGAGGTTGTCGGCTAGCGCCGCCTTGCCGAGCGCCTGCAGCATCTCCTCGCCGGCCTTGTCGCGGGCGATACGGGCGCCGTCGATCAGTTCGATCCAGGCATCGCCCGTCCCGTACCAGACCACTTCGCCGTCGATCAGCCTGTTGGCGGTGAGCACTTTCATGGCAGGTCCTTCCTCAGGCTGCGACCGGCAGCCGCGCATGCGCGGCGAGCGGCGTCGACAAAGCGAAATTGGCGCCGGCGACGGCGTCGCCGATGATCGTCATCACCGGCCCGTCGAGCTCGGTGCGATGCTCCAGCGCCGGCAGGTCGGCAAGCGTGCCGTGGAACAGCCGGCGCCCGCCGAGGCTCGCGTTCTCGACGACCGCGACGCCGGTGTCGGGCGACAGCCCCGCCTCGATCAGGCGGCCCGCCACCTGGGCGGCTATGGTGCGGCCCATGTAGACGGCAACCGTGGCACCCGAGACGGCGAGCCGCGCCCAGTCGGGCAGCGCGCCGCCCTTCAGGTCGTGGCCGGTGGTGAAGACCATCGACGACGCGACGCCGCGCAGCGTCAGCGGCAGTTCGAAGTCGGCAGCGGCGGCGAAGGCCGCTGTCACGCCCGGCACGATCTCGTAGGAGATGCCCGCCTCGCGCAGCGCCGCGATCTCCTCGCCGGCGCGGCCATAAACCAGCGGGTCGCCCGACTTCAGCCGCACCACGCGCTTGCCCTCGCGGGCAAGCTCGACGATCAGCTCGTTGATCTCTTCCTGCTTCTTCGAATGGCAGCCCTTGCGCTTGCCGACCGAGACGCGCTCGGCGTCGCGGCGGCCCATGGCCACCACCGCCTCGGGCACCAGCGCGTCGAAAAGGATCACGTCGGCCTGCATCAGCAGGCGTTGCGCGCGGATGGTGATCAGGTCCTCGGCGCCCGGCCCGGCCCCGACGAGCGCGACGTGCCCGCGCGCCTCGGTGCGGCGCTGCATCAGTTCGGCGGCCGCCTCCCGCGCCTCCTCGATGTGGCCGATCTCCATGGCGCGCGCCGGGGCGCCTTCGAAGAAATCGCTCCAGAAGGCGCGGCGCGCATTGCCGCGCGGCACCAGCTTCTCGACCGTGTCGCGAAGGCTGGCGGCGAGGCTGGCCAGCGGTCCGAGCGCGGGCGACAGCATGCGATCGACGCGGGCGCGGATCATCTGGGCAAGCACCGGCCCCGCACCCTCCGTACCGATCGCGACGACGACCGGCGCGCGGTTCACCAGCGCGGGCGTGAAGAAGTCGCACAGATGCGGGCGGTCCACCGCGTTGGCCGGAATGCCGCGCGCCTTGGCGTCGGCAACGACGCGGCCGTCGAGTGCTTCCTCACCGGTGGCGGCGAAGACGAGGCAGGCACCGTCGATCAGATCCGACCGATACGCCGCCTCGACCAGCTCCATGCCGGTCTCGCGGGCGAAGGCGGCGAGTTCGGCTTCCGGCGCTTCGGCGACGATGCGGATCGCGGCCGAGGACTGGCCGATCAGCCGCGCCTTGGCCAGCGCCTCGTCGCCCGAGCCGACGATCACGACGCTCCGCTTCTCCACCTTCATGAAGACCGGGAAAGCATTGAGTTTTGCAGTTGCGGCAGCCATTGGCGCACGTCTCCACGTTTGGGCTGCATTGTCGGTCCGGCGGGCCGCGACCTGAAGGCATGGCGTCCTGCCACGCCGGACGCGCCGCAACGGGTTTTCCGCGGCATCGTCGCCACGGGGAAAACCATTCCGGCACGCCCGGCCGCCTGCCCGGGCGCCACCTCGCGAGCCGCGGCGCCGCGACCCGTTCCGGAACGGCCGGCATCGCACCGCGTTTTGTTCGCGATGACGGTCGAGGGCCGGTCTCGTGATCCCGATCAAGACGTTCGTCGCCGCCCGGGCGCGTCATCGACTGGAACAGGATTGGAGTCCGAAATGTCCGCCATGAAGCTCGAACACGACATGTGGGTCCTCGTCGCCGATGGCGAGAAGGCACTGTTCCTGCGCAACGAAGGCGACGCGCAATATCCGAACCTGCAGGTGATGCGCGAGGAGCACCACGAGAACCCGCCGACCCGGGAGCAGGGCACCGACCGCCCAGGCCGCCTCAACGACGCCTCCGGCGAGCACCGCAGCGCGGTGGCCGACACCGACTGGCACCGGATCGAGAAGGACCGCTTCGCCGACGAGATCGCCGAACGGCTCTACAAGATGGCGCACAAGGGTACGTTCAAGAAGATCGTCCTGGTGGCACAGCCCCAGGTGCTCGGCGAGATGCGCAAGAAGCTGCACAAGGAGGTCGCCGACAAGGTGACCGGCGAGGTGGCGAAGACGCTGACCAACCACACGGTGCCGGAAATCGAGAAGGTGCTGGCGGGGGGATAGCAGCGTCCCTTTCGGTCAACCCGTCTCTTCGGTGAGGTAGCTGAACCACTTGTTGCGCAGAGCAGCCTCCAGGTCGATCTTCTGCTGCTGGGCAAAAAGAAGCAGATGCGCAAGGAGATCGGCGGCCTCGCTTTCGAGATTTCGCCGCAACTCTTCAGGCGTATATCCTCTCGTGCGGCCACGGCCCGCGAGTTGAAGAAACGCGGCGTTCAGCTCGCCAAGTTCCTCGGTCAGTTTGCCGAGATGCCAAAGCTCGTCCCTCTCGATCTGGAACCTGGCCGCATAGATGTCGGAGACCGCTTTTACCCGCTCACCGATCTCGGCGAGGGTGAGAGAGCGCCTGCCGTGAAGCACGGAATCGCTAGCCAGCACCTTGCTGGCGGCGAGGACCTCGATGCCGAGCACGCGGCCCTGCTCGTCCATGTCGTAGGCGAAGGGACCAGCCTCGGCTGTCTCGGCAACCTTGCCGACGGCGACGCGGATAGAGGCCGCGTCCGCGTCGGGATCGTAGGTCATGTCGATCATCGAACTTGCGCGCACCAACAAATCCTCAGCGGAACTCTTTCACCACCTCGATAGGCCCGACGATCGCGGCATTGAACGCTTCGAGCTCTTCGGCAGGGATCCAGTTTTCTCGTAGCGCGCGGCCGCCTGCTTCCTGAGCCTGGTATTTCGCCAGGAAGTCGCTGCGCACCTCGAAGCGGGTGACGAAACCCGCACCGCTTTGCGGCAAGTTCCAGTCGCGCGCGATCCGGATTGCATAGTCTTCGGACAGCACCGGATAGAATATTGGCTGATCCGGCAGGCGCGGCGGGAAGGAACGCATACCACTCTCGCGGACGAGCGCCAGTTCTGCCGCACCAAACGGTCGCCACAACGTGATCGTGTCAGTTTTCATGCAGCGAATTTTTCCGGCGGCGCGTCACCTTTGGGCCGCCCTGCGTACTTGATGCTCATGCACGTCCTCCTTTCCTGACGCGTGGCAGGTTTTCCCTGCACTCCATATAGCACATATGGCGACGCCAATACTGTTGGTCCATTGTGGCTTGGAAGAACCCCCACCCCTCACCCCTCCCCACAAGGGGGAGGGGGGGCGATCCGCGTCGCGCCAGGTTCTGCCGGACGCGGCGACGCACGTCGCAGGTGTCCCCCTCCCCCTTGTGGGGAGGGGTAGGGGTGGGGGTACCTGCATCAAACGCGCGAATGCGACGTAACGAAGCCGGACTGCCCCCTACCCCAAAAACCCCCGCAGCATCGCGATCTCGCCTTCGCTCGCCAGCGTCGGCGCATGGCCGCAGCCGGGCATCGTCACCAGCTTCGGCTTCGGGCCGCGCCGGGTCATCGCCTCGGCGGTCGAGCCGGACAGGACATCGGAAGCCTCGCCGCGCAGCAGCAGCGTCTTCGCCGTGACGGCGTCGTACTTGTCCCAGACGTCGAGGTCGCCCTTGTGCAGGGTGAACTGCGTGACGATCAGCGGGTCGTAGTGCACCGTCACCTTGCCGGCGTCGGTGCGGCGCGCCGAGGTGTCGGCCATGCGGCGCCAGAAGGCGTCGGTGTTGTCGCCGAAGGGGGCGTAGTTCGTCCGCAGCCAGGCCTCCAGCTCGGCCACCGTGTCGCAGACCGGCGGGTTGCCGACATAGGACGCGATGCGGCCGGTGCCGGCTTCGGGGATGTCGGGGCCGATGTCGTTGATGACGAGATGGGTGATGCGGTCCTTCAGCGCGCCGGCCGCCAGCGTCACGCCGAGCAGGCCGCCCATCGAGGTGCCGACCCAGCGCAGCTCGCCGATGCCGTAGTGGTCGAGGATCGCCAGCGCCGTCTCGCCGAAACTCGCATAGGAATAGTCCGCGCCGCCGGGTGCCGACCAGCTCGACAGGCCGCGCCCCAGCGTGTCCGGACAGATCACGAAATAGCTGTCGGCGAGTGCTGCCGCCGCCTCGTCGAAGTCGCGCCCGGTGCGCGCCAGCCCGTGCCACATCACCAGCGCCGGCCCGCCCCGCTCGCCCCATTCGGTGACGTGGAGCTCATGGCGACCAGCGCGCACATAGGTGGAGCGTGGGATCATCGGGCGCTTCCCTTGTTCATGAGCGTGCCCGCGATACCGGCGGGGAAGAAGTAGACGAGCAGTATGAAGAGCACGCCGAGCCAGAGCAGCCAGCGGTCGGGGTTCAGGAGGTCAGGCAGCAGCGGGATGCCGGCGGTGGCCTCGGCCGCCACCTCCATCAGGTCCTTCAGGTAGAACTGCGCCAGGCTCATCACCACGACGCCGATGACGGCGCCGACGATGGTGCCCATGCCGCCGATCACGACCATCAGCAGGATGTCGATCATGATGTGGAAGGACAGCGCCACCTCCGGCCCGGTGTATTTCAGCCAGACCGCGCGCACCACGCCGATCGTGGCCGCGATCACCGCCGCGATGCAGAAGATCGCCGTGCGGTAGGCGACGACCTTGTAGCCGATCGCCTCCGCCCGCATCTCGTTCTCGCGGATCGCCTCCAGCACCGTGCCCATCGGCGAGGCGACGATGCGCAGCATCAGGAGGAACAGCACGAGGCTCGACAGGAACACGAAATAGTAGGCTGCCACCTTGCCGTTCAGAGCCACGTCGAACAGCCGCAGCACCTTGCCGTCGGCATCCTCGAACAGCTTGAAGGCCGGCGAGAAGAGCCGCGGCGCCTGGTAGGTGAAGCCGTCCTCGCCGCCGGTGATGTCCGAAAGCTGGCTGGCCAGCACCAGCATCACGGACGCCGCCGCCAGCGTCACCATGGCGAAGAAGATCGCCTTCACCCGCAGCGAGAGCAGCCCGATCAGCACCGCCAGCACGAGTGCCGCCACCACGCCCGCCCCGCCGCCGAGCAGGATCGCGTCCCAGCCCGGCCCCCAGGCCTTGAGCGCGATCGCCGCGCCATAGGCGCCGAGGCCGAAGAACATGGTGTGCGCGAAGGAGACGATGCCGGTGTAGCCGATCAGGAGGTCGTAGCTCGCCACCAGCACGATGAAGATGCAGATCCGCGCCGCCACCTCGGCTGCCCGCACGTCGGTGAAGAGGAACGGTGCAAAGGCAAGGCAGAGCCCGATCGCCAGCACGATGGCATAGACGGCGAGGCGTCCGGCGGGGACCCGGCGGGTGGGGGTTGCGGAAATCGAGGCAGCGGTCATCGGCGGAGATTCCTGGCACGCCGGCAGGTTGGTTTGCGAAGAATGCCCCCCGCGGCGCCGTCATCCTCGGGCTTGTCCAGAGGATCTGCCGAGCCTCGATCCGTCCTGGCCTGCTCTCTCCACACGGCGTCATCGATGGCCTGCCTCGATTGCGGGTGGAGGCAGATCCTCGGGACAAGCCCGAGGATGACGGCGGAACGGGGAGTGTGACACGTGATACCCATCCCCATCACCCCTTCACCGCCGGCTTCAGCCCGTAGGGCCGCCACAGCAGCACCGCCATCATCAAGAGCATGTTCGACGCAAGCGCGAGCTTGGGGAACAGGAAGGCGACGTAGTTGGTCATCAGGCCGACGAGGATCGCACCCAGCAGCGAGCCCTGGATCGAGCCCAGCCCGCCGATGATGACGACGATGAAGACGATGATCATCAGCTCCTGGCCGAGTGCCGGCGTGATCAGGCTCTGGTAGCCGGCCCACATCGCGCCGCCCATGGCCGCCAGCGCGGAGCCCGCCATGAAGACGCCGATGAACAGCCGGTCGATGCGGAAGCCGAGCGATTCCACCATCTCGCGATTCTCCACGCCGGCCCGGATCAGGAGCCCGATGCGGGTGCGGTTCAACGCGAGATACATGCCGACATAGACGACGAGGCCGAGCAGCAGCGCGAAGATACGGTAAGCCTCGATGGCCACGTCGCCGATGATGATCGAGCCGGTCAGGAAGGCCGGCCGCGCAACGGCGATCGGCGTGCCGCCCCAGATGGCGAGCAAGAGCTGCTCGGCCACGATCAGCGCGCCCATGGTGATCAGGATCTGGCGCAGATGGTCCTTGTAGACCGGCTTGACGATCACCCGCTCGAAGCCCCAGCCGGCCAGCGCCCCGAAGGCGGTCGCAGCCGCGATGGCGGCCATCAGTGCGGCGATGTTGAGGAGCACGCTGTCGGCCGCAAGCCAGGCGCCGAGCGCCGCCAGCACCGATGCGGCGATGAAGGCGCCGAAGGAGACGAAGGCGGAATGGCCGAAGTTCAGCACGTCCATCAGGCCGAAGATCAGCGACAGGCCCGACGCCATCAGGAAGATCATCATCCCCATGGCCAGCCCGGCGGCGGTCAGCGTCACCCAGGTCGAGGTCGAGCCGATGGCGGCGAAGGCGAGGATCGCGAGGATCACCGGCAGCGCATAGACGCCGCCGACGCGGTCGAGCAGGGCGTTCATGGGCGGGCTCCCAAGTCGCTTGCGATCGCTGCAGATGTCAGCGTTCCATGGCGCCCCCCTCTGCCTGCCGGCATCTCCCCCACGCGTGGGGAGATCGGCCGTCGCGGCCGCTTTCGCCAATCGCCGACGGTTAAGGTGGTGCTCCCGCGCCGAAGCTGCCGATCTCCCCCCTCGTGGGGGAGATGCCCGGCAGGGCAGAGGGGGGCGCCATAGAGCTCGACGTCCAAAATAGCCATCATCCCGCCCTCCCCTACTGATGTTCCGCCAGCGACAGGCTCAAGAGCCGTGTCTGCAGCGCCTCGTCACTCGCCAGCGCCGCCATGTCGCCATGATGCACGATGCGGCCGTCGTCGATCACCGCCACGCCGCGGCCGAGCGAGCGGGCGAAGAGGAAGTTCTGCTCGACCAGCAGGATCGTCGTCTCGGTCGCGATCTCGCGGAAGGCGCCGATCATGGCGCGGATGATGGCGGGCGCCAGGCCCTTGGTCGGCTCGTCGATCAGGATCAGCTCGCGGCGTTCCACGATGGCGCGCGCGATCGCGAGCATCTGCTTCTGGCCGCCGGAGAGCCCGCTCGCCTGGCTGGTCCAGAACTTCTCGATCGCCGGAAACAGCGCAAAGATGCGCCCCAGCCGCTCGTCGTCGAAGCGACCGGTGGTGGAGGCGAGCCGCATGTTCTCCTCCACGGTCAGGCCGCCGAAGATGCCCATGTTCTCGGGCACGTAGGCGATGCCCAGCCGGGCGATGTCGGGGGTGGGCATGGCCGTGATGTCGTGGTGGCGGAAGACGATCGCACCCTTGCGCGCCCGCCACAGGCCCATCACGGTCCTCAGCGTCGTCGTCTTGCCCGCCCCGTTGCGGCCGAGCAGCACGTGCACGCCGCCCTCGGGCACGTTCAGCGAGATGCCGTGCAGGATGTGGTACTGGCCGATGTCGGTGTGGACGTCGTCGAGCCTCAGGATCGCGCCGCTCATGCGTCCTCCTCCGCGCTGACGCCGAGATAGATCTCGCGCACGGTGGGCAGGGCCATCACCGCGTCCGGCTTGCCGTCGGCGACCAGCTCGCCATTGTGCAGCACCACGATGCGGTCGGCGAGCGCGCGCACCACGTCCATCTTGTGCTCGACCAGCAGGATCGTCTTCGTCGTATCGGCCTTGATGCCGGCGATCAGGTCGAGGATCACCGGCGCCTCGTCGACCGACATGCCGGCGGTCGGTTCGTCGAACATGAAGATGTCGGGCTGCATGGCGATCAGCATGGCGACCTCGAGCTTGCGCTGGTCGCCATGCGGCAGCGCCGAGGCCGGATAGCCGGCGACGTCGCCGAGCCGCGCGCTCTCCAGCGTCGCCATCGCTTCGTCGCGAATGTCGGTGAGTGCTGCGGCGCGCGACAGCGCCCGGGACCCCGCGCCGCGCCGCGCCTGGACGACGAGGCGCACGTTCTCCAGCACCGAGAGCTTGGGAAACAAATTGGTCAGCTGGAAGGCGCGGCCGATGCCGGCCTTGGCGCGCGCCGAGGGCGAGGCCCCGGTGATGTCCTTCTCGCCCTTGAACACCTTCCCCTCGCTCGGCCTCAGCTGGCCCGACACGAGGTTGAACCACGTCGTCTTCCCCGCCCCGTTCGGCCCGACGATCACCGTCAGCTCGCCCGGCCGGAAGGCGCACGTCACCCGGTCCACGGCCACATGGCCGCCGAAGCGGATGGTCAGGTTCTCGGTGCGGAGGGAGGGGGTCTGCATCGGTCCGTGGGCAAGGGAAATGGGGAATCGTGAATGGGGAGTAGGGAGTAGGGAGTAGGGAGTAGGGAGTAGGGAGTAGGGAGTAGGGAGTAGACGACGAAAGTCAGGAGCGGGAAGCGAGCGGATTCCGCGGTAGCTGGCGCGAACACTGAAGAGCGCTCGCGCCCGACGGAGGCCACGGGACGGGAGGGCGCAAACCTACTCCCTACTCCCTACTCCCTACTCCCTACTCCCTACTCCCGTCAGCTCACTGCTGGTTGTTCCGCCCGACCGGAATGTCCATCTCCTCCGGCTTGATCTCGCGGACGAGTTCCGGGACGGCCCACTCCACGCCATCCTTCACGGCGATCTTGAAGTGGTACATGGACTGCAGCGCCTGGTGGTCCTCGGGACGGAAGGTCATGGTGCCCTTCGGCGTCTCCCAGGACATGCCTTCCATGGTCGAGATCAGCGTCTCGGTCTCCCAGTCGTCCGCCGTTTCCAGCGCCTTGACGATGGCCAGAGCCGCCGCCATGCCGCCGGCGGTGAAGAAGTCAGGCGGCGAGCCGAACTTCTCCTGGTGCTTTTCGACCAGCCAGTCGTTGATCTCGTTCTTCGGCGCCTCGTAGTAGTAGTAGATCGCGCCTTCCATGCCCGGCACCTTCTTGTAGGACGCCATCGCCGGCAGGATGTTGCCGCCGGTGGAAAGCTCGATGCCGTAGCGGGCCGGGTCGGCGGCCGACAGCGGCGTCATGGCGTCGATGCCGGCGACGTACATGACGATGACCTTGCGGCCCTCCTTGTCCTTCAGCGCGCCGAACAGGCGTTCGATCGTCGCGGTGAAGTCGGTCGTCTGCTGCGGCACGTATTCCTCGGCGACGAGGTTGGCGCCGGTGCCTTCGAGCGCCTTCTTGAAGGCGGCGATGCCGTCGCGGCCGAAGGCATAGTCCTGCGCCAGCGTGGCGACGTGCAGGTTCTCGTTCGGCTGCAACGCCAGAGCCTGGGCCTGCATGTCCATCGACGAGTTGCGCGAGGTCTTGAAGACGTAGCGGTTGGAATCCGGCCCGGTGAGCGAGTCCGCCACCGCCGGTTCGACCAGCAGGATCTTCTCGTACTCCGCCGCGATCGGCAGCATGGCCGTGGTCACGCCGGAGGACGTGCCGCCGACGGCGATGAGCACGTCGTCGTCGCCATAGGCCTCGGCCAGCACGGAGCGGGCGATGTCGGGCTTGAACTGGGTGTCCTTCTCGATCACCTCGATCTTGCGACCCTTGATCTCCATCGTGCCCTTGGTGGCGTATTCGAGCCCGAGATTGAAGCCGTTGGTCGTCTGCTTCGAATAGGCCTCCAGCGGCGAGCCCGACAGGCCGTGCACCAGCGCGATCTTGACCGGGTCCTCCTGCGTGAAGCCCGTCGAGAGGCCGCCTGCCGCGAGAACCGCGGCGATGGCGACCGTTGAGATCAGTCTCTTCATGTCGTCTCCTCCTTCTTGAGCGTGTCGTTCATTGGGCGGTCCAGCCGCCGTCCACCGGGATTGCCGTCCCGGTGATGTTGTGGGCCGGCCTCTGGCAGAGCCAGACGGCGAGCGCGCCGATCTCCGACGGATCCGAGGTCCGCAGGCTCGGCTGCTTCTCCGACAGGAGGCTGGCGATGCCGGCGTCGCGGTCGCCGCCATGGGCGGCGGCGCGGGCATCGACCTGCGGGCCGATGATCGCGGTCTCGGTCCAGCCGGGGCAGATGCAGTTGACGGTGACGCCGCCGGTCTCGCGCGAGCCGCAGGCGGCATATTCGAGCGCGGCGACCTTGCTCAGCCCGACGAGGCCGAACTTCGAGGCGACGTAGGGCGACTTGTCCTTCGAGGCGACGAGGCCATGCACGGAGGCGATGTTGACGACGCGGCCGAAACCGCGCTCGCCCATGCCGGGCATGGCGAGCCGCATGGTGTGGAAGGCGGCCGACAGGTTGACTGCCAGGATGTCGTTCCAGATCGCCGCCGTCGCTTCGGACAGCGGCGCGGTGCGCTGGATGCCCGCATTGTTGACGAGCACGTCGACCGGTCCCCACGAAGCCGCGCGCGCCATCATCGTCTCGATCGCGTCGACGTCGCGCAGGTCGGCGTCGAGGAAGACCGTCTCGGGTGCGCCGGCCACCCGCAGCTGCGCCTCGACAGCGGCAGCCTGTTCGGGAGCGGCCAGGCCGTGGACCGCCACGCGGGCACCCTCGGCGGCCATCGCGGTCGCGATCGCCAGTCCGATGCCCTGCACGGAGCCCGTGACGAGGGCCGTGCGTCCGGCCAGGGCACTGCCGCTCATCGGCCGGCCTCCTGCGCGGAGGCGACGGCGGCGCAACGGACGGTGCGCCCGTTCCGAACGGACACCATGGTGCCACCGGGACGCGAGCCCGCGACGATGGCCAAACCCTCGGCCAGGTTCATGAAAGCAGTCCTCCCGCACGCATGGATTATTTTCGCGGATTCTTGTGTTGCGATCCTGCGCGCCTTGGTACTATCCGTCCCGGGCACTTTCTCATCAATATCGTACAAATACGCATGGATGACCGGGAGACGACGCTAGAGGCACTGGCCTTCGAACACGCCCCGGTGGGGATCGTGCTGACGGAGAACAGGATCATCAGGGCCTGCAACCTGACGTTCGCGCAGATCTTCCGCTACGACAGGGCGGAGCTGATCGACCAGTCCTTCGCCTTCCTCTATCCGACCTACGAGGAATTCGAGCGGATCCGCGACGTCGGCGTCGAGCCCCTGCGACGCGCCAACGAGTATTCCGACGAACGAATCATGGCCCGCAAGGACGGAGCTTTGTTCTGGTGCCGCGTGCGCGGCCACTCCTTCACGCGCGACAATCCGCTGGCGCAGGCGGTGTGGTCCTTCGCCGACCTGTCGGCCTATCGCCCGGTGATGCAGCTCACGACGCGGGAACGCCAGATCGTGATGCATCTCGGCGAGGGCCGCACGAGCAAGGAGATCGCCCGCCTGCTCGACCTGTCGCCGCGCACTGTGGAGGCGCACCGCGCCCGCCTTCTCAAGAAGTACTGCGCCAGCAATGTCGCCGAACTGCTCGCCTCGCTGTCGGGCATGCCCGGCTGAAGGGCGGCAGAAAGCGTCCGGTCCGCCGCGTGCGGCCGATGCGGCCGGTCTGTGGCTTCAGCCCAGTTTTCCTGTCAGTTCGAAGCGCAGCCCGTCCCGGTCGTAATGGGTATGGCCCTCTCCCGAGAAATAGGCAGCCACGATGCGGTTGGTCAGGCGCGAGCCGAAGCCGGTGCGGGCCGGCCGCTCGACCGGCGGACCGCCGCTTTCCTGCCAGGTGAAGCTGAAGCCGCGCCGTTCATGCGTGTCCCAGGACACGCTCACCCGGCCGCCGTCGACCGACAAGGCGCCATACTTCATTGCGTTGGTCGCCAGTTCGTAGGCGGCGAGCGAGAGACCGACCGCCTGCTGCGGGCTGACCTTCACCGTCGGCCCCGTGAGGCTGATCCGGCTCTCGTGGTCGAGATGCGCTCGCAGCGCCGAGCGCAGCACGGCGTCGACCTCGGCGTTGTCGGCGTTCTCGTTGAACAGGTTCTGCGCCTCGGCCAGCGCCGCGATGCGCAGGCCGACCGTGTCGCGCGCCTCATCGAGAGAGCGCGCCTGCCGCAAGGTCGCCGAGATGACGCTCGACGTGACCGCCAGCGAATTCTTGACCCGGTGCATGAGTTCCCGCCGCAGGATCTGCTGGGTACGCTGGGCCAGTACGGTCTGCGTCGTCTCCACGGCCACGTTGATCAGGCCACCGACATTGCCCTCGTCATCGAACAGCGGGCTGTAGGAGAAGGTGAAGTACGTCTCCTCCTCGAAGCCGTTCCGGTTCATCATGAGGCGCAGGTTCTCGGCATGGGTGCCCTCGCCGGCCATCGCCTTGTCGACGAAGGGCTTCACGTCGCTCCAGACGTCGGACCATATCTCCCTGAACGGCTTGCCCAGCGCATTCCTCTCTTTGTCTCCGAGCATCGGCGCGTAGGCGTCGTTGTAGAGCATGTTCAGGTCGGCGCCCCAGAAGAGGCAGATCGCCTGGCGCTGGTGGAGCATCATCTGGACGACGGAGCGCAGCGAGAGCGGCCAGGCCTCGGCCGGCCCCATCGACGTGGTGCTCCAGTCGAACGCGTCGATCGCCCTGGCCATGCGGCCTCTGAAATCGGGATTGTCGTCCAAGAAATCGTCTCTCTTCGCCGTGTTGGTTCGATTGTCCCGCAACCGTCGTATTCCGGTCCCCCCTCGGCCTTTGCAACCGCAAGATTACCTGATCCTTCGCCAAGCACCAGTCCCGGCCGTTCGGTCTTCAGACATGCTGGCCGCCATTGATGTGAATCTCGGAGCCGGAGACGTAGGACGCCTGCGGCGAGCAGAGGAAATAGATGATGTCGGCGACCTCCGCCGTCTCGCCCAGCCGGCGCAGCGGAATGGTCTCGACGATCTTGTCGGTGCCGGGCGACAGGATCGCGGTGTCGATTTCGCCGGGCGCGATGGCGTTGACGCGGATGCCGTGCGGGCCGAAATCGGCAGCCATCTCTCTGGTCAGCGAGCCGAGTGCTGCCTTGGACGTGGCGTAGGCGGTGCCCGCGAAGGGGTGCACCCTGGTTCCGGCGATGGAGGTGACGTTGACGATCGAACCGCCCGCGGCGGCAAGCTCCTTGAACAGGCCGCGCGCCAGCATGATGGGAGCGAAGAAGTTGACCTGGAACACGTCGCGCCAGACGTGCATCGGCGTGTCGATCGAGTTCATGCGCCCACCTTCGGGCATCTTCGGCGAGATGCCGGCATTGTTGACCAGCGCCTCCAGCCTGCCGCCCAGCGCCTGCAGACGGTGGCGGATCTCCGAGACGGCCTGGCCGACGTCCTCCGGATCGGTGAGGTCGACGCGGATGTGGTCCTCCGCGCCCTGCGGCCAGGGGCAATCCTCCGAGAAGGCCTGCCTGGAACAGGTGATGACCCGCCAGCCCTCGCGCGAAAAGCGCTTCACGGTCGCGTGGCCGATGCCGCGGCTCGCGCCGGTGAGCACGATGGTCTTGCGGGTCTCTGTGTTCGACATGTGGGAATCTCCAGCGGCCTATGTAGGCGCGCGCGAGCGCCCTGACGAGGGTCGGCGACCGGTCACGAACCGGATTGCGGGCTAGCGTCCGAGAATGATGTCCATGATGGAGCCGCGCGGCCCCGAATCCTCGCCGACGCCTGCGCTCGGCCGCCGGATCGAGGCCGTGGTCTCGTCGCGCCGCGGCGCCGGCGCACTTGAGATCGCGGGCGCATCGTCCTCGGGCGAGCCGACCGGCAGGGCCGGACGGCGCACGGGCTCGTCGGCCGGCAGATAGCGGCGCCAGCCGGCGCCGGGCAGCGCCACCACCGGCACGCCCTCGTGCGCGGCTGTCATGAAGTCCTTCCAGGCGATCGCCGGCAGGGACCCGCCGGTGACGCCCTTCATCGGCGTCGCGTCGTCGTTGCCGAACCAGACACCCGTGGTGAGGTTGGCGGTGTAGCCGACGAACCAGGCGTCGCGCGCGTTCTGGCTGGTGCCGGTCTTGCCGGCCGCGGGCCAGCCGAAATCGGCCTTGCGGGCGGTGCCGGTGCGAATCGTCTCGGCCATCATCGCGTTCATCATCGCCACGAACTGCGGATTGATGACGCGCGGGATGCCACCCTGCGGATGCTCGTAGAGCACCTTGCCGGAGGCCGCGCTCTTCACCCGCTGAACGAAATGGGTCTGGGGCCGGTAGCCGCCATTGGCGAAGGGCACGTAGGCGGCGGTCAGTTCGAGCGGCGTCACCTCTGAAGTACCGAGCGCGATCGAGGTGTTGGCAACGAGGGACGATTCGATGCCCAGCCGATGCGCCACCTCCACCACCGCCTTGGGGCCGGCCTCCATGGCCAGCTGCGCGGCGACCGAGTTCAGCGACTTCGACAGCGCCGCCGTCAGCGTCACTTCGCCGTAGTACTTGCCGTTGTAGTTCTCTGGCGTCCACTTGCCGATCTTCACCGGCGCGTCGTTGCGGATGCTCTCGGGCGTGCGTCCCTGCTCCAGCGCGGCGAGGAAGACGAAGGGCTTGAAGGCCGAGCCTGGCTGGCGGCGCGCTTCGGAAGCGCGGTCGAACTGGCTGTTGGCATAGTCGGCGCCGCCGACCATGGCGCGCACGGCGCCGGAATTGTCGATCGAGACCAGCGCGCCCTGCGTCACCGCGAATTTTTCGCGGTTTTCGGCGATCAGCTTGCGGATCGAGGTCTCGGCCAGCTTCTGCAGCGTCAGGTCGATCGTCGTCTCCACGACGACGTCGGTGCGGACGTCGCCGATCAGGCCCGGCAGTTCCTCCATGACCCGGTCGGCGACATAGTGCTCCGACCCGGTCCAGTAGGCGGCGGCGCGGGTGGCGGGTGCGCTGATGGCGGCCGTCATCTCGCTGCCGCCGATCATGCCCTGCTCGGCCATGGCCGACAGAACCAGCTGTGCCCGCGCCTCGGCAGCCTTGGGATCGCGCGCCGGCGACAGCCGCGACGGCGCCTTCAGCAGGCCTGCCAGCAACGCCGCTTCCGACAGGGTCACGTCGCGCGCGGACTTGCCGAAATAGCGACGCGACGCGGCCTCGACGCCATAGGCGCCCGAGCCGAAATAGACTCGGTTGAGATACATTTCGAGGATCTGCGCCTTGGTGTGCTTCTGCTCCAGCCACAGTGACAGCAGCACCTCCTGCACCTTGCGCTCGACGGTACGGTCGGCATTCAGGAACAGGTTCTTGGCGAGCTGCTGGGTCAGCGTCGAGCCGCCCTGTACCAGCCGCCCCTCGACGAGATTGGCGGCCATGGCGCGGGCGAGCCCGATCGGGTCGACGCCGAAATGCGAATAGAAGCGGCGGTCCTCGATGGCGATGACGGCCTGCGGGATGTGCGGCGACATCTCGTGCAGGCCGATCGCCTCGCCGCCGGTCATGCCGCGGTTGGCAAGCAGCTGGCCGTCGGCCGCGACGATGCGCACGTTGGGCGGGCGGTCCGGCACCGACCAGGTGGTGGCCGACGGCATGCGCGCGCCATACCAGGCCACCATCGCGGCGCCGGCGATGCCGATCCAGATCGAGGCGACCAGTGCCCAGTAGACGCCGCCGCGCAGCAAGCCCAGGACTGAGAAGCCGCCGCGCGAGCCCTTGCCGCGCCCGCGGGACCGGCTCGCCCTGGCGGAGGCGCCGCGGGCGCCCTTGCCTTGCGCAGACGCCTTGCTGCCGCCCGACGCCGCCCGACGCGCCGGCTTCACGACGCGGTCGTCCTCGCTCGCGGTCAGTTCGACCGCGCCGCGCGGGCCCCGCGTTTCCTCGAAGCGTGGCTCGATCCGGACGTTCCTGCTGCGCTTGGCCATCGGTACTGCCTGTCGTCGTGGGCCTCGACCGGCCGTCCCCTGAACCTTAAAGACGGCGTTTTAAGGGGAGATTAAGCGGGATCGCCCGGCCGGCCGGTGGCAGTGCGCGAAGGCTGCCGGATCACGCTTGCGTGAGCATGGCGCGGGTTAAGCCTTTGGTTGCGTCGCCCCGGTAGGGTTGCGCCCGAGGCCGGTGGAACCGGCGAAGGGACGCGACGGGATGACGGATACCGAACGGGCCGAGAGCCGGGTGGACTGGGTGGATGCCGCCAAGGGGCTGTGCATCATCCTGGTGGTGATGGTTCACGCCACGATCGGCGTCGAGATCGCCATGGGCGAGCGCGGCTTCATGCATGCGGTCGTCGCCTTCGCGCGGCCGTTCCGCATGCCCGACTTCTTCCTGATCTCGGGCCTGTTCCTGGCGCTGACCATCGACCGGCCCTGGCGCCGCTATCTCGACCGCAAGGTGGTCCACTTCCTCTATTTCTACCTTCTCTGGCTGACCATCCAGTTCGCCTTCAAGGCGCCCGAGATGGCGGCCGAGGCCGGCAGCTGGTCAGCGCCGCTTTCGGGCTGGCTGCAGGCACTGTGGCAACCCTTCGGCACGCTGTGGTTCATCTACGTGCTGCCGGTGTTCTTCCTGTTCACGCGGCTGGTGCGCGGGCTGCCGGTCTGGTTCGTGGTCGCCTGGGCGGCGCTCCTCGAGGCGCTGCCGGTGCACACGGGCTCGGTCGTCTTCGACGAGTTCGCGCAGCGCTACGTCTTCTTCTTCGTCGGCTATGCCTTCGCGCCGCACGTCTTTGCCTTCGCCGCGGCGGTGGCGCGTTGGCGGGGCGCAGCACTCGCCGGGCTCGCGGCCTTCGGCGTCGTCAACGGCCTCCTCGTCTTCACGCCCGCGCCGGAGGCGCTCGGCTTCCTGATCCAGGGCGAGATCGGCGACACCGGCGCGACCGGCGGCCTGTCGGAACTGCCGGGCGTGTCGCTGGTGCTCGGCCTTGCCGGTGCGCTCGCCATCGTCACGGTGGCCGCGCTCCTGTCTTCGGCACCGTGGGCGGCCTGGCTGCGCTGGCTGGGCGCGCATTCGATCGTCGTCTACCTCGCCTTCTTCCTGCCGATGGCGGTGACGCGCATCGCACTGGTCTCGACCGGGGTGATCCCCAACGTCGGGCTGATGGCGCTCGTGACCACGGTGGCGGGTATCGCCGGCCCCACGGTGCTTTATGCGCTGGTGGCGTGGAGCGGACGCGGGCGGTTCCTGTTCGAACGACCGGCCTGGGCCTCGATCGACCGCGGCAGCGCAGCCCACCCTGCGCGCCAGGCGGCCTGAACGGACCGCCTCAGGGCTCGATCTCGATCGTCTCGCCCTTGCCGGGGCCAAGCGCACAGATCAGGCAGCAGTCTTTGCATTCCAGATCGCGGTCGGGTCCGACACCCCACACCGTGCCGTCGTCGCCATTGCGCCAGGCGCCGTAGCAGATGCGCGCGCCACCGGTGCAGTCGATCGCCACCGACTTGCTCTCGCCCTTTTCCAGCAGGTAGATCCGGTCGTCGCCCGGCCAGACCTGCCCCGACGCCTTGTCGGTAAACTCGATCACCACGCCATAGGGCGCCCGGTTCATGACGAAGAACGTCATCTCGTCGGCCCGCGCCGGGGCAATGGCGGCGAGGAAGGCGAGCACGAGGAGGAGTCCGCGAATCATTGACGCGATTCTCCTCCCGTGCGGGGTGGGGATCAAGAGGCGGTTTCGGCGCGCGGGAAGCGTTCGTCGCCTCGAAGTGCAGCGAAACCAACGACCCCAGAACGAGCGGCTTTATATTCGTGGGTTTTATCTTTCCTGTAATTTTACTAAATCTCGATTAAATTTCTTCCCGTATATACTTTCATTGTCGTCGAGATTTATTTGCCGACACGCCTTCTTGTACCAATCAGGCCTGTTACTTCTTTCAATTCTCTTGTTATCTAGTTCTTTTGCTATCTTCTCGGTAAAAATGACCCATCCGGGAAAACTCTTTGCGATCTTTCGCTCAGAGGCACCGCACATAATCCATACCTGCGCACATAAGAATAGATGACTTAAGTGAACAGATCGTGTCGCCCAATACAGATTAAAATGACCCTCATCCTTTCTTTCCAGCATATCTCTCTTTTTCTTAAGTTCTTCATCCTCAAGTCCGTGAAATAAATCGATCACAACCATGCGATATTCATTATCGAATATCAACTTATTGTGGTCCATAGTTTTCGCATACAAATGCGAAATCTGGTTTGTAATTAATGCCTTTCTTGCTATCGTAAATGCAAAAATAGCAACTACAAAATTAGCCATGAATACAAATGCTGATACGACTGGAGCAAAGAATAACAAGCAAAATATATCGTTCATATTTTCGGAGCAGGCAAGGTTCATTATTTAATCCCCCGAATTGCTGTGTCAGCATTTCATTCCTACGAAGGATTGTCAAATAATTAAACACTTGGTTACGTGCTTAGATAAAATTAGCCACGGCCAAAACAATGGGCAGTTTTTTCTTGGACGCTGGGCAATCGCGCGTCGCACCAACCTGCGAGATTGATGGCCAGCAGCGCCATCTTCGAATTGGCTGACCGGCGACTATTTCGCGCATAGCGGTCGCCGCAAGTGCCACCTGCCCATCCGTTCCAATAAGATCGCGTCCCTTCGCCACCGGTCTCAACCAGGGTCGACGGCCCCTGCCCCGCGCCCAGGCCACCACCCCCGCCGCCGCCGCGACCGCCCTCGCGCTGGCCCGTGCGTCCGCCGCCAGTCGAAGGCCGCGCCGGCCCCTGCGCCGGGATGGTGATGCCCGCCGGGATCGGCGCGAGGTCCAGCACCGCGCGGATATGGTCACGCAGCGAGACGACGATCGGGCCGACGTCGATCGGCCGGCCGGCGGCCATGTCGCGCATCGCGGTTGCCGCCAGCGCCACCTGCTCTTCCGTTCCAAACAGCACGATGTCCGACAGCACCGCCTCCACCGGGTCGCGAATGCGCCTGGCCCGCTCCGCGCCGGGCCGTTCGTCCGCAGCCCGTTCCTCGCCTTCCACATCCGCGGCCGGGCGCTTCAGGTCGCGCCGGTGCGCGGGGCTGACGGTCAGCGTGCCGGTGAACGATCCGCCCAGCGCCTTGTAGGCGGCGATCAGAACCTTCAGGCGCTCGTTGATCTGCCGGTTCTGCCACTCGCGCCGCTGCTGGATGGTCATCATCATGATGAGCCGCAGCCCCATGCCCACCATAGTGACGAGAAGGACGACGGCGAGCGAAAACAGCACCGCCTGCCAGGAACTGAAATCGAACCCGCGCATGTCATCCTGCTCCGCTTGAGGCGCAAGCGTAGCAGTCGCGATGGAGCGAGAGGAAGGCGGCGTTCGTCCGGGTCGCGGCCTATCGTGTCGGCCCCGGACCGTTCACCCCTTGTCGCTGTCGAGCCAGATCGTCACCGGCCCGTCATTGACCAGCGACACCGCCATATCGGCGCCGAAGACACCGGTCGCGACAGGCACGCCGTGCGCCGCGAGGGCTGACGCGAAATGCTCATAGAGCCGCCGTCCGTCGTCGGGCGCGGCGGCGGACGAGAAGCCGGGCCGGTTGCCCCTGGTCTCGGCCGCCAGCGTGAACTGGCTGACCACCAGCGCCGCACCGCCGACATCGACCACCGAGCGGTTCATCCGCCCCGCCTCGTCCCTGAAGATGCGCAGGTTGGCGACTTTCCGCGCCAGCCAGGCCGACTGCGCTTCGCTGTCGCCCTGCATGGCGCAGACCAGCACGACCAGGCCAGAGCCGATGGCCGCGACGGTGCTGCCATCGATCGAGACGGAGGCTTCGGTGGTGCGTTGGATCAGGGCGCGCATGGGGGACGTCCATAGTCAGCAATCGGCAGCGAAGGAAGTGTTTTGGCCTCACAATAAATCCAGCGCTTTCGTGATGTTCCGGCGGATATGTTGCGATCACTAGTTCGGCCCTGCCTTCGGCGGTTCCCGCCGAGGCGGCGGCGTCAATCCTACCGCTTATCAGGAGGATCTCTGTGCGATGGATGCGACAGTGAGGTCGCGTCTAGGGATCTGCGCTATGATTGTCGGAACAGAAGACCGATATCAGAAACCGATAACGGCCCTTTCGCCACTTCCCGCGGCAGTTGACTACTTGGATATTTGTAGGCAGTTTTAAACTAGGCGAGGAGGCCGAACAAAATCAATGCCGAACACACTCGAAACCATATCTGTAAGTAATTTCAATGAATTTCTTGAACAGATAGAGTGCTTTCAGGGCGAAAGAGATGCGTCCTGGTATCGCGGTTGTGTAGATATTACATACAAACTGATACCGTCTCTTTTTCGTCACGCTCAAAAACGGACGATTGAGGACCTCTCTATTCTAGAAAGTCAAATTGCTATTCGATTTGTCCAGCGCTCTCAACCATTTCTTAATAGGACCCTTCAAAACGACTGGGATAAGCTTTTTTTAATGCAGCACTATGGGGTACCAACGCGACTTTTGGACTGGAGTGAGAATCCTTTTGTTGCCGCATATTTTGCCCTAAGTGGAAGTGGACAGAAGCTCAAGGACGCTGCCCTGTGGATGTGCGACCCGATTGCGTGGAATAGGTCCGCTCTGCAACACATATCTTTTTCCGGCGGAGTGCTCGATGAAAGCAGTGATCAACTTAGGACATATGCACTCGGCACCCCTATTGCTCAAATGCCAAAGCAACCCATCATGGTATACGGAACTTATAATAGTCCTAGAATAGTCGCGCAACGTGGAGGATTTGCTTTATTTGGACATAGTGTTGATGAAATGGAAAAAGTATACAAGTTGGACTCTTTTTCAAAAGGAAGCTTGAGAAGGATTATAATACCAAAGGATAAAATTATCGAGATTCGCGAGTCTCTCTTTCGAAAGGGATTCACTGAATCAGTTGTGTTCCCGGATCTAGACGGATTATCAAAGGAAATGAAGCGGGTGTTCGGTTTCTGATGCGACATACACGGATAAGAATAACCTTGCACCCATCAAAGCCACTGGTCTGGTGGAATCGCATACGGGATCAGATAGATATGCAACCGCCTTATCAGCGGCAAGGTAGACTTTGGTCTTCTTCTGACAAGGCATATCTGATTGATACTATAATTAATGGTTATGATGTACCTAAACTCTATCTTGCTGATTTTCAGTCAGGAGAAAATGACCTTAATAGGAAGAGACTTCCATTTGCTATAATTGACGGAAAGCAACGGCTGGAAGCGATTTTCGACTTTTTTGATAACAAACTCGTTTTGAACCCCGATTTTATTTGGAAGGAGAATCCATCACTGTCGTTAGGCGGTCTCTCATTGCGGGACTTACGGGCATCGTACCCTCAGGTTGCAGAAGCCTTTGAAACGGAGTCGCTCGACATTATGAGCGTAGTCACGTCCGATGAGGACGAGATCAACGAATTATTCATTCGATTGAACAGAAGTAAGCCTTTGACTGGTGCCGAAGTCCGGAACGCAATGACTGGTCCGGTACCGGAGGTGACAAGAGCCGTATGCAAGCACGAGTTTTTTACGCAGATTATCCGCTTCAACGTTGCGAGAGCCGCGGATTACAATGCAGCAAGTAAGCTGCTCATTTTTGAGTATCAGCAAAAGATCGTTAGCACTAAGAAGTCGGATTTAGATCGGTTTGCTCAGGATCCGAAGATCGATCGAGATCGAGTAGAGCTTGCAGGACGACGCACCGCTGATAATTTAGACCGGATGGTAGAAGTTTTTCTGCCAAAAGATGAACTTCTTTCCTCGGCAGGGATCGTTCCAGTTTACTACTGGTTTATCCGCTCTTTACCCAATCACAGCTTAAATTACGCTCGTGAATTTTTGATCAGTTTCGAATATTCAAGAAAAATACAACGAGATGTACGCGCCAGAGGCGATGAGAGTGATACGACTCTGCGGTATGGGCGATACGACGCGCTTAATCGCAGCACAAATGACGTCGGCAGTCATATTGGACGCTTCGACATACTTAGAGATGCCCAGAGGGAATGGGCTCAAAATCGGGGATATACGGATCCAAACGAAATATAGGTTTTTGTTCGAGCACTCCGCACGGCCTGATTGCCGCAGAAGCCATCCCCTCACCGTCATGCTCCGCATGCCGCCTCTCCCCCGCGACGGAGCGGAGTGGAAGAATGCCCCGGCGAAAAATACTTATCCACGCCCCATCCCCCCTCTCCCATACTGCGTCCGTTCGAACCGGAGGGCGCAGCGATGGACTGGGATGCAAGAGCGAGGGAGGACGTGCTGGAGGGCATCCTGGCGCTGCTCGTCTCGTTCGCCGGTCTCGCCGACCGCGCCGCCGGCATGCCGCTGTCGCTGGCGCTGCCCGGGCTGGCGTTCCTGGCACATGGCGAGGCCGTGGCGCGATCCTACGTCGCCGGGCTGCCGACCGGCGCGCCGGCCCTCGTCATGGCATCGGACGCGGCCGACCGGGCCGAGCGGCTGGCCGCGGATTTCCGCGCGCTGGCGCGGATGCTGCGCGCGCTTCTGGCGCGGGCACGGCGGCGGGCTCTTTGCGCCGGCAAGGCTGGTTTGTCGACGGCGCCGCGCGAACCCGGCCGCTCGCCGGGGCGCCTCGTGCCGGCGCTGCCCGCGCCCGACACCTCATGAAGATCGCCCCGCGTGACGACCGCCAGTCATGGCGCGCACGCGTCGTGACGGCGAAGAGACAGACTCCGTCGAGCGGCCGCCGCGCCGCCCTGCCTCCCCGCCTGCGCAGCGGCCGGAGGGCGCAGGCGCGCGCACGTCGTCAGGCAGCCTCGTCGAGAGCGTCGGAGGGCAGCTGGGCGCGGGCGTCGAGAAGCTCGATGCCAACGATGCGGCCCTCCGCGTCGTAGTCGAAGACGACGTCGGGCGAGACCTCCTCGCTCTCCAGCACGTTCGCACCGGACAGCCGGATGTAGGCGGCGTTGTCCTCGGGTCGATACTTGATGCTCGGCGTCATGACGGAGGTCGTGCCCTGCGGTCGAAAACACGGTCAGTATACGGATTTCGAGCAGGGTTTCAAAGCAGGCCACCCGCAGCACCCGATCGCCGAACTCCGGGATGGCCAGAAAGCGGCGCTCCACGCCCGCGCGGCGCGGGTCCGGATGTCGCCACTCGGGCGCGCGCACCGCGCGTTCGATCCAGCCGAGCTCGATCTCGCGTTCCTCCACCGCGTCCCGCGCATGCTGCGTCAGAACGAGCGGCTTAGGAACTGTTCATCGCGCCTCAGCTCTCGCCCATCTTCAGCGCCTCAATGAAGGCGGCCTGCGGGATTTCGACCTTGCCGAACTGGCGCATCCGCTTCTTGCCCTCCTTCTGCTTGTCGAGCAGCTTGCGCTTGCGCGACACGTCGCCGCCATAGCACTTGGCGGTGACGTCCTTGCGCAGCGCCGAGATGGTCTCGCGGGCAATCACCTTGCCGCCGATGGCGGCCTGGATCGGGATCTTGAACATGTGCTTGGGGATCAGCTCCTTGAGCTTCTCGCACATGACGCGGCCGCGCTTTTCGGCCGCCGAGCGGTGGACCAGCATCGACAGCGCGTCGACCGGCTCGTCGTTGACCAGCATCGACATCTTGACGAGGTCGCCCTCCTTGTAGTCGGTCAGCTGGTAGTCGAAGGAGGCGTAGCCCTTGGAGATCGACTTCAGCCGGTCGTAGAAGTCGAACACCACCTCGTTGAGCGGCAGCTCGTAGGTGGCCATGGCGCGCTTGCCGACATAGGAGAGGTCGACCTGCACGCCGCGCCGCTCCTGGCACAGCTTGAGGATCGCGCCGAGATAGTCGTCGGGGGTGAGGATGGTGGCGCGGATCCACGGCTCCTCGATCTCGGCGATCTTGACCACGTCGGGCATGTCGGCGGGGTTGTGCAGTTCCTTCGTCGTGCCGTCGGTCATTGCCAGGTGGTAGACGACGGAGGGCGCGGTGGCGATCAGGTCGAGGTCGAACTCGCGCTCCAGCCGCTCCTGGATGATCTCCAGGTGCAGGAGGCCGAGGAAGCCGCAGCGGAAGCCGAAGCCCAGCGCGGCCGAGGTCTCCATCTCGAAGGAGAAGCTGGCGTCATTGAGGCGCAGCTTGCCCATGGCGGCGCGCAGGTCCTCGAAGTCGGCGGCGTCGACCGGGAACAGGCCGCAGAACACCACCGGCTGCGCCGGCTTGAAGCCCGGCAGCATCTGCGTGGTGGGGCGCTTGTCCTCGGTGATGGTGTCGCCGACGCGGGTGTCGGCCACTTCCTTGATCGAGCCGGTGAGGAAGCCGATCTCGCCGGGGCCGAGCGCGTCGACCGTCACCATCTTGGGCGTGATCACGCCGACGCGGTCGACCGAGTATTTCGCGTCGGTGCCCATCATGCGGATGTTCTGGCCGCGCTTCAGTTCGCCGTCGATAACGCGCACGAGCACGATGACTCCGAGATAGGCATTGTACCACGAGTCGACCAGCATGGCTTTCAGCGGCGCGTCGCGGTCGCCTTCCTTCGGCGGCGGCAGTCGCGTGACGATCGCCTCCAGCACCTGGTCGACGCCCAGGCCCGTCTTGGCCGAGATCAGCACGGCGTCGGAGGCGTCGAGGCCGATCACCTCCTCCACCTGCTCGCGGATGCGGTCGGGCTCGGCGGCCGGCAGGTCGACCTTGTTCAGCACCACCACGATCTCGTGGTCGGCGTCGAGCGCCTGGTAGACGTTGGCGAGCGTCTGCGCCTCGACGCCCTGCGAGGCATCGACGACGAGCAGCGAACCTTCGCAGGCGCGGAGCGACCGCGACACCTCGTAGGCGAAGTCGACGTGGCCGGGCGTGTCGATCAGGTTCAGCACGTAGTCGACGCCGTCCTTGCCCTTGTATTCGAGCCGGACGGTGTTGGCCTTGATGGTGATGCCGCGCTCGCGCTCGATGTCCATCGAATCGAGCACCTGCTCCTTCATCTCGCGCTCCTCCAGGGAGCCGGTCATCTGGATCAGGCGATCGGCGAGCGTCGACTTGCCATGGTCGATATGGGCGACGATCGAGAAATTGCGGATGTTCTTCAAAGGGGTCATGGGCCGGCCGTATAGAGCATTCCGGAGCAAAACGCCAAACCGGATTTCAGCGCCGAAGATGCGGCGCGGGCCGCGGAATTCAAGCGGCGGCGGCCCTGGCCGCCGGGCGGACCGGCGTGTTGGCGCGCCTGCGACGGAAGACTTACTTCAGGTTGCATTCTCTCGATCAAGCATCAGCTTAGTTGACTCTGGGTTGCATTTGATCCATTCTACGTCTGGAGGTTGCGAAATGTCATCCGAATCCATCCAGACGGGAACGGCCCGCCGGGTGACGGTGGCGGTCCTGGACGGGCCGGTGGATCTCGACCATCCCTGCTTCACGGGCGCCGCGCTCGACCTGCCTCTGGGCCAGCCTGCACCCGACCCGGTCTCGCCCGCCACCCTGCACGGTACGCATGTCGCGAGCCTGCTGTTCGGCCAGCCGGGCAGCGCGGTGGAGGGTCTCGCAGCCGGCTGCCGCGGCCTGATCGTACCGATTTTCCACGATCGGGGCGGCCAACTTGCCGCCTCGCAGCTCGATCTCGCCCGCGCGATCCTCGTCGCGATGGAGAACGGTGCGGACTTCATCAACATCAGTGGCGGCCAGCTGTCGCCGTCCGGCTCGCCGGAGCCTTTCCTGGCAGACGCGATCGCCCGCTGCGCGGCGCGCAACGTGCTGATAGTGGCCGCAGCCGGAAACGACGGTTGCGACTGCCTGCATGTGCCCGCGGCGGCCTCGACCGTGCTCGCGGTAGGCGCAATGGACGAAACCGGCACGCCGCTCCCGTCGAGCAACTGGGGCGCGCGCTACGGCAGGCAAGGCCTGCTCGCTCCGGGCAAGGACATCGTCGGCGCGCTGGCCGGCGGCGGAACAGTGAGGCGCAGCGGCACCAGCTACGCGGCGCCCCACGTCACCGGCCAGGCCGCGCGGCTGGCGGCACTGCAGGTCCAGGCCGGCCAGGCGCCCGACCCACGCGCCATCGGCGAAGTCCTGCTGGCCAGCGCTGTCCCATGTCCCGACGAGGCACGGGCCGACTGCCCGCGCTTCCTCGCCGGCCGCATCGACGTCATCGCAGCAACCGCAAAGGTCCAAGGGGGACTCGTCATGTCGGACTACCTTCAACAGCCAAGCCCCGACGTCATTGCCCACGCAAGCCCGGTCGCCGGCTTTCCGCTCCCTGTGCGGGAGCCGGCCATCGTCGCCGCCGGTGTGCGCGCGTCCATCCATCCCTCCTCCGGGGAGGGGCCGGAGACCGGTGTCGGCTCGACCGCGGCTCCGCGGGAGAACGGTCCGGCCCGCCCTGCGTCAGCCGAAGGCATCGGACCTTCCGACTGCGGGTGCGGATGCGGCGGCAAAGGCAAGGCCGACGCTGGATGCGGATGCGGCGGCGGAACTCCGGCGAAGCCACATCTCGTCTATGCGCTCGGCCGGATCGGCTACGACTTCGGCACGGAGGCACGGCGGGACTCGATCGGCCAGGCCATGGGTGGAAATCCGATGTCCGTCGAACCCTGGCTCGGCTATCTCGACGGGTCGCCATATGAGGCGCCCTCGGCGATCTGGACGCTCAACCTCGATGCCACCCCGATCTATGCCGTCCAGCCGGCAGGCCCCTATGCCGAAAAGGGCTACGAGATGCTGCGCGAGGCGCTCGCGGCGCAGGAACGAGAAGGGGCCGACCTCGTCTCGGTGCCCGGCCTGATCGCAGGGACGCGCACGCTGGAATCCGGCCAGGTGGTGCCGCTGATCGTCCCGGCGCTGCGCGGGATCTACTGCTGGAAGCCTGCCGCCCTGGTGGAGAGCGTGCTCGGCGCCCGGCCGCAGGCGGCGGCAGAGCAGGAGACCTATGACCGGTTCTCCAGCGGGCTCGGAAACTTCCTCAGCCGCGTCTACTACGACCTGCGCAATCTCGGCGTCACCGGCGAGGAGCGCGCGCTGAACTATTCGGCCACCAACGCCGTGCAGATCGCGACCGTGATCGAGAGCACGACGCGGCAGGCGCTCGACCTCGACACCATCATGGTCAAGAAGAGCCCCGTCTGCCGCCCGGATTCCGACTGCTACGACGTCGAGATCGCGTTCTTCAATCCCGACAACACCAATGTCGCCAGCCGCATCTACCGCTTCACCGTCGACGTCAGCGACGTCGTGCCCGTCACCATCGGCACGGTGCGCAGCTGGACCCGGAGGGCGTGACGATGGCCGCCAGAACGAGGCGCAGAAAGACGAACGAGCGCCGCAGCCTGCTTCGGCTGCCGCCGCAGTCCGATCCGGTGCCGCGCCGGAGTTCCACCAGCCCGGTGCGGTTGCGGCCCGGCCTGTCGCAGCAGGACTGCGCGAGCTGCCACGACGGCTGTGACCGGTTGAGCGGGCATCTGCGCTCCGCCTGCCGGAGTCTTTGCACGCAGATCTGCAGGCCCTGAAGACCGCGCGCGGGAACAGGCCCGCGGGCACCGATGAACCAACAGAGGAATACCTGACCATGAGACTTCCAGTCCAGAGCCCGGCCATCGCCCGCCGCAGGAGCACTGCCGCCTTTTCCGACGGGATCACGCCGTCAGGCTGCAGCGTCCTTAAGAAGATCGCCTGCGCAGCGGCAGTGGCGGCCTGCGCAACGACGTGTCTGGCGGGACCCGCGGCCTGCATTTCGTGCTTCGGCGCGGTGGGGGCGAGTTCCTGCATCGACTGCCTGTGAAACATCGCGCCGCCGCGGGGGCGGCGCGTCAAGGCCGTCTCGGAAACGAGGCGGCTCAGCTCCACCGCGCGTCCCGGGCCGGTTTCGTGAAAGGAAACGAAGATGAGACTCCCGACACTGTCCACCCCTGCCGCCCGCGGTCATTCCAAGGGCATCGACCGCAGCGCAGCACTGGTACCTTCGGACTGCTGCGGCGCCGGCAAATGCTGCGTCGGCGCCTGCCTGCCCTTCGGCGGCGGTTGCGCAGGCATCTGCGTGCCCAACATCGGCCAGTGCTGACATCGGCAGCGGCTGCGTTCCGATCCGGCGCCGGTGCCTCCAACAGGGGCTCCGGCCGCTGGTGACCTGCATTCCTCAGATCGCCCGCGCCGCCCAGACGATGAGCCAAGCCCCAGAAGGAGCATCGCCTGCGCGAGCAGCGTTCACGCTAGGCGGCTCGTGACCATCCAGATGATGGCGCGGCGGAAGTCGACCTCGCTGGCGCGGCCGTCCACCACGTCGCCGGTCAGCCCCGAAAGGTACGGATCGATGACGACAAACAGAAGGATCGTCGCCACGCCTTTGACGAGGGCCGAGAGCGTGGCGGCGGTGACGCGGAAATCGGGCTCGAGCGAGCCAGCATAGATCGACGCCAGCACACCGACCGTCCACATCGCGGTCGCAGCGACGTTGATCACGACGATGCCTGCGGGCACCGACCCTCCGAGGCGCAACTGCGTGACAAGCGCTTGCGTGGCGGACGCACGGCACGGGTCTGGACGGCGCAGGCGCAGCACCTTATGCCCGAGGCATGAACGATGTGAATGCCAGCGAGGTCGATCGTTTCGACCGACTGCGCGCGTTCCTGCGCCGTCTCTACTATGGGCGGACGCGGGCTGCGCTGCGGTTCCAGATCTCGGTGCTGGCGGTCGATCTCGCCATCATCGCCTTCTTCGTCGCCTCGCCGGTGCTGCGCGACCGGCCGAGCTTCCTTTGGGTGGATTTCGGGATCGCCACCCTTCTGGCGGCGGACGTCGCGGCGCGGGGACTGGCCAGCACGAGCCTTGCAGGCTGGGCGCGGCGGCCGACCGTCTGGGTGGACATCTTCATCCTCGTGACCCTGCTTTTCCCGCTGTGGCTCGCCAATCTCGGCTTCCTGCGCATCCTGCGGCTCTGGTCGCTGTCGCGCAGCGGCTTCATCTGGCAGCCCCTGGAACGGCGTGGCCGGGGCGAATGGCGGGAGGTACTGGAGGACATCGTCAACCTCGTGACCTTCCTCCTGGTCACGACCGGCTTCGTCTACACCTTCTTCTTCCGCTCGGGCTCGGGCATCGAGGGCTATGTCGATGCCTTCTACTTCACGGTGGCGACGGTGACGACGACGGGCTTCGGCGACATCGTGCTGCCGGGCATCTGGGGCAAGCTGACATCGATCGTCATCATGATCGTCGGCATCTCGCTGTTCGTGAAGCTGGCACAGGCGCTGTTCAAGCAGCACAAGGTGCTGTTTCCCTGCCCGCGCTGCGCCTTGCAGCGGCACGATCCGGACGCCGTTCACTGCAAGGCCTGCGGCTACCTGCTGAAGATCCCCGACGAGGGCGAGTAAGACGCGTCGGCGCCGAAGGCAGCCTGCGGCACCCGCCTTGACCGTGCGACGGTTCGGGCCGACAAGCGCGCTCTCCTGCTCCGTCCAAGGACACCCGCTTGACCCTCTTCGGCTTCGCCCAGCTCTGCGCCTCGACCGTGGTCTTCATCCTCGCCGCCAGCGCCGCCAAGGCGTGGACGCTGGCGCCGGGCTACGGCAAGCTCGCCCTGACGCTCGCGCTCTACACGCTGGGCAACCTGATCATGCTGCGGCTGATCCGCGATTTCGGTATGGGCGTGGCGATCTCGCTGTCGGCCGTGATCCAGCTCATCGCGGTCAATCTCGTCGCCTTCGCCTTCTTCGGCGAACGGGTGGACGCGGTGCAGGGCGCGGGCATCCTCATCGCCATCCTCGCCGTGGCGCTGGTGACGGCGGGTCCGTACATCACCGGCCGGTAGCGACGGCGCATGGATGAAACATCACTCATGATGCTTGAAACATGACAATCCATCGTCTATCCTTGCGTCCTGCCCTCTGAAGCGAGGATCCCTTGATCACAGCGGCCCAGATGCGCGCCGCGCGCGCGCTCGCCGGCATCGACCAGAAGACGCTGGCAGAACGCGCTGGCGTGTCGCTGCCCACCATCCAGCGGATGGAGGCGAGCGATGGACAGGTGCGCGGCGTGGTCGACACGCTGGTCAAGGTGATCCAGGCGCTCGAACAGTCCGGCGTCGAGCTGATCGGCGAGGACCAGGCGAGCGAGCGCGGCGGCCGCGGCGTGCGGCTGAAGACTTCGGGCGGCTGAATCCGCGTCGGCGTTCCAGGACGCCGGGGCAATCAAGACGAGCGCGACCGACGGCATTCCGGATGCCGGGGACGCGCGCAACAAACGTGTCGCGACGGCGACCGCCGACCTTCGGACCCTGCCCGCCTCCCCGGGCACCGTCCCGCCGACGATCCCGCCGCCTTCGCAAAGGGGATGTTCCCCAGGAGGCCAGGCCAGAATGCAGTCCAAACCCGCTTCGACGACGACGCCGGCGCCCGACTTCGCCGAACTCTTCACACCCAAGCTCGTGACCGTGCTGCGCGAGGGCTACGGCCTCGCCGGCCTCAGGGCCGACGCGATCGCCGGGCTGACGGTGGCGATCGTGGCGCTGCCCCTGTCGATGGCGATCGCCATCGCATCCGGCGTGTCGCCCGAGCGCGGGCTCTACACCGCCGTCGTCGGCGGCTTCCTCGTCTCGCTGCTCGGCGGCAGCCGCTTCCAGATCGGAGGGCCGGCAGGCGCCTTCATCGTTCTGGTGGCCGCCACGGTGGCGCGGCACGGGCTCGACGGCCTGCTCGTCGCCACCATGATGTCGGGCGTCTTCCTGCTGGCGATCGGCTATCTGCGGCTCGGCACCTACATCAAATACATCCCCTTCCCGGTCACCGTCGGCTTCACCGCCGGCATCGGGGTCATCATCTTCTCCAGCCAGGTCCGCGACCTGTTCGGGCTGACGCCGGCCGGCAAGGAGCCCGGCGAGTTCGTCGAGAAGCTGGCGTTCCTGTGGCAGGCGGCCGGTACGGCGAGCGCGGCGGCCATGGCCATCGCGGGAGCAACGATCGCCCTGATCGTGGGGCTGAAGCGCTATCGCCCCGGCTGGCCCGGCATGCTGTTCGCGGTCGTTCTGACCTCGGCGCTCGTGGTGGCGCTGCAGTTGCCGGTGGAGACGATCGGCACGCGCTTCGGCGGCATTCCGCGCACGCTGCCCCTGCCCGCGATGCCGGCCTTCAGCTGGGATCTGGCGATGGCCGTGCTGCCGGACGCCATCGCCTTCGCCCTGCTGGGCTCGATCGAATCGCTGCTGTCGGCCGTGGTGGCCGACGGCATGACCGGGCGGCGCCACCGCTCCAACTGCGAACTGGTGGCGCAGGGCTTCGCCAACATCGGCTCCGCCCTGTTCGGCGGCATCTGCGTGACCGGCACGATCGCGCGCACGGCAACCAACGTCAGGGCCGGCGCGCGCGGTCCCATAGCGGGCATGCTGCATTCCCTGTTCCTGCTCACCTTCATGCTGGTGGCTGCTCCGCTCGCCGCCTACATCCCGCTCGCCGCACTCGCGGGCGTGCTGGCCACCGTCGCCTGGAACATGATCGAGAAGCCGGCCTTCGCCGCGATCCTGCGCACCTCGCGCGCCGACACCGCCGTGCTCGTCGTGACGCTGGCACTCGTGATCTTCCGCGACCTGACGGAAGGCATCGTGGTGGGCTTCCTGCTCGGCTCGATCCTGTTCATCGACCGGATGGCCAGGTCGATCGCAACCGAGGCGCATGCGCCGCTGGTGGAAGAGGACGTGGCCGACACCGTGGGCGGCAAGGCCTACGACCCCGCCTCGGCAAGCGATCCCGATACGGTGGTCTATCGCATCTCCGGCGCCTTCTTCTTCGGCACGGCGGCGACCGTTGGCGCCGTGCTCGACCGCATCGCCGACCAGCGGAAGAACTTCATCCTCGACTGCTCGGCCGTGCCGTTCCTCGATTCCACCGCCGCCAACGTCATCGAGGGCGCGGCGCGCAAGGCGCACCGTGCCGGCGTGCGCTTCGTCATCGCCGGAGCGTCGATGGAGGTGCGGCGCACCTTGATCAGCCACGGGGTCAAGGCGCCGGAGGTGGATTATGCCGGAACGCTGGCCGACGCGCGGGACCTGGTGCGGGCGCGGTAGGCGGAGCGGCTCTTCGGCAGCCAGCCAAGGCTCTTCCGCGCCGGGCCCCTTGCGACCGGCCAAAAGTCCCTCGACGGAACTGTCGTCGTCGCTTTCGGCCAGTGGCCTCCATCGCGATAGACGACCTTTCTCCCGCCGACAGGGAGAAAGTGGTGGCCTGGCTCGGTCACTTTTCAGGCGAGATCACGTGTCTTGAACAAGACGATAGAGAATTGAAAACACCAGCCCACAGATAAGCCAAGCGAGGACAACGTCCGAAAGGAAATGTCCGCCGAAGGCGATCCGGTTCAGCGAGAGCGACACGGCATAGACCAGAGCTGTTGCCGTTGCAGCCAGCCTTACGGACCTGGGCGTAACGAGGGCCGCAGCGACGAGCCAGGCTGACGAGGAAGCCTCACCACTGACAAACGAACAGTTTCGAGCGCACCAATCGCTGATGACCCACACCTTCTGATGCATTGCTTCCCCTCCAAAGACGTCGACCTGGTTTGGCCGGGGTCGGCCCCAGTGCGCCTTCAGGAGGCCGTTCACAACCAGGCCCGGACCAAGAGCCAGTGCAGACAGCAGGTAGATCGGATTCCGCACTCTGGACCACGTCAATGCGCGGTTGATCGCATCCCGGAGAACCTGGACCAGAATGACGAGAATAACCGCAGACATCACCCACGGAGAACTGTTGCGGAGCCATCGCAGGCTCGAATTTCTGGACAGGGAAAATCCGTCGCCAGGGCTGAAAAACCAGCGACTTACGGATAAATCGACTTCTGGAAAGAACCAGAAAAACGCACTGGTTGCCATGGTGCAAGTCAGGAATCCGACGATCAGACGGTCCGATTTCGGGCCAGGCCAAACGGGGTACGATTGGGGCGCGCTCATAGCCCCGGCGCATGCGCCCGCGCCGTTTCCTGGGGCGCAATCGTAACGGTCATAACGGGCGTGCCGTCGCTCGCGACGTTCCTGTCGGTGTTCCCGACCCGACGGGCCGCACCACCACCGGCCGATGCCCCGGCGATCTCCGCCGTCGGACGGCCGCTATCGGCAACCGCCACCACGGCCCTGCCCACCGCATCAGCGGCAGCCTGGTCAACAGCGTCGCGGTCCGCGCCGTCCGGATCGGCGGCGTTGACGCCAGCGCCAGAAGACAGTGCGGCAAGCGATCGTGAATGCCTGGCGCGAGACCCGCCCAACGGGCTCGTGCAACGGCGTGACCGGTGACTGGGCGTCATGCTTCGCCTCTCCGTCGTAGGGTGCATCGTGTTTTGTCGTCTGACCTGGTGAGAGCGTCCGGCGCCGCCAGTCGGACGGATCCTCTGCAGCACGGACCGGATTTCAGCAGGAGCTTGGGGCGTACGAGAAAATCCCCGGCGGCACGCGGCGCTTGTCGTGATCGGCTCGGCGTCCGTATCCATCGGCCCAGCTCGGCGGCGGATGGACGTGGCGGCCCTGCCCGCAGCGCCGGGCGGGCGGATGCGTCAGACCTTTATGCCGAACAGTTTTGCCGCATTCCGGAACGCGATTTTTTCCTTGGCTTCGCGTGGCAGATCCACTGCCCGAAACCAGTCGGTTCCTTCCTTCATGTCTGCAAACGGGTAGTCGGTTGCAAACATCACTCGGTCCACACTGATGTATTTCAGCAGGAGATCGAGCAATTCATGCTGGAAGAATGCGCTGGTTGTGAACCAGAAGTTGTCGTGGAAGTATTGCGCCAAGGGTTTCTTCAGGGAATTTTCCGTCGCCTCGCCCAAGTCGTTCACGATGCGCTCGTAGTAGAACGGCAGACCCTCACCCATGTGGCCGACGACAATCTGCAGGTTGGGGAACCTATCGAAGACCCCGTAGATGATCATTCGAACGCATTGCGTCAGCACCTCCTGGTGCCATCCATATCCCGAGCCACTGAAAACATGGTCCTGGTACTCTTCCTTGTATTCCGACCGCGCAGTGCCGTAGTAGATTTTGAACACTTCGTCGGGTGGGTAGCCGGGATGGAGGTAAATCGGAACGCCAAGGGCTTCGGCACGCGCCAGCACGGGTTCAAAATCGGGATGATCAAGGAATTTCTTCCCGATGTGTCCATTGGTCAGGGCTCCCAGGAAGCCGTCTTCCCGAACGGCGCGTTCCAGCTCGTCCGCTGCCGCCTCCGGACTCTGCAACGGCAGGGTCGCAAAGGCCTGGAACCGTCCCGGGTGGGCGGCCATTGGCCCGCCAACTAGCCCCTTGTTGAGGCGATAGGCGAAATCGATGCCCTCCTGGCCTGGGACATTCTGCACGGCCGGCGTATGCGCGGAGAGGATTGCAACATCGAGACCCGCCTGATTCATCAGATCGATGCGGGCCGTGCCGAGGTCGGCAAGCCCAATTTCCGTGAGGAAATCGATGTGATCCTGGTTGAGTGAGTTCAGCGCCATCAGATCAGATGTAGAAAAGGTCTCTTCGGCGCCGATGAAGGGGAGGTCCCTGTCTCGCAGGGCGATATCCGAAGTTACTTGCGCGGCCGCATTGGTGACGATGGCGGGCGCGGACAATCCGGCACCAATACCAAGTGCAGCAGCTCCGCTCAGAAAGCTGCGGCGTCCTGTCGCCAGGTTTTCCAGCGGCTTTTCGATCGGTGTCATGTCGGTCTCTTCTCCGGTGTCGTGCTGTGCAGTCGGGTGCTGCTTTCGCCTGGCAAAAACTCCAGCTCGATCCGCAGAAATCCCTGCCGGGCCACAACTCTCTGCTGTCGAGGCTGAAACGAACGTTGTCTGCTGCACCGACCTTCGAGGACCAAGATTGCGGGAAAATTGTGCGAAGGTGGCGATCGGTGACGGATCAGAGGGTCAACCCATCCTCACAGCACCGTTGCGTTGACTTCGCCGGGAAGCGCCTGGGCTTTCCATCGACCTGACTCTGACGCACTTTTGTTTGAGCCATAGCGGAAAGCACAGCCGGAGCTTTCGACTGGTGCCAGCGGTCGGCGTCCCGAGCCGCACTGGGCAGGGCCCTCGCGATCGCCTCGTCGCGGCCGCTGCCATGATCTGTAGTGATTGGTCGATAGCGAGCAATGGCCGACCAGGCGGGCTCTGGCGGTCTGGTGCATGATCCGGCAGCGAAGCGACCGGTCTGCGACGCTCCAGATCGGGAAGACGCCCTATCCAGGCAGCAGAGGCAACGAGATCTCGAAACGTGCGCCTCCACCAGGAGTGTCGCCCACCGTGACGTGCCCGTTGTGTCGCGCCACGATATCACGGACCAGCGCCAGGCCGAGCCCTGCGCCATGGTCGAGCGGGGTCACCCTTCCGAAGGGTTCGAAAATGATCTCGCGATACTCCTCGGGAATGCCTGGTCCTGTATCGGCGACCCTCAACGTGGCATCCGAGCTGACCGTTACGCTGATCGTCGAGCTTTCGCCCCCGTGCTTTACCGCGTTCTGGATGAGGTTCAGCAGAGCCCGAGATAGCGAGGGCGGATCGCAGAGGACCGGAACGTCCTCCGTCTCAGCGTCGAAGACGATCGTGCTGCCCGCCGCAATGACGACGGGCGCCATGTCAGCAGCAACCTCTGTCGCCAGTTCGACGAGGTTGGCGCGTTGAAATTGCGGCACCTCGGCAGCGAAGCGCTCAAGATCGAGCAACTGATTGGCCAGATTGGCAAGCCGCACAACATCGAGCATGAGTTTCCCGGTGTGCTCGCCGCCATGCATCAGTTCCAACCGCGCTTGCAGGATGGCAATAGGCGTCCGCAATTCATGGGCGGCGCCGGCAATGAACCGATGGCGGCGCTCGATTCCGTCGTCGAGGCGCTGCAGTGCCGCATTCACCGCGCGAACAAGAGAATCGAGTTCGTCGGGCACAAGGTCCATCGATAGCCTGATGCCACGCCGCTCGAAGTCGATCTTGTCGGCATCGAGCGCGACCTGATCGATGCCGCGCAGTTCTCCGCGCACGATCGGCGGAATGATGAGAAACGAGACAAGGGTCAGGAGAAAGAAAAGGCCGACGAATACCGGATTGCCGAAAGCAGAACTGACGCCGATTTCCGGACCATTGCCAACGACGACCCAGATCCGTCCCAACTTTCCGTCATAGCGCCTCAGGAGCGCGACCATGTCCTCATTCGGCCCCAGACCGGAGATACTGGCCGAGCGCACCGCCTTAAGCGCCTCAACCATGGTCAGCAGCCGATCAGGGATTTGGCCAAACTGCGCTGAATGGCCATTTGCATCGAGCGCATAGAACCACAAATCGGGATAGTCGGTTGCGTCTTCTGCGAGGTCGTCACCCATGACGATTTGCCATTTGCCGTTGTCGCCGACCACGATGGCGCTGGCAATGTCATTGATGATATCGCTGTCGTAACGCAGTTCCTCGCTGAGGAAATGATAAATCGGCACTGCGGCAATGGCAGTGAAGGCAATCAGTACCAAGGCCTGCATGATCACGATCCGCCAGGTGAGGCGAATGCGCAGGGAGTTGGATCCCCAAGGGTTCATGGCGCCGCTTTCAGGAGATACCCGAGCCCGCGTATCCCATGAATCTCAACGCCCGCTGAGGCGAGCTTCTGCCGGAGCCTCGATATGTGAGAATCGAGTGTGTTGGAGGCGATCTCGTCGCCGTAGCCATACACCGCCTCCTCAAGAGCCGAGCGAGCGACAGTCCGCCCTGCTCGCCGTACCAGAATTTCGAGTGCCAGCAATTCCCGCCGCGTAAGATCGAGCGGCACGTTGTCAATGTAGGCCTGCCGCTCGGCCAGGTTGAAAGACAGCTTTGCGACATTGGCCGAGCTGGGTTCCAACTGAGCGGGCCGTCGCATCACGGCGCGAAGCCTTGCCAGCAGTTCAGCTACGGAAAATGGCTTGGCGAGATAGTCATCTGCCCCGTTATCAAGACCGGCGATTCTGTGATCCGGGGTACCGAGAGCGGAGAGGACGATTATCGGTATCCCGGTGCGTTCCTTGCGCAGCAAGGGAATGAGGGCGAGCCCATCGCCATCCGGCAATCTTCGATCCAGCAACACGGCATCATGAATGCCGCTGCGACAGGCTTCCTTTGCAAGTTCGAGGGTCCGTACGTGGTCGACCAGGATGTCCTGTCTGCCGAGCGCAACGGTCATCAGGTCTGCCATCTCCCGTTCGTCTTCGACCAACAAAACGCGCACGCGAGGCCCCTTCAGTCTCACAGCTGTTCTAGCAGGCCATATTGCCCCAAGATTGCGAGAAACACAGGCCGGGCCTGTCACGGAGCCTGATAGAGGAGCTTCTTTGCGCTGGCGACACTGAAACGCGCCGGGTCGCGTTCCCTGGCGAGGTGCAGCTGGCGGCGTTGGTCGCCGTGCTTTCCGGCGTCAGCCGGAGTGATCAGCGCGCCACTGCGGACCGGCTGATGAGGGGATCAAGCCCATCCGGGAGATGGTCTCAATCGCCCTGCATCTGGCGCCCTGCATCTGGCGCGCCGGACGGCCCATCCGACGACCTGCTCCGCCCCCCGGGGCCGGTATCGCCACACCGAAGGTCATGAAATTGAGAAGCCTGGCAGCGTTAGCCGCTGCTCAGCCCCCCGAACAGCGTCGGCAGGTCGAGCGGGCGGAAGCCGTAGTGCTGGAGCCAGCGGACGTCGGCGTCGAAGAAGGCGCGCAGGTCCGGCATGCCGTATTTCAGCATGGCGATGCGGTCGATGCCCATGCCCCAGGCGAAGCCCTGGTACTCGTCTGGATCGAGGCCCGACATCCGCAGCACGTTGGGATGCACCATGCCGCAGCCGAGGATCTCCATCCAGTCCTTGCCTTCGCCGAAACGCACCTCGCCTGGACGCGAGCGGTCGCACTGGATGTCGACCTCGAGGCTCGGCTCGGTGAAGGGGAAGAAGGACGGGCGGAAGCGCATGTCGACCTTCGGCACCTCGAAGAAGGCCTTGCAGAACTCCTCAAGCACCCACTTCATGTTGGCGACGTTGGCCGTCCTGTCGATGACCAGGCCCTCGAGCTGGTGGAACATCGGCGAATGGGTGGCGTCCGAATCCTGGCGGTAGGTCTTGCCGGGGATGACGATGCGGATTGGAGGCTTCTGCGTCTCCATTGTGCGGATCTGCACCGGCGAGGTGTGGGTGCGCAGCAGCTTGCGTTCGCCATCGGGACCGGGGCGGAAGAAGAAGGTGTCGTGCATCTCGCGGGCGGGATGGCCGACCGGGAAATTGAGCGCGGTGAAATTGTAGTAGTCGGTCTCGACGTCCGGCCCTTCGGCGATCGCGAAGCCGAGGTCGCCGAAGATGGCGGCGATTTCGTCGATGACCTGACTGATCGGGTGGATGCGGCCACGCTCGGCGGGTGCGGCGCGCACCGGCAGCGTCACGTCGAGCTTCTCGGCCGCGAGGCGGGCATCGATGGCGGCATCGCGCAGCGCGGCGCGGCGGGCGGTCAAGGCGTCGGTGACGCGGGTCTTCAGGCCATTGATCGCGGGGCCCATCGTCTGGCGCTCTTCCGGCGACATCGAGCCCAGCGTCTTCAGCCGCTCGGAGACCGAGCCCTTCTTGCCCAGTGCCGCGATGCGGACGGCCTCGATGGCGGCCTCGTCGCCTGCTGCCGCGATGTCGGCGAGGAGCGTCTGTTCCAGTTGGTCGAGGTCCGTCATGTCAATCCACCGATCTTCGCATTTGCAGTCTCGTGGTGCGTCCTTCGAGGCTCGCTTCGCTCGCACCTCAGGATGAGGGCCGTTGCGGTCGCTCGGGCGGGACGGGTTTGCCGAAGCAGGTCCGTCGCGGTCGATCGGCGCAGTCCGTCCTCATCCTGAGGTGCGAGCGAAGCGAGCCTCGAAGGACGCACGACAGTAAAACCAAAAACCCGCGCCAGGCGTGCCGGCGCGGGTTTCCCAAATCAGAAAATCGAACGATTGGGAAGCGCCGGCCTCAGGCCACGGCTGCTTCGAACTCGTTCGGCATGCCGTCCTTGAGGTAGACGAGCGCTTCCTTGGCCTTGGCGACCAGCAAGGCGAAGGCCTGCGGCTCGTGGATGGCCATGTCGGACAGCACCTTGCGGTCGATCTCGATGCCGGACTTGTTCAGGCCGTCGATGAAGCGGCCATAGGTCAGGCCGTGCTCGCGGGTGGCCGCATTGATGCGCTGCACCCACAGGGCGCGGAAGTTGCGCTTGCGGTTCTTGCGGTCGCGGTAGGCATACTGCAGCGACTTCTCCACCGCCTGCTTGGCGATGCGGATGGTGTTCTTGCGGCGGCCGTAGAAGCCCTTGGCGGCTTTCAGGACCTTCTTGTGCTTGGCGTGCGAGGTTACGCCTCTCTTGACGCGTGCCATGTCATGATCTCCTTAAATTGTCGGGCGCTTGTCGTCGGGCGTGGCTCAGAGGCCGCCGCCGTTCGGCAGGAAGTTCTTGACGACCTTCTTGGCATCGGCCTCGTGCAGGACCATGGTGCCGCGAGCGTCGCGGATGAACTTGTTGGAGCGCTTGATCATGCCGTGGCGCTTGCCGGCCGCAGCCGACAGGACCTTGCCCGTCGCAGTGATCTTGAACCGCTTCTTGGCGGCAGACTTGGTCTTCATCTTGGGCATTTTGCTTCTCCTTTTGTCATTGCGCTCGCACCGGTCGTCTTCACGACCGGCGTCGCGGGCGCCGGGTTCCCGGCATCACGGCCGCCAGGCCGTTTCCCGCTGTCCTCGAAGACCATTCGAGTGAGCTGTCAGCATTAGAAACCGCCACGGCATGCCCTGCCGGGCGGTTCTCTGAACGCGGCGTCTATACAGCCGATGCAGGCCGCGCGCAACTGGAGTCTTGAGGATCACGGCAGCCGGAACAGCACAGGCAAGGTTCCGGCCGACTGGGCGCGGTCGAGCAGGTCGAAGGCGGGAACGGCAAGGAAGAAGAACAGTCCGTCGAAAAGGGTTTGCCTCAAACGCCGCGGGTCGACGACGCCGACGGCGCCTTCCTCGTAGAGCGACCATCGGGGCCAGAACCGCGGCACCCTGGCGCAGTAGGCGCCGTAGCGGCCCCCGAGCGCCTGGCGCAGGTAGCGCTCCTCCCGCCGGATCACGACATGAAGCGCCGCGATCGAGATCGCCGCGAAGCAGAGGGTGGCCACGATGGAGCCGGTCTGCGCGCCGATGCCGGCGACGGCCAGCGTGGAGAAGATGTAGAGCGGATTGCGGGTGACCGAATAAGGGCCGCCGGTCACCAGTTCCATCCCCTTGCGTCCGCCGATGTAGAGCGTCGACCAGAGGCGTCCCACGATACCGAGGAAAATCATCAGGATCCCGAGCATCTCGAGCGATTCCTGGAAGATCGTTCCGGGCGGAAACGCGGACTGGCCCAGGAGCAGTATCGGAGCCAGCAGGAGGATCGACGCCGCCAGCACGATCCTGCGCCTGCGCTGATAGGTGTCGAGTTCTTCCCTGAGCGCAGCCTGACCGGCCGGCGTGGCGCCGCCGGCCCTGTCCGTTCCCGTCGATGCCATTGCCCCCCCCAAGGCCGTTGCGCCCGCGCTGCGGGCAGCGGCGCCGCCCGCTCAGCGCGGGGCCAGCACCATCATCATCTGGCGGCCTTCGAGCTTCGGCTCTGCCTCGACCTTCGCGATCGTCGACACCTCCTCGCGCACGCGATTGAGCAGCGCCATGCCGAGCTCCATGTGCGCCATCTCGCGGCCGCGGAAGCGCAATGTCAGCTTGACCTTGTCGCCTTCCTCGAAGAAGCGTCGCACGGCCTTCATCTTGGTCTCGTAGTCGTGCGTATCGATGTTCGGGCGCATCTTGATCTCCTTGATCTCGATGACCTTCTGATTCTTCCGCGCCTCGGCCGCCTTCTTCTGGCTCTGGTACTTGAGCTTGCCGAGGTCGGTAATCTTGCAGACGGGCGGCTCGGCGTTGGGCGAAATCTCGACCAGGTCGAGGCCCTTGTCCTCTGCGATCTGCAAGGCCTCCTGGATGGCGACGACGCCGCGGTTCGAGCCGTCGAAATCGATCAGCTGCACCCGGGGCGCCCGGATCTCACTGTTGGCGCGCGGCCCTTCCTTGACGGGCGCTGCGGCTTTGAACGGTCTGCGAATGGTCGTGTACTCCTTGTTCCGATAATGTTCGGGGTGATTTGCGTGGTTCCTCCCGGCCGCCTATGTCGGGACGGCAGGAATTCTGTCAATAGCACGAAGCCGCGCGGAAATCACGCCATACGAACGGGTTTACGCGAAGAGCGTCGACGGGTTCCATTCCGTGGAGCGCGCACGGCGCAAGCGACGGGAAAGGAGCATGTCATGGACGATCGGAAGGCGTCGGAATTCGTCGATGTTGCAGGCGCACGCATCGCGGTGCGGCACGATGCCGGGCGAGCGCCCGGCATCGTCTGGCTGGGCGGCTATCGGTCCGACATGTCCGGCACAAAGGCCGAACGCCTCGCCGGCTGGGCGCGGGAGCACGGCCATGCCTGCGTGCGGCACGACTATTCCGGACACGGCCAGTCGGGCGGTGCCTTCGCGGACGGCACGATCTCGCGCTGGCTGGGCGAGAGCCTGGCGGTTTTCGACCGCTGCTGCGAAGGTCCGCAGATCCTCGTCGGCTCGTCCATGGGCGCCTGGATCGCTCTCCGCATGGCACAGGAACTGGGTCAACGCACGCGAAAGGACACGCTCGGGCGGATCGCCGGGATGGTGCTGATTGCACCGGCGCCGGATTTCACCGTCGAACTGATGGAACCGACGCTGACGAAGACACAGAGACGCGACCTCGAGACGAAAGGCTATTTCGAGGAGCCGTCGCAATATGGGCCGGAGCCCAATGTCTACACCCGCGCGCTGATCGAAGACGGGCGGCGAAACCGGGTTCTCGACGGGCTCATCGACACGCACTGCCCTGTGATCATCCTTCAGGGAATGAAGGACCCCGACGTTCCATTCACGCATGCGCAGAAGCTGGTGGAGCATCTGCCAGCCGACGACGTGACGCTGACGCTGATCCGGGATGGCGACCATCGACTATCGCGGGAGGAGGACATGACGCTGATGCTCAAGGCGGTGCAGGAGCTGGTGACGCGTGCAGCGTAGCCGCCGGCCACTGCGGACGGATCGCTGCCTTTCCGCCTGAAGATAATCGTCGTGTAACTTTTAAAATACGTATTGCCTGCGCCCCATCAGCCATAATAATCCTCCAATCGTATCGAATTCCGATTTGTCATTGCTTGCTGGCAATTTTTTTATGTTGCCCGACAGCAACTCATGAACCTCTTCTTCATCGCCTGTCTCTCTCTTCGTCACATGACGACTAGACATCTCCTGAAGCTGAGGACCAGTATAGGTTCAGGCATTCAGGAGGGTATTGCTATGCTACGCATGTTGCTTCTCGCTTCCGCAGCATTGGTGACGATCGGTGGACAATCCCGCGCGGCCGACGTCGTGACCTACGAGGAGCCGGTGCCGATGGTGGCCGGCATCGACTGGAGCGGCTTCTATGTCGGCGTCCACGGCGGCTATGGCTGGGCAGACAGCGACGCCGAGTTCACGAACGGGTTCCCCGGCGCCGTGGATCTCGATCTGGACGGGTTCTTCGGCGGCGGCCAGGTCGGCTACAATTTCGTCTTCGGCAGCGGGCTGTTGCTCGGCGTTGAGGCGGATTTCTCCTTTGCGGAGATTGACGGCAGCGCGGTCGGGTTCAACGCTACGACCGTCTCGATGGACATCAACAGCATGGCATCCGTGCGGGCTCGGTTGGGCTATACCATGGATCGGTTCCTGCCCTATGTGACGGCGGGCTGGGCGTGGGCGGATGTCGACCGCTTCAACAGCTTCACCGGCCAGACGCTGAGCGAGACCTTCGATGGCTGGACGGTCGGAGCAGGCCTCGAATATGCCATCAACATGAACTGGTCTGCCGGTCTGGAGTATCGCTACACCGATTTCGGCAATGCGACGTTCGTCGCCAACAACGGCTTCAACTCGGATGTCGATATGGACCTGCACACCGTGCGGTTCACGCTCAACTACCGCTTCTGACGCGCCTGGCACGGGGGACGTAGCCTGACGGACCGAGGTCGCCACTGGGCGGTCTCGATCTCATTCAGAGAGGCAGCGCGGCGTGTCCGAGACACCGCGGATCCTGTTCTTCCCCAGGTTCAGCGGGCGACGACGTGCGTCTTCCGTTTGCACAACTTTACATTCCCGACGCTTGAATAGCCGTTTTCCGGTTCCCATTTCGAAACCATGCAGCCCGGTTCGGCTGCCCCCTACGGAAGGAACGGGAAACGATGAACACGACTGCACTGATCCGTCCGGCATGGACGCCGGCGACGATTGCGCTGATGGTGATCGGCTTCATGGTGTTCTGGCCGCTCGGCCTCGCCATGCTTGCCTACATCATCTGGGGCGACCGGCTTGACGGGTTCAAGCGCGACGTCAACCAGGCCACTGACGGCTTCTTCGCCTCGTGCAAGGGCCGGGGCCGTCATGCGCGCGGCCGTCATGGCGGTTTGGGCCGGACCGGCAACGTCGCCTTCGACGACTGGCGCGATGCCGAGATGACTCGCATCGAGGAAGAGCGCCGCAAGCTCGACGAGATGCGCGCGGAATTCGATGGCTACCTGCGCGAACTGCGCCGCGCCAAGGACCAGGAAGAGTTCGACCGCTTCATGTCCGAGCGCAAGCGTCAGCGCGACGCCGGCGAGCCGACGAACGGCGCGCCGAAGAGCGGACCGACCCTGCTCGACGACTGACGTGATCGCTCCAAGGGGTCAATTCCGGCGGCGCCGTGGCAACACGGCGCCGCTTCCGTTTGAAGTGGTCGGATAGCGCTCGTCAGACCGGCGGGGTGCCGTTCTCGCGAAGCACGTCGCCCATCAGATAGAGCGAGCCGCAGATGAGGATGCGCGGCGCCGGTTCGTTGTTCTCCCAGTTGTCGCGCAGCAGCGTCAGCGCCTCGGCAACCGAGTTGATGGGCTCGGCCGAGAGACCCGCTTCGGCGGCGCGGATGGCAAGCTGGTCGTTCGGGACGCCCGCGTCGCTCCCCGCCACCGGCACGGTGAAGACATGGCGCGCGATGCCTTCGAAGGCGGCGAAGAAACCGGTCTGGTCCTTGGTCGAGATCATGCCGCAGATCAGGAACAGCGGCCGCGCGAAGCGTTCCTCCTGTGCGCCGAGCGCCTCGGCGATGACCGCACCGGCGCCCGGATTGTGGCCGCCGTCGATCCAGATCTCCGCGCCTTCCGGCGCCAGTTCCGCAAGGCGGCCGTTGCTCAGCCGCTGCATGCGGCCCGGCCAGTCCACCGAGATCATGGCCTTCTCGACCGCCGTCATGGGCAGCGTGAAGCCCGCCGCCTTGACGGCCGCAATAGCGGCGGCTGCATTGGCAAACTGGTGGCGGCCGGGCAGGCGCGGCAATGGCAGGTCGAGCAGGCCGTCGTCGTCCTGGTAGGTCAGGCGGCCGTTTTCAGAAAATGACAGGAAATCCTGGCCGTAGACGAAGGTCGGGCAGTCGAGCCGATCGGCGGTGTCGACCAGCACGTCGCGTGCGATGTCGGATTCCTGCTGGCCGATGACGACGGGCACGCCCCGCTTCATGATGCCCGCCTTTTCGGCCGCGATCAGTTCGACCCGGTCGCCGAGATAGGCCTGGTGGTCGAGCGAGATCGGCATGACGATGGTGACGGCGGGGCGAGCGACCACGTTGGTCGCGTCGAATCGGCCGCCGAGGCCGACCTCGAGGATCACCGCGTCGGCGGGATGCTCGGAGAAGAGCACGAAGCCGACGGCAGTCAGGATTTCGAAGACCGTGATCGTCTCGCCCTGGTTGGCCTCCGCGACACGGCCGATCGCCTCGGCGAAGACCTCGTCGGAGACGAAGCGGCCGCCATCGGGCGCGGCCATGCGGTAGCGTTCGTGCCAGGAGACGAGGTGCGGCGAGGTGTGCACGTGGACCATGTGGCCCGCGGCTTCGAGCAAGGCGCGCGAGAAAGCCGCCGCCGAACCCTTGCCGTTGGTGCCGGCGATGTGGATGACGGGCGGCAGCCGGTCCTGCGGATTGCCCAACCGATCGAGCAGCCGCCGGATACGGTCCAGCGACAGGTCGAAGCCCTTGGGGTGCAGCGTCATCAACCGCGCGATCTCGCGGTCGGCCCTGGAAGTGGTCACGAATATGCCCCTGCGCTCGTCGCCGTGCCGTTGTTGCCCGGGCGAGCCCGGTTCTCTACGCCGGCTGATGCGATTCGGCCTCTTCGGCCTGCGTCTCCGGCGTTTCCGTTTGCGCCTCGATGGTCAGCGGCAGCGGAGTGTTCAGTAAGATCTTCATCAGGCGCGCGATCGTCGACTTCAGTTCGGTTCGCGGCACCACCATGTCGACCATGCCGTGCTCCATCAGGTACTCGGCGCGCTGGAACCCTTCCGGCAGCTTCTCGCGGATGGTCTGCTCGATGACGCGCGGGCCGGCGAAGCCGATCAGCGCACCAGGCTCGGCAATGTGGACGTCGCCAAGCATGGCGTAGGAGGCTGTCACGCCACCGGTCGTCGGATTGGTGAGGACCACGAAGTAAGGCAAGCCGGCCTCCTTCAGGCGGTCGACGCCGACCGTGGTGCGCGGCAATTGCATCAGGGACAGGATGCCTTCCTGCATACGTGCACCGCCGGAGGCGGCGAAGAGGACCAGCGGCAGGCGCCGCTTCAGCGCGGTTTCGAAGCCGTGCACGATGGCCTCGCCGGCGGCGAGGCCGAGCGAGCCGCCCATGAAGGCGAAGTCCTGGACGGTGGCCATCACCTCCAGCCCGTCGATGGTGCCGACGGCATTGAGAATGGCGTCTTCCATGCCGGTCTTGGTGCGGGCGTCGCGCAGGCGGTCGGTGTAGCGCTTCTCGTCGCGGAACTTGAGCGGATCGATCGCGACCTTCGGGTTCTCCAGAAGCTCGTAGCGGCCTTCGTCGAAGAAGAAGCGCAGCCTGTCCTTGCCCGAGATCCGCATGTGGTGCCCCGACGCCGGGATGACCCACTGGTTCTCCTCGAGATCCTTGTGGAACACCATCTCGCCTGTCTCGGGACATTTGATCCAGAGGTTTTCCGGCATGTCGCGCCGGCCGAGCATGGAATTGATCTTCGGGCGAACGTAGTTCGTGATCCAGTTCATCGAAGGGTCTCCTTCCGCGGGGCCTTCAGCGCGGCCCCTTGTCCCCTAGATGGGGCGATTATTCGGCGGCAGCAAGGCGGGCCTGGCGCACGCCCTGGGCGAGGCCGGCAACCAGCGTGGCGACGGCCTCGGCCGGGTCGGCGGTCATCTCGCCCTTCGGCCCCAGCACGTTGGCGACAGCGTTGACGATCGCCGTGCCGACCACGACCCCGTCGGCCGAGGCGCCGATGGCCCGCGCCTGCTCCGCCGTCTTGACGCCGAAGCCGACGCAGACCGGCAGGCCGGTATGGCTCTTGATACGGCGGACGGCGTCGCCCACCTTGCCCGTGTCTGCGAGCGCGGAGCCGGTGATGCCGGTCATCGACACGTAGTAGACGAAGCCCGACGTGTTCTCGAGCACCTTGGGCAGGCGCATGTCGTCGGTGGTGGGCGTGGCGAGGCGGATGAAGTTGATGCCGGCGCGCACGGCGGGAATACAGAGCTCCTCGTCCATCTCCGGCGGCAGGTCGACCACGATCAGGCCGTCGATTCCCGCCTCGATCGCATCGGCGAGGAAGCGCTCGACGCCATAGACGTAGATCGGGTTGTAATAGCCCATCATGACGATCGGCGTCTCGTCGTCCCCCTTGCGGAAGTCTGCCGCCATGGCGAGCGTCTTCTTCAGCGTCTGGCCGGCCTTCAGCGCGCGCAGGCCCGCGGCCTGGATCGCCGGTCCGTCGGCCATGGGGTCTGAGAAGGGCATGCCGAGCTCGATGACGTCGCTGCCTGCCTTCGGCAGCGCCTTCATGATCGACAGCGAGGTCGCGTAGTCGGGGTCGCCGCCCATGAAATAGGTGACGAGGGCGGGGCGGCCTTCGGCCTTGAGCTTCGCCATGCGGCGGTCGATGCGGGTGTCGGTCATTCCAGGACGGCAGCCTCTTCTTCGAACCCGAGCGATTCGGGGTCCGCACGTTGATCCCATATCCGAACGATTTCGATACGATCGTCGAAGACCTCGTATACGATCGCGAAAGGCGTCTTGCGGACGGGGAGTTTCCGCAAACCCTCCATCCCGATCTGCCGGCCGATGTAGGGGTTGAGAACGATGTTGTCGATGGCCTTCACGTAGTGCAGGCGCGCCGTGCCCAAGCCCTCGGGAAAGATCGTCTCATAGTAGGTTCGAAACCAGTTCAGGTCGGGTTTCGTCGACGCGAGGAAGACGAGTTTCATCGGCGCCGCGGCGGAAGGAAGACGTCCGGTTCGGGCGGCGGGAGTTCTTCGCCAGTCCCCCAGCTTTCCACCCAGCGCATCATGGCCTCACTGGATATGAAAACCCCCTTGTCGGCCTCGGCGAGCCTCTCCTTGAGGAGCGCGCGCTCGCGGGCGGGGATTTCGAGATAGGATGAGATCGCCCGCTCGGCGATCTCTGCCACCGACACGTTCAGTTGCCGGGCATGCTCCTCCAGTTCCCGCTTGGTCTCGGCGGTCACATGAAGCGAAAGCGGCACCTCGCCCATCGGTTCGTCCCCGTTCGTGCTGAAATCGCAGTCTATCACGCCCGGCGCGTGCCACCAATCCGGTTAGCGGCTACAGCTCCACTCCCAGGATCTTGCCCACCGTGAAGATGTCCTTGTCGCCGCGGCCGCAGAGGTTCATCACGATGATCTGGTCCTTGCCCATCGTCGGCGCGCGCTTGATGACCTCGGCCAGCGCGTGGGCGGGCTCCAGCGCCGGGATGATGCCTTCGAGCTTCGTCAGCAGCTGGAACGCCTCCAGCGCCTCCTGGTCCATGATCGGCACGTATTCGACGCGGCCCGAATCCTTCAGCCAGGAGTGCTCTGGACCGATGCCGGGATAGTCGAGACCGGCCGAGATCGAATGGCCGTCCTTGATCTGGCCGTCCTCGTTCTGCAGCAGATAGGTGCGGTTGCCGTGCAGCACGCCGGGCGAGCCGGCGGTCAGCGAGGCGCAGTGCTCTTCACCCGACAGGCCCTTGCCGCCGGCCTCGACGCCGACGATCTGCACGTCCTTGTCGTCGAGGAAGGGGTGGAACAGGCCGATGGCGTTGGAGCCGCCGCCGACGGCGGCCACCAGCATGTCGGGCAGGCGGCCTTCGGCGGCCAGCATCTGCTCCTTCGTCTCGCGGCCGATCACCGACTGGAACTCGCGCACCAGCTCGGGATAGGGATGCGGGCCGGCGGCGGTGCCGATGATGTAGTAGGTGTCCTCCACGTTCGTGACCCAGTCGCGCAGGGCCTCGTTCATAGCGTCCTTCAGCGTGCCGTGGCCGGAGGTGACCGGCCGCACTTCGGCGCCGAGCAGCTTCATGCGGAACACGTTGGGCGCCTGGCGCTGCACGTCGGTGGCGCCCATGTAGACGATGCAGGGGAAACCGAAGCGCGCAGCCACGGTGGCCGAGGCGACGCCATGCTGGCCGGCGCCGGTTTCGGCGATGATGCGCTTCTTGCCCATGCGCCGGGCGAGCAGGATCTGGCCGAGGCAATTGTTGATCTTGTGCGATCCGGTATGGTTCAGCTCGTCGCGCTTGAAATAGATCTTCGCGCCGCCGAGATGCTCCGTCAGCCGCTCGGCGAAATAGAGCGGCGACGGGCGGCCGGTATAGTGGGTGTTCAGGTTCTCCAGCTCGGCCTTGAAGGCAGGGTCATTGCGCGCCTCGGTCCAGTGCTTCTCGAGGTCGAGGATCAGCGGCATCAGCGTCTCGGCGACGAAGCGCCCGCCGAAGATGCCGAACATGCCCTGCTCGTTGGGTCCCGTGCGGAAGGAATTCGGTGCGACCGGCTGGTTCATAGCGCTCTCCTCGCCTGCCGGGCCACGCCGACGGCTCTCGTTGGGTCTCGCATATCGTGTCGGAGGGCCGAAAGGCAACGGGGAAGGACGGGCAAAATCCGGCTTGTCGCCGTCGCGGACGCAGCCCCTGCCCTCTTCAACGGCGGATTTTGCCCTCTCCGTCCCGGTCTCTGCCGGGTCCACCCTTGCGCCACTCGCGCGGGGCGAGGAGAGCGCGGCTCAAGCGCCGCGGACGGCGCGGAAGAAATCGGCGATCAGGCCGACATCCTTCACCCCCGGCGCGCTCTCTACGCCGGAAGAGACGTCGAGGCCGGGCGGCGAGACCAGGCGGAGCGCCTCGGCGACGTTGCCCGGCGTCAGTCCGCCCGACAGCATGTAGTCGACCGACGGATCGAGCCCGGCGAGCACCGTCCAGTCGAACGAGACGCCGTTGCCCCCCGGAAGCTCCGCGCCCTTCGGCGGCTTGGCGTCGAACAGGAAGCGGTCGGCCACGGCGCGGAACGGCGCGATCTTCTCCAGATCAGCCTTATCGGCGACCGAAAACGCCTTCATCACCGGCAGGCCGTGGCGCGCCTTGACCTCGGCGACGCGCGCGGGCGTCTCCTTGCCGTGCAGCTGCAGCATGTCGGGGGCCATCTCGGCGACGATCGCGTCGAGAAAGGCGTCGTCGGCATCGACGGTGACGGCCACCGCCTGCGCCCTCCCCCGCGCCGCCTGGCGCAGCCGGCCGGCCTCGGCGGGCGTCACGTTGCGCGGGCTTTTGGCAAAGAAGATGAAACCGACATGCGTCGCCCCGCCGTCGAGTGCGGCGGACAGCGTGTCGGGCGTGGAAAGGCCGCAGATTTTTATGTCGAGGGGCATGGGCGTCGAAATCGCATGGAACGGCGGCGATGTCGAGGCGAGAGCGCTTGTTCGGGAGGGTTGCGGGTATTACCTTTCCGAAACATGTATTACCAAGGAGGCGTCATGGGCACCGTCACGGTGAAGGGCCAAGTCACGATACCGAAGGCCGTGCGCGATCACCTCGGATTGAAGCCGGGAAGCGAGGTGCGGTTCCGGCGGGCCACCGACGGCAGCATCGTGCTCGAAGCGACGACGAAATCGCCTCCACCCGATCGTTTCGAAGCCTTGCGTGGTCACGCCGGCAAGGGACTGTCCACCGACGATATCATGGCGCTGACGCGCGGCGAGACGTGACGCTCGTCGATTCCAACGTCCTCCTCGACCTCGCCACGGACGATGCAGTCTGGGCATCCTGGTCACTGGCCGCGCTTCAGGACGCTTCGTTGCGAGGCGACCTGATCATCAACGACGTCGTCTATGCCGAGATTTCGACCCGGTACGGCATGATCGAAGATGTCGACGCCTTCGTCGCCGCTGCCGGGCTCCGTCATGTCGCCATTCCACGGGCTGCGCTTTTCCTCGCGGCGAAGGCATTCGCACAATACCGAGGCGCTGGCGGACAGCGCGGCGGGGTGCTGCCCGACTTCTTCATCGGGGCACATGCCGCCGTTCTCGACCACGTCCTGCTTACACGCGACGTCGGCCGCTACCGGACGTACTTTCCGACTGTCCGGCTCATGGCGCCCGGGGAGTCCTGATCAGAACCCGATCGCGTGCAGCGCCGCGCCGTTGCGCTTGAGCCAGGCCTTGGCCTCGTCGGTGCGGGGGCTGAGCGTGCGGCAGAGCTTCCAGAATTTCGGGCCGTGGTTCATCTCCTTCAGATGCGCGACCTCGTGGGCGACGAGGTAGTCGATCACCACCGGCGGGGCCATCATGATGCGCCAGGAGAAGGAGAGGTTGCCGTCGGACGAGCAGGAGCCCCAGCGGCTCGTGGTGTCCTTGAAGCGGACGGCCTTGGCCTTGCGGCCGACGGCGGCCGAGTGCTTCGCCACCAGCGGCTCGATGTCGCGTTTGGCCTCGCGCTTGAGGAAATCGGCGAGGCGTCGCGGCAGGTGGGCGCGGTCACCATGGACGACCAGCGCTGGCACGCCGTCGACGGTGTCCAACGCCACGCTGCCGCGCGCCGAAGGCTCGTGCACGATCAGGTGCGGCACGCCGCGCAGCGGCAGTTTCGCGCCGGGGCGCAGCTGCGGCCGGTCGGGCAGCTTGCCGAGCTTGTCCTCCAGCCAGCCGTGGTGCCGGTCGAGGAAACGGTCGACCTCGCGTTCGGACAGTCCGGGCGGGACGGTGACGCGCAGGCCGCGCCCGCCGACGTCGATCCGAAGCGTCAGCCGCTTGGCGCGGGCGTTCTCGACGACGCGCAACGGCAGTTCGCGCCCGGCCACGACATGCGTCCGCTCTTCCGGCTCGGTGGGCGGCGGCGGGAGGCGGACGGGACGCTTGAGGAAGCCTGGCAGCATGGGCGGAGGATAGACGATTCGGGGTTGGAGCGCTCCCCTCTCCCTTGCTGGGAGGGGAGTCGCAGCGCATCACGAAAAAGCCCGGCGCAGAGGCCGGGCTCGTTCCGTTCAGCCAGTGGGTCGATCAGACGTTGCCGCTGATCCAGGCCGAGAGCGCGGTCTTGGGCGAGGCGCCGACCTTCATGTCGGCGACCTGGCCGCCCTTGAAGAGCATCAGCGTCGGGATCGAGCGGATGCCGTACTGCGCGGCGATCTCGGGGTTCTCGTCGATGTTGACCTTGGCGATCTTCACCTTGCCGGCCATCTCGTTGGAGATCTCCTCGAGCGAGGGGCCGATCATCTTGCAGGGGCCGCACCATTCGGCCCAGAAATCGACGACAACGGGCTCGGCGGCGTCGAGCACTTCGGCCTGGAAGGTGTTCTTGTCGGCTTTGACGGTGGACATCCGGTGTCTCCTTGGCGAGGGCTGCGGCCTTCGGCCGGTCCCGCAACAGATTACGTTCCGCGCATATGTGGTCGGCCGGCCGGCCACGTTCAAGACGTGTTTTGTCACGCTGCCGTGAGTCGGACAAGAGCGGCGCCGAGCAGCACCTCCGGCAACGCGACGAGATGCGGTCCTTCGGTGAAGAGCAGCGCCGCTTCCACCCGCTTTTCCGGATAGAGCGGGACGAGCAGGGCGCGGTAGAGCGCGAGCTGGGCGATGTAGGTCTCGGGCACCGCGTCGAGGCCGCGCGGCGGCGGGCGGTTGGTCTTGTAGTCGACGATCAGCACGGCGTCGTCGGTCACGGCAAGGCGATCGATCTTGCCGGAAACCGCGCGCAGGCGGCCTGCCACCTCCAGCGTGCCCATGACCGAGACCTCGGCGCGGGAACCAGGCGAAAAGACCGGCGCGAAGGCGGGCTCGGTCAGCACCGCCTCCACCGAGCGCCACAGCGCCTCGCGGTCGGCCGCGCTCCAGCCATTGCCCGCGCGGTCGAGGTAGCGGCGGGCGGCGGCTTCGCGTTCGGCCGGCGCAACATCGGGCAGGCTCTGGAGCAGCCGGTGGACTGCAGTACCGCGCGCGGCGGCGAAAGAGGGACCCGAGGCAGCGGCCAGCACCGGCGACGCCGAGAGCGGCGCGATCTCCTCGCTTTCGCCGATCAGGGCGCCCGCGCCCGACGGCGCCAGCGGCCGCGGGAACGCGCGGGAGCGCGCCAGCCGTTCCGTCAGGCACGGCGGCAGGGCGTCCTGCGTGGCCGAGGCAGTCGTCCCGGCTTCAGCCGGAGGCAGCGGCCGGTCGGGCGTGACGCGGAAGCGGCGCACGCGCAGGCCCGCCTGCGGGTGCTGAACCTCCTCCACGGTGCCGGCCGAGAAGCCGGTCTCGACGAGACGATGCCAGATGCCCTCCTGCGGCTCGCGCATGCCGCGATAGCCGCAGACGATCAGCCGGTCCTCGGCGCGCGTCATGCCGACATAGAGGAGGCGGCGGTATTCCTCCTTCGCCTTCTCGCCGATCGCCCGGCCGATGCCGCGCGACAGGCGGTTCTGGACGTCGGACGAGGAACGCCAGACGAAGCCCTCGCCCGGCCACAGCCCCTTCGCCGACGGGATCGGCAGCAGGCGCGGCAGGTGCGTCTCGGAAAAGGGCGCGCTGCCATTGTCGACGAGGAAGACCAGCGGCGCCTCCAGCCCCTTGGAGGCATGCACCGTCATGATGCGCACCTCGTCGCGGGTCTGGTCCATCTCGCGCTTTATGTCCGGTCCGGCGTTCTCCAGCGCGGCAAGGAAGGATTCGAGCCCCGCCGGGCCCGCCTTCTCGGCGGCGAGACAGAAGGCCAGAAACTCGTCGAGGATTTCGCCGGCCTCGTGGCCGAGTCGGGCGATCATCCTGCGGCGCACGCCGTCGCGGCCAAGGATGGACGCGTAGAATTCGAAGACGGGGCGGCCGTCGGCCTCATCGCGCCAGCGCTGCAAGGACTGCCCGACGTGTTGCCATTTCAAGTCGGTGGCGGCGTGGTTGTTCAGCACGTCCCACAGCGAGGCGCGGCCGCGATCATGGGCAAGCGAGAACAGGGCGTCCTCGGACAGGCCGAAGATCGGGCTCTTCAGGAGAGCGGCCAGCGACAGGTCGTCGTTGGGCTGAAGCACGAAGCGGCCGAGCGCGATCAGGTCCTTCACCGCGATGTGGGCGCGCAGGTTCAGCCGATCGGCACCCGCCACCGGGATGCCGCGGTTCTTCAGGCCACGGGCAAGCGCGTGGATGAAGCGGTCGCGCTTGCGGACCAGCACCAGCACGTCGCCCGGCCGCACCAGCCTGCCCTTGCCCGGAAGCGGCTCGCCCGCCTTCAGCCAGCCGTCGATGGTGCGGGCGATGGTTTCGGCCAGCTGGACGGCGGGCGCCGAGGCGTGGTCGACCGGCTCGGCCCAGTCGTCAGGCGCTTCGACGGCCTCGGGCGCGATCTGGTCCCAGAGTTCGACCAGCCCCGGTTCGCCGGCGCGGATCGCCCGGTGCTCGATGCCCTCGGGATCGACCGTCAAGCCGGCGCGCGCCTCGTCGCTGGAGAAGACGAGGTCGACCGCCCTGAGCACATCTTCGGTGGAGCGGAAGGAATGGGTCAGCCGGACGCGGGCGAAGCCGGCCTGCGCGGCCTCCACCTTCTGCCGAAAGGCGTATCCGTGGTCGTCGAAGGCTTTCGGCTCGGCGCCCTGGAAGGAGTAGATCGACTGCTTCTCGTCGCCGACCGCAAAGATGGTGCGGCGGACGTTGTCGCGCGCGCCGGTGCCGGTAAAGAACTCCTCGGCCAGCCGCGCCACCACCCGCCACTGGTCGGGGCTGGTGTCCTGCGCCTCGTCGACCAGAATGTGGTCGATGCCCTGGTCGAGCTTGTACTGGATCCACGGTCCGACATCGGCACGCGACAAGAGCCGTACGGTGCGGGTGATCAGGTCGTTGAAATCGAGAAAGCCGCGCGCGCTCTTCAGCCGCTCGTAGCGGGCGATCAGCCAGTCGGCGATGGTGAGCGCGGCGCGCGTCGCCTGCAGCATGCGGTAAGCGGCGAGCCGGTCGCAGGCATCGAGAAGGGCTTCGCAGGTGCGGGCGTGTGCGTCGGCAAAACCCGGGAAATGTTCGGCGACGCCTTTCGAAAGGACCTGCTTCACCGATTTGGGTTCCCAGTCGGGCTTGCCCTTCTTGAGGAAGAGGTCGCGTGCAGCGAGCAGGGCCAAGATCTGGTCGCGATTGCCGCAGGCGGCCGCCAGTTCGGCGGCGAAGTCGGCCGCCCTCGCCTTGCCGGCCTCGCCGGCGCGCTCGCCGAGGCTCCGCGCGAGGGCCGCGGTGAAATAGGCATCCGGCCAGGCGGCAGCAGCGATACCGGCTTCCGTCTCGTCGCCCGAGAAACCGAATTCCTCGAAAAGGTCAGCAAAGCCCGACGGTGCGCCGCCGATCTGGTCAATGAAGGCGCGCAGCTTGTCTCGCTTGCCGACGATCTCCGACAGCAGCGCGTCGAGACCCGCCTCGCCGCCCGCCTGCAGGACGGTGGCGAAAGCGTCGGCAAGCACGGCGTCCCGCCCCTCGGAAGCCCCCGACAGGAGATCGCGGCGGGCCTCCGCGACGAGCGCCTGCTCCATCTGGCCGTCGAGCATCTCGAAATGGCCGGCGATGTTGGCCTCCAGCGGGAAGCGGTGCAGCACCGCCTCGCAGAAGGCGTGGATGGTCTGGATCTTCAGCCCGCCCGGCGTCTCCAGCGCACGGGCGAAGAGCCGGCGAGCGCGTTCGCGCTTGGCGCGCGACGGCGGCGAGCCCTCGATCCTGGCGATCTCCGCAGACAGCGTCGCGTCGTCCAGCGTCGCCCAGCGGCCGAGATCGCGAAACACGCGCGTCGTCATGTTGGCGGCGGCGGCCTTGGTGTAGGTGAGGCACAGGATGCGGGCGGGATCGGCGCCGTCGAGCAGCAGCCGCACGACGCGCAGCGACAGCACATGCGTCTTGCCCGAACCGGCATTGGCCGACACCCAGGCGGATGTCTGCGGATCGGAGGCCTGCGCCTGGCTGCGCTGCGTTTCCTCGGGAACGAAGAAGGGCTTCTTCATGCCTCGCCCTCCCCGCCGCCGGCCTCGTCGGCGCCCGCCGACCATTCGAGCACCCGGGCGAGATGGTCGTAGTCGCCGTCGGTGTCGCCCTCGCGGAAGGGCAGCGCGCGCGACAGGTAGCCGGTGGAGGGCCGCTGGTAGTGGGCGACCAGCTTCTCCAGCCGCGCCCATGCTTCCTCCGAAAGGTCGGAGGCGGAGCGGATTTCGCGCTTGAACTCCAGGATCGAGTCGGGAACGACCTGCCCGTCCGGCTTCAGGCGAACGTAGAGAAGGTCGGCCGGCTCTGCCTTGCCGGTGCCCGCAAACGAGCCCCGCCTGAGCAGCGCGCCTTCGAGCGCGAGCTGCGGCGACAAGAGCGTGTGCGCCTGGCCCTTCGACGGATTGGAGCCGGTCTTGTAGTCGAGAATGTCCGCCAGGCCGCCGCCACGCAGGTCGATGCGATCGGCATAGCCCGACAGGGTGACGCCGGTCGCGCCGATCGGCGTCGAGCCGGCACGATCCTCGGCATGACGAGCGCGGATTCCGGGCGTACGCTCGCGCTCGAAGGCGAGGATGTTCGGCGCCATGGCCATGAAGCGCGGCCACCACACCGCCTCGACATCGACGGGCAGCGCCAGCGCATCGAAGGCCGCGCGGGCGATGTCGACCAGGGCGCCCAGCGCGGCCTCGGACGCCGGATCGACACCGGAGATTGTGAAGCGGTGCAGGATGTCGTGGAACAGCGTACCGCGTTCGGCAGCGCCCGGATCGCGCACCAGCGGGTCGAGCGGCCGGAGCGCGAGGATGCGGCGGGCGTAGACCGCGTAGGGGTCGCGGCGCAGGGTTTCGATCTCGGTGACGGAGAAGCCCGTCGGCCGCGCCTCGACGGGCGGCACCGGACAGGGCCGCTCGACGAAGGGCACGTCGGGACCCGCGTCGAGCTGGCGCGCCCAGGCGAGGTAGCGGTCGCCGCGGGCGCGCATCGCCTTCGCCGGCGCTTCGCCCACAAGTGTCGTGAGGCGCTGCAACCAACGCGAGGGCACAGCCGGCGCGTCGCCCGCGCGGGCGGCTCGGGTGAGCACGAGACGCCCTGCCCCCATCGCCATCATGAAGTCGTGCGCGGCGAGGCCGATGCGGCGTTCCGGCGGTTCCAGATCGATGCCCGTCTTCATCATGCGCGACATGAAGCGATCGGCCTCGGCCTTGCGCGGCCAGGTGCCTTCGTTGAGGCCGCCGACGACGAGCAGATCGGCGCCGAGCAGGCGCGCCTCGAGCGCGCCCCAGATCGACACGCGCGGATCGCTGCCCGCGGACGGCTTGACGGTCTCGCCAGAGAGCAGCGCCGCGACGATGGCCTCCCATTCGCGCGGCTCGACGACCATGCCTCCCGCCGCCGCGTCGAGATTGCGCAGGAAGCCGACCAGCCCCTCCCCTGCATCGCCCTCGTAGAGCTTGCCGAGCCCGCCATCCGCGGTCCGCCCGATCGCCTCGATCGCCGTCACGGTGGCGGCGACGAGGTCCGCCATCGGCGCGTCCTTGCGGTCGCGCAGGACAAGGAGCGGAGCGATGGCGTCGGCAAGATCGGCGATGAGCGCGCGGCAGGCTGCCTCATCCGCCTCGGTAAGGCGCCTCAGCCAGAACGGCTTGCGCTGCTCTTCATCCAGCGCACGCCGCCGGCGGTCGAACTCGTCTCCAAGCGTGGCGATGTCGGGCCGCCCCGTGCCGCCGCGAAGCGCGACCAGCTCGATCCACTCGACCGTGTCGCGCACCAGGCCTCGCCTGCGGCCGAGGCAGAACAGCGGGTGCTTGAGCAGCGCCAGCAGCGGCACCGGATCGCCGGGCGTGAAGACGGCGGCCAGCAGCTGCACGAGCAGCAGGCCCGGTCGCGTGCGGGCAAGCGGCGTGCCGCCGGAATCGTCGGCCTGGATGCCGAAGCGCAGCAGTTCGGCGGCGACGCGGCGGGCGAGTTCGCGGTCGGAGGTGACCAGCGCCACGTGGCTGTCGTCGCCCGTGATTGCGTCGCGCAACGCCACCGCGATCGCGATGGCCTCCTCGCGCTCGTTGGCCGCCTCCACCAGGGCGACGCCGTCGAGCGCGCCGCCGGCCAGCGCCTGGCCGACTTCGGCCGCGGCCTCGACCCAGCGCTCGGTGGTTTCGGCCGGGCGCAGCGCTTCGGAAATGACGAGGTTGCGCGCCGCAAGCGGCGGCTCGGGCTGCGCCATGTCCTCGATATCGCCGCGAACGATGCCGATGGTGGCGATCAGCTTCTTCAGCCCATATTGCGGATGGCCGAAGGCGGAGGCGGGCTGGGTCGAATGGCCGATCAGGTCCCACGACGCCTCATCGAGCCGCCGGTCGAGGCCGGGCAGGATCACCGCACCCCCAGGCAGGCGGGCAATGGCCGCAAGCAGTCGCGCAGTGGCGGGGATCGAGCCCGTCGAGCCGGCGGCGATGACTGGGCCGGCCGGCGGATTGCGGGCCAGCCGCACCGCCTCGGCGTCGATCATCGCGGAGCGGTGGGCGGCCGGGTTCGAGCGGTCGATGGCCTCGAGCACCTGCGGCCAGACGGTCGTGACGATCGACAGGAACTCCAGCGTCACCTGCCACCAGTTGGCGAGGTCGTCCCTGACGAGGCCCTGAAGGCCAGCCCAGCCGACACCCTCCGTCTCGATCTCGTCCATCAGCGCGGCGAGATCGCGGGCAAGCCAGATCGCGTCCGCGAGGGAGGACGGCACCACCACCTCCTCGGCGAAGAGCTGCGCGACATGCGCGGGAAGCCGGCGCTTCCAGGCCTGCACCAGCGGCGCCAGCGCCATCAGCCGCTCCATCGGCGCGATCGGCGGTGCCAGGTCGAGCGCGTCCGCGCCGCTATCCTCGAAGAGCACGGCATCCTCGTCGAAATCGCCGAGCGGCCGGATCACCGGCAGGATGGCGGAGGCGGCGCCGGCCTGGCTGCCGACGCGGGCAGCGAAGATGGCGCGCAGCTCGCGCGCGGCACGGCGGGTCGGTACGTAGATCGTCACGTCGGCGAGCTTCAGCGGATCGCCGTCCCAGGCGTAGCCAGGCACGAGGCGACCAGCGAGCAGCGCGTCTGCCAGGGTCTCGAGAAAGGGCACGCCAGGCGGGATCGACAGCACCCGGGGCACCGCTAAGGCGCTCATGGCCGCCCTGCCGCGGCCCTCGCGACGGCGTTCTCGGCGGAAGGAATCGCATCCGGCGTGCCGACGGTGATCCAGGAGCCGCGCATGCGGTGGCCGAACAGCCGGCCGGCGGCGATGGCACGGTCGAAATAGAGGTTCAGCGAATGCGGCGCCGGGTTGGCGCCCGCAAAGATGCGCGGGTGGAGAATGATGGCGCCGGCATAGATGACGCCTTCGGCGGCGCCCTTCGCGCGGGAGAGCCGCCCCTCTGCGTCGGCCGTGAAATCGATCCCGCCGGTATGGCCCGTGGCATCCGCGAGACCGGCGGTGAGCAGCAGCATGTCCATCGCCGCAGGGTCCCACGCATCGGCCATCCCGGCAAGGTTGTCGATGCCGTCGGCGTCGATCCAGAAGGTGTCGGCGTTGAGCACGAGGAAGGGCTCGACGCCCAGAAGCGGCAGCGCCCTGACGATGCCGCCGGCCGAATCGAGCAGGCCGGCTGTCTCGTCGGATATGGTGATCGCCGGGCTCGATCGCCGCGCGACGTGGCGCACGATCTGATCCGCCAGATGGTGGACGTTGACCACCGCGTGCTGCACGCCCGCGCGCTCCAGCGTATCGAGGCCGCGGTCGAGCAAGGTGCGGCCGGCGATCTCGACCAGCGGCTTCGGGATCGTGTCGGTGATCGGCCGCATGCGCGTGCCGAGCCCGGCGGCGAGCACCATGGCGGTTCTCGGCACGGCGCTCATGGCGTCGCGTCGTCGAGCAGGCCGGCATTGCGGCAGAAGGCGGCCACGGGATCCAGCGCCGGATGGGCGAGCGCCCGGGTGAAGTAGGCGCGGATGCGCGGCAGGTGCTTCAGATAGGCCGGCTTGCCGTCGCGCCTGTCGAGCCGAACGAAGATGCCGAGGATCTTGGCGTTCCGCTGCGCGGCCATGATGGCGTAGGCCTCGTCGAAGGCTGCGCGATCGAAGCCGCCGGCTGCAGACCGCGCGTCGGCATAGGCCTCGATCGTCGCGCGCTCCATCTCCGGCGGGATCGTCACGCGGGCGTCCATGGCAAGCGACGCGAGGTCGTAGGCCGCCGGCCCGATCATCGCGTCCTGGAAGTCGACGAGGCCAAGCCGGTCGAGCCCCTCGCGCTCGTCGCGCCAGACGATGTTGGGCGAGTGGTAGTCGCGCAGGACGAGGCTTTTCTCGGCGCGGTCCAGACGGTCGAAGACCGCATTCCATGCAGCGACATATGCCGCCTTGGTCTCGGCCGGAACGGGCGCGCCGGTGACATGGGGCATGTACCAGTCGGTCAGCAGTTCGACCTCGATCGTCATCGCGCCGCGATCATAGACCGGCACCGGGTGCACGATGCCCTGGCTGGTGGTGATCGTCTCCGGCCAGACCTTTCCGTGCAGGGCAGCGAGCAGTCGACCCGCCGCGGCGTAGCGATCGGCGACGGGCGAGCCGTCGTCGGCGAGGAAGTTGCCGCTGCCAAGATGCTCGACCAGAAGCAGGCCTGCATCGATGTCGGCCGCGTGGATCTCCGGCGCGGCGAAGCCTGCGCCTTTCAGCGCCTCGCCGACCGCCACGAAGGGCAGCACGTCCTCGGCCAGATGCGCGATCTGGCTGTAGGGTTTGCCTTCGCGGATGGCGGGTCCGTCCGGCTGGCGCGGCGCGTTCATCAGGACCCGCCTGATGCCGTCCCGCTCGACGATCTCGTAGGCGCGGGTCGATGCGTCGCCGAACATGAAGCGGCGCGCGGCCTCGCCCCAGCCCGCCTCGGCCAGGAAGGAGCGGATGGCGAGCGAGCGGGCCAGGCGCGCCAGCGCCGGTCCGGCGCCGGAGACGTGGACGCGCCGGCCGTCTGCCTCGTGTTCGAGGTGGATTACCAGCGCGGCCGGCGGCAGGCGATCGGCCGCCCGCTCCGGCCACTCGACGAGCACGATGCCGCTCGACGCCATTTCCTCGACGCCCAGCTCGTCGATCTCGTCGGCAGCGCCGGTTCGATACAGATCGAGATGATGCACGGGGATGCGCAGGTCGTAGCTCTGGACGAGCGTGAAGGTGGGGCTCGGAACCTCGTGCTCCGGATCGCCGGCCATGGCGCGGATCAACGCGCGGGCGAGCGTCGTCTTGCCGGCGCCGAGATCGCCCTCCAGCCGGACGAGATCGCCCGGCCGCAGCGCCAGCGCGAGGTCCTCGCCCAGCCGCTGCGTGGCGGCCTCGTCGGCCAGACCGATGTCGAAGGGACCGTCACGCATGGAGGCTGTTCCTACTCGGCCGCCTTGGCCTCGCGCGGCGCGGCGGGGAAGCGGCAGATCACGGTGGTTCCGCGCGACCGTCCGGTGTCGATCTCGACCGTCCCGCCATGCAGTTCCACGAAGCTCTTGACGATGGCGAGACCAAGGCCTGCGCCGCGCTTGCGGCCGCCATTGGCCCGCGGCTCGAAGCGCTTGAAGGCGGCATCGAGGATTTCGGGCGGCATGCCCGGACCGTCGTCATGGACGACGAACTCGATCCGGTCGTCCGCCTGCCGGCAGGACAGGACGATCGTCGAGTGCTCCGGCGCGTAGTTGGCGGCGTTGCTCAAAAGGTTGAACAGGATCTGCCGCAGCCGCTGCTCGTCGGCCTGGAAGGCGGCCGGCGCAGCGGCGAGATCGATCTTCAGCGCGATGTCGTGCTCGCGCAGCTTCTCGGCAACGAGTTCGGCGGTCTCGTGGACGGTGCGCGCCACCGGCACCTCCCCGATCTCCAGTTCCATGATGCCGGCATCGACGGTGGCGAGATCGAGGATGTCGTTGACGATGGTGAGCAGCACCGACGAGGACGAGGCGATGTGGTCGAGATACTCCTCCTGGCGCGGGTTCATCGGACCGGTGTCGGGCTGCTCCAGCAGTTCGGTGAAGCCGATGATGTTGGTCAGCGGCGAGCGCAGTTCGTAGGAGACGTGCTGCACGAAGTCGTTCTTCAACTGGTCTGCCTTCTGCAGCGCCTCGTTCTTTTCCTGCAGGGCGCGCTCGAAGTTGACGCTGTCGGTGACGTCGACGAAGGTCGTCATCACCTGGCCGTTCGGTAGCGGGATCACCGCGTAGCTGAGGATCGAGCCCTCTACGAGTTCGACCTTGCCATGCGTCTCGCGGCGCTCCTCGTCGAATCCGGTGACGGCGGCGACGAAATCCGGCCAGGGGCTCTTGGCGCAGGCGCGCTCGCAGGCTTTGCGAATCACGGCGATGTGGATGCCGACGCCGATCTCGTCGTTGCCGAGCCGCCACAGCCGGGCGAAAGCGGGGTTGAAGAGCCGCACCCGGCCGTCGGGGCCGAACACGGCGACGCCTTCGGCGAGGTTGTCCAGCGTCTCGCCCTGGACGCGGACCGCAGTGTTGTAGCGGCTCTCGAGGTCGAAGCGCTCCGTCAGGTTCTCGAACACCCAGGTGACGCCGCCGCGCGGGCTCGGATTGCCGACGACGCGGATGGTGCGCCCGTCCGGCAGGTGCCACCAGTGCTCCTGCGGGTCGACGGAGCGATAGGCGGAGAGGAGGTTTTCCTTCCAGCGGCGCCATTCCGGCTGCTCGGCCAGCTTGCCGGCGCTGCGCAGCCGGTCGAGCATCAGCGTGTTGTCGGGCGCGCTCTCCAGGAAACCGGGCTCGAACTGCCAGAGCTTCTGGAAGGCCTGGTTGAAGAAGCGCAGCTTCTGCTCGGCGTCGAAGGTGGCGACGGCGGTGTTGAGCTGGTCGAGCGTCTCGGAATGGCTCCGCATCATGCGCTCGAACTCGCCGCGCAGAGTCTCGATCTCGCTGCGGTCGACGGCGAGGCCGGCTGCGCCGAACTTCGTCGCGACGTCGGTGAGCGCGAAGAGCCGGCGGTCGCCGCCGATCACGGCCGAAACGGTCTGCTGGTACACCGGGTCGGTGGCGTGGTGGCGGGCCACGGCCTCGCGAACCTGCGTGCCCAGAAGTTCACGCCCTTCGGCGACGGCCTGGCCGGGCGTCTCCGCCTCGACCGCGATGGCGAAGGCCTCGTTGGCGTGCTGCAGGCGGCCGGCCGCGTCGCGCAGCCAGAAAGGCATTTCGAGCGAGTCGAGCAGCTTCAGCACGAGGTCGTGGTCGGCGGTGACGGCGGCATGCTCGGCGCGCAGGCGGGCATGCTCGCGCTGGCGCTCGGTCAGCGACTGGAAGCGCACGATGGAATGGCTGGCCGCCTTGCGCCCCTGAACCTCGAGGACGATGCCGCTGCGGGTCTCGGCCACCAGGTCGAAGGGCTCGCCGGCATTGCGCAGGGCCGAGATCGCGTTCTCGATCGCCGTGGCGGAGCCGGCCGAGAGCCAGCGTCCGAAAGCGAGGAAGGCACCGCGTTCGTCGGGGACGCCGGGCGCCGCGGGCAGCGAACCGAGGATTTCCGGCCGACGGTGCTCGCTCGACCAGACGACGGTGCGCTGGTCGCGCACGCTGGCCAGTGCGTCCGATCGCTGCACGGCAGCATTGAGCTCGGCGATACGCTCGCGCAGTTGCAGGTTCTCCGACGCGATGCGGCCGCGTTCGCGAATCAGCCAGACCGCGGATACCAGGGCCGCGCCGAGCACGCCGGCGAAGGTGGCGAACTGGATCACCTCGAAGGCGCCGAAGCCGCCCATGACGCGGGCGCCTGCAACGCCGACGCGCTCCTGCGCGGCGGCGGGCGTGGCCAAGCAGAGCGATCCTGCAAGCGAGGCGAAGCCGGCCGCACCGGCGCAAAGCGTCTCGCGAACGGCTCTCGTCCGCGCCGCGTGGGTCGCCGAACACGACCCGCCGATCCCCGAATCTCGCGGGCGCACCAACTGCATCCTTCCGTCCTCTCCGCCGCTCGACAGCCGGCCGCCCCGGCCGCGCTCCCGATTACGCATCCCCGCTCCGAGACCGCATCCCATGGCGAATCAGGTCACTGTACCGGTCGATGGAATCGCCGTGAAGAAGCTTGCTGGACAAAAAAGAAGCCGGGCGGAGAAGGCTCCGCCCGGCGTCAAGATGTTGTGTCCGGCAATAGAAAAATCAGTAGCGGTAGTGTTCAGGCTTGAACGGGCCCTGCGGCGTGACACCGATGTAGGCAGCCTGTTCACCCGACAGTTCGGTCAGCCTCGCATTGAGCTTCCCGAGATGCAGCCGCGCGACCTTCTCGTCGAGATGCTTGGGCAGGACGTAGACCTCGTTCTTGTAGGCGGAACCCTTCGTGAAGAGCTCGATCTGGGCCAGCACCTGGTTGGTGAAGGACGCGGACATGACGAAGCTCGGATGGCCGGTCGCATTGCCGAGGTTGAGCAGGCGCCCCTCCGACAGGAGCAGGATGCGCTTGCCGTCCGGGAACTGGACCATGTCCACCTGCGGCTTGACGTTGGTCCATTTCAGGTTGCGCATCGCCGCGACCTGGATCTCGTTGTCGAAGTGGCCGATGTTGCCGAGGATCACCATGTCCTTCATGGCGCGCATGTGGTCGAGCGTGACCACGTCCTTGTTGCCGGTCGCGGTGATGATGATGTCCGCGGTCGGGGCGGCCTCGTCGAGCGTGACCACTTCGAAACCGTCCATCGCCGCCTGAAGTGCGCAGATCGGATCGGCCTCGGTGACCTTGACGCGGGCGCCGGCGCCGGAGAGCGAGGCGGCCGAGCCCTTGCCGACGTCGCCGTAGCCGCAGATGACGGCGACCTTGCCGGCCATCATCACGTCGGTGGCGCGACGGATGCCGTCGACCAGCGATTCCTTGCAGCCGTACTTGTTGTCGAACTTCGACTTGGTGACGCTGTCGTTGACGTTGATCGCCGGGAAGGGCAGCAGGCCCTTCTTCTGCAACTGGTAGAGCCGGTTCACGCCGGTGGTGGTCTCCTCGGAGACGCCGCGGATGGCGTCCTTCTGGCGCTTGAAGAAGCCGGGCGTCGCAGCAAGCCGCTTCCTGATCTGCGCGAAGAGGATCTCCTCCTCCTCGCTGCCGGGGTTCGACAGCACGTCCTCGCCCGCCTCGGCGCGCGCGCCGATCAGGATGTACATGGTGGCGTCGCCACCATCGTCGAGGATCATGTTGGACGGCTGGCCGTCCGGCCACTGGAAGATGCGGTCGGTGTAGTCCCAGTAATCCTCGAGCGTCTCGCCCTTGACCGCGTAGACGGCGGTGCCGGCGGCCGCGATGGCGGCGGCGGCATGGTCCTGGGTCGAGAAGATGTTGCAGGAGGCCCAGCGCACGTCGGCGCCGAGCGCCTTCAGCGTCTCGATCAGCACGGCGGTCTGGATGGTCATGTGGAGCGATCCGGTGATGCGGGCGCCCGTGAGCGGCTGCGTCTCGCCAAACTCCTCGCGGCAGGCCATCAGGCCCGGCATCTCGGTTTCCGCGATCTCGATTTCCTTGCGGCCCCAGTCCGCAAGCGCGATGTCCTTGACGACGTAGTCCTGGCTGGCAGCCATTGCGCATCTCCATGTCATGACGAAGGGACCGGAGCAGCACCATCGGCCGCCCGGTCCGGATGGCGCGTCCCTAGCAGATCGCGCCCTCAGCCACAATGGGACATAAAGAAATCCTTATCTGTCCATGTCAACAACGTTAAGCCGCCGTTACATGCCTTCGCCAAACCGGTCGGCAACCAGCGCCGCGATCGCCTCGATCGCCTTGGCCGCGTCGGCCCCGGTGGCCGAGACGCGGATGCAGCAGCCGGGGCTCGCCGCCAGCATCATGAGGCCCATGATCGAGGTTCCGCCTACGGTCATGCCGTCCTTCTCGACGGTGACCTCTGCCTCGAAGGCCCCTGCAACCTGGACGAAGCGTGCTGAGGCGCGCGCATGGAGGCCGCGCTGGTTGACGATCTCGAGGTCGCGCACCACCGCATCGCCGGCATCGACGTCGCTGCTCATTTGGCGGTCAGGACCTGGCTGGCGACGTTGATGTATTTGCGTCCGGCGTTCTGGGCACCCTCGAGCGCCGCGGTCATGTCGTCGCCGGAGCGGACGCTGGTCAGCTTGATCAGCATTGGCAGGTTCATGCCGGCGATCACCTCCACCCGTCCCGTCTCCATGACGGAAATCGCCAGGTTGGAAGGCGTGCCTCCGAACATGTCGGTCAGGATGATCACGCCGGCGCCGCCGTCGGCCCGCGCCACGGCGTCGACGATCTCCCGGCGACGCTCTTCCATGTCGTCGTCGGCGCCGATGGAGACGGTCTCAAAGCTCTGCTGGGGGCCGACCACGTGCTCCACCGCATGGCGGAACTCCTCGGCCAGCCGACCGTGCGTGACGAGCACGAGTCCGATCATGAATGACTTACTCCCGACATCGCCCGGCTCGGCGTTCTTGTCTGTCCTGCCGCTAAGGCCCCGGCCGGCAGGAGCGCTATCTTGTCGAGCCGGATCGCATTGACAAGCCCAAATCGAACCGCGCGCCGGTCATTTCGCCGCGCCGGACGTCCGCTGCGCGCCGCGGCGCAGGCCCAGCCATGCAAGCACGGCATGGGCGGCAGCGTCGGCGCCGCGCTCCGGAAGGTCAAGCCGCGCAAGGCCCACGCCCTCGACCGACACCGGCTCCCCAACCTCGATCCGCGGCGCCTCGCCGGGCGGAACGAGGCGGATCACGAGGTCGACGACCATCGCCGGCTCCGCCTCGACGGGGGACGGACCCAGCCCGGCGATCTCGACCAGTCCGGCGATCGCGGGCGCGGCGCGGGCGACCAGCCGGCCGTCTCGCGCTTCCACGAACAGCTGATCGTCACAGACCAGGCGCGCAAGGCTGCCCGTCGCGCCGACGCGTGCGAGCAGTTCGAGCGCCAGCGTGGTCTTGCCACTGCCGGAGGGCCCCGTCAGCAGGACGCCGCGATCGCCGAGAATCACGCCGGTGGCGTGGATGTTGCGCAAGCGCGTCAGGCCTCAGCCGGCAGCTTCATGACGAAGCGGGCGCCGCGGACGTCGCCGGGCTTACCGCCCACGATGTTCTCGGCAGTCAGCTGGCCGCCATGCGCCTCGACGATCTGGCGGCTGATCGACAGGCCGAGACCGGAGTTCTGGCCGAAGGCCTCGGATGACGGGCGGTCGGTGTAGAAGCGCTCGAAGATGCGCTCGATGCTCTCGGCGCGGATGCCCGGACCGTTGTCCTCCACCGTCACCAGAACATGGTTGGTGGTGCGGGCCACGCCGACGACGATGCGCCCCCCTTCGTCGGGGACGAAAGACCGGGCATTGTCGACGAGATTGGTGATGACCTGGCCGAGGCGCAGGTCGTAGCCCAGGACGCGGAAGCCGCGGCCGTTGTCCTTGCCGACCTTGGTGTCGATGGCGACCGTCTTCTTGTAGCGCGTCTGTTCGCGCGACAGGTCGACGATGTCGGCGACGAGCTTCTTGAGATCGACCGGCGAGGCGTCCTCGCGCGCGAGTTCGGCGTCGAGGCGCGAGGCGTCGGAGATGTCGGTGATCAGCCGGTCGAGGCGGTGCACGTCGTGCATGATGATCTCGAGCAGGCGCTCGCGATTGGCTTCGTTGCGGGCGAGCGGCAAGGTCTCCACGGCGCTGCGCAGCGAGGTCAGCGGGTTCTTCAGCTCGTGCGAGACGTCGGCGGCGAAGCTCTCGATGGCGTCGATGCGGGCGTAGAGCGCGTTGGTCATGTCGCGCAGGGCGACCGACAGGTTGCCGATCTCGTCCTGGCGATCGGAGAAGTCGGGGATTTCCTCGCGGCTGCGCACGCCTCGCCGCACCCGGACGGCCGCGGCCGACAGCCGGCGCAGCGGATTGGCGATGGTGGAGGCGAGAAGGAGCGACAGTGTGGCGGTGACCAGGGCCGCGACGCCGAAGACGCGGAAGATGGCCTTGCGCTCGTCCGCGACGATCTTGTCGATGTCGCCGCCCTGGGTGGAGAGCAGGAGCACGCCCAGCACGGCGCGGAACCGCTGCACCGGCACGGCGACGGAGACGATCATGTCGCCCTGCTCGGAAATGCGCACCACGAAGCCCGGGCTGCCGATGAGCGCGTTGACGACCTCCGGATAGGCTGCACCGTTGCCGCCGGGCTGCTCGCGGTAGAGCGGCAGGTCCTTGCGCTGAAAGAAGCCGTAGACCAGGTCCTCGACCCGGTCGAGAAAATCGGGCTCCGCATCGTCGAGCGGCGGCAGGTCGTAGCGGAGAATCTGGCCGCGCGAATAGAGATGGCGCGAATCGAGCAGCAGGTTGGCGTCGCGGTCGTAGATGCGGGCGCGGGTGCGGGTCGGCGAGATCAGCCGGCGCAGCAAAGGCGCGACGCGCTCGGGATTGATCGGGAAGTCGAGGCTGTCGAGCTGGTCCGATCCCGGGGCCAGGCTCTCGCCGGCCTGCAGTTCGAGCAGTTTCTCCGGATCGATGGTGATGGCGTCCGTCTCGACCGTGGCCGATGCCGCGATGGCGGCCGCGATGATCTCGCCCTGCGTCATCAGGCTCTCGACGCGCGCTTCGATCAGTCCGTCACGGAACTGGTTCAGGTAGAGGATGCCGAGCACCAGCACGCCCAGCCCGGCAAGATTGAGATAAAGGATCCGGCGGGTGAGCGAGGAGAAGACGTGGTGGCCGAAGAACCGGCGCAGCGGCAGCGTGAACCAACGCAGCGCCGCCGGCACGCGTCGCCCGTTCGTCCTCGTCTCAGCGGGAGTCGTTTCGGCTACCATGTCCTGCCGGGCTCCGCTCCGTCACGAGGCCGAAGCGTCGAGCGCCTAGATCTCGCGGAAGCGATAGCCCACCCCGTAGAGCGTTTCGATCATGTCGAAGTCGTCGTCGACGGCCTTGAACTTCTTTCTCAGCCGCTTGATGTGGCTGTCAATCGTCCGGTCGTCAACGTAGACCTGCTCGTCATAGGCCGAATCCATCAGCGAATCGCGGCTTTTCACGACACCCGGCCGCTGCGCGAGCGAATGCAGGATCAGGAATTCGGTGACGGTCAGCGTCACCGGCTCGCCCTTCCAGGTGCAGGTGTGGCGTTCCTGGTCCATGACCAGTTGGCCGCGCTCCAGCGACCTGGTCTGCGGCGTCGGCGACTTGGCCGCCGCCTCGCGGGCATTGGCCCGGCGCAGCACGGCCTTGACCCGCTCGACGAGCAGGCGCTGGGAGAACGGCTTGCGGATGAAATCGTCGGCGCCCATCTTCAGGCCGAAGAGTTCGTCGATCTCGTCGTCCTTCGAGGTCAGAAAGATGACCGGCAGGTCGCTTTTCTGGCGCAGCCGGCGCAGCAGTTCCATGCCGTCCATCCGCGGCATCTTGATGTCGAGCACCGCAAGGGTCGGTGGACGGGCGGCGAAGCCTTCCAGAGCGGACGCCCCGTCGGTGTAGGTCTCGACCCGATAGCCTTCGGATTCGAGCGCGATGGACACCGAGGTCAGGATGTTGCGGTCATCGTCGACGAGCGCGATCGTTGCCATATCAAGCGTATCCCTCATGAGCGGGCGTCCCTTCCTGCTGCGAGAGAAGGGTATAGGCGGACAAATTGGGTACAAAATGTGGCACAGCCACTGCGCCATAGCACACTCGCTCGCGCCATGACACCGCCTGGGGTCCGAAACCGACGCCCTCGGTCAACCGGAACGCATGGGGCGCGGATCGGGTTCGTTTGGTTTTCGGGACGACTTCTTTAAACGATTTAAAAAGATTTCAAATCTTTAAATCGATTAATGATTTGAAATCAAAGAACTTTTCTGTTTCTCCCCTCTTAGGCGTCAGCGGCGATCTGTCCGATCGCGCCAGCCGTCGGTCGTGCGAGCGCGTTGCGAGATGCAGGGAGTGACTGGAATGCAGGAAATCGGCGAGCGTAATCCCGCGTGCGGGATCGAGGTTGCAGGACTGACGGGCACCGGCAAGGTGTTTTACAACCTCGGCGAAGCCGATCTCTACGAGGAGTCGATTCGGCGGGGCGAGGCCAAGCTGACGGCGCAGGGCGCGCTGGTGGCGCTGACCGGGCAGCACACCGGACGCTCGCCCAAGGACAAGTTCATCGTGCGCGACGCCAACACCGAGCCGCGGGTGTGGTGGGACAACAACAAGCCGATGTCGCCGCAGCACTTCGAGAACCTGCTGGCCGACTTCCTCGATCATGCCAAGGGCCGCGAACTGTTCGTGCAGGACCTGATCGGCGGCGCCGATCCGGAGAACAGCCTGCCGTCGCGCATCATCACCGAATATGCCTGGCACTCGCTGTTCATCCGCAACCTGCTGATCCGGCCCGAGCGCAGCGCATTGCCGACCTTCGAGCCGAAGCTGACGATCATCGACCTGCCGTCGTTCAAGGCCGATGTCGGCCGCCACGGCGCGCGGACGGAGACGATCATCGCCGTCGACTTCACGCGCATGATCGTGCTGATCGGCGGCACGTCCTATGCCGGCGAAATGAAGAAGTCGGTGTTCACCGCGCTGAACTACCTGCTGCCCGAGAGCAAGGTGATGCCGATGCACTGCTCGGCCAATGTCGGGCCGGCGGGCGACGCGGCGGTGTTCTTCGGCCTGTCGGGCACCGGCAAGACGACGCTGTCGGCCGATCCCTCGCGCACGCTCGTGGGCGACGACGAGCACGGCTGGGGCGAGGACGGCATCTTCAATTTCGAGGGCGGCTGCTATGCCAAGACGATCCGCCTGTCGGCCGAGGCAGAACCGGAGATCTTCGCCACCACGCAGCGTTTCGGGACGGTGCTGGAGAACGTGGTGCTGGACGAGAACCGCGTGCCGGACTTCGACGACGGCTCGCTGACCGAGAACACGCGCTGCGCCTATCCGCTGCACTTTATCCCCAATGCCAGCGACACCGGGCTGGCGCCGCATCCGCAGAACATCATCATGCTGACGGCCGATGCCTTCGGCGTCATGCCCCCCATCGCCAAGCTGACGCCGGCGCAGGCCATGTACCATTTCCTGTCCGGCTATACCGCCAAGGTGGCGGGCACCGAGAAGGGCGTGACCGAGCCCGAAGCGACGTTCTCGACATGCTTCGGCGCGCCGTTCATGCCCCGGCATCCCTCGGAATACGGGAACCTGCTGCGCGAACTGATTGCCCGCCACGACGTCGACTGCTGGCTGGTCAACACCGGCTGGACGGGCGGCGCCTATGGCACGGGCCGGCGCATGCCGATCAAGGCGACGCGCGCGCTGTTGACCGCGGCACTCGATGGCTCGCTGAACCAGGCGGAGTTCCGCACCGATCCGAATTTCGGTTTCTCCGTGCCCGTGGCGGTGCCGGGCGTCGACGGTTCCATCCTGGACCCGCGCTCGACCTGGGCCGACAAGGCGGCCTACGACGCGCAGGCGCGAAGGCTGGTCGGCATGTTCGTCGACAATTTCGGCAAGTTCGAAACCCATGTCGATTCCGCCGTGATGGGCGCGGCGCCGCGGGTGCAGGAAGCCGCCGAGTAGCCTTCCGCTCCCGCGAAGACAGGCTATGATGAGGCCCGGCGAAACCCGCCGGGCCTTTTCCTTTCCCGTCGGCCGGGGCATAGAAGCCGCATCGCGCGGCTGCCCGTGGCGCAACTGCAGGATCGCGGCCGGCGAGGAGGATGCATGGATCAGAGAGCAGAGATTCCGCTCGCCTTCGCGCCGCTGCCGGAGGGCGAGATGCGCGCCCGCGCCATGGCCTTCCGGGCGCTGATGTCGGCGCGCCGCACGGTGCGCGATTTCTCCGACAGGCCGGTGCCGCGCCAGCTGATCGAGGACTGCGTGATGACGGCGGCGAGTGCGCCGTCTGGGGCCAACCAGCAGCCCTGGACTTTCGCCTGCATCTCCGATGCCGATGTCAAGCGGCGGATCCGCGCCGCAGCCGAGGAGGAGGAACGCAGTTTCTACGCGGGGCGCGCCTCAGACGCGTGGCTGCGGGCGCTGGCGCCGCTCGGCACCGACGCGGAGAAACCGTTCCTCGAGACCGCGCCGTGGCTGATCGTCATCTTCGGCCAGCGCTGGGGCGTGGCGCCCGACGGCAGCCGCGTGAAGCACTACTACATGCCCGAGTCGGTCGGCATCGCCACCGGCTTCCTGATCGCCGCCCTGCACGGGACAGGGCTCGCCACGCTGACCCACACGCCCTCGCCCATGGGTTTCCTGAATGCCATCTGCGGACGGCCCGACAACGAGAAGGCGCTGATCCTGCTCGTGACGGGCTATCCCGCCCAGGGCGCTTCGGTTCCCGACATCCGTCGCAAGACGCTTGACGACGTCGCGGTCTGGATCTGATGGCCAGCGTCACCTTCGACATCGCGCCGGGCGCGCGCATCAACGAGGACGAACTCGAGGAGAGCTTCATCCGCGCGTCGGGTCCCGGCGGCCAGAACGTCAACAAGGTGGCGACGGCGGTTCAGCTGCGTTTCGACGCGGCGCATTCGCCGGGACTTTCGGAACGGGTGCGCGAGCGCACGATCGAGTTCGCCGGGCAGCGGGCAACCAAGGACGGCGCGATCGTCATCGAGGCCGGCCGGTTCCGCACGCAGGAGCGAAACCGCGAGGACGCCCGGGAGAGGCTCTTCGCGCTCGTCGCCCGGGCGGCCGAACCACCGCCCCCGCCACGCAAGAAGACCAAGCCGTCGCGCGGCGCCGTCGAGCGTCGGCTCAAGGAGAAATCCGGCCGCGCCACGGTCAAGAAGATGCGCGGCAAGATCGACCGCGAGTGAGTCGCTTCGGCTCGACGACGGCGTCTCTGCCTCGCTGCTTCCGGTCGCGAACGCCACCGGCCATCGGGAACGGACCGTCCAACCGTGACAGGAATGTGTCACATGGCGCACGGCGGTAACCATAAAACCTCTGCGCCGGCATTGTCGATTGACACGAATCGGTATCGCAATTTAACTTTTTGTTAACGACGAGACGCCGTGGCGGGGTGCAGTGCGAATGGTTTCCAAGTTCAGGCTGGCGGGTGCGACCTTCGCTCTCGCAGCGATCACCGGCCTCGGCGGCGCGCAATCCGGCGCCGCTTCCGCCCAGTCGCTCGGAACCGGCGGACTGACCTCGCAACCGATCGGCCACTACGAGTTCTGCAAGTCCAGCCCGTCGGAATGCAGCACGGCAACCCCCGACCGCGGGCCCGTCCGCATGAGCAACGCTCTCTGGAACCGCATTTCCAGCGTCAACGTGACGGTGAATGCCGATATCCGCCCGATGTCGGATGTCGACGTCTTCGGCAAGGACGAAGTCTGGGCCTATCCCACCGACGGCGTCGGCGACTGCGAGGACTATGTTCTCGAAAAGCGCCGCCAGCTCTCGCGGTCCATCCCGCTCTCGAACCTGCTCATCACCGTGGTGCGGAAGAAGAACGGCGAAGGCCATGCCGTCCTGACCGTGCGGGCCGACCAGGGCGATTTCATCCTCGACAATCTCACCGACGAGGTGAAGACTTGGGACAAGACCGGCTATCGCTTCCTCAAGCGGCAGGCGAGCAGCCACACCGGCCGCTGGGTAAGCCTCGTCAACGACCAGAACATGATGGTCGGATCGGTCCACCAATAGCAGAGCCAACGCCAACAGCGTTCCTCGCGTCTCGCTCCTGCTCCCTGGGACCGTTTTTCCACGCATGCCTTCAGCCGCGACGGATATCCGTCCGGAACACATGAGCGAGCCCGTGCGGGCGGAAGAGCGGCCGCTGGATTGCCGCACAGCCTGTCGCGTCCGCGCGTCAGGCTGCCGGTCGCCTGCGCGTCACGCGGCCTGTCGCGCCTGCGCGTCCGCTCCCATGCGGTAGGAGATCGCCTCCGCGAGATGGATGCGGCCGACCGTGTCGACGCCGTCGAGATCGGCCAACGTGCGCGCGACCTTCAGGACGCGGTGGTAGGCCCGTGCCGAGAAGCCCATCTTCTCCGACGCCTCGCGCAGCAGGGCCAGGCCCGCGGCATCCGGCGCGGCGATCTCCTCGATCAGCGCCGGACCGCATTGCGCATTGGTGCCGATGCCTGGCATGCCGCGCGCATCGAAGCGCTCGCGCTGGATGCGGCGTGCGGCAGCGACACGCACTGCCACCTCCGCGCTGGTCTCGGCCCGGCCGGGACGGATCAGGTCGGCGGCCGAGACGGAGGGCACCTCGATGCGCAGGTCGATGCGGTCGAGCAGCGGGCCAGAGATGCGCGCCTGGTAGTCGGACTGGCAGCGCGGGCCGCGGGCGCAGCGGTGGCCGGGCTCACCGGCCATGCCGCAGCGGCACGGGTTCATGGCCGCCACGAGCTGGACCCGGGCGGGATAGGTGACGCGCGCATTCGCCCGGGCGATCACGCATTCGCCGGTCTCGAGCGGCTGGCGCAGCGAATCGAGCACCGGCGCGGCGAATTCGGGGAGTTCGTCGAGAAAGAGCACGCCGTGGTGCGCGAGCGACGCCTCGCCCGGCTTCACCCGCAGCCCGCCGCCGACCATCGCGGCCATCGAGGCGGAGTGGTGCGGCGCGCGGAAGGGACGGCGGTCGGACAGCTTGCCGCCGGCGAGTTCGCCCGCGATCGAGGCGATCATCGAGACTTCCAGCAATTCGCGCGGCGACAGCGGCGGCAGGATCGACGGCAGGCGCTGCGCGAGCATCGACTTGCCGGAACCGGGCGGACCGCTCATCAGGAGGTTGTGGCCGCCGGCTGCAGCGACCTCGAGCGCGCGCTTGGCGCTTTCCTGGCCCTTGATGTCGGCGAGATCGGGCAGGTTGGAGGCCGGCGGGCGGATCTGCGCCTGAGGCCTGGACAGGACCTGCGTGCCGCGGAAATGATTGGCGATGGCGATCAGGCTGCGCGGCGCGAGGATTTCCACCTCGGCGCCCGCCCAGGCGGCTTCCGGACCCGAGGCATGCGGGCAGATCAGGCCCTTGCCGAGGGCGTTGGCACCGATGGCCGCCGGCAGCGCGCCGTCGACCGGGGTCGTCGTACCGTCGAGCGAAAGCTCGCCGAGCACGACAAAGCCCGCCAGCGCATCGCCCGGCACGGCACCGAGCGCAGCCATCAGGCCGAGCGCGATCGGCAAGTCGTAGTGGCTGCCCTCCTTCGGCAGGTCGGCCGGCGCGAGGTTCACGGTCACCTTCTTGGCCGGCAGCGACAGGCCCGAAGCATGCAGCGCGGCCTGGACGCGCTCGCGGCTCTCGGCCACCGCCTTGTCTGGAAGACCGACGATCTGCATGTTAGGGTGAATTAATTGTCTGGCATCCTCAGTCCCCCAACTTTCGCAATCTCGACCTGCTCAAAGCTAATCCAATCGAACGAGCCGAGCTGAAGTATGTCTCCTGTCGCTGGAGATCACCCAAGACGGGGGGTACGCGATAAGATCGCCGTTATCGCATCCAAAGCGTGCCAGCTTGATGCAGAGCGTTGACACAGCGGACCACCCACTTCGGCCGTCGATGAGAGAAAGCTCCATTTTGGACCTTTTATTCCCCACGACCGAATATGAGTGTGATATTCAATCTAGCCCGAGCTTCCAGGAATTTTATACCGTGCGGTTTAAACAGTTTTATGACTCCTCCGGCACTAGCAGGATGGTTGAAAACTTCGTTTCTCCGTACGTCAGAAACGTTGGCGTCCATGATCTATCCGAGCTAAATCGGTTATTCTCTCAGTGCTATTCTTCTGTACCATCTCTTTCTGCTTCACTTGCGAGGTCTGAATACGTTTCATGCCTCGAGAACGGAAGAGGCTGTATATTTGGTGCGTTCGACGAAGGAAAGATGCTTTCTGTTTGCTCAGTTTATCCTGTCGATCGAATTACCTGGGCCGGGATTAATAGCGCAATGATAGGATTCCTCTTCACTGATAAATCTTTCCGGCGTCTCGGGTGCGGAAGAATGGTGCTGCTAGCTTCAACACGTGCAGCATGGATAGCTGGAGCCGAGCGGATTACGGTGCCCATCGGGAGGCACGATGAGTCCACTCGCGCTCTATGCCGGAGCCTCGGCTTCTCAGACACGAACTTTGGTTACGCGAAGAACTGCCCATCAACCATGGACTTGCACCTGCACACTCCAGCAATTTCGCATACGCGGCGGATGTTCTCTCTTTCCTGACGTGTTCAAAGCCGTGCGGGGCAGCAACAATACGGTCCACAAAATTTGACTTACATGCAGTTAGTCCCAAATGCTAAAATAACTGGATGAAACGCCCCAAGTTTGCCGGAGGCTGTTTCGTTTGTGTCGCGCGGTCATGATCGGTTCTTCCAGGATCGCGGAGTAGCGCTCCTTGGCTTCGGCCGGAGGGATGCATCCAATTGGCTCCAGCAGCCGGCGTTTGTTGAACCAGTTAACCCATGTCAGCGTGGTGAACTCGACAGCCTCGAAGGATCGCCACGGTCCGCGTCGATGGCTGACCTCGGCCTTGTAGAGGCCGTTGATCGTATCGGCGAGGGCATTGTCGTAGGGGTCTCCGACACTTCCGACGGATGGCTCTATTCCGGCCTCGGCCAGTCGCTCGGTGTAGCGGATGCTGACATATTGGGACCCTCTGTCGGCATGGTGCAGCAGGCCGCCGTGATGAACGGGTCGCCGTTCGTGCAGGGGCTCATTCGAGAGCATCGAGAACGAAGCTCGCGTTCGTCGCCCTGCTCACCCGCCAGCCGACTATATGACGCGCATAGGCGTCGATGACGGAGGCGACGTATGCGCTTGGGAGACGGTCCGGCCTTGCCCGGATGCCGGCCCACCGAATGAAGAATGATCCGCACCCGTTGAACATGCTTAAAGGACGGGTGCGGTCAGCGAAGATCGCCGCGAGCCGCCGGCGGTCGTCGGCTGTGAGGAGCACTCACGATATCTGAGCCATCGTGGGAGGCTTACACGCCCTGCCGACGATGTGAATCCTTGGAATGTGTCAGGGCACCCGTTTGAACCATTTTGGTTCTATTTCCATTTGCGTGGCCCAATTTTCTCATGATACCCAAATTCTATGGTCAGAGAAGCAATTGACTGGTATCTCGTAATGATTGCTCTCTGACTAACCTATTGTTTGAACATTCGAAACATTGTCTGTTTTTTCTGTTTTTAGTCGCCGCTACGAGGAACCAGGATGGAAAAAAGTGATGAGTTCGCAGTACGTCTTCTTTGCATTGAAACTTTGATGCATTGTTTTATAAGACACACAACTGCGGGCGGGCCTTCTTTTCGAGATTTTATCTCCATTGTACTGGAAGAAGCCGCTCAGGAAATCGAAGGGCGGTCGATAAAAAGAAGCGGATACGATAGAAAAACAATGCTCCGTGCTTTAGATCATTTGGAAGCTCTTAGGTTTGACGTGATCCATGGTGTGACGCCGGGACACTGAAGTGGCCAGAGCATACCGTGTTTGCAAAGATCTGAGCTGTTCCCCCGAACAGCCCGGATGGGCATGGGATCCGCCATTTCATGCCCATAGAGCGGGGAGGGGTAGCCCGCATCTATCCCCTCCCCGCCATCATTTTTTAATTTCTCAACAACACTGTAATTTTCTCGAGTCTCCCGCTTGCATCGAATGGACGATACTGGGTAGTAGCCATGGATAATTCACACAAAATTCAAAGAAATGAGATACGATCGTACTTTCTTGAGAGGCTTGCTCTCTCCAATGCAGCAATACGGCAAAGAAAGCGCCGCAATATCACTATTTACATATGGCTTTTGATTGCATTCTATCTATTAATACAGAATTTGATCTAGCTCCCCTTCCGTCCCCCCTGCGTGGCACAATAGGAATGCGCCAGCTGATCCATGACTTTGCACCACGTCAACCTCATGTAGGGCCCCTAGCTTATTGTATTACTTGACGGGGCGGTAATAGTCGAATGATATCTTCCGAGCGGATGGTGTCCGCCAAAGTAACGCGAAGAGGTAACGTGCCGTCAATTTTGCTTGTCGACGACGATGACGACCTACTTGTTGAGATGAAAGACTCACTAACAAATAATGGATATTTAATATACACTGCGAACAAAGCATATGATGCTTATGATTTTATCACAAAGCACAACCATGTAGATGTGCTATTGATCGATGAATTTATGCCTGGCATGCGCGGAACAGAATTATACAAAGCGATCATATCTGATATACCGCAAATTGCTACAAGAGCTATACTCTTAACGGGATTTGCGGATATAGATGTATGTATAACCGCCCTGCGTTTGGGTTTTTTTGATTTCATTCAGAAGCCGGCCCGAATGCCCGACCTATTGGGGTCGCTAGAGCGGGCCTCGAAGAAATATAACCTGACAGGATCAATCTCAGACGAAAAGATGACGAATGCTGCGATACGTCTCCTGAGCCGGATTCCTTTATTTGATCCGGGGGCTATCGGGTTGTCGCTGGATCGCGATAAGATGTCCATCCTTGCGGTCGCATACGATTACAATAAGCGTCAGGAGAAATTGCTGACGAAGGCGATTTGCCTGGCAACTGGCATACCGCTGTCTTCGACTATCAGACATATCGATGAGCTTTGCGAACTGAAGCTTACGGAACGCTTACCCGACGAATCGGATGGACGCCGAACTTTGATATTGATTACGGAAAATGGAATGTCTTTATTCAAATCGATTGCCAACAATCTCCGTGATATCATCGAGTGAAAATAATAATGTTCTTTTCTAATCGTAGGCTTTCAATACGATTAATATCATTGTCTTTCTCTTTAGCGTATTTCCTTATAGTGACTTCGCTTCTTTTGGTAATTGCTGAGCGCACAAAGGGCGAGATACTCACTCTTGTTGTTGATCACAACACGATAACAAGTTCGATCGTGTCGCGCCTGTTCGACTCCGCCGCCAACAGTATAGATAGCGCCATCGCACTACACGGCGCACTGCCAAGCGACCGCCGGCTCACTGGTGTCTCGCTACCTCGCACTCTCTCCATATTGTCCGTAATTGATTCTGATGGACGGCTGATTGCGTCGACCGGCGAGTTTGCCGCACCGATGTACCTAGGGGATCGACGACATTTCGAAGTACACGCATCAGGCTTAATAAGGCCTGATGCGCTCTATGTCGGTTCACCAGTACTAGGGCGCGTATCGGGGCTCGTCACTATCCAGCTAACGCGCGCAATTCGTGATGATGCCGGCAGCCTAATGTCAGTCTACGTTGCATCTTACATCTTAGATGATTTAACTCGAATACTCAACGAATTACCCACACCCCGCGATATATCGCGCGCAGTATATGGGTTCGACGGATTAATTCGCGCGAGTTCTAATGGATGGCTTCATTCTAGCGATATTATTTCAAATTCACGCATGGAATTTTTTGAATGCGACTATGTTGTTATATGCTCATTTTACTCATATTTTCCTGATCATGAATTGGATATTGTTTTTTACGCACAGGCTTTAAATTTAAATCTACTTTATGAGCACATGTCATATATTTTGGGATTTTGCATATTATATTCCGTTGCACTTACGGTATGGTTGGTCATCAAAAACGCATACAGAGCACAAGTCTCCAAGTCCCGTGCAGAGCAGGTTCTCAAATCCGCTAAATTTTCGCGGTATGCTTCTCTGGGTCAAATGGCCTCTGCCTTTGCACACGAGGTAGGAACACCGGCACAGACGATAAGCCTTGCACTTGACAACATGCGCCGAGAGCTTACGGAAGACGCCAGCGTAGTTTCCATGGCAGCTCTGAAGAGAGTAGAGCGTATGGAGGCAGCAATTCAACGCATTTCAAATCTCTCTAGAGCTATGAGGCGTTTTTCCCAACCAGGAGATAAAAAGATCAAGGGTTTGCGTGAGGTGGTGAACGAGTGCTTAAACATCGTAGACCCTATATTCCGGATATATGATATAGAATTACACGTTAATGGAAAAGACGACGCGTTGGTCAATATTAAAAGCGACGAGCTCCAAACGATAATTATTAACCTTATCGACAACGCGCGAGATGCAATTAATGATTCCAAGGCCAAAATTCGCGAGATACATATCGATTGGCAACAGTTAGACAACTCATTATTACTACGAATTCATGACACCGGTGGAGGTATACCGATTGACATTATCGGCCGGATCTTTGACCCTCTATTCTCCACTAAAACGGACGGTAACGGAATCGGATTGTCGTTAGTCGCGACTATTATTGAAAGAAACGGCGGTTCAATCTCGGCAAGGAACGCAAATGGTGGGGCTATATTTGAGGTTATATTGCCTTCTGCTAATTCCATATAAAATGACATGATATGATAGGCGAAGCGTTATAACCTCCCCGCGTTTGCTGGAAGCCGGTTTGTATGGGTCATACCAACGGTCATATTCCCTGACCGACATGTGCCCAGTCTCGCATTCCGATCGACGTGATCGTGTGCGGCTGGGCGAGGAGTGCGACTGGAACGGCTTGGACGACGCTGATGCCAGACTTCAAGTCAGGAATGAAGACAGTGACTATCGCCGGGTGGAGGTGATCACGGGCCGCCGGCAACGGTGTAGCTGGACGCCCGTGGAGAAGGCGCGGATTGTGGCCGAGAGCGCGGAGCCAGGCGCCAACATCTCGTCTGTCGCGCGGCGTTGGGGGGTCAGTCGCGGGCTTCTTACTATCTGGCCACGACAGATGGGGCTTGTAAAGGCGAAAGCGGTGGCGGAGACGAAGGCCGCCGTGCAGTCTATGCCGATCACTGTCGCTGACCAGGAGCAGCAACTCGAGCGCGGTGGAGCACGCAAGATTGATGCGCCCGCGGCGACCGGTCGTATCGAGATGGAGATCCATGGCAGCCGGCTCGTCCTCACGGGTGCGGTCGATGCAACCCTGGCGGCGGCAATCGTTGGTGCGTTGCGTGTGCCGCGATTATTCCGACCGGCGACATGAAGGTCGTGATGGCGACGTAGCCAGTCGACTTCCAGGCCGCCATCAATCGCTTCCTCGCCGAGCACAACCAGCAGCCAAAGCCCTTCACCTGGACCGCCGATCCCGACAAACTCACCGCACCCGTCAAACGCAGGCACCAAGCGTTGGATTCCATCCACTAGCCCGTCTTATTCATGAGTTCGCTTTCGCGGATGGTGCCGGTCGACGANTTCTTCCGATATCTCGGCGATCGCCTCGGCATACCCGCCCACCAGCCGATACCGCGACTCCCCGATCTCGTCAGGCAAGCCGCTCAAGCCTGATCGCCCGGAAATCTGCCCCGGTTACGCAGGTCGTCTTGCACGACGCTGATGTCGGTCTCAAATCGGAACTGTTGCGGCGAGACATAAACCTTGACCTCCCCAGGATGCCGAACCCGAGCGAGTTGCTGGTCGCATTCGAAATGGGTGAGCATCAGCGGCTCGAAGAGCCCATAGACCGCGTCGAAGTATACGGCATTCCCTTCGAACGTGATGTCGACTCCTGTGCTCATGCTCGGCGAAGCCATGATGAGGTCGTACTTCTTCGCTTCCTCAGCTGGACGTTCCAGAAACATCTGGGTTTCCGGATTTTGGCCAGTTTCCGCTGTCACCTTCAGTATCCGCAAATCAGGAAACTCTTCCTTCAGACCAGCCTCAATCTTATCGATTCCGCTGCGGGAATTGGATGTCAGGAAGCATTTCTTCCCGTCCACAACCGACCGCTTGAGATCGCCAATCAGCTCGTTCCGTGTGCTCACCATAGTGAGCGATCCTCGCTGGCGTTTATGAAGGTTAATCACCAGTTGGGACTTCTTTTCCTCCCTGGTGTTTGCCCACCGCGTGATAAAGTGGAACGATGGCCAGGAAAGATCGGCGTCCAGCACGATAATCCGTTTTGCGGTGCTCAGCACATGCATCAGTCGGCGAAGGACCTCCGACCTCCTATCCTTGATTGTCTCCGACAGGAGGTGCGCCAGCAACTGCTCCGACTCGTCCAAAATGACGTAGTCATAGGGTTTCTCTAGGTCTACCTTGGAAATGCTGTCCAAGCAGACGCCATACCGATCCTTCCATCTCGGTGGAACGCCAAACTGGTCAGCTTCTTCCAGATAACAGTTGACCTCGAGCCGCCTACAACTCGCGCGTATCAGCGTCCGGCGGTGACCAACGAGCAAGACCCTCTCCTTGTCGTGCAGCGACAAGCTTTTCAGAAGCTGCGTCTTCCCCGTCCCTTTGCCGCTCTTGATGAACGTGATGCCCGGCTCGAATGGGAACGGCTCGATGTACGGCGTGTTCACATATCTGACACGGCTGGACTGGAACTCCTTCCAACCCAGCAGCCTCGCAACTGGGTCCTGCTGCTCGACCTCGATCGGTTTTTGGTCGTGGATCAGGCGCGCCAATTTGTCAAAATGATCAAAATGGAAGGCACCTCGGACCCCCGTAGGCCAGTAGGTTGTGCGACAAGCTTGGCAGTGAATTCCATATTCACCCCCGCGGTTCTGGGTCACGAACGCACTTGCCTTCCTGTCGTTGTGGAATGGGCAGTGGACGCGGTTCTTCAGGCGGAGATCGCTGAACGGGACGGATGGACCGCCCTCCAGCCGAACCAATAGATCGGGATCGATATGGAGAGCTGAACGCGAAGACAGATCGGTCAGTTTTGGCTTTTGCGATCTGACAAAGCCCTCGCTCTGAGCAACGAGTTCATCCAGGACGGATTGGGGAAGCCCCCGGTCGAACAATTCCACCTGCGTGTTCGAATTGCCGAAAAACATCCGCGCCGCATCGTCCGTCGAGCCGTCACCGGAGAGGCGGAGGAGCAGAGACCGTGTGGCTGCCGTTGCGGCAACCGGGTCGGTTATCGGGTGCTCCAATGCGAACCCAATACGAAATCGGTGAGCTTCCGGTGTATGTGAGCATGTTGTGTATATGAACGTCGCGTAGGCTGCGACCAGGGGATGAGCTTTGGCTTCGTCCAGCGTCATTCCCTCATCCACATCGACCGACAGGATAGAGGTGGAGACAAAATTCTCTTTTGCCCTATGGCCATTCCTAAGTTCGACACAGTAGGCGTAGCCTAGCTCGATCGACTCCTTCAGGTTCCAAATTGTACAGCTGAGTCTCTCGAACCCATCGGCCCAATTGGCGAAGCCGACGTTCTTATTGATAATGTGGGCGCCGATGGAGAGTACGTATTCTCTGTCCAGCCAAGTCATGATTTTTTAATATCCATAGAAAGCGCGTGCAGCTCTGCTCTGCTGCAGCGTACAAATAAGACCAATGTGATGAATGGCGGCCGGCGAAAACTGTCGGCGCGCACGTGTTTGAATGAGCCGACCTATAAAGTTGGTCGGGATAAAAAATGGATGTTTAGGAGAATGGGCATCGGCAAGTAGATGGGGGATATCCGAATTTGTTTCTAGCCACCCTGAAGATCACATTGTGTTTGGCGTTGTCATCGATGCGTTACCATTGGACGTACCGCCGCGTAAGGCTTGACGGGATCAAGCGTTGGTGAGGCTGTATGTCGTTGATTAAACGTGGTAATTCGAAATTCTGGTACGCCCAGTTCCAGATCAACAACCGGACGATAATCCGCTCGACGCGGACAACCGATCGCAAGGCGGCCGAGAAAGTTGCCGCCCGAATCCGTGCCGACGCCCATGAAGAAATCCTCGTGGGCAGGAAGAAGGAAACCACACTGGCGTCAGCCCTGCTGACGTACGTCAGCAGCAAGGAAGGAACGCCAAACCACGGCAATCTGATCAGCCACCGCCGCACCATCCTCCGTTCCCTCAACGGTTCAACGCTGCTCAGCGATCTGACCTCCGCGGATCTCGAAGAATTTCGGCGGAAACGGTTGAACGAAGGGTGTGCAGCCCAGACGATCAAACACGGGATCAGCTGCATCATCGCTGCCGTCCAACTTGCTCGGAAGAACGGGTACCACTGCTCCGACATCGAGGCACCGCCGATCAAAGTCCCCAACAAGATGGTCCGCTATCTGACCGCCGACGATGAGCGACGGCTGCTGTCGGAACTCGATCCATACCGGGAGACACCCGGCCTTCCCCCACTCGGCAAGCGATCCCAGGAACTGCGCCAGGCGCTCCAAGACAACCTGGATATCGTGGTGATCCTTCTCGACACTGGCGCCCGATATAGCGAGATCGCCGACCTCGTCTGGCGTCAGATCGACCTCGAAGGACGCCTGATCCGGCTATGGCGATCCAAGGTCCAGAACGAGAGCATCATCTTCATGACCGATCGTGTCGCCGAGATCGTCAGCCGTCGTGCGGAAACTCGCAGCTCGGAATTTCTGTTCTCCAATAGGTCAGGCGAGGCACGAGGGTATTCGGTGGCGTCAATTCGAAAAGCGATGCGCCGCGCCGGCATCCCTGACTTCACGGTCCACACGCTTCGCCACACCCATGCGACTAGGCTGATCCAGAACGGGATGAACGTCTATGAAGTGGGAGCTGTTCTGGGCCATTCTGACGTCCGCACCACGATGCGTTATGCACATCTGGAACAGGCTGCCGTGACCAGCAAAGCGCGTGACGTGATCAACCGCTTGAACGACCAAGATCGCCGCCACGACTGAGACCGAGATGGTCAGATAGTTTTTCTAGGAAAGACTGGTTTTGGCCATTTTCGATCCGAACATAACGGCTACATTGGAACCTGATTGCGCCCCAATACCCCCATTGCGAGCAGACCCTTCCGTGAAGCATGTTGCCGCCTCCGATACTCCACTGAAAGCCCGGATGAGGTTCCACCAGTCCTGGTTCAGGGAGCATGTGTTGAACCTACCAGCCGGCCCAAACCCTTCGGCGAGAGGCGAACTCTACGGAAATATGCTTCAGCCTGCGGACGGCCGAAACGGATGGAATTTCCTGACGTCCAGTATTTACGAAACGGCACGAACGCGTCAGGAGACCAATGTCGGAGCGGTGGAGCCGAACCGCCTGTACAATAACATGCTGGGCAGCCAGCCCATGTGCTTTAACTTGCTCGGCCCGCTGGCGAACAATCCTGACCTGGCGGACCCCATTTTGTACGCTCTTCCGGGTCCAGCCGGACGCCGGCTGGAGCTGATCGAATTCGAGCATGTACCCGAAGGCAACCTACTGAATGACCGCACCGCTTTTGACGCCTTCATTCGGTACTCGACCTCGGAGGGAAAAGCGGGCTTCCTGGCCATCGAAACGAAACTCACTGAGCCGTTCTCTCAAGAGTCCTATAGCCCTTCCCTCGCAAGATACGCCACTTGGCTGGCTCACGAAAAAAGCTGGTGGGACCCAGAGCTTTCGGAGCGACTAGAAAATAAGGCTTTCAATCAACTTTGGCGCGATCACTTGCTGGCATTCAGTACGCTTCACCGCGATGAGCCGCAATTCGATGAGGGATTCTTTGCTGTAATTCACCACGACCTAGCCCGTCTTATTCATGAGTTCGCTTTCGCGGATGACGCCGGTCGATGGTACGCGGGCAGTCGAGGCGTCTGTTTCACCGCGGGTGGGTCTGGACTTGTAGAACGCGCTGGAGGTTGACGGGGCCTGGTTGCGGGGGCATGCCGCCCGGGTCGGCTCACGGTCCTGCCGGCTGCAGCGTCGCGGCGATGGAACGGAACAGACTTGCCTCGGGACAGGCGGCGGCGAATGCCAGGCGGATGCGCGAGACGGTTTCCGTGACGCGGGCGCCGAGCTTGAGAAGTCTCAGCCGCAGCGTGGCGAACTCGGCTTTGCCGAGATGATGGCTGGCGGGCACCGCCTCGCGCAGGGTGAGCATGAGCCAGTAGGCGGCGGTGTGGAGCACGAGGCGCATCTGGTTGGCGA
>NZ_JAOAOQ010000002.1:8524-290762 GCF_030398385.1 Aquibium sp. ELW1220 | reverse complement strand
CGAGCCCAGCCAGTACGCGTCTCGGCATCACGACACCCTGCTTTTCATCGCCAGCGCTTATAGCTCATCGATCGCCCGACGCCATCCGGCTGGACGACGGTGACGGAGTTGCAAGGCGCAAGAGGATCGGCCCCGATCACTCGTGTCGCAGAAGACCGCGAAGCTCATGGTGTTCAAGCTCGTTCAGGCCGCCGCAAGGACCTGGCGACGCCTGAAGGGCGCGAACCAGTTGCCAATGGTCATCGAAGGCGTCACATTCACCGACGGTGTCGCCCAAACCGACAACGCAAACCGCGCCGCGTGATCAGGCCGCGTCACCCAGATTCAGCCGTAGCTCCTCGACCGCGATCTCCTGGTCGAAGGCGCGCAGCTGCTGCACCAACGCGCCAACCGGTAGGCGGCTCAGTAAGGTCCGTCGTCAGGTACCCGCTTTGGAGCTTGATTTCGGCGCGCCGAGCGTGAATGTTCGGTCTGCTGTTGGTCGCTGGCCCGCCCATCGTGAGTGCGACGGACCGAGGGAACCGTGAATGGCTGTCCCGTCTCGGAGGAGGCGAGGACCTGGGTGCACACGGTGCCTCTGTGGTCCTTGTCTGACACCGAGGCAACGAAGTGTTTGCCGAACGTAACCAGGCGCGCATGGACCCGGTCTTCAATTTCTCTGTACTCTTGTACAGCCACGACACGTTCGGACTTGGGCATCTGCGGCGTAGCCGCACGATAGCGCATGCGCTCGTTTCGCATTTTCCCGGCGTTCGCGTGTCGATCGTCTCTGGCTCTCCGGTGGTTGGCGCATTTCCCTTCGAGGATCGCGTCGACTACATCCAGATACCGCCAGCCAACAAACTTTACAACGGAACCTATGCCTCGGGCAGCGGCGAATTGACGTTCGAGCAGACAGTCACCGCGCGCGAGGCGGTCATCCGCGCGGCCGCCAAGCGTATCCGTCCCGACATGATCATCGTCGACAAGGAGCCCCTCGGGCTTGCCCGCGAGATGCTTTCGACCCTGAAATGGGCCAAGGCACAAGGCGCCATCACGGTGCTTGGGCTCCGCGACGTGCTCGACGCACCCGAACTCCTGCGGGAGGAATGGCAGCGCAAGCACATCGTCGAGCACCTGACCCTCTACGACGAAATCTGGATCTATGGGCCGGGCAGCTTCTACAATCCGCTCGCGGGGATCGACCTTTCTGAAGCCATCCTGTCGCAGACCCGCTACACGGGCTTCCTGCCGCGCACCACGGTCGACGAGGATGCGTCGGAGAAATACGGCCGAGACTACGTTCTGGTGACCGCCGGTGGCGGCGGCGACGGTTACGAACTCATGGCCGCCGCGCTGAGCGCCGCGCGTCAGGACCGGACTCCGGACCGCGAATTCCTGATCGTGCTCGGCCCCTTCATGACCGACTGTGAGCGGTCCGAGATCGCCGCGCGCGCGAGCAGCCTGTCTAACGTCCGCATCATCGATTTCGACGCCAATCTCGAGGCGATCGTCGCCAATGCCAGCGCCGTCGTCGGCATGTGCGGCTACAACACCTTCTGCGAGGTGATCTCCTTCGACAAGCGCGCGCTTTTCGTGCCGCGGACCGCACCGCGCCGCGAACAGACGATCCGCGCCAATCGGGCGGCCGAGTTCGGCTGGGTCGACGTCATCGACATCGAGATGGCCAAGAACCCGCGCCGGTTCCTCGCCGCCATCAATGCCGTGCTCAAGCGCCCGAAACCTTCCGCCGCAGTCGCGCGTCCCGACATGGACGGCCTCAACCGCATCTGCGCCCTGACGGAAATCCTCTTCGACCGCCGCGACGAGATCTTGGCGGCTTCGGACCTGCGCAAAGCCGCCTCCTATTGAAGCCTGCGATCGTGGGCTTTCGGACGTGATAGGCTCGGCGATCCGAAGCTCGATCTCGAGCGCCCGGCATCGCGCACCCGACTGTCGGCGGCCGACTTGGCCGATCGGCGTTCATCGTCCTTCAAGTAACGCAGATAACCCGGGACGGAGCCGACGAGCTGGAGATTGCCGCGCTTCTCGGACCTCGGCACATAGCCCTGCTTGACCAGCTGGCGGATGCGCTCCTCCGAGATCATCAGGAGCCGGGCCGCTTGCCCGACCGGGATCAGACCGGATGGCTCGGCCATGATGCCTCCGAACGTTGGGAGCGATCAGAAAACTGGCGACCACACCGAACAGCAGTATCCCCCGCGCCCCCGCCACGGAGTCCTCGGACATAAGCCAATCCTCAAGCCTGTTTTGGGCTTCGTTGCCTATGGCGGGTGTCTGGTCGAAACTGATCAGTTCACCTCGGCAGGCGCATCACGGACGCGCGCCTGTGCTTCCCTCCGCCAAGTAGCGGGGAAGTCCAGCCGCGAATGCCGCGCCAGGAAACCTCACACCAGCGGTTTCCCTGACCGGACGTGACCACGCAGGAATGCAGTTCGATGTCGGTCCCGTTCGATGGAATCTCTGCCAAGATGCTAGCCTGGGCCGTCGGCGCCGAGCGCATGTTCAAGACTCCCAGTTCTCCACGTCAGCGACGCGATAGGATGAGGCGGTAGCCGCCGGCTCAGAGATGTAACGGGAATACACCCACCCTTCGGTGCAATTCCATTCCATCCGGCACCATTCGCGCGTATAGCCGGAAACCTTGCGGCATTCGTAAACGTGAATGCCGGAGCCGTTCGCAGGAATCTTTCCCGTCACCGGCGCATCGCCATGCGGCGATGATCTGATGTTCAGCCTGTCATCCGCCGCGACGCCGGTAACGGCGAACGCTCCCTTACGGCCGGTGCATTGAGACTGCGGAACCGGCAACGCTCGGGCGATGACGGCCGCATCGGCCTCCCCTGAGCAATTGGGATCGTTATCGCAGGTCTGGTTGCGTTCAGCAGTGGTCGTTGCAAGGTGGGCCTACTGAGGGAGCGATGAGCCAATATCCACAGGCCCGGCGGGTGCCATGTCGAGCCCTTCGATAGCTATCGGGATCCGTACGTGATCATCCGTCACGCCTCGCAACTCGAGGTCGACGTAATCTCCGAGTTCCAGGGAGAAACCGGAGACGGTCCACGTCTCGCGACTCGACGCACCGCCGGCGATCAGCGAGAGGCTGGTCAATGCTCCGTCCGCAGAGCGTGTCGCGAACAGGCCATATTGCCCACAGACCGCCAGGATCTTGCCATCGCGCCAGTAACACTGATCCTTCGTGCCAAACGTGCCCGCCGAGCCGCTGACCCAGAAGCTGAACTCCACGTCGAAATGCCCGTAGAGATGACCGTCGGCCGGCAGGAAGTGAGGGTCGTGCAGCGTAGGCACCGCGTCTTCTCCACGCAGTCTGGTCGTGAAGACCACATCGAATGGTTCGGGCGCAGAAGTCGGTTCGCCGTTCCACTGCAGCGTGGCAACCGAGCCCAGGAATGGCTCGAGATCGAGCCTACCGGTGGTGGCCGTGGAGATGGGCGCCAAAGGCGGCTCGGAGCTTGGAACGAAGAAGGGAAGCATAACCTCTTCGAGCACAGCGTCGAAGTAGCGTGCGTAGTGGGAATGTCCTGTGTCGCGATATGTTTCGAAAGCGGTCAGCACTGCCTCGCGGGCTTCGACCAAAGCCGGATTGTTGAGAAACTCGACCGACGGGCCCGTTTCAGCATTGGCATGCCTGATGCCCTTCAGAAACAAGGCTCCTGCCATACGGGTATGGATGGACGCCCACTCCATCGGGGTGCTGCGGCGATCCAGCCGGCCAATGGCAAGCCGGTAGGTCTCGACCGCCTGCTCGGTCAACGACAGGCTCCTTTCGGCCGCGCCGAGGTGCAAGAGAGCGTCCGCGAGGCTGGCCGTTGCAAGCGACCATTCGAGCGAGGAACGTTGCGGAGTCATTTCAACCAGCGCGTCGCGATACAGGCGCTCCGCCTCACGAAGCTGAGCCGGATCACCTGCGAAGAAGCCAAGAATTCTGTGACCATCCGCCATAGTCAGCCGGGCCCGCGCCCATTGAAGGGGGGCAATCGCACGCAATTCGTCGTTCGCCAGGTCCTCAATCAGCGCTATCGCGCTTTCGATCTGGTCCAAAGCGCTAATGGTATCTGCACGCTGATCCTCACGCAGGCTGCGAGGAAGGAAGAAATCTCCTTCGTTCGACATCTGCCATGCCAGGCTGGCATAGAGTTCCGACGTCGCCTCATGGACGAGGGCCTGGGCCAGGTCGGTGGCGATACTCGCCAACCGGACCGAGTACCGATCGTCGGCCAGTGCAGTCCGGGCTTCCCGGAACAGCGAGGCGGCATAGCCGGCATTCTCGCGATAGGAATCCTCACCGAAAATATGATCCAACCGATAGAACTCGAAATCACTGATCGTGCTGTCGAGGTCGATGAAGGTGACGTTCTCGCCCGACCATTCCTGAAGCCCGAGCCTATAGAACTGGGTCGTCTCGAAACGGTGGGCGGAATCATCCAGTCGAGCAAGATAGGTGCGGCCGATCTCCACCTTCGCCAGGGCCAGTTCATATGGCGAACCGCTGGCCTCCCAGAACTCGGCTACGCTACGGAAGGCCCGTTCCGCTTCGAATATGCGTTCATAGCCGCTTTCCCTCTCGCCGAGCAGCAGATAGGCAACGCCAAGCGCTTGTTGAAGGTGGGCCCACTCCGGTCCCCTGGAGCCGGCTGGGTACTGGGAGATCGCCATGCGGTAGGCGTCGATCGCGTTCTCAAGCGATCCGGTGCCGTAGTCCAACCGTCCAAGGACCGTGAGCGCATCGCCGCGGACCTTGTTCGATGCCGACAGCTTCACGGAATCTCCAAGCGTCTCGGCAAGCTCCACTGCTTCCTGGACCGCATGTAGCGCTTCGTTCAACCGTTCTATGTCGCCCGTGCGATCGCCCAGGCTCACCAGCGCGTTCGCTTCGGCGATCTTGTAGCCCCATGCCGCGTCGGGGTCCCATTGACGAGCCTCACGGAAGGCGCGCGCGTAATCCGTAGCTGCACCGCGATGATCGAGCGCGAGCTCACGGGCGCCACCGCTTCGCGCAAACACCATAGCGGTTTCGATCCGCCGCTGGCGAAGGTTCTCCTCGACATCATCCAGAACGCTGCTGATCTCTTCGGCCCGCGCCTTGGCCTCGTCGTACACGCGGACAGCTGTCCTGAGCGCCCCCTCGTCCAGGGCCCGGTCCGCCAGTTCGACGAGCCGCGCGATCTCTGGATCGGAACTTTCGAGCATGTCGCGGTTGGCAAGGATCCGCCGAATTCGCTCAGCCTGGTCGCGCAGGAGGCGGTCGAACTCCTCGGCGTCTTCGGGAACCTCCTGACCCAACGTCTTCAGCATGGCGTAAAGCGCGTCGAGTGGAACGCCGTCGAGCGTTGCGACATTCTCGACCAGTCGGCGCCCCGCCGGAGGCAAGTCGGCGATGGTGAGCAGGAGTTGCCTCCGCTCCTTCAGCAGTTCGCCCTCGTCGCCCGCTTCCATCTGCGGCGATACTCCAAAGTAGAGAAGACGGCGCAGGCTTTCATTGACCCATGGCCGCTGTCGGCCGGAGGTCTTGAGATATACCTCTTCGGCGACCATACGCATCACCACGCCGAACTCGTCACCCACCATCGCACCGAAGTGGCGCAGCAGGGCAGCGGCGTAGGGACTGTTGCCGCCAGCTGCTCCATCCAGCGCGACCCGGCCTGGCTCCGCGGCGAATGATATGACAGTGCCAACGTTTTCGGTGGCAGACATCATCGTGGTCGAAAGCGGCCTCGCGCCGCGCGTCGCGTTGAGCCCGCCGGCTCCGATCGCAACCGGTTCCGCCCCCGGATCCAGACGTATCACCGCGCCGGGAGGAAAGGGATTGTCGCGGCAGGCGTCGAGCATCACGATGGCAACCGGCACCACCGTTTGAAGCCGCTCGATGAAGGCCGAGACCGGAACAAGGGTCTCACTTGCCGCTTCGAGCGCGGACTGGTTCGCGTTGACGGGAACGAGGAAATTCTCGCCACCCGCCTCGATGCCATGGCCCGCATAGTAGACGACAGCGACGTCCGCACCTTCTGCATCTTCAAGAAAGATGCCGAGATCTCGGTTGAGGCGGCGGGCATCACGGTCGGAAACGATGGTGGTCTCGAATCCGAGATCGTCCAGAAGGGCCTCGACGGCGCGGGCGTCGTTAACCGGGTTGGCGAGCGGCGGCAGATGCTCGTACTGTCCATTTCCGATCACGAGTGCGACGCCCTTCAGCGGTTGCGCGTCCTGGGCGAAGGACTGGGTGATAACAATGAACACAGTCAGAATGCCCGCCATGCTGACCTTCGCGTGACGGACTCCGAATACATTCATCAAACGATTCCACATGCCCAGCATTCCCCAATGTAACCCGATCGCAGGTTATCGTGATGCATGGCGATATCAAGGCGACGCCTTTCGGTCTTCGTCTGGATCAACCGTCACAGTCGACCGACACAAGTTTCAGGCATTGGTGAATGACGGTAGTCAATCGGACCTACTTCCGCTTCAAGAGTGCATGTGGAGGCATCCTTCGGCGGCGAGTGCTCAGCACGGTGCATTCTTGCGGTTCTCCGCAGCCGGGCCGCCTGCCCGACCGGGATCAGACCGGATGGCTCGGCCATGAAGCCTCCGAACGCTGAAAGGAATCAGCAAACCCATGATCCGATGCACTTATCGCCTTGGCTTCCAGCCGAAACAGAGCCTGTATGCGATCAGGCGGCGAGCACATAAAGCAGCGCCTCCGCATCCGGCCCGCAGAGCGACGGGCTCGACCTCGTAGGAGGGCCCGCATCCCGCGCGCCCGACTACGGAGACGACGATGACCAAGCTTTCCGACACTCAGGCCCTGATCCTGAGCGCTGCCGCGCAGCGCGACAACCGCATTGCTTTGCCTCTCCCCGACAGCCTGCGTGGCGGCGCCGCCGCCAAGGTGGTCGGCGCCATGATCGCCAAGGGCCTCCTCGAAGAGGTTCCCGCCGACGTCCGCAAGGGCGAGCCCGTCTGGCGCGAGAGCGACGATGGCCACGACATCACGCTGGTCGCGACCGACGCAGGGCTTGCCGCCATCGGCGTCGAGCCGGAGGACGCCGACACCGGGCCAGAGGGCGCCACGGGCGCGCAGAACGAGGTGTCCCCGCCCGATACCGCCACTGCGGCCGATCCCGCGCCCAAGGCGCGCACGATGCGCCAGGGCACCAAGCAGGAAGCCGTTATCGCAATGCTACGAGCACCGCAGGGCGCCACCATCGACGAGATCGCCGTAGCAACCAACTGGGCGTCACACACGATCAGGGGCTTTCTCTCCGGAGCGCTGAAGAAGAAGCTTGGGCTTGAGGTTACCTCGGAGAAGGTAGAGGGACGCGGTCGGACGTATCACTTGCCGCCCGCCTAACACGACCCGACACGTGAACGATCCTTGGAGCCGCCGTCCTTCAGGGGCGGCGGTCGCTCATCCGGCGCTCCGCACCCAGGCCACCCCGCATCTGCATCAAGCAGCATCCTGCTCGGCCGCTTTCCCGTCGCCGGCATCGTCGCCAACCCGCTCGCGCGAAACCTCGTCGAAGCTCCGGCCGTCGCCATCCAGGATCGCCGCCTTGCCCGAGAACGCCTGCCAGCGATTGATGATCACGTCGCAGAAAGTCTCGGACAGTTCCAGCCCATAGACGCGGCGGCCGGTCTTCTCGCCGGCGATGTGCTGTGAGCCGGAGCCCGAGAACGGCTCGTAGCAGATCTCGCCCGGCACCGTGTGCAGCTCCATCGGCAGCGTGAATACCTTGATCGGTTTCGATGTCGGGTGCTCCCGGGTCTCGATCTCGCTCGAGGGAATGCTCCAGACCGTGGTCGGCCAGTTCTCGAAACCCTCGCGGTTGATATGCGGCTTGTGGCCCGAGCGCCAGCCAAACAGGCAGGGTTCGTGCGCCCACAGCATGATCGAACGCGTCAGCACCGGCCGGCTCTTGGCCCAGATGATCTGCTGGTGATGCAGCACGTCGAACTTCGTCCAGCACGCCTCCAGCATCGCCTGGCGGCGCGAGGCATGCCAGCAATACCAGGCCGCATCCTCCGCGATGGCGCAGTCGATGGCCACCTGCATGAAGGCCTCGTAGAACTGCGGCCCCTGGGAGGAGTCGTCCCAGTGCTTCTGCTCGATGTACTCCTCGGACCAATTCTTGTTGGCGATCTTCCGGGCCCGCGCCGAGGCGTTTTTCTTCGTGGGATGGTTGGTGCCGTCGTAGTCGACGAGATAGGGCGGATCGGTCGCAAACAGCGCCGCGCGTTCGCCGTTCATCAGACGCGTGACGTCGTCGGAGCTGGTGGAGTCGCCGCACAGCAGGCGGTGGTTGCCGAGGATCCACAGATCGCCACGGCGCGTCACCGCCCTGGCAGGCGCCTCGGGAACATCGTTCTCGTCGGTCAGACCCTCGCTCGGCACGTCGGCTAGGAGCTGCGACAGCTGGTCGGAGTCAAAGCCGGTCAGGTCGAGATCGAAGCCATCGAGCTTCAGGTCACCGAATTCGAGCTTCAGCAGTTCATCGTCCCATTCGGCGTTTTCGTGGGAGCGATTGTCCATCAGCCGGTAGGCGCGGGCCTGTGCTGGCGTCAGGCCTTCCGCGACATGGACCGGCACCGTCGCAAGCCCGAGCGCCTTGGCGGCTTCAAGCCTGGTGTGACCGACGATCACCACCATCTTCTCGTCAACGACGATGGGCTGGCGAAATCCGAACTCGGCGATCGAGGCCTTCACCGCATCGATCGCCGCGGTGTTGTTGCGGGGATTGCGCGCATAGGGGATCAGCCGCTCGACCGGCATGTTGGTGACGATCATGGAGGCTCTCCGAGAAGTCCAGCTGAAGCAACGACGAGTGGGTTAAGCCGGCTCGAAATCAAAACGGACGGGCGCGGAAACGCGGTCGGCGAACACGCGGTTGAAACCCACGAAATCGGGGGTCGGCTTCAATGATTTCAATGCGATGCACCCACTGAAATCAAAATGAACTGGCAAAATGCGGAAGTGCGCGTTCTACCCTTTCAAAACCCGGTTCGTTGGGGTCGACATCAATGATTTCAGTGTGTTAGACCCCCTGAAATCAAAACAAAACGGAAAAATCAAACGGGAAAAAACACGCGAAAACCGGGCAGCGGCGACAGCGCAGTATAAACAAGTATTATGGGGCTCCTATACCCCCCCTGCCTAGTATTTCTTTCTCGCGTGTTCATTCTTAACAATCTCACTATTCCGATTGCGTCTTACGACGTCGGAGACAATAGTTAACTAGTCTTCGTCTCTACTCGCCATTCGCCTACCGACGCGATCCAATACGATGACCGCCAAGCATCAGCCCGATCAGACGCCGCGCCTCCGCGTCGATCGCCGGTAGCTGATCGTGCCAAACCGCGACGGCTTCGTCACGCAGCATCTCGCTCGGCACCGCAGGTCCCCACAGCCTTTCGATCGGCAGTCGTGCCTTGCCCACGCGCTTGAACGCCTCGTTGCCGTAGCCTTTGACCAGGAAGGCGGAGCGGTAGGTCTGTGCCCTGCCCCAGATCTTGGCACGGACACCGTAGGAGAACTGCCGTGGCTTGAACACTGACAGCGGCAGATGCCGGCCTGTGCCTGTGATCCTCGTCTCCAGGCGATTGCGACGGGCGCTGTCGAAGCGCATCGCGGCGGTGACCACAGGGCGTGGGATGGAGGTCTGCTTGACCAGCGCACGTCGGTGCGCGGTGTAGGCCTTGCGGCCTTCCTTGTTCAGCGCCATCGAGAAGGCACGACGGGCTTCGCCATCACCAAGATGATGGCAGGCGGCTTCGAAACGGATGCGGTTGGCGTCAGCGGCGAGGACGACGAGGTGCAACGCGGATCCTGAAACACAAACGCCAGGAGAGGTAATCTCCGAGCGGAATTCCAAGCTTCCAATATCGGAACTTTTAGCCGCACGGCATGTGATCGTCAAGCCTTTTTGCGATACATATCAACATGATAAGTTCTTCGTGCTCTAGCGAAACGCTGCGTAGCGCTGTCCTGTGGGAAAGCATCATCTGAGGCGGAATACACGTACCAGGGCATTCAACGCGACGCGTAGATTGCCAATGTCGTCGTCCGTGTGCCGCACGTCCTCGTCGGCGCAAATCACCCGGTAGACCCAGAACGAGGGCCGGCGTCCGGGTGACAGCCGATGTTCACGATCGCAGTCGTCGAGTGCGGCGGTGGCCTCGGACAGCCGAGGCCTCGAGTGATTGTGCGGTGCGGCTCGACACGCGTGTTGCCAAAGCACAACACTGGGAAACAAATCATCTCTTGGGTCGCGATTGCCTAATTGCGTCGCCGGCGCGAGATGGTTAACAGCAATGGTTATCAACCAATTTAGAGCCTGTTGCAGAATCGGCGTCTCGGCGGTCGGAACCTCGCTACTATCGCCGTCCCTCAGTTGACGGGGCTTTGAGCGGCATGATTTTCTGAGCGCCAGCAGCCGTTGAGGGATTCGCCATGGCCCATTTCTTCCGCGAACCGGATCGTCGCCAACGCTTCCTGCTCCCGGTCGACATGATGGACTGGTTGCCCGAGGGCGACATCGTCCACGTCATTGTGGATGCCGTCGGGCTCATGGACCTCAGCGACTTCGAGGCGACCTGCAAGGTCGGTCGCGCGGGCCAGCCGCCTTTCGCGCCAGCGATGCTGCTGGCGCTGTTGATCTACGCTTACAGCCACGGTGTGCGGTCGAGCCGGGCGGTCGAGCGGCTGTGCCGGCGCGATGCCGGCTACCGGTTCATCGTCGGCGACGACGTTCCCGACCACTCCGTCATTGCACGCTTTCGCCAGCGCCATGCCAAGCGGATGAAGGGCGTCTTCCTCCAGGTTCTGGAGCTGTGCCGGGAGGCCGGCCTGATCCGGCTCGGGCTGGTTGCGCTGGACGGCACCAAGGTGAAAGCCAACGCGTCACTGGACGCCAACCGCACGGCCAGCACGATCGGGGAGCAGATCGACCGGGTGTTGGCGGAGGCCGAGGCGACGGATGCCCGCGAGGACCGTCAGTTCGGCCCCGAGGCCAGTGGTCCGGCCATGCCTGGCGATCTGAAGCGGCGCGGAGAGCGTCTGGCTCGACTGAAGGCCTGCCAGGAGAAGCTCCAGGCACAGGCTGCCGCTGCGGCCAGCCGCCAGGAAAAGAAGATCGCGGCACGGGAGGCCGAGGAGAAGGCCACCGGCAGGCGCAAGCGCGGACGCAAGCCGAAGGAACCCGACCCGAGTGTCGATCCGGACACGGTGGCCAACACCACGGATCCGGAGAGCGGCATCCTGAAGACGCGGCGCGGCTGGGTGCAGGGCTACAACGCCCAGGCGGTGGTGACGACCGGGCAGATCATCCTGGCCGCTGACGTCACCACCGAGGCCAACGATGTCCGTCAACTCACCGGCATGCTCGACCAGGCACAGGCCAATGTCGAAGCAGTAGCGGGCGAGGAAGCTGTTCTCGGTGCGGCGGTTGCGGATGCCGGGTACTGGTCGGAGGCGAATGCCGCCAGCCAGACCGAGGAATGCGAACTGTTCATTGCAACGCAGAAAGACCACAAGCAGCGAGCTGCCTTGCGGGAGGCTCCACCGCCGCGGGGGCGGATGCCGAAGTCCATGACGGCGCGGGAGCGCATGGACCGCAAGCTGCGGACCAAGCGCGGCCGCGCGCTCTACCGTCAACGGGGAGCCAGCGTCGAGCCGGTGTTCGGACAGATGAAGGATCGCCAGGATGCCGGTCGCTTCAGCATGCGCGGGCTTGAGCTCTGCCGCGGCGAGTGGCAGCTCCAGGCCGCCGTTCACAACCTTCGAAAACTGCACCGGGAGTCCGTCCGCCGAACAGAAAACGCGGGGTAGAACTGCAAAAACGGCCAGGACAGGTCGCAATGAGCGGCTGAAACCCGGCTCCCTACGCCGTCATGGCGCGCTGGAGCGCCACGGATCCTAAGACGCACCCATTGGGCGACAGGCTCTTTAGGAGTTTATTATCCATGAAGCATTCCTTGTCAGTCTTGGCACTGCTGGCCAGCGCCAGTGTCGCGGTCGCCGCCGACGCAATCGTTCCCGAGTCCTTCATCGAACCCGTTGTCGAAAGTCGCATCAAGGGCGCCTTCGAGATCGGCGGCAATGCGCTGGGGTTCTCCAATGAAGAAGATGGGGACCCCGAGGTATCCGATACACTGTGGGGCGGCTATGCTTCCGGTTTTGTCAACGTCGATGTCTCTCAGAGCTTGATTTGGAGTTCAGATCTGCAGTTCGAACTGCTGCATCTGGCTGAAGACGAGGACTGGGACGAAAATGCACCGAACCTGTTGGCCGTGGCCGGCTCGAGCCTGAACGTCCGCGTCGGTGGCGGCACAATCGGAGCTTTTGGAAGCTTCGGAACGACCAGCCAGTATGACGAAGCTGATGATCAAAACTTCGGCTGGACCGGGGGCGTCCTGCTGACGCACGCCTTGACGGCCGACACCACGCTGACGGGCCATGCCGGCTGGGCCGACATTCGCGTCGACGAGGATGACGAGGGCTTCACCGGGTACTTCGTAGGCGGCAGCGTGATCCACGGCTTCAGTGACCGCGTCGCGGTGGCGTTGTCGGGCGGCTATGGCTACGCCGAAGACGGCTTCGACGACGGCGATGAGTGGGGTCGCTTCTGGAACATCGGAGCCAAGGGTGCGGCCAGGGTGTCGTCCGAGCTTCCGATCTTCGCGACCGGGTCCTACGAGTACCGCGACTACGAGAACGGAAACGACGACCGTGGTACCGAGCATGCCTTCCGCATCGGCTTGTCGGTGGCGCTCGGCGGCGCCGGCACGGCCAAGGACACTTTCAACGTCTTCCAGACGCCGACCATGCCCTATCGCGCCGCCGGCTGGGCAGAAGCTCTCGATTGACGCCTTCCGGACGATCTGTTTTTCACAAGGGGCCGAAAGGCCCCTTGTTCATTCCGAGGGAACGTCTGAAGAGGCGGAGGCAGTCTGTCAGCCCTCCTCATCCCGAAGTTGCGCCGGAGCGCATCGGAAGCTGGAGGATATCTTAACCCGCCACCTTCCAGGTGGCGGGTTTTTTCGTTCATAAGCGACCCCGACGCATCAGATCCTGAACACCCGCACCAGCGCGTTGAGGCCGACCCGCAGGTTGGCGATGTCGTCGTTCGACCAGGACAGCGTATCCTCATCGGTGCAGACCACGCGGTGAACGAGGTGGCTCGGACCCCGGCCAGGATCGAAGCGGTTTGTGCGATCGCATTCGGTGAGCGCCGTCGCGGCCTCGCGGAATCGTCTGCGCAGCCGTTCGATCTGGTCGAGCGTTGGCTCACTCGGGCTCAGGCCCATGATGCCTTCCTCGATCAGGCGACCCGCGATCGAGCGCGGGGTGGGAGCCGGCAAACCCATGACGGCATGATGACGCTGGTAGAGCTCGCCGAAGACCCGGCCAGCCTCGTGCTGGTCATTGCTGATCAGCTTCGTGAAGGCCAGCCGGCCGAGTGTTGAACCAAGCCGCTGGTCCCTCGCTCGTTTGATCGACACGCCGTAGTGGCGGCGGCGGGCATCGAGCGCGACCGCCATCGCCTCGCGTTCGGTCTCGGCTCGTTCCAGCTTGCCACAGGGATAGCGCGTGCCGGTCTTGCGTTTGCGTCCTCGTGCCATCACCGGCTCTCCTTCGGCTCGGGGCGCTTGCCGTACAGCTTGTCGCCGAGTTGCTTGACCAGTTCCCGCTCTGGCCATGTGAGGCGCGGGTCGGCTGGGCTGACGACCAGCAGGCCCTGCTTGCGCCAGCCTTCGCCCTTGACCTGTTCGGGATCGCGGCGTTCGCCGCCATATCCTCTGGGGAGCCAGTTCATCGCGTGACCTCCTGGAGGACGGCGGCATAGCCGGCCACGTCGAGGATCGAGTCCTCATGCGCCGGATCGTGCGCCAGGCGGGCGAGCTTTAGGTCGATCAGGCAGAGCACGACCTGGGCGGCCGACACGGGCGCGCCGAGCGTCACCGACCAGCGGGCAGCGATCGCCGCCATGGACGACGCCGGATCGCCATAGGCGACGCGCCGGTCCGACACGATGCGGGCCGCCTCGCTGAGCAGAGCTTGCGCGTTCATCACGACATGCCTCCCCTGGTCTCGATGGCCCAGAGCAGGATGGCGATGGCGTCAGCCTCGTTGTCGTCGGCAGGCTGGAAACCACGATCACGGACGGCGGCAATGACCGCCGCCTTGTCGGCGTTGCCCTTGCCGGCGATGAACCGCTTGATGGTACCGATCGGCACGCCCTGGTAAGCGATGCCGTGGTGCTCGCACCATACTGCGACAATTGCCAGCCAACCTCCGTAAAGATGCGAGGCGTCCGTTCCAGCATGCCGGCAAACCTGCTCGTAGATCAGCTGATCGAAGCCGCCGGCGAGGCTATGGACTTCGTCCAGCCAGGCACGGAAGCGCAGAAAGCGCATGCCGCCGCCCTGCCACCGATTGTTCTTGAAATCGACGGTGCCGCTCGTGACCATCCCATCGCGGCCGAGAAGCGCCCAACCAGTCCGAGTTCCAAGGTCCAGTGAAAGAATGCTCATTGCACATGCCCCCAGGTGGACTTGGCAAGAATCCTGAAGGCCGATCGCTTGTGCAGCCCGTAGCCTTCCGCGATCACGGGTCGCGGAATTCCCGTGGCCTTCATCCCCCGAATGGCAAGAACGTCGATTTCACTGATGCGGGTCGCCGGGTTTCTCGAACCGATCAAGGCGGTGCCATGCGCGTGGCAATCGCCGAGATTCTCGGTTTGCGTTGCCCACCGCAGATTGGCGGACGCGTTGTTGATCCGACTGCCGTCATTGTGCGCGACGAGATGGCGTGCGGACGGCTGGCGGCCGTGAAATGCGGTTGCAACGAGACGATGAATGTCGATGCGCTTCGAGCGAGAGCGCTCGGAAAGACAGACCGAGAGGTACCCCGTTTTCTTGTTGAGCAGGGGGCGAAGCTCGCGGCCCGCCACTGCACCCGAGGATCGATGAACCCTACGGATGCGGCCATCGGATGATGCTTCATATGCCGGCCAGTCCGGGACTGACCGCCATTCGACGGTTTCAGCCTTTGCGCAATGGTCGCGCAATGCACAACCGTTGGCGGTGCCCAGATCGAGGGCGAGGATGCCTGATGCGGCACGGCGCCCCGGTTCGGGGCGGATGTCCTGCGCGAGGATCGTTGTGTTCATGGTGAAGGCTCACAAGCTGTGGGCCTTCGGCTTTGGTCATGGGTAGGGAATCATGTCGGCGGCCGTGGTTCAAGAGAAATCGCCCTGGCTGCTGCCTGGTCCCACTTGCTCATGCCAGGTCCCACCTTGCTCGGAAGTGGGACCACCAAAAACATCAACAAAAACAATGCTGGTCCCACTGGTCCCACTTGGTCCCACCTTTTTCCTTACGTCGTATGAGGAAGAACGAAAAACGGCAGGGACATACCCTTTCTCTATAGGAAGAAAGGAATGTGGTGATCCAAGTGGGACCAGTGGGACCAGCATTGATTTCAAACGGTTTTTCCTGGTCCCACTTCGCTGCCAAGGTGGGACCAATCTCGAAGTGGGACCTACCCTGAACGTAAAAAGGGCACCCTTTCGGATACCCTTTGCCCTTCGATCAGCGGTGGTTGCCGTCAGCCGTTTCCATCCGGCCTGCGATATCGCCATTCACGAGCCGCGCCGTTGCGGTTGCGATAGCGCTCCCAATCCCGCGACTTCAGCCAGGCGCCGACCCGCATCTGATCGCCCTTGGTCCACTTCGCTGGCTCGATCCCGAGCGCGCCCTCGAGGATTTCGCCGACCGACACGTCGCGGATCGGCGCGGCGCGCTCGAACTCCTCGTCCCGCCAGTCCTCGTAGCCGCCATGGCCTCGATTGACACTGCGGATGTCGTGGGTCAGCCAGCGGTCGATGCGTGCATCCCAGGCGTCGGTCTCGCATTCGATCAGTTCCGGCGCAACCTCGGGAAAGCCTCGGTGCAGCCGTTCGATCTGGTCGAGCGTCGGCTCGGTCGGGCTCAAGCCCATGATGCCTTCCTCGATCAGGCGGCCGGCAATCGAGCGCGTGCGTGATACTGCATGCCCTCACAGCGAAAGACCGGCTGATTTTCCATCGCACGCGACGGTGGTGTCGGTTTGGATTTTTCCGGATTGCGAGACAGGGAAAGTCTGTTGATTGGGGATCAATCCCGGCTATAAGCGGCGCCGGTTCCTATGTAGCCGGTGCGAGAATGGGCAGGTATCGAGATCATCGTCAGTCGCGAAGCCGCGGCCATTATGGTTATGAGGGCGGTGTAGATTCGGAGCCTAGCTTTTTTCAGCGGCGGACTGCCCCTGTGTGGCAGACCGCGCCTGCCGAGACGCCGGTCAGCGCGGCCGAGGACGCCGAGCTGCTCTGGTTCAACGCCGGTCGATGCTTCGGCTTCGTGAAGCTGAGTGACGGCTCGAGTGCGTATCTTCACGGCTCACGTCTGCAGGCCGCCGGATACAGCGATCTGTCTGAAGGTTCGCGCCTGACGGTCAGGACGGAAATCGGCCTCAAGGGTCCGCAGGTCGCCGAGGTCGTCTCGGTCACCATGGGCGGCGGACCGGTTGCAGGACATGCCATCCGTGCTGGTTCTGAACCTCCTGTTCGGGCGGATCCCGAAGGCCCGGAGCACAGCGGTGTCGTAAAGCGTTACGACCCGATCAAGGGCTTTGGATTCATCAGTACCGACAACGGCGACGTGTTTGTCCACGCAACCGCATTGACGCGCAGCGGGATTTCCACGCTAGCCGCTGATCAGGGCGTACTCGTCAGGCTTGGCCCAGGGCGAAAGGGTGTCGAAGTCCGATCCATCCGGCTGGGCTAGTCGGACGGGCCAGGCGCGTCGGTCACAGCGTTTTCGACCCGCCGGATCTCGCAGCTGGCGAGTGGTCCGATGCGGTTGGTGAGCCAGGCCTCCGGATCGGGAATGCGGGCCAGATCGACGAGCGCGATCCGCGCGCGGTGGCCAGCGCCGATCGGGCGGTAGGTCACCTCCACAGAGGATGGGGACATTCTGCTATTATAGAAGCTCCTATAATAGCAGTTTGTCCCCTTCCTCTGGCCGTCCTTCTTGGCAGCCTCGCGCGTCGGCCAGAGATCTGGAAAACACGTCGCCATGTCGGCGGCGTTGTTCAGCACGATGCCCGACAGCGCCATCAGATCGCGTCGGGTCGGCCGCAGTTCCGACCATGACACGAGCGCATCCACCGTCACCGGCAGGACGACGTCGGTCAGGAGGTCGATCTCCAGCACCGTGTCGGCGGTCCGGTTGACGCCGCGCCCGCGGCCGATCGCCTGGATCAGTTCGCCCTCGCAGATGCTCCAGCGCACGGCCTCGGCAATCGGATCGACATGGGCTTCCATGGCGAGCGGCGCGGTTCGTTCGTCTGCGAGGCGAAGACGGCGGTCGGCCATCGGATACCACCAGCCTGCCTCTTCCGGGTTCGGCGCCGGCACGCGGCCGGTCAACGCGATCGTGATGAGCTCGACCGTGCGTGGTGCAGGCAGCGTGCGACCCAGCACGATCATGCCACCGACTTGCCCCCAACGGTCGAGCCCGCTCAGCGCGTTGAAGTGAACCGCCTCGACACGTGGCGGCAACCCTGCGGCCCGCAGCGCATCGACCGCGCTCTTCTGGCCGATGACGAGGAGATCCACCGCGGCACCAGGGCGATGACACTGCCGCGCGCGCAGCGCAATCCAGGCGCTGAGATCGCGCAACCGGGTCGCGGCCGCCTTGCGGTCCCGATCCGACGCGTCGGCTCCCGGCGTCAGCCCGCGGGCCGAGGTCGGGCTGCCGGTGACCTGCCTGATCCGCACATGCGGCTGGCACGCAGCCACCGGCGCGCCGATGCCGATCATCGGCAGGTAGGTCTGGACGAGTTCAGGCCGGAGCGTGGCGTCAAGATGCAGGATCGGCACCTGGATGGCCCAGCCGGCGCGCATGCGGCTGCGCCAGCGCAGGCGAAGCGCGCGGACCGAACCGGCTTCGGTCATCTCGTGGCCGAGTTCGGCGCCGGCAGCGTCATGACCTGTCTCCAGTGCTTCGGCAAGGATCAGCCAGAGCGTCACGCAACGTCCGGGCGGCGCCCATGGCTCTCCCGCTGGCGACATGCCCGGCAACAGCCCGGCATCGCGCATCCGGCGACGTTCGAGCGTAGCCGCCTTGCGACAATCCTCGGGCGTGAGGCCGACGGCTTCCAGCAAGCCTGCCCGCAGCTGACCGGGTTCGGTGACCTGCAGCGCCTTGAAGAGCCGATCGCGGGCTGCCACCAGCTTGGCGGTCGCCTCCGGGTCGATCTTGCCCTGCGACGTGTAGCAGACGAGCGAGGCGCGTCCCGGCTCGAGCCCGTCCTGGGTCAACGTGGCCTTGCCGTCGAGACCGCGCAGGCCCGATTGCCAGAAGGCCTCGTCGATCACGAGCAGGCCAACCGTGCCAATGGCCTCGGGCTTCATGTGGAAGAGGCTGTCGTGGGCGCAGACGATCACGTCGGCTACCTGCGCAAGCGGCTTCTGCCGCTGGTAACCGCAGGCATGGTAGTAGGCGCACAGGAGAAACTCGCTGCCGCGCCTGGCCATGCAGCAGCTCTGTTCGACCGGGTGTTCGATCTCGAGGGCATCGAAGGTCGCTTCCGTGTCGAGACACATCTGCTGCTCGGGCTTCTCAGGGGTGGGATCGCGAGCCGTTCGGCCCTTCCAGAGCATGGCGCGAAGGCCAAGGGCCTGGAAGGCGGCGACCTGTTCGGCTCCGAGATCATGGCGCGGCACGGCGTAGACGACCTTGCGGCCGCCAAGCCCGCCTGAGGCGATGAGGGCGGCGATGGCGGCCCGCGCGCTCGAGGTCTTGCCGAGACCCACATCGACCGGCAGGCCAAGCAGCGGCGGAACGACGGCGCACGCCACGATGTTGAAATCCAGAGGACTGCGGTCCTCCGCGGCATCCTTTGCCGCCTCGATCGCAGCCTCGACGGCGGCCCAGTGCCGCGGCACCTCGGCCATGAAGGTGTTGATGGCGTCGGCCAGGCTGGCACGGGCTTCTTCGGGCGTGAGCACGGGTGCCGGATAGGTCGGTGGCAGCGGAGGGATTCGCACCGCACCCGCCACGAGGGCAGCGACTGCTTCCTTTCCCTCGGTGCGAAAAAGATCGTTGGCATCGCCCGGAATGACCGGAATGGCGATACGGGCGTCGACGGCCAGTGCAGCCTTGTGCGCGGCCTCGACGCCGGGGTTGGTGTCGCGATCGGGCTTCGCGTCGTTGTCGGCGATCAGCACCAGATCGGCATGCGGGAAGCACGCCCGCAGCGCCTCTGCGACCGGCAGCAGGTTGCCGGCATCCATCGCGGCGATGACGCTGTGTCCGGTGGCAATGGCGAGGCTCGCGCCAGTGGCCCAGCCTTCGCAGATCAGGACGGGTCCGGTGGGCTCCGCAAGCGGCGCAGACCCGGCCCCCACCACGGCGAAATGCCCGCGCTTGGCGCCACCCGCGAGATAGCGCTTGGCGCCGTCGGGTGCGATGGTCTCGATGCTGTGAAGCTTGCCGGCGGCATCCTGCAATGGAACGACGAGCTGGCCGCGAGCATCCATGCGCAGGGCAAGCGGCGCGACCTGCCTGGCGACGAGATAGGGATGGTCTTTCGGCGCAGGGTGCGCAGCGTTCCAGATCCGGGCGGCGCGATCGGCAGCGCCTTCTGCCCTTATCGCTGCAAGGTCGACGCCCTCATCCGCGACCGCCGTCTCCTGCTCCTCATCTCGCGGTGCGGAGGCTTGGCTCGGTGGAGTGGCGGGGAAACTTGCCGGCGTCGGGCGTTGCCCAACGGGCCGGTCGCGTGATCCATACCCCATCCGGTCGGCGGTCCAGTCGAGGGCTGCATCACGCGGGCGGCCAAGGGCGCGACCGACCAGATCGACGAACCAGCCGCCTTGCCCCGCCTCGTGGTCGAACCACATGCCCGCCTTTGCACCGCCGATCACGACGGACAGGCTACCCTTGCGGCCCCAGCGCCATTCCTGGCCGGCGCGAAATCTCGGCTTGCCCAGAAGCTCGACCGCAAGCTCCGGCACCCGCGCGCGCAGGTCAGCGTCGAAGGCCTGCCAGTCCCGCCCGCTCATCGCCGCCACCACGGGACGTGCGCGATCGCGCCGAGCGACCCGGAGGCCGAGGCGACGATGCGCAGGGGGTGACGGAGGCGGGCGGACACGGGCGTTCGGAACCGGGTTGAGGGCGTCGTTGCCCCCGGTTCTGCCGCGTTCCGGGCAGGCCTCGCGACGTCGGAACCGGTCCACCCAGCCGCACGCCGGGTCGCCGGAAAGGGTGGAACCCTTCCGGCAAGTAGCTGTGATCACTTCAGAAAAAGGGTGGAGCCCAAGGACCGAAATGGCCGGCTCCACACGCCGCCGGGAGCTGGTGACCGGCAGTGGGCGGACCCCACCCCGCCACGAATGGGGTGAACGGTTCCACCCTGCCGATGCGCCGTGGCGAGGTGGGTGGACCCCTCGGGTCTGCGCGAAAGTCGCGGCCGGCCGTGGTCACAGGTGCTTCGTTGCCGGCGGCAACGGTCCACTGGTTGCCGCGACTGCTCGTAACCGCAGCGATCTCGCCCCGCCTCCACCACGCGTCTGCGCCGCAATGGAGTCCTCGGCCAGCCCGACCTTGGCGAAGGCGACACTTTCTTTGGCTGAAGCCCTGCCCCCAAAGTGACTGGGTGCTTGTTCCAGCCAAAAACATGCTCGGGACGAAGCACCCGTCAGGCCGGCTCTCGCTCAAATCATTCGGCGCGGTCTTTGACCGTCCCAGCAGGGTTCCATGCAAAACCCCGCGCGACTTCGATCTTCAACCCCGCTCCCGCTTCGGCTATCAAGACCGTGCCGGCGCTGATCGCCGGCGGTAACATCCGCGGGAGGTTCCGATGAACAGGCCTTGGGGAAACGCCAGCGGTCTGGTCGAATGGTCCCGCCGCGATCCGTGGCGGGAACGGATGGGCGAGATGGTCGAAAGACATATCCGCCGCGCCTGCGATCTGAACGACATCGATATCTACGATCTTCCAAACGTGATCGGCGACGCTGCCTTGGCGGCGATGGACTGCGCCTTCGAGGATTGCTGCACGGTGACCTGGGAGGACGGCAGCAACCTTGCCAGCGACTATCTCAGGCGGCGTGGCTGGAAGGAGAGCGCAATCAACCGCGCCTACATCGAAGCGCTCCGTCATTCGGTCGTCAGCCTCCATGAGGTGAGCGACGTACGGCCCGGTGAGAGTTTCCTTGCCCGCGATCTGGTTCGTGGTGGCGAACCCGTCCGGGTAGCCGATCAGACGGCGACGAAGACGCTGGTGTCCTGGGACGTCATCGCCGCACGCATCGTCACCATACGCGGCGTGGTCCAGATGAGCAGCGCGGTTCTCCATGTCGAGCGGGTCCTCGCGGACGAAATGCTGGCGTTGCTAAAACGAACGCGAAGTCGCGCACCGAATGTCGCTGAAAGCTTCGCCACGGCCGCCAATCCCGCCCTGCGAGCCCGGCTGGAGGCCGAACTCCTCAGTGACGAGAGCCTCCTGTCAGCCGCGGCGCCAGCGATCACGACGCTCTGGCTGAACGACGCGATCCGTCGCTGCCTGGCGCCTTTGCCCGAGTTGGTCAACACCGACGGCGAGCCGCTCGAGTTGATGACGCTTCACTTCAGGCTTTTGCCGAAGGTCGCCGCGTCTGATATCGCTCAGGCGTTGGCCGGTATCCCAAACCTGCGGCGCGACGACGACGACGCGCACTGGACATGGTTCGCGCCTGAAAAACCCGCGTCGAAGCCGCGGAAACGACGAGGCAAGGCCGATCCCGATACGGGTCGGACAATCCATGGAAACCTGACGCTGACCGCAACCACGCTCGAGGTGTTTGTAAATTCCGAAGCCCGAGCAAAGCGCATCCGCGGCCAGCTCAAGACCGCGCTCGCCGGGCTCGTTCGCGAACCTTTGACCGAGCGGGTCACGCCCGAACAGGCCATGGCCAGCCGGCGCGGTGGATCGTCCTCCCCGGCAGCAGGTCTTTCCGACGACATGAGCCCGGCGGATGTTCGCGAGGCGGTTCATCAGGTTCTGGACCGACACTATCGGAAAAGCCTCAACGAGCCAGTACCCATGCTGGGAGGCAAGACGCCCCGGCAGGCGGTACGCAGCGCAAAGGGACGGCTTGCGGTGGCGAACTGGATCAAGGGTCTCGAGCAGGCGAGTGCGCGCAGCCCCGACGACGACCCGATGCACGGCTATGACTTCAACTGGATGTGGACGGAACTCGGGATCGCCGACCTGAGATCATGACGATGGACGGAGCCCCGGCTATCGACCGATTCATCCCACTTTCGGCAGATCCGGCCCCTACACCCGCTTCGCGCCGCCGCGCTGCGCCGACGGCAACCGGATCAGCGTCGCCATGGCGTCGGCCAAGTTCTGCGACACCGGCTCGCCCTCGACCTGCTGTTGGAGGAACCAGTCCGACAGGTTCTCCTTCTTGCTCTGATGGTCTTTCGTCATGCCGAACCTGGCAATCGCTGCCTGCATCAGCTCGAGATAGGGCGTGGTGTAGACGGCATCGGAAGAGGCGGGTAGGTTGCGATCCACCTCCGGTATGTGATCCGACCAGATCGCCTTCACCATGAAGCGCGGCATCCGGATATCGATGAACTCCCAGTCGCGCGCTGTGAGTTTACCCATCAGATACCGGCCCTCGCGCCACTTTTCGGGCCGAATGCTGGTGTGATAGCCCGAGTGCAGCCCGAAGCCGCTGCTGGCGCCAAAGCCCCAGCCATTGGGTCGCTCCTCCGTGTAGCGACCTTGCGCTATCATATCGCCGTCGCGCAGTGCGACCAGCAGTTCGGTCTCGCCCTGCGCCTTCCAGGCGATTTTCGGATCCTGCGGAAGGTCCCAGGGCTGATATGCCGGTTCGCGCTTCGGCAGCAACTTCGCCGCTTCAATTCCCCGCGCTACCGTCACCTTCTGAATATGCGCGAGCGCCTCATCGAAGCTCCATTGCGTGCGATCGAGCGTCTTCAACGACATCGGCGGCCTCATGGGTCGGGGTTGGGATAGATCGAACATAATGTGAACATCGAATCTACTCAAGGCATTCCGGTAGCGAAGGGTGGAACGGTTCCACCCATCCCGCCTGACATGGGGTGACCGGTTCCGAGGTCGCGACGCGCGGCGCGATGCGCCATCGATTGCCCATGATGTTCGATCCCGATCCCATCCGTCGTCCAAATGCTCTCGCTCCATCGGCAATGACCCCCACCGAGCGCCGCACTGAGCTCTGCCGCCTGCTCGCGCTCGGACTGGTGCAGCTGCATGGGCGGATGCGGGAACGCCGTGAACTTTCTTCCGGTGCGCGAGAAAGTTGCCTACACTTCCCGCCCGACCAATGCCGTCATGCAACTCCAACGCACCGGAGACCTGCATGACGACGCATGACCCCATCCCCGCCCGCCTGGCCGCGCTGAAGGCCATGTCCGTCAACGAGCTGAAGGCCGAGTGGCAGGTGCTCTTTGGCGCTGCTGCCCCCAACAACAGCCGATCCTATCTGGAGGGGCGGCTGGCTTATCGCATCCAGGAACTGACCCACGGCGGCCTCGACCGCGAGACGCGTCGCATGCTGGATCTGCTGGCCGACGAGGTGGACGGTGTCCTGAATCGCAAGAGCCAGATCGCCGATCCGCGCAATCCGGTGGCTGGCACCAGGCTGGTCCGCGAATGGTCCGGGGTGGAGCACACGATCACCGTCTTGCGCAACGGGTTCGAATGGCAGGGGCGCCCCTACAAGTCGCTGTCGGCGATCGCCAAGGCCATCACCGGCACACACTGGAATGGGTACCGCTTCTTCGGGCTTCGCGAGCGCAAGCGAGGTGAACGCTGATGGACGCGATGTCGAAACCGCCGCCCCGCCGGCTGCGCTGCGCCGTCTACGCCCGCAAATCCTCCGAGGAGGGGCTGGAACAGGAGTTCAATTCGCTTCATGCCCAGCGCGAGGCTTGCGAGGCCTACATTGCCAGCCAGCGCTCCGAAGGTTGGGTGCTGGTGCGCGATCAGTATGACGATGGCGGCATCTCCGGCGGCACTCTGGAGCGCCCCGCGCTGAGGCAGCTTCTGGCCGACATCGAGGACGGGTTGATCGACGTGGTGGTCGTTTACAAGATCGATCGCCTGTCGCGCTCGCTGATGGATTTCTCCAAGCTGGTCGAGGTGTTCGACCGCAACGGCGTCACCTTCGTCTCGGTCACCCAGTCCTTCAACACCACCACCTCGATGGGACGGCTGACGCTGAACATCCTCCTGTCCTTTGCCCAGTTCGAACGCGAGGTCACGGCCGAGCGCATCCGCGACAAGGTCAAGGCCTCACGGATGAAGGGCATGTGGATGGGCGGCTATGTGCCGCTCGGCTACGATGTCCGGGACCGCAAGCTCGTCGTGAACGCTGAGGAAGCCGCCACCGTCCGCACGGTGTTCGAACGCTTCGTCGAAATCGGATCCGCGACAGTGCTGGCGCGGGACCTCCGGCGCGATGGCGTCCGGTCAAAGCAGGGCACCCTGATCGACAAGGGCTACCTCTACCGGCTGCTCAACAACCGCGTTTATCGCGGTGAGGCCATCCACAAGGGCACCGCCTATCCGGGTGAGCACGAGGCCATCATCGAGGAACGCCTCTGGGATCAGGTCCATGCCATTCTGGGGGAAAGCCCGCGCAAGCGCGTCAACAACAGTCGAGCGCTGACGCCTGCCCTGCTGAAGGGGCTGATCTTCACCACCACGGGTGTGGCGATGACGCCGTCCTGCACCAACAAGGGCGCACGGCGCTATCGGTACTATGTCTCGATGGACGTCATCAAGAACCGCGACACGGGCGAGGAGAATGTTCCCCGCCGGCTGGCCGCCGACATGGTCGAGAGCGCCGTCATCACCGAAATCCGCCGCGTCCTGCGCGCGCCGGAGACCGCGGCGCCGGTGCTCGCGACACTCGCCCGCGACGGGCATGGCGACATCGCCGAGGCGGACGCCATCAAAGCCCTGCAGACCTTCCACGATCTCTGGGCACAGCTGTTTCCCGCGGAGCAGGCTCGCATCGTCCAGTTGCTCGTCCGACGCGTCACCGTGGGTGCCGACGGCCTCGTGATCGACCTGCGCACCGACGGCATCGCCGGCGTTATGCGGGACCTGATGACCCCGCGCGTATTGGAGGCGGCTGAATGATGAAAACCAGCGACAGCATCCAGATCTTCGTGCCCCTAAAGCTGCGCAAGAAGAACGGGCGGCCGAAAATCCTGCCGCCCGCTGGCTACCTGCCCAGCGAGGACCAGACGCAGGACCCGCACATCCTGCGCGCCATCGGCCAGGCCTGGAGCTGGCGGCGGCGGATGGAGGCTGGCGAGTTCGGCACGGTGCGCGACCTCGCCATCGCCCTCAAACTGTCCGAACGGCAGGTCAGTCGGCAGATGCGGCTTGCCTGGCTCGCCCCCGCCGTTCTCAGACGCCTCGTCTACCGCCGCGAAACCTCTGCCGTGACGCTGCTCGAACTGGCCAACATCGCCTGGCTGGCCTGGGACGACCAGGAAAGCGCCGTATTCAACGCGGCGCCAGCCGAATCCTGAACCGGCGGTGCGGGGGTGGAGGCGGCTTGTCCCAACAAAATGGTTACCCGTGTTAATGTTTTGTTTACCATACTGATGTAACCGAGGTCTGCAGCCGTTCCCCCATCCGGTTGTAATGCACCAGACCCGCCGGCTCCCCTCGCCCCCTATAGAAGCCGGCGGGTTTATCCCGATGGATCGCGACGAGGAGTGCATGGGGCAAGGCGACGACGCTTCCTATTTTCCGCCTTGGTCAGATCGTGACATTTGTCGCGCGAAATAGTTGCCCTAGTCGCGGCCATGCCCACCAGATATAATTTAACCAACGCCGCTCCGGCCGAGTTGTGAGCAACTCCGGATGGAAGGCATGCTGATGCAGGGCTCCGGCGGACATTCGTAGCGCCAACCTGAGTCAGCCTTTCCCATTAGAATTCGGTCGTGGTGACCCGAAAGGCAAATTCAACAAAGTGACGCACCCCGCCAGCGGGCCGTGAATCGAGAGAAGCCGGCACGGTTTTAGTATTACCAAGGCACCCGTTTAGCAACAGGTCCTACGAGACGCCAATTTTCGCTTTGTTGCCTGCATAATCCAGGAAGCCCTGCACGATCATGTGCTGGTCGCGCGTCGCAAGCAGCGGCGGATGCTTGCCAACGAGGCTGTCGAAGATGGTGATGTCGGGCCCGCCCTTCCGAAACGAGGCGATGTTGGCGGCATCTCGGTGCCAGCTGTCGATGCCGTACAGCATCGCGACTGGGCAGTTCATGCCGAGGATCGAATCGGTCAAATCGAACCGCGTGGCGACGTTGTCGCGGATGACCTCGGCGATTACCGGATCGATCTTGTAGCGGAACCGAGACCCAGCTTTGCGAACGTAGTGCTCGCCGAAGAACCGCGAATCGAGATTGGCCGGAAGTGGGCCTAGCGTGTTGTCGAGCAGGTCGTGGCCCCATCGCGCCGCCTCGTCCAGACTGTCGAACTCGGCGTTGCACATCGCGATCAGGTGATCACGGAACTCGATGTTGGTGCCCCCGTTGGTAACAGGTATGTCGTTCAGGACAAGGCCCTGGAACCGCTCCCTGAATGCCTGGACGTACATTATGGACATGATGCCGCCCCACGAGGTGCCCATCAGGAACCGCGACCGACCGGGAAACGCGCTGATCACGGCATGCAGCGCATACATAATGTTGCGTGGCGAATAAACTTCCTTGCGTCCGAAATAGGTGCTCTCGCCGCGTCCGATCAGGTCGGGCACAACGACTTTGTAACCGTTGCGGGCAAGGTGATCGGCGATGAAACAGTACTCGCTGCCGATGTGGCCGATGAATCCGGGCAAACAGAACAGGACCGGGGCATCGTCCGAAGGCGACCAAACGCGCACCTTCATCGTACCGACCACCGAGCCGAAGCGAATGGCTATCTCATGCTGAGTTCGGGTGATCACGGCACGGACCTTATGACTTCCGACTGGCCGTCGGGGCTCATCCGCTTCCAGTAGACCGGAAGTCCCTTGGACTTGGTCTTCGCCTTGCGAATCAAAGGCAGGATCAGCTTCGGCGACTGCACGGCGATGATCGTCACGACGATCACTTCCGCCTCAACCGCGGGCCGCAGGATGCCCCCGGAATAGCGCCATTCATCGACGACGTTCTGCGAGGTGAGGATCCAGCCGATGTACCCCGCCATCCGCCCTTCATCGATCGCGAAGAGGCAGGTGTTCTGGTCGATCTGAAACTGAACGCTTCGAACCATGCTTTCAAGCTCGAACCCCTTGAACGGTGGTGTCGCTGCGAGAAGATCCATCGTCGAAGTGAAAAGGACGGGACGCTCGAAGGCCCTGTTGTCAACTATGTCGGTCAAACCGATCTCCAATGCCTTTGGTCATACTCCGGCGGTTTAGTGCAGGGGCCTGAACCGAATATGCTCCCACGTCGTTGGATTGAGCGTCAAACCGTAATCGAAAGCAAGATTTTCGATTGGCTGCTCGATCTCAAACCGCACTGTGAGGTGGAGCATCGCCTCGCGGATCTCGTCTGCTGCCAGCCGGGCGCCCGCACAGGTGCGCGGGCCATGACTGAATGGGATGAAGGTCCCATGCCTGAAGGATCCATCCAGAAACTCTCGACGACGATAATCAAAGATGAACGGATTTTCCCAGTTGCGCGCATCGTGATGAGCGCCGATGATCGAGATCATCACCGGCTGGTCTTTCGGGAACCATCTGCCTCCGATCGTCGTTGCGGCAGCGGGTGTACGAACTAAAAGCGGAACGGCCGGGAAACGGCGCATGATCTCGTTGATGAACACGACGACCAGTTCGCGCCGTCGCCGAGGGTCTTGCTCGCGCAAAATGCCCTGGTACTCCGCGCCCCGCCCGAGCAGCTCCATGCACCACAACATTGTCGAAACTGTCGATTCGACGCCGCCAAAGAGCAGCATGGCCAGTTCTTCGAGGATCTGCCGCTCATCTCCAAGGCGCTCGATACCAGCGGCGATTATCGGAAACCCGGCGGGAAGGATCGCTTGCAGTTCATCAAGAAGCGCTTCCTTCCGCGGGGCGATAGAATTCGCGCCCGCCGTCCCGGATAAAGTCCTGATCTGAAGTTCCTGGACGAACACCCTCATTTGCTCAGTCCACTCCACGAAGCCGTCGGGCACCGAATCCCATCCAAACATGCGAAACAAGTTACCGGCAGCATAACGTATGCAATGCCGACGCAAGCCGCTTCCTGCAAAATTTACACCCGGATCGAAGGCCTCCTCGGCAGCCTTGCTCATGCTGTGGGCAAAGGCGGTGGCTTTAACGCTGCCAAAATAATTTTGAGAAATGCTGCGTCGGTCCTTCCAGCCTTTGCCGTCCGTATTGAATCGGCTGAGCATGAACTCGCTGATCAGGCCATAATCCTTGCGAAAGAGGTCGCCATTGCGCAAAATCTGACCGATCGTAACGTGATCGGCGACGAATTCCGGTACTTCTTCGCCACGGTTTTGACGTTCCGCCGCGGCGTATAGCGCGATGATCAGCTGCTCGGTTATTCGCATCAATCCCCTCCGCCGGCAACCGTCGCGAGGACATGCAACCCGCCTGACGGCGGCACCGCTTATCTCACAAAGCAAGACCGACGCAACAGCTTCCTCGGGACATGCGGCGCACCTGTTGCGCACGGGCCACACTCGGCAAGAAAACCTAATCCCTGCGTCTGCACACGCGGGCGGTTCTTGCAGGAGAGGTTTCGACAGGGCAAAATGCAATCATTGGTCCAATCTTGGGAAAGCAACATGGAGCGTCGCGACGGTATGTCTGGAAGAACAATCAAGCTCGTTGCGGCGGGTGCCGCGGCGATCGCGGCGCCTGCCGTTGCCTCCGCCGATGATAGCTATCCGTCGCTCGAGATCATGACAGAGGGCGGCTTGACGCTCTCCGATTATTCGAAGGCGATCGGAAAGGTGGGCGGGCCGCTGGACTTCGGTAATGATATGGGCGGCTATGGTGCGATTGCCGTCGGGCGGGCATTCGACGCGTCCTCCCCCTATGATTGGCGCATCACTGGAACTGTGACACAGTTCCTGGACAACGAGGAAAGCTACGGCGACAATTTTATCGGTGGGATTGGCACGGTCAGCCAAAGCACCAGCTTCGGGATGCAATCGGTTGACTTTGACATCGGTCGACGCGTCCAGCGGAACAACTTTGAGGCCCGCTTCTTCGCGGGCGTGCGTGGAATGCATTTGAAGCTGGACCAAGGAAGCGATTTCAGCGCGTCTAACGGCAACTATGGCGTAGCCGTTGGCAAGGTCGGGACCACCGAGTTTCTCGGGGCAGGTCCTCGTGTTGGCGTTGAAGCTCGCTTGGGTGGGACATGGGGCGTCGTTGGTGCGGTGTCCGGTTCTGCCATGTACGGTCAGCGCAAGAACGGTGCCAGCATCGATTACCAAATTTTCGATGATCTTTATCAGTACAATGTCGAGTATGGTGAAAGCCAAAATGAAAACGATTGGCTTGCCGAGATAACCGGTTCAGCTGGCGTATCATTCAAGCCGAATGACGGAACTGAGGTGATCGTTGGCTACCGAGGGCAGCAGCTGTGGAACGTAACGGGCTCTGGTGAGGGCGATGATATACTGATCCACGGCCCCTTCGTTGGTCTGAAACTGAAATTCTGATCGTCGCGCTTTCGAGTGTGCTGGGGTCGCATTGGGCGTCCGTGAATATTGCCTTCGGCGCCCAAACAACCTGACAACGTACAGGACCATCGGTGACGGTGGTCCTGTATTCGTTTTCCTGCATGGTTTTCCAGATTTCTGGGAAAGCCTGATACCTCTGTCGAAACGCTTGAATCCTACGGGAACGAACGTCTTCTTTGACCTGCGCGGCTACAACGGGACCCCGCCGTTGGCCGCTCCCGAAGCCTATCGTATCCTTGACGTCGCCCGAGATTTTTCGGATCTGGCCAGTAACTTAGGCGCTTCAGACATGGTCTTCGTCGGCCATGACTGGGGAGGAGCGGTGGCGTGGTGGCTGTGGATGATGGCAGCCCCCAAGTTCCGTGCTTTCGTGTCGATCGCCGCGCCGCATCCGTCCGCCTTGTTCGCCGGCATGGCCGATGACGGCCAGTGGCAAGCGTCTGCTTATGCACGAACGATTGCCGCGCGGGATCGGCATGAGGTCTTCGAGATGGATCGGCTCGCCTACTGGTGCAATGATGAGACCCACAGGACACGGCTTGTTGCCGCTCTCGAGCGTTCGTCTTCATTCGCCATGGCCAGCTATTACAATCAGAACTATCCACGTGCTCGCGACATGTGCCTCGAAGGGCTGCCGTCAGGGCCGGCACCGTTCCTGCTGGTCTACGGTGCCGCCGATCCATACATCTTGGCGGGCACCTTCGAACGTTCGGCGCAGTTTGGCGGCGCACAGGTCTCGATCGCAGTGGTAAGTGGTGGTCATTTCGTACATGTCACCGAGACCGACATGGTTTCGGAGACGATCAACCGCTGGCTCGCCGATGTCTGATCCCATTCCCGATATTTCGTTCATAACGACCTGCAAGGGCCGCCTTGGCCATTTGAAGCAAACCTTGCCGCAGCTCACCGCTTTTGCCGGCTGCGAGGTAGTGGTGGTCGATTTCGACTGCCCGGAGGGAACCCGTCACTACGTTCGCGCGAATCATCCCGGCGTCCGGATCGTCGAGATCGACGGTCAACCGCTCTTCAACGCTTCCGTCGCCCGGAATGCCGGCGCGAGACGCGCTAATGGGGCAAAGCTGGTCTTCGTAGATGCTGACATCGTGCTGGCGCCGGACTTCTTGGACTTGGTACGCGGCATCCCCAAGGAGCACTTCGCCGAGTTTGTTTTCCGCAACGACGTTCGAGGCACCTGCGTCGTTGAGCGGAGCGCCTTTGACGAAGTTGCCGGCTATGATGAAGTCATGCAGGGTTATTGCGGCGAAGACGTCGATCTCTACCACCGACTGCAACTGATGGGCTATCAACGGCATGTCCTGCCAGAGGCCGGGGTTTCCTGCATCATAGAGCATTCCAATGACGAACGCGTCGCGAATTACGGCGTTGGCCGGAAACTGTCCTTCGCCAAGGGCAAGCTCTATCGGGAGATCAAGAGCCTCCTCATGCGGTTCGAGATGAAGGCCGACATCGACTTGCGTTTCCGTCGCGAATTGTGGAAGCGGATTGATGATCTGTTCCGGTCGAAGGATGTCTTCAGCGACGGCGCTTTCATCGAAATTCCATTGCCAAAGATCGATTCGCCGCCGTTCATCGCCAATTGCACCTTCGAGCGCTCCCTGCGTTTCACGGTGAAAGTCGATCTGAGTTGAACCGGCTCGACATCCATCAGTTGGTTTCGCCACGGTTCGACAGCGACGAGGGACCAGCGACAAAGGCGATCTACCTATGCACCTCGCCGAGAACTGCGAGTTTCACGCTTTGCCGCCTTATGATCGGGCAAGGTTGGGGCATCCCGAACGAGTATTATAGCGCCCACGTCGCCAGAATTCTGGCGGCGAGGTGGGGCGTTCGCGGTGACCCGAGCGCCGGCGCGGCCGCGCGCCTCGCCTACGGTCGCGAGCTTCTGCGTCGTCGGACTTCCGGCGGGTTTTTCGCTGCCAAGCTGATGGCTGCTCAGACCCGGTTCTTCAACAAAGTACATCCCAAGGGCTTTGACGCGTCAGTCCAGAACCACTTCATCCATCTCTTTCGCGAGGGGTTCGCCGCCCAGGTCGCAAGTCTCGTCACCGCGGCTACCACGAACCGCTGGTCATTCTCCGAGACGAGCACGCAATTTCGGATCCTCGACCTTCGCCTCGATCGTGAATCTGTGGAGCGTGCCTGCCGGCTCGTGATCGACAGCGAACGCTTCTGGAAGATGGCGTTCGCCGAGCATGGGATACGACCGCTCGAAATCTCGAGCGAGGCCGTCGTCGCCGATCCGGGTCGGGTCGTCAAAGCGATCGCGGCGCTGATCGGCGAAACCATTGACGAACACATCCTGGCGGACCTCGTCGTCCAGGAACGGGGAAGCGCCTATCCGATCGACCGCGCGCTCAAGCACGAAATCCTGACGACCTATGGCGACGTTCTCGAGCATTTTGCGGCTGAGCGCCGCGAAGCTTATCTACCCTCGGCACGGTGACCCGACCCATCACCCGAATATGGCGGCATGGAGGCTTTTGACCTGCCGATCGACATGGCGACGCAGGCCTGTCGAGATCGCACGCTGATGATTTTGATCGCGTATCGTTTCGAGACACTGGTCCACCAGCGCTTTGGCCGTCTTGTCGCTGGATGAGGTGAGATGGATGATCTCCTGATGCACGAGATTGCGGCGCGCGAAATGCTGGCTCATCAGGATCTCCTTTTTCTTGTCAGACAAGGTCGAGTCGGTGGCCGCGGTACCGCGCGCGAAGCAGAGGAGCGGTGTGCCCTCTCGCATCGCTGTCACCGCGACGTGGTAAATGTCGGTCACCACGAAGGCGGCATTGCGGACGACGTCGATCCTGTGGTCGATCTCAAGGGGGGCGGTCCGGTCCAACCAGCCGAGGTCGAGCGTTCTCCTGCCGGCCATTTCGGCAATGCGTTCAGTAAATCCTCGGTAGAGCATCGTGGAGCCAGACCGTCCGAAGGCGACCACGACTTCGCCAGATGGTGCGGGGCGATCTCCAACGGTTATCTCGCGCCGCTTCAGGAAGAATGCGCAGTCGCAACCTAGGTAATCGCGGCCGTCGCCGACAAGTTGCGCGGCGAATCCGGCCGACATGACGTCGCGCAGCCGCACGAGGCGGGCATTCGCGTATAGTGACGACAGCGCAGCGACATAGCGTCCGTCGGCCAGATCCGTCGCGGTGAGCGCATAGATCGTGGATCCGAAGACAATCGACTTGCGCTGGAGGTCTTCGCGCCCTTCGAGCATCAACCGCTGGTACCAGGCATCCACAACGGCCGCCGAGCAATCGGCTGCCCCGCTTCTGACCATCCGCGGCGCGACGTCTCGCAGGACGTAGTTCTTCCAGTGCAGGAAATCGCCCCAGAACAGGATGCGATCGAACGTGGCAAGCTGATCCGCACCGTCCAGCAGGTTGTAGTCGATCTCGACATAGCCGAGATCAAGCGTGAACGACTTCTCCAGGCAGAAGAAGTCTATTTCGCATTCGATACCTGAGTATTGTAGCACATCGATCAGCGCCCGGTCGACGGTGATCATCCCCGGGTTTGAGAGGAACGGGAAAGCAGAGATGACCGCGATTCTCACCGGCTGCCTCTCGCGTCAGCACTTGCTTGACATCGCTGCCTGCCGGGCGTTCCGCGAACATTCATCGAGCTTAACGGCTTGGAAAGATGAACATGAATTGTCGGCCTCTCGAGCACGTCGCTGGATATGCATCTCATGACGTACGCCGGCTTCGCTCTCGCTGCGCCATCCCACGGCAATCGCAACGACACAATACTTCGAACTGATATCAGTTGGTGATCACTTCAGGACGCAGGTGAAGGCCGTGCCGTCCTGCGTCTTGCCTGTGACCTTCGTGGCACTCACTTTGGTAACACGGTATGTGCCGCCGCTTGAATAGGCGCTCAGGTGGATCATGGCGGAACTGCCACCCGTGTAGCGGTAGCTCTTGAGTCCCTTGGCTGAACATTCCCATGTGGCAGCGTCAGCTGGTATGATGGCGATTGTCCCGAGCGTTGCTAGTGAAAACCCGGTTATCACTGCGAAACCCAAATGACGTGCGATCTGCATAAAAAGCTCCCCAGCCCTGCCATCCGTTCGAAATTATATGCAACCGACGACTTTGACAATCGACGTTGTTAACGCGGTCAAACGCCACCGTACCTCGGATTCGTATCCGATTTTGGCACCATATGCAGTTCCGAACACAACGGTTTCCCGAAATCTGCAAGTCACTGTTAATGCAGCATACTTTCCGACCGTTGTGCTCGACCTGAGGGCCGGTCGGAAAGAGACGTGGAGCGTTCAGAGACCGATTTTTGGCGTTTTGCCAGTCTCTGAAGGCCGGTCGCCTTGGCTAAACCCCTTTGAAATATAAAGAAAAAAGGGCTCCGCGAGAGCACCTAAACGAGTTCGGTAACTGCAAGTGGCGGTGTATTGACTCAAAAAAATACAATCTTCACGGCGAATCCGCCGCTCAGGGCATTGAAAACTATAGTATTTTTGAAAATTGCGCGAAAACTGAAGCGAGCAGCAAGCCCTGCTCAATTAGATACGGATCACAATACGGAGTGTGACGCGGTCCGACAACCACCCCACCGCCGTGCCAGGCGAGCGAGGGCCAGAACGTGCCATAGGCAAGCCAACTGGGATCGCTCCGTCAGCCCCGATTCAGGCGCGTCGCATCGTTTCCGGCCCAAGCCAACGCTTTCGGATTCATGACGGCAAACCAGAGCGGCGGGATGGACGCAAGCAGGAACGACCCAGGATAGCCAGAGGGCAGGCGCGGCAGGTCGTCGAAATTGCGCAGCGCCTGATAGGGACGCAGCGGATTGGCATGGTGATCCGAATGGCGCTGCAAGTGGAACAGCACGAGGTTGGACACGATGTGGTTTGTGTTCCAGGAATGGCGCGGCTCGCAGGATTCGTACCGCCCGTCGGCCCGCTTCTGGCGCAGAAGCCCATAATGCTCGACATAATTGGCCATGGTGAGTTGCCACCAAGCGAAGATGTCGTGGATCAGGAAAAAGGGCAGCATGATCCAGCCGAAGGCCGCGGTCGCTGCGGCAACCAGCGCCAGATGCAGCGTATAGCCTTGGAGGAGATCGTTGCGCCAGTGCCAGAAGGGCAGCCCCTTGCGGTCAAGGCGCGCCGTCTCCAGACCCCAGCCGCGTTTGAAGGCGCCCGGCAGTTCGCGCAGCGCGAAGGCATAGAGGCTCTCGCCATAGCGCGCCGATGCCGGATCTTCCGGCGTCGCCACCTGCACATGATGGCCTCGATTGTGCTCGATGCAGAAATGCGCATAGCCGCTGAGCGCGCAGGCCAACTTGGCCGCGATCTGGTCGACGCGATCGGATTTGTGACCGAGTTCGTGGCCGACGACGAGAGCGGTTCCCGACATCGCGCCGGCGCCGAGCGTGACCCCGGCAAAGGCCCATAGCGGCAGGTCAAGCGTTCCGACCGCGACAGCCGACAGGATCAGGGAAAGCCAGTAGACGGGCAGCGCCAGAAAGAGTAGCCCTCGATACCACGGGTCTTGTGCTAGCTCCTCGACCTTATCCGAGGGCGGGTTAAAGGGATCCTCGCCGACAATGACGTCCAGCAGCGTCAGTGCGCCGTAGCCATAGGCCAGCGAGAACCACGACCAGAGCGGATCCCCACCCGCCAGTAGCATCATTGCTCCGACCCCTGGCATGGCAGGTGACAGGACTGACAGCAGCCACAGCCAGCGCTTGTCGTGCCGCCATAGCACGCCCCTCGTCAGGCTTTGCGACCTCATGCTCATGCGACAGCCCCGCTGGCAAGATACTACAGTCTATACCGTCCACTGCCGCCGGCAAGGCACCGCTCCCGTATTGCCGAAGGAGTTCGGCGATGAGATCGGCGGTGAAGTTGCGGAAAGACTCTTCGGCGGTGAGTGTAATGACACTCCGGTGCGAAGGCAGGATCGCGACCGCATACGGTTTGCAGTGAGATGATCGGCAGGACAGCGGAGCCCTGATGACGTCATCCGAAGTTTCCCGACTCGCCGCCCTCGCTTCTCCGCGCCTGCGCCTTGCCGCAAAGACTGCTCTTGTGGTGGAGGTGGGGTGCATCGCCTGGCTAGCCTCGTTCGGCCACATTCAGCAGATGCAGGTGCAATCCTTCTTCCTGTTCAACGACAAGGTAGCCCACTTACTGGCCTTCCTCGTGGCGGGTCTGACGGCGTCGCTGGCCTTTCGCTCCCTGATCTGGTCGGCCCTTGCCTTGTCGGTGGTAGCAGGCGGCGTTGAGATTATGCAGATTTTTGTTCCAGGTCGCACTGCATCGATCCTAGACTTCGCCGCCTCGCTGGCCGGAGTGGCTGGCGGCCTGGCGCTGGGTGCCGTGCTCTGGCCAGTCCTGCTCAAGCGCATGAACCGCGTCGCGTCCACCTGAATGGTGCGGATTTGGGCCGCCGGCAGTGCAGGCTACCTGGAAACGCTCCAATGATGCGCCTCGGGTCGACATGCCGCCAGCGCATGAAGCCTTTGACGGCGCGGTCAGGACCCTCCTCGACTTTTGCGGCCAGGTCAGCCCGCCGCTCGGGCGACAGCCGCGATGGCGGACCCGCCGACCGATCGAGAAGACCATCGGGGCCTGCCGCGTTGAACCGTCGCACCCAGTTCTATGGCGTCTGGCGATCAATGCAACCGATCCGCGCCGTATCGGTCCGCCTCGTACCGTCCGGGACGGCCGCGAACGCCAATAGCGGTCCCTCCGGTGTGCATTCTCGGCGCCACGAGCCAGATGGTGGTGCTTCATGCGATGCGCAGCTGTTCGACCGGAACCGCGACGCGGGTCTCGCCGCCCATGATCTCCATCAAGACAAACACGCGCCGGTCGGCCGCGATGGACTCGACGGTCGCCACGAAATCCGCAAAGGGACCCGTCGTAAGCCGCACCTGATCGCCGGGCTTCAGGAGCTTTGGCGCCAGGAGTTTGCCGGAGGCGTCGCAGCGCAGCATCAACTGGCTGATGATGTCGAGCGGCACTGGCGCCGGATCCTTGCCGAAGCTGACCAGCCGGGTAATCCCGTATGTCGAATTGACCGCCCGCCAATGGCCCATCGTGATGTCAAAGGCCACGAAGACATAGCCCGGAAACAGCGGCCGCAGCGCGTTGACGAACTTGCCCCGCACCTGTCTCGTTGCGTTTTCCATCGGCAGGAAAGTCCGAAAGCCTTGCCGCTTGAGATTGCGCTCGGCGATGTGACCGCTGTTCGCCTTCAACTGGGCCAGAAACCAACTCGTGCCGCGATCGTGAAACGTCATTCGACCTCTCCGCTCAACGCTGAGCATATGCCGCATCGCAACGCAGGCTGGCAACTGTTCTTTGAAGATCAATCGGTCAAATTGTGTGCTCCGACAGCGCTGCCTTGGCTTAAATGGCTGTTTTTGTTCGACGATTCCGCCGACATGACTTGAAAGCTCCGCCCGGTCACGCAAACGTCCAACGCAACGCAGGAAGCGATGGAGGGCGGGTTGGGCGGAGATGACGAGGTGAGCGAGTTCCGTGCGGCGCAATATGTGCGCATGTCCACCGAGCACCAGCAGTATTCGACGCACAATCAGTCCGACAAGATTCGCGAGTATGCCGCGGCGCGCGGGATCAAGATCGTTCGCACCTACGCCGACGACGGCAAGAGCGGATTGTCGATCGGCGGCCGCGCGTCCCTGCAAAGGCTGATTGCGGATGTCGAATCGGGCGCCTTCGATTTCAACGTCATCCTGGTCTACGATGTCAGCCGCTGGGGGCGTTTCCAGGACGCGGACGAGTCCGCCTACTACGAATACATCTGCAAGCGCGCCGGGATTCAGGTTGCCTATTGCGCCGAGCAGTTCGAAAATGACGGCTCTCCCGTCTCGACCATCGTCAAGGGGGTCAAACGCGCCATGGCTGGCGAGTACAGCCGGGAGCTTTCGGTCAAGGTCTTCACCGGGCAGTGCCGCCTGATTGAACTTGGCTACCGCCAGGGCGGCCCCGCCGGCTTTGGCCTGCGCCGGGTGCTGATCGACGAGCGCGGCACCATCAAGGCCGAGTTGAAGCGCGGCGAGCACAAGTCGCTGCAGACCGACCGCGTCATTCTGATGCCGGGCCCCGAGGAAGAGGTGGTCTGGGTCAACAAGATGTACCGCTGGCTGATCGAGGAGGATCTGTCCTTCCGTGAGATCGCCGACCGCATGAATGAAGCGGGCGTGCCGACTGATCTCGACAAGCCCTGGACCTCGGGCACGGTTCGCACAGTGCTGACCAACGAGAAATACATCGGCAACAACGTCTTCAACCGCAGTTCCTTCAAGCTAAAAAAGGTTCATGTCGACAATCCTCCCGAAATGTGGATCCGCAAGGAGGGAGCCTTCGAAGGCATCGTACCGCTCGAGTTTTTTCTGACGGCGCAAGAGATCATCACCGCGCGCTCCGCCCGAGTGTCGGACGAGGAACTGCTTGAGCATCTGCAACGGCTCTATGCCGATGCCGGGCAGCTGTCCGGGTTCCTGATCGACCAGACCTCCGATATGCCCTCGGCCGCGACCTATCGCAGCCGCTTCGGCTCGCTGGCGCGAGCCTACGAAATGATCGGCTACCGGACAGACAGGGATCAGGAGCGTCTTGCGCTTAACAAGCGCCTGCGCGCCATGCATCCCGAAATCATCACCCGCACAGAAGACGCGATCGCCGCTATCGGCGGCCGGGTGGTGCGCAACCCCAAGACCGACCTCTTCTCGATCAACGACGAGATGATCGTCAGCCTCGTTCTGGCGCGCTGCCAGCCCATGGGCGACGGAAGGTTGCGCTGGCGCATCCGCTTCGACCCCATGCGCTATCAGGCGGATGTCACGCTGGCGGTGCGGCTCGATCCCGAAAACCGCGAGGAGCTCGATTACTACCTGCTGCCTTGGCTCGACCTGCCCCGGCACGAGATCCGGCTCTGCAATCGCACCAGCATCGCCTTTGAAGCATTCCGCTTCGAGGATCTCGGCTTTTTCTACGGCATGGCCGAGCGTGTCGGCATTCGGCGGAAATGGGGGTGAGACACGAGGCACAGATTTTCGTCGACTGAACATATCATGAACGATCAACACCCAGAAAGGACATCACCAGATGATGACTGACACACCCGACAGCGTAACGTTTGTTCCGATCGACCGGATCGAGGTCTTGAACTCGCGAGACCGCAACATGAAGGTCTTCGAGGAAATCGTGGAAAACATCCGCACCATCGGCCTGAAGAAGCCGATCACGGTGACCGAGCGCGAGGGCGCCGATGGGGCGCCCGCCTATCTGCTGGTCTGTGGCGAAGGCCGCCTCAACGCCTTTCGCTTGCTGGGTGAAACCCACATTCCGGCGCTGGTGGTTAATGTGACCGACGAGGACGCCTTCATCATGTCGCTCGCCGAAAACATCGCCCGGCGCGGCCACCGCCCGCTCGAGATTTTGGCCGACATCGAACTGTTGCTGGCGCGGAACTACAGCATCGACGACATCGTCGAGCGGACCGGGCTTTCCGAGAAGTATGTCCGCGACATTGTCTTTCTTCTGGAGAAGGGAGAGGAGCGACTGATCGAGGCGGTTCAGAACGGGACCATTCCGCTGACCACCGCACTCGAAATCGCCCGCGCCAAGCACGACGACGAAAACCTCGGCGACATGCTGGAAGAGGCCTACAAGTCAGGCCAGTTGAAGGGCCATCAGATCACGGAAGCCAAGCGGCTCATCGAAAAACGCCGGGAAAAGGGTCCCCGCACAGGCGGAGAGCGCCCGAAGCTGCCGAACTCCGCGCACTCGCTGGTCAAGACCTACCAGCGCGAAGTGGCGCGCCAGCACAAGCTGATGCTGAAGGCCGATCATGCCCAGCAGCAGCTCCTCCTGGTCGTCCAGGGCCTCAAACGGCTCTTCGCCGACGAGAACTTCGTCACGCTCCTGCGCGCCGAAGGGCTGGACACATTGCCCAAATACCTTGCCGACCGCATCGAAACCGCCTGAACCCGTGGAGCCCACCATGAACACCCACAGCACCGTGAAACCGCTTTACCCCGGGATCTTCCCGCCGCCCGGAGCAGAGGACAATGACACGCCCTATCCGAAGGCGCCTTTGAACCTGACCCTCGGCTTCGATCTTGAGACCTACCAGATCCCGCTCGAGGAACTGATGCCATCGAAGAAGGTGCCGGATGGCGTGATGACGACACGAAAATTCCGCCAGATCGTTTCATCGATCCGGGAGATCGGCCTGATCGAGCCGCTCTCGGTCATCAAGCCCGATCCCAATGCATCGGGCTTCCTGCTCCTTGACGGCAACCTGCGCGTTCTGGCGCTGAAAGAGCTCGGTCAGGACACCGCCCCCTGTCTGATCGCCAAGGACTTCGAGACCTATACCTACAATCACCGGATCAACCGGCTTTCGACGGTGCAGGAGCACTACATGCTGCGCCGCGCGATTGACAAAGGCGTCAGCAAGGAGCGGCTGGCCCGCGCCTTCAGCGTCAACCTTTCGACGATCAATAGCCGGGTCAACCTGCTCCATGGGATCTGCCCCAAGGCGGTGGAACTTCTACAAGACCAACAGTTCGCTCCAGACGTGACCCGGCATTTGCGCAAGATGAAAGCAGCCCGGCAGATCGAGGCAGTCGAGCTGATGATGGCGGCCAACACGATCACCGCCGCCCATGCCGACGCCCTGTTGAAAGCGACCCCGCCGGAGCAGCGGTCGGATTATGCGCCGCCCAAGCCGGACGAGCCAAAGAGCGATCCGCTTGAGCAGATCGTCAAGCTGGAGCGCGAGATGAACCAGGTCCAGGAAAAATACAAGCGCACCGAGGAAAGCTATGGCTCGGAACTCCTGAACCTCGTAGTTGCCAAGGGCTATCTGAAGAAGGTTCTCGAGAACGATGCCGTGCGCTCGTATGTGGACCGCCATGCGCCCGAGATCCTCGAGCAATTCGAACTCGTCCTCAACACACTCAGCATGGAAGAGGCGATCGAGCAGGCCGAGCGACAGGAGGGGGAGCGCGGGATCGGAACGGACGCGGACGCGACAGCAGAGCTTGGGGACATTCCGCGCGGCGTCGACCTTGGGTGAACGGCGCACGTGACGCGCAAGGTGCCAGTGAGCGGCTTTGTTCCACCTCTTTAGCCATCACGGCGCTCCGGCGCGCGAGCACGCCGAAACTGCAACAAGATCAGGACTTCACGATCACCGGGGATTCGATTCCCTTCCGCGCGAAGACATTCCTCGTATCGATGACCAGCGTCGAGTGCTTCGCCACCAGTTGATAGTCGACCGCGTCGTGGTCGGTCGAGACGATCACGGCATGATAATCCGCGATGGCCTCGGGCGTCAGCGCCACCGACTGGATGCCCTCGTACTGCCCGTGCTCGCGGGTGGACGGAATCACCGGCACGTGGGGATCGTGATAATCGACGCGCGCGCCGCGCTGCGTCAGGATGTCCATCAGGTGGAAGGACGGGCTTTCGCGGATGTCCGAGACGTTTTTCTTGTAGGCAAGTCCCAGGATCAGAATTCTCGACGCACTCAGGGACCGCTTCTGCCGGAGATCGAGCTGCCGCTCGACATTGGCGATGACGTAGCGCGGCATGGAGACGTTGATTTCGCCGGCAAGCTCGACGAACTTCGTCGTCAGACCGTATTCGCGCGATTTCCAGGTGAGGTAGAAGGGATCGATCGGGATGCAGTGCCCGCCGAGCCCGGGGCCCGGATAGAAGGGCATGTAGCCGAAGGGCTTCGTCGCGGCAGCGTCAATGACCTCCCACACGTCGATCCCCATGGCGTCGTAGATCACCTTCAATTCGTTGACGAGGGCTATGTTTACGGCGCGAAACACGTTCTCCGTTATCTTCACCGCTTCGGCGACCGAGGGCGAAGACACCGCCACCACGCGCGCCACCACCGCGCCGTAGAAGGCCTCGACGAGCGCCGCAGCGACCGGTCCGTCGCCGGCCACGATCTTGGGAATGGACACCGTCTGGAAGGCGACGTTGCCGGGATCCTCGCGCTCGGGCGAGAAGCCGAGGAAGAAGTCGGCGCCGCAGGAAAGACCGCTTCCTTCCAGGATCGGCTTCAGCACTTCGTCCGTCGTTCCCGGATAGGTCGTCGATTCCAGCACGATGAGCTGGCCCGGGCGCAGATGGGCCGCGATCGCCTCGGCGGTCATCGTGACATACTGGAGATCAGGCTCCCGGTGCCTTGTCAGGGGCGTCGGAACACAGATGACGATGACGTCGCACCGGGCAAAGGACGCGACTTCGCCCGTGGCCGAAAAGCGTCCGGCCGCGACATGCGCGGCGAGATCGGCGGAAGGTACCGCGTCGATGTAGGAGCGTCCGGCATTCAGGTCGCGGATCTTGCCGGGATCGACGTCGAAGCCGAGCGTCGAAAAGCCGGCGCGGGCACAGGCCGCCGCGAGCGGCAGACCGACATAGCCAAGGCCGACCACGCCGATCACGGCCTCGCGCCCCTCGATGCGGGCAGCCAGGCCATGGTCGGGCGACGTGCGGGCTTGTTCGTTCATGGCTAGGGAGTCCGTTGGTTCAGCAAATCAAAAAAAAGACCGGCGCTCCAGCGCCATCCGCAGGAACCGAGTGCGTTGCACGCCAATGGTGAACCTGACCATCCCCTGCCATCGCCGAAAGACCGACTGCGATCAATCGGCATTGCGGCGCACGTTGCGCTCGATCCAAGCATAAGTCTCCTCGAGCCCTGACCGTAGCGGCTGCGACGGACGCCAGCCAAGCCGCTCCTCGATGAGATTGTTGTCGGAGTTCCGTCCGCGCACGCCTGTGGGACCGTCAATATGCTTCTTGTGGAGCGTCTTGCCGGCGATATCGCTGACGATGTCGACCAGCTGATTGATCGTCACCATCTCGTCGGAGCCGATGTTGACCGGACCTTCAAACCCTGAGCGGGTCAGTCGGAGCGTGCCCTCGATGCACTCGTCAATATAGAGGAACGATCTCGTCTGCAGCCCATCTCCCCAGATTTCGATCTCGCCATTGTTGGGCGTTGAGGCGACCTTGCGGCAGATCGCCGCTGGCGCCTTCTCCTTGCCGCCTTGCCAGGTGCCTTGGGGCCCGAAGATGTTGTGATATCGCGCAATACGGTTCGACATGCCGTGGTTTCGATTGTAGGCTAGAAATAATCGTTCGGAAAAAAGCTTCTCCCAGCCGTACTCGCTGTCCGGAGCAGCCGGATAGGCGGAATCCTCGGCACATTTCGGATTGTCCGGATCCTCCTGATTGTAGGCCGGGTACATGCATGCCGACGAGGAGTAGAAGACGCGGCGAACGGTCCGCTTGTGGCACAGATCGGCGATGTTCAGGTTGATGGTTGCGGAATTGTGCATGATGTCCGCATCGTGCTCGCCGGTGAATATGTAGCCCGCCCCCCCCATATCCGCCGCCAACTGGTACACCTCGTCAAAGCGGCGGTCGATCACGCGCTCGCATACATCCTGCCGACGCAGGTCACCAATGACGAAATCGTCCGCTTCTACGTCCCGGAACTCGGGGAACTTCAGGTCGACGCCGCGGACCCAGAAACCTTCTCTCTTGAGGCGGTGAACCAGATGCCCGCCTATGAACCCCCCTGCCCCGCAGACAAGTGCTGTTTTCCGTGTCATCGGCACCCCAACTCCATCCTTGTATATGACCTGAGTGAAACGAGCGATTTAGCGGTCGCTTCCGACAAACTGCCCGACCTTGCCAAGATTCTTCCATGCCAAGGCATAAAGGCCGCCTACGCCGTTGGCTCTCAGCGCTCGATAATCCTCGCGCGACTTGCGGACAAGGTTGCCGAGCGAGCGATTGCTTTCGCCGCCGAGACGCATCTTGACGAGCACGTCCGGGATGTAGGCCGGATTGAGGTTCCCGCGGCTGAAATAGCGCAGGACCGCGTCATAATCAGCCGCGATCCGGTAGCTGGTGTCGTAGGCGCCATGGCGTTCGAACACCTGGCGCCGCAGGAACAGGGCGGGATGTGGCGGCATCCAGCCGCGTCGCAACCTGGCAGGGCTGTAGGAACCCGAACGCCACCGACGCACCACGCGGCTCTCGTCGGCCGCCGACACGTAGTCGAGGTCGCCATACACGGCGAGAACGCTTGGGGCTTCGAAGGCGGCGGCCACCTTCGCCAGCACTTGATCGTGAGCGAAGAAATCGTCGGAATGCATCAGCCCCACGACATCGCCACTGGCCAGCGCCACGCCCTTGTTCAGCGCGTCGTAGATCCCCTTGTCCGGCTCGCTAACGAGCCGCATCGCCTCGCGGCGCGCGCCGTCGATGGCGGCAAGCGTGCCGTCGGTCGACGCGCCGTCGATCACCAGATGCTCGACATGCGGCCAGGTCTGCGCCCGCACGCTCTCGATCGCCTGGGCGATCGTCGCCTCTCGGTTGAAGACGGCGGTGATGATGGTGATCTTCATTCGGACGAGGGCTTCTGGACGCAGTGATCTGATGGATGGATACTCTGGTCCATCGGTATCATTAATACGACTTGAAGTAATCGACCGTCTTCGACAGCCCCTGGTCCAGCCCGACCTTCGGTTCCCAACCGAGAAACTCGCGCGCCTTGCCGATGTCGGGCTTGCGCTGCCGGGGATCGTCCTGCGGCAGCGGCAGGCGGACGATTTTGGAGGCCGACCCCGTCATCTCGATGACCTTTTCGGCAAGCTCGAGGATGGTGAACTCTTCCGGATTGCCGAGATTGATCGGACCGGACACCTGAGCTCCGGTTTCCATGAAGCGGAGAAACCCCTCCACCAGATCGTCGACATAGCAGAAGGAGCGGGACTGGCTGCCGTCTCCATAGATCGTCAATGGTTCGCCGCCAAGCGCCTGGACGATGAAGTTGGACACCACCCGGCCGTCCGCCGGATGCATGCGCGGACCGTAGGTGTTGAAGATGCGGGCGATCTTCACCTCGATGCCCCATTGCCGCCGGTAATCGGAAAAGAGCGTCTCGGCGCATCGCTTGCCCTCGTCATAGCAGGCGCGAAGACCCGTAGGGTTGACGTTGCCCCAGTATTCCTCCGGCTGGGGATGGATGCTGGGATCGCCGTAGACCTCGCTGGTGGAGGCGTGAAAGATCTTGCATTTCAGACGCTTCGCCAGACCAAGCAGGTTGATGGCGCCCAGGACCGAGGTCTTGGTCGTCTGGATCGGATCATGCTGATAGTGGATGGGCGAAGCCGGACAGGCGAGATTGTAGATCTCGTCGACTTCCACATAGAGGGGAAAGCAGACGTCGTGGCGCATGAACTCGAAATGCGGATGGCGATGCAGATGATCGATGTTCCGTTTCGTGCCGGTGAACAGGTTGTCCACACAAAGGACCTCGTGCCCCTGATCCAGAAGCCGGTCGATCAGATGCGAGCCCAGGAAGCCGGCGCCCCCCGTGACGAGAATTTTCTTACGGCTGTCGTAGAGTCTGGGCACTAGGGAGCGCTCCTGTTCGATGATGCCGTCCCCGGTACTTTCTTCGACCGGACACGAGGCAAATATTGCAAACGACAAGTCTTCCGCACGATTAACGGCGCTCCTTCTCGGCTTCGATGATCAGAATTCGAATCGTGTGAAAATACCACATCTTGTAAAATGCGTAGGAGAACCCTGCACCGCCATCGAGAAATCCGGCCTTGTATATATATGTGTACGTGAAGTAGAATACCGGATACCAGACCTTGGTGATATTCCTGTACTTGAAACGCTGCCGAGCAGTGAGCGAAGATGATTCGTGGGGGCTGCGTTCCCCGAGGTTGACATAACGTCTGGCTTCCCATCGCGCATAGTCAACGTGTCTTTCGATGTATTTTTCCAGCCCACGGAAATCATTGTGCTCTATCGGCGACTTGATTTCTCCGACCGTGCCTTCGACGATCGGGTGCTCATGCACCTCCATATCCAGGCTGCTCCATGAATCTTCATCGATACGTTCGTAGAGGCCGCGTCCTACTTTCAGCAAGGCGAGTTTCTTCTGGGCAAGACCGTGGCGCAGCTTCTTTCCCAGGAAATAGTTCGTGTAGTTCAGCCAGAAGCCACTGTGCGCGGTCGATCCGAGGACACGGGCGAGTTCGTCGCAGAACGCATCGTCGAGGACTTCGTCGGCATCGATGAACAGCACCCACTCGCAATTCGGCCGGTGATTGATGAGGATCCAGTTACGCTTCTTCGGGAAGCGACCATTCCATTGGAAATCGATCACCCGCGCGCCGGCGGAAGCGGCGATCTCCTGCGTGCGATCGGTGCTGCCGGAGTCGACGACGATGATCTCCTGGAACCGCGACAGCGCGCTCAGGCATCGAGGCAGATTTCTCTCTTCGTTCTTGACCGGGATGACGACCGCAACGGCAAGGTCTCGCTCGGCGGCCGGCTTTGTGTGGGTCTCACGGGGAAGCATGTCGTCAGTCAACCAGCTTTCGGATTTCGCGTGCCGGATTCCCCGCCACGACGACCATGGCGGGAACATCCCTCATCACGACCGCCCGGGCGCCGACGATCGCGCCGGCTCCAACGGTGACCGCGGGGCCAACGAAGGCATCCGCGCAGACCCAGGCATCGTCCTCCACATGGATCGGCGGTTTCATGAGCGGGCGATCGGGCCTTCGCCAATCGTGCGTACCGGCGCAAAGATGGGCTCCTTGCGACACCGTCACCCGCCGGCCCAGCATGATCCGCCCTAGCGAATACAGGATAACCCTGTCGCCGACCGCCGAGTCATCACCGATCTCGACGTTCCACGGAATGGCGATGCGAACAGTCGGATGAACATGGACCTGGTTGCCGATGCGGGCCCCGAATCCGCGAAGGATGAAGCGCCGCCAGCCCCAGAACGGTCGGGGACTGAGCGAGAAGAGCGGCTGTACAAGCGCCCAGGCCACTCGGCCGGCCTGCTCCCGGCGGCTCCATTTCCGACTCGTGCGATTGGCGCGGACGTCAAGCAAAGGTCAATCCACCCGTACGAATTCCGGCCGGTCGCCCTGCCCCAGAAGCCAGCCATAGGCCTCCAGCGACATGGCCGCCATCCTGGCCCACGAAAAATCCCGCTCCATCCATGCCCGCCCTCGCGCCCCCATGGCTCGACGCTCAACATCGGGAAGCGATAACGCCAACATCAGGGCCGGGGCAAGCGCGTCCGGCCCGTGGCCGACCCACCAGCCGCACCGGTTGGCCTCCAGCCCCGACCAGGGCGCCCCCTTGGACGATATCACCGGTACGCCTACCGCGAGGCTCTCCGCCACGGTCATGGCGAAGTTTTCGCTGCGCGATGACAGAACGAAGAGATCGGCTGCGGCCATGAGCGTATCTCGCGCAGGTCCATGAACCGGAGGCTCTATCCGCACGCGCTTCAAACCGAGCCGGCGCTTGAGCGCCGCCAGTTCGGCAGCATGCCCGCCTTCATCCGGACCGACGATCCTCAAATCCCAGTCAGGGGCGACGGGCTCGACCTTTGCCCAAGCCTCCAGGAGGGAATCCAATCCCTTGACCGGATGGATTCGTCCAAGGGAAAGCAATGTCTTGCGGCCCTCCGCAACACGGGCAACCGCTTCCGGCGGCGGCACCGCGACGCCGTTGGGGATCACCGCGACAGGCTGCTTCAGGCCGAACCGGCGAATGTCGTCGTACTCGCCCTCGGACGTAGCATGGAACATTTCGGCTGCACGCAACGCTGTGCCCTGTGCGATCTTCAGGAAAAGCCGCTTCCGCAAGGGGGAAAAGGCCAGAGCGGGCGGGGCAAGCATGCCCCTTGGAGCAATCACCAGCCGGGCGCCAGGGGCGGCGTAGACGTTCGGCATCCTCCAAAGCCCGTGTGTGTGAAGGATGTCGAAACGACCCGTTCGAAGCGCCGCGCGCATTCCACACGAAATCCCTAGTGTCGAAAGGCCGGTCCATCCCGCAAGGTCGTTTCGATGGCGGCGATCATCGAGCCTCTCCATCGCGTGGATGGGGCTGCCACCGAGAGCATGCAGTTCCACTAAAGCACCGAGACGAGCCTGCCCCCTTGCGAGCGCGGGTATGCTGTAGGCCGGACCCGAGGCCTGAATATCAAGCGACGCCATCGTGTGGGCGATACGCAACGGCCTCATGTTCCAATGACGATCTTGTGCCATGGCGGCGCGGGCCGAGGCTCGCCCCTCTTTCTGGACACGAGGATGTCGTCCAGGAACTTTGCGCCGGCATCCGCGCCCAGACATTTGGACCAATGCCTGATCGACTGCCTACGTTCGGGCGTGACCTGTCCGAACTGAACGACCATTGACAGTTTTTCCGCCAGCTCTGCCACCTCCCCGGCCTTGAACACGCCCCCGACGCCGCTGGCCCGCACCACGCCCGCCGCGCCGCAGCGGTCGGAACAGATGGCCGGGGTGCCCGCCATCAGCGCTTCCGAGACGACGGCGCCCCAGCCGTCGTGGCGGCTGGGAAGCACGAGACAATCCGCGCCGGCCATGATGGCCGGCATCTCGTGCATCGGCTGCTGGCCGAGCCAGGTGACACGATCGCCGAGGCGCGCGCCGGCCCTTTGCCGCAGGTCGGCTTCGAGCGGCCCCGCGCCGACGACGACCAGCTCGAGCGAATGGCCATCCAGCCGCGCGAGCGCATCGATGAGCAGGTTAATCCTTTTCCGTTCGATGAACTGGCCCACGAACAGGACACGGAAGGGCGCCTCCTTCGACCGTTCCGGCTGTGTCGGGATTGTCGGTTCCGGCAGGAAATAGGCGAAGGGCATGATGCGTTCGGCGGGCATCCCGCGGGCGGCAAGCCAGGCGGGCGTGGCATGGCCGATCGCGAGAACGCCCTCGATCCGGTGTCGCCACTTGCGCATCAGCCGGGCATATTCGAGCCGTTTCAGCATGGTTGCCGCCCAGCCGCGCTCCTCCACCGTCTCCATGATCACCCACTGCCGCAGCCCGCGGGCGTCCAGGGCGATGCGCGCCGGGCCGACCACGCCGTTTCCGCGAAATCCCTGACAGATGTGGATGCTGTCTTCCGGCGCCCCGGCGACCAGGCTGGCTGCGGCGGCGGCGTCAGGGGCCAATCGGAGCGTCATCGCGTCCGCCCTGGCCGGCGTCCAGCCCTGTTTCGCGCGATCTTCCGACATCGGCTGCTCGGCGACATAGGTGACGCGCCGGCCGCTCCATGCCAGGGCCTCGGCGAGCCCCGCCATGTGCGGCGACACGATGCGCTGCCAGAACCAGACCGGATCAGCCAAGACGGCGGGCATCCATGGCTGGTCGTGCGCTCGCTCCGCCCCAGCCAAGCAGCAAGAGAAGCAGGAGCCCGAGCCCGCCGGCGGAAAACAGCGTGGCTTCGCCGAAATTGAGGATGATTGCAGTCAGGCCCACCGCAAAAGGCGCGATTCCGCGTCGGCCGGCATTGCGCATCAGGCGGAAGAACCAGGCGCCCACCAGAAGGGCGCCGGCGATCCCGACCTCTTCGACGATGGCCAGCGGCAGCACGCCCTTTTCGATCGAGGCGCCGACCGGCAGGCCGAGGATCGGGTCCCGTCGAACAATCATGAGCGCCGGCTCGGAGGCGATGCCGAAGCCGCTTCCGGTGAAGGGTCGCTTGACGATGTTTTCAGTCATCTTGTCGATGAGGCGGCCTCGGGACTGGTCATAGGCCTGGAAGAGACTACCAGCCTCCGCGCGACCGGATTTCGTGATGTAGTGGTCGAACTTCTGCGCGATCACCGGCGCCAGCATCAACCCGGCCAGAAGGGCAGCGAAGAAGGCGGTCCACAGGCGCGGACTGCGCAGCCCAGGCAGCAACCGGCGCACCGATACGCCCGAAAATCCCGGAGCGGCCATAACGGACAGGCCAATGCCCAACACCATGGCAACGCCAGCGGTGCGCGCCTCGGATGCGAGCACCACGAACAGGCAAAATCCGACGAGGATCACCGATCGCCAGGTAGGATGACGCTCGCCGAGCAGCCGTGCCGCGGCCCAGGCCCCGAGCAGCGCCATGGTCGGGCCGAAGGCCTGCGGGTGGTTGAGAATGCCCTGGAAGCCGGTGCCGTTGCGCAGATAGCCGATCGGCAGGGCGATCAGCGGCAGGCTGACCAGCAGGACCAGCACCAGAAGGCCGAAGAGCTCGCCTGCCGCCCTGTCGCGCTCGGCCGGCGTCAGCCCGGTCCAGGCGGAAAGGATCGCGGCCATCGCGATCGCCCAGGACACCGCCTTCAGGACCGAGACGTCGACCATCGGGCTGACGAAGTAGGAGTGGAGAACGAGGAACAGGCCAAGCAGGATCGTGGCGAGCACCATGCCGCCGCCGGGCGGCGAGCCCTTGAACAGGCCGCCATGCAGCAGCATCGACAGCGCCGCCCCGCCCAGCACCGCATAGCGCCCGAGCGCGGCATAGGCGGCATCGGGCGCGATGCCGGGGCTGATCATCGAAAACAGCCAGGACATCGCCAGCGCCCGCAGCGCGTGCGGCCGGCCGGCGAGCGCATAGGCCGCCAGCGCGAGATAGCTCAGGTCCGCCGTCGGCCCGGAGGCAAGCCGCAGCGCGAGCGCGGCCAGAAGCGGCGCATAGGTCCAGATGCTGAAGCGCGGCCGGGCCTCGCGCCGCCCGGCGAGCCAGGGCGGCGCATACGCCATCGCCGCATGCGGCGGCATGGGACGGGCGAACTTATCCACGGGGTCGGTCCATCGATTATCCTTGCCGCCAGAGTGTGTCAGAAGGACGAACCCAATGGAACAGACCACGCGACTGAAGCTTCCCTACCTCCTGCCTTCCCAGGCGCAGAAGCACGTCACCCACAACGAGGCGCTGCGGGCGCTGGACGCGATCGTCCAGGTGGGCGTCGAAAGCAGCAATCGCAACGACCCGCCCGCCGAGCCGGCGGCAGGCGAGCGCCACCTGGTCGGCGATGCGCCGACGGGCGCATTTGCCGGCCATGCGGGGACGATCGCCGCCTTCCAGGACGGCGCCTGGACCTTTCACGAGGCGCTGCCCGGCTGGCTGGCCTGGGACGCCGAAACGCGGGCGCTGCTCGTCCATGACGGCGCCGGCTGGGCGCCCGTGGTCGACCTGCAATCGGTGCCGATGGTGGGTGTGAATGCCACCGCGGATGCGGTCAACCGGCTCACCGTCGCCGCGCCCGCGACGCTGCTCACCCATTACGGCGCCGGCCATCAGCTGAAGATCAACAAGGCCGAGGCTGGCGACACCGGCTCGCTGCTGTTCCAGACCGGATGGTCCGGCCGCGCCGAAATGGGGCTGGCCGGAAACGACGATTTTTCCGTCAAGGTCTCGCCCGACGGCGCGGACTGGCACACCGCGCTCGCCTTCGACGCCGAAACCGGCCGGCTCGACGCCGCCGGGCTGACGATCGCCCCCGGGGCGACCGGCGAAAGCGGGCTTGCCTTCGCCGACCTGACGGCAGCCTCGCCCGCCGCCGCCCGCACCAACAAGACGCTGGGCGTCGATGCCGACGGCAAGGTGGTGCAGCTCAAGGCCAGCCTCCCTTCCTACGTGATAACCGGGACGGAGTCCGACACGACCACCATCCGCGACTTCAACGCGCAGGTTGCCAAGGGCACCGGGATCTATCTTGGCGACGCCGCGGCCTTCATCGCCAACAATCCGATCGGCGACTGGTACCAGATGACCATCACCGGCGTGAATGCCGGCTTCTTCAGCCAGTTGATGATCGCCAATGCCGAGGTCTGCTTTCGCGGCGCCGCGGTTTCGGGTGTCGCCGGGGCCATCTGGTACATGCTGATGAAGCAGTCGGGGGCGACCACCGGCTACGTGCCTTATTACGACGTGGCCGGCACGCAGCGGCGCTATCTCAATTCCTCGCTCTACCAGGCGGCCGGGCGCATGGGCATCGGCACGGCCAGCCCGCATGCCTCGGCGCTGCTCGATCTGGCAAGCACGCAGAGGGGCTTCCTGCCGCCGCGCATGACGCAGGAGCAGCGCGACGCCATCGCCGCGCCGGCCACGGGGCTGATGATCTACAATCTGACGCAGAACGAGCCGCAGTTTTTCGACGGAACCGAGTGGGTGGGCATGCGGGGATGACATCAGCGCGTCATGCGGCGGCGCAGCTTGCGCGACAGCGGGACGTTGCCGAGATCGGGGCGGAGCGTGGGGTTGGTGTAGAAACGGACAACCTGCGGCGGAACGGGAACGTGCTGGCGCCGCCCGTCGCGCAGGCCGCGCCAGGCGGCGCCCAGCAGCGGCGGAACGGCGCGCGGCCCGTTGGCGCGCGTTCCCGCGACGAGATGGCTCAGCAGACAGCGCAGCGACAAAGGCAGCGCGGCTGCCAGCGGGAAGTGCTTGTGATGGACGCGATTTAGTTCGTTGTTTCGAGCACAACTGTATGCGAGTGATGGCATGCGATGGGTAAATTGCTTGAAGCCTTATTAGCCCTCTAAGCATCTGCTGCCTTTTCAATGAAATGATTCCGAAACCGGGCAGATCGCCCAGTTGCAGCGCCGCGCAATGCGGCAAATACAAGAGATACAATGTAAAGGACTCCGGAACGAACCCTCGCATTCTTAACATTTGCTGCAGTCGCACGCGCTGAATAGTATACAGCGCTATGTATTGCCATATTTTTAAAGTAAACATAACATAATGAGAAAACCCATTTCCTTCGCCTTAATAACCTATCCACATCTGTTCGCGCCCTATCGTAATGCAAAACAGAAACTTCCTCGACAAGATGTACGCGATACCCTTTTTCTTTCAGGCGCATGGAGTAATCAAGGCCTTCACCCGCTACTTCCAGATAGGGGTCTAAATACCCGATTTTATCTAGCGCCTCCTTATTCAACATAAAAGCCGCCTCAAAAAAGAAGCTCGAAATCTTTCCGTCCCTCACGCTAGTCAGTATCCTGCGCGACGTAGCGTCGCATATCTGAGGCGATGCGATGGCAATACGTTTGTCAGACCGGACGCAAAGGAGTAGTTTATCAACCGCCGATGTATCGATTATTATGTCATCATCCAAACTAAATATGTAATCGTAACGAGCCAGTTCCCAACCGATGTTTCTACCTCTAGAAACACCTAAATTGCGGTCGTTAAATATACAACGCACATTTTTTTCACCATTAACAATTTCTCGGATTATTTCTGCAGACCCGTCAGTAGAACCATTGTCTACAACAATAAGCTCACCGCCCCAATATCGAACGATCTCCATTATAGAAAAAATAGTTTTCTCAATTTGATCGCTTCTATTGTAGCTTAAAACTACAAACGATACGGGAAAATCGACTCTTGGGGCATCTTTTTTCATACTCGATTGAATTCACTCATAAACAATTCTCGCGAGAGGCCGTATAACGTAGATCATTAATTTAGCGCGAAGTCTGAATACAACGCGCGAATAAAACCCTGCAATCATTTGGTGCGAACTCTTATATTCTTGATTTCTAGCAATATAACGGGATTTTTCTATATCACTCAATGATAATTCTTCTGGATGCAGTATAGGCGGAGGAATTGCTACATAAAGCTTCCCATTGGAGCGCTTCATCCAAAGCGACCAATGATCTGCAACAGATACTATCTTTCCAGGCTCCAGCATGCATTCGGCAGCTCTTTTTGTTATATAGTATCCGCAGGTTCCCCACACTTCAGAGGAAAATCTATCGACCGGCTCTCTGAAGCAGAGACCACTGCCCTCCGATTTTGCGCCTCTGCGACGAAGAACGAGATTCCTAGCATAGGGCCGGCTTAATGCTCCAAAATGATAGACTTCAGGTCGGATTTCGATCTGGTGGCCGACTTGACTAAAGTAAGAAAGCGCCATCTCAAATTTCGGAGTGAGCGTCACATCGTCTTCCAGAATTAACGCACCGTGCGATCCACTATCTATAATCATCTTGTATGCCATTCTATGAGACAATGCGCATCCGATCTCCGGACCTGCAAGAGGCCTTCCAATATTTCGAATGACAGCCGCCTGATCGACATGGGAAAGAAGATACTCAGGCTCGCATGCCGCCGAATCAACGGCATCGATCACTGTATAAGCGCAGGACTTTTCATTAAGCTGAGAGACGATTTTTTTCCGCCGTTCCGCTGCACGCTTCAGTGAGATTACGAATATATTCAATGACAAAATCAAACCTCAAGCATTTGCCCTATGGGGCTATCTCGGCTAACACTGGATAAATCGATTTTCTTTAGACGTTCATTATATAAATGAACAAGAATTGTTCTATGTGTGCACAAATCATCAATCGATAACCCACTATCAACTAGAAGAGATGTATGATCATAGTGAATTGGATAAAAGTAATCTATTGGCAACGCATGTGTTTCAAGGCCATACTTCCTAAGGTACCAAGTCAACGCGTGAGGGCCGGTAAATCCCCAAGGCATATCCTGCAGTTCGACCGGAAAGCCGATACTCGAACGTAATCGGTAGTATGTCCGCCGCTTTGGGCCTGACCACGGCGGAATAAATGAGTTCTCGTCCTTCAATCGGCCAAGTTCTAACAAAACTGGCGAATCTGCAGGTAACTTCAAAACCGCGTTATTAATGAGATTATGGTTCTCATAACCGAATATGTATTCCATATCGTAAACTGGCTTCACACAGAATACATCGCAGTCTACATAGAGACCAGTACCCTTCTTAAGCAATTCATACCGAAGCAAATCCGCAAATATTGCCAAGCTTCCTGTTTCTTTGTGCCTACATATACTAGAATAAGGCAAAAGTAACTCCGCGTCCGACAACTCTACTCCGTCTGGAACATCTGATGGTTTGCCATATGAGTGCAATACAATTCGATGACCCCACCTTAGAAATGAACGGAGACACGCAGCATGCAAAGGCCCAAGCTTTGGACCTATCCATATAGAATTGATACAACAGAGCCCCACCTGACTACCTTTCAGTTCGCACGGCCAGACTGTCGCGATCAGTAAGGGGTTCAACCCTAAATCCATACTGAGCGAGGATTCTCTCAATCGAGTTGAAAACCCCAAGCTCGTGATGCTCAAAGATGATCGCCTCAATTCGATCGAGGACCTTCAACGCCCCTTTTAGTGCGCTGAGTTCTGCGCCTTCGAGATCCATCTTTAACAACTTGATATACGGAACATCGGCAAGAACGGCGTCTAGCGTGTTTGTTAGTACCTCGAAATGTTCATCACCCTGCGAAGACTGAAGCGAGGCCTGACCGAAATTGCCGGACGGCATGGACGCGAATAGAGCCTCACCGCCTCGATCGGCCAACGCATTTTCGACAACGCTAACCGAACTGGCATTGTTGAGTTCGATGTTGCGGCGGAGTAATTCGGCCGTCTGCTTCATCATCTCGATTGCTATCACGCTCCCGCTTGGGGCGACCTGACTCGCAGCGACAACGCTATAGAAACCGATGTTTGCCCCGGCGTCTACGAAAGTATCGCCAGGATTGAGCCGCTCCCTTACGCAGGCCAAGATTGCCCGTTCTCGAATAGGCGCCACATGCCAGAGGTCGTCTGTCCGGCCCCTAAGTGCGAACCTCCCTACATCGGCAACATCCAAGACAAGGTCATGAAAAAGAACGGGATCACGCCATTCATTGAGTCTAATCGCGGCGGTCAGTGGTGCGGCCAAGAAGGATAGCGAGAGCCATAGCTTGTCCTGAATTGCTACCCCACTCATATCTCGCATTATGGATCTCCAAAACCTTAATCGGCCTGAGTAAATCCGAAGCCTCTGATAAGTAGCCTGAGGCAGGATGGTTGCTGTCGCTTTTCCGATCGCACCAATCACGAAACCACCCTCCGATTCTCGTCACTCTTCATTACCGACTGCACGCGGCCGGCGTCCAGCGTCACGACCATGTCGCAGCCGTCGAGCGTCGACAGCCGGTGGGCGATGATGAAGATGGTGAGGTCGCGGCCGAGCCTGCCGATCGCCCCCATCACCGCCGTCTCTGTTTCGGTGTCGAGCGCGCTGGTGGCCTCGTCGAAGACGAGCACGTCGGCCCGCTTGTAGAGCGCGCGCGCGATGCCGACGCGCTGGCGCTGGCCGCCCGACAGCCGCACGCCGCGTTCGCCGACCGGCGTGTCGTAGCCTTGCGGCAGCGCCTCGATCACCTCGGCGAGTTCGGCCTTCGCGGCCGCCGCCGCCACGCGCGCCCGGTCGATCTCGCCCGCCGGCACGCCGAAGGCGATGTTTTCGGCGATGCTTGCGTCCGACAGATAGATCGACTGCGGCACATGGGCGATGCGGGCCTGCCAGGCGGCGCGGTTGGCGTCGTTGAGTTCGACACCGTCGACGAGGATGCGGCCGCTGTCGGGGCTGAGCAGGCCGAGCACGAGGTCCATCAGCGTGCTCTTGCCGCTGCCGGTGCGGCCGGCAAGACCGACGCGCGCGCCCCTTTGCACGACGAGATCGATGCCCTCCACGGCTGGCCGCCCCCCTTGCGGATAGGAGAAGCCGACCTTGCTGAGGACGAAATCGCGCTCGAAGGGCAGGCGCTCGCGGTCGCGCGGGGCGGTGAACTGCGGCGCGTCGGGAAGACGCAGGATGTCGAGGATGTCGGCGAGCATGGGACCGCCGGTGAGCGTCGCCGCCCAGCCCGAATAGGCCTGCTGCATCAGCGGCACGAGCCGCTGGGCGCCAAGCGCCAGCGCGCCCAGCACCGGCAGCGCTGCGGCGAGCCCGCCCTCGCGCAGGGTGAGAACGAGGGTCAGACCGGCGATCAGCGCAAGACCGATCCCTTCGACGATGAAGCGCGGCGCCTGGGCGATGAAGTTGTTGAGCGCCTGCGCGCTGCGCAGCCGCGCCTCGGTTTCCCCGAAACGGGCGACGAAAGCCGCCTGCGACCGATCCAGCAGCACGTCGCGGATGCCGCCGAGCCCTTCGCTTGCGGCCTGCAGCCGCTCCCCCTGCGCCCGCGCGATGATGTCGCCGTTGGCCCGCATCACCTTGCGCGTGATGCGCATGACCAGGAGATAGATCGCCGCGAAGCCGAGGCCGGAACCGAGCGCGATCAGCGGGTCGATGAAGAGCAGCCCCGCCAGGATGAAGACCGCGATGACCGATGCGGCAGTGGCCTGCATCAAGGGCATCAGGATCTGGCCCGCGACCAGCTGAGCCTTGTTGATGGCCGCAAGCGTCTCGCTGCTGTTTTGCCCGGTATGGTAGGTGTAGGGCTGATGCAGCGTGCGGCTGAAGATCGCGACGCTGAGGTCGCGCGCCACGCCGAAGACGAAGCGCTGGCTGACATAGACAAGAAGCAGGCGCGAAGCGGCCGCGCCAAGCGCGGCGACCGCGAACAGGATCGCCGCGGCGACGGCGATCTGGACCGGCGTATCGATCCCGAAAACATGCAGGAAGCCCTGGACCCGCGCATGCTGCATGACGCCCTGAGGGTCGGCGATGACCGCGAGGAACGGCAGCACGGCGCCGATGGAGACGAGTTCGCCCACCGCGCCGACCAGCATGAGGCAAAGCAGCATGCCGAACTGGCGCCGCCGCCGCGCCGACAGCTGACGGAACAGTTCGGCGAGCGAGGAACGCATGGATGCCCGGCCGCGTTCCATTTGCGCATTCATCGGATCAGCGCGCGCCCTGTCCCGTCGCCATCACCCGGATCGTGCGGAGGATGATCACGAGATCGAGCCATGGGGAGAAGTTCTTGATGTAGTAGAAATCATAGTGCAGTTTCTCGAGCACGTCGCCCACTTCCGTCACATGGCCCTGGTTGACCTGCGCCCAGCCGGTGATCCCCGGCCGCACGATGTGCCGGTAGCGGTAGAACGGCAGTTCCGCCTCGTACCATCGGGACAGCGCGATCGCTTCGGGTCGCGGGCCGATCCAGCTCATCTCGCCCCGCAGGATGTTCAGCGCCTGCGGCAGTTCGTCGAGACGACAATTGCGCAGGAACCGACCGACGCGCGTGACGCGACCATCCCCCGGCCGCGTCATGGCCCGCTCGCGATCGTCGTCGGAGGCCGGCTCGACCGTCATCGAGCGAAACTTGTAGACGGTGAAGATCGCGCCCCGATAACCCACCCGCTGCTGGCGAAAAAGGACCGGGCCGGTGGAATCAAGCCGGATTGCCGCCGCGATGACCAGGAACAGGGGCGAAAGCCCGACCAGCACCACCAGCGCGGCGGCGCGATCGGCTGCCTCCTTGAAACTCAGATAGAACTGGTTGGGGTTGAGCGACCCGAGCGTGTTTTCCGACAGATGCTCGATCGCCGCGCGACCGGTGAGCGATTCCGTGACCTGCTTGACGTGGTAGACCGGGATCCCGGCCAAAGCCGCATCGGCGATGTAGCGCTCCCAGGCCTCTGACAGGTCGGCCGTCAGGTCGGCCACGATGCCGTTGACCCCGACCGCCGGCTGATCGGGCGAGGCGAGGTGATGCCATTCGACGTTGTGAATGCGCTCGATGCCGGTCACGTTTCCACCAGGCACGACCGCGAGGCGGTAGCGGACCACCCGACGCACGGCGATGCTCCAGCCGAAGTACCAGAGCGTCGAAAGGATGAAGCTGCCGCCGGCCTGAAAGCGGCTGTAGTCGATGCGAAAGAAGAAGATGACCGCAAACACCAGGCCGTAGGTGAGCGCGAAGGTCGGCAGGATGAAGCCCGCCGCCGCGACGCCGGGAAAACTCCCGATCCGCCGGAAGGCGAGAAAGCCCAGCACATGCGCGACTATGGCAGCGAGCACGGTATTCTGGGTCGTGGCTGCGCCAAGCACCCACGTGCCGTCCAGGCTCCTCAACACGACCGGTAGAGCAACGGCAAATAGCAACCCGCCGAGAAGCTGGTAGCGGATTCGAAGGATCCGGTGCCTGGCGGTCACGACAACCGGTCCGGCCGTTGGAATAGAGATCAACCCGACTACTCCTGTCCGCGTGCGATCGGCGCCCCTCGTCCAACTCGGGAAGCCCGCCACATCCATTGCACTGCGTTCAACAACCAGAGTTTCATTTGAACACCAGGTATGGTGCCTGTTTTCGACGCTTGCTCAGCATTCTGACGAGAACAGCTACCGCACTCCCAGGCGACCGAAGCAGGAGCAAGCGCAACTGTGGATAGCAGAAAACAGCAAAGTTCGCAATCGCCTTGGGGACTGCTCACATGGCTGGCTTCAGGTCATCTAGGGCACGGTCCTGAAGTAGGTTATCGATACAGGTGCCTGCCGCATGCTGCAATGCCGTAATTACCCACCCCCCTGTTTCTCGGACTTGGATTTCAGGTGGCGATTGCGTTGAGGATGGTCTGGAACGGGCGGACGCCGGTTCGTAGGCGAGCGGTGTCCACAACGGTTCGCACGTCAGCCTCGCCATTTGCGGCCCACATGGCGCGATAGCCGTTTGTGACCTTGCGCTGGATGACGGCAGGCCGGAGGGCTCGTTCGCAGGCGTTGTTGGTCGGCTCCACCAGTCCTGGATATGCAGCGAAGACCAGCAGTTGATCGCGAGCACGCCGGAACTTCATCTGAAGCTCGCGAGCAAGATCGCAAGCAGTCGGCGCGGCGAGAATGTCGGCAAGACTTCGCTCCAGGGCCCGACGCTTCGCGGTAATGGTCGAGGCGGCGAAGGTCTCGATCCCGTCGGCCAAGGCAAAGGCCCGCTTCAGCCAGAGGCGAAGCCGAGATGGCAGCATGTCCTCGCTCGCCTCGTCGACAAAGGCGACATCCCGGGCGAGATGGGCAAGGCAGGTCTGATGCGCCACGCCATGCCCCTGTTGCGCCGAATAGCGGTCGGAACACCAGACCTGCGGCCGGTGGCCATCCATCAGCTCACGCACCACGACGGCGCCGCGCGTCGAAGCGGCGCGATGGACGACCGCCTCGCGCGAACGGAACACCCATTGAAAGGCGTTGCAGCCCTCGATCCGCACGCCGGTTTCGTCGGAGGCTACGACCTCCGCCCGGCGCAGGACGGCGATGGCCGCGTCGCGTTCGGGCGCGAAGGCCGTCTGTGAACGGCGAAGCATGTTCATCAGACCGCCCTGGCTGATCGTCAGTCCGAAGAGATCGGCGAAGGCGCCTTGCAGGCGTTCGTAAGACAAGGCCTGGAAGGTCTTCAGATAGGTTGCCACCGCATGCGTGCGCGGCCCGAAGGGAGTGCCGTTCGCCACTGCTGGCACCGGAGCAATGACCAGCGTCCCACAGGACGGGCATCGCACCGAAAGCCGCCGGTGCCGCTCGATGTCGGGACGGATCTCGGGCAGATCGATCGTCTCGTGCTCGCTCACGGTTTCGGCAGGAAGATCGCTCGACAGGCTGGCCCGACAGCAAGGGCATTGGTCGGGATGGTGATCGACGACGCGATCGAAATCCTCGCTCAGGGCACGGCTGTGGCCTTTGTGTCCCGGCTTGGCGCCGCCGGGTTTCGCCTTGTCACGCCGCTCCTTGCGATCCGTGGAGGGCGGCTTCGACGACGTCCTCGACGTCTTCTCCGGCCGCTGCAAACGAAGCACCAGGTCGATCAGTTCGTCCTTCGAAAGCCGCTGCAAATCACCACGATCCATGCCCGCATGGATTCAGGCTTTCGGCCCGGTGGCAAGGGGGTGTGTAATTACGCAATGCCGGTGAGGTTTTTATACGTTCCGAGATTCGCCTTGCGTTCCTCCTGGATGATTCTCGAAGTCTTTGAGGCTCACTGTCGAGGACGATTGAGGAACTACCGAACCAGGTGCGCGAAACTCGCGTATGAATGACCTTCGCTCCCCCATTCGCCCCGAGCGCACCTTCACCGCTATGCGGTTGCGCCTGCAGAAAATCTCTGAAGTCGTGAACAGGGGGAGGTGCCATGCTTCGGCGGCCAACGTGCGTCCGACCATCCCCCGCCTGTCTTTGACTGTCGCGTTTCACCCACCCCGTAACCACCAGGCACCGATGCCGACGGCGGCGGTGACGGCGATCCAGAACAGCCTGTCGACGAGACCGAATGTCACGCCGCGCCGGTCGCTGGTCTTTTCGAGATCGGTGAGCCGCGTGGAAATGCCGTTCATGCGCGCGTCGCTGGCGTCGAGACGCTTGAAGAGGGTGCTGGTGCGCTCCTCGACGCGCACCAGCACAATGAGGGCCTCCGCCATCTTGTCGAGCTTGGTCTCGATCCGGTCGAGGCGTGCTTCATCGGTGTCTGCCATCAGCCCTGCTCCAGCTTCTTGCGCAGCCCGATCAGGCCAAGCCCGAGCACGATCAGCGTGGCGGGCGTCGGCGCAGCGCCGGCACCGTTCAGCATCGAGATGATCTCACCGACCTGCCCGAGCGCGGTGGCATCCGGTGCAATGATCTGGCCGGCACCTGTGGCGACCGATGCGGCGCCGGCCCACCAGGTCAGGGACCGGGGAAGGACGTATTTCAGGATGGATTGCAGCACGGTCAGCCTCCTGTGATCCAGTTCCAGAGTTGCGACAGCGCCATGAGGATGGCGCCGATGATTGCCACGGCGAGGATGCCGATCCGGTGAGCCTTGGACGTAGGCGGGATGGGTGCTGGCACCTCGCCGATGGTGGTTGCGTCCTCGACCACGGCCTTCGCGATGGCCCGCTCGGCTGCGTCGAGGATCGCGTCGTGTCTTACGTCAGTGACGCGCCGCTCCCAGCCCCTGCCGAAGGTCGGCCAGGTCTTCAGCGTCTTCAGCCACGCTAACCGCGCATCGCAGAGTCTTCCGATCAATTCGGTCGGATCGGCCTTCCTGACCGCCGCCAGCGTTGCTGGGCCGATGCGACCATCCTGAGCGGCGCCCACGACGCGCTGCAAAAACCTTGCGGCGCGGGATGGCCCGGAGTTCACCGCGAGATCGAAGACGGCGTAGTCAACGCCGTCTGGAAGCTCGGCGCCATGAACCGCGGTCCAGTAGTGCTTGCGGTAGACGGTGGCGACCTGGTCGGCAGTGATGGCGCGCAGGTCCGCCTTGGTGCCCTTCGGCTTCACGTATCGGCGGAAGGTGGCAATGGTGACGCCCTTGTTGGTGGCGCCGCCGGGATCCTTCGGATGATCGACATAGCCACCCTCATGTTTGAGGACGCGCGAAAGCGCCCGCTGGAAGTTGCTGTCCACGGGGTGCCTCGTTCAGTTGGTCAGGATTGTATGGTTCGGCTGGAACACCAGTCGGTCAGGATGCCCTGCAAAAAGCCCGCCGGGCTCACCTTTCGGCCAGCCGCTACCGCTCTGCTGGCTGGATCGGTTCCGACACGGGCGTGCTATATTTCAGCAGCCACGAAGCACTTCCCCCAGTGCAGAGTGGTCAGGTCGGTGCGAGCAATCCCGCGCTCGCACCGACCGCCTTCGCCCGGGCGTTGGCGTTCGGTTACGCCCAGTGATGATCATCGGCGGAGTCGACCGGGATCGGGTCCATCGCCTCGATAGCATCGGAGCGTATTCGCATGGCCGCAATCTGGTCCCAGATCGCCTTGCCGGCATCCCAGGCCGCGAGTTCATCGGCCGTCCAGTTGGCGCGGCGCTTCTCGGCCAGGATCGCCGCCTGTGCCGTCAAGTTGCGCTGCTTCCATTCCGGACAGATGGTCAGGATGCGGCGCATGGCCTCGGCCTTGACCGCCTCGATCTGCTCGGCACGCATTTGCTCTGCGGTCGGTGCGGGCGGGACTGGCACCACGTACGCCACCAGCGCGTAGCCGTCGTCGCTCTGCCAGCCGGCATAGGCCGGCGACACCTTGCGGCCGTCGGGCAGGTCGAGCCAACTGCCAGAGCGAACGCGGCGGATGTCTGCGCCGTTGTGCTTCAAGACAAGATCGGACATCGGTCTTCCTTTGTATCAGTGCTGGGGGATGGCGATGCAGCGCAATGAGCGTTTCTATGGCGAAGGTGCTGTGCCACCGGCGTAAGCAACAGAAATGTAATGCACTCGCATATTCCCGCCGACCGGCGTGTTAAAGAAAAACACACCTGCCCTGCCAGCGGCAGTAGGCCAAGCCGATGTAGCGGGCGTGTTTGTCGTAAAAGTCCCGGGCTCGCTCCCGCCGTATGCCCAAATTTTGCGTCGCAGCTGACGCGTTGCCTGGATGCGCAAACGCACCCAATAACGCGAACCCACGCTCCAGCTGAAAGAAGCTTGGCCGCCTTCTTGAGATGACGCGTTTGAATATCGTCCCTGGCTATCCGCAGAGCTATTCCTGCCTATTCCAGCAGAAATGACCTGAAAGATACTAGAGCATTTCATAGCTGCTGCAGCTTGTAGAACAAAACCAGACTGAGAGATTTTCGTGCCGTTAAATTCAATTAACGCCAAAACCTCCTGATCGTCGGTTGAGACTGCATCACTTAGCAGCCATTGATACGCCATGTACGACATTGCGGCGTTGGCGTCTTCAAGTTGCAAACATTTGCTGGAGATAATGCCGGAATTTACAATCGACAATGAAGCATGATCATCGCTCCTGAACGTAGACCAATCATCCGCATTCTGATGGTTCCCGAAGTCGGTTGAATACGCCACGCCCGGATTATTGATGATCAGCAAGGGCGAACTTGCGTGTGGGACGTGCGGCATTGGGAATGTCATTGCAGAGCGACCACCTGCGCGTGCGAAAAGCCGTTGAGCCTGGTGATGAAGACCAGGAAGTCGTCGCCATTGACCGTGGTGAAGGCATCACCGCTGGTTTTGGAAAAGCCGGTCAGCGTGATCGCGCCGGCCGAGGCGTTGTTGGTGTACTGGACGACCATGGTGTAGTCGCCGGCCGCCGTCGGCGCGGCGAGGCTGTGCGCGCCGCCATTGATGGCGCGGCGGAAATTGCCACTGAGCGGCGTCGGCGTGTAGGTGCCGCTCGATTTCGTGCCGTCGTCGACCGCTGTGGCGGTGAAGCCGCCGGTCAGGGCGCTGCCGGACATCGCGACATAGAGCGTGTCGAAGTACGCCTTGAGCGTCACCTTGATATTCGCCCAGGACAGCTTCTTCAGGACGTTAGAAGCTGCACTGTCGATCAGGCCCACCGTGTCGGCATCGACCGGGGTGGTCTTCGCCGTGGCCGCGTGGATGGCAGCCCCGGTCGCGTCGGCGCCGGTCGACACGTCGTCGAGCTTGGTCTTGTCAGCCGCCGACAGGAAGCCTGCGACAGATGTCGTGGCAACGGCATGAAGGGTGCCGCCTGCGCGCGTGCCGTGCCTGGTGTCGTCGGAGCCAGTGATCTCGACGATGGCGTCCACGCCATCGTTCTTCTTCATGTAGAGCTTGCCGTCGTATGTGTTGGCGGCAAGCTCGCCCAGTTCAAGATCGCCGACGACCGGCGCCTTGGCGGCCACGGACGAGCGTTTCAGCTTGATGCCCATTTGGGCTCCCCTTCAGTTGCCATGGTGCCGGGAGGTGAAACGTCGGCGCGTCAGAACGTGCCGCCGTCGAGTGTCACGCCGTTGATCGTGCCGCCCGTGATGGCGACAGCGCTGGCGGCCTGCGTTGCCATGGTGCCGAGCCCGAGCGTGGTGCGGCCCGCGGCGGCATCCGCGTCGTCAACGAGCGAGCGGCCAAAGGCGGTGAAGGTCGCGAGCGCGAAGGTGTCGGCGCCGGTCGAGTAGGGCAGACGGTCCGCAACCGTTGCGAGGCCAGCGAGCGCGGTAAGCGTGGCATCGAGTGGCTGCGCGTCGGTGATGCCGTAACCGGAGAGCGTCGTCGGATTGGAACCAGCGGTGACGCGCCCATAGGTGTCGACGGTCACGGACCGATAGGTGCCGGCGCTCACAGCCGTGGTGGCGAGATCGATGCTGTCGGCATTGATCACGATCCGGCCCGTCGATGCTGTCCCGACATCGATGGTGTTGCCGGTCCTGGTGAGACCGGCACCAGCTGTCACCTGCCCAGCGCCGCTGAACTGGACGAACGTCACCGATGTGGTGCCGAGCGTTCCGCCGGCATCCACGGTGCAGAGGAAGCCCATGTCGGCGTTGACGGTGCCCTGCTCGACGAACAGGTAGGCCGACACAAGCTCGTCCCAGATGTCCATGTCGGTCGCCCGCGACCATGCGCTGGCTGCCACGACATAGACGCCGTTGGCGCTGGCCGTGCTCTGGTCCTTGACCAGCACCCGGTCGCCAGCAACGAGCGCCACCCCGTCGATGGTCATGGCGCCGGAGAGCGATGTAATGTTGGCGGTCGATGCCGCCTTGACCGACTGCTTCGGGTCGAGGCCCTGGACCGCCAGATCGACGTAGTTCTTGGTCGCGGCATCCTGTGCGGACGTCGGATCGGCCAGGCCGGTGATCTTGCGGGCGTTGAACGCGACGTCGGCCGTCGGCTGCGCGAGCTGGTCGATGCGGGTGGCGCGAACGAAGGCGGTGGTGGCGATCTGGGTGGTGTTGGTGCCATTGGCCGGCGTCGGCGCTGCCGGAGTTCCGGTGAACGTCGGCGATGCAAGAGGCGCGCGCGAGGTATCGGTTGGATGGACATGATCGGCCCGCGCGAACTTGAGCGAACCGCCGATGGCAACCGCCCCGTTCATCACCGGGTTCGATGCGGATGCCTGGCCAACGACGAAGGCGGTGGTGGCCACCTGCGTGGTGTTCGTGTCGGCGGCAGGGGTGGGTGCTGCCGGCGTGCCGGTGAAAATGGGCGACGCAAGCGGTGCCTTGGCGTCGAGCGCGGCCTGCAATCCCGTCACGTCGGAGACGGCATGGGAATGGGCAGCCGGGGCAAAGGCTGTGGTGTTCGAGGTCGCCGCGGTGCCAAGACCAAGCGTGGTGCGGGCAGCAGCCGCATCCGCGTCGTCGAGAAGCGACAGGCCGAAACCGGTGGCCTGACTGTCGTCGAGCTTGTTGTCGAGCGCCGTCTGCAACCCGGTGACATCGGAGATGCCGTGCGTATGCGACGATGCCGCCTTGCCGTCGAGCGCGGTCTGGAGACCGGTCACATCCGAGATCGCGTGGCTGTGCGACGTGTTGGCCTTGGCGGCGAGCCCCGAGTCGAACTGCGACTTGCGCACCAGGTCCGTCGCGCCGGATGCGTCTTGCGACGACTTCGGCACGATCGAGAAGGTCTTGGCGCCGCCAATGGTCTGCGTGCTCGAAAGATCGGCGAACGAGCCGGCGCCGGCTACGGCCGCGATCGATGTGGCATTGCCGGAGCCGTCGTCGCCCTTGCCGATGTAGAGCGTGTTGTCGACCTCGTTGTGCGCGAGTTCCGCCGACTTCAGAGACGCTGGAGCGCCGGCATTGCCAGAGACGCGCCGCTTGATGCGGATGACGTTTGTCATTGGTGACGCCTTTTCGGTTCAGAAGTTGCCGCCGTCGATCGCAAACCCGGCTTCGAGACTGCCGGGCGGGCCTGGCGCGCCCGGTGTGCCTGGCAGTCCTGGCGGTCCGGGTGCACCGAGCACGCGAACGGACATCGGCGCGGCCAGCACGCGAGCCTTGACCGGCTCGCTTGATGACACGCGAACCCGGATCGGACCGGCGTTGTTTCCAATCTCGATCCTATCCGTCATGGCAGCCCTCGCGTGACAGGTCGGATGACCGGGATCTCGAGGGTGAAGTTCAGGTGCTGGTGCGGTTGCAGATCGGTGCGCACGACGTCGAGGACGACGCTGCCGGCCAGGAGACCAGCGCTCGCCTCCGGCGCGATGACGATCTCCATCACCATGTCCGACCTGCGCACGAGGCCGCCATTCCCGGTGGTCAGCGTCGCGATGACCGTCGTGTCGCTGACCTTGGCTCGAAGCTGTGCTGCGAGCGTGCAGCCGTCGGGAAATGCCGGACTGTTCGCCTCGACCTGCAAACGGTATTCATAGCCGGCGACGATCGCCGGGCCGTCGCTGACGTCGACAGTCATGGTTTCGACCCTCACAGTCGCGCCAACTTCATACGGGCGGTGATCGACGCATCAGCCCGCGGCGGGAATAGGCACCAGAACGGACGCGATTTCCGGACATCGTGGCGGCAGGCGTCGCCCGGCCTCGCGCGTTTTTTACGGAAAATTAACCTTGTGGGACGAACCGTCGTGGTGTGACGGCGATGGCGAACCAAACCGCCCGTAGCCGTGCAACCAGGCAGGATGACCCATGCCATGACCGAGCCATGCCCGTCCCCTGTCCCATCCCGTCAAGTTGCAGTTTCCCGACCTGTTCGGCGCCTTGGCAGGGACGACAATGTAGTTTCGATCGAGCCCTATCTGGACAGGAACCGGACCAGGGATCGTGACGAGGACGGGCTTTTCGAGCCGGTTCATCTCGAACAGGCCTACAGAGGACTGGACACAGTCCGTTTCTGGCGCGCCGAGATCAGCGCAGACCTGTTTGGCTGCTTCATCGTCGAGATCCTGTCGGGATCGAAAGGCGGCAAGGCCCGGGTAGCGATTCGATCCTTTGCCGACTTTGACGAGGCCGCCATGGAGGTCGGACGCCTGTGCCACGAGGCAATGGCGAGAGGCTTCAGACCGCTGCATTGATCGGATCGATGACAGCGTCGGCGTGGGCACCCTCTCGGCATCGACAGGCATCGGTACTCCCGCCGTTCAGTCGATCTCAGGCTGCTTCAACGACAGCTGCGAGACGAAACCGCCGCCGCGGCTGAACGTGTGGGTCACGCTGTCGATCCGGTACGCGCCGTCGATGCCGGGCCTTGCGCCAACGATGATGCAGAGCCCGTCGGGGATGGCCTCGGTGTTACCTTCGATGGTAACCGATCCGCCGCCCTTGTCGCGCCGGGTGGTCGCCTTATCGGAGCCGTTCTGCTGGTTGGCCTCATGCTCATCGGCGCGCGGCAGGCGGTCGGCATAGGTGGCGTCGACGTCGAGGCCGGTCGCTGTCTCAACGGCCTTCCATTCCGCCTTCGAAGTGTCGTACCAGCGGGTGCGGATCGCCGAGAAACGGGTGCGCCCCAGCTGCGGGGCAAGGTCCCATGCGTGCAGGTTGATGCCCCAGGTCGCGGTGACGGCAGCCGTGTAGCTGCTGTCGCGTTTCGACAGGATGGCTTGGCTGCCCTGGATCCGGAAATTGCCGCCGATCTCGCGGGCGAGCCGCTCTCCAATGTGAACGAAGCTCTCGTCGCGCATGTCGACATAGGCGCGCCTGATCGAGGCAAGGTCGGGATCGACCTCGACCGATGTGATGCCCGCCGCCTTCCCCGCGTCCGTGAGTACGTCCTTGATCGTCTTGTTGTCGAAGTGCCGCTGCTGGCCCTGCTTGGGCGGCGCAGTGGTATCGACGCCCTTGGCGGTGATGGTGAGCATGCGCCCTGCCCCGCGGCTGCCCGACGACTTCACCTCATCGACCGTGCCCTCGAAGACGACACGCACACCGGCTCCGGCCCAGCCGAGTGCGATGCTCACCGGCGCACCAATCTGGGGCAGGATGATGCGGCCATTGCTGTCGTCGATCGACAGCGTGGCGGTGTCGGCATGGGTGCCGACCTTGTCGGAGACCGAGAGGCTGGTCAGCACCGGCATCAGCGTCGACGTGATGTTGGTCCCCGCCACGGTGACCGAGACGATGGCGCGCTTCGACATCGATTTTGCTCCTCACCAGAGCCGGATCGGATCGAGCACCTGGTGGTCCTGGGTAACCGGCACCGGCATCTGGAACACCGTGCCGAGCGGCAGGATCGGCCCGAGATCGGCGAGACCCGGATTGGCATCGAGGAACGCCTCGACGAGTGCGGGCATCGGCCGTTTGAAGCGGCGCCAGACGATCAGCGACACGGTGAGCGCATCGCCTTCGACAGTGACGGTCTGCGTCATCGTGGTCATGCGAGTGCCGCCGACAGGATCGAGAAATAGGCGCCCGACGATGGCGCCTGGCACCGTTGAACGCTGATCGTCACGTCGACGACGCGCCCGATGCCCCTGGCATCCAGATAGGACCATTTCTCGGAGACCTGGGTGATCACCACCCAGCCCATCAGCGAGCCATCGCCGCGCATCATGTATTGCGGCAGGCCGGACGCGCGGGCCTGGGCGAGCCGTTCCAGATCGCCCAGGCCGCCAAATTTTTGCGGGAACAGCTTTGCATCGATCGTCCAGCTTTCGGGGCCAGCACCGATGAACTCCAACGGCGGCATGGTGCCGATGACCGGCTTCTCGGCAAAGCCGGCCTCATGGGCGTGTCCGAAGCCGATGGCATTCAGCGGCGCGATCTCGAAGCGCACAGGACCGATCATCATCAGCATCACGCAAACCTCATGCCCGCATCGGCGTAGACGCCGCGAAACATCTCCTGCACCTCGTCGTGAAGCGTGCGACGGACCTGCGCCTCGATGATGCCGGCGTCGGCAGCGCTCATGGCGTTGAAGGTAAAGCTCGGCGCCACCGTTATGGACGGGCCCGACGTCCCGCTGCCTGTCGGATTGACGTAGCCGGAGCGCGACGCGGTGATCAGCTCCGGCCCTTTCTCGCCGACCGTGTAGGTCGAACCACGCGAGACCGGGCCTCCGCGCGCGCGCGCGTTGCGCGATCTGCGAGGAGGTGTAGCGGACTTTGCCGCTGCAGCCGGATCGGAAAATGATCCCAGGATGCCTTTGAACGGCGCAGTGAGCGCCGCCACCTTTTCATTGACCCAGGCGATCAGCCTGTCGAAGACCGCCTTCATGCCATCCCATAGAGCCTGGATGGCGTCCGCGCCGGCCTGGTAGAGGCCGGTGGCCAGGCTGCCGAACCCGCTCAGGATGCGGTTGGTCATGTCGGCAGTGCTTTGCGAGATGCGCGCCTTGTCTTCGTCGGTCAGAACCTCCTGGCTGAAAATGCCGGAGAATAGGGCGCCGACTGCATCGACCACGCCACCAAGTGCGGTGCCTAGCAGGCCGAAGGCATCGCTTGCAGCGGTGAGCACCGGCTCCATGAAGCCGAGCTTCTCGCCCAGCCAATCGAAGACCGGCCGTAGCTGTTCACCGATCGCGGATGCGACGCCGCTGATGATGGCCGAGATGCGATCCCAGTATTTCCACGCAGCGCCAACCGCCAGAACGGCAGCCGCGATCGCCAGCCAGATCGGTGCGGAGATGGCACCGATCGCGCCGACGATGCCTGTGATCACGGCGGTGATGCCGGACATACCGGGGATCGCCAACATCATGCCGCGCAGGCCAGCCACAAAACTCTGCCAGCCGGTCATGTTGATCCCCTGCATGGCCGCCAGCGCGGATTGGAGCCGGATCATCTCCGATGCGCCGCCCTTCAGACGCAGCAGGCTGGCGCCGACCGTGTTGATCGAGAACGAGAGCGCGGAGAGCACGCCGCCCCGCGCGGTCAGCGCGAGGAACTGCCCGGCATTGACCGCCGCCTTCAGCGCAATGAAGCCTGCGGTGATGCCCAACAGGGCCGCGGTGACTCTCGGATGCCTGTCGACCAGATCGCCAAGCGTCTGGACCAGCGGCAGCAGTGCCGTGTTGATCTTGCCGATGGCGTCGAGAAGAGACGTGCCGACCCCGGTCTTCAGGTTCTGCATCGCCACTTCGAAGGACTTGGCCTGCTCCGCGCTCGTGTCCATCATGCGCGCGAAGTCGGCGTCGATGACGCCGCCCGCGCCCCCGGCCTTTTCGCGCAGCGCGACATAGTCTTCCATGCCGTTCAGGAGCGGGATCAGGCCTTTCTGCACCTGCGCGTCGTTGAACAGCGTGCCGAGCTTCGACAGGTCGCCGTCGATGAATTGGTTGACGGACTTGAGTGCGGCTTCGAGCGGGCTTGCGCCATTGGCGACGGCATCCTTCAGCACCTTGTTGATGTCGATGCCGGCCTTGGCGAACTTCGCCGCCGCATCGTTTGCGTTGATCTTCTGCAACACGTTCATGAAGTTGGTGGCAGCCTCGGAGCTGTCACCGGCGCCACGGCGCACGATCTGCAATGCGGCTGCGATATCCGCCAGGCCGCCCATTCCCGACATGCCCTTGGCCGAAGCAAGGGCAGTGATCGATGGCAGATACTGCGACATGTCGCGCAACTCGAAGCCGCCGTCCTTGCCGGCCTGCGCCATCACGTCCATCGCATGGCCAAGATCCTCGGCTGCGACGCCGAGGTTCGTCATGGCGGCAAAGCCGGCCTTCGACAGATCGAGAATGTCGGCCTTGGTCGCGGTGGCGGCCTTGCCGATGGCGGGCATCGCCTTCGTCGAACGCTCGACGTCGAGGCCCATGCCGACCAGGAAGTCCTGTGCTTTCACAATGTCGGCGGCGAACTGGTTGACGTCTGCACCGGTCTGGCGAGCCGCCGCCCCGATGCTGTCCAGCTGCCCTGCCGACAGATCGCCCTTGGCGCCAAGCTCCGCCAGCGTGCTCTCGAACGCCTTGGCGCTTTCGATCGGCGCGGAAATGGCGGCACGCAGCGCGTAGAAGGTGCCGATGCTTTCGGCCATGCGGCCGCGCGAGCTTTCAAGTGCGCGATTGTTGCGGGTGATCGCAGCGTCGACACGCTCCGACAGCGAAAGCTGCTGCGCGTTTGTCTCGCGGATGGTCCGCGAGATGCCGGACAGATTGCTGCCTATCCTCCTGGCTGCGTCCGAAACATTGTCGACCAGCGAGACGATCAGCTGTGACGTCAGGCTCGCCATGATCGTTCATCTCCACCTGTCCAGCTTTCGGTCCAAATGCTTCCGGCCGGCACGGTCCTGGAGATCATCAACGCCTGGCACCGCTGAGGCGGCGGGCCTCTTCGTGCCAGAGCAGCAGCTCGGCCCAATCCATGTCGTCAAAGGCGGGGAGCGGCGTGGCGAGCACATGCGCCACGTCGGCGACTAGGCCGCGCCACTGGACGGTGCTGCCCCCGCCTGCATGAAACCCGCAACCGCCTCCGAGACCGCGGCGAAGTCCGATGCGCCCATCTCCTCGACCGCCTCGACCGGAATGCCCGTCAGCAGGGATGCCATGACGATGCCCTTGTCGAACTCGGTCGCGTCCTTGCCGGCCTCGACGTCGATGGCGCGCAGATCGCGCACCTTCGGGCTGCGCACGGTGACCTCCGCGATCACCATGCCATCATGCTCGATGGGCTCACGCAGATTGATGGTGACTGTCCTTGCCATGATGTGTTCCTCCTCAGCCGGTGGTCGGAATGCGCAGGATGCGCCGCTCGTCGTCATTCTGGGAAACACCGTCGAGCCGCCAGTCGGTGGAATAGAAATCCCAATAGAGTTTTTCGCGATCGGCAAACCAGAGCTCGTAATGCATCACCTCGTTGATGGCGTAGCCGTGGCCCATCATCTCGCCGCGCTGAAAAGTGTCGGCCTCGACCTTGCCCAGCCTTCCCTCCATGATCGCCTTGGCCTCGTGGGCGACGCCGGTGCGCTTGTCGCGCACGACGCCATAGGCGGTGAAGACGCTCGCCCGGCTGGCGCCGAGGCCGAACCGGGTGAGAAGATCGGGATCCCAGCCGGCGAGCTTGAAGGTCGGCTCCAGCTTCTGGATGCCGACGGCCACCTCGATCTGCACGCGCGAGCCGCCGGCATGGTGGTCCTGGTACATCTCCTGCAAGGCTGGAAGCTGCAACTCGGTCAGCGTCAGGTGCTTTGATGCCGTGGGATCGTGATCGCCGCAAAACAGGTTGGCGGCTTCCATGATGTAGATCGTGCTCATGGCGATCCATCCTTGTTCGGTTAAGCGTGAGAGGTTGTTTGGAGACCGGTCTGTGGGGCTTTCGCGCCGGTCGGGGTTATGTTTCAAGCTCTGGAAGTGCAAAGAGCAAAGCCATGGGTGAATGACCAAAGTCACAAGCAAGACGAAGCGCTACCCGTCGGACTTGACCGACGATGAGTGGGAGCGAATCGCGCCGCTGATGCCCGCGCCGGGTCGTCGGGGTCGACCACGCGAGTTCGAGTTTCGCGAGGTGATCAACGCAGTGCGCTATCTGGCGCGTTCCGGCTGCGGCTGGCATATGCTGCCAAGTCACTTCGGTTCCTGGGAGACCGTCTACGAATGGTTTCGTGAGCTGGTACGGCGGTTCCTGTTTCAGACCATCCATGATGTGACGATGATGATCGGCCCGGAGGTTCCGGCGCGTGAGGTAATCGACAATCAGTCGGTCAAGGCACCGTTCGCGGAAGCCGCGTGGTCAAACGCAGCCTACAAGATTGCCGGGCGCAATCGCCATATCGCCGTCGGCACAGACGGGCGACTGTTGTTGGTCAACCTGACCAGGGCCGACATCGCCGACAATGCCGGGGCGCAGCTGATCCTGGACGCAATCCGCAAACGTTGGCCGTGGGTGAAGCATCTGTTCGCCGACAGCGCCCACGAACGGCTCAAGCTGATGGACAAGGCCGCCTATCTTGAGTTCGTGGTCGAAGTAATCCGCCGGTCAGCCGACGATAGGGACAACGAAATCCTGTCCCGCCGATGGGGGGTCGAATGCAGCTTCAGATGGATGATCCCCTGGCGTCGTCTCGTCCGCGACTACGAGAAGCGCATCGACGTTTCTCAAACCGTGACCCTCGCAACCATGTACGGAATCCTCGGCGGCAACACTCCGAACTGAGTTGACCGACGAAGGCTCAGCCGGTCACCGCGCCGACCTGCGATATGAGGTCGCCAAGCAGGGCGTCGAGTGCCGGGCGGTAACGGGAGGATTGGATGCCGAGATAGCGCAGGACCGGTGCTTCCTCGGCGGCGAAGCTGACCGTGAAGCGGCCAAGCCGCAGTTCCTCCGGCGAGTTCTGGTCGCGGGTGAACTTGACCTCGAAGCCCAGGATGTCGTTGTCAGCCTTCAGGTCGCGCAGCGCCATGACCATGGTGTTCTGCACCGCCTGGATGGTCTGGCCGGTCAGGTTGAAGCGGCCGAGATAGAATCGCAGCGTTCTGAGCAGCATCAGGTGGATGTAGTCGCGACCCCGGGTGACATTGTAGAAGCGCCAGAGATCGTCCTCGCCGGCATTGTCGGTGCCGACGAAGACATAGCCGCCAGAGGCAATGGCAGTCTCCACACCGAGTTCGCCACGCAACAGCACGCCGATGTTGTTCGACAGCAGCGTCTGGCCCTCGGTCGCACCGTCGGTCAACGAAAAGCTGATCGGCCGCGAGGGGCCGACGATGCCCTGCACGGCCTGGTTCGCCCAGCTGTGGAACGGCCGGCCCTTCCTCTCGTGGTCGCGGCGCACGCCAATGCCGATCACGGCCGGCGACAGCGGAACGACGGTCGCAACACCGCCGACCAGCATCTTGACCGCGGGATCGACCGGGATCAGGCGGTCCGAGTTCAGCGTCTCGCGCCAGTCGATCGCATCCTGGCTGCTGGTTGCCGGGCCATCGACGACGGCATGGGCAAGCAGCTTTGAGCAGACGGCCGGAAGGGCCGCACAGACGGCATTGGCCTCGCCCACCGCGCGCTGGCTGGTATGGCCGGGCGCGCAGACCAGGCGCGGGATGACGCCGAGCAGCGGCCCTGCCTCGAGGAAGGCGTTCAGGCCGGTCGCGATGCCGTCACCGACGATGTTGGCGATGGTCTCGTCGACATCGGCGCCCTCGGCGACGCGCACCACGACGACCTTGGCAGCGACCTGGAACTCGCCGAGCTGGTTGTTGATCAGCACGATGGCGTCCTTCAGCGTGCCCGAGGCGCCAAGGGCGGTGAGCTTCGTGGCAACGTCAGAATAGAGGAACACCGGCGTGTCGAGCGGAAAGACGAGCACGTCAGCATCCGGCGCCGTGCCGATGATGCCGACGACCGCCATGTCGCTCCACACGGCGGGGCGCGGTTCATTGTCGATGCGCGTGATGGAAATGCCGAAGGTTGGATCGGACATGGAAGTGTCTCCGCAATGAAATGATCGCCCCGCGTAGGGAAGTCCGCGGGCGCCGTGATGGCTTGGGTGGTGCAGATGGAGAGACCCGCGTCAGTAGACGCAGCCGTCGTTGATGGCGTGGATCTGTGTCTGCAAGCGCGCGAGCGTCGTCTGTAGGTTGGATCGGAAGGTGCCCACGGATTTCGATCACAACCCAGCAGTCCGCTGCTCAGAAGCGGCTGCTCCGCCCCCAGTGTCGCGCTGGCAAACGGCATGTGGGTAAAGCCACTGGTGCGCGACGAAGCATCGATTGTCTCGACACCAGCGCCACCTGCGCCCGCACCCCTTCGGCTCGTGCCATGGTGTTTTCCGTTTTCGAAGGTGGTCAGATCATGTGTTTCGCCATAAGTTAATGACGAATGCGAATGGAGCCGGTCGTATCGCAACACTGGTGAATGCGCACCGGATGATCGTCGCGCGGGGCCATGCACACAAAATTGGAGAAGGCATGAGCCGTCGACATGAGCTGGACGCCCTGCGCGTGCTGCTTTTTGCGCTTCTGGTTCCGCATCATATCGCCGTCGGCTTTGTCGATTGGGGCGTCGACATCTATCAGTTTGTGAACAATGACCTCGCTGGTGACGGGATGAGCCTTTTCATCTTCTGGAGCCACAGCTGGAGATTGCCTTCGCTTTTTCTGATTGCCGGGATCGGTACCTGGTTTCTCACGCGCAAGGCTACCGGCCCGGGATTCATTGGCAGCCGGCTCTCCCGGCTCCTTGTGCCAGCGCTGTTCGGTGCGGCTTTTCTCAATGTCTTCGGCGGGTATGCGATTGCATGGATGACCGGCGACGTCCCGCACTTTCTTGCGTTCTGGTGGCTTTGGCTTACGGAACCGACGCCACGGCAGATCCAGCATCTCTGGTTTCTGTTCAACCTCGCACTCTACACCCTGGTGTGCTGGCCGCTTTTCGCCCTGCGCGAGGGGATCGCGCGGTTGCCGCTTTCGCCCCGGTCATTGCTGGCAATGCTGGTTGCCCTCTCAGCTTTGGCTATCCTCGGACTGAAGCCACATGCCGCGGCACTCGTTGGCGACAACTACCAATTTGCCCTCTATCTGATCTTCTTCATCGGAGGATACCTTGTCGGTGCGAAGCATCAGGTTGTTCTGGATTGGGCCGGGCGCCATGCCTGGATGCTGTTGAGCGCAGCTGTCCTGCTTTTTCTGGTCAAGACGGTCCTGCTTACCCTCGCCCTGCTCGAGGATGTGCCAACTGGCCAGGCCCTCGCCGCAGGGGGATGGGTTCCAGCGGGTTTGCAGCCCGCAAACGCCGCGCTCTACTCGGTCGTCGAGGCCACGACGGCTTGGGCATGGTGCATCGCCGCCCTCGGGCTTGCGGTCCGATTTTTGAACAGGCCCAGTACCATTCTGACCGAGTTGAACCGTGCGGTATTCCCCGTCTATGTCCTGCACTTTCCAGTTACGCTCGTTGGTCTCGCCATTGCCGCGCAACTGTCGTGGACGTGGCCTGTCGAGTTCGTGCTACTGCTTATGTTTGTATACGGCGTGACCTGGATGCTTTGGAGAATCGCGGATCGCCTTGGTCCGGTCGCCTATCTTGTTGGCGGCAAGCCGGCAGGTCCCATTATTTCCGCTGCCACGGCAAACAAAACGTAGCGCACCAAGCCGAGCAAAGCTTGTTGTTCGGCGTCAGCCGCCGCAGGCCCGCGCCAACCGATTTCAGCGAGAACGACAGGGTTGCCAGCACGCCGCCACGCGCGGTCTGCGCGAGGAACTGCCCGGCCTTGACCGCAGCCTCAGCGCAACGAAGCCTGCCGGGATACTCAACAGGGCGGGCCGCGGCTCGCTGTCGATGCGCGTGATGGAAATGCAGAAAGTCGGATCGAACACGGCGTGTCTTCGCAATAATGATCGCCGCCGCGTAGGGAAGTCCGCGAGCGTTGAGATGGATTGGGTTGTGGAGTGGTCGGCGCGTGCCTCAGTACGAGCCGCCGTCGTTGATGGCGTTGATCTGAGTTTGCAGGCTGGTCAGCGTCGTCTGCAGGTTGGAGATTTGGCCGATGCCGTGGCCGTGGTTGCTGTCGGCTTTGCCCGCGAGGGCCGTCGTCAGGTTCGGGATGTTGCCAATGCCGAGCGCCACCACGCCGGTCTGACCGTTGACAGAGGCGACCGGACCCGACGCCAGGACCGCCTCTGCTGTCGCAGCTGCAGCGGCGGCGTCCTGTGCTGCCTGCTGTGCCAGAGCCAGCGTCGCCGTGACGTTGGTGGCCGCCTCAAGGATCGTCTTCGCCAGCCCCGCGCTCGCCGAGATCACCCAGTCGTCGTGCTGGGCGGCGCCAATGTCGCCGCTGATCGCCGCGACCTTGAACGCCAGCCCGCCGTTCTCGCGGCTGTAGGCATGCACCTCCAGGAGCGCCCAATCGTCGATCGTCCCCTCCGCCGCCCCCTCGGCGTTGCGCGACATAATCACATAGGGCGTCGGCGCAAACAGCGCCCGGGCCGCCGTATCATCGATGACGATCGTGGTCTCAAGCCCAACCGAGACGGTCAGCGGCGACGCGGACGTCGCCACCAGGAACCCGCTCTCTGCCGCGGCACTCACCTGCGCTAGTGCGGGGCCCAGAACCTCGTTCACCCGGGTGAGCCCCAGCATCACCAGGTTGTCGGACGCCGTCGTGATCGTCGTGATCTGCCCGGCCAGCTCGTTCAGGCTCTCGACGATCAGCCGGTAGCGGCGATTGAAGAAGTCCCGATCGAGGTCCTGGCTGTCACGAACCCGAAGGTCTTCGAACCGCACCACCATGGCGTCACTCCATCCGGATCGGGCTCGCCGACGCGATCGCCTCGGGGTGCTCGGCCTTCAGCGCATCGTAGACCGACGCCTTGACGGTGTAGCGCGCGCCCGGACGGAAGCGCGCGGCGGCGAACTCGATGTGCCGGTTCACCGTGATCTTGTAGTGCGAGGGTGTTTTCGCCATCACGGCGTCTCCTTCATGGCATCGGATCAGCGTGGACTGGGCCAGATCAGGACTGGGCGAACTCGATCAGCTCGGCGACATGGAATGTGCTCGCCGCCGAGACGGTGGAGCCGACGATCTTCACCGCATAGGTGGTCACGGCGACGACGTTGAAGATCGAGGTCCGGCGGATGGTGCCATCGGTCAGAACCACGTCCTCGACCACATCCGCGGTCTCGGTGCCATCCAGTGTTACGCCTGTCAGCAGCGTTACCGTCGCGTCGTGCTGTGCCTCGTCGAATGCCTGCAGGTCGGTCACCACCTTGACGCTGGTCGTCGCAGAGCCCAGCGTCCGCGTGTTGCCGACCCACGTGAACGCGGTCTTGGTGCGGCTGACGATCGCCTGTGAGCCGGTCAGTCCCAGACCTGGCATCAAGTCTGTGGTGCCGGTCAGTGTCACGCGCAGCGGCAGGATCGCCGGCAGCCCGGTCAGGTTCGGTCCGTTCGGCGCCCCGTCGAGCGGCACCCATGCGCCATTCACCTGCACCTCGAAGTCGGTGCGGCAGGCGGGCGGCGTGATCGCCTCGTTCAGGATGTCGATGTCGAGGATGCCACCGGCAAGCTGCAGCGCCGTCATCTCGATCGACACCCGGGTGCGCTCGAACTTCGCGAAGTAGAGCCGCATCTTCAGGTCGTCGACGAGATTGCCGGCAAAGAAGGCCCCGTCGGTCGAGACGAAGAACGTGCCCTGCACCACGCCATTGTCGCTGTTGGTCATCGCGACGTAGTGGTCGCCGGTCGTGATCGCGACGATCGCGTAGCGGCGGCCCGCTACCAGGTATGTCGGCGCGATCACGACCTTCGTCTCGATCAGAGAGGGCAGACCCGCACCGCCGGAATTGGCGCCGACCAGGATGTCGGCCAGAGGGACCGTGGTGCGCGAGAGCACCCGGTTGAGGTTCGGCATGCCGAACCCGGTCTCGCAGACCATCAGCGTCACGTCGCCTGAGGCCGCCTTGCGCGAGAAGAACAGGCCGACCTGCGAGAGCCAGCCATCCTGGCTGTTCAGAAACGTCTGCGCGACCTGCTGCCCGTTGATCGTGGCCGTGGACGCGACGCGGTCCCAGTACGGCTCGACATAGACGTCGATCCAGAACTGCGTCAGCCGCACCCAGTGCACGTTGCCGTTCGGAATGCGCTGGCCGTTCGGCATGGTGTCGGGCACGCCATTGGTGACCTGCCAGGTCTCGCCGTCGCGCTGGAACACGCCCAGCACCATGTCGAACTGACCCTGCCGCCACCATGTCGAGTTGGTGCAGACCGTGCGCGTCGAGCCGAAGCGGCGCCGCTCGCGGGTCCGGGTCAGCTGCCGGACCTCCGTCGTCTCGAAGGTGTACTGCGCCATCCGCGTCTCACCGGTGTAGCCGGTGAGATCCATGCGCAGGCCATGAGAAAACTTCGGCAGGACGAAGCCAGAGGCGTTCTGGATGAAGACGTTGTTGGGATTGAGCAGCGCCAGCGGCGAGGTCTGGGTGCCGGCGATGGCGAAACGAATGCCCTCGCCCACCACCGCGTCGTAGCTCGCATGATCGGTGTTGGTGCCTTCCTCGTTCAGGAAGTGATCGGTGCCGTAGTAGATGTAGGCGCCGGGCTCAAAGACCCGCTGGCGCAGTTCGTCGAGCTGCTGCGTCAGATCGACGACCTCGTTCTTCAGTGCCACGGCCAGAAAACGGTCGGCCAGCGCCGAGAGGTCGGTGCGCAGTGTGTCGACCTGACCGCTGATCTGGCCGCGCCAGTTCTCCAGCACTGTTGCGCGGTTTGCCACTGCGCGCAGGTTCGGGAGCTGCGTCGGCGCCCACTGCTCGATGCCGACAACGCCGGTGGTGTCGAGCAGCAGGTACGCGATGACCGTCACGTTGGCGTCCGTCGTCGGATAGCTCGGGTCCGGACCCTCGACGCCCGCGACCGTCGAGACCTCGGCACGGCGCAGGTTCTCCATCGCCACCGACTGCGGCTCGGTCGTACCAGCCTCCGCGTCGATCAGGAAGTCGCGCGGCTGCACGTCGGTATCGACCGACTGGCCGAAGGTGACGATCGCCACGCGACGGCGTGTCAGAAACGGCAGCGCGTTGAACAGGTCGATCACCACGGTCTCGTTGCGGTCATGGACCTCGCCATTGGCGTAGAGGCGGCCTGCCGACAGCGTCACCTCGGTTGCTCCGGTCTTGGTGACCGCAAAACCGACATAGCCCCGCCCCGGCTCGACCGCATCCTTGACGATGTGGTCGAGCGACGTGCGCGCGAACTCCTGTGTGCTGTTCAAATCGCCCGACTGGAGCTCCTGCCGGTCGCGATAGATGACGATGCGTTCCATGTTCAGACCTCGATGTATCCGCCGACGGCAGCCTGGCCGACTTTCTGGCGATCGCCGGCACGGATGGCGCGATGGGTTTTGGTGTCGATCAGGATCTTGTCGCGCAGCGACTTGGTGATCCGCACCGCATGCCGCGCGTCGGCGATCGGCTGCTTGGATGTCGAGATGACAAAACTCTGCACGAAGCGGCCGGCGATGCGCCATGGCCGGCGACCGAGCAGCCGGATGCTGGCCTCGGCATGGTAGGCCGGCATGCCGAGACGGGTGTTCCCGAGATGCATCGACCTGCGCCGCTCGATCGGGATGCGATCGGGGTCATGAATGTGCCAGCGCTCGAAGAGATGCCGCCAGGCAATGGTGGGCGGCAGGAAGCCGCCCGCGATCCGGCTTCCGCCACCAGCATGGACCGCACCCTTCTGGCCCGCGTGAACCTCGGCGATGAACCGAGGCCGCACGTCGATCATCTGGGCCTGCGGCCAGACCGTTGTGTAGGTCTCGCGCCCGAGACGGAACACGTAGCTGGCATCGCGGGGGATGCGGATCATCCGTTGCGCCACACCCTGATCATCGACGAGGAAGCCGCGCGCCCGAGGTGGGGCGTCGAGGTGGATCGCCCTGGTGGCCTTGGGGCCGAGGATCACCTCGTCGAACTCCTTGGCGCCAACCAGGCCGGCGCGCTCCAGCCTCACCTCCCGGAGCGTCAGCGTTGTCTCCCCGCCGCGGTCCCACAACTTTGCTGTCCGCGTGTAGCGGGAAGCATTCGTGCTGATCTGGCGGATCGGTCCGAGCAGCGTCTCACCGAGCATGCGCTTCACCGACAGGAAGCAACCGAAGGGTCCCGTCTGGCCGCGCGCGACAAAGGGATAGACGCGCAGCTGCGGAAACAGCGCGAGGTACGCCTCGCGCTCGGTTGGCGTGAAGGCAGGCGAAAGGTGGGTCTTGGCGGGTGGAACGATGAAGCGGCGAAGGTCGCCGCCCATGATTTTCACCGCCTCGGCGATTGCCGTGGCCGTGCCCTTTCGCGCATGCATTCGCAGCGAGCGCGCCAGCATCAGCCGGTGCTTGTCCTCCGGCCAGTCCTTCTCCCAGAAATCGACCGACAGGCCCCACGCGACCCAAGGCAGGAAGGGCGACGGCGCCTCGAAGGGTCGTACCAGCTTCGGCAAATCGATCGGCAGGTCGGCGATGCGCGCGCCAGTGAGGTCCGCAGCTTCCTCGAAGGCCGTGCGATTGGCCGGAAGGAGCGTCTCGCGGGTCATGGGTCAGTCCTGACTTACGGAGCGGATCGGTGCCCATGAATACAGAGAGCGGACGATCCTATTGGTCCCGGGTCGTCTGGACGGTCACGGTCAGCGCGGTGACCGCGTAGACCTGGCGCTCGTCCAGAACCACGTCCTCGGCAGGCGCGACGAGTTCGACCGAATGGACGCCCTCCTGATGCAGCCGTGCGAAGATCGCCGAGCGACGCAGGTTCATGCCCAGCATCCGGTTTCGCTCGACCCATGCGGTGAGTGCTGCCAGCGCACGGCTCTGCACCAGCGTCCCGTCCGGACCGGGATAAAGCGTCAGCCGGGCGTCGATCGTAATCGGCACCACATGCGGGCCGAGCACCTGCACCACATCTGTCAGCGGCCGGACCGCGTCGTCGCGCAGCGCGATCAGCACGGATTGCAGCTCGGCCGGCGTGGGCACCGGATTGGTGCCCTCCTTCAGCATCGTCACCCGCACGGTGCCGGGCGCCGTCATGATCGCGCTCACATCGCGTGCCCACGGCGCCACCGTCAGCGCGTGATATTGGTAGGCACCCTCGGGGCCGGCCACCGAGAACGCCTCGGGCGCAAGCTGGATGCGGCGGCGAAACCGGTCGTCGGGCTCGTCCTGTTGTCGCGCTGTCGCAAACAGCGCGCCGAGATGGTCGAGGTTGCCGGCGTAGGACGACGCCAGCAGGACCGCTCGGGCGCTGTCATTGATGCGCGCCCGCAGCAGAAGTTCGCGATAGGCGAAAGCTTCGATCAGCTTGCGCGCTGGCTCGCTCTCAAGGTCGATCACGCCGACGATGGCCGGAAAGCGCGCAACCAGGTCGTCGCGCATGTCGGTGACGATGGTCTCGTAATCCAGCGTCTCGATGATGTCGGGCGGCGTCATGGCCGACAGGTCGATGGCGGTGAACCGGCTCATGACGTCTGCCTTTGCTCGATCAGGATGCCGTCCGGGTTGGCGTAGGCGTCAACCCGCCTCGCTCCGACGGCGGTGACATCGCCGAACACGGCACGCGGGCGATACTCGCCGTCGAGGAAGAAGTGCAGCCGGCCCTCGCGCGTCACCTTGACGATCTGGACCTGCGTCACTCGGTAGCGCGGCTCCCATTGCTCGATCGCCGAGGTAACCGCGACGAAGAACGGCGTGACGTCCTTTGGCGTGATGTTCTGGCCGAGCAGGTTGGGCACGAAGGAGCCGTACCATTCCCGCATCACCCGCGTGCCGAACTGGGTGGAGAAGATGTCGCGCAGGCTCTGCTCGACATGGTCCCAGCCGGTGATCGTCCCGCCGGTTGCAGCGTCAATGCCGATCGAGGGATTTTGCAGCGTCGCCATCGGCTATGGCCTCCGCGGCAGTTCAGTCGCCGGAAACGGACTATGCCGATGCCGCGCGATCTACGTCGTCAGCGGCCGGATCACTGATCCGGCTAGCGCGCCTGCTCCCCTTTCGCGGAACTGGCGCCGTTTCCGCATCCGTCGCTTGTCCAGCAGCCTTGGCGACTCTGGCGACGCTGACCAGAGCGCGCAGCGTCCCAAGACGCACCTCGTGCTCGGCCTGCTTCTCGGTCATGGTGAGAACCGTTCCTACGCCGGTGTTGGTCTGGCCGGCGACGAAACGCCCGGCACGTTCGGTGATCGCATAGCGTGGCATGGGTCTTCCTTTGGGTCGGTCTCTGCTTGATTTGGCGTGTCAGACCGGCTTTGAACTGCGCTGGTCACGGGGGACGATCATGTCATCGCAAAGCGACATCTACGAACGCCTGAAAAAGGTGGAAGCGCTGTTCGCCAGGGCCGGGACGGCCGGCGAAGCAGCAGCGGCCGCCGCCGCGATCGAGCGCCTCAAGGCGCAAGTCGGCAAGAAGCCGGAACGCAACGAAGAGCCATTGGTCGAACTTCAGTATTCGTTGCCGGACGCATGGGCCGTGCGGCTGTTTTTCGCCGTCTGCCGCAAACACGGCATCACGCCCTACCGATCCTCGCGGCAACGCTACACCACGGTTGTCGTCAAGGTCCAAAGCTCCCAGTTTCTGACTGTGGTGTTTGCGGAGTTTCAATTGCTGCATCGCGAAATGATGGGCTACTTCAACGAGACGGCCGAGCACCTGATACGGAATGTGATGAAATCCGATGGCAACGAATAGGATTGACGGCAGCGCTCAGCCATTCGTTGAAACACGCAGTTTGGATTAAGCGCTGCGGGCTGTATCGAAGGCTTGTATCGCAATCGATAACGGCATAGGTCGCTTTTGAAGGTGGAATTGGTGGGATTGGCAGACACAAGGAACCGAGAGCCCGCGACTTCGATCGTGCTTGGTCAACGTTCTGCCGTCCGCGCCGAAACGCCTGATAGGGCCGGTAGCTCAATGGTCAGAGCCGGCGGCTCATAACCGCTTGGTTGGGGGTTCGAGTCCCTCCCGGCCCACCATTTTTTCAACCCACACTCGCGATCACGCTGGTCGTGGAACCGCTGAATGTGATGCATGCAAGGTAACAGCAACGCGGCGATCTGCGCGGCTGACTCCGGGCGCAGCGACGCCTATGTTTGAGACATGGCCTGGACGGTGCAAAAACTGATCGACGATCGCATGACGCTGCACGCGTCATGCAACGCCTGCCATCACAACCGCCAGCTCGATCTTTCCTTGCTGCGCGAGCGCCTCGGTCCCGACGCGCCCGCCATGGCGCCCGACCTGATCCCCCGCCTGCGCTGCGATGGTTGCGGCGGTCGAGACGTGTCGCTGACATATTCCCCCAACACGACGCCCAGCGGCGATATCGGCGCGAGCTACCGTCGAGCAAAGGACGGGCGGTGACTCTTGGAGCCAGCTTCTCAGTTCGCCGGCACGTCGGTCATCCCACCGCCCGGCGTCACGCCGCCAAGGTCGAGGATCGGGGATCGGGGATCGGCTTAAGTCGCAAAGACACCTTATCGGACATCACCGCTGTCGAGCGATTCCGTGTCGGCTTCGACCTTGGCAAATAGACGCCTTCAAAAGCGCGACGTCCTTTGCCATTTGAGAATGCCGCAGCCTTTCTGTCCGGGAAACATCGGGTGTAAAACCTCGGCGGTCGTGATGGACAGGATGTCGTCGTCGATTGAAAAAGTCCGGGCTTGTTCGGTCCCGACCCACCCCGGATGCCACGAAACCTCGACGTTTGTGATGAACTGGTCGTTGCCTTCAATTCGGAATGGACCGGAGTAGGCCATCATGCTCTTGAACAAGGCGGCATTGCCAGAGTCGGTGTCCGCTTCTGCTCGGTTCCGCGAGGTTACGATAGTCATCATCCGCTTGTCCGGGGTGATGAAGATGTAGCCGAGAGGATCGGCCCCATACATGTCCTTGCACTCACCTGTGTCCGTTCTGGCAAATTGCAGTGATATCAGCTTCCAAACACCGAATATGTCATGGACTTTCATTAGGTTTTTCATTCCCCAAGCGACCTGCCGCTTGTTGAAAGGATCGTCCGATTTCACCTGATGATCAAATGATTTGTGCTGCGGATGGCATCCGTGTTCATCGGGAAGGCCGGTGTGAAGACGGATCGAGCCGCCGAGCTATCGTCAGTTCGCCGGCACGTCGGTCGTACCGCCGCCCGGCGTTACGCCACCATGGATGTGGCTCGAGCCGATGTTCCTGCCGTCGTGGCGGATCGTGCCGCCCGTGATCTCGATGCCGGAGCCGGTGACCTCGAACGAAACGCCGCCGACGGCGATTGTCACCAGATCGTCGGCGAGCATCAGCGTGACATTGCCGTAGGTGATGACGTTCCGGTCCCCGGCACTCGACGGCGACGGGTTCTTGTCGGAGAAAGCGAGCGGCACCGCAACGGCCTGCTGCCAGTCGCCGCCGGGGGCAACCAGCGTCAGTTGCTGTCCGACCGTCGGCGGGATGTGCGCCTTCAGCGCGCCCGCCACCTGCGAATACGGCACCCATGGCGACAGGAACCGGCCCCCTGCGGTGCTTTCGCCGAGATCGAGCCGGGCGCGGCCTTTGGCCGGATCGACCTCGGCCACCGTGCCATGCCGGATCGTCCCGGCGAAACGGCGTTCCAGTTCGGCGATGCGCGCGGCCAGTTCGACGATCTCACGCATCGTCGGCCACCATGAAGGGATCGCCCGCGTCCGGATCCAGGATGATGCTGGACAGTTCGACCGGGTTACCCGCCTCGTCCAGCACCTCACCGATGCCGAGGCCCTCGGCCGTCTTCATCGTGATGCCGAGGATGTTCGCGGCACGCTGCCAGTCGGACGCAGGCTCGCCCTCGATCTCGGCGCGCAGCATGTTTGCGACCGGAACAAGCAGCTGGTCCGCCGACATCACGGTGAGCACGTCGTCCCAGGCCGTACCTGCTTGGATCGGCGCGCCAGCCACGGGCGGCTCGATCAGATCGCAGGTGATGACGATCTGGCGGGCGGCAAAGCGCACACCGTTCTCGGCTGATGCCCCGCGCCGCGACAGCCGCTTGCTGATCCGTGGAACCAGCTTCATCCAGACCCGCGACCAGGCGGTGCGCTCCCGCGACAGGGCGGCAATGACCTGATGCTCGATCATGTCGAGCACCAGCTCCATGCCCTCGTCGGTGTGCGGAATGGCGATGGTCGTTGCATTGCCATCACCATCCGTCGCCGGAATCTCGACCCGCGCAGCGATGGCCGCCTCGATCACCAAGTCGCAGCGGGCATCGCCATAGGTCAGGTCCCTGCCCGTGATGTCGGCCTCGTGATCGTCGGTCATGACGACCAGGATCGGCTGGCGGGTCTCGGCAATGGTCTGGTCGATCGGATCGATGGCGCTGTCGAAGACGCGGTCGCCAGCAAGTGTCGCACCCTTCAGGGCACGCGCAGCCGCAATCCGCATGGCAAGACGGGCCAGACTCATGACGCAACATCCTTCCCGACCAGAAGAAGGTTGAGATCGGCCCGGTCGGAGGACACCGGGTGATCAGCGTGGCAATGCACGTGCGGCTGCAATCCGCATGGCAAGGCGGGCAAGTCTCATGTCGGCTGATCCTCACGCACCAGGATGAAGTTCAGGTCGCCACGATCGGAGGGCTCCACCCGGGTGATCGTATAGACCGGGCAGCCGTCGCGGCCGCTCAAAATGATCGTGTCGCCTTTCACGGGGCGCGCCGAGAGTGTTGTGACCACATCGGCCGCGATCCAGAACGCGGACGTCAGCGTGGCAACCCTTGTCGTACCGGCAAAGTCGCCCGAACTGGCAGACCCCTTGAGCGAACTCTCGGCGGGACCGGCCGAGAAGACGCCGGTCACCGCCTGCTGATGGCGATCTTCGTCGGCTGCTCGCTCGGCATATTGCGAGGACACGCGAGGGCGAAGGACCGCGCGCTCACCAAAGACCTGCACCGTTGCAGCCGACAACGAAGCATCGAAGGCGTCGAACGGCGAGGTCATGGTGGTGTCTCGGCTTGGGATTTCTCGCGCTCGATGCGGGTGTCGCGTCCCGCCATCGGCTCCTGTATGCTTTTGGCAGGAGGACAGCACGATGGCTTACGACGACCATATCACGCAACGCCTCGCGGCGATTCATCGACGGCTGGAACAGATTGCGAGAGAAGAATCACAGCCCAACTTGCTGGGCGGAGAAACGGCGCGCCAGGTCTATGATGTTCAAAGAGACCTGCTGATCGCCGAGACCGAATCATTGCTGGATCGATGGGAGAAGCTCCGGGACGCCCACCGGTCCTGATCGGCAATGCCGGCTGCCTCATGCTCATCATGCGTCAGCCCGGACATCAAACGAAGAGCCCACCCGTGATCAGGTTCTCTTGCCGGGGATCAGCACGCGTGGCCGGGTGCAGTACTGGAGCGCGTTCATCTGGAACTCCAGGTTCACACCCTTGCCGTTCTGCATCTCCCACTGCTTGCCATAAAGCCGCTGGCCGGGCGTGTTGACCGTCTCGATATAGTCGGCCGGGCCATAGACGGTTCGAAACAGGCCGGGCACGCCCATCGGGAACAGATGGCACTTGTCGGTGGCGATGCCGACATTGTCGCCGCCGCGATAGTTGGCCCAGGTGATGCCGCCGAAGTCGAAGGTGCCGTAGATGCCCGAAGATCCGGTGCTGATGTAGGCGGCACGCAGATTGGCGGCCTCGGCATAGCCCTTGTAGGTCTCGCGCACCTCCTTGTGGGTGACGAGATCATCGAAGAAGGCGTCGCCGCAAAAGGCGAGGATGCCGGAATAGGGCAGACCGTCGAGAATGCCGGCCATCTGGCGCACCACGCCGGCGCACTTCTTGCGCAAGGCGCCCTCGGTGGGATTGGCATTGTCGAGGTCGAAGTCGATCTCGGTCTGTTGGCTTTCGCCGAACTCGGAGAAATAGTCGAACAGCACCGAGCCGTCCGCGTCGAGCAGCTGGCCGGTCTTGAGGATATTGAGGCGGTGATACTCCTCGGTCAGCGCAAAGAACTGCGAGGCTTCCGCGGCCCGGTCGGCGATCTTGGCCTGCAGGCGCTCGACGGCGATCTCCTGGCCGAAGGCGCGAACCTGCTGCACCTCGTCGGCGTAGATGGCGTCATCGACCTGAAAGTGCGGAACCTTCAGCATGCGCACGGCGCGCTTGGACTTGTCAAAAGTCTGGCCCGGCCCACCTCGGGGACTTGCCGCGACCAGCATGCGGTTTTGCTGCTTGTCCTTCTCGATGGCGATGTCGAGCGTGTCGATGCTGGTCATCTGGAACAGCCCCATCTGGCCGATGCGCGAGGGGGTGTATCTGATCTCGCGCAGCGCGTCGGTGAGGCGCATGACGGAGAAGGCGTCTTGGCTGAAGATGTTCAGAATGGACATGGAGGTCTCCTGTCATTTTTTGCGCACGGCAGAGCGGCCGGCGCATGGCATGCGTCCGGGGCCACGACTGCGGGATTGGGTGTGAGCTGCGGTCGGTCGCCGTCGTGCTACGACGCACGGCGATCATGAAAGTGGACTGCCGCCCGGAAGCGGGAGTTCAGCGCCGGATGGCGATCAGCGCACGATGATGCCGACGGCGGCAAGGTCGGCCTGGGCTGCGGCCCGTTCGGCGGGCTGGTCGCGATCAGCGTGGTAGGTGAGGATGTTGCCGTTGACTTCGGCGTCACGCAGGATCGCCGCGATCTTCTGGTCGGCCGAGGTGGCGTCACAGCCATAGAGCGAGACGGCGGCTGCCGTCTGGCTGCCATCCGTGGCACCAATGGTAGAGACCAGATACTTGCCCGACGCGGTGATCTTGCCGAGCACGGAGCCGGGCGCGATGACGCCGGCGCCGCTGGCGATGGTGATGGTCTCGCGCGAGCGCTGGCCATTGGCCTCGCTCATCAGGAATTCGCCGGGGTGGCGGGGCTCGGTCAGAACCGTCATGGTCGTGTTTCCCTATGTTTGAAGATGCTGCGGGTCAGGCGAAGCGCTGGTTGGCGTTGGCAATGGCCCGGGCCCAGCCGCTGGCGACACGCTCGGTGGCATCGATGCGGGTGCTGCCGGCATCCGCACCCATTTCCGCCTGCCCGGCCGCGCGTTCCGCAATCGACGCCACGCCGCTCGGCGCCTTTGGCGAAGCTGCCAGCACCTTGGCGGCATCTTCGGCATTCATTGCCGTATCCAGCGCCAGCACCATGGCCTGTGCTTCACGGCCCTTCGCGTCCTCGCAGCCGAGAATGCTCCTGATCCGGGCGGTCGCCTCCGTCTGGCCAGCCCTCATTCCCTCGGCGCGCGCGACCTCGACGGCGGCATCGTGGTCGGCCTGGCTGATGCCCGCGATAGCCATCGGGGCGGTCTCGGTTGGCTTGCTCATGGCAAAACCTCTCCTTGTGCTGGTGGCCCCGCGGGCCGGTTTGGACAGTTCGGCAAGGACCGCGTCCAGGGTTGCGATCCGGTCGGCGAGGCCGACGTCGATGGCGTCCTGGCCAAGATAGGTCCGAGCCTCCGTTGCCCGGACATCGTGATCGGTCATGCCGGGCCGGTTGGCGGCGACGAGGCTCACGAACTGGTCATGGACCTTCGTCACCTCGGCCTGCAGATCGGCGTGAACGGCCTCCGACAGCGGTCCGAACGGGTGGCCGTCGACCTTGTGCCTGCCGGCATGGATGAGGGTCGCCCTGACACCCTTGCGTTCCATTTCGCCGGAACGGTCGAGATGGGTCAGCACCACGCCGACCGAGCCGACGATCGAAGTCGGCGACACCACGATCTCGCTTGCGGCACTGGCAAGGCCATAGGCGGCCGATGCCGCCATGTCGTTGACCAAGGCCGTGACCGGCATGGTCTGCGTGACCTGCGCGATCTGGGCGGCAAGCGTGAACATGCCGGACGCCTCACCGCCCGGACTGTCGATGTCGAGCAGGATCGCCGATACCTCTGGATCGGCGGCCGCGTCCGACAGCTGCTTGCTCAACCCCTCATAGGAGACGAGACCGGAACTGGCGCCAATCCAGGCGCCGCGATTGACCAGCGAGCCGACGATCGGGATCGTCGCGACGCCGCCCACAATAGAATAGGTCCGCTTCCGGCCGTCCTCGCCGATCCGGCTGCCCATGAAGCGGTTTGCGTCGGGCGAGATTGGCGCCACCTGTTCCACGCCGATCCGACCCTGCAGCACGTGCAGCACGATGGCCGCCTTGTCGGGATGCAGGAGCAGCGGCCGGTTCAGCACGCGCGACGCCAGATGGGCAAGTGTCGGGCCCTCGGCCGCCGGCAGGATGTTGGGCGGTTGCATCAGTTGCCCCCTCCTGTCGCGATCGCATACCGACGCGGGGGTCGGCCCTCGGCCAGCGCGCATTTCTGCTCGAAGCCGCGGATGACGGACAATAGCCGGTCGGGCTGCGCCCTGTGGAACGTCACCGAACGCTCCACACCCGACGATCCCGCCTTGAACGTCACCATCATCGCGCCCTGTCCCGCGATCAGGTCGTAGTAGACCTTCCGCAGAGTGGCGGCGGCGGCACACGGGTCGCTTTCGTCAACGGTCATCGCGAGCCTCCGAAGACGCTTCGTCTTCCTCGGCACCGCCGTCGACGTCCTGACCACCCTGGTCACTACCCGCCATCGTCGTGATGCCCTGATGCTGCGCGTCCGGCAGGCCATAAGTCTGGCGCAGCGCCTTCTCCCGGGCGCGCTGCGCATAGACATCCTCGATGTCGTAGCCGAGATCCTCGGCAATCGAGGCGTCGGTCATCACACCGAGCCGGCACCAGATCTCGTGCGCCTTGGCTGTCTTCAGATCGTCGGCCTGCGGTTTGGGCGCCCCGCGCCAGATGGCCCGCGAGGCCGCCGCGCGATGGGCGACAAACCCTTCGAGCCCGCCTGGAAACGGAATGCCGCCGCGCGCGATCTCTTCCTCGAGCCATGCCTCGTAGACGGCATTGCAGAACGGTGCGACGATATGGGCGCGGCGGTAGAGCGTGATCTGGAAAATCTCGCCGGTTGCCATGCGCACGGACGAGTAAGTCGCGTTGGTGTAGTCGGCCGTCGCACTCTCGTAGGTCATTCCCATGCAGCGTGCGAGTTCGCGCAGGAGATGGGCGGCAAAGTCGCGATAGTCCGAATGCGGATGCTGGGCGCGGTGCAATTCGAGCTTCTGGCCCGGAAACAGATGGGCAATGCGGCCATTGACGCCGAGATTGATGGTTGCATTGTCGTACCAGCCCGCCTGCGCCTGGATATAGGCGTCCCATGGCGAGATGCCGCCGGCCGACAGCCGCGCCTGTTCCTGCGGGGTGAGCAAGCCGGCGAGCACTTCCTCCGTCGGCTCATCCGATGTGATCGACGCGGCAAACACCGTCTGCAGGATGGCCGCCGTCAGCGTCGCATCCGACAGCTGGTCGAACTGCCGGGCCACCTGCAGGGCCGGCGTCAGCGGGCTGATGCCGCGCACCTGCCCCGGAAGACCGTCGAAGACATGGATGACGCGGATGCGGCCAAGCCCGTCGCGGGCCTGAACGTCCGTCTCCTGCGTCAGACCGGTGACGGGATCCTTGCGGCTCACCAGGTAGGACACCGGCATGCCGTCGCCATTCATGCGCACGCCCTGGACCACACGGCGCAGGCTGTCGGTTCGCCGCGACACGCGGTGCGCGGGAACGAGACGGACCTTGGTGCCATATCGTCCACCCGGCCGCTCGCGCCATGGCAGTTCGGCCCAGATCTCGCCAGTGGCAAACCAGGAGCGGAAGGCGCCGGCCTGCATCAGGGCAAAGGACCGTCTCCCCTCGATGTCGCATTCATAGGGCCGCTCGGCCCAGAGCCCGAACCGCTGTTCGACGCGTTGCGCCCATTGCTCGGCATCGGCGTTGCTCATGCCGAAGACGTCGTTTTCCGGCATGGCCTTCAGGCGAAGGCCGGTGCCAACGGTGCTCGCCACCGCCTGATCGAGCGCGCCTGCCATCCAGCCGGAGTTCTGGATCAGGTCGATGGTACGCGCGGCGGCCAGATCCCACGAGGCGCCGACATCGTCGGCTGCATCGCGAAGGGCTGGCCGCCAGCCACCGAACACCACGCCGCGATTGCCGCGCATGAAGTCGGCGCGGATGGTCGGCGGTGCAGCCGGCCGGCCGCGGACCGGCGCCAGCCAGTCCCGGACGCGGTTCATCATGCCCATGGATCACCTGTTCAGTCGCGAGGAGAGCCCGGCAAAGCGCGCCCGCAGATCGGGAGTGGCCGCGGCCGCCATGGTCGCGACTGTCCTGACCGTCGGCGTCTCGATGGATTCTTCCATGGCGTCAGCGTCGGCACCGAGGTCGACATCTCGCGAAAGAGGCTGCCCCGCGTCCGTTCGTTCGCGAACCACGCCGTCGGGGATGCGCTGGACGTTCAGCGAATAGCCGATCGCCATGGCCAGCGCCTCGCAGTCGAGAAAGTGGTTCTGCCGCGAGCGCTGCACCCATTGCGGCTTGCCGGTGGCGCCATCGACGACGCGCACCTCCGAGACCAGCTGCCTGGCGTAATCCTCGTCGATGTCGTCCGGCACGATGAAGGAACCAGGTTGATCGAGCGGTGTCCTGATCCGCGAGACCAGCAGCGACTTGAAGAAGTCTGTCGACAGCCACACCAGGTTGATCGAATAGGACGCCTGCTTGCCCTTGGGCGTCACCTCGATCTTCGACACCCTATAGGGCGGCGACATGGTGGCCCGCCCCTTGGTCGGCGAGACCAGCCAGGAATAGCGGCGCGTGAACTCGTAGACCTTGTGCTCGTCACCGCCATCCGGCTTGTTGGGCCGAAAGCCGGAATCGATGAACACCCGTTCGATCTGGAGCCCGGCGATCGGCGTCAGCATCAGATCGGCGAGCGCGTTCCAGACATCGTCGTCATCGGTCGGTCCGAACAGCTGTCCCCTGTCGATCAGCCAGGAGCGGCCGCGCGAGCCAAAGCCGCGGATGGTGTAGTAGAGCGACAGTTTTTGAACATCGACAGCCATGCCAAGCCGAAGCACGCCGTCCGGAACCTCTTTCATCCGGTAGGGCTGGCGCCGCTGAAGAATCTCCTGCCAGTCGAGGGCATCGCGTCCCGATGCCGGTGTGTAGCATTCGCCAAAGCCGGCATTGAGGGCCGTCTGCAGCTGGTCGGGATCGCCCGATGCCAACGCCCGCACATAGCGCTCGACCCGCGTGCCCCAAGTCACGAAGGGACTGGCAAGGCCGCTCGCCCAAAAGCTGATCACGGCGTTGTCCGGCGGTGAGCCCCGGACCTCGCCATCCTCGACCCACTGGCCCGGCGCGACATAGAGCCCGCGGGCGTTCATCTCCGTCTTGTCGTCGTCGTGATGCAGGCCACCGCAGTGTGGGCATTGCAGCTGCGCGAGTTTCGCGGCTTGCGCCGGTGTTGCATCCTCCGGCCAGCGCATCTGTTCGAAGCGCGGCACGAAGTAGCGATCGCAATGCAGGCACGGCCAGCAGAAGTGATGCCGCGTGCCGGACTGCCAGAGCTTCCAGATCGCGCTTTCGACGGCGTCGGGATCGCCAACCTTCCAGAAGGTCAGGCCGCTTCGCTCATCCCGTTCGGTCTCGACCAGGCCGCGCGACGGTGTCGACGTGATCGCGGTGACGAAGTCGGCATAGGTCTCGCCGCGGGCTTCCACCAGGCCGAGCGGATCGCCCTGGCCCTTCACATTGGCCAGCATCTCGTCGTACTCGTCGACCAGCGCCAAGGCCGCCGGGCTCGACTTCAGCGAAGCCGAAGACCCGGCATGGGCAAGGCGGACCGGAACACCGGCCACGATCTTCAGCGTCTTCTTCATGCGCCGCCCGCGCACCACCTTGGCGGCGAGCGTCTCGGCCTCGTCGAGCAGGCTCATCAGCCGCGGCTCGAACTGGTCGGTCAGAAAATCCCGGATCGGGCCGACATAGAGGATCGGGGCCGGACGCTGGTCCAGCCGGGCGCCCATGATGTCGAGCAGCCCGTCGGTCTTGCCCATCTGCGCACCGCAGACCATGACGACGCGTTTGTGATGGCCGGCGTGCACCGCCCGCACCACCGGAATGACATAGGGCGTGATCGAGGGATCACGCGGTCCTGGCAGGCCAGAGGTCTCCGGATAGATCCGGTTGGCGCGCGCCCACTCGTCAGGCGTCAGCCTTCGTGCCGGCCGCAGGATGGCTTCTGCCAGCCTCCAGGCCTTCAGCCTTTTTTGCGGCTCGCTCGGCAAGGCGCGAAAGGACACCATCGATCTCCGCTTCGATCTTCTGGCGCTCATCGATGATGCGGGTCAGGCGCGCGGGAAGCCCAGCCAGCTCCGAGCGCACCATGCCTGCCAGCTCCGCCATGTCGGTCAGGGCATCCTCGATCGGGATCAGGTCGCGTGTGCGCTCGGCGATCCGAAGCTCGATCTCGAGCGCCCGGGCATCGCGCACCCGGCTGTCGGCGGCCGACTTGGCTGATCGGCGTTCGTCATCCTTCAGATAGCGGAGGTAGCCCTGGACGGCGCCGACGAGCTGGACATAGCCGCGCTTCTCGGACCTCGGCACATAGCCCTGCTTGACCAACTGGCGGATGCGCTCCTCCGAGATCATCAGCAGCCGGGCCGCCTGCCCGACCGGGATCAGACCGGATGGCTCGGCCATGATGCCTCCGAACGGTGGGAGCGATCAGAATACAGTCGGGCCGATGCACTTATTGCCTTGGCTTCGATCCGAAACAGAGCCTGTATGTCATCACGCGGCGCGCGCAGAAAGCAACGCCGCCGCATCCGGTCCGCCGACTGGCGGGCTTGGCCTCGTGGAAGGGCAGCATCCCGCGCGCCCTGCTACGGAGACGACCATGACCAAGCTTTCCGATACACAAGCCCTGATTCTGAGCGCTGCCGCACAGCGCGACAACCGCATCGCCCTGCCGCTGCCCGACAGCCTGCGCGGCGGCGCCGCCGCCAAGGTGGTCGGCGCGATGATCGCCAAGGGACTGCTGCGGGAAACCGCCGCCGACCTTCCCAAGGGCGAGACAGTCTGGCGACAGACCGACGACGGCCACGGCATCACGCTGGTCGCGACCGACGTAGGGCTCGCCGCCATCGGCATCGAGCCGGACGACGCCGACACCGGGCCAGCGGGCGCCACGGGCGCGCCTGTCGAGGTACCTGCGCCCGATACCACTACCACGACCGAAACCGCGCCCAAGCCGCGCACGCTTCGCGAGGGCACCAAGCAAGCCACGCTGATCGCCATGCTGCGCGCGCCAGACGGTGCCACCATCGAAGAGATCGCTGCCGCACTGGAATGGCGGCCGCATACGATTCGTGGTGCAATCGCTGGAGCGCTGAAGAAGAAGCTCGGGCTGACCATCACCACGGAAAAGGTCGAGGGTCGCGGGCGGACGTATCACTTGCCGCCCGCCTGACACGACACGAGAACGATCCTTGGGACCGCCGTCCTTCAGGGGCGGCGGTCGCTCATTTGGCGCTCCGCATCCGAACCGCCCTCAACTCCAAATACAAAGCAAGTGGGCAAACCACCGATACGATGACAACCGCACCGCCAGTTTCCAAGCCCCGCGCCCGCGCCGTACAGCCCAAAGTCAGGGCAGATCAGGAACCGCGCCGCAGGTTTGACTGCTCAATCAGCCGACCGTCACCCTTTTCGGGCGTGATTGGAGGCGAATCCGCCGATCACATACTTCAAGCCACTTGCCGGTTTCTCATGCTGGATTAAATTCAAAATGACGGGGGGAGCACTGTCTATGGGCAAACATGACGTCTCGTTCGACGCTGACATTTTCGTCCGCACCGCGTCGCTATTCTCCATCAAGCGAGACACATTTCCCCCCGATGCCGTAACGGCACTCGCCGGTGACGTTATCCGCCGCCTGACCTCAGATTCACGACGATCCCCAAGTATCGACGCCCCCATCATTAGTGAGGACAACGTAGCCGCGTTCTGCGACGCGTTGGTTCAGCCCGAACCTGACGCTGCCCTTCGGTTCATTGAAGACCGCCGTGCAGAGGGGGTAACTCGCTATGACATCTATCTCGGGTACATAGGCGCTGCGGCACGATGCCTGGGCGAGCGATGGGATGAGGACCGCCTGTCATTCTTCGAAGTTACAACCGGAACCGGCCATCTTTACGCCCTGATGCGGGCTCTGAGGGCCGAGCAGCCTTCTTCACTTTCGTCATTCGACACACGACGATGCGCGCTTTTTGCGACGGTTCCCGGCGAAGATCATGGCCTCGGGATCACAGTGGCCGCAGATCTGTTCCGTGAGGCGGGTTGGGAGATCGATCTTCAGACCGATACAGATCATGATGGCCTTATCGCCCATATCGAGTGCACGGAGCCGCACATTATTGGTCTGTCACTCAGTTCAGCTGGTCGGTTGGACGCATTGGTGCGACTGGTCGTGGCGATGCGTATCGTCATGCCAAACGCCATCATTGGTGTCGCCCCCGGAAGTGGCCTCGACGCGGAGATGGTTCGTGACCTTGTCGACATAGACCTCGTGTTCGAGGATGCGCCCTCCGCCTTCGACGAGCTGGAACGCCTCATTCGGCTGCGCGGCTGACTGTAGACTACACTCGCAACGGCCCCATAGCGCAGTTGTCTCCGAAAACGAGGCATCCGGTGGCGAAGGAGCGTTCCGATTACATCGCAGATCGCTGACTTGCCCAACCATTGGACCTCCTCGCCCAGGTCGCCTCAAACACCCGCAGCAAGGGCTGACTGCTTCACGCAGCATCCTGCTCGGCCGCTTTCCCGCCGCCGGCATCGTTGCCAAGCCGCTCGCGGCCGATGTCGTCAAAAGTCCGGCCGTCGCCATCGAGAATGGCCGCTTTCCCCGAAAACGCCTGCCAGCGATTGATGATCACGTCGCAGAAGGTCTCGGACAGTTCCAGGCCATAGACCCGACGGCCGGTCTTCTCACCGGCGATGTGCTGCGACCCCGAGCCGGAAAACGGCTCGTAGCAGATCTCGCCTGGTACCGTGTGCAGCTCCATCGGCAGCGTAAACACCTTGACCGGCTTGGAGGTCGGATGCTCGCGGGTTTCGATCTCGCTCGAGGGAATGCTCCAGACCGTGGTCGGCCAGTTCTCGAAACCCTCGCGGCTGACGCGCGGCTTGTGGCCCGAGCGCCAGCCAAACAGGCAGGGCTCGTGCGCCCACAGCATGATCGAGCGCGTCAGCACCGGCCGGCTCTTGGCCCAGATGATCTGCTGGTGATGCAGCACGTCGAACTTCGTCCAGCAAGCCTCCAGCATCGCCTGGCGGCGCGAGGCATGCCAGCAATACCAGGCCGCGTCTGGCTTGATGGCGCAGTCGATGGCGACCTGCATGAAGGCCTCGTAGAACTGCGGCCCCTGGGACGAGTCGTCCCAGTGCTTCTGCTCGATGTACTCCTCGGACCAGTTCTTGTTCGCGATCTTCCGGGCGCGCGCCGTGGCGTTCTTCTTTGTCGGATGATTCGTGCCGTCGTAGTCGACGAGATACGGCGGATCGGTCGCAAACAATGCTGCCCGCTCGCCGTTCATCAGGCGGGTGACGTCGTCGGGACTTGTGGAGTCGCCGCACAGCAGGCGATGGTTGCCGAGGATCCACAGATCACCACGGCGCGTCACCGCCCTGGCCGGCGCGTCCGGAACATCGTCCTCGTCGGTCATCCCCTCGGTCGGCGCGTCGGCCAGCAGCTGGGAGAGCTGGTCGGCGTCAAAGCCGGTCAGGTCGAGATCGAAGCCGTCGAGCTTCAGGTCGCCGAATTCGAGCTTGAGCAGTTCATCGTCCCATTCGGCGTTTTCGTGGGAGCGGTTGTCCATCAGCCGGTAGGCCCGCGCCTGCGCCGGGGTCAGGCCTTCCGCGACATGCACCGGCACCATCGCGAGGCCGAGCGCCTTGGCGGCCTCCAGCCTGGTGTGGCCGACGATCACCACCATCTTCTCATCGACGACGATCGGCTGGCGAAACCCGAACTCGGCGATTGAGGCCTTCACCGCATCAATGGCCGCAGAGTTGTTGCGGGGATTGCGGGCATAGGGGATCAACCGCTCGACCGGCATGTCGGTGACGATCATGGGGCTCTCCGGGAGTAGTCGAACTGAAGCAACGTCGGGCCGGTCAGGCCGGCTCGAAATCAAAACGCACCAGCGCCGAAACGCGATCATCGAACACGCGCTTCAAACCCGCGAAATCGGGGGGCGGCATCAATGGTTTCAATGGGTTGGACCCCGTGAAATCAAAACGAACTGGCAAAATACGGAAGTGCGCATTCTACCCTTTCAAAACCCGCTTTATTGGGGTCGACATCAATGATTTCAGTATGTTAGACCCCCTTAAATCAAAACAAAACGGAAAAATCAAACCGAAAAAAACACGCGAAAACCGGGCAGCGGCGACAGCGCATTATAAACAAGTATTATGGGGCTCCTATACCCCCCCTCCCTAGTATTTCTCTCCAACGTATTCATCCATGAGAAATTGCTTTGCCCGATCGCGTCTTACGGCGTCGGCGACAATAGTATACTGGTCTTTGCCTTTACTCAGAAGTCGCTTAGCGCAGCGATCCAATACGGTGGCCGCCGATCATCAGGCCGATCAGACGCTTCGCTTCCGCATCGACGGACGGCAAATGATCCTGCCAGACCGCGACCGCTTCGTCACGCAGCATCTCGGTTGGCACCGCAGGTCCCCACAGCCTTTCGATCGGCAGCCGTGCCTTGCCAGCCCGCTTGAACGCCTCGTTGCCGTAGCCCTTGACCAGGAAGGCCGAGCGGTAAGTCTGGGGCCTGCCCCAGACCTTTGCACGGACACCGTAGGAGAACTGACGCGGCTTGAACACCGACAGCGACAGGTGACGGCCGGTGCCGGTGATCCTTGTCTCCAGCCGGTTGCGGCGGGCGCTGTCGAAGCGCATCGCGGCGGTGACGACCGGACGCGGGATGGAAGTCTGCTTTACGAGGGCGCGCCGATGCGCGGTGTACGCCTTGCGGCCTTCCTTGTTCAGCGCCATCGAGAAGGCACGGCGCGCTTCGCCGTCGCCAAGGCGATGGCAGGCGGCCTCGAAGCGGATGCGGACATCGTCGGCGTCGAGTAGCACGACACGCATCTCTGCCCCTCTGAAGCAGAAACGCCCGGAGAGGTAACCTCCGGGCGGAATTCCAAGCTTCCAATATCGGAACTTTTAGCCGCGTCCCGAAATTCCGTCAATGGAAAAATCGACGCCGCTGCTCTTTTTTTATCAATCCGTACAATGCTTTAGCACTTTTGTGTCCATGGCTAGGATTGGCCTCGTCAAAGCCGAAACACCCTCACGAGCGCATTCAGCGCCACGCGCAGATTGCCCAAATCATCGTCGGTACAGAGCCTCGTATCCTCGTCCGCGCACACGCAACGATAGACCATGAACGTCGGCCTCCGGCCCGAAGACATTCGGTGCTCGCGGTCACATGCATCGAGCGCCGCGGTCGCTTCGCCGAAGCGCCGCTTCACCTTCTCGATCACCTCGAGCACCGGCTCGCTCGGGCTCGAACCGAAGATCCCCTCGTTGATGAGCAGGCCCGAGACAGAGCTCGGGCTCGGCATCGGCAAACCGACGGTCATGTTGTGCCTGAGGTAGAGGTCGGCGAAGGCGACGCCGGCCTGGTATTGCAGATCGCTGATCAATCCACGGAAGGCGAGCCGGCCAAGTGCAGTCCCGAGCCGTTCGTCCCTGGCCCGCTTTGCCGACACGCCGTAATGGCGGCCGCGGGCATCGAGGGCGACCGACATCGCCTCGCGTTCGGTCTCGGCGCGTTCAAGCTTGCCACAGGGATAGCGTTTGCCGGCTTTGCGTTTGCGTCCACGTGCCATGGCTCAGATCCCTTCCTGCTGGTGTTGATGGACGACCTCCTGAAGGACGGCGGCATAGCCGGCCACGTCGAGGATCGAGTCCTGGTGCGCGGGATCGTGTGCCAGGCGGGCAAGCTTCAGGTCGATCAGGCAGAGCACGACCTGGGCGGCCGTCACGGGCGTGCCGAGCGTGATCGACCAACGCGCCGCGACGGACGCCATCGAGGCGGCCGGATCGCCATAGGTCCTGCGCCGCCCGGCGACGACTGACGCGGCATTGCGGAGCATCGTCTCCCCGTTCATCGCACGCCTCCCCTGGTCTCGATGGCCCAGAGCAGGATGGCGATGGCATCAGCCTCGTTGTCATCGGCAGGCTGGAAGCCACGACCACGGACGGCGGCAATGACGGCTGCCTTGTCTGCGTTGCCCTTGCCGGCGATGAACCGCTTGATGGTGCCGACCGGCACGCCCTGATAGGGCACGCCGCGCAACTCGGCCCAGGACGACATGACGGCCAGCAGGCCGCCATAGACGTGGGCCGCGTCGGTCCCGACATGTCGACGGACTTCCTCGACGAAGATGGCGCCGATCGGACCGGCGGCCTCCTCGGTTGCGGTCAGCCAGTTGGTCATGCGCAGGAAGCGCATGCCACCGCCTTCGTAGCGACCGGGTCGGAACGACACCGTGCCGCTGGTGATCAGGCCGGTCGTGTTGCGGACGGCGAAGCCGGTCGTGGTTCCAAAATCGAGTGCGAGGGTTGCAGTGAGCGCCGACGGAAACTTTGTCGGCGGGTGGCTTGCCTTTTTGATCGGCACAGTGAGAGTCCTGTCAGCCATGGTTCGCTCCTTCCCCGGAGGGTTGCTGTGGTGGAAGACGACGGCGGTCTGGTGCTTGGCGGTACAGGGCCGCCGTCGTCGGATGTGTCTGGTGAGAAGTCGGACGGGCCAGCCAGGGACTTCGTATCGTTTGGGGAGCAAACCCTTGGGTTGCCCCCTATACGAAGTATAGGGTTTCCCACCCTTCCTCATGCCTTGAAGCTAAGTCTCTGTTTGCATTTCACTTTCTCCTTTTTTTGATGACGGAGGGACATGACGCGGGCCTTTGTCATGGTCATCTGCAAGGTGTTGATTTCATTGGATTCATGACAGAGGCTCGAGGATGACAAAGGCCTCTGTCATATGACAAAGTCATTCGTCGGCTCCCTCCGGGTAGACCCAGACCGCAGGGTTCTCGACCGGCATGGCGCGGCCCGAATGGGGGCATTTGTAGTGGCTCGGCAGGAGCGAAATGCCCTCACCGAGGACCTCTCCGGTGTTGCCATCGATGATCGGATCCCGGCCAAAACGCATATCTTCGACGCAGAGGTAGCCGAAGTGAGAGCGGGTCGCGGGAAACCCTTGGTCGGCCAGATCTCGGCGGAATTTCACGAAGCCCTTGGTGGCGAGGACACCGAGGCGTTCGCGGATGGTGAACTGGCTGCCAAGACCATTCCGGTTCTCGAAGGCCTCACCGAACTGCGTCGAGGTGTAGAGTCGCCCCTCGGCCGCCTCATCGAGAAGGATTGCCAAGATGGCATCGTGCTTGCGGTCGCGCTCGGCATCATACTTGGCGCCCATTTCGGCGCGCACCAGGCGCTCGTTCATCGGGTTGATCTCGACCCACGCGCCGTTGACCTTGTCGACCAGCTTGGCGTCCAGCGCCGGCCCGTTGCGCAGTTCGATCTCCAGGCGGCGCTGCGAGCTCTCCTCGTCGGGGCGGTGCAGGATCAGCCCGGTGGTATAGAAACCGCGCAGCGCACTGGCGCCCGACAGCGCCAGGAACGGGTCATCCTTGACCTGTTGCTTGGAGAGCTTCTTCGTGTGGTGGACCAGGATCACGCCGCAGTCCTGGTTGATGTGATCGCGCAGAACCTCCACCCGGTCCTTCAGGAAGAACATCATGGCGTCATTGTCGTTCTCGCCGCCGCCATCGGGACCGCCGTCGAAGAGATTGCGGATCGGGTCGATGCAGATGATGTCGACGGGCTCGATCGGGAACGCCCGCCGGATCGCCTCGGCCACGCGCATGCTGCCCTCGGTGTCGAGCAGCATCTTCAGCTTCGGCGTGGCAACGAGATTGTCGCGGGCACCGGCGATGACCAGCTTGGGAAGACTGATCTGCCTCATGCGCTCACGCAGGTAGTGGTACTGGATCTCAGCCTGCAGATAGAAGATGCGCAGCGGGCGCGGCGGCGCAAAGCCGAGGAAGGGCTCGCCGGCCGCCATGTGCACCAGAAGCGAGATCAGGAGGTCCGACTTGCCGACCTTCGGTGCGCCGCCCAGAACCAGCAAGCCGCCAGGTGTCAGCACGCGCGGCGCGATGATGTCCTGCGGCATCGGGCTGTCGTCGTCGATGAGAGCGCCGAGCGTGAAGACGGGCATCTCGTTTGGCGCCGGGGCGGCACTGTCGAGGCGGATGAGCGGGGGGCCGTACTTTTCGACATGCCGGTTCCACAGCCGCTCGGACTCGCGCGCCAGCCGCTCCACCGACCACTGCGGGCGAAGCATGGCGGCGTTGTAGCCACAGATGCCTTCCCAGCCCTCGTCCTTCGACATCCGGCCCTCGTGGACCATGCGGATGAAATGACCGATCGCAGCGCTGGCGCCCTCGAAGCGCGACCAGTCGTCCTGCGCGCCCTCGCGCACCGGCGTCACCAGAACGTCGCCGACATCGGGCTTGTCATGGGCGGTGAAGTTCGGCTGCATCGAAATGCCCGGCGCCGGCGGCATCTCGGTGACGGCCTGCGCCAACTCGTCGAGATGGAACTCGACCTGCGCATTGTGCTCGACGATGCACACCAGCGTCTTCAGGCTGTTCTTGTAATAGACGCTGCCGGCGACACGGATCGGCTGGTGGGCCGAGCGGAAATGCATGTCGCCGCCGACCTTGGCGGCAATGTCGCCGCGCAGCCGGCAGACCCGGGCGATGTCGCTGGCCTCGACGGGCTCGGACAGCTTCCACCAGACATGGCACTTGTGCTGGCCGTCCAGCGTGATGCCGCCGCTTTCGACCACCATGGTCGGCGAACCCAGGTGCTTTTCCAGATGCGCGCGCTTGGCCGCGATGTCGCCGCAGTCGAGATCGACGACGACCGTCTGCATCTGCACGACATGATCGGCGCTGGCCTGGCCGGCGGCGGCCACGGTGCCGGGGATCACATAGACGGCAGCACCCTCACGGCTCGCCCAGTGGGCGAAGGTCGCCATCTTGTCGGGCAGAGCCTCGTTGGCCTCGACCCAGATGTTGTGCGGCCGACCGTTGTAGCCCTGCCCCTTGTCGATGAAGCTGCGGATCGGCACCAGGCCCTCGCAATAGCCAAAGACCATGTCGAGGAACGCCCTGATCAGCTGCGGATCCGGATCGTCGCCGAAAGCGTCGACCTGTGAAGGCGCGTCGTTGAAGTCGCGCCACGGGTTGAAATGGACCAGGTTCTCCGGCGTCTGTTCGCTCTTGCGGTCATCACCGTTTGCAGACGGACCCTTCGGCGCGTCCAGGACGTCTGGCGGGTCAACAGGTTCATCCGTCATGCGGGTAACTCCCAACAGCGGTTGGCCCACGGGCACATGCGGCACTCGAAGTGATCGCGCTCGCGGGCCAGCCGAGGCAGCAACTCGCCGGCATCGGTGGCGCTGAGGATGCGGACGGCCCGGTCGCTCATGCGCTGGGCAAGCTCGGCGTCGAACGGCACCAGCTCGTGATGAAGCTCGGCGGTGTCCTTGTTGATGGCGGTGAACAGCGCCGGGTTGGAGGCGAGACCCGGCACACTCGCATCCATGTAGGCCTGGTAGAGCGCGATCTGGGCGGCATAGATCGGCTTTGACCTTGTGACGCCGTCCTTGACGCAGGCCCGCCAGTTCTTCGCGTTCATGGTCTTGCATTCCCACAGCGCGGGAACGGCGAGCTTCAGCGCCTCGGGGGCCTCGGCGATGATGCCGTCGACATGGCCGCGGATGCGGCCTCCGGCGACGGAGAAGCCGAACTGCTCGCCGTCCGGGCGGTTGCCCTTGCGGGTGTAGAGATCGATGCCGGCGGCGCGCAGCCACTGAATCGCCAGATCCTCCAGCGCATGGCCCATGGCGAAGATGCGCAGGGTCTGACCCGCGAAGTCGGCGCCATCATCCTTTGGCGCGCCGGCGAACTCGAACTGCAAGGCGCGCTCGCAGGCATGGCCGATGCGGGAGCCGCCAAGATACGCGCGGCGGGGACGAGCGGCATTGCCTTGTTCGAGCGCGTGATCGACGACAGCGTTCACCATCTCGGCAAGGCTGGGGCGGTGGTTGTAGTCCAGCATCAGAACGGTACCTCGGGTGAGTGTGGTTCGTTGGCGGCGGCGATCTCGCGCATCGCGTCCTGGAAGCCGCCGATGGCGACTTCGATGAGGGTGAGGACCTGCGCCTCGGAAAGATCGACGAGCCGGGTCTGCCAGCCGATCTCCTCCATGATCTCGGCCACCATCTTCATGGCAGCGCGCATGGCGGCCTTTTCCGCGTCGGTGAGATCAACCATGGCGGACGATCTCCGCGCCCGTTGCCAGAAGAAGGCCTGACAGGTGATGGAGCAGAACCACACCGACGGGCGCGGCCGGCTCACACGATCCGACTCCTGCCAGCCAAAGCCACGCGTCGGTTGCCGGCAGACGGCGCAGAGCTCGAAGCGCGGATGCCAGCATCGGAAGCGCGCGCTGGCGGATGTGGGTGATGGCGACATGAAGCTCCTCCATCACGCCGCCGCCGCTAACGCGGCCTCCTCGGCGCCGAACACGAGGCTGCGGATCCGATCGCGGTTGAAGCGAAACGTCAGCAGGGCGGAGGCCTGGTAGCGCGTCAGACTGAAGTCGTGTCGAAACTCGGTCGGCAGGTAGGCGAGCTGTCGCTCCGTCGCCGGCTGGCGCAGCCAGTTCCGGGTCTTGTGGGCGCTCTCATCGGTCTCATTGGTGTTCAGCCAATCATCGGCTGCCGCGAGGCACACCATCGCTTCGCCGACGGCAAGAAGCCTTGCCCGCTTGCCCTGCGCACCGCCGATGCCGTAGCTGCGGCCATTGAGAGCGAAGACGCCCGCCCAGGCGTTGAAGCCGTTGGCGACCAATGCCGCGCCATCGCCATGCAGGTCGACCCACTCGAAGCTCGATCGCTTCAAAAGGTCGATCTCGGTCATCATGAAGCCCGACAGCGGAATGACGTCGGCGCCCTCGCCCGCCTCCGGTTCGTCGCGCGGAAAAACCTCGCCACAGAGCGGGCATTCGGTGGCGGCGAGCGGGATCTCCCCCTTGCAGGACGGGCAGGTCTTCGTCGGAGCGTCGCCGGCCACGGTGTTGCCGTCGAGATCGACATCCTGTTCCAGCGTGCCGTGGATCAGGCTCGATGTGCCGAAGTCGAGAATGATGCAGTCGGTCTTGACGACGCCGGGGTATTCGGCGGGATCGACGGTGCGAAGGCCCCGCCCGACCATCTGGATCATGGTCGACTTGTAGGAGGACGGGCGCAGCAGCACGACGCAGGACGTTGGCGGGTTGTCATAGCCCTCCGTCAACACGGCGACATTGGCGATCACCTGGATCTCGCGGCGGTCATAGGCACTGAGCGTCTGCTTGCGCTCGCTGCTGCCCATCTCGCCATGGACGAGAGCAGCAGCGACCCCTACCGCGCGGAACGCCATGACAACATTGGCGGCGTGATCGACCGTCGAGCAGAAAACGATCGTCTGCCGGTCGCCGGCCTTTTCCTTCCAGTGTGCGATCACCGCGTCGGTGACGGGCTGCTTGTTCATGATCGCGTCGACTTCGCTCATGTCGAAGTCGGAGGCCGTCTTGCGAACCTTTCTCAACGCCTCCTGCACACCGACGTCGATGACGAAGCTGCGCGGACGCACAAGATGCCCGGCCGCGATCAATTCGCCGATGCGGATCTGGTCGGCGACGTTGGAGAAGACCTCGCGCAGTCCCTTCCGATCGCCGCGGTTCGGCGTCGCCGTAACCCCGAAGATCCGGGCATCGGGATTGGTCTCGCGCACCCGGTCGATGATGCGGCGGTAGCTGTCGGCGACCGCATGATGCGCCTCGTCGATGACCAGCAGGTCGAGCGCCGGCATGGCGGACAAGGTGGTCTCGCGCGCCAGCGTCGGCACCATGGCGAAGGTGACCTGGCCGTCCCAGGACTTGGTCGTCGCATCGACGACCGAGGTGCCGATCGTCGGATTGACGCGGGCGAACTTGGCCCGGTTCTGCGCCGTCAACTCATCGCGATGGGCGAGCACGCAGGCCTTGCCGCCGCCGGCGACCATCCTGCCCGCGACTGCCGACAACATGACGGTCTTTCCCGATGCGGTTGGCGCCACACCCAGCGTATTGTCGTGGGTGTCGAGCGCAGCCAGGCTGCGCTCGACGAAGAGGTTTTGGCGGGGACGCAACAGCATGGCCGGCCTCACTGCGCCCAGGTCGGACGGGCGCCGGCGACCGGTGCCGGTGCTGCCTGCTGCGGTGCATGCGCGGGCTGCTGCGGTGCATGAGTGGGCTGCTGGTGCTGCGGCGGCGCGAAATCCTGCTGCTCCGCCGGTGTCGCATAGGCGGGTTGCTGGGCCTGGGCCGCATAGGCCGGCTGATGTGACGCATAGGCTGGAGCCGGTGCGAAGCCCATCGGCGCCGCAAGACTCCCTGCGGCGGCGGCGTAGTCCTTGTGGTCGCGGGTGACGGCCTGGCGGATGTCGTTCTTCTCGTCGCCATTCGCGTCGGTGCCGAGATCGATGCGCGCCACGAACTCGATGCCGTCGAGATCGGCAATGCCCGCGATGCGGCGAGCATTCTGCGCCTCCGGCGAGTTGTCCTTGTCGGAAAGGCCGCGTGCCGAGTTCAGAATGCCGCGCACGAGACTGCGGCCCATGTTGCCCCAGTCCGGGCCTTTCGGGCTGTAGAGCCCGATCATCGACCAGACCTTGCGCCTGGCATACTTCCCCTCGAGCACGGTGTATTCGGCGTCGATATAGACGGCGCCCGTCTGGCCGCGCTTGGCATAGCCGCCGGTCCAGCCCTGCGAGGGATCATCAAATCCGCCCGGGCGAATGGTGAGCCGCACCTTGGCGATCGTGCCCTTGGGGATCAGGTTGGCGTTCTGCCGGGCGTCGTTGAAATCGTTCCATGCGTTCGTCATGGGAAAGTCTCCTCTTTCAGAGCTTGGACTGGGGGTGAGAGGCGTCAGCATCCGGAGCGACAGGCGCCGGTCGGCTGAAGGTCAGGCGTTCGAGGGGAGAGCGGCCGGGCTCGCCGATTCTGGCGATCAGGCGCCCGAGATGGGCCTCCTCGACGAGGTCGAGACGACCGGACCGATCCTTGGCGGGATAGCCCCACCGGTTCAGCGTCTGGCAGACGAAGACCCGGTGCAGCCGCTTGTCGGCATCGGCCAGTTCCGTCATCGTCAGCACGAGATCGACAACGCCCGGTAGCTCGAGGCCGGTCTTGGCGCCGTCGATCTGCGGCACGAAGACCTTGCGGTTGAAGTCGTCGAGCTTCTCGTCGAGGATCCCGACGAAGAACACGTTCTTCATGCGCGTGTGCTGGAGATGCGTGATCCAGCCGATCATCTCGCGGCCGTGCAGGCCGTAGGCGCCGCGGATGTCGGGCTTGCCGCTCTTTTCGGAGAAGGCTTCGGGCTGTTCCTTCGCCCACTGGAAACAAAGGCGGCCGGCGACCGTGATCGAGTCGACGAAGATGGTGGCGTACTTGTCGAGCGCGCGCGGATCGCCAAACCTGACGCAAGCCTCGTTGTAATGACGCTGGCTGTAGGGCCGGCCATCGGGAATGGCGGGATTGGCACCGCCGATGAACACGGCGAAGTCGCGGCATTCCTCCCAGGTACGCGGACGGATCGTGTCGCCGCTCCAGCCCTCGATGGCGAGATCGCCCGCCTCCAGGTCGTAGAACAGCGTCGTTTCCGGGTTCAGCGTCCAGAGAAGCGACGTTTTGCCAATTCCGCTCTTGCCGAAGATCGCGGCCTTGATGCCGCGCCGCTCGGCGAGCCGCTGGTCGGCGAGAATGATCGGGAGGGTGCTGCTCATGACAGCACCTCCGACGTCACGGCCAGATTTTCGGTCGCACCCAGGATGGCATCGAGGCACTGGCCGAAGCTCCAATCGGGATGCTTTGTCCAGAAGCGGTCCGCCTGGTTCAGCGCCTGCTGCCATTCGCGCAGCGCGCGCCGGTCGTGGGCGATCTGCTGACGGCGGATCGCGATGGCGCGCTTGAAACCTTCGCGCGACAAGCTTCGTGTGGCGACCAGCGTCGTGCCATCGAGGTCCATGGCCACCGCGATGGGCAGCTGAAAGGGCAGGTCCGCCTGCGCGGTATCGGCGACCTTCTCGGCCTTGACGCGCAGGGCACGGGCCCGCCCATCGATCCGGCCGACGACACCATCGATCCCGGCCAGATACTGGCCATCGGCATCGATGTCGTCCCACCGATCGACGGCAGCCTGCCGCTTGTTGATCGTGCTGCCGGCGATCACGTCGCCGACGATCTCGGCGACAACGTCATTCAGACGCATGGTTCCCATGATGGGCCTCCTGTTCGTAAAGGGTGCTGAATTCGGTGAGCCAGGCCGCCGCGCGGCGGATCGGCACGGTGTCGATGGCGTGGCGCGACGCGGGCGGAATGCGGCGCACCGCCTCCGCGGCATCCGGTTGTTCGGCGATGAGTTCGACGATCTCCTCGATCCGCGCGCAGATCGCCCGGTCGTCCACCGTGCCGAAGACCGCGACCTGGCGGGCACGCTGCTCTGCCGTCAGCGGCTCGGCCTTCTCCGCTTCGAGACGCTGGATGCTGTCCTGCGTGCGCTTGAGCCTGTCGATGGAACGCTCCAGCCGAGCCTCGGCGGCTCGACGGACGGCGGCGCGGGTCGGCTCCTCGCCACGTTCAAGCCGCTCATCGAGAGTGCGACGCACGATGCCGGGATCAGCCGCCTCCGCGTCGCGGATCAGGCGGGCATCGTGGATCTGGTCGCGGCGAAGGCCGAGATCCGCGGCGGTGACCGGTGCTTCGTTGCCGGCTGCAACGGTCCACTGGTTGCCGCGACTGATCGCGGCAGAAGCAACCTCGCCCCTTGCCTGCGCTGCGTCATATTCATCCGCCAGGCGCCGCTTGGCACCGGCTTCGATGGTCAGCGCATCGGCTTGAACGCGATGAGCGGCGGCGACCAATTCGTCATGGGCGTTCTTGGCCTGGTGCAACCGCGCTGTCCGCTTCGCCACGTCATATGCGAACGAAGCGATCTCTCGCGCCTCGAGCACCTCCGCCGCCGATCGGGCGTTGGCCAACGCGGCGGCCGCCGTTTCGACCAGACGTGGGAGGCTCGACGTGTCCAGGTTCGTGATGGTGAGCGCGTTCATGCGCCACCTCCCGAGACGATCAGCTGGAACGTCTCCTTGCCGGGATGAACGGTGCGGCAGGGCTCGAAGGCGTTGCGGATATGAGGCGGCCAGGAGCCGTACTTGCGCTCCGAGACCTTGAGGCTGACCTCGACATAGTCGCGGGGATCTTCGCCCTCGGCCTTGATGCGCTCGACGAGATCGGCGAGGTCGCGCTGGTCCCACTCGACCTTCTTTGGCAGGTCGGCCACGACCGTGACGTCGCCATCAGTGAAGCGCGCGACACCGAAGTCCTTCTCGGCATCCGCACGCGCCGCCTTGGCACGCTCGGCATATTTCTGGATCAGCGCGCCATCGAGCCAGGCAACAGTAAGCCTGGCCTTGCGCAACGCCTCGTCGGCGTCTTGCTGAAGGCGAGCGAGCTCCACCGCAGGCAGGGCGACGATCTCGGCGATCGGCAGGTGGACCAGCTCGTCCAAAGGTGCTGTGTTGTTCGGATAGGGCATGGGTCATCGTTCCGTGGCTGGACGGTTGAAGTATCCTGATGTCTTGGAGCCGAAGCCGGGGTTGGCGCCGCCCAGAGAGACAAGCGGTCGCGGTATTCCCGTTGGCCGGTCTTGTATTTCCGCGAGGCCCCGACGAGGTGGCCTTCAAAGGGTTACATACCGAGACCCCGCGGAAATCGTCGGCCGCTAGTGGAGATATTCCTGCAGCGGCGCGAGAGGACCCCTGAGAACGGCGAGATGGCCATAAAGGGTCGCCTTCGGCACACCGTTGTCGCGGGCGATCTCGGTCATGGTGCGCTCGCAAAGACTGCGGAGAAGCCTGCTCAGGCAGGGTGGCAGGCCGGCAATATGCCGTCCAAGATCGATCCGGATGTCGAGATGGGTCCTGTCGATGCTCGCCTCATCGACCGGCTCGTGCAGGTCTCCGTCGGGTTCGGCGCGGAGTGCATCCAGCGAGATCGCGCGAACGCCAGCGCCGCGCTTGGCCGCAAGTTCCGTGCTGATCATGGTCGCACATTTGTTGGACAAGACCCGGTCGACGAAGGTCGACCACTTCGCCCGGTCGGGATCGTAGGACTGGGTCCTCGCCAGGATGTCGAGCATCAACTCCTGCTCGATATCCTCGATTTCCATCCCCTGCATGAGGGAATGGCGGGAGAGACGCCGGGCCCGATAGCGCACCTGGGAAAGAAGGTAGGGATTGATGCCGTCATAGCGGTTACAGCTCTTCATGATTTCGCCTTGGCTGTGATGGCCCGCTTCGAAAGCGGGAACATCCGGCCACCGCGAAATCTCACCGAGAGGCTCGGTTGAGGGCCTCGTGACGGGCGCTGCACAACAAGAAAGCCCTGCGGAACAGGGCTTTGGGCGGCTCGATATTTCTTGAAAAACTTTGTCGGATCCCGGTGAGATTTCACCGACAGCATCGAGCCCGCTCTTCATGGGATCGATCCTGCAAATGTTGAAAATGCCACGGTCTTGACGGATGAACTTGCCGCTGCCCCGTTGGGGCTGCAAGCTAGCTGGCACACGTCCCGTCAGGACTGAAAGTTCCTGGGATCAATGACGGTACCCGAGCCTGCGGCCATGCGCAGTTCAGTCAGGCATCGGGCGGCGATACCCGATGCTCGAACCCGAAATGCGCCAGCTGCTCGTGCCACAGGTCGGGAAACGGCCTTTGCAGCGTCTGAACATCCATGGACGGCGGTTGCCGCCCGTCGAGGATGGCGAGCTTGATTGCCGGCGCCAGCTGATTGAGGCGGATGATCCGGGACACATAGGACGGGTTGATCTTCTTGTGCATGGCCAGCGCATCCAGCGAACGGAACTCGCCCGCCTCGATCTGGCCCTGCCAATGCCTGGCTTTGGCAAGCGCGCGGACCAGCGTCTCGTCGGGCTTGCGCAGGCGGGCGGCTTCCTGAACCGCGTCAGGCAAGATCATGTGCTTCTTGCCGCCGTGCCGCCGCAGCGAGATCGGAACCCGGATCGAGATGACGTCATTCTGCAGCGATATGCGGGGCGTGGTCATAACCGTCCTCCAGTCGTTTCTTCTGACGATCGAGTTCGCGGACGATGCTTTCGAGCCCATCGGCGCGCACGCGGATGTCGACGGCATCGGGATAGACAACGACCTTTTCCAGCATCAGCGCGATCAGTCTCTCCTGCTCCTTGGGGAAGAGCTCGTTCCAGATCGGGACCAGATCAGAAAGCGCATCGCGGATTGCATGGTCGTCGATGGAGCGGTCCTGTCTTGACGCCTCCTTCCAGACACCCATGATCATTTCAGGCGACGCGAATACCGCCTGCAGCTGCGACACCACGACGGCTTCGATCTCCCGCGCCGCGATCCGCTTGATAGGGCACGTCTTGCAGCCGCCCTTCAAATAGCTGGTGGCCGAATAGTAGCGGTAGAGCTTGCCGCCTTGCTTGCGGGTATGGACCGGCGTCATCGAACTCATGCAGCCGCCGCATTTGAGAACGCCGGTCAACGGTGCATGCGACTTGCGCTTGCTCGACGGACTCTTCTGTCGTGGGCTGTCGCGCAAGAGTTCGTGCGCCCGGTCCCAGACTTCCTGCGTGATGATCGGCTCGTGCCGACCATCGTAGACCTTGTCCTTGTGACGGATCTTGCCGATGTAGATCGGATTGTTGAGGATCTTGTAGACGGCCCCACGATCGAGCGGCGTGCCCCCGAAGGAGCGGCCAGTCCGGGTGACGCGGGCACGACTGGCGACCCCGAGGGCTGGCAGTTCGTGCGCCACGCGCGCCACAGATTTCAGCATCAGGAAGCTGTCAAAAACCAGCCGAACGGCGCGCGCATCCTCGTCGTGGACATGAAGCTGGCGCTCGCGGACCTCATAGCCCAGCGGCGTCACGCCGCCCATCCAGATCCCCTTGCGCTTGGACGCGGCAAACTTGTCGCGGATGCGCTCGCCGATCACCTCGCGCTCGAACTGGGCAAAGGAGAGCAGGATGTTCAGCGTCAATCGCCCCATCGAAGTCGTCGTGTTGAACTGCTGGGTGACCGAGACGAAGGTGACCTTGTGCGTGTCGAACATGTCGATGAGCTTGGCGAAGTCTGACAGCGCGCGGCTCAGCCGGTCGACCTTGTAGACGACGACCGTATCGACCAAGCCGCGCTCGATATCCGAGATCAGCCGTTTCAATGCCGGGCGATCCATCGAGCCGCCCGACCACCCGCCATCGTCATAGGAGTCGTCGAGCCGCAGCCAGCCTTCGTGCCGCTGCGACGCGATATAGGATTCACAGGCCTCGCGCTGGGCATCGAGCGAATTGAACTCCATGTCGAGCCCTTCCTCGGTCGATTTGCGCGTATAGATCGCACAGCGCGTCTTTCGGGCGAGCGTCGTCAATGCTTGACCTCCTTGCGCTGCTTCAGACCGAAGAAGGCCGGACCCGACCACGCCGCCCCGGTGATGAGAGCGGCGATCTTCGAGAGGCTCCTGTATTTGGCGCCCTGATACTCGAAGCCATCGGCCAGCACCGTGACCTGATACTCGACGCCCTTGTATTCCCGCACGAGGCGGGTGCCGACGATCGGCTCGACATAGTCCGGCTTCTTCGTCTTCGGTCGCCCCGGTGACGCAAACAGATCCTTCGCCTGCGCCGAAATGCGGGCTTCGATCGCCGGGTCCACCCCGAAACCCAGCTCCTGGATCCGGTAGGCAAGGCGGCGAACCAGATGCGCCGATTTCGTGCGCGGGGGATCCTCCTGGTAGAGGTCCCGCCAGAGCGCCTTCAGCTCCGGCAGGGTCATCCTGGGCAGGGCGGCGACACGCGCCAGTACGGTCTTGTCCATCGGTAACTCCTCGCAAAACTCAGGTGTCCATGCGAGGCGCATGAAGGCTCGAAGCGCCGCTGCAGTCCAGTTTAGACGCGGCTGATTTCCGTTGTTTTGCAGACACTTGGCGCGCCTTGTGCCGAAGGATGGCGACCGCCAGGTACTGTACCGCCTCGGCGCGGCGTTCGTCGCCCGACATCAGTGCGGGATTGAGCATGTTCATCGCAATTGACCCCTTCGCGTTGCTGTCGAGGTCTTACTTACCGAGGAGCCATGAAATCCGTCGGGGATAAACCGGCGTGCGGTTTCCGAGCGGCTTGAACGGGAACATATCAAGAACTAATCTGAAAAGACTCGATTCTCAATTTGACGACAACGCCCGCCGTTTCGCGGTGAAGGTCACAATCGGCGCCGCAGCGGCGCAACCTTCGTCGACGGCCTTGCCCGGCGTTTTGGCATGCGGGGAACCTCGGGGCAGTCCATTTGAGAAAGCGAGGACTTGCATGAGCACTTTCAATCCGCGCCGTTTTGCCCAGGTCGATGTCCTGCGCCAGCTCGACCAGGACAATCTGCTGACCTTCCTGTCCGCCTATTCGGGATACCTGAGCGGGCGCGGGTTCAGCCTTGCCAGCAATGGCAATGGCGAACTCGATCTCGAGAAGCTCGCGGAAATCCTCCTGCAGCCGACCGAGGGTGTTGATGACGATCTGGTTGAGGCGCTGTTCCTGCTGCACGAGCTTTCCGACGAGGATCGCTTCGAGGAACTCTGCAAGCTGGCAGATGCCGTCGAAGTCACCGTGAAGCCCGATTCGTCTCCCGCCGACGTCGCGCTCGCAATCTGGTTGAAAGACCCAATGCGCCTGCGGCGATCGCATGCCGAGGTCCTGGTTCTCAAGCCAAAGACCTATTTCTATTTCCAGTCCGAAGTGGACGCGCCGGGGGATTTCGACCTTCCCGACGAGAACCTGTTGGCCGATGTCGGTGCGGCGATGGACGTGTGGTTCGCCTCCAGGAAGCGCGGCACTGGCGCTCGTGTTTTCGCTTTCGATGCCACGGACGAGAACAAGGTCTACTTCCTCATACGGCATGGCATGCCGTTCAAGCGGGAAGGCAAGATCGAGAACGGCAAGTCCTCGGCCGTGTTCTATCGTCCCGAATTCCACGATGTCGTCATCTACGACCGGACGAGCAATGAGCTCGCGATCTTCAACAAGTCGCAGGCCAAGGGCGAGCGTGCCATGTATGTCGCTGTGATCGGCAAAAAGCTGTTTGGTGATCCCGATTATTTCATCTCGCGGCACAAGTTCACCCTCGACCCGCTCTGGGACGCCGGCAAGGATTCCCTAGCCATAGCTGATATCGAGGGAATCGATGAGATCAAGCTGACCGAGCTGCAGATCCAGTATCCGAGCCCTCACAATGATTTCCGGGTCCGGCGGTCCAACGACTTTTTCGCTATGCTCGAAGCGGCGGGGGAGAACTTCCCGAAGGACGGCAATCTTCATTCGGCAAAGTTCTCGGTCAAGTTCACCGGATCCAGACGTCCGCGCACGATCTCGATCACGCCGCCAGCCAAGGCCAACTACGACCGTAACGAGGATGCCCACCTGATCGAGACATGGCTCCGCAATCGCGGCTTCGCGATTCCGAAACAGCATGATGAAGGCGGCGACGCTCACCATGACGGCACCGATGTTGTCCAGCTGGGCTAAGCTGACCGAGCTGCCTGGTCAGCTCGGCGTCCGCGCCGCATGGGGAGCGTTCCCCGACGAACTGCTGCTTCTGACATCGGAAATGGCGTCGGCGCTGCCATGTGAGTATGGCAATGCCTGTCAGCGCAAGATCATTGAGCACGGGCCCGGCGACCTGGTCGGAATCTGTGTTCAGGATCCTGCGCTTTGCGAGACGAAACCCATCACCAAGATGGAGCGAGCAGTCTACCGGCTGAATTACGGACGCCTTTTCGACCGGATAGCTGATGGTCTGGGCCATGGTCGCGACGCCAAACGCATCGACGAGAGTTTCAAGGTCTGGAACCTTGGCAACATCCCGACGGTCGGGGACCATGCCCTGCCTGTGTTTTTCGTCTTTTGTGCCACCGCCGCGGACATCGATCAGGCGCTCGGCAGGCTGATGATGAGCCCGCGGGAATGCTTTCTGCTGATCGTGTCAAACAGCAGGTGCCAGAAGCCGGCGCACCAGGAGACGGCGCTGGCATGCCGATCCCTGATCATCGCACTCGACGATCTGCTCTGCATCGGCCCGGATGGGAAACTGACGGCGGTAGCCGGCGGTCGGGCGACGGTCGCCGCATGGAAAGACCGCGTGGCGCCAGCGCCGTCGGCTGTCGGAGGCGACACCAAATTCCCGACACCGCCGGGCACGGAATGGAACGACATAACGATCACGTTCCTTTCCCGCGACATCATCGCGATCAAGTGCGGCCGCCAGCCAGCCGTGAATTGGGAGCGACTGCATATCTCGGGCATGTTCACCGCCACCAGCCGGGAAAAGAACCCGACCGACAAGTGGTACATGCTCATGGCGTTCGCAGCACGCGGGCCATCCCTGAACATGCAGGACCTGATGAAGCTATTCCGCTCGACGAACTGGCAGAAGATGCGGAAGCAGAAATCGGACCTCAGCAAGGCGCTGCAGGAGTTCTTTGGTCTGTCTGGCGACCCCTTGCCGTTTGACAGGCGGCGAAAACTTTACAAGCCCGCACTGACAATCCGTCAGGACACGAACACGGACCTCGAGGATTGGCTTGTGGATGTTGGAAAATGAAGGCATCAAGTCACCCTATCACCAGCGTTCTCCCGCCGTCCTGACACGCGACGGTATTCCCAGCACAGCAGGTTCGTGACGAATGAGCGGGGGTTTGGCTGCTGACGCAGCGGGTGAAGGAGTATCGGGCAGACTGCCGGAATATGCAGGTCATCCCCGCCTTGGGTTGATTATCTGGTTCCGCACCATAGCGATCCTCTTGATCGTGGCCGGTCACTCCTATGGCCTTTCCGGCATCCACCTCGGCGCCGGCTTCGACAATGCACTCTCGGACCTCGTCAAAGGCGCCACCGCGCTCTTCGTATTCATCAGCGGCTTTGTTTTCGACTACGTCTTCAGCGCCCGCTACAGCTATTGGAGCTTCATACTCGACCGCGTGAAGAAGCTCGCGATCCCCTATTGCCTGCTGACAATCCTTGCCGGGTTTATGTTTTCGAACTGGGCAGGAGGAGGGCTCTCGTCCGATCAAATCTTTCGCTATTTCGTCTTCGGCGATGCATTTCAGGCTTACTGGTACATCCCTTTCATCCTGCTGATGTTTGCCCTCGCACCACTTCATCGGCTTTTCATGGATTTGAAGACCTCGCACCAATTTACCATCATCGTCGTTGGCGCGATCCTTGGCGGCGTTGTCCAGCGCCCGATTGGCAACGACAACGCATTCCAAAGCGTCGTCTTCTACCTGCCAGTCTACCTTTCAGGTCTCTTCTTGTCGCTTCACCGCGAAACGCTACTGCCAGCCCTTCGAAAAAAATGGCCGCGGCTGCTGCTGGCGGCGGTCCTTTTGGCGGTGATACAGTCTGCCGGTGGTCAGAGCGACAATATGCAGAAGCCGTTCTTCGCCATCCACGGCTTCGAACTGATGGGCTTTCAAAAACTCGCGCTCTCCTTCGGGTTGGTCGGCTTGTTCGCTACGTTGTCTTCACCCCCAGGTCGTATCGTCAGCATCATCGCCGATACCAGCTTCGCGATCTTCTTCCTCCACCCCTTCGTGCTGAATCTCCTCGGAGGCACCACTCTCTTCCAACTGACGCATCTCCCGTGGATCAACCTCGCGATCGCCACCACAGCCATTGTCGCCCTGTGCGCCCTAATCGCGCTTGCCCTGCGCGCCCTCCTCAAAGCCAATAGTAAATACATCATCGGCTACTAGACTAGATTAGCTTGGTCCTCGAAGGCGGCCTCGAGCCCGATGCAGACAGCTACCGCCAAATCTTACTCACGCCCATCAAGCAGATAGGTTGCTCTGGGCCTGTGTCCCTTGATTTCGATTTCACCGCGCGGCGTTGATTGGTAGCGCTCAGACAAGAGCTGCCGTGTTTCCGTCGATATCTGGATTCGATCGGGAACGCCCTCGGATTCCATCCGACTGGCGACATTCACGGTGTTTCCCCACAAATCGTAAGTGAACTTCTGCTTGCCGATGACACCCGCGATGACGGCTCCGGAATGGACACCTATCCGCATTTTCAGATCAACATTGTTTTCCTTGCGGAATTCGCCGAAGGCTTTCTGCATCCCCAACGCGAGGTCGGCAATTTTTTCGGCGTGGTCCGCAACACTGCCCTGAAGACCCGTAGCGACCATATACGCATCGCCAATGGTCTTGATCTTTTCTGCGCCGTGTTCTGCCACAAGCGTGTCAAACCGCGAAAACAGATCGTTCAGCAGGTTTACAAGCTCATTCGCCGACATCTTCCGCGAAATGTCTGTAAATCCTGCGAGGTCGGCAAACAAGACAGACACGCAGTCATGGCTGTCGGCCAGAGGTTCTTCCCGAGCTTTCAGTCTTCCAGCGATGTCCGCAGGCAGGATGTTGAGAAGCAATGCCTCGGAACGGCGTTTTTCTTCCTCAAGCAAGCGTTCCAGATGATAGGCGCGCCGATTCACGACGTCCAGAAGATAGGCAAAACCGATTGCAAATCCCACGCCGCCACTGGTCCAGGCCATGGCGTTCAGCACCTTGTCTTATGACTTCCGCAGGCTCCCGGGCTAGAAGGGAGCCGCTGCCCGCCACGCCATTTATGGCGGGCAGCGGCGTCGGTCGGATCGGTAGCCTCTTGGTCTTGCAGGACCGTTTTTGAGTGGGGTCGACCGCCGTCTTCACCTTGGGCCTGAACGGATACGCGTGTTTGAGCCACGCACGACAAGCATAGGACATGGCGAAGATGACTGAGCATACCATTGGCGTCGACATTTCGAAAATCCATCTGGATGCGTTCCGGCTGGAAGACCAGGCAGCGCGGCAATTCGAGAACACGCCCCGGGGCATCCGGGCCCTGATCCGCTGGCTTGGCCAGACGCCAGTTGCCCGGATCGTATTTGAGCCGACAGGACCCTATCATCGGGGCCTCGAAACAGCGCTTTCGGGCAAGTTTCCGTTGGTCAAGGTCAATGCGCTGCAAGCACGTCGCTTCGCCGAAGCTTGCGGGACGCGGGCCAAAACCGATGCCGTCGATGCACGCATCCTGGCTCGGATGGGGGCCTCCCTGAACTTGGAGCCGGATGCACCAATCTCGGAGAACCATCTTGTTCTCAGAGACTTGCAGGTGGCACGCACGGCGCTGGTCAAGGAACTCACTCGCTTGAGCAACCGCAGCCATTTGCAGGTCAACCCGCTTCTGATGCGCCAGATCAAGGCGCGCCGAACCCTCATCGAGCGTCAGCTTGGCGAGCTCAATGACGAGATTGCACGCCATATCGCCAGCGACGAAGCCTTGCAGCGCAAGCGTGAGATCCTGTGCTCGATCCCCGGCCTTGGCCCCATCGCAGCCGCTCTGATCCTCACCTTCCTGCCGGAAATCGGTACCCTCGAAAGAAAGCAGGCCGGAAGTCTCGCCGGCCTTGTCCCACACAGCCGCGAGTCCGGTCAGTGGAAGGGAAAGTCATTCATCAGCGGCGGGCGAAAACCCCTGCGTGACGCGCTCTACATGCCCGCCCTTGTGGCCATGAGGTTCAACCCGGACCTCAAATCAAAATACACCACACTCCGCGAGGCCGGAAAGCCCGCCAAGGTCGCCATCGTCACCATCATGCGCAAGCTCATCGAAACTGCCAATGCCCTCGTCAAAGCCAATCGCAACTGGGCCCCAAAACCTGCTTGACCAAGACGGATACTCAAAGGACGTCGCTCCCGCCAGAGCCATCGTGAGAAGAGCAACGCAGAGATACGACACCAAAATAATCGCGGCCTGCCGGGCGCCGTTGGTCATCGCCGGAACGAATATCATTCCTGTCACAAGGCCTCCCACGCCTGCGACAAAGCCTCCGGGCAGTTGCGCCAATATCAAGGTAAACAAAATCGCCACCCCAAAGTAGGTATACGTCATAAAATATGTAAATAACCTCGGACTGGTCCGCATGGTCGGCAGAAATGAAACGCTGATGCCTATCGCGAAGTGGAGTATTGCCGCCGCGCGAAACGGGGCCGTCCTGCTCAAAGCATCGGGATCCAACATCAGGTCCCAAAACCCGTAGCCGACAAAAGCAGCGAGGCCGAGGGACATTCCCAACCTGCCAAGCGGAACAAACCGTTGCAGCAGTTGCAGGGCGTAGGTGCGTTCGACGTGGGGCTCGAACTTAATCGGGTACCAGGCTTCCATCGTGGTCTCCATCTTCGTCATGCCAGAAGACCGGGTAGCCGATGACACTGTCGAATTCATCGAGCACGACCCGCTGTGAAAGACACCTATTTCCAGCCTTCTTGATGGAAGAGGCGCTTCGATGGGCAAGCGCAAGATAATTCGACAGCCGAACGGTAGCGGCTGTCCTGATGCCGCACCAATAGTGGAACATTCGAAATAAAATTGATATCGGATTCAATGTCCGCAGGGCCCGAATTGCGGTCATCCGTCCAATGCTCGGGTGGAGGTTCGGAATGCTGGGGTCAGATCACTAGCTGAGCGCAGTTGTAATTTTTTTCTCGATGTTATTTTTGGTTGTGAACTGCTAATCGCGCAAGCCACGTTTCTTGTGAATCGGCTTGTTCTTCTTGGTTTTGCTCAATCTATAGAAGGCAGTCGCATTTTCAAGGTTCTTTCCCATCCATGGAACGGATGCGAAAGGTCAAAAGCTAAACCACTGTGATTACTTGACTAAAAATACCGTACGCCGTTCTCGATGGTACGGTATTTTTCAGGAGGGCGCCTTTCTAAGGGTCATTTATCGAGAAAATGGAGCGCCACCAGCGGCGCCGTCTACGCAGCCGAGCGCGAAATTCCCTTTGTTTTCAGTGGTCTTAGCCATCCACTCGAAAGCCGGACTAAGCGTCGTCAGGAGGGTCAATGGCGGACAGAGAGGGATTCGAACCCTCGATACGGTTTCCCGTATACACGCGTTCCAGGCGTGCGCCTTCAACCACTCGGCCACCTGTCCATGCGTTCCCCGTCGCAGCACGACGGGGACGCGCGGCTCATCTAGTCGATATCGGCCGCAATGCCAAGCCGTCTTTCATGTTTCCGTCATCGATCGCCCGGCCAGGGCGAAGCTGGCGCAGGGCAGGACCTTCAGCGGTGGCGGAAGTTGGGGCTGCGCTTTTCCACGAAGGCGGTCATGCCCTCGGTCTGGTCGTCGAAGGCGAAGAGCGAGTGGAACATGCGGCGCTCGTAGAGCAGGCCTTCCGCGAGCGTCGTCTCGTAGGAACGGTTGACCGCGTCCTTGACCATCATGACGGCAGGCAGCGAGAAGGACGCGATCTTGGCGGCGGCCTTCATCGTCTCTTCCATGAGGTCGGCGACCGGCACGACGCGCGAGACGAGGCCGCAGCGCTCGGCCTCGGCTGCATCCATCATGCGCCCGGTCAGGCACATGTCCATGGCCTTCGACTTGCCGACGAAGCGGGTCAGGCGCTGCGAGCCGCCCATGCCCGGCATGACGCCGAGCGTGATCTCGGGCTGGCCGAACTTGGCATTGTCGGCGGCGATGATGAAGTCGCACATCATGGCCAGTTCGCAGCCGCCGCCGAGCGCGTAGCCGGCGACCGCGGCGATGATGGGCTTGCGCACGCGCGTCATCTCTTCCCAGCCGCCGAAGAAATCGCTCATGAAGGCGTCGATGTAGTCCATCGACTGCATCTGCTTGATGTCGGCGCCGGCCGCGAAGGCCTTCTCCGATCCGGTGATCACGATGGCGCCGATGCCGGCATCCTGCTGGAAGACCTTCAGGGCCGCGACCATTTCGGCCATCACCGTCGTGTTCAGCGCGTTGAGCGCCTTGGGACGGTTGAGCGTGATCAATCCGACGCGCGAGCGGGTTTCGACGATGATCGTTTCATAGGCCATGGACATCCTCCGGAGCTTTGTCCGCTCCGGATTAGCTAAGCCTGGCAGGCGGGGCAATAGAAAGTGGAGCGGCCGGACTGCACCATGCGGTGCACGACGCCATCGCAGCCCGGCTTTCGGCAGGCTTCGCCCTCGCGGTCGTAGACGGCGAAGGCGTGCTGGAAGTAGCCGAGCGAGCCGTCGGCCTGGACATAGTCGCGCAGCGACGACCCGCCGGCCGCGATCGCGTCGGCGATGACCTCGCGGATCGCGGTGGCGAGCCTGCCTGCCGCCTTCGTCGGGCGCCCGGTTGCGGTGGCGATCGTGCCCGCCGCGCGGCGCGGCGACAGGTCGGCGCGCCACAGCGCCTCGCAGACATAGATGTTGCCCAGTCCCGCGACCAGCCGCTGATCGAGCAATGCGGCCTTCAGCGGGGTCCGCTTGTCGCGGAACAGGGTTGCAAGGAGGTCGCCGGAAAGTTCGTTGCCCGTCGGCTCGACGCCCAGGCCAGACAGGGCCGGATGCTCGGCCAGCGCGCCTGGCTCGGCAAACAGCATGAATCCGAAGCGGCGCGGGTCATTGAAGATCGCGCGGCTCGCTTCGCCGGCCGGGCTCTCGAGGTGGAACACGGCATGGTCGTGCGCCACAAGCTTGGAGCGCTCGTGGTGGAAGACGCCAGGCGTGGCCGTGTCCGACCCGCGTTCGATGCGCCAGGAACCGGACATGCCGAGATGGCTGATCAGTGCCAACCCGTCGTCGAGATGGGCGACAAGGTATTTGGCGCGCCGGGACAGGGCCTCGATGCGGCGGCCCGTCAGCCTCGCCGCGAAATCGGACGGGAACGGAAAACGCAGATCCGGCCGGCGCTGGTCGACCGAGACGATGCGCGCACCCTCCATGGTGCCGGAAAGGCCGCGGCGGACGGTTTCGACCTCGGGCAGTTCAGGCATGGTCTGCGCGATCCGCCAGGAGGGAGCGGCCATGCGCGCCGGGCGGCAGGCCCAGATGCGCGGCGACCGCCTCGCCGATGTCGGCGAACGTTTCTCGCACTCCTGCCGAGCCGGCGGGCAGACCGGGTCCCGTCGCCAGCACGGGCACGCGCTCCCGGGTGTGTTCGGTGCCGCGCCAGGTCGGGTCGCAGCCATGGTCGGCGGTCAGGAGCAGGAGATCGCCGGGCTTCAGCCGCGCCAGCGCCTCGGGCAGGCGGCGGTCGAAGGCCTCGAGCGCCGCGGCATAGCCGGCAACGTCGCGGCGGTGGCCGAAACTCGAATCGAAGTCGACGAAATTGGCAAAGACGAGGTCGCCGTCGCCGGCGTCCGCCATGGCACCGAGGGCGGCGTCGAACATCGCCATGTTGTCGGGCGCCTTGCGCACCTCGGTCACGCCCTGGTGGGCGAAGATGTCGCCGATCTTGCCCACCGCGATGACCTTGCGGCCGGCGGCCACGGCGCGGACGAGCAGCGTCGGCTCGGCCGGCGGCACGGCATAGTCCTTGCGGTTGGCGGTGCGCACGAAGTCGGCGGCGCTTTCGCCGACGAAGGGGCGCGCGATCACCCGGCCGATGTTCAGGGGATCGATGAGCCGGCGCACGATCCCGCAAAGCTCGTAGAGCCGCTCCAGCCCGAAATGCGTCTCGTGCGCTGCGATCTGGAAGACCGAGTCGGCGGAGGTGTAGCAGATCGGCTTGCCGGTGCGGATGTGTTCCTCGCCCAGCCGGGCGATGATCTCGGTGCCCGAGGCGTGGCAATCGCCCAGGATACCCGGCAATTCCGCCTCGCGGATGATGGCCGCCGTCAGGTCCGGCGGGAAGGTCGGCACCGTGTCGGGAAAGTACCCCCAGTCGAAGGGTACCGGCACGCCGGCGATCTCCCAGTGGCCCGACGGCGTGTCCTTGCCGCTCGACACCTCCTGCGCGGCGGCGAAGATGCCTTCGGGGCGCGGCCGGTCCATGCCGGCCGGCCAGGCGCCGGTGGCCAGGCGGGCCGCTTCGCCAAGGCCGAGCGCCATCATGTTCGGCAGCTTCAGCGGGCCAGCCCGCAAACCGTCGCGATCGGCCTCGCCGCGGGAGGCGGCGGCCGCGATGTGGCCGAAGGTATCGGAGCCCTCGTCGCCGAAGCGGGCCGCATCGGGCGCCCCGCCGATGCCGAAGGAATCGAGGACGAAGAGGAAGGCGCGCGCCATGCGATGGTCCAGACTGCGAGAAGCGATGTGCAGAGATAGGAAGGTTGCGCCGCGTTGGCAATTCGGAAACCAAACCGCAAGATTGCAGCGGCATGATGGGTGGCGAAGCGGGAGTGACGATCATGTTGACGAAGACGGCCAGCCTCGCGGCCGGCGCGGCCCTGGTGCTGCTCCTGTGGGCGCAGTCCGGTACGGCCCAGACCGGGGACGCCCTGTCCATCCTGCGGATCGGCATGGTGGCGCAACCGCCGGCCGGAAACCTGGTGGACGGCGCCGTCCTCATCGAAAAGGTGTTCTCCGATGCGACGGGGCTGCCGACGCAGATCTTCGTCGCCCGGGACTATGCGGCCCTTATCGACGCCCAGTCGCGGGGCCGCATCGACTATGGCGTCTTTTCGGCCACCGCCTATGCCACGGCTCGGCGCGTCTGCAGCTGCCTGGAGGCGATCGTGGCACCGATCGGGACCGACGGTTCGACGGGCATGCGCGCGGTCCTCATCCGCCGCAAGGACGGCAACGGCACCGGGGGCATCGCGGTCGTGCCGGGCGACGCGACCGGATGGCTGGCGTCGGTCGAGCCGGGGCCGGAGACAGCCGGGCGTCTGGTCGAGGCCGCGACCGCTACCGACGCGGAGAACATGCTGGCGTCGGGGGAAGCGGACGGGATGATCGGCTGGGTCCCGTTCCGGCCAGGGACTGCACCGGAAGGCGGCACCCTCTCCCGCCTGGCGGCGGCCGGCGTTCCGGAAGAGAACCTCCTGGTGAACTGGCAGTCCGAGCCGCTCCGATACGGTCCGCATGCCGTCCGGGCCGACATGCCTGCCGAAACCAGGGCTGCCCTCGTCCGCTTCCTGACCGGCCTCCACGATGCTCGGCCGGACGTGCTCCAGCATCTCGAACCGATGCGCCAGGGCGGGTTCGTGCGGGTCTCGGACGATGATTACGCGGTGGCGAGGGCCATGGTGGATCGTGTCGCGGAGGGCGGAACGCGTTGAACGACGGTCAGCAGTCGTTGCAGGCCACCTTCTGGCTCATGCGCGGGCGCAGGTAGTACCGGTCGCTCATGTCGAGCTTGTCGAAGGCCGAGGCCATGCCGAAGGCCGCTTCGTCACCCGCGCTCCAGACCACGACCGGCGTGTATTCGAGAGAGGACTCGGCGCGTATGAGGAAGGAGCCCGCGATCATGAGCTCATCGGGCACCGTCGTGATGGTCGAACCCACGGACAGGTAATTGTTGGCCGCGCCATTCACCAGCTTTCGTGACCAGGCCACCTTGGCCTTCGGCGTGTCTTCGTTGGTGATCTCGATCGCGGTGACGTAGATCGACGGCTTGCTGCGGTTGTAGGGCTGGATCACGGCCTCGCCGATCCGCATGATCGCGTCCAGATCCGCCTTGTTGAGGGATTGCTGCTGGGTGACGAGGTCCCCGACGATGATCGCGATGCGCCCGGTCTTCTTGCTCACTTCCAGCCCCTGGGACACCTCCATCGTCATGAAGTAGGTCACCAGGAGCACTGGGGCGACGAAGGCGAATTCGATCGCGGCAACGCCGCCGCGGTCGCGACCGAGCCTGGCCAGATGCGAGCGGATACGGCTCAGGATCCCCGTCGGTCGTGCCGGCATCGGATCGTTCGGATGCGTTCCATCGTTCTTGATCGTCATGGATGTGGTCTCAGTCATCGAAAGGCTCGTTCTGCCACGTGGCCGTCGCGAACTGCAGCGTGTAGCCGTCGCCGATGTTCGACATCGACTTGCGCATCACGTCGGTCATCACCGGCCAGCGGTAGAAGATGCGCAGGGTGTTCTTGCTGAGGGAAGGTCCCGGATCGACTGTGAAGTCGGTGGTGTCGATGTCGCCGCCGGCGGTGTATTTGATCCGGAGTTTGGCGGCCTCCTCGAAGGTGTCGAACTGGCGCAGGTCGATCTCCAGCCCCGGACACCCCGAAGCGACGATGATCTTGAGATCCGCGCAGATCAGGTTCCTGAGCTTGGTCTCGTTCATATCGGCGGGCTTGAGCTGCCCGGTGCGGAACTGCCTGGCGATGCTGTCGGCCGTGTTCACGAGAACCTGCTGACCGGCGAAGGAGATGCTGCTTTCGAGGATCGCGAATACCAGCATGGAGAACGGCAGGGCCAGCGCGACGAATTCGATCGCCAGCGCACCGTTCTCGTCGCGGGCGAAGCGCACCAGGTGCCGCTCGCCTACCCTGGCGTCAGGCTTTGCCCTGCGAAAGGAAATCCACTTGCTCATGACACGATCCTGCTGCCCCTGTGCAGTCGGCCATGACGTTATCGCAGGGCCGTTGACTTCCCGTTCTTCGGAAACCTCGACTTGTACCAGCGCCGTCAACGATTTGTTCACCGGTCTGCCCCGGGTTGTCCGCGGCTCCTTGCCGGTCGGCGGGTCGCTCAGCGGCTGACGTTCATCTCGGCTTCGGAGGTTCGCTCCGCCTCGCTCTTGTAGGCGCCCTCGCAGTAGGGCGTGCACGACAGCGTCTGCACCTCGGAGCGGCGGTAGATGCGCACCGACCGCGCGTCCTGCCTGCTGACGAAGATCTGTTCGTCGACGATCGGCGCACCGGTCTCGTCCATCACGACCAGGTTGGTAACGCCGAAGCCCTTGCCCGTGAGGATGATGGTCGTCGCGTCCTGGACCGAGGCATCCGCGATGTCGGGATTACCCACGACGATCGTGTCGGCGGGCCTCGCCAGCTTCACGATCTTGGCCTCGTTCATCAGGATCGGGATTCCGCCTTCCGCGCGGGCGGGCGTTCCGGCGAAAGCCGCAGCCGCCATGCAGGCGGCCGCTGCGCCGAGCGAAAGCAAGAATGTCCGCGCCATGGAAGAACTCCGACCAGAGGATGATTAGCGGATCATGAAGCCGATTGGTGAATGTGCGGTTAAGGCTGCGACCGGCAGGGCGGCGCAGACGTCTCATCGCGCGCGCGCTTCAATAAACGGACGAGACCGATGTACGCCGTCCGGAGATTGCGTCATTCGCCGGGCATTAACCATTCCCACCCATCGGCGAGATTAGGAAACCGGTAATTCTGTTTCTTAAGCCGATCGAAATGCCTCCCTCCTATTGTTGGGACATCCGATCAACACGGCAAGAACGTTGACGGTTCGCTGTAAACACGTGGAGTAGGAGCTCTCGAATGTCCAAGCTTTTTGCACGCTTCCTGAAGAATGAATCTGGCGCGACCGCCATCGAGTACGGCCTCATCGCCGCCCTTGTCGCCGTCGCCATCATGGCCGGCGCCGGTGCCCTCGGCACCAGCCTCGACGCGAAGTTCACCGAAATCTCCGGCGCAGTCGACGGTGCCGGCGACTAATTGCCGATCCGCATTCAGGCGGTTTCGCAGGAAGGGCCGCTCCCGAAAGGAGCGGCCCTTTTTCCATTCCTGGGACGGCTTGATCATTGTTCACTATTGGATCGTAAGTTAACAGCGTCCCTGGACGGTCAGAAGGAACGAACAGACATGCTCGAAGCCGCCATCTTCGTCGTCTTTCCGCTCTGCCTTGCCTTCGCGGCGGTGTCGGATCTCCTGTCGATGACCATCGCCAATCGCGTTTCGCTCATACTTGTGGCGAGCTTCGCGATCATCGCGCCGCTGACCGGCATGGACTGGCAGACCTACGGCCTGCACTTCGCGGCGATGGCCGTGGTGCTCGCCGTTACTTTCGGGCTTTTCGCGATCGGCGGCATGGGTGGCGGCGACGCCAAGCTGCTCGCGGCGACCGCGCTCTGGATGGGCCTCGGCATGCCGCTCGCGACCTACGTCGTCCTGTCCGCCGCATTCGGAGGAGTTCTGACGATCGCCATCCTGATGTTCAGGAATTCGCCGCTTCGCCATTATGCTGGGAACAATCTGCTGCTGCGCAACGTCGCCGACACGTCGGTCGGCATTCCTTACGGAGTAGCCCTGGCCATCGGCGGGTTCGCGGCCTTCCCGGGGTCACCGCTCGCTGTCTGGGCCTTCGCCCGCATGGCGGGCAGCTAGCGTCCGTGTTAGCGGATACGGCTTGTCCGGGGCTATAAACCCGTCATTAAGGACGACCGTAAGCATTCCATTAACCGTAATTTGACGATTGCACCCCCATTGTCGGGTCCGGTGAACACATTCGCCGGGTAGAGGTGCGGGTCGATGAACACATCACGCTTGATCGTACTGGGCGTCGCGGCAGTCGCCGCAGGCGGCGCCGGGTACATCGCCAAGAACATGGCCACCAAGCCGCCGGCGGAAATCGTCGCGGCAGCGCCCGTGAAGCCCTCCATCCCCCTGACGGAAGTCCTGATCCTGTCAGAGGACGTGCCTGCCGGGCAGCCGCTCGAGACGCAGATGCAGTGGCAGTCCTGGCCGGAAGCGGCCGTGACGGAAGGTTACATCCTCCGCAATCAGGAAGCCGACGCGATGGAACTCCTGAAAGGTTCGGTCGCCCGCCTCACCATGTACAAAGGCGAGCCGGTCCGGCGCTCGAAGCTGATCGGTCAGGGCCAGAGCTTCATGTCGTCGATCCTCCCCTCCGGCAAGCGGGCCGTGGCGACGCAGATCTCGGCCGACACGTCGGCCGGCGGTTTCATCCTGCCCAATGACTATGTCGACGTGATCATGACCCGGCGCGCCGAGAACGGCTCGTCGCAGGGCTTCGTGACCGAGACGATCCTGAAGAACATCCGCGTGCTCGCCATCGACCAGATGATTCAGGAAAACGAGGAAGGCAAGCGCGTGAAGGTGGGCGAAACGGCCACGCTCGAACTCACGCCGCAGCAGTCCGAGATCATCACCGTCGCCCAGCAGATGGCCGACCGCCTGACGCTGGCCTTGCGGTCGATCACCGATGCGCAGGAACCGGCGTCCGAAGATGCGGACTATCTGGTTTCAGGCAACGGCCGAAGGGGCACCGTCCGCCTCATCCGGTCGGGAGAAGTCACGGAAGTTGGAGCGCGCAAATGACGTCGCTTGACGGGAACAAGTGCCCCACCGAAAGCCGGGTTCGTCCGCTTTCAAGGTTCGCCGCGACCGTGTTCGCCGCGACCGCCATCTCCGGATCCTTGCTGGCACCCGCCGCGATCGCGCCTGCCGAGGCCGGCAACACGAGCGTCCGCTCGACGGCCGGCGCCCAGCGGGTCAAGCTCGGCCTCAACAAGTCGCTGGTCATCGACCTGCCGCAGGACGCCTACGACATCCTGGTCGCCAACCCGTCGGTCGCCGACGCCGTGACTCGCACGGCACGCCGGATCTATCTCTTCGGCAAGCAGGTCGGCGAGACCAACATCTTCGTCTTCGGCGCCAATGGCGAGCAGATCGCCAACCTGGATCTCGCGATCGAGCGCGACGTGGCCGGTCTCGAGGAATACCTCGAACGGTTCGTGCCCAACTCCGACATCAAGGTCGAGCTTCTCAACGACAACGTCGTGCTGTCCGGGACGGTCGAAACGCCGCTCGATGCCGCGCGCGCCGTCCAGCTGGCAAAGGCCTTCGTCACCGGTGGCGAAGCGACCACCGGCCAGTACGCACAGACCGCCGCCGCGCCCACCGATGGCGGCGGCGTCGACATCGACAATCCCGATTCCGAACGCCAGACGAGCGCCATCATCAACCTGCTGAAGATCATCGGCGAGGACCAAGTGACGCTCAAGGTCACGGTGGCCGAAGTCAGCCGCATCGTGATGAAACAGCTCGGCGTCAACATGATCACCTCGGGCACCTCCAACGGGATCTCGTGGAACACCTTCACCGATGGCATCTCCGGCCTCGGCAAGCAGATGTCGAACTACCAGCTCAACGTCGGTGCCGCGCTCGGCTCGACCACCCTCAACTCCTACCTCAACGCCATGGAGCAGGCTGGCGTCATGAAGACGCTCGCCGAGCCGACGCTGACGGCAATCTCGGGCGAGAAGGCCGTCTTCAAGGTCGGCGGCGAGTTCAATCTGGTCACCGGCCAGGATGTCGACGACGATACCGGCGCCATCACCTACGACGTCGAGAAGATCGAATACGGCATCGGCCTCGAATTCCAGCCGACCGTCCTGTCGCCCGGCCGCATCAGCCTCAAGATCCGCACCTCGGTCTCCGAACCGACCACCGAGGGCTCCGTCGCCATGGGCTCCGGCGGCAAGAACAACGGCACCAACATGCTCTCGATCCGCAAGCGGCTCGCCGACACCACCGTCGAGCTGCCGTCCGGCGGCTCGATGATGATCGCGGGTCTCGTCCGCGACGACATCCGACAGGTGTCGACCGGCATTCCCGGCCTGACAAAGATCCCGGTGCTGGGCACGCTGTTCCGCAGCCGCGACTTCGTGCGCAACGAGTCCGAACTGGTGATCATCGTGACGCCCTATCTCGCGCGGCCGGTCGCCCGCCAGCAGCTCGCGCGCCCGGACGACAATTTCAACGCCGCCAGCGATGGGGCCGGGATTTTCCTCGGCCGCGTCAACCGCGTCTACGGCACCATGCAAACGGACAAGCCGAACGGCCGATATCACGGCGTCGTCGGCTTCATCTACAAGTGATCCGGGGGACGGACCTCATGCGCAGCGCTCAGTACCATGATCATTCGGGCCCCGCACGGCCCGGCGCCGCCGCCGCCCGTGCGGTCCTCCTGGCCGCCATCGCGGCGGCGGTGCTGACCGGTTGCGCCCGGCGCGATTCCATCACGGTCGGTTCGGTCCCGGACGACTACCGTACCAACCACCCCATCGTCGTCGCGGAGCAGGAAGAGAAGATCGACCTGCCGGTGGGTGTCGGCGACAACACGATGTCGCGAATCCAGCGCACGGCGCTCAGCGGGTACATCGCGCATTACGACGAGAGCGCGGGCGCGCCGATCACCATCCTCTACCCGTCGGGCAGCGCGAACGCCGTCGCCGCCGGTCTGGTTGCGGCCGACATCGCCCGTCACATCCAGAGCCGCGGCATTCCCGGTGGACGCGTGGTTTCCATGCCGTACGAGGCCGGCGCACCGGACGCGAGCCCGCCGATCCGCGTCTCCTACCGGCGCATGAAGGCCAGCACCGGGCAGTGCGGTCGCTGGCCAGACGATATCCTGAAGACGACGGACAACAAGCACTACGCCAATTTCGGCTGTGCCTACCAGAACAACCTCGCGGCCCAGATGGCCAACCCGGCCGACCTGCTCGGTCCCCGCGCGCCCGGCGACATCGACGCCGAGAACCGGGGCGACGCCCTCGACGAGTACAAGGCGCGTGAGGTCACCGGAACCTTCCGGGACAACATAGAAGTCGACTACTGATCCGCCTGCACGGGACCGCACGAGATGAGCAACCTTGCCTACCATACCGATCCGTTAGGCGCCGGCGGGGCCACCGCCGAGGAAATCGCGCAGCTCAACGCCCTGCGTCCGATACCCCGGATCTCGATCCACGCCTTCTGCGAGACCGAAAGTGTCGCCAAGCCGATCGAACGCGCCGCTGAAGACAGGCGCATGTCGAAAGCGCATGTGCGCGTCGCCATGGGCGGGCTGGACGGTGCGCTCGCCTATTATGCGACCTCGCCGACGCCCAACCTGATCATCCTGGAATCGCGCGCGGAGCCGAAGGACCTGCTGCAGTCGCTGGAACGACTGGCCGAGGTCTGCGACCCTTCGACGAAAGTCGTGATCGTCGGCCACTACAACGACGTATGGCTGTACCGCGAACTCCTGCGGTTCGGCATATCGGAATACATCGTCGCGCCGGTGTCGCTCGCCGACATCATCGGCAACATCTCGCAGATCTTCGTCAATCCGGAGTCCGAGCCGCTCGGCAAGACCATCGCCTTCGTCGGCGCGAAGGGCGGCGTCGGTTCCTCGACCATCGCGCACAATGTCGCCTGGACCATGTCGACCACCTTCAGTTCCGAAGTGGTCGTGGCGGACCTCGACCTGCCTTTCGGCACCGCCAACATGAACTTCGACCAGGATCCGGCGCAGGGGATCGCCGAGGCGGTGTTTTCGCCCGAGCGCATCGACGAGGTCTATCTCGACCGCCTGCTGGCGCAGTGCGCCGAACACCTGTCCCTGCTCGCGGCGCCGTCGACGCTCGACCGCGTCTACGACTTCGATCCGGATGCCTTTGCGCAGATCATCGACACCGCCCAGCGCAGCGCGCCGCTCCTCGTGCTCGACGTCCCGCACGTCTGGAACGGCTGGACGCGCAACACGCTTGTCGAGGCCGACGAGGTCATCATCACGGCCACGCCGGAACTCGCCAACCTGCGCAACACCAAGAACCTCGTGGACACGCTGCGCAAGCTGCGCCCGAACGACAAGCAGCCGCATCTGATCATCAACCAGGCCGGCGTGCCGAAGCGGCCGGAGATTTCGCCGAGCGACTTCACCGAGCCGCTTGGCCTGACGCCACTGGCGATCATCCCGTTCGAGCCGCAGTTCTTCGGAAACGCCGCCAACAACGGGCGGATGCTGGCGGAGATGGACGCACAGCATGCGGTCGTGAGGTCGATCACGGAGATCGCGCACGTCATCACCGGTCGTACCGAAATCAAGGCACGCGCCAAGCCGGGTCTGACGGGAATCCTGGAAAAGCTCAGAGCGAAGAAGAAGTAGTTCGAACCCGAAACTGGTATCCTGGTCATGTTTGGAAAAAGAGGCAGCGACGGCGGCAACAGGACGGTGCCCGAGTTCCGCGGCGTCGCGACGTCGCCCGTCGCGGAGCGGACGGCCCAGCCGACGTCTGCCCCGTCCGCGGGCAGGCATGGCGAGCCGGCCCGACGCAACGTCGAGGCGCCGCCGCTGGCGCCGGAAGCGAAGAAGCCGGCCGCCCCGCGCGAACGCGGCGAGAACTACTACGACACCAAGAGCCAGGTCTTCTCGGCGCTCATCGACACGATCGACCTGTCGCAGCTCGCCAAGCTCGAGCCGGACAATGCGCGCGAGGAAATCCGCGACATCGTCAACGACATCATCGCGATCAAGAACTTCGCGATGTCGATCTCGGAACAGGAAGAGTTGCTCGAGGACATCTGCAACGACGTCTTGGGTTACGGCCCGCTCGAACCCCTGCTGGCGCGCGACGACATCGCCGACATCATGGTCAACGGGTCGAAGAACGTCTACATCGAAGTCGCGGGCAAGGTGGAGCAGACGGGCATCCGTTTCCGCGACAACCAGCAGCTTCTCAACATCTGCCAGCGCATCGTCAGCCAGGTCGGGCGGCGCGTCGACGAATCGAGCCCGATCTGCGACGCGCGCCTGCCCGACGGCTCGCGCGTCAACGTCATCGCGCCGCCGCTTGCCATCGACGGCGCGGCACTGACCATCCGCAAGTTCAAGAAGGACAAGCTGACGCTCGATCAGCTCGTCAAGTTCGGCGCGATCTCGCCCGAGGGCGCCGAAGTGCTGAAGATCATCGGCCGGGTGCGCTGCAACGTCGTCATCTCCGGCGGCACGGGCTCCGGCAAGACGACGCTGCTCAACTGCCTGACCAACTACATCGACCGCGACGAGCGCATCATCACCTGCGAGGATTCCGCCGAGCTGCAGCTGCAGCAGCCGCACGTGGTGCGCCTCGAAACCCGCCCGCCCAACCTGGAGGGCGAGGGGCAGATCACCATGACCGACCTCGTCAAGAACTGCCTGCGCATGCGTCCCGAGCGGATCATCGTCGGCGAGGTGCGCGGACCTGAGGTGTTCGACCTCCTCCAGGCCATGAACACCGGTCACGACGGATCGATGGGAACCATCCACTCCAACTCGCCGCGCGAGTGCCTGAACCGCATCGAATCGATGATCGCGATGGGCGGCTTCACGCTGCCGCAGAGGACGGTACGTGAAATCATCGTCGGATCGGTCGACATCATCATCCAGGCCGCGCGCCTGCGCGACGGATCGCGGCGCATCACGCACGTGACCGAAGTGCTCGGCATGGAAGGCGACGTGATCATCACGCAGGACATCGTCCTCTACAACATCATGGGCGAGGACGCGCAGGGCAAGCTGCTCGGCAAGCACGTTTCGACGGGCGTCGGCCGGCCGCGCTTCTGGGACCGGGCCCGCTACTACAACGAGGAGGCGCGCCTCGCCATCGCGCTCGAATCGATGGAAAAGCAGGCCGGCTGATGATCGGTACGGGAGCGTAACGTCATGTTCGGGCTCGATGTCACCGTCCTCGCCATGATCCTTCTCGCCGGCCTGTCGGCGGGCGCGGTGGCCTACGTGTTCATGTTCAACACGATCGCCAACGAGAACAAGGCGGGCAAGCGGCTCGAGACCATCAAGAAGGCGGAGACCGACCGAGCGGTCGTCAAGGCGTCGCGCGACCGCCTCGCAGAGGCTGCCAAGCGGCGAAAATCCGTCCAGGATTCGCTGAAGGACCTCGACGAAAAGCAGAAGGCGAAGGACCGCAACATGCGGAAACCTCCCCTGAAGCTGCAGATCAAGCAGGCGGGCATGACGATCACGCTCGAGCGCTTCTATCTCTTCTCGGCCCTCTCGGGACTGGCCTTCGCGGTGCTGGCTCTGATTGGAGGAGCGCCCCTGTGGGCCGTGCCCGCGGCTGCCCTTGCCGGCGGCGTCGGTCTTCCACGCTGGGTCATCGTCTTCATCAAGGCCCGCCGCATCAAGGCCTTCCTGGACGAGCTGCCCAACGCGCTGGACATCATCGTCCGCGCAGTCAAGTCGGGCCTTCCGATCAATGACGGCATCCGCCTGATCGCCAGCGAGTCGCGCGAGCCGGTCCGCGGCGAATTCCGCCGCATGGTCGAGGCGCAGCAGATCGGCATGTCGACGCCAGAGGCGGCGCTGCGGATGGCCGAGACCATGCCCTGCCCGGAAGCGGCGTTCTTCGGCATCGTCATCCAGATCCAGGCGCAGGCCGGCGGCAATCTGTCGGAGGCGCTGGGCAACCTTTCGCGGGTGCTTCGCGACCGCAAGCGGATGAAGGCCAAGGTGCAGGCCCTCTCCATGGAGGCGAAGGCCTCGGCCGCCATCATCGGCGCGCTGCCCTTCATCGTCGCCTTCCTCGTCTATCTCTCCAGCCCGAACTACATCATGCCGCTCTTCGTCACGAGCACCGGCCATCTCGTCCTCGGCGTGTCGCTGATCTGGATGGCGATCGGGATCTTCGTGATGAAGAAGATGATGAACTTCGATGTCTGATCGTCAGGAGGGCTGAGCATGTCCGAGCTGGTCGCCAAGGCGGTCTTCGATCCGACCTTCCTGATCGCGCTCCTTGTGGCGGTCGCGGTGTTCGCGACCGTCTTCACCGTCATGCCCGCCTTCGGCGGCAGCGAGCTGAAGGCCCGCATGAAGTCCGTCGCACTGGAACGCGACGAACTGCGCGCCAAGCAGCGGGCGCGGCTCGCAGCCGATGCGGAACGCCGCCGCAAGGGACTTCGCGAGGAACAGTCGCACGGCATGCGCAGCATCGTCGAACGTCTGGACCTGAAGCGCGCGCTGGCCGACGATACCACGCTAGCGAAGCTGAAGATGGCCGGCTTCCGCGGCCAGAACCCGCTCACCAAGTTCCTGTTCTTCCGGCTGGTCCTGCCGTTCGTCGGCCTGTTCCTTGGCGTCATCTACGTCTTCGTGCTCGACTCGCTGCCCGAGCAGCCGCTTTTCATCAAGGGCTTCGTGGTCGTGGTCTTCGCCTATGCGGGCTTCTACGCGCCCGTCGTCTACGTCAACAACCAGGCCACCAAGCGCAAGCAGAACATCCAGAAGGCTTGGCCCGATGCGCTCGATCTCATGCTCATCTGCGTGGAATCGGGCATGGCGATCGAGGCAGCCTTCCGCCGTGTGGCGGAGGAGATCGGCGCACAGTCGGTCGAGCTGGCGGAGGAGCTCGTCCTCACCAATGCAGAACTCTCCTTCCTCCAGGAACGGCGCATGGCTTACGAGAACCTCGCCAGCCGCACCGGTCTGGAGACGGTGAAGAGCGTCAGCCAGGCGCTGATCCAGGCGGAACGCTACGGCACGCCGCTGGCGCATGCGTTGCGGGTGCTCGCGCAGGAAAGCCGCGAGATGCGCATGAACGAGGCCGAGAAGAAGGCCGCCGCGCTGCCGCCGAAGCTCACCGTCCCGATGATCCTGTTCTTCCTCCCGGTGCTCTTCGCCGTCATCCTCGGTCCCGCGATCATGCAGTTCAGCGAGCGCGGCGTGTTCGGCGACAAGAAGGAATCGAGTTCGTCCGAATAGGCCGGCGCAGCGCCAGGCGGGAGCAGATCGACCGCAACTGTCCATTCCTCGTCAGGCACCGTCTCTGACGGCAAAGGCCGGCGCGAGCGCCGGCCTTTCGGGTGATGGAGGTGGATGGTGCCGGGTCGGCGCGTCAGTTGGTGTCCTTGCTCTCGTCCCGCTTGAGATCGCTCCAGGCGTTCTGCTGTGCCAGCATCGAGCGAAGGTAGGCGACGTTGGCTTCGGCCTGTTCGGGGGAGAGTTCCTGGCGCGCAAGCTTCTCGGCTTCCTCGAACCGGCCCTGCAGGCCGACCACCAGCGCGAGATTCTGGCGCACGCGGCTGTCGGCGCCGGGCAGGCTTGCCGCCGACCGCATGTAGGTCTCGGCGCTGCGCAGGTCGCCCTCGAGCACGTAGGACATGCCGAGATTCGACAGGATGGAAGGCTCGTTCGGCTTCATGTCCAGGGCGCGGCGATAGAGAGCCCGCGCGTCGCCGGACTTGCCAAGCTGGTCGAGGATCGCCGCCTCGGCAGAGACCAGCTTCCAGTCCGGATATTCGGGCGTCTGGGCACGCCTGACCGCATCGAGCGCGGGCTCCAGCTGCCCGGCCGCGGCAAGCGCCTTGCCGTAGGCGGCGAGAACCTGGCGGTCAGCTGGATGTTCGATCGCCAGCTTGCGCATGACCGCCAGCGACTGGTCCGTCCGCCCTCCCATCTGCAGGACTTCGGCGTAGCGAAGGCCGTTGGCCTTGTCGGCGGGATTCTTCGCATACGTCTTGCCCAGCTGGTCGGCGGCGCGCGCCAGTTCGCCGGCCGACATCTCGGCCACCGGCTTGCCGGGGGAGCGATTGATGGAGCCGGTGGTCATGCGCGAATTGGCGCAGCCGCTCAATGCGACGGCAAGGACCAATCCCAGCGCGGCCGTGCGCCAAAGCCCAGCGGTTGCGTTCCGGTCGCGTTTGGTCATCATGCCGCCTTCTCCGTCATCGGCGCCGCAGGCGGCGCCATGTCGGGGAAAGAAATATTCCGTTAACCCTAACGGTTGGTTAAGCGCGAGCCGTCCGTCGCCGCGCGCAGAGCAGGAGAGCGCCCGATGCCCGTGCAACTCGTCGATGCCCGAAGCGCGGCCTCGAAGCCGATCCACCCGATCACGAAAGGTCGGCTGGACGAGGCCGGGCTGCCGGCAGCCGCCCTGGCCTGGGCGAAGGCGAACGACTTCTCCGGACAGCCGGGACGCGTGCTCGTCGTTCCAGGCGCGGACGGCGCCGTCGCCGGTGCGCTGATCGGATTGCCGGACAGGGACGTCGGATTTGCCCGGCTCGTACCGGGAGCGCTGGCGCGCGACTTGCCGGAGGGCGACTGGCACTTTGCCGCACCGCTCGCCAATCCCACCCAGGCGGCGGTCGGGCTGATGCTCGGCGGCTACCGCTTCACCCGCTATTCCGGCAAGGCCGGCAACACGCTGCGTATCACCGCGCCGGATGGTGCGGATGGCGCACGCGCGCGCCGCATCGCCGAGGCCGTCTCCCTGACGCGCGATCTGGTCAACACGCCCACGAACGACCTCGGGCCCGCCGCACTGGAAGACGCCGCGCGGGCTCTGGCGCAAAAGCACGACGCATCGGTCGAGACGATCGTCGGCGACGATCTGCTGGCGAGGAACTTCCCGATGATCCATGCCGTCGGGCGCGCCTCGGCGGACGCGCCCCGCCTGATCGACATGGCGTGGGGCCGGGCGGACGCGCCGAAGGTGACGCTGGTCGGCAAGGGCGTCTGCTTCGACACCGGCGGGCTCGACATCAAGCCCTCCAGCAGCATGCTCCTGATGAAGAAGGACATGGGCGGCGCGGCCAACGTGCTCGGCCTCGCCGACATGATCATGGGAGCGGGCCTGACCGTGCGCCTGCGCGTGCTCATCCCGGCAGTGGAGAACGCGATCGCCGGCAATGCCTTCCGGCCCGGCGACGTGCTGAAGAGCAGGAAGGGGCCGACGGTGGAGATCGGCAACACCGACGCCGAAGGCCGGCTGGTGCTGGCGGACGCGCTTGCGCTCGCCGACGAGGAGGCGCCGGATCTGATGATCGACATGGCGACGCTGACCGGTGCCGCGCGCGTCGCGGTCGGTCCCGACATCGCGCCCTTCTACACGGGCAGCGACGCGCTCGCCGCGGAGATCGCATCGGCCGCGCTGGAGGCAGGCGATCCGGTCTGGCGCATGCCGCTCTGGGCGCCCTATGACGAAAAGCTCGCCTCGAAGGTGGCCGATGTCAACAACGTGACCAGCGATGGCTTCGCCGGCTCGATCACGGCAGCCCTGTTCCTGCAGCGCTTCGTCGAGAAGGCGAAGGCCTGGAGCCACTTCGACATCTTCGCCTGGAATCCCGCGGCTCGTCCGCACGGTCCTGCGGGCGGCGAGGCGCAGGCGATCCGGGCGCTGGAGCATCTGCTGGCGGCGCGCTACGGCAACTGAGCGGACCCACTGGAACTTTCCCCCGCCGGAATGATACGGTTCCGGAACGGAGAAGAGCGATGGCGGTGCATCTGAGACCGGGCGAGGCCCTGCGGCTGTGGCAGGACGTCGCCGTAACGGAAGCCCGGGCGGGGCGGCCGGACCTGTCGATGCGGCAGGCGGCCATCCTGCTGACGATCTATCTCGAACCGCCGCCGCACACGATTCGCGGCCTTGCCGCGCGGCTGAACGTGTCCAAACCGGTCATCACCCGCGCGTTGGACATGATGGGCGCGCTGAAGCTGGTCTCGCGCCACCGCGACGAAAGCGACAGGCGCAACGTGCTGGTGAAGCGTACCGTCGAGGGCGCCCTCTTCGTCGAACGTTTCGGAGACGTCATCATCGCCTGCGCGAAGGAACCGACCACGCCATGACCCTGCCCGACAAGCGTCTCCACGCCTACCGCAGCGACCTCGCCGACGTCCGGCTGAAAGGCCGCGTCGAGGCCGACCGGTTCGTCGCCGGAACGCCCATGTGCATCATCCGCCCGGTCCTCGACATGTTGGCCGGCCCGTCCCGCCAGTCCGGTCTGAACACGCAAATCGTCCGAGGCGCTTCCGTCGCCGTCTTCGAGGAAAAGGACGGGCTGGCCTGGGTGCAGGCCGGGGACGACGGATATGTCGGCTATGTCGAGGCCGAGGGGCTCGGCGCAGTGGAGGCGCGCGCGTCTACGCATGTCGTCCATGCGCCGCGTACCTTCCTCTATGCGGAGCCCGATATGAAGAAGCACCGCGTCGAGACGCTTTCGATCGGATCGCGCGTCGATGTCGTCGGCGAGACGGAGACGCGCGGGACGCGCTATGCGCTGCTGTCCTCGGGGGAGGCGGCCATCGCGGCGCATCTGCGCCCGCTTTCCGAGCCTGCAAGCGACTGGGTCGGGGTCGCCGAGACGCTCGAACACACGCCCTATCTCTGGGGCGGCGCCTCGGCCTTCGGCATCGACTGTTCCGGTCTGGTCCAGTTGGCGATGCGGATGGCGGGCCGCAGCGCCCCCCGCGATTCCGACATGCAGGCGGCCGGCATCGGCTCGGTTGTGGAGCCAGGCGCGGATCTGGCCAGCCTGGAACGCGGGGATCTCGTCTTCTGGAAGGGCCATGTCGCGATCGTCACCGGCCCCGACCGCATCATTCATGCGAACGGGCACACGATGTCGGTCGCGCGAGAGAGCCTGAGCGGCGCGGTCGCCCGGATCGGCTATCTCTATGGGCAGCCGACGGGTTTCCGCAGGCCTTAGGCCGCAGGGACCCTCAGTACCCGGCGGCGCGGTCGACCAGGTTCCCGAGCGTCTCGCCGCGATCGCAGGCCTCCATCTGGTCGAGCATGGGTCCGGCGAGATGGGCCGGATCAGAGGTAGCGGCGGCGTGCGGCGTCACGAAGACCCTCTCGTGCGACCAGAGCGGGCTCGTCTTCGGCAGCGGCTCGGTCTCGAAGACGTCGAGGCTCGCTTCCTTCAGTATCCCCTCGTCCAGCGCGCGCGCGATGTCGGCGTCCTTCTGGAGACGGCCGCGCCCGGCATTGATCAGCACCGCGCCGCCGAGCGGGTTGTCCCGCCGAAGCTTCGACAGGAGCTCGAAATTGACGACGCCCGTCGTGGCCGGCGTGAGCGGCAGCAGCACGACCAGCATGTCGGTGGCCCGCAGGAACGGCTCGAGCCCTTGCTTGCCGCCGAAGCAGGCGACGCCGTCCATCGCCGTGCCCGTCCTGCTCCAGCCATTGACCCTGAAGCCGAGGGCGATCAGCGCCCTGGCGGCGGCGCGGCCGAGATTGCCGAGCCCCATGATGCCCACCGACACGGCGTCCGCCGCCGGCTGGGCCGGCTCGCGCCAGAGCCTGCGCTTCTGCTGCTGCCGGTAGAGCAGGCCCTGGCGGTGATGGTCGAGCACCCGCCAGCAGACATATTCCGTCATGTGCTGCGACAGGTTGTCGGCCACCACGCGCACGATCGGCACATCCGGCAGGCCGGGATCGGAGAAGAGATGGTCCACCCCGGCACCGATCGAAAACACCGCCTTCAGGTTCGGCAGGTTCGCCAGCACGTTCGGCTTCTGCTTCCAGACCACCGCATAGTGGATCGACGGATCGCTCGGCGCCTGCGGCTCGAGCACGACCTCGCGCCGGACCGACAGGAGCTCGTGCCAGCGTTGCGGGTTGAACCCCGTCACCGAGAGGAGGACCCGTCCCTTGGTCGCCTGCGTCATCGTCGTCCCGTCCGTCTGTCCTGTCATTCGCTGACCACGCCTTGCGGCGCGGTGGCAATGTCGAAGGCGGCCGCGATCAGCGCCTTCGTGTAATCGGTCTTCGGCCGGTCGAAGATCTCGTCCGAGGTGCCCGCTTCGACGATCTTCCCATTGCGCATGACGATGACCTCGTTGGCCAGAGCGCGCACCACCCGCAGGTCATGGCTGATGAACAGGTAGGCGAGATCGTGCTTCTTCTGCAGATCGCGCAGGAGATCCACCACCTGTGCCTGCACGCTCATGTCGAGAGCCGAGGTCGGCTCGTCGAGCATGACGAATTTCGGCTTCAGCACCATGGCACGGGCGATCGCGATGCGCTGGCGCTGTCCGCCGGAAAACTCGTGCGGATAGCGGAAGCGCGTCTCCGGATCGAGACCAACCTCGTTCAGCACCGCCACGACGAGGTCGTCGCGCTCGTCGGCCGAGAGCTTCGGCTGGTGGATGCGCAGACCCTCCTCGATGATCTCGGAGACCGACATGCGCGGGCTGAGCGAACCGAAGGGGTCCTGGAAGACGATCTGCACCTCGCTGCGCAACGGCCGCATCTCGTTGAACGACAGGCTGTCGATCCCGCGACCGGCGAACCGGATCGCGCCCTGCGACGAGATCATCCGGCACAGTGCCAGACCGAGAGTCGTCTTGCCCGAGCCGGATTCGCCCACGACGCCGACCGTCTGCCCCGCGCGCACCGTGACGTCGATGCCGTCCACCGCCTTCACGTGATCGACCGTGCGGCGCAGGAAGCCTTTCTTGATCGGGAACCAGACCTTCATGTCCCTGCCGGTCATGACCTCGCGCGCGGTGGGATCGCTCACGGGCGGGCGGCCTTTCGGCTCGGCGGCGAGCAGGTGGCGCGTGTATTCGTGCTGCGGATCGGCGAAGATGCGCTCGGTCGGACCCGACTCGACGATCCGGCCCCTGTTCATGACGCAGACGCGATCGGCGATCCGCCGCACGATGCCGAGATCATGGGTGATGAACAGCATCGACATGCCGTTGCGGGCCTTGAGAGTGTCCAGAAGCTCGAGAATCTGCGCCTGCACCGTCACGTCGAGCGCTGTGGTTGGCTCGTCGGCGATCAGCAGCTTCGGCTCGTTGGCAAGCGCCATGGCGATCATGACGCGCTGGCGCTGGCCGCCGGAGAGCTGGTGCGGATAGGCATCGAGGCGCTTCTCGGGGTCGCGGATGCCGACTTCGAGGAGAAGCGCGATCGCCCGCTCGCGCGCCTGGCGGTCGTTCATGCCCTGGTGGAGCTTCAGCACCTCATTGATCTGCCGCTCGATGGTGTGCAGCGGGTTGAGCGACGTCATCGGCTCCTGGAAGATCATGGTGATATCGCGACCGCGGACCTTGCGCAGATCCGCATCGTCCTTGGCCAGCAGGTCCTGGCCGTCGAACAGGATCGACCCGGAAGGGTGGCTGGCCGAAGGATAGGGCAGCAGCTTCAGGACAGACAGCGCCGAGACCGATTTGCCGGAGCCGGATTCGCCCACCAGCGCGATGGTCTCGCCCTTGGCGATGTCGAAGGAGACGCGGTCGACGGCGATCTGCTCTCGCCCGCCCTGGGTGAAGGCAACGGAGAGATCGCGGACCGAAAGGAGGGGTTGGTTCAAAACGCGGCCTCGACGTCTGTCTGGCGGAAGTCGTCGCCCTTGAAGAGAAGCGCTTCGCCACGCGACTTGGCGAGCGCATAGGCGAAACAGTCGCCCTGGTTGAGCCGGGCGGGGTGATTGCCCTTGCCGAAGCGCTGGTAGGCCTCACGGGCGAGATAGGCCTGCTCCGGGGTAATCGCTGCGATCCGCATTTCCAAAGATGCGAGCAGCGGGTCGAGCGCGGCAGACAGTTCAGGTGTCTCGCCGCGATCGATCCGGAGAGCGATCTCCAGATAGTTCACCGGCGAGATGACGGCTTCTTCTGCGCACCCGCCGATATGATCCGCGAACGCAAGCACTTCCGGCTCCTTCAGCAGCATGGCAAGGATCGCCGATGCGTCGACGATCATTTCGGAAGTCCCCACTCGTCATAAAGATCCGAATGATCGCTGGTGACCCCCGGAGGCGGAGGCGGGAGGGCGTCCAGTATTTCCTGTATTCGCTTCCTCTTTTCCGTCACGCGGCTCAGCCGTTGCAGTTTCTCTTGAAGCGCGCTCCGGACAGCCGACGTGACGTCTTCTCCCGTGACCGCCGCAAGTTCATTGGCCAGGCGTTCGATGTCCGGGTTCGCAATGTTCACGCCCATTCCTGCCTCCTGACGAAAATGGAAGGTGGATATAGCATTCCATGCCCCTCACCGGAACGTCTTGCGCGGGTCGAACGCGTCGCGGGTCGCCTCGCCGATGAAGATCAGCAGCGACAGCATCAGCGAGATCACCACGAAGCCGGACATGGCGAGCCAGGGGGCGTTGAGGTTGTTCTGGCCCTGCTTGAGCAGTTCGCCGAGCGACGCCGAACCCGGCGGCAGGCCGAAACCGAGGAAGTCGAGCGAGGTCAGCGTCGTGATCGAGCCGTTCAGGATGAAAGGCAGGAAGGTCAGCGTCGCCACCATGGCGTTGGGCAGCAGGTGACGGAACATGATGGTGCGGTTCGGCACACCCAGCGCCCGGGCGGCATTGACGTATTCGAAGTTGCGGGCGCGCAGGAACTCCGCCCGCACCACGCCGACGAACCCCACCCAGGAGAAGAGCAGCATGATGCCGAGCAGGATGAAGAAGCCCGGCGGCAGCACGGCGGCGATGATCAGCAGCAGGTAGAGCACGGGGATCGATGACCAGATCTCGATGAAGCGCTGGAAGATCAGGTCGGTCCAGCCGCCGAAATAGCCCTGGATGGCGCCGGCCGTCACGCCGATGACGGCCGAGCACAGCGTCAGCGCGAGGCCGAACAGCACCGAGATGCGGAAGCCGTAGATGACGCGGGCGAGCACGTCGCGGGTCTGGTCGTCCGTGCCGAGCCAGTTCCAGTTGCCGATCGTGCAGGCCGGGTCCTCGGCGCCGAGCGGGTAGCGCTGGCAGCGGGTCTCGCGGTCGTACATCCAGGACGGCTTCGCCGGCGCGGCTTCGGGGATCTCGTTGTTGACCGTGCGGTAGGAGTAGCGGACGGGCGGCCAGAGGATCCAGCCATTGGCCTCGATCTCCTCGTAGATCACCGGGTCGCGGTAATCGGTGACGGCCAGGAAGCCGCCGAACTTCTCCTCGGGATAGTCGACGAGCACGGGGAACAGCAGTTCGCCGTTGTAGGAGGCCATGATCGGCTTGTCGTTGGCGATGACATTGGCCAGCATCGACAGGACGAACAGGACGAGGAAGATCCACAGCGACCAGTGTCCGCGGCGGTTCGCCTTGAAGTTCTGCCAGCGGCGCTGGTTGAGCGGCGACAGGAACGGACGCCTCGTGCGTGACCGCACGCGCTCCACCTCGCCCTTCAGGATGACCTCGGACATCTCAGACCTCCCTGCGCTCGAAGTCGATCCGAGGATCGATCCAGGTGTAGGTCAGGTCGGAAATCAGCGCCACGAACAGGCCGATCAGCGAGAAGATGTAGAGGTTCGCGAATACGACGGGATAGTCGCGGTCGAGCACCGAGCGGAAGCCGAGCAGCCCCAGCCCGTCGAGCGAGAAGATGTTCTCGATCAGCAGCGAACCGGTGAAGAAGGCCGAGATGAAGGCACCCGGGAAGCCCGCGATGATGATCAGCATGGCGTTGCGGAAGACGTGCCGGTAGAGCACCTGCCGCTCCGACAGGCCCTTGGCCCGCGCGGTGATGACGTATTGCTTGCGGATCTCTTCCAGGAACGAGTTCTTGGTGAGCAGCGTCGTGGTTGCGAAGGCCGACAGCACCATGGCCGTCAGCGGCAGGGCGAGGTGCCAGAAGTAGTCGACGATCTTGCCCCACAGCGACAGCTGGTCCCAATTGTCCGAGGTCAGGCCGCGCAGCGGGAAGAAATCCCAGAACGAGCCGCCGGCAAACAGCACCAGGAGCAGGATGGCGAACAGGAAGCTCGGGATCGCGTAGGCAACGATGATGACGCCGCTCGTCCAGACGTCGAAGGTGGAGCCGTCCTTCACCGCCTTGCGAATGCCGAGCGGAATCGAGATCGCGTAGGAAATCAGCGTCAGCCAGAGACCGAGCGAGATCGAGACCGGCATCTTCTCGAGGATCAGTTCCAGCACCGAGATGTCGCGGAAGAAGCTCTCGCCGAAATCGAAACGCGCATAGTCCCACAGCATGCCGAAGAAGCGCTCGAGCGGCGGCTTGTCGAAGCCGAACTGCACCTCGAGCTGCTTGATGAACTCCGGATCGAGCCCCTGCGCGCCCCGGTACTTCGACGTGATCTCGCCGCTGGCGTCGAAGTTCTGCCCCGCCGAATCACCGCCACCGCCCGAAATCCGGTCGGTCGCATCGCCCGCCTGCCCGGAAATGCGGGCAATGACCTGCTCCACCGGCCCGCCCGGCGCGAACTGGATGACGGTGAAGGATATGGCCATGATACCGAACAGCGTCGGGATCATGAGAAGGAGGCGTCGGAGAATGTAGGCGCCCATCAAGTCTGTCCGGATTTGGAGTCGCGCGAGGGTCGAGGCTGGCCGAGCGGTGTCATGCGAATCTTACGTTAGCCGGTCATGCCGGTCGCGTCGATGCGGTCGGGGCGCGTCCACCAGGTATCGATGACGCCGACACCGAACCTCTGCGCCACTTTCGGCCGGTCGTAATAGTCCCAGTAGGCGAGCCACCGCGTCGGCTTGTACCACTGGAACACGTAGTAGTGCTGGGCGCGCAGGATCCGGTCCAGCGCCCGGTTGGCGGTCCTGAACTCCTCCCAGCTCTTAGCGGCGATGATCTCGTCGAGAAGCGCGTCCACGGCGGGGTGGGCCACGCCGGCCAAGTTCAGCGAGCCGGGGGCGTTCGCCGTCTCGGTCCCGAAGGATTGCCGGATTCCGCGGCTGGGGTAGGGGCTCATGGAATGGCGGGCGACGATCATGTCGAAATCGAACTGCCGTGTCCGCAACGAGTATTGCGAGGCATCCACGAGCCGGTAGCTCGCCTCGATGCCGACCTGGCGGAGGTTGCGGATGAAGGCGTTGTGGTGCGGCTCGAACGTCTGGCTGTTGTTGAGGAATTCGATCGTCAGGGGTTCGCCCGAAGGCAGCACGATCTTCCCGCCCTGCCGCGTGCATCCCGCGGTCTCGAGCATCGCGATCGCTTCGCGCTGGCGTTCGCGAATGCGCCCCGAGCCGTCGCTGACCGGCGGCACGAAAGGCTCCCCGAAGACAGCCTCCGGCAGGCTCTCGCGGAACGGTTCGAGCAGCGCCAGTTCGGCTTCGTCCGGACGTCCCTGTGCCTTGTGCTCGGTCATCTCGTAGAACGACATCGAGCGCTCGAAAGAGTTGAACATGATGTTCTTGTTCGTCCACTCGAAGTCGAACAGCAGCGCGATGGCATTGCGAACCCGTGCGTCGGCGAATTTCGGCCGTCGCGTGTTGAAGAACCAGGCCTGTCCGGCCGAAGGCGTCTCGTCGGGCACTTCGTCGGTCTTGACCCGGCCATCGAGGATGGCCGGGAAGTTGTAGTCGCTCGCCCAGTTGCGGGAGGTGAACTCCTCGCGAAACAGGATGACCCCGGCCTTGAAAGCCTCAAAGGAGGCGTTCCGATCACGGTAATAGTCGTAGCGGATGCGATCGAAATTGAACCGGCCAAGCATGACCGGCAGATCCGCCGCCCAGTCGTTCTCGACCCTGTCGAATTCGATGTAGGTGCCGAAATTGAACCGCCCCACCTTGTAGGGGCCGGAGCCCAGCGGACCTTCCGACAACGTGGCATCGAAGGTTCGCCCCGCCCACCAGGCGCGCGACATGATCGGGCAGCCGGCAGCAATGGTGAACACGGTCGAGATGCCGGCAAGCGGATTGAGGCGTACCGAAACCGTACGGTCGTCAAGCGCCTCGATCACCTCGATCTGCCGCAGCGTGCTCGCCAGGTTCTCGTGCCCTTCGTCGCGCAACGTCTCCAGCGAAAACACCACGTCGTCGGCCGTGATCGGCGTGCCGTCGTGGAAGACCGCCTCCGGGCGCAACCGGAAGCGCCAGGTCAACCGGTCTTCTCCGAGCGTGATCGATTCGGCTGCATAGGCGTAGTAGGCGCCCATCTCGTCGGCCGACCCGGCCAGAAGCGTGGCGAACGTCAGTCCCATGCCGGCGGCGCCGGTTCCGCGCAGCACATAGGCATTGAGCGTATCGAACGTGTCCGGCGCCTGGTTGAGCGACCACTGGGACAATTGCGTGACGATGCGCCCGCCCTTGGGCGCCGCCGGGTCGACATAGTCGAAATGCGCGAAATCGGGTCCGTATTTCAGCTCGCCGAAGGGCGAGATGCCATGCAGCGGCGTTTCGGACGCCACTTGCGCGAAGGCCTCGCGCGCCAGCAGCGGCACGCCGGCCAGCGCGCCCGCGAAGGCCGGAAGAAACGGCGCCAGAGCACTGGCGCCCGACGCCTTCAGGAAATCACGACGAGACGATGCGCCCATCATGGTCTTGCTCCGCGGTCAGTTCTGGCTGCGATACTTGGCGGCGAGGGCTGCTTCCTTCTCGGAATCGACCCACCAGGAATCGATGTCGACGCCCGCATAGGCCGGCTGGGTGTCCGGCATGCCGAACTTGTTCCAGTAGGCGAGCCAGATTTCCGGCCGGTGCCACTGCGGCACCACGTAGAAATTCCACAGCAGAACCCGGTCGAGGGCCCGGGTCGCCGACACCAGCTCCTCGCGGTCGGTGGCGAAGATGATCCTGTCGACCAGCGCGTCGACCACCGGGTCCTTGATGCCGACCAGATTGCGCGATCCGGGCTGGTCGGCCGCCTCCGAGCCCCAGTATTCGCGCTGCTCGTTGCCGGGCGACAGCGACTGCGCGAACTGGCCGGTGAGCGAATCGAAATCGAACGCGCGGTAGCGGTTCACATACTGCGCCGGGTCGATGATCCGCAGCGACGCGTCGATGCCGATCTTGCGCAGGTTGGCAATATAGGAGCCGGTGATGGTCTCGTCGGTCGGTCCGCGCCCGAGGAACTCGATCCGGAACTGCTCGCCCGCCCCGTTCACCAGTTTGCCACCCTTGATGGTCCAGCCGGCCTCGGCGAAGAGACGCACGGCCTCGCGCAGGTTCTGGCGCTCGGCCTGCGGCGAGTCGTAGACGGGAAGCTTGAACTCTTCCTCGAAGACCTCCTTGGGCAGCTTTTCGCGGAATTCCTCCAGGATTTCGAGCTCACGGCCCTCGGGCAGGCCGGACGAGGCCAGTTCACCGCCCTCGAAATAGGAATCCGTGCGGGTGTTTGAATTGTAGAACAGGTTGCGGTTCATGCTTTCGAAATCGAGAGCCCAGGTCAGCGCCTCGCGCACCCGCCTGTTCTGGAACTGCGGCCGCCGCAGGTTGAGAACGAAGGCCTGCATGGCTTCGCCGTGCTCCGTCGGGAACTCGGCCTTAACCACGTCGCCCGCTTCGATGGCCGGGAAGTTGTATTCCGTGTGCCAGCGACGCGAACTGTTTTCCGGCCGCATATCCTCGAGACCGCCCTTGATGAAGGCCTGCCACTCGGCGTTCTCGTCCTGGATGTAGACGTAGCGGCGGCGGTCGAAGTTCTTGCGCCCGACATTCACCGGCAGATCCTTTGCCCAGTAATCCTCGACGCGCTCCCAGACGATTTCGGATCCCGGCTTGAAGCTGGCGATGCGATAGGCGCCGGAGCCGAGCGGCTTTTCGAGCGTCGGCTGGGTGATGTCGCGGGTGTTGCCCTGCGCATCCTGCCCTTCCCACCAGTGCTGCGGCAGAACCGGCATGTCGCCGAGGATCAGCGGAAGCTCGCGGTTGCCGGTCTGGTCGAAGGTAAACAGCACCTCGTGCTCTCCGATCGCCTCGGCGCCGGTCACGTTGGCGAAGTAGCGGTTGAAGAAGGGGCTGATCTCCTTCAGCTTGCCGAAGCTCCACACCACGTCCTGTGCCGTGATCGGCTCTCCGTCGTGCCACCGCGCATCAGGATTCAGCCGGTAGGTGGCAGAGGAATAGTCGTCGGGATAGCTGAACGCCTCGGCGACCAGCGGGTGGCTGGTGCTGGGCTCGTCGATCGACTGGTCCATCAGCGTGTCCCACAGCAGCCCGCCGGCCTGCGTGAAGCCTGCGGCCGCCGTACCGCGCACGATGAAGGGATTGAAGGAATCGAAACCGCCGGAGGTGACGGTGTTCAGCGTTCCGCCCTTGGGCGCCTCGGGATTGACGTGGGCGTAGCGCTGAAACCCGTCCGCATATTTCGACTCCCCGATCAACGAGGCTGTCGTGCGCCATTCTCCGTCGGTCGCTTGTGCGTATGCGGGCTGACCAGCCAGAAAAACGGAAAGAAGGGCGGCGGCGAAAGGTTTCGTCTGCAGCATTCCGGTTCTCACGTTGGGTGGCATCCTTCGTCCAAAGCTAGGTTTCAAGGCGCGAACGGAAAGCCCGTCCGTCCCGTGAGCCTGGACGTTAACAAAAAAAGCCGGGCGGAACCCGGCTTTTTCATGGTGATGCGATTACGATTTCGTCAGGTTACTGAGCAGCGGGCGCAGCGCTTTCGGCAGGTTGCTCGATCACGGGCCCGTCGGTGGCGGGCGTGGCCGGTTCGATCGCCGGTATCTCCGTGGCCGGAGTCTCAGTGGCAGGCGTCTCAGTGGCAGGCGTTTCCGTCGCGGGCGCGGCGGGAGCGGTCTCCATCGCCGTCGGAGCCGGTGTGGCCTCCCCGGCGGCAGGGGCCGCGTTCGGGGCTGCAGGTTCTTCGGCGGCGGGCTCTTCGGCAGCCGGCGCTTCGGGCGCAGCCGGTTCCGCAGCGGCCGGAGCTTCGGCGGCAGGCGCTTCGGCGGCGGGTTCTTCGGCAGCCGGCGCCTCTGGCGCAGCGGCGGCCTCCGCCTCGACTTCCGGCAGCGGTGCCGGATTGTCCGACAACGTATGCAGGTAGGCGATGATGTCGGCGCGGTCCTGCGGGTTCTTCAGGCCGGCGAAGCCCATCGCGGTGCCGCGGACGAGGCCCTTCGGCGAGGCGATGAAATGGTCGAGGTGGTCGTAGTCCCAGACCACGGTGCCGCCCCCGGAAAATTCCTTCATCGCGCCGGAATAGGCAAAGCCCTCATGGCCGGCGATCGGGCGGTTGACGATGTCCCAGAGGTTCGGTCCAACCTTGTTGGCGCCGCCGCTCTCGACCGTGTGGCAGGCCGAGCAGCGTCCGAACAGGCTTTCACCCTTGGCGATGTCGACCGACGCGAGCCGGACGGCAATGGGCTCGATCTCGGGCTCGGCCGGGCCTGATGCGCCTTCTTCGGGCTCGGCCGCCGCGATGGCGTAGCCGGGCGTTTCGGGGGCAGGGCTCGAGAAGATCGCGTCCGATGCGAGCGAGATCGAGAACACGACGAAGACAGCGCCGAGCAGGCCGCCGAGCAGTTTGTTGAGTTCGAAGGAATCCATAGACCAGAAGCTCCCGAAGGCGGTGGCAGGCGCCGGCCACGCGCCATTTTTCCGACCGGGCGGAGCCGGTCAAATTCGCGCGGAAACTAGGTCTTTTGCTCCGGCGATGCAACTCCTATAAGGGCCGCTCCATGTGAGACCTTTTGACACCTATCGCCCTTCCAGACCGAGCATGTCCGTCCTCATCCTCATCCCCGCGCGGCTGGCCGCGACACGCCTTCCGGGCAAGCCGCTGGCCGACATCCACGGCCGGCCGATGATCGTGCACGTGGCCGAGCGGGCCGCGGCCGCAGGCCTCGGACGTACGGTCGTGGCGACCGACAGCGACGAGGTGCACCGGACGGTCCGCGCGCACGGTTTCGAGGCGGTGATGACCCGCACCGACCACCCCTCGGGCTCCGACCGCATCCACGAGGCGCTGACGGCGCTCGATCCGGCCGGGGACGTCGAGTTCATCGTCAACGTGCAGGGCGACCTGCCGACCATCGATCCCGCCATCATCGGCGCCGCACTCGAGCCGCTCGCCGAACGGGAGGTCCAGATCGCCACGCTCGGCGTCGAGATCGTCCGCGAGGAAGAGAAGACCAACCCCAACGTGGTGAAGATCGTCGGCTCGCCGCTCGGCGACCGAAGGCTGCGCGCGCTCTACTTCACCCGCGCCACGGCGCCATGGGGCGAGGGGCCGCTCTACCATCACGTCGGGCTCTACGCCTATCGCCGCGAAGCGCTCGAACGGTTCGTGTCGCTGCCGGCCTCGCCGCTCGAACGGCGCGAGAAGCTGGAGCAGCTGCGGGCGCTGGAGGCCGGGATGCGCATTGACGTGCGGATCGTCGACACGGTGCCGCTCGGCGTGGACACGCAGGATGAACTCGAGCGGGCGCGCCGCCTGCTCGCGCAGGGACGATGAGCATGCCGAACACTGCCAGGACCAACCGCATCTCCTTCCAGGGGGAGCCGGGCGCCAACTCAGACACCGCCTGCCGCAACATGTTTCCAAACATGGAGCCGCTGCCCTGCGCCACCTTCGAGGACGCCTTCAACGCGGTGGAGACCGGCAAGGCGGATCTCGCGATGATCCCGATCGAGAACACGATCGCCGGTCGCGTCGCCGACATCCACCACCTGCTGCCGGATTCGAAGCTGCACATCGTCGGCGAGTACTTCCTGCCGATCCATTTCCAGCTGATGGTGCTGCCCGGGGTGAAGATCGAGGAGATCAAGGCGGTCTACAGCCACATCCACGCGCTCGGCCAGTGCCGGAAGGTCATCCGCAGGCACAAGTGGAAGCCGGTGGTGGCCGGCGACACGGCGGGTGCTGCACGGCTCGTCGCGCAGGAAGGCGAACGCGCGAACGCGGCGCTGGCGCCGCAGCTCGCCGCGCAGCTCTACGGCCTCGACATCGTGGCGGAGAACGTCGAGGATTCCGAAAACAACGTCACCCGCTTCATCGTCCTGTCCAAGACCAAGCGCTGGACCGAGCGCACCGGCACCGGCCAGCGCATGATGACGACCTTCATCTTCCGCGTCCGCAACGTGCCGGCCGCGCTCTACAAGGCGATGGGCGGATTCGCCACCAACGGCGTCAACATGACCAAGCTGGAGAGCTACCAGCTCGGCGGCAAGTTCTTCTCGTCGCTGTTCTACGCCGACATCGAGGGCCACCCCGACGACCGCAACGTCCAGCTGGCGCTGGAGGAGTTGCAGTTCTTCTCCCGCGAGGTCCGCATCCTCGGCGTCTACGAGGCGCATCCCTTCCGCTCGACCCAGTCCGAGGATGACGAGTAGCGGCCTGCGCGGCGGGTCTCAGCCCTCCGCTTCCGCCCACGCCTTGATGAGGTGGTGCGCGATCGCCATCGGCGGCGGCGCGGTAATGCCTTCCGGATGGCTGCGCGACAGGATCGCCCGCGTCTCCTCGCGGGTGAACCAGCGGCAGTCCTCCAGTTCCGTGCGGTCGGCGTCGATCTCGTGCGAGACGGCCTCGCCGAAGCAGCCGATCATCAGCGAATAGGGGAACGGCCAGGGCTGGCTGGCGTGGTAGACCACGCGGCCGACCTGGATGCCGGCTTCCTCGAAGGTCTCGCGGCGCACGGCCGCCTCGATCGTCTCGCCAGGCTCGATGAAGCCGGCGAGGCAGGAATACATGCCCGGCGCGAAATGCGGGCTTCGCCCCATCAGGCAGCGGTCCTGCGTGACGGCGAGCATGATGGCGACCGGATCGGTGCGCGGAAAATGCTCGGCGCCGCAGGCCTCGCACTTGCGCTTGTAGCCGCCGGCGCGCATCTGCGTGGCGCCGCCGCAGCGGCCGCAGAAGCGATGCGTCTGATGCCAGCCGAGCAGCGCCGCCCCCTGCGCCAGCGCGCCCAGCGTGTCGTCCCCGAGCAGTCCCTGGGCGTAGATCGAGCGGTAGTCGATCGCCTTCATCTCCGCTGGAAGCGCCTCCGGTTCCAGCGCGGCCGGCGCGGCGAGCACGGGGCCTGCCGCATCCCAGCCGAGCAGCACGGCGTGTTCGAGTTTTGCCGACAGCGCCTGCGCCTGCCTGACGCTCATGTAGCCCTCGAAGCCCGGGCCATCCTGCCGCAGATGCATGCGGCCTCCGCGCAGCAGCATCACGCGGCACGCCGGGTCCGCCAGCGCGGTCTCGACGCAGTCGTCGCTCCGGTTCTCGGACAAACGGTCGATCAGGTTGCCGGCGAAGCCGACGAAGTGGCTCGGCTCGCGCTCGGGCGCGTCGAACAGGGGGAAACGCATGGGAGATGCCTTCTGGATGAGCCCGTCAGAGCGCGGCGCGGATCTGCTCGGCGAAACGAAAGAGCTCCTCGCGCGGCCAGGGTTCACGGGCGCCGTGGCCCCAGACCGGCCCCGGCCAGTTGGGGTCGCCCTCGCTGCGCGCCACGACGTGGACATGGAGCTGGCGCACGACGTTGCCGAGCGCGCCGGTGTTGATCTTGGTGCAGCCGGTGATCCGCTTCAGCGCCTCACCGACGAGATTGATTTCGAAGGTGAGCATCGCCTGGTCCAGCGGCGTCAGGTCGTGGAGTTCCTCCATGTCCGGGCGCTGCGGAACGAGGATCAGCCACGGCCAGCGCCGATCGTTCATGATCCGCAGTTCGCACAGGCCGAGCCAGGTCATGGGCTCGCTGTCGTTGTCGAGGCGTCGATCGAGAACGACACCCTTCCCATGGTTCTTCAGCACGCGTTTCCCCTGGATTCGAACGAAGGCTAGAATGCCGGCCCCACCGTCGCAAGGGCCAAACGTCGGCTGGACCGGACGCAATCCGGCTCTGCACCGAAAAGGGTGGGCAAGCGGCGGTCGCCTTCGCTAAAGAAGGGCGCGCACGCGCGCGGGACAACCCGTGCTGCATTCCGCGGGAGGGGAAAATGCCGGGAGAGACGAACGCCGCCGAGTTCGACTACATCATCGCGGGAGCCGGTTCGGCCGGCTGCGTCCTGGCGAACCGGCTGTCTGCGGATCCGAAAAACCGGGTGCTGCTGCTCGAAGGCGGCGAGCGGGACAACTGGATCTGGTTCCATATCCCCGTCGGCTATCTCTTCGCCATCGGCAATCCGCGCGCAGACTGGCTGTTTTCCACCCAGCCCGAACCCGGCCTCAACGGCCGCTCGCTGCCCTATCCGCGCGGCAAGGTCCTGGGCGGTTCCTCGGCCATCAACGCCATGATCTACATGCGCGGCCAGGCGCGCGACTATGACGGCTGGCGCCAGATGGGCCTGACCGGCTGGGGCTGGGACGACGTGCTTCCCGTCTTCATGCGCCACGAGGACCATGCCAACCCGCCAAACGCCCTGCACGGCAAGGGCGGCGAATGGCGGGTCGAGTATCCCCGCCTGCGCTGGGACGTGCTCGACCGAATCCGCGACGCCGCCGAACAGGCCGGCATCGCCAAGATCGACGATTTCAACGCAGGCGACAACACCGGCTCCTCCTATTTCCAGGTCAACCAGAAGATGGGCCGCCGCTGGTCGGCAGCGCGCGGCTTCCTCCGTCCGGCCCTGTCGCGCCCCAACCTGACGGTCGAAACCGGCGCGCTGGTCGACCGGGTCGAGATCGTCGACGGCCGGGCGACGGCCGTCGTCTATCACAAGGACGGCCGGCCGATGCGGGCCACCGCGCGCGGCGAGATCGTGCTGTCGGCCGGCGCCGTGGCTTCGCCCGGCATCCTGGAGCGTTCCGGCATCGGCGATGGCGTGCAGCTTTCAGCACATGGCATCGAGACGCTGGTGCATTCGCCGGGCGTCGGCGAGAACCTGCAGGATCACCTGCAGATCCGGCCGATCTACAAGGTCACCGGCATCACGACGCTGAACGACATGTACGCCAACCTCTTCCGCCGGGCGATGATGGGGGTGGACTATGCGCTGCGCCGCCGCGGGCCGCTGACCATGGCGCCCTCGCAGGTCGGCGCCTTCGTCAAGTCGGCGCCGCGCTACGAGACCGCCAATCTCGAGTTCCACTTCCAGCCGCTGTCGCTCGACAGCTGGGGCTCGGGCCTGCACCCCTTCGCCGCCTTCACGGCGAGCGTCTGCAACCTGCGTCCCTCCTCGCGTGGCTCGATCCACGTCTCCGGCCCGAAGGCCGCCGACGCGCCGGCGATCCGGCCGAACTACCTCTCCACCGAGGAAGACCGGCAGGTGGCGGTCGACTCGCTCAAATGGGCGCGCCGGATCGTGTCGCAGAAGGCGCTGGAACCCTTCAGGCCGGAAGAATACAAGCCGGGCGCCCACATCCAGTCCGACGAGGAGATGCTGGTCTCGGCCGGCGACCTCGGCACGACGATCTTCCATCCGGTCGGCACGGCGCGGATGGGTGCCGACGGCGACCGCATGGCCGTGCTCGACGAGCGCCTGCGGGTGCGCGGCGTCGGCAGCCTGCGCGTCATCGACGCCTCTGCCATGCCCACCATTACGTCCGGCAACACCAACTCCCCCACCATCATGATCGCCGACAAGGGCGCGCAGATGATGCTGGCGGATGCGAAGGGACGCGGCTGAGACAGCCGGCGCGCCTTCACATCACCGCGCCGATCTGCCAGGGCACGAATTCCGAGTCGCCGTAGCCGAGCTCCTCCGATTTCGTCCGCTTGCCGGACGCGACGTCGAGGATCTCGCGGAAGATTTCCTCGCCCTTTACCCGCACGGAGACGCCATCGAGGATGTCGCCGCAGTTGATGTCCATGTCCTCGCGCATGCGGTCGTACATCGGCGTGTTGGTCGCGAGCTTGATGGAGGGTGCGGGCTTGCAGCCATAGGCGGAGCCGCGACCCGTGGTGAAACAGACGATGTTGGCCCCGCCGGCAACCTGGCCGGTCACCGAAACCGGGTCGTAGCCCGGCGTGTCCATGAACACGAATCCCTTTTCGGTCACGGGCTCGGCGTACTCGTAGACCGCGTTCAGCGATGTGGATCCGCCCTTCGCGGCCGCACCCAGCGACTTCTCCAGGATGGTGGTCAGCCCGCCCGCCTTGTTGCCGGGCGAGGGATTGTTGTTCATCTCGCCACCGTTGCGGGCGGTATAGTCCTCCCACCATCTGATGCGCTCGACCAGCTTCTCGCCGACCTCCCGGTTCTTCGCCCGGCGGGTGAGCAGATGCTCTGCGCCGTAGATCTCGGGCGTTTCCGACAGGATCGCCGTCCCGCCGTTGCGGACCAGGATGTCGGCGGCGACGCCGAGCGCCGGGTTGGCCGTGATGCCGGAATAGCCGTCCGAGCCGCCGCATTGCAGGGCGAGCGTCAGTTCGGAGGCCGGGATCGTCTCGCGGTCGGCCCTGTTGGCCACCACCAGCATCTCGCGGATGCGCTCCAGCCCCTGCTCGATGGTCTTCTTCGTGCCACCCGAGTCCTGGATGGTCATGGTGCGGAAGGTCTCGCTTTCCTCGATGCCGTAGAGCTGCTTCATGCGGCCGATCTGGAAGACCTCGCAGCCGAGCCCGACCAGCAGCACGCCGCCGAGGTTGGGGTTGGCCGAATAGCCCCACTGCGTGCGCTTCAGGAGCTCGAAGCCCTCGCCGGAGCCTGCCATGCCGCACCCCGTGCCATGGGTGAAGGAGACGACGCCGTCGACATTGCCGAATTCCTCCAGCATGCCCGACCGCGTCGCCGCCTCCGCCATGAAGCGGGCGACCGAGGCGGAGCAGTTCACCGAGGTGAGGATGCCGACATAGTTGCGGGTGCCCGCCCTGCCGTTGGCGCGGCGGAAACCCTGAAACGTCGCCTGCTCTTCGACCGGCAGCACGTTCTGCGGCCGCGCCGCCTCGGCGAAGCGATAGTCGCGGGCGAAATTGTGCATCTCGACATTGTGCTCGTGCACCCAGTCGCCGGGGGCGATCGGTTTCGATGCGAAGCCGATGATCTGGCCGAATTTCACGACCGGCTCGCCGAGGGCGATCGGACGGGCGGCGATCTTGTGGCCGAAGGGGATGCGCTCCCGCAAGGCAAGTCCGGGTGCGATCTCCGCGCCGGGTTCGATCCGGGCCGCGGCGACGACGATGTTGTCCTCGTCGGCCAGGCGCAGCGTGCGCGCGGCGTTCTGGGTGGCTTGCATGGCTTCCCTCTCTCCCTGTCGCAGCCGGCCGGCCTCTCCCACCGCCGACGCCTCCGTCCGTTCCGTTTACAGAAAAGCACCCCGTTGTGCCATCGGCCCGACGCTCCGGCTAATGTTCGTGTCGCAGGCCCGGCTTTGAGGGCGGCACCCATGCGTGTAGACAGGATGCCGAACACGATCGGAGATGTCGATTGACGCGCCGCTACTCGGCCTGGACGCTGGCGAAGGAAGGTCTGCGCGGCCATGCCGGCTGGCAGCCGGCCTGGCGTTCGCCCGCGCCGAAACCATCCTATGACGCCGTCATCATCGGCGGCGGCGGTCACGGGCTGGCGACGGCCTACTATCTCGCGAAGAACCACGGCATCCGCAACGTCGCGGTGATCGAGAAGGCATGGCTCGGCGGCGGCAACACCGGCCGCAACACCACCACCATCCGGTCCAACTACTTCTATCCGGAGAGCGTGGCGCTCTACGATTTCGCGCTGAAGCTCTACGAGGGGCTTGGGCGGGAGCTGAACTACAACATCATGTTCTCGCAGCGCGGCGTGCTCACCGTCGCCCATTCCGAGGGCGAGATGGAGATCGCGGCGCGCATCGTCAACGCCATGCAGATCAACGGCACCGATGCCGAACTGCTGACGCCGGCGCAGGCCCTCGACAAGGCGCCGCTGCTCAACCGCGATCCGCGCGCGCGCTATCCGGTCTTCGGCGCCGTCTGGCAGGGGCGCGCCGGCGTCGCCAGGCACGATGCCGTGGCCTGGGGCTATGCGCGGGCCGCCGACGGCCTCGGCGTCGACATTATACAGGATTGCGAGGTGACGGATTTCCTCGTCGAGAACGGTCGCTGCACCGGCGTCGAGACGACGCGCGGCACGATCCGGGCGCGGTCGGTCGGGCTCGCGGTGGCGGGGCATTCGAGCGTGCTTGCCGCGAAGGCCGGCTTCCAGCTGCCGATCCAGTCCTATTCGCTGCAGGCGATGGTGTCGGAGCCGGTCAAGCCATGCCTCGACACGGTGGTGCTCTACATGGGCACCGGCACCTACCTGTTCCAGTCGGACAAGGGCGAGATCGTGGTCGGGGGCGGGCTCGACCGCGTGCCCTCCTATGCGCAGCGCGGCAACCCGCCGATGCAGCGCACCGTGCTGTCGGGCATGCTGGAAATGTTCCCGTCCTTCGGCCAGCTGAAGATGCTGCGGCAATGGGCCGGCAACGTCGACGTGGTGCCCGATTCCTCGCCGCTCATCGGCCCGTCGCCACTGCCCGGGCTCTACCTCAACTGCGGCTGGGGCACCGGCGGCTTCAAGTCCATTCCGGCCGGCGGCTGGCTGCTCGCCCACCTCATGGCGACGGGAAGCCACCACGCCGTCAGCCGACCCTTCGACCTCGACCGCTTCGTCACCGGCCGGCTGGTGGACGAGGCGGCCGGCTCCGGTATCGCGCATTGAGGCCCTGACGATGCAGCTCTTTCCCTGCCCCTTCTGCGGCCCCCGCGACGAGACCGAGTTCCAGTTCGCCACCGAGGCCGGCAAGACGCGGCCCGAGCCAGCGGCGGAAGTCAGTGCCGAGCGCTGGACGAAATACCTGTATCTCAAGGACAATCCGAAGGGTCCGACGCGCGAGGTGTGGCTGCACGTCACCTGCGGCGAGTTCTTCCTGATGGAGCGGGACACGGTGAGCCATGCGGTGGCGGGCTCTCAGGCGCTGGGGGGTGATCCCCGATGATACGCCGCACTCCGTCACGCCCCCCTCTGGCCTGCCGGCCATCTCCCCCACCAGGGGGGAGATCGGCAGCTCAGGCGCCGGCGCATCCCATACAAGGTCGGCGATTGGCCAAGGCCGCGGCGACGGCCGATCTCCCCCCTCGTGGGGGAGATGTCCGGCAGGACAGAGGGGGGCGCCGTAGAGCGCCGTCGTGCGAGGCGAACCAATGACCGCGCGCCGAATCTCCGCGGGCGGAGCGCGCCCCATCCCCTTCACCTTCGACGGCAAGTCCTTCTCCGGCATCCAAGGCGACACGATCGCCTCCGCGCTGCTCGCCAACGGCGTGCGCGTCGTCGGCCGCAGCTTCAAGTATCACCGCCCGCGCGGCATCGTCGGTTCCGGCGCCGAGGAGCCGAACGCCGTCGTCGACGTGACGCTGGCGGGGAAGACCACGCCCAACGTCCGCGCCACGACGGAGCCGCTCGCCGACGGCATGGCGGTGCGATCTGTGAACGCGGCGCCGACCGCTGAGGCCGACCGCGCCGGCTTCCTCGACCGCTTCGCCGCCTTCATCCCGGCCGGCTTCTACTACAAGACCTTCCTGTGGCCCGACTGGCACCTGTTCGAGCCGCGCATCCGCGCCATGGCGGGGCTCGGGCGGCTCGACCCCGCGCATCAACCTCCGGCCGACAGCCCCTCGATCAACCTTCGCTGCGACGTGCTGGTGGTCGGCGCCGGAGCGGCGGGGCTCGCCGCCGCTCGCTCCGCGGCCCGGGCGGGCGGGCGCGTGATGCTGGTTGACGACCAGGACGCGCCAGGCGGGTCGCTCGGCCATCGGCCGGCGGTGATCGACGGCATGCCGGGCGGCGTCTGGGCCGAAGCCGTGGTCACGGAGCTTCGCGCGGCCGGTCACACGGTACTCTCCCGCGCCACCGCCTTCGGCCTCTACGATCACGGGCTCGTCGCCGTCTGGCAGCGCCGGACGGGCCTGCCCGACGCACTATGGCAGGTGCGGGCGAAGCGCATCGTCGTGGCGGCCGGCGCGATCGAGCGGCCGCTGGTCTTCCCCGACAACGACCGGCCGGGCGTGATGTCGGCGGAAGCCGCGCTCGTCTATCTCCGCCGCCACGGCGTGCTCGCTGGCGAACGGATCGTCGTCGCCACCAACAACGACAAGGCCTATGCCGTTGCGGTCGCGCTGCACGAGGCGGGCGCGCAGGTGACGGTCGCCGACACGCGGCCGCGCGGGACGCTCGCGCTGCGCGATGGCGTGGAGGTGATTCACCAGGCCACCATCGACGGCGTCTCGGGCGCCCGTGGCGTCTCGTCCGTCACGGTCTCCGGCCGCCCGATCGAGGCCGACTGCGTTTTGACCTCCGGCGGCTTCACGCCGACGGTGCACCTGTTCTGCCAGGCGAAGGGCAGGCTGCGCTTCGACGAGGCGATCGCCGGATTCATCCCCGGCGATCCCGTCGCCGGGATGGCGGTGGCGGGGGCAGCCAACGGCGCTTTCGCGGTTTCGCAGGTGCTGGCGCAGGGCCATGCGGCCGGCGGCGGGGCGGGCGAGCCGCCGCGCGCGACGACGCCGGACGACACCTGCGCCGTCGCCGCAGCCTGGCCCGCGCCGCGCGGCAAGGCGCGGCAATGGATCGACTTCCAGAACGACGTCGCCGTCAAGGACGTGGCGCTGGCGGCGCGCGAGAACTTCCGCTCCGTCGAGCACCTGAAGCGCTACACGACGCTCGGCATGGCGACCGACCAGGGCAAGACGTCGAACATGAACGGGCTGGCGGCGATGGCCGCCATCACCGGCCGCACGATCGCGGAGACCGGCACGACTACCTATCGGCCGCCCTTCGTGCCGGTGCCGTTCACCGTCGTCGCCGGGCGACGGCGCGGCGAATTCTTCAATCCGGTCAAGCGTCTCGCGCTGGAAAACCAGCATCGCGCCGACGGAGCGGTCTTTCGCGAATATGGCGGCTGGCTGCGGCCGGGCTGGTACGGCACCGGACAGCCGGCCACGGAAATCGCACGCGAGGCGCGGCAGGCCCGCGCGACGGTCGGCATTCTCGACGGTTCGCCGCTCGGCAAGATCGAGGTGATCGGCCCGCAGGCCGGCGCGGTCGTCGACTACAATTCCTACCAGACGCTCTCGACGCTGAAGCCCGGACGCATCCGCTACGGCTTCATGCTGACGGAAAGCGGCGTGATCTATGACGACGGCGTGGTGTCGAAACTCTCCGACGACCACTACGTCGTCTCCTGTTCCTCCGGCCATGTCGGCGGTGTCGTGCTCAGGCTGGAGGAATGGCGCCAGGACCGCTTCGACCGCAGCCAGGTCTTCGTCCACAATTCGACGCCGCAATGGGCGACGCTGACGGCAACCGGGCCGCGCTCGCGCGATCTCGTCGCCATGCTCGGGCTCGGTGTCGATCTCTCGGACGACGCGCTGCCGCATATGAGCTTCGCCGACGGCAGCTTTGCCGGCGGACCCGCCCGCGTGTCGCGGGTGTCGTTCACCGGCGACCGGTCCTACGAGATCGCCGTGCCTACCGGAACGGCAAAGGCGCTCCACCTCGCCATGATGGAAGCCGGGCGCACGCTCGATGCCGTCCTGCTCGGCTCGGAGGCGCTGCTTCTGCTGCGCGCCGAGAAGGGCTACATCATCGCCGGCAAGGACACCGACGGCACGACCATGCCGCATGATCTCGGCATCGCCGGCCCGCGCGACAAGCGCGCCGGCGAGTTCGTCGGCAAGCGCTCGCTCTTCACCGAAAACGCGCTGCGCGACGACCGGCAGCAGGGCGTTGGCCTGACGGTGGCGGAGGGCGAACCGCCATTGCCGACCGGCGCGCATGCGGTGGAGACGCGCGGCGGCGCGCGCCGCTCCATCGGCTTCGTCACCTCGAGCTACCAGAGCCCCGTCCTTGGTCGACCGGTGGCGCTGGCGCTGATCGAGCGTGGCCTGTCGCGCCTGGGCGAGACGCTCGATTTCGTCCATCTCGGCACGACCCGCCGGGCGACGATCGCGCCGGTCTGCGCCTTCGACCCGGAAGGAGCACGGATCAATGGCTAGCGGTTCGTCTCCCGTGCATGATTCCGCGATCAAATGGCCCGCCTTCCCCGACTGGGAGTTTGCCGGCATCCAGCGCGAGGGCTGGCGAGCCCGGCCGGTCGTCGGACTGTCGCAGGTTCTGGTCAGCGGCGATTTCGGCGCCGCACTCGTCGCTCACGCGCCGGGCGCGACAGAGATCGGCCTGTGGGCCGTGGCGGAAGGCGACCCCGTCGCGCTGCGGATCGCCCGCGACCGCGTGCTGCTCGTCGGCTCCGGGCCGTTCGACGTTCCCCTGGGCTGGAACGGCAGCTGGGCTGCGAGCACGGCCGGCGATGCGTGGTTCGTGGTGGACATGGAGGGGCCTGCAATGGCCGATGTCATTCGCGAAGGCACCGCCGCCGATCTCGACGCATCCAGCCCGTCTGCCGCAATTCTCTTCGCTGGCGTCCAGGCGATCCTCTACCGCCGGGCCGACCGTCGCGCGCGGCTGCATGTCGAAGCCCCGCACGGACCCTATCTCTGGCGATGGCTCGAAGCGCGCGCGGGCTGAATCGCGTCACGACGGGACGTCTTCGCCCGTGCCCCGTCCCGCCGAGTAGGCGCGGAGCCGCGCGAAGCTCATGGCGATGTGGGCGCGCCTTATATGGCCGACGGACTGCAGGTCGCCGATTTCGACGGCCGCCACGATATCGGATACCTCGCGGTGGAACGTCCTGATCTCCTCGTGAAGCACGAGGCTGAAGCGGTTCAGCGTCGAGACGGTCTTCAGCCAGATCCGCGTGGTCTGGAAATAGAGGCGCTCGGAGATCTCGCGCAGCGGTCCGTTCTCGGTCAGACCGTTGAGCAGATGGAAGAAGTCGATGTTGAGCCGCGAGAAATCGCGCGGTTCCGGCGTCACGACCAGCACCTCGCATCGGGCGAGAGCGTCGCGGAACGCCTGAAGCCTCGTCGCGTCCGGCTTCACCGGCGCAAGCCTGCCGATGAGTTCGGCAAGCTCGACGCGCAGCTGGTAGACCTGTTCGAGCCCGCGGATGTCGATGTCGGTCACGAAGGTGCCGACGCCGTGGACGGAGCGCAGAAGGCCCTCGGCCTCGAGCTTGACCAGGACGCGGCGGATCGGCGTGCGCGACACCTTGAATTCGGCGGCGAGATCCTCCTCGCGCAGACGCTCCAGAGGCTGGTACTCGAGCAGGCAGATGCGCATGCGCAGCGTATCGTAGATGCGGTCGAATCGGCGCCGCGCGCCCTCCTCGACCGCGGGCGCTCGCAGGTCCGCGCCGCTTTCCCCCAGACTCCGTATCGTTTCCATCATCCCGCCAGCGTGCCGCCCAGCCCCTCGAGCATCTTCAGGCAAGCCGACAATTGGTCAAGCGCGACATATTCGTCGGGCTTGTGCGCCTGGTCGATGGAGCCCGGTCCGCAGACCACGACCGACATCCCGAGCGCCTGGAACAGGCCGGCCTCCGTGCCGAAGGCCACCACGTCCGCCTCGTTCTGGCCGGTCAGCGCGAAGACGATGTCGCGCGCTTCGGAATCGTCCACGACGGCGAGGCCGGCGATTTCGCCCACGGTGTGCGTGACGATGTCGGCGTTCGGCGAGACGGCGCGCATGGCCGGCTTCAGCTCGCGCTCGACATAGGCCCCGATCGCATCCTTGACGAAATCGGCGTCGCCGCGCTGCACCGGCCGCATCTCCCAGTCGACGGAGCACTGGCCGGCGATGACGTTGTGCGCGACGCCCCCCGCGATGCGCCCGACCTGAAGCGTCGTCCAGGGCGGCGTGAACCGGCTTCCCGCCGGTGCACGCCCGACGAGGGCTTCGCGGAGATCGAGCAACCTGCCGAGGTAGCGCGCGGCAAATTCGACGGCATTCACCCCGAGTTCCGGCCGCGAACCGTGGCCCTCCAGGCCCGTGAACTCGGTGGTGTATTCGTGGCAGCCCTTGTGGCCTTCGATGACGCGCATCGAGGTCGGCTCGCCGATGATCGCGACGGCGGGCCGCAGCCCCGTGCGCTCGATCTCCGCCACCAGCGTCCGCGCGCCCATGCAGCCGACTTCCTCGTCATGGGTCAGGGCGACATGCAGCGGCCGCCTGAGGTCGAGCGAACCGTAATGGGGCGCCATGGCCAGCACGCAGGCGATGAAGCCCTTCATGTCGCAGGCGCCGCGACCGTAGAGCAAACCATCCCGCTCGGTCATGACGAAGGGGTCGCTCGCCCAGTCCTGGCCGGCCACCGGAACCACGTCGGTGTGCCCCGACAGCACGATGCCGCCATCGCCGGCCGGCCCCAGCGTGGCGAAGAGATTGGCCTTGGTGCCGCTCTCGTCGCGCGTGAAGGACAGGGTCGCGCCGGCGCTCGACAGCAGGTCGGCGGCATAGGTGATGAGTTCCAGGTTGCTGTCGGAAGAGACCGTCGGAAAGGCGATCAGCTCGCCCAGGATGTCGCGCGTGCGCGCCAGGAGGTCCATGGCGGCTCAGTTCTTCACGAACAGCTTGCGGGGGCGGTTGCACAGGCATTCGGCGGCGCCGTTCTCCCGGATGAGGATGCTCTCGGTGATCTCCAGTCCCCAGTCGCTCATCCACAGCCCCGGCATGAAATGGAACGTCATGCCCGCTTCCAGGATGGTGTCGTCTTCGGTCCGGAACGAAATGGTGCGTTCACCCCAGTCCGGCGGATAGGAGATGCCGATCGGATAGCCGCAGCGACCCTCGCGTTCGATGCCGGCCTTCTCCAGCGAGCGGTAGAGCGCATCGGCCACGTCGCCCGCGCGGTTGCCGGGGCGGGCGGCTTCCAGGCCCGCCTCCAGGCCTTCCGCCAGCGCCCTTTCCGCCTCCAGCATGTAGGCAGGCGGCGTACCGAGAAAGACGGTCCGGCAAAAGGGCACGTGGTAGCGGCGATAGCAGCCGGCGATCTCGAAGAATGTCGCCGTGCCTTCCTCGAAGCGGCGGCCGTCCCAGGTCAGGTGCGGCGCCGCCGCATCCGAACCGCTCGGCAGCAAGGGCACGATCGCCGGGTACTCGCCCCAGTCGTCGTCGACGCCACGGATGGCATCGCCGTAGATCTCCGCCACGAGGTCGTTCTTCTTCAGCCCCGGCTCGACGCGCTGCATGATGCCGTCGACGATCTTTTCCGAGATGCGCGCGGCGCGGCGCATGAAGACGATCTCCTCGTCCGACTTCACCGTGCGCTGCCAGTTCACCAGCGCGGTGGCGTCCACCAGCGTCGCATCCGGCAATTCGTCCCGCAGCACGAGATAGGCCTTGGCCGAGAAATAGTAGTTCTCGAGTTCCAGACCGATTCGCCGGCGGCCGTAGCCGTGCTCGCGCAGCAGCGCTGCCAGCGTCTCCATCGGGTGGAGCTTCGGCGACTGGATGTAGTGGTCGGAATAGCTCCTCACCCGCTCGTCGGCCATCCAGACGGTGCGGACGGCCCCGTTGGCGTCCTGGCCGCGGCCCCACCAGATCGGGTCCTGGTCGTGAAAGACGACCACGCCCTGGTGCACGTAGAAGGACCAGCCGTCATAGCCGGTCAGCCAGGCCATGTTGGAGGGATCCTCGATGAAGAGAACGTCGATCTCGCGCGCGGCCATGGCGGCGCGGACTTTCGTCAGGCGGCGTTCATATTCGCCCGCGCTGAAGGGCAACTGACTTGCAGGCATGCGTCCTCCCCGACCGCGCAGTCGCCTGCGTCGGTGGCAATTGCTTCATTGTGTACATCTACTCCATTCGAGGGGCGGTTTGGAAGAGGCTTCCTTACGGTCCGAATGCATTCACCGTTGACAGATCATGCCTATGATATGATGTTGTGCACAACGCCGCCTGACACCCAGTTATCTTTCCATTCCAGAAAAAGGAATAACTGCCATGACACGCGCCCTCCTGAGAACCATGCTCACCGGCATCGCCGCCCTGACCATGGGAGCGTCCCTCGCCAATGCCGGCCCGCTGATGGATCGGATCGAGGCCGGCGAGCCGATCCGCATCGGCTTCGCGAACGAAATTCCCTTCGCCTATCCCGGCGAGGACGGCGGCCCGAAAGGCTTCGTCAACGCACATGCGCTCGGCGTGCTGGAAAAGATGGGCTACACCAACATCGAGCCCGTGCAGACCGAGTGGGGCGGGTTGATCCCGGGCCTCAACGCCGGCCGCTTCGACATCGTCACCGGCGGCATGAACATCCTGGCCAGCCGCTGCGAGAACATCGCCTTCTCCGAGCCGATGGCCAGGATCGGTGACGCTTTCATTGTCGCGCCGGGCAATCCGAAGAAGATCGGCGACTACGAAAGCCTGGTGGCGAACGACGCCGTCATGGTCACGGGCGCCGGCTATTCCAACATCGAGGCCGCCAAGGCCGCCGGCGTGGAGGAAAGCAACATCATGCAGGTGCCCGGGCCGACCGAGATCCTCGCCGCCGTGCGCGCCGGCCGCGCCGATGCCGGCGCCGGCACCTACTTCACCGTCAAGCAGCTGGCTGACAGCTCCGACGGCGCCGTCGAGGTCACCGATCCGGAAGCCATGCCGGAAGACGGCTTCAACTGGGCCGGCATCGGCTTCCGCAAGGACGACCAGGACTTCGTCGACAAGTTCAACGCGGCCCAGGCGGAGTATCTCGGCTCCGAGGAGATGCTGAACGCCGTCGCCGAATATGGCTATGGCGAGGGGTCCCTGCCCGGCGACAGGACGACCGAATGGGTCTGCGCCAACCGCTGATCTGAAAGCGTGGCGGGCCGGGAGAACCGGTCCGCCGCTCTTCGCGGCCGCCCGCCGGGGATGCGAGCCATCCCTGCTGCGGCGCCTTGAGGGGAAAGGCGGAGCCGCATGTCCTATTTCGAGTTCCTCGGCCAATATGGCGACCGGATCCTCAGCGGCACGCTGGTCACCATGCTGCTCACCGTGCTGGCCACGGTGCTCGCCGTCGCGATCGCGCTCGCTGCCGGCCTCATGCGGATGTCGAAGAACGGCCTCGTCAGCGGCACAGCCACCGTCTACATCGAGATATTCCGCGGCACTTCGCTTCTCGTCCAGCTCTACTGGATCTTCTTCGTCCTGCCGCTGTTTGGCATCACGCTGGAAAAGTTCACCGCCGGCTTCGTCGCCGTCGGCATGAACCTCGGCGCCTATGGCGCCGAACTCGTGCGCGGCGCGATCCTGTCGGTACCCAGGGGCCAGTGGGAGGCCGCACTGGCGCTCAACATGTCGCCGGCCAGACGCATGCGACGGGTGATCCTGCCGCAGGCGCTGCTGATCATGCTGCCCTCCTGGGGCAACCTCTTGATCGAGCTCCTGAAGGGCACCGCCCTGGTCGCGCTGATCGCGGTCGCCGACCTGATGTTCCAGGTCAAGCAGATCAACGGCACGACCTTCCTGTCGGCGCAGACCTTCGGCACCGCGCTGATCATCTACTACGTCATCGCCCGCTTCATGATCACGCCCTTCATGCGCTGGCTGGAGCGGTTCATGCAGCGCATGGTCGGGAGGGCCTGAGCCGTGTTCGACTGGCGCTGGGACTTCACCTTCGAGATCCTGCCCCGCCTGATCATGGCGACGGGCAACACGCTGCTCGCCGCCGTGCTGGGCTATGGCATCGCCGTCGTGCTCGGCCTCGTCTTCGCGCTCGCCCAACGCACGCCCTACCGCGCGCTGACCTTCGTCGTGCGCGAGGCGGTCGAGTTCATCCGGTCGACGCCGCTGGTGCTGCAGATCTTCTTCGTCTTCTATGTCGGCCCGCAGTTCGGGCTGCGCCTCTCGCCCTGGACGGCGGGCATGATCGCGATCGGCCTGCACTACGCGTCCTACCTGTCGGAGGTCTATCGCGGCGGCCTGGACAGCGTGCCGAAGGGCCAGTGGGAGGCGGCGACCTCGCTCAACCTCTCGACCAGGCGGACCTATTTCCGCGTCGTCATCCCGCAGGCGCTGCCGCCCTCGCTCGCCGGCATGGGCAACTATCTGGTCGGCATCTTCAAGGACACGCCGATGCTGTCGGTGATCGGCGTCGCCGAGCTGATGCACACCGCAACCGCGATCGGTTCCGAAACCTACCGCTATCTCGAGCCCTACACGCTGGTCGGGCTCATCTTTCTGGCCATCTCGCTGCCCACTGCCGCAGGCATCCGTGTCTTCGAGCGCTGGGTGCGCAGGAAACTGGGATTGAGCTGATGACAGACGAAGACCTCTCCGGTTTCCCTCTCGCGCTCGAGGGACCCGACGTGCCGATGGTGAGCTTCAGGAAGGTCTCCAAGCGCTACGGCGAACTCGTCGTGCTCGACGCGCTCGACCTCGACGTCGCCGAAGGCGAGATGGTCACGATCATCGGCCCCTCCGGCTCCGGCAAGACCACCGTGCTCCGGATGCTGATGACGCTGGAGACGATCAATGACGGCGTCATCTATGTCGACGGCAAGCCGCTCACCCACATGCCGCAGAACGGGCGGCTCGTGCGCGCCAATGCCCGCCACCTGCGCGAGATGCGGTCCAACATCGGCATGTGCTTCCAGCATTTCAACCTGTTCCCGCACATGACCGCGCTGGAGAACTGCATGGAGGGCCCGGTCCACGTGCTCGGGATGCCGAAGAAGGACGCCCGCGAGCGCGCCGAGGAACTGCTCGAGATGGTCGGCATGGCCGACAAGCGCGACCAGCATCCCTCCCGCCTGTCCGGCGGCCAGCAGCAGCGCGTCGCCATCGCGCGTGCGCTCGCCATGCGGCCGAAGGTCATGCTGTTCGACGAGGTCACCTCGGCGCTCGACCCGGAGGTGATCGGCGAGGTCACCAACGTCATCCGCCAGCTGGTCGCCCGGCACAACCTCACCATGCTGATGGTCACGCACCAGATGGGCTTCGCCAAGGACATTTCCGACCGCATCTGCTTCTTCTTCGGCGGCCGCATCGAGGAGCAGGGCACGCCCGACGAGCTGTTCGGCAATCCGCAGAAGGAGCGCACGCAGCAGTTCCTGAGCGCGGTCAAGGAGGCCGCTTGAGCCTCGTCCTCGCCGACATCCTCGCTGCCGCCCGCACCATCCGCGGCGTGGCGGTGCGCACGCCGCTGGTGCCGTCGCCGCATCTCTCCGCGCTCGCCGGCCAGGACTTCCTGCTCAAGCTGGAGACCACCCAGCCGATCGGCGCCTTCAAGCTGCGCGGCGCGGCCAACGCCATCCTCAACCTGCCGGCCAGCGTCGCCGGCGTCACCTGCTGCTCCACCGGCAATCACGGCCGCGGCGTCGCCTATGCCGCCCGGGCGCGCGGGCTGCGGGCGGTCGTCTGCATGTCGAGCCTCGTGCCGCAGGCCAAGGTCGACGGCATCCGCGCAATCGGCGCCGAGGTGCGCATCGTCGGCCGCAGCCAGGACGAGGCGCATGCCGAGAGCCGGCGAATCGCCGCGGAGGACGGGTTCGTGGAAATCTCGCCCTTCGACGACCCGCACGTCATCGCCGGCCAGGGCACGATCGGTCTCGAACTGATGCAGGACCGGCCCGACCTCGACATGGTGCTGGTGCCGCTGTCGGGCGGCGGGCTCGCAGCCGGCGTTGCGCTGGCGGTCAAGACGATCAAGCCGTCGGCGCGCGTCATCGGCGTCTCGATGGACCGCGGCGCGGCCATGGACGCCTCGATCCGCGCCGGTCGCCCCGTCGAGGTCGAGGAGGTGGCGAGCCTCGCCGATTCGCTCGGTGGCGGCATCGGCCTCGACAACCGCCTCTCCTTCCCGCTCTGCCGCGACCTGCTCGACGACGTGGTGCTGGTCACCGAGGCGGAAATCTACCGCGCGCTGCAGACGCTGTTCTACGAGGACCGCATGGTGGCGGAGGGCGCCTGCGTGGTGGGCATCGCCGCTCTTCAAGCCGGCAAACTTCCAGCCATCAAAGGTCCGATCGCCACCATCATCACCGGCCGCAACGTCGACATGGCGGTCTTCCACCGCATCATGGGTGGCCAGGACGTGGCGCTCGGCGACCTGACGCTCGAGGGACGCGCCTATGCCCCATGACGTGACGATCCTGACCGAAACCGACCTGCGCAAGATCGTGGCGCTCGACCTCGAGGCCGTCGACATGGTGGAAAAGGCTTTCGCCGCGCTCGCGGGCGGCGGCGTGGTCATGCCGCCGATCCTGTCGATGGCGATCCCGGAGGCCAATGGCGAGGTCGACGTCAAGACCGCCTACCTGCCGGGCTTCGACGGCTTCGCCATCAAGGTCAGCCCCGGCTTCTTCGACAATCCGAAGATCGGCCTGCCCAGCCTCAACGGGCTGATGATCCTGTTTTCGGCAAAGACCGGCCTGGTGCAGGCGCTGCTCCTCGACAATGGCTACCTGACCGACGTGCGCACTGCCGCCGCCGGCGCGGTGGCGGCACGGCATCTCGCCCCGGCCGACACCCACACGGTCGGCGTCATCGGCACCGGCGTGCAGGCGCGGCTGCAGGTCGCGGCGGCGCTCTTGGTGCGGCCGGTCCGGCGGGTGCTCGTCTGGGGCCGCGACGCCGACAAGGCCGCCGCCTGCGCACTCGACATCGCCGTCCGCCACGGCATCGACGCCGAACCCGTCGCCGATCCGGCGAAGCTGGTGGCGCAGAGCCAGCTCGTCGTCACCACGACACCCGCCGAGGTGCCGGTGCTGAAAGCCGGCTGGCTGCATCCGGGCCTGCACGTCACGGCCATTGGCTCCGACCAGGCCGGCAAGAACGAGATCGACCCCGCGGCGCTCGCCGCCGCCGACCTCTATGTCTGCGACCGCGTCAGCCAGTGCGAGGCGCTCGGCGAGTTGCGCAGCGCGCTCGCCGCCGGCCTCTGGAGCAAGAGCACCCCGCCCGAACTCGGCGCGATCGTCACGGGCGCTTCGCCCGGCCGCACGCGCGACGACCAGGTCACCATCTGCGACCTCACCGGGACCGGCGCCCAGGACACCGCCATCGCCACCTTCGCCGCGCAGCGCGCGCAGGCGGCGGGTGCGGGGTCGGTGATTTCGACCTGAGCCATGCCCAACGCCGCGCTCTGTCGCGCCCCCCACTGGCCTGCCGGCCATCTCCCCCACGAGGGGGGAGATCGGCAGCTTCCGCGCTGCGGCCTCGCGAAAACCCTGACAATCGGGCACGGCGGCGGTGACAGCCGATCTCCCCCCTCGTGGGGGAGATGGCCGGCAGGCCAGTGGGGGGCGCGACAGAGCGCGGGCTTGTCCGGTTGCGCGGGCGCGGCCCCATGCTGAAGCTCGACGACCGCGACCTGAAGATCCTCGCCATCCTGCGCGCCGAAGGCCGCATCTCGAAGGCCGACCTTGCTCGGCGGGTGAACCTGTCGGCCGCACCCTGCTGGGAGCGGCTGCAGCGGCTGGAGAAGGCCGGCATCATCACCGGCTACCATGCCGAGGTGGCGCTGAAGAAGCTCGGGCCGCACATCGTCGTCTTCATGGCGGTCGAACTCGAGCAGCACCGGGCGGAGGATTTCCAGCTCTTCGAGCGCGCGATGGAGCGCCATGACGAGATCGTCGCCTGCTACGCCGTCGGCGGCGGCTTCGACTACATCCTGCAGATCGTCACCCGCGACATCGACAGCTACCAGCGCCTCGTCGACCACCTGCTGGAAGCCCGGCTGGGGCTCGCGCGCTACTTCACCTATGTCGTGACCAAGCCGGTGAAGCAGGCGGCGGCGCTGCCGCTCGAGCTGATCGCTCGTCCGAAGGAATGATCGGCCGGGCGGAGGGGATTCCGAAGGATCGTCGGCGGGCGGGTGCCCGAAGCGACGATCCTTCGGGCAGAGCGGCGCCACACTGGCGGCTCACCATGCAAAGGGAGCCTGCCATGCCCAACCTCGCCTTCCTGCAGAAAGCCGCGCTGACCGATCTCGTCGATCCGCGCCTGTTTCGCGAATATGCCTATGTCGGCGGCGCCTGGACGGCCGGCACGGGCCGCGCCTTCATCGACGTCGTCGATCCCGCCCATGGCACGCGCGTCGGAGCGGTGCCTGCGCTCACCGCGGCGGACACCGATGCCGCCATCGCCACAGCCCACGCCGCCTTCCCGGCCTGGGCAGCACGCCTGCCGCAGGCGCGCGCGGCTTTGCTGCGGCGCTGGTTCGAACTGATCCTCGCCCATCGCGACGACCTCGCCCGGCTGATGGTCAGGGAGCAGGGCAAGCCGCTGTCGGAGGCGCTGGGCGAGATCGACTACGCCGCCTCCTTCGTCGAATTCTACGCCGAGGAGGCGAAGCGGCTGACGGTCGAGGGCATCGCCTCGCACCTGCCGGACGCCGAGATGAGCGTGATCCGCCAGCCTGTCGGCGTCGCCGGCCTCGTCACGCCCTGGAACTTCCCCGCCGCCATGCTGACGCGCAAGGCGGCCGCCGCACTCGCCGCCGGCTGCACCGTCGTCGCGCATCCCTCGTCCGAGACGCCGTTCTCGGCGCTGGCGCTGGCGGAACTCGCCGAACGCGCCGGCCTGCCTGTCGGCGTCTTCAACGTCGTCACCGGCCATGCGCCGGAGGTGGTCGGCGCCCTGACCGCCTCGCCCAAGGTGCGGGCGCTGTCCTTCACCGGCTCGACCGGGGTCGGCCGCCTGCTCTACGGTCAGTCCGCGCATACCATCAAGCGGCTGGTGCTGGAGCTCGGCGGCCACGCCCCCTTCATCGCCTTCGCCGACTGCGACGTCGACCGCGCCGTCGACCGGGCGATCGCGGCCAAGTTCGCCACCTCCGGGCAGGACTGCCTCGCCGCCAACCGCTTCTATGTCGAGCGTCCGCTCTACGCGCGCTTCGTCGAGGCCTTCACCGCGCGCACCGCCGCGCTCACCGTCGGTCCCGGCCTGACCGATCCCGACATCGGGCCGCTGATGAACGACCGCGCGGTCGCCAAGCAGGAGGCGCATGTCGCCGACGCTCTGGCCCGCGGCGCACGGCTCGTCTGCGGCGGCAAGCGCCATGCGGCCGGGCCGCTGTTCTTCGAGCCGACGGTGCTCGCCGACGTGCCCGACGACGCCGCGATCTTTACCGAGGAGACCTTCGGTCCGGTCGCCGCCTTCGCGCCTTTCGATCGCGAGCACGAGGTGCTGGCGAAGGCCAACGCCACCGAAACCGGCCTCGTCGCCTATCTGCACACGTCGGACCCGGCGCGCATCGCCCGGATGAGCCATGCGCTCGAATTCGGCATGGTGGCGGTGAACCGCACCAGGATCACCGGCGCGCCGGTGCCGTTCGGCGGCGTCAAGCAGGCCGGGCTCGGCCGCGAGGGGTCGCGCCACGGCATGGAAGCCTATACCGACGTGAAGTACATCTGCCGCGACGCGGCGTGAGGCTACAGCGCCTCGAACGAAAGGCCCGCAAGGCCGCAACGACAGGAGACCCGCCATGCTGAAGAACGATCTGCTCGACCAGTGGGACCGCCAGCACTTCTTCCACCCCTCGACCCATCTGGCCCAGCATGCGCGCGGCGAGAGCCCCAACCGCATCGTCACCGGCGGCAAGGGCGTCCACATCGAGGACCGCGACGGCAACCGCCTGCTCGACGCCTTCGCCGGGCTGTACTGCGTCAATGTCGGCTACGGCCGGCCCGAGATCGCCGAGGCGATCGCGGCGCAGGCAAAGGAGCTCGCCTACTACCACGCCTATGTCGGCCACGGCACGGAGGCCTCCATTACACTGGCGAAGATGGTGCTGGAGCGCGCGCCGAAGAACATGTCGAAGGTCTATTTCGGCCTCGGCGGCTCCGACGCCAACGAGACCAACGTCAAGCTGGTCTGGTACTACAACAACATCCTTGGCCGGCCGCAGAAAAAGAAGATCGTCTCGCGCTGGCGCGGCTATCACGGCTCGGGTCTCGTCACCGGCTCGCTCACCGGGCTGAAGCCCTTCCACGACAAGTTCGACCTGCCGCTGCCGCAGGTGCTGCACACCGTGGCGCCGGACTATTTCCGCCGCGCCGACCTCGCGATGAGCGAAGCCGATTTCATCGCCCATTGCGTCGCCGAGCTCGAGGCGCTGATTGCGCGCGAGGGCGCCGACACCATCGCCGCCTTCATCGGCGAGCCGATCCTCGGCACCGGCGGCATCGTGCCGCCGCCGGCGGGCTATTGGGCGGCGATTCAGCCCGTGCTGAAGAAGCACGACATCCTGCTCATCGCCGACGAGGTGGTGACCGGCTTCGGCCGTCTCGGCACGATGTTCGGGTCGGACCACTACCGCATCGAACCCGATATCATCACCATCGCCAAGGGCCTGACCTCGGCCTACGCGCCGCTGTCGGGCTCGATCTTCTCGGAGAAGGTCTGGGACGTGCTCGAGCGCGGCACCGACGAGAACGGCCCGATCGGCCATGGCTGGACCTATTCGGCGCATCCGATCGGGGCTGCGGCCGGCGTCGCCAACCTGAAGCTGATCGATTCGCTCGGCCTGGTGAAGAACGCCGGCGAGACCGGCGCCTACCTCAACGCGCAGATGAAGGCATCACTCGGCGACCACGCCCATGTCGGCGACGTGCGCGGCGAGGGCATGCTCTGCGCCGTCGAGTTCGTCGAGGACCGGGAGACGCGCCGCTTCTTCGACCCGTCGCGTAAGATCGGCCCCGCGGTCGCGGCGGCGTTGCTCAAGCGCGGTGTCATCGGCCGCGCCATGCCGCAAGGCGACATCCTGGGCTTCGCCCCGCCCCTCTGCCTGACCCGCGCCGAGGCCGACGAGGTGGTGGGCAAGGCGGCGGAAGCCGTCGCCGAGGTGCTCGGCTGACGGAACGAGCGCCCGTCCTCTCTACCCGGAACGGGGGTAGAGGTGGCGCCGCGGAGCGGCGACGGAGAGGGGGCAGCGACGGCTGAAACGAGCGCACGACCGGGCGGCCTCCGCCTGGTCGCCGGACCAGCGGTGCCGATCCGCTCGGCCACCGACGCCTCAGCCTTGACCAGCGGTCGCGAAAGCGCCAATCCCTGACCCATGAAACCGGTGGAGCCGGCGGTGTGGACGGGGACCGATCAATGAGCCTGATGCCGATGGCAAGATCCGGGTCGAATGCAGGCGGCGCGCCCAGCCGTGTCCGGCCCAACTTCATCCGGGAGATCCGTCCATGACCCCGAAGCGCGTCGTCATCGCCGGAGCCGGCCAGGGCGGCTTCCAGGTCGCCGCCAGCCTGCGCCAGGACGGGTTCGACGGCGAGGTCCTGCTCGTCGGCGACGAGCCGGGCCTGCCCTACCAGCGGCCGCCGCTGTCGAAGGAGTACATCAAGACCGGCAATGCCGACCGGCTTCTGTTCCGCAACGCCGACTTCTTCGAAAAGAACGCCATCCGCTATCTCGACGGCCGCCGCCTGGCCGCGATCCATCGCGCGGACGCGACCGTCGAGCTCGACGACGGCCAGGTCCACGGCTTCGACCATCTCGTGCTGGCCCTCGGCGCGCGCAACCGGCGCCTGCCGATCGCCGGCATGGAGCTCGAGGGCGTGATGCAGCTGCGAACGCTCGCCGACGCCGAACGCATCCGCACCGCCATCGCACCCGGCCTGTCGCTCGTTGTCATCGGCGGTGGCTTCATCGGGCTGGAGATCGCAGCGACCGCGGCCGCGGCCGGCGCAAAGGTGACCGTGCTCGAAGCCACCGACCGGCTGATGTCGCGCGTCGTCTCGCCGGCCATCTCGGCGCATTTCCTCGCCATGCACCGCGCATCGGGGGTCGATATCCGTCTCGGCACCATGGCCCGTGGGATCAGGGACAACGGCCGCGGCCGGGCGGCGGCGGTCGAGATCGAGGGCGGTGCGGTCGATGCCGACCTCGTGCTCGTGTCGGCCGGCATCGTGCCGAACGTCGAGATCGCCGAGGCCGCGGGGCTCTACGTGCAGGATGGCATCCGGGTGAACGACCTGATGGAGACCTCGGCCGCCGAGATCTCGGCCATCGGCGATTGCGCCTCGTTCCCGTTCGGCCATGACGGCACGCTGATCCGGCTCGAATCGGTGCAGAACGCGATCGACCAGGCCAAATGCGTCGTGCAGCGGCTGCTCGGCCGGCCGGAGCCCTACGACAAGGTGCCGTGGTTCTGGAGCGACCAGGCAGCCTTCAAGCTGCAGATCGCCGGGCTGACGGCGGGCGCCGACCACCAGGTCGCCCGGCCTTCCGACGACGGCGCGAAGCTGACGGTGCACTGCTTCCGCCACGGCGCGCTTATCGGCGTCGAGACCGTCAACGCGCCGGGCGACCACATGATGGCCCGCAAGCTGCTCGCGCTCGCCACGCCCCCGACGCTGGAGACGGTCGAAGCCGCCGGCTACGACCTCAAGGCGGTGTTCGCGGCCGTCTCTGCTTGAGGCGACGCCCGACGGCAGGAGCCGGTTAGCCGGCTAACTCACCCCTGCCGCCCGGGCGGCACCACCTCGTAGCCCGGCTCTTCCGGCTCGTCGTCGACCAGTTCCTGCGGGAATCCCGGCGCCAGGATCGACAGGCCGGTCGCCTCCTCGAGCCGGCGGATGATGTCGTCGGAATTGGCGCGCTGGCCATAGCGGCGCTGGCCGTCGCGGAAGATGTCGATCATCAGCGGCGAGATTTCCAGCGGCACGCCGCTGCGTTCGGCGATGGTCTGGAACAGGCCGATGTCCTTCATCACGAGGTCCATCGAGAAGTCGACGTCGCGCGAGCCGGACAGGATCAGCTGGCTCTCGGTCTCGTGCACGAAGGAGGTGCCCGACGAGATCTTGATCGCCTCGTAGGTGGTCGCGAGGTCCATGCCGGCGGCCTTCATGGTCACCAGCGCCTCGCAGAGCGTGAGCAGGTTGGCTGTGGCGAGATAGTTGGTCATCACCTTCAGCGTCGAGGCGGTGCCGATCGGCCCGGTGTGCAGCACGCGGCGGCCGAGCACCCTCAGCACTGGCAGCACGCGCTCGAAGACGGCACGGTCGCAGCCGGCGAAGATCGAGATGTTGCCGGTCGCGGCGCGATGCACGCCGCCGGAGACCGGGCAGTCGACCGCAAAGGCGCCGAGCGCCTCCACCCTGGCCGCCAGCCGCGTGATCTCGGCCGCGTCCGTCGTCGACATCTCCGACCAGATCTTGCCCGCGCTCAGGCCGGCGAGTATGCCGTCCTCGCCCTCGACCACCGCCGCGGAGGCGGCCGGCGACGGCAGGCAGGTGATGACCATGTCGCAGCTCTGCGCCATCGCGCGCGGGCTGTCGCCCCACGCAGCACCCGCAGCCAGGAACCGTTCGCCCGCCTTGCGGTCGAGGTCGCGCACGGTCAGGTCGAAGCCGTTGCGCAGCAGCGAGCCCGCAAGCTTTCCGCCGACATTGCCGAGGCCGATGAAGCCCAGTTTCATGTGTTTTTCCCCGCCTGTTTGCAGCTCTGGTACGATGGCCCCGGGCACCCCGGAGCCCTATAGGTCCCCTCCCCATTCCACATCGGCGGGGCGGCGGCGCGCCAGAACGCGACGCGCATTTGGGATATCGTTGGAAAATGCGCGCGCGATCGCATCCTCGGGCGAATGTCCGTGCTGCCGCCAGCGCTCGACAAGGCGACGCTCCAGCTCGGGTTCGGCGACGTCGAGGAACACCGCGAAGTCGAAGAGCGGCGCGAGACCGTTCCATGGCGCCTCGTCGGACAGGAGGTAGTTGCCCTCCACCAGCACGAAGCGGACGTCGCGCGGCACGATGGCCGCGCCTGCCCGCGCGAGATCGGCCGCGCGATCGAACAGCGGCACGGCGACGTCCTCGTCGCCGGCACGGACGCGCTGCAGAGCCGCGGTCAGTCCGGCGACATCGAAGGTCTCCGGTGCGCCCTTGCGCGGCAGCAGGCCGCGCCGGTCGAGGACGGCGTTGTCGTAGTGGAATCCGTCCATCGGCACGATGGCGGCAGTTCCCTCCGGGAAGAGCGGCAGCAGCTTTTCGGCCAGCGTCGACTTGCCCGCTCCAGGCGGGCCGGCGATCGCGACGATGAAGCGGCTTCGGCCCGCAGCCTTGCGGAACATGGTCGCCACGAGATGCGCGAGTTCGGACATGGTGGGGCCTCCTCCTGCCGCACCCGGCAGGATACCGCGCCGCAGCGCCGGCTTGAAGAGCCGGAAATGCGAAACGGCCGCGGTTGCCCGCGGCCGTTCGAAGTTCGCAGCGTCCGACGGCGGATCACATGCCGGTCGAATGCTTCTCCACGAGCGCCTTGGCCTCCTCGACGAGAGCCTTGCCGTCCTTGCCCTTGCCCGTCATCTCGGCTTCCCAGGCCTCGATCAGCGGCGTGGCGGTGTCCTTCCAGCGCTGGGTCTCGGCATCGTCGAGCACGATGATGTTGTTGCCGAGCTTCTCGGCGATCGACTTGCCGGCGACGTCGCCCTCGTCCATCACGCGGCCGAAGAAGGCAGCGGTCTCGATGCCCGAATTGTCGTCGATGACCTTCTTCAGGTCGTCCGGCAGCGCGTCATAGGCCGACTTGTTCATCGCCACCACGAAGGTCTGGGTGTAGAGGCCGTTCTTGCCGGAGAAGGTGGTGTGGTTCTTCACCAGTTCCGAAACCTTGAGCGACGGCGTCACCTCCCACGGGATGGTGGTCGCGTCGATCACACCCTTGGACAGTGCTTCCGACACGGCCGGAACGGGCATGCCGACCGGGGTGGAACCCAGCTTCTCGAGCATCAGGTTGATGGTGCGCGAACCGCCGCGGATCTTGAGGCCGTTCATGTCCTCGAGCTTGTTGACGGGGTTCTTCGAATGGATCAGGCCGGGGCCGTGCGCGTGCCAGGCGATCACCTTCACGTCGGCGAACTCGTCCATGCAGTGCTTCTCGCAATATTCCTGCAGCGCCTTCGACGTGGCCTCGCCCGTCGTCATCATGAAGGGAAGCTCGAAGGCTTCCGTGGTCGGGAAGCGGCCGGGCGTGTAGCCGATGACGGTCCAGATGATGTCGACCGCGCCGTCCTTCGCCTGGTCGTACAGCTCCGGCGGCTTGCCGCCCAGCGCCATGGCGTCGAACTGGTCGATCTTGATGCGACCGCCCGATTCCTTCATGACCTTCTCGGCCCAGGGCTTGAGCGCCTTGGCCGGGATCGTGGCCTGCGGCGGCAGCATCTGGTGCAGGCGCAGCGAGACGTCCTGCGCGAAGCCGGAGACCGTCATGGCGCCGAGCGCGAGGGCCGCGGCGATGGAGCATTTCAGCATGTTCATTGAAGCACCTCCCTTTGGTATCCCTTTGTTATAAGGTAAAACCTTTTCGATGAAAAGTGGGCGGTTGTGCGGAAGTGATCACCGATACGCCCGATGGTAAAGAACGCTTCGGCCGCCCGATCCGGGGCCTCGACAGCCGCGCGCCAAGTGGCGTAAGCCGCACGCGAGATCAATCCTGAAGGGAGATGAACCGTGTCGTCAGCCACAGCCCCCAAGCCGCCCTACCGCGCCGATCACGTCGGCAGCCTCCTCAGGCCGGATTCGGTCAAGGCAGCACGCCGGAAGTTCTTCGACGACAAGTCCATCGACGCCGCCGAACTCAAGGCGGTCGAGGACGAGGCGATCCGCCACGTCATCAAGCTGCAGGAAGACGTCGGAATCCCCGCGATCACCGATGGCGAGATCCGGCGCTCCTTCTGGCACTACGACTTCATGGGCGACCTCACCGGCCTCGACCTCGAGCAGCGCGACGAGGGCGTGCAGTTCCACGGCGTCAAGCTGCGGCCGATCTTCCCCACCATCACAGGCAAGCTCGATTTTCCGTCCGACCATCCGATGATCGAGCATTTCCGGTTCGTCGCCGCCAACACGAAGGCGACGCCGAAAATATCGATCCCCGGCCCGAGCTGCTGCCATTTCCGCACCGCCAAGGCCGACATCCGGCCGAAGGAATACCAGGACGATCCGGAGGCGCTGTTTGCCGACCTCGCCGCGACCTACGCCAAGGCGGTGCAGGCCTTCTACGACGCCGGCTGCCGCTACCTGCAGATGGACGACATCTTCTTCGCCTATCTCTGCGATCCCAAGCACCGGGCGGCCAAGCAGGCCGAGGGCATGGATCCCGACTGGCTGATCGACCGCTACGCCTGGATGATGCACGAGGCGATCAAGGACCGGCCGGCCGACATGGTCATCGGCATGCACATGTGCCGCGGCAACTTCGTCTCGACCTATGCCGCCGAAGGCGCCTACGACCCGGCCGCCGACGCGATCTTCAACAAGACGGGCGTCGACATCTACTTCATGGAGTACGACAGCGAGCGCGCCGGCGGGCTGGAGCCGCTGCGTCTGCTGCCGAAGGGCAACAAGCGCGTCCTGCCGGGCTTCATCACCACGAAGACGGGCGACCTCGAAACCATCGAGGACCTGAAGCGCAAGTTCGACGCGGCATCGAAGTACGCCGATCTCGACCAGCTCGGCATCGCCCCGCAATGCGGCTTCGCCTCGACCGAGGAAGGCAACAAGATCACCGCCGACGACCAGAAGCGCAAGCTCGAGCTGGTGGTGAAGACCGCCGAGGCGATCTGGGGCGGCGTCGACAAATAGGCCCGGCCGACCGGTTCGACGCCATCCTCCACGGGCGGCCCTCTTTGTCCAGGGCCGTCCGACATGCTATTGTCGGATCATGTCAAAGCCTCGTACGAGCCGGATGGTCACGATTTCGCTCTCGCCCGAACAGGATGAGCGCGTGCGCAACGCTGTAGAATCCGGCGCATATGCTTCGGACGACGACGTGGTCCAGGATGCCCTGCAGCTCTGGGAGTTGCGGGAACGCGGACGCGCGGACGACCTGGCCCGGTTGAAGCAGGCCTACATCGAAGGCAAGCAGAGCGGCACGCCCCGCGAGATCGACCCCGACGGCTTCCTTGGTGATCTCAAGGCGCAGTTCCTCAATCGTGGGTAGCATCCGCTATTCTCCAAGGGCAGAACGGGACCTTGGGGATATCTGGCGCACCATCGCCATGGACAGCGTGACGGCGGCAGACCGTCTGATACTCCGCATCATCGAAGAGTTGGAACTCGCAGCCACGCAACCTTCCATGGGCGTGGCCCGGCCCGAACTCGGCTCCGAAGCTCGACTTCTGGTCGCGGGCCGATACATCGTGATCTATGAGCCTTCGCGGGACGGCCTCGATGTCATCGCAATCGTCCATGGCATGCGGGATCCCCAGCACTGGCTTGACCAAGACTGAGGAAGGCCGGAAGTACACCCATGATCGTCCTGCCGCGCGGCGTGAAGCACATTCCCGGCCATCTCGACGTCGAGGCGCAGCGCGCGCTGGTCGAGGAGATCCGCGCGGTGGTCGCGGCCGCCCCGCTCTACCGGCCCGAGATGCCGCGCACCGGCAAGCCGATGAGCGTGCGCATGACCAATTGCGGCGTGCTCGGCTGGGTCACCGATCGCGACCGCGGCTATCGCTACCAGGCCACGCATCCCGTCACCGGCGCACCCTGGCCGGCGATCCCGCCGCGGCTGATCGACCTCTGGAACGCGGTCTCCGGCCATCCGACCCCGCCGGAAGCCTGCCTCGTCAATTTCTACACCGACGATGCGAAGATGGGCCTGCACCAGGACCGCGACGAGCAGGACCTGACCGCGCCCGTGGTCTCGATCTCGCTCGGCGATTCCTGCCTGTTCCGGGTCGGCGAGACGACCCGCGGCGGACGCACCACATCGATCCGTCTCGAAAGCGGCGACGTCGTCGTCCTCGGCGGCGAAGGTCGCCTCGCCTTCCACGGCGTCGACCGGATCTATCCCTCGACGTCGGCGCTGCTGAAGAGCGGCGGCCGCATCAACCTGACGCTGCGCCGGGTGACGCGGCCGGAGATGCGGGAAATACGGGGACAGTTTACTTAATTCGGGATCTCAGCCTGTCGGTCGGCGCTGCGGGATCACCCGAATTAAGTAAACTGTCCCCGCATTTCTCTCGGCTGTTCGGGTCGGCGATACGACGTCCGACCTTATCCAAATCAACCGCTTGCCGAAAATCTATCCACACCCCCCGACGTCGGTCAGATACTGTGCCCGAGACCAACGGAGGACGAGGACCATGAGCTGGAGGGAGGAGGTGCTGGAAGACATCCTGGCGCTGCTCGTCCTTTTCGCCGGTCTCGCCGACCGCGCCGCCAGCCGGCCGCTCGCCATCGCGCTCCCCGTGCTCGCCGGCCTGGCGCACGCCGAGTCGGTTGCGCGGAACTATCTCATCGGCCTGCCGGCCGGCGCGCCTGCCCTGCTCGCGACCTCGCGCTCCGGTGATCGCGCCGCGCGGCTCGCCGCCGACTTCCGGATGCTGGCGCGGATGCTGCGGGCCTATCTGGCGCTGGCGAGGCGCCGGGCGCGCTTTGCCACCTGCGACATCGCCCGCCAGGCCAGTTCCTTGCAGCAATCAGGCGTGCCCGGATCCGCATCCGGTTGTCGGGCGATGACGCCGCGCGCATCCGATACGTCGTAGCGATTGCCATCGCGGCCGCCGCGAGCCCCACTCCCGACTTGCCTCAGCGACCCTCCCCGCGAACCCGCGGCCGGAGGGCGTCGGCGCATGCCTTGCGAAGACACCCCCCCGGAGGAGCCCCTCAGAGCCGGCGCAGCGCCACTTCCTCGACGCGGTGGTTCGTGCCCTTGCGCAGGATCAGGTCGGCGCGCGGGCGGGTCGGCAGGATGTTCTCGCGCAGGTTCTTCAGGTTGATGTTGGTCCACAGCCCCTCGGCGATGGCGCGTGCCGAATCCTCCGAGAGGGTCGAATAGCGGTGGAAGAAGGAGTCCGGATTGCGGAAGGCCGTTTCCCGCAGCCGCATGAAGCGGTTGATGTACCACTTGTGGATCAGGGTCTCGTCGGCGTCGATGTAGATCGAGAAATCGAAGAAGTCGGACACCACGGGGACCGCGCGACCATCCTTCGGCAGGTCCCGCGTCTGCAGGACATTGATGCCCTCGAAGATCAGGATGTCCGGCCGGTCGATGGCCGTGTACTGGCCGGGCAGCACGTCATAAGTGAAGTGCGAATAGAGCGGTGCCGGCACGTTTGGCTCGCCCGACTTGATGGCCGACAGGAAGCGCAGCAGGGCGCCGACGTCGTAGCTGTCGGGAAAGCCCTTGCGCTCCATAAGGTTCTCGCGACGCAGCACCTCGTTGGGATAGAGGAACCCGTCGGTCGTCACGAGATCGACCTTGGGGCTCGACGGCCAGCGCGCCAGCAGTTCCTTCAGGATGCGGGCCGTGGCCGACTTGCCCACCGCCACCGATCCGGCAATGCCGATGATGAAGGGGGTCTTCTTCGTCTCCGAAGCGTTGAAGAAGGCCTGGCGCTGGCGAAACAGGAGTTGCGTGGCTTCGACATGGGCCGAGAGCAGCCGCGACAGCGACAGGTAGATGCGCCGCACCTCGTCGAGGTCGATCGGGTCGTTGAGCGAACTCAGCCGCTGGACCTCGTCCTCGGCGAGCGTGAGCGGGGTGTCGGCGCGGAACTCCGCCCATCGCTCCGCCGAAAAGACCCGGTAGGGCGAATACTTCACTTCGGGTGCAAGCTGGTCCATCGCCGTATTCGTCCCGGAAGACACCATCCGTTTCCGTCAGCGTCCCGCGCGGGACGCCTTTTCCGCAACGCCCGACTGCGCGGTCCGTCGCTCCAGCTCGGCCATCACCCGCGACAGCGGGATGTCTGCAAGCGCGAGCACCACCAGCCAGTGATACAGAAGATCCGCACTTTCGGATACGAGTTCGGACTCATCCTTTCGCACGGCGGCAATGACCGTTTCGACCGCCTCCTCGCCCAGTTTCTTGGCGGCACGGTCCATGCCGGAGGCGAAGAGCTTCGCCGTCCAGGAATCCGGATCGCCGGACCGGGCGCGCTCGGCCACGATCCGCTGGAGGTCGTCGAGGGTGAAATCGCTCATGAGCGGCGTCTAGTGCGGATGCACGCCGGAGTCGAGTCGCATCGCGAGCCCCGCCGCCGCCATGTGCGCCTTGGCCTCGGCGATCGTGAAGGTGCCGAAGTGGAAGATCGAGGCCGCCAGCACCGCGGTCGCGTGGCCGTCGCGGATGCCTTCGACCAGGTGATCCAGCGTGCCGACGCCGCCCGATGCGATCACCGGGACACGCACCGCGTCGGCGATGGCGCGGGTGACGGGCAGGTCGTAGCCAGCCTTGGTGCCGTCGCGGTCCATCGACGTCAGCAGGATCTCTCCCGCTCCCTTGTCGACCACCAGCCGGGCGAAGTCGATCGCGTCGATGCCGGTCGGCGTGCGGCCGCCATGGGTGAAGATCTCCCAGCGGTCCGTCTCGCCTTGCTGCGACACCTTCTTGGCATCGATCGCCACGACGATGCACTGGTTGCCGAACTTGTCGGCCGCCTCGGCGACGAAGTCGGGGTTCTTCACCGCCGCCGTGTTGATCGACACCTTGTCGGCGCCGGCCAGCAGCAGCCTGCGGATGTCCGCCACCGTGCGCACTCCTCCGCCCACGGTCAGCGGCATGAAGCACTGCTCGGCCGTACGGGCCACCACGTCGAAGATGGTTTCGCGGTTGTCCGACGAGGCGGTGATGTCGAGAAAGCAGAGCTCGTCGGCACCGGCCGCGTCATAGGCGCGGGCGGCCTCGACCGGATCGCCGGCATCGATCAGGTCGACGAAGTTGACGCCCTTGACGACCCGACCGTCCTTGACGTCGAGGCAGGGGATGACGCGGGATTTGAGGGTCATGAGGGAAGACCGGAATAGAGTTCGTCGATGTTGAACGAAATAACGAGGTCCGGCAGATCAACCGATTCGTCTGCTTCGATGAGCTTCGGGTCGGACCAACGATCGTCCGTCCCGCGAGCCCACAGCCAGGCGCGTCGGACTTCTTGGGAAAGGACGAGGTAGTAGCGAAGGCTGTCGATGGTCCGGTATTCGTCGGCTTTCGGGCCGAAATCGATCGGTTCCGTCGACGGAGACAACACTTCGGCGATCAACAGCGGCATGGCGGCAGCAAGGTCCGATGGATTTCCCATCGCCCCGTCGACCATCACGTCCGGATATCTGACGCTGGTCGACGTCCTGACGCCGAAATCGGCGCTGCTGACCACGTGAGGCGGGGAGGCCAGGGCCGACCGCAGGAGAAACTGAAGGTTGCCGGAAATGATGGCGTGCGCTTTCGACACTCTGACCATCATTTCGACGATCCTTCCATCGACAAAATCCCAGCTCCCCTCGCGCCCTTCGTTCCAGCGCAGGAATTCGTCCGGTGTGGTCGGCAGTCTCGACTGGATGTTCATGGCGTCAATCTAGCACGCCCTCGGGCGGCTGATAATCGCCGCGCAGGATCGCCAGCGCCTCGGCGGGATCGATGCGCCCGTCGTAAAGGGCGCGGCCCGAGATCGCGCCTTCAAGCTTGCTTGCGTCCGGCATGGTCATGCGAACGATGTCGGCGATCGACGCGAGTCCGCCCGAGGCGATGACGGGAATGGAAACCGCATCCGCCAGGTCGATGGTCGAATCCCAGTTTATGCCGGCGAGCACGCCGTCGCGATCGATATCGGTAAAGATGATTGCCGCGACGCCGGCACCTTCGAACTTCTTCGCCAGTTCGATGACGCCGAGGGTCGAGGCCTCCGCCCAGCCTTCGACCGCCACCTTGCCGCCCTTGGCGTCGATCCCGACGGCCACCTTGCCGGGGAAGAGCCGGCAGGCCTCCTTCACCAGATCGGGGTCGCGCACCGCGACCGTCCCCAGGATGACGCGGGCGAGACCCTTGTCGAGCCAGCTTTCGATGTGGGCGAGCGTACGGATGCCGCCGCCGAGCTGGACGGGGTTGGTGGTCGCTTTCAGGATCGCCTCGACGGCTGCGCCGTTGACGCTCGCGCCTTCGAAGGCGCCATTCAGGTCGACCACATGCAGCCACTCGAAGCCCTGGTCCTGAAAGGACTTCGCCTGCGCGCCGGGGTCGGTGTTGTATACCGTTGCCGTCGCCATGTCGCCGAGCTTGAGGCGGACGCACTGGCCGTCCTTGAGGTCGATCGCCGGAAAGAGGATCATCGGATCAGATGCCTTCAACGACGGCCATGTGAGCGGTCGACGCGGCCTCGCGCAGCTTCAGGGCGGCCTGGTATTCCGGCGAGTGGAAACAGTCGAGCGCGGTCTGGTAGCTCTCGAACTCGATGATGACGAGCCGCGTGGCCTTCGGACCTTCGAGCACCTCGCCCTGGCCGCCGCGAACGAGGAACTTCGCTCCGTACTTGTCGAAGGCTGCCTTGTTGGCGGCGACGTAGCGCGGATAGTTTTCAGGATCGGTGATGTCGACCATCGCCATCCAGTAGCCCTTCTTCATCAAGGTCTCCACTTCAGGAAATTCGCAATCAGGGCCAGCCCGAACGCCTGGCTCTTCTCGGGGTGGAACTGGGTGCCGATCATGTTGTCGCGCGCCACCGCGGCGGTAACCTCGCCGCCATAGTCGGTCGTTGCCAGAACCTGGTCGGGATTTGTCGCCGCGAGATGATAGGAGTGCACGAAATAGGCGTGCAGGCCTTCGTCGCCGGTGGGAATTCCCTCGAAGAGCGGGTGCGGATGTTTCACGTGAATCGTGTTCCAGCCGATCTGCGGGATCTTCAGCGACGGATCGGCGGGCTCGATCTCCTTGACGTCGCCTTCGATCCAGCCGAAGCCGCGGGTCGTGGTCTTCTCCAGCCCGCGCTGCGACATCAGCTGCATGCCGACGCAGATGCCGAGAAAGGGCCGTCCCACTCTCAATGTGGATTCCTCGATTGCTTCCCACATTCCCGGAACGGCGTGCAGGCCGGCCGCGCAGTCGGCATAGGCGCCGACGCCCGGCAGGACGATCCTGTCCGCCGTCCGCACCCGCTCGGCATCGGCCGTCAGTTCGATCGTTGCATCCCCCCCACTCTCGCGGGAGGCGCGCTCGAAGGCCTTGGTGGCCGAGCGCAGATTCCCCGACCCGTAGTCGATGATCGCGACGCGCATGTCTCAGGTCCTTCCGGGATAGCCGAACAGGCCGAGTTCCGGCTCGTTCCCGGCAGACGAGGATTGCGACGGAGCAGAACCCTGCCTGATCGGCGGCAGTGGACGCTGATCCACCGCCTCGTCCTCGGATCGCCCGGACAGGTAGCGGAGTTCGGCATCAGCGCGGCTCCCGGCCTCCACCACGCCCCATTCCGCATATCCCCTGCGGCGCAGCGCCCAGATCCGCAGGGCCGAGCCCTCGAGGCCGACATAGATCGAGACCAGGAGCGTCATGCCGCCGACCAGCATCTCGGCAGACCCCGAGGTCTCACCCAGCACACCGAGGCCGAGCATGACCGCCAGCAGCACCACCGTCTCGATCCAGAGGCGGTTCCACAGCAGCCAGACCACCGGCAACAGGAAGCCGAGCCAGTGGAAGCCGTCGCGAACGTAGACTTCGTCGGCGGCCGCGCCATGACGCGGCGGCTCCATCACGACATAGATCGCCATCGGCTGCTCCTATCCGTTCAACGTGCCTTTGGTGGACGGCACGATGCCCGCCTGCCGCGCGTCGGGTTCGATCGCCGCCCGCAGCGCGCGCGCGACCGCCTTGAAGCAGGTCTCGGCGATGTGGTGATTGTTGGCGCCATAGTGGTTCGTCACGTGCAGCGTGATGCCGGCATTCTGCGCCAGCGCCTGGAAGAACTCCCTCACGAGTTCGGTGTCGAAAGTGCCGATCTTCGGCGCGGAGAAGGCGACGTGCCAGACGAGGAACGGCCGGCCCGACACGTCGATGGCGGCGCGGGTCAGGGTCTCGTCCATGGCGAGGTCGATCGAGGCGTAGCGGGTGATGCCGCGCCGGTCGCCGAGCGCCTTCGCGATCGCCTGGCCGATGGCGATGCCGGCATCCTCGACCGAGTGATGGTCGTCGATATGGAGATCGCCCTTGGCCTCGAGCGTCAGGTCGATCAGCGAATGACGCGACAGCTGCTCGAGCATGTGATCGAAGAAGCCGACGCCGGTCGACACCGCGTACTTGCCCGATCCGTCGAGATCGACCGACGCGCTGATCGCCGTCTCGTTGGTCTTGCGGCTGACCGAAGCCTTGCGGCCGGTGGCGGGAGCATTCATTCCCTCGTCCTTTCGATGCCAGTGGCGGCTGCTTTAGCAGCGCGACCGGACAAATTCCAGTTGCCGGCTTGCGGCATGCGCGTCCGGTGGGGCGATTTGCAATCCGCGCCGCGACGCATAGATAACGTTCAGCGGACCGGAGATGCCAACGGCCCGGCCCCTGTCGCAGACCTTCCGGAGCGCCCCATGTCCAGCGAAATCACCATGCACGCAACGACGATCGTCACGGTCCGCAAGGGCGGCAAGGTGGTGATCGCCGGCGACGGCCAGGTCAGCCTCGGCCAGACCATCATGAAGGGCAATGCCCGCAAGGTGCGCCGCCTCGGCAAGGGCAACGTGATCGCCGGCTTCGCCGGGGCGACCGCCGACGCCTTCACGCTTCTGGAGCGGCTCGAAACCAAGCTCGAGCAGTATCCCGACCAGCTTACCCGCGCCTGCGTGGAACTGGCCAAGGACTGGCGCACCGACCGCTACCTGCGGCGGCTGGAGGCCATGATGCTGGTGGCCGACAAGTCGGTGACCCTGGCGCTGACGGGCACCGGCGACGTGCTGGAGCCCGAGCACGGCGTCATGGCGATCGGCTCGGGCGGCAACTATGCGCTGGCCGCGGCGCGGGCGCTGATGGACACCGACAAGGACGCCGAGGAGATCGCCCGCAAGGCGATGCAGATCGCCGCCGAGATCTGCGTCTATACCAACGGCAGTTTCGTCGTTGAAACGCTCGATGCCGCCTGAACGCCCGATCATCGGCTTCCGTCCGGTCGGCCCGGCGGACCTGCCTCTCCTCGACCGCTGGATGCGCCAGCCGCACTGGCGCGAGTGGTGGGGCGATTCCGACGAGGAAATCCGCTTCGTGCACGACATGATCGAGGGCCGCGACACGACGCGGCCTTTCGTCTTCACCGCCGACGGTGAGGATGTCGGCTACATCCAGTACTGGTTCATCGGGCATCACCAGAACGACAGCTGGCTGGCCGACAACCCGTGGCTCGGTGTGCTGCCGCCGGAGACCATCGGCGTCGACCTGTCGATCGGGCCGGCGGACCGGCTGTCGAAGGGTCTCGGCACGGCCGCTCTGGTGGCCTTCGTCACCATGCTGCGCGAGACGGGCTTCTCGGAGATCATCATCGATCCGGACCCGGAGAACCTGCGGGCGGTGCGGGCCTACGAGAAGGCCGGCTTCCGGCCGGTTCCGGAACTTCTAGGCCGCAGTGGCGACAGCCTGATCATGCGGCATGAAGGTTGCTGATATGAGCGACGGCTTGAAGGACAAGAAGAAGCGGGCGAGAAGGCAGCCAGCCATGCCGGTCTTCCGCCGCGCTCCCGAACACAGGATCCACTAGTGATCAGCCCAAAGACGCTCGACAACGCGGTCGCGACCGGACTGATCACCGCCGAGCAGCGCGATCGCCTGCGGGCAATGGAGACTGCCGCCACGCCGACGGCGGGGGTCGATGGCGAAGCGGTCGAGGAGAACCTGCGTCTCGTCGGCGGCGGCAACGACCTCTTCGTGACGGTCGGAATAGCGCTCCTGACCGCGGGCTTCTTTTTCATACTGACGACGTTGACGGACAGTCGATGGATCTGGATCGCCGGGCTGCTGGTGGTCTTCTCCTGGCTCGTGGCCGAATTCGTCACGCGGCAACACCGCATGAAACTCTCCTCGACGGTGCTCGCGCTGATTTTCGCGGGCGCGGCGCTTTCTGCGCTCGTCCTTGTCGCTCAGGTCCGATACGACTTTGCCCAGCCGACTTCGCTGTGGCAGGTCCTCGCGCTTCGCCAGTCCGTCTTGCCGGCCGGCTATCTGGTCCTTGGCGGGACGATCATGGCGGCCGCACTGCATTTCTGGCGTTTCCGCGTGCCGATCATGGCGGGCGTGATCGCCATCGCGGCAACGCTTCTCGCCTTCCTGCAGACCGCCATCCTGCTCTATGACGGAGTCGCCGCCGGGCAGGTGGCAGCACCTCGGCTGGAGGATGTGCCCGAACTGCTGCGCGCCTCCCTCTACATGCCGCTGGCCTGCGGGCTCGTCGTCTTCGTTGTCGCCGTGGCGCTCGATCTGCATGACCGCGAACGACGGACGGTTTGGTCGGATTGCGCCTTCTGGCTGCATGTCGTCTCGGCGCCCATGCTGGTGCACCCGCTGTTCATCATGGCGACGGGACAGGACGTGGCGTTCGGGCAGATCGAGCCGGATTCCAGCGCCTCGATCATGCTCACGGCGCTCATCGCGGGCTTTGTCTATGTCGCCCTCGCGATCGACAGGCGATCTCTGCTGGTCCCGACCCTCGCCTATTTCGGGACGCTCGGCATCTACTACCTGGTGAACTCGGCGGCAAACACCACCGGGATCCCGCCCTTCGCGCTCATCCTCCTGGTGGTCGGAGCGCTGATCATCACCTTCGGGGCAGGCTGGCAGTCTATCAGGCGCCTGATCGTCCGGCCCACCCTTCCCGCATTCATCCTCGACAGGCTCCCTCCCATCAGGGCATAGGCACCCGGCGTCGGACCGAAGGCGGCGGCGGGCCTGCGTCTCGGCACCTTGCCGCCGCCCGAAGTTTGGTGTTCTGGTTCGCCCAAAGGAAACCACGCCGAGAAGTCCTTTCCCCTTGGTCGAAAACCTCCGGCTCCCCGCGCACCTTGCCGTCGAGAACGTCGCGGACGACGACCGCGCGTCCCTGTTCGCCGTGGCGGAGGGAATCGATGACGTCGTTGGCGACTGGCTTGCTCGATGCGGCGGCGACGGCCGGCTGATCGTGACGCTCGCGAGTCATGATTTCGCGGCCGGTCTTCTCGTCATGATCCGATCGCTGCGAAAGGTCTCCGATATACCCGTCCTGGTGCTGAAGATCGGGTCATGGCGGTTCGAGCACGAGGCGCCGCAAGTCGCCGCGATCGAAGTGCCGCCGCTTCGGCGCTCCGGCGTCGAAACGCGACCGGACCTGCCGCACCTGATCGTCACGCTCAGCAAGCTCTGGGCGTTTTCGATCACGACACCGAAGCGGATCGCGTATATCGACGCCGACTGCCTCATCCTGCGCCCGATCAAAGGGCTCCTCGATGGCGATGGGTTCGCCGCCGCGCCGGACCTGCTCCTCCACTACAGGCTGCGCGCCTTCAATACGGGGGTGTTTTCCTTCACGCCTTCCGCCGACCTGCGGAGGCGTCTCTTCGAACGCCTGCCGGAGCTGTCCGTCGCCGACGGAGACCAGAGTGTGCTGAATGCCTTCTTCGAGGAGTGGCGGCAGTTGCCGCTCGGGCTGAACTTCCTGCGCAGCCAGGCGCTGGTTCGTGCACTGGCGCAGGATAGACATCTGCGGATTCTTCATTTCACGCCGGGAAAGCCCTGGGTCGACGGCCCTTCCCACCCGCGCGACCATGCGCTCGCCCCGCTGGAAGACCTGTGGACCGCGCACCTGAGCGACGCGGAGTACCGGGAGGTCAAGAGACAGTGGCATCAGGACGTCGATGCGGTGGAGCAGAACCTGACCGCCTGGGCCAGCCGCTCGGCCGGGCTCTATCGCGACCAGATCGCGGAAGGCCTTAAACAAACGCGGCGCCGGCAGCGCCTCTGGCTCGCGGGCCTGGCGCTTCTGTCGGCATTGCAGACGCTCGTGCTGGTCTTCCTCGTCCTGCGCGGATGACCTGCTGCAGGCAGCATTGTGCTGGAGACGACGATCCCTATGTAGTGTCGGTGCCGCCCCGCCCGCGCGGGCGGCCCGCTTCACGGAGTAAGACATGACCAATTTCTCCCCGCGCGAGATCGTCTCCGAGCTCGATCGCTTCATCATCGGCCAGAAGGACGCCAAGCGCGCCGTGGCCATCGCGCTGCGCAATCGCTGGCGCCGGCAGCAGCTCGAAGGCGACATGCGCGAGGAGGTGATGCCGAAGAACATCCTGATGATCGGACCGACGGGGGTCGGCAAGACGGAGATCTCGCGTCGGCTCGCCAGGCTGGCAGGGGCGCCCTTCACCAAGGTGGAAGCCACCAAGTTCACCGAGGTCGGCTATGTCGGCCGCGACGTCGAACAGATCATCCGGGACCTGATGGAGGTGGCCATCGCGCTGGTGAAGGACAAGATGCGCGAGGACGTCAAGGCGCGGGCCCACATCAATGCCGAGGAGCGCGTGCTGGATGCACTGGTCGGCAAGACGGCCAGTCCCGCGACCCGTGACAGCTTCCGCAAGAAGCTGCGCGCTGGCGAGATGGACGACAAGGAGATCGAAGTGGAAGTCGCCGACACGGCGCCGGCCGGCTTCGAGCTTCCCGGCATGCCCGGCGCCAACATCGGCGTGCTCAACATCAACGAGATGCTGTCGAAGGCGATGGGCGGGCGCACCAAGATGCGCAAGACCACCGTCAAGGAATCATACGGCCATCTCATCAACGACGAATCCGACAAGCTGCTCGACCAGGACGAAGTCGTTCAGCGCGCGCTGTCGTCGACCGAGAACGACGGCATCGTCTTCATCGACGAGATCGACAAGATCGCCACCCGCGAGGGCGGCGTGGGCGCCGGCGTCAGCCGCGAAGGCGTCCAGCGGGACCTGCTTCCGCTCGTCGAGGGGACCACGGTGGCGACCAAGTACGGGCCGGTGAAGACCGATCACATCCTGTTCATCGCCTCCGGCGCCTTCCACGTCGCCAAGCCGTCGGACCTCCTGCCCGAACTGCAGGGGCGCCTGCCGATCCGCGTCGAACTGCGGGCGCTGGGCAAGGAAGACTTCGTCCGTATCCTCACCGAGACGGAGGCGAGCCTCATCAAGCAGTACATCGCGCTCATGCGCACCGAGGGCGTGGAGCTCGAGTTCACCGAAGAGGCGATCGATGCCCTGGCCGGCGTTGCCGTGGACCTCAATTCATCGGTCGAGAACATCGGCGCGCGACGCCTGCAGACGGTCATGGAGCGCGTGCTCGACGAGATCTCGTTCAACGCACCGGACCGTTCCGGCTCCAGCGTCACGATCGACGCTGACTATGTAGCCAAGAACGTCGGCGATCTGGCGAAGAACACGGATTTGTCCCGATTCATCCTGTAGGGCTTCCTTGCTGCGACGTTACGGAGCAGTCGGCATGAGACCGCTCCGCATCGTCGGACTTCTGCCGGGTCGACTCTCCATGCAGGTTTGAATAGTTTGGTCCGGGGCGGACATTACAGGCAACCATTCATGAGAAAATGGATCGTCGTCGCAGCGGCAATCGTCGCGACCTCCGCCCTCCTCCCGGCCTGGGCGGGCGTCGCGGTGCCGCCCGGCAACCGCAATGCGGAACAGCCCGACGTTCCTTTCGGTTCGGCGTCCCGGACCCGGGCCCTCAAGACGACCTACGAAGCGAAGTATCGCAAGGTGTACGGCCTGCTTCAGCGCGATCAGGAGCTGCGGTCCAAGATCCGCGCGGCCGCCAGCCAGTTCGGCATCGATCCGATCCACGTCGCCGGGGCGATCGTGGGTGAGCATACCTACAATGTCGACGCGTATGACCGGCTTCAGGCCTACTATGTTAAGGCCATCGCCTATCTCAATTCGAATTTCGCCTTCGCTTATGACGGCGAGAGCGTCGACACCTTCATCCAGCGGCCGCAGTTCGAGAAATGCCTCGGTCTGTCCGGCAGCTATGACCAGTGGATCTGCCGTGAGACGGTGTGGGACACGCGGTTTCGCGGCAAGACGGTGAATGGCACGGCGTTTCCGAACAACCGGTTCAGCGCCGTGTTCTTCCAGCCGTTCTACGCCGGCCAGACCTTCGGCATCGGGCAGCTGAACCCGCTGACGGCTTTGACGATGAGCGACTTCGTGCACGACAAGACGGGGCTGCCCCGCCTCGATCACACGGACGCGCAGGAGGTCTACCGCACGATCATGGATCCGGACAGGACCCTGACCTACGTGGCGGCGACGCTGCGGAAGTCGATCGACGCCTACGAGGCGATTGCCGGGTTCGACATATCGAACAATCCGGGCGTCACGGCGACCCTCTACAATGTCGGCGACCCGGAGGGTCGGGCGCGGGCGCTGAAGGTCGAAAACACCGCGCGGACGCGTCGGGGAGAAGCGCCGAAGCTGCCCGAGGAAAACTACTACGGGTGGCTCGTCAACGAAAAGCTGCCGGAGCTGCGTGAACTGTTCCCGTCGAGCTGACGTCGGCTCGCCCGGCGGTCATCGGCCGGCAGGGCGCAGCCGCTCCGCGAGGCTCGCCATCTCCTCGTCCGACAGGCTGGCGATGCGCGAGGCCAGGAGGTTGGCGAGTTCGGTCGCGGCCGGCGAGAGGCCGCCGGTATCGATGACCACTTTTGGATGGGATCGTTCGGCGAGCCGGATCAGATCCTCAGCATCGTCCCAGATGATGTTGAAATAGCCTATGATCTTCTGGATCAGCGCCCATGTCGGCCGGCCGCGCCGACCGCCCTCCAGCGCCGAAAGATAGGCGGCGCTGACGCCGATGGCGTGCGCCATGTCCTTTTGAGTTACGTTCCGCTCGCGCCGCATGGCGCGCATGCGCTGTCCGAAGGGTGTCACCGCGCCTTCACCTCGGTCTGCCGGCGCAGGCGGACGTAGAGCGCGCCGCCGCCGCCGTGATGGCGCGCGGCCGCCTCGTAGCTTCCGACCAGCGGCCTGAACGAGGGCGTGGCGAACCAGGCCGGCACCGCCTTGCGCAGGACGCCGTCGCTGCCCATCGATGAGCCCTTGCCCGTGATGATCAGGACATGCCGAATGCCCATGGCATAGGCCCGGTGGAGAAAGCCGAGCAGAAGCGAGTGGGCCTCGCTCTGGGTCATGCCGTGCAGGTCCACCCGCGCCTCGATCTGGAGCCGGCCCTTGGCGAGCTTGTCGCGCGTCGGGCGGTCGAGCGTGCGTGGTCCGTGCGGCGGTTTCTCGCCGTCGCGGGGCCTTGCCGGCGGCGGTGCGGCATCGGCTGCGGCCGCCATGTCCTGCTGGGGGTGGGGCAGCGGATCGGGAACGTCGAACAGGTCTTCCGGGAGCGCCCTGCCCTTCAGCGGCGTCGCGCTTCTTGCCACCTGATTCCAGAGAATCCGATCCTCGTCCGTCAGACCGGCGACGAGACGGGACTTCATGACCGGTCGCCCGGCGCCCGGCGCGGCACGAGCGCGAAGAAGTCGGCATCATGCTTGACGACGCCTGCGATCTCGCCGGCCGCATCGCCGGAACCCGCAAAGAGATCGCCGCGTGCGGCACCGACGATCGCCGAGCCGGTGTCCTGAGCGATCATCAGCTGCGCGAACGGTGCCCCGCCGAATGCCGCGAGGTCCGGTGCGTGCACGAAGAAGGGCGTGCCGAAGGTGTGGAGCAGCCGGTCGACCGCCATCGAACGGCGCGGCGTGAGCGGTACTTTCGCGGCGGCGACGGGGCCGAGCGCGGCATCTTCCACCGGCGCATCGCGAAAGAAGATGAAGGAGCGGTTCTGCCACAGGATCTCGTCGACCCGGCCGGGATGCGCCCGGAGCCAGGCGCGGATCGACTGCATTGTGACCTGTTCGCGCGGTATCTCGCCCATGGCGGCGAGCACATGGCCGGGCCCGGTGAAACGCTGACCGGACTTGGCGGCATAGGTGATCCGGCGCAGCCCCTGCGGCATGCGCAGCCGGGCAGCTCCCTGGACGTGGATGAAGAACACGTCGACCGGATCCTCCAGCCAGGCGATCTCGAGACCGAGATCCGCAAGGGCACCCTGTTCGATGGCCGATCGGTCGAAATACTCGACGAGTTCCCCGTGCTTCACCCTTCCGAAGGCGAGGTAGCGATCGAGCCCGGCCGGACGGTTGCCGTCGTCGATGTCCACGAGGTCAGGCGGGCGGGACAGGATCGGAAAGCGATACCGCGCGGTACGCACGGGCGATGCATCCGCCTCTGGCTCGTAGAAGCCGGTGACGAAACCCCTTTCCCGGTCGTCGGGCTGGATTCGAAAGGGCGAGAACCAGGTTTCGAAGAAATCGCGGGCCGCAGCATCGCCAGCAGAAGAAACCGTCAGCGCGGCCTCGAAGGCCGGCTCGAAACCGTCCGCGCCTATGCCGAGGGATCCGGTCCGGTAGGGCTTGGTCCTGGTGTGAGCTGCACTCCGCCGGAAAGCGTCGAACGCGCTCGACATCTTGTCCGAGCGCCATCCGGGCAGATCGTCGAAGGCAACCGGATGCAGGAGTGGAGAGAGCGCCACCTCGATCGGCCGTAGTCAGTCTTCGGCTTCGGTCGCGACCAGCTTCCAGTTGGGATCGCGCGAACGGGTGTCGCGCGCGAACGTCCAGACGTCCTTGACCTCGGCCACGGTCTCCGGGTCGCCGTCGATGACCACGCCGGCGCTGTCCCGCGTCGCGGAGATCAGTTCGCTGACGATCCTCAGAGTCACGTGCGCTTCCGATCCCTTCATCTCGGCGCCGACGATGTCGGCCTTGTCGATGCCGACGAAGGAGGACTGGACCTTCTCCGAGCGGGTCTCGCGCTCGGAGATGGCCGCCACGAAGCCCTCATAGACGTCGCGCGACAGAAGATTCTTCAGCGTCTTCCGATCACCGTCGGCATAGGCCATGACGATCATCTCGTAGGCCATCTTGGCGCCTTCGACGAAGCCCTTCGGCTCGAAGCTCGCATCCGCGTCGCGGATCGCGCGAAGACCCTTGTTCAGATCCGTGCCGGGCGCCGCCACCTTGTCGATCACGGCGTAGCCCGCCTCGTTGTCGGGCGCGCCCTTGCGCCGCGGCAGCGACACGACATTGTCCTGCGCGGCAGTCGCGGGTTCCTTCTCCCGCGTACGGGCGGCGGTATAGGGGTCGAAGGGCGGCTTCTCGCTGCCGGTGCGGCGGCCGAGCACGTTTCGCAGCTGCATGAAGATGACCACTGCAGCGACGATGAAGAACAATGTGCCGAAATCAAAAAATTCCATATGGTCCGCCGAGTGATCGTTTAGAGCCGCGGCTGCGCTTCCGGGCCTGTCGCAGGCACGCACCCATGGAATGCATATAGAACGGGTGCCTCAATCATTCAAATCCCGCGTGGGCACACCATATGTATATGGAGGCCCCATACGGGGCGGCAATGGCCGTCCCTCCACCGCGGATGGCAGCAACGTGCGATTTCCCTTCCTCTTCCTGATCTTCCTGATCGTCCCGCTGCTCGAGATCGCGGCCTTCGTGCTCGTCGGCAGCCGGATCGGCGTGCTGGCGACGCTCGGAATGGTCCTGTTCACGGCCGTGGTCGGCTCGGTGCTGCTGCGCGTGCAGGGTTTCGGACTACTGCGGCGCATCCAGGCCGAAACGGACGCCGGCCGGGTTCCGGGACGGGAGCTGGTGCATGGTGGAATGATCCTGCTTGCCGGCTTTCTCCTGCTACTGCCGGGCTTCGTCACCGACGCCGTGGGATTTCTTCTCTTCGTGCCGGCATTCCGCGACTGGATGTGGCGTGCCCTGGCCAAGCGCGTGTTGGTGAAGGTCGACCTCGCCGGCATGCGGTACCGCCGCGATCCACGGACCATCGATCTCGAGGAGGATGAATTCAGCCGCACCCGGGAGGGCACCGGCGACGCCGACGAGACGTCTCCGTGGCGCCGGATAGACCGCGATCGTTGAGGAAGCGCCGCGGTTCCGGACCGATTTCCGGTCTTCGGGCGCATGCTGTATGCTTGTAACGCCCTGCCGCCCATGTTAGCCAACCGCCCGACCCGGCCGCCTGCGCGCGGCGACTTTACAAGGATCGAGTGAGATGGCCGAATCGCAGGACAGCAACGCCGGTGGCGCAGCGAGCAATGGCAACGGCGCGCAGCCGACGCTGAACATCATGGCCCAGTACGTCAAGGACCTGTCCTTCGAAAGCCCCGGCGCGCCGAATTCCCTGCGCGGTCGCGACAAGGCTCCGAGCATCAACATCAACGTCAACGTCAATGCGAATCCGATGTCGGAGAACGACTTCGACGTGAACCTGACGCTGACGGCGAAGGCCAATGTCGACAAGGAAGTGCTCTTCAACGTCGAGCTGGTCTACGGCGGCGTCTTCCGCATCGCCGGCTTCCCGAAGGAGCACGTCCTGCCGGTGCTCTTCATCGAGTGCCCCCGCCTGCTGTTTCCCTTCGCCCGCCAGATCGTCGCCGAAGCCACCCGCAATGGCGGCTTCCCGCCGCTCATGCTCGATCCGATCGACTTCGCGCAGATGTTCCAGCGCAAGCTCGCCGAGGACCAGGCGAAGGCCAAGGTGCAGATGAGCTGAGCCAGCGCGCTCGCCAAGGCTGATATCGAGAACGGGCGGCGCGGCAAGCGGCGCCCGTTCCGCTATTCGGCCGGCAGTGTCTCGGCCGGTTGGGCCAGGACCCGTTTCCAGATCGCCGCATCGCCCAGCGACTCGATCATCCGCGCATGCGCAGCGCGTTCCGTGTCCCTGAGGCGCGGGGCCAGCGGCTTTGGCCGTTGGGACAGGACGATCGTGACGTCGACTTCCGTCGTCGTCTCGACGACGGCCTCGACGATTTCCAGCCCCAGCGCCGCCTGCTTGCCGCCGACCAGTTCGATGTAGACTTCGGCGAGAAGTTCCGAATCGAGCAGGGCGCCGTGCTTGGTGCGCCGCGAGTTGTCGACGCCATAGCGCCTGCACAGCGCATCCAGCGAATTCGGTCCCATCGGATGCTTGCGCCGGGCGATCGCAAGCGTGTCGATGACGCGGTCCGGAGCGATCGGATCCATGCCCAGGCGCGCGAGTTCCTGGTTGACGAAACCCATGTCGAACCCGGCATTGTGGGCGATCAGCTTCGCGCCGTCGGTGAAGGCGAGGAACTCCTCGGCGATCTCGGCGAAGCGGGGCTTGCCCTGGAGATCGGCGATGCTGATCCCGTGCACCGCCTGCGCCTCGGGATGAATCTGGCGATCCCCCGGGTGGATGTAGAAGTGGATGAAGCGGCCCGATGGGAAGCGGTTCACGAGCTCCACTCCGCCGATCTCGATGATTCGATCCTCGCGGGAATCGAGCCCTGTCGTTTCGGTGTCGAATATGATCTCGCGCATGGTCATCCTCTCCCGATTCGGTCGGTCCATCCTATCGCATCGATGAAGGCGCGAACCGGCCTAGGCGGGACCGTCGCCCGTCAATTCACCGATAATCCGCACCACGTCCCGACGGGCCGGCTCTAGCCCCCGTGCGGTATCGATGACGAAATCCGCACGGGCGCGCTTCTCGGCATCCGGGACCTGCTTTGCCAGAATCGTTTCGAACTTCTCCACCGTCATGCCCGGACGCGCCAGCACGCGTGCACGCTGGACGTCGGCGGGCACGCTGACCACGGCGATGCGGTCGACGCGGCCTTCGGCGCCGACCTCGAACAGGAGGGGGATGTCGAGGACGACGAGCGGCGTGCCGGCCGCGCGGTGCCGGGCCAGGAATTCTGTCTCGGCCTCCCGGACAAGCGGATGGACGATCGCTTCCAGCCGCTTCAACGCGACCGGATCTCCGAGCACTGCGGCCGACAGCCGATTGCGGTCCACGATGCCGTCGACGATCGCCTGCGGAAATGCAGCACCGACGAGGGCGACCGCCTTGCCACGGTAGAGTTCGTGCACGACGGCATCGGCGTCGTTGACCGGCACGCCCTCGGCGGCGAACATGGCGGCCGTGGTGGACTTGCCCATGCCGATCGAGCCGGTCAGACCGAGAATGATCATCGATGGTGCTCCATGTCGGCGATCACGAGCGCACGGAGCTCGGGAGTCACCACGGGCGTCCGCCCGAACCACCGGGCGAAACCGGGGACCGCCTGATGCAGAAGCATGCCGAGGCCGTCGACCGTCGCCAGTCCCCGCGCCCTGGCGCTGGAAAGCAGCGGGGTCTCCAGCGGGACATAGACGATGTCGGTGACGATGGCCGACGACGGAAGCGGCGCCAGGTCGGGAAGCTGACCGTCCTGCCGGCCGGCCATGCCGATCGGCGTGGTGTTGACGAGGAGATCGGCATCGGCAAGCACTTCGCAAACCGCGGCCCACCCATGCGCCGTCACCCTGTCACCGAAGCGGTCGGCGAGGTCGCGGGCCCGTTCGATCGACCTGTTGACCACGCGGATCTCGCGATAGCCTCTTTCCAGCAGTGCAAACAGGATTGCCCGGGCGCTGCCGCCTGCCCCCAGCACCACCGCGCGTCGGCCGGTCGCCCAGCCCGGCGCCCTCTCGTCCAGATTGGCCGAAAAGCCGGACCAGTCGGTGTTCGTGGCCAGAAGGCGGCCATCGTCGAGCCAGACGGTGTTGATCGCGCCGATCAGTTCGGAAGCGTCGTCATGCGCGTCGACGATCGCGAAAGCCGCTTCCTTGTGTGGAATGGTGATGTTGCCGCCACCGTATCCGGCCGGCCCGATGCCGCGGAGGAAATCGCCGAAAGCCTCGGGCGCCACGTCGATCGCCTCGTAGCGACCGGCGATGCCGAGGCTGCCCAGCCAGTGGCCGTGGATCAGCGGCGACCGCGAATGCGCGATGGGATGGCCGCAGACGAAGGCCTTGACCGATGCCTCAACCATCGATCGCCCCGAAGCTCCTGAGCGCGGCCAGAAGCGGCAGCAACGGCAACCCGACGATGGTGAAATGGTCGCCGTCGATCTTTTCGAACAGCTGGATGCCGCGACCCTCGATCTGGTAGGCGCCGACGCTGGTCAGCGCGACCTCCCCGACCGCCGCCAGATGACGGCCGATGAAGCCGGGTTCGAGGTCGCGCATCGTCATGCGCGCCACGGAAACATGGCGCCAGACCGCTTCGCCGTTCCTTGCCAGCACGACGGCGCTGTTCAGGTGATGGGTGCGGCCGGAGAGCTTCAGCAGGTGGCGCCGCGCGCCTTTCATGTCGGCCGGCTTGTGGAACATCTCGTCGCCCAGCGACAGCGTCTGGTCGGAGCCGATCACCAGTGCGCCGGGGCGTGCCTCGCTGACGGCCGTCGCCTTGGCTTCGGCCAGCACCAGAGCAACCTCTTCGGGCGTCACCCCCGTCCGGGCGAGCGGGGCCTCGATGGCGCGCTCGTCCAGATCGGGCTTCAGGACGGAAAACTCCACGCCGGCGTCCTCGAGCAGTTTCCGGCGATAGGGGCTCGAGGAGGCGAGAATGATGGGAACGGCCATGACGAGTGCTTCTCCTGACGCGGCGACTGGCTATCTGCTGCGCGAACGCAAGGCAAGGATGGCAGCGGCCGTCTCCTCGATGGATCGCCGGGAGACGTCGATCATCGGCCAGCCATGGCGGGTGCAGATCTTCCGGGCGTGCGCGAGTTCCTCGGCAATGATCGACCGGTCGGCATAGCTTTCGGCCTGATACCCCACGCTGCTGCCGAGAATGCGGTTCTGGCGAACGTGCGAGATCCGTTCGGCGGTCGCGATCAGCCCGACGATCAGCGGTTTCTTCGCCGTCTTCAGGCTTTCGGGAATGTCGAGGCCGAAGACGATCGGGACGTTGGCGGTCTTGATGCCCCTGTTTGCGAGATAGATGCTGGTCGGCGTCTTGGAGGTGCGCGAGATGCCGACGAGGATGATGTCCGCCTCCTCGACGTCTGCCGGAAGCTGGCCGTCATCGTGCTCCATGGTGAAATTCAGCGCGTCGATGCGGCGGAAATAGTCGGCGTCGAGGACGTGCTGTGCGCCGACCCGACGGCCGGCCGGTTCGCCGAGATAGGACTGAAAGACGGCGAGGACCGGCTCGAGCACCGATACGCAGGGCAGCCCCATCGCCGTGCACCGTTCGTCCACGATGCGGGCGAGGCTCTGGTCGACGATGGTGTAGAGGACGATGCCGGGTTCGGCGTCGATTTCCTCGAGAACGGCGGCAATCTGCCGCTCCGTGCGGATCAGCGGATAGATGTGCTCGATCGCGCGGGCGTCCTTGTACTGCGCCGACGCGGCGCGGCCGGCCGCCAGCAGCGTCTCGCCCGTCGCATCGGAGATGAGATGGAGATGGAAGTAGCTCTGCGGTTTGTTCACAGCCTGGCGGGCATCCTGTGGGAAACGCGGGACAGGGAGCCGACCGGCAGGCCTCCCTCGCCGCGGACTGTATCAGAAGCCGATTCATCCACAATCCGCAGCGCTGTGGACCGCGCCAACGGGCATGGGAGAACTGCAGGGACGGTTCAGACCATTCAAGCACCGTCCAATGCGATGCACGAATCAGGACATTGCCACGCGATTGATTTCCATGCGAGATTCCACATGGTCCCCGTTGTTGACAGGGCCGGTGGCGCTATCTGTCGTCCGGACGGAAGCGTCGCGGCGACTGGCCCGATTGGGGAAAAGCCGATATCCCCGGTACGAACAGAGTCATAGTAGAATCAGAGTCGTTAAAAAAAGATTCTCTTCTTTAAGAAGGGCAGGAAGGGATGGAGCGAATGGCCGACGATCGTCGCATGATGAGGGTGCTGAAGGGCGAAACGCTGTCGCCTCCGCCGATCTGGATGATGCGCCAGGCAGGCCGGTACCTGCCGGAGTACCGAGCGACGCGCCAGGAGGCCGGGAGTTTTCTCGACCTTTGCTATTCTCCGGATTTCGCTGTCGAAGTGACGCTCCAGCCCATCCGCCGCTACGGCTTCGACGCTTCCATCCTGTTTTCCGACATCCTCGTCGTGCCGCATGCCCTGGGCAGGGACCTTCGCTTCGAGGAAGGGCGCGGCCCTCTCATGACGCCGATCGCGGAGGAAGAGATCGCGACGCTTGCGACGACGGGCTTCCACGAGAGACTGGGACCGGTCTACGAGACCGTCAGGAGGCTGCGTGCAGAACTGCCGGGTGAAACGACACTGCTCGGTTTCTGCGGTGCCCCCTGGACGGTGGCTACCTACATGATTGCCGGGAAGGGAACGCCCGATCAGGCGCCCGCCCGCCTGTTTTCCTATCGGCATCCAAAGGCTTTCGCCAAGCTGATCGACCTGCTGGCCGACATGTCGGCCGAGTATCTGATTCGCCAGCTCGACCAAGGGGCGGACGCGGTACAGATATTCGACAGCTGGTCGGGCGTCCTCGACGAAGCTTCTTTCGCCGCCTATTGCGAGGCGCCGGTGCGCCGGATGGTCGAGCGGATCAAGCTGCGGCATCCGCATGCACCCGTGATCGGATTTCCGAAGGGCGCCGGGTCTCGCTACGAGGGCTACAGGGAAAACACGGGCGTGGACGTGCTCGCGCTCGACTGGTCGGTGCCACTGACGACGGCGGCAAGGCTTCAGCGGCAGGGTGCCGTCCAGGGCAATCTCGATCCGATGCGCCTGGTGGCTGGCGGAACGGCACTGGAGGAAGGCATAGACCGGATCCTGCAGAGCCTCGGCGGCGGCCCCTTCGTCTTCAACCTGGGCCATGGCGTCACCCCCGAGACGCCCGTCGAACACGTGGCCGCCATGGTCGCGCGCGTGCGCGGACAGTGACGATGACCTCTGCCGGACCCTCGTCGAGCGGCGCGAAGGCGGCGCGCCGCGCGGCCATCGCGCTCGCAGTCTTCCTGGCACTGACGGCCGGCCTGTTTCTGCTCGATCCGGAGAATTTCTACCTCTGGGCCAAGGCGATCCACGTGATTGCGGTGATCTCCTGGATGGCGGGCATGCTCTATCTGCCGCGCCTGTTCATCTACCACTGCGACGCCGAGCCGGGCTCGGTGCAGTCGGAAACGTTCAAGGTCATGGAGCAGCGGCTGCTCAGGGCCATCATCAACCCCGCCATGACGGTCACCTGGATCTTCGGTCTCTGGCTCGCCTGGGAGGGCTTCTCGTTCCAGCCGGGGTGGCTCCACGCCAAGATCGCGCTGGTGCTCGCCCTCTCGGGAATCCACGGCTATTTCGCCGGTGCGGTGCGACGCTTCGCCGAAGACCGGAACACCAGGCCGGCACGACACTGGCGGATCATGAACGAGGGGCCGACGATCCTGATGATCCTGATCGTGGTACTCGTGATCGTGAAGCCATTCTGAGCGAATGGAGAAGCCTGCTTGCGCTTGGCGCAGCACGGCGCTAAAAGACGACCTTCCTTCCTTTACAGCGCAGCAGAATCTCTCCCTCCGCCGCCGGCCTTCGCCGCATCCGCTGTATCTCGCCTCACACCATCAGAGCCGTTCTCCATGCAGGAAATGAAACTCCAGGACTTCAAGAACAAGAAGCCCACAGACCTGATCGCGTTTGCCGAATCGCTCGAAGTCGAGAATGCGAGCGTCATGCGCAAGCAGGAACTGATGTTCGCCATCCTGAAGAAGCTGGCGGCCCAGGACATCGAGATCATCGGTGACGGCGTGGTCGAGGTTCTCCAGGACGGCTTCGGCTTCCTGCGCTCGGCGAACGCGAATTATCTTCCCGGCCCGGACGACATCTACATATCTCCCTCGCAGATTCGCCGGTTCTCGCTGAAAACCGGGGATACGGTGGAGGGGCCGATCCGCAGCCCCAAGGAGGGCGAGCGCTATTTCGCGTTGCTGAAGGTCAACACGATCAACTTCGACGATCCCGAGAAGATCCGCCACAAGATCCACTTCGACAATCTGACGCCTCTCTACCCCAACGAGAGGCTGAAGATGGAGGTGGAGAACCCGACGACGAAGGACATCTCCTCGCGTGTCATCGACCTCGTGGCGCCACTGGGCAAGGGCCAGCGCGGCCTGATCGTCGCGCCGCCTCGCACCGGCAAGACCGTGCTGCTTCAGAACATCGCGCATTCGATCACCTCGAATCATCCGGAATGCTTCCTGATCGTGCTGCTCATCGACGAGCGGCCCGAGGAAGTCACCGACATGCAGCGTTCGGTGAAGGGCGAAGTCGTCTCCTCGACCTTCGACGAACCGGCGGTACGCCATGTGCAGGTGGCCGAAATCGTGATCGAGAAGGCGAAGCGGTTGGTGGAGCACGGCCGCGACGTCGTGATCCTGCTCGATTCCATCACCCGTCTCGGCCGGGCGTACAACACGGTAGTGCCGTCATCCGGCAAGGTCCTCACCGGCGGTGTCGACGCCAATGCCCTGCAGCGGCCGAAGCGCTTCTTCGGCGCTGCGCGCAACATCGAGGAAGGCGGTTCGCTCACGATCATCGCGACGGCCCTGATCGACACCGGCAGCCGCATGGACGAGGTCATCTTCGAAGAGTTCAAGGGCACGGGCAACTCGGAGATCGTGCTTGACCGCAAGGTGGCCGACAAGCGCATCTTCCCGGCAATGGACATCCTGAAATCGGGTACCCGCAAGGAGGACCTCCTGGTCCCCCGTCAGGACCTTCAGAAGATCTTCGTCCTGCGTCGCATTCTTTCGCCGATGGGGACGACCGATGCGATCGAGTTCCTCATTGACAAGCTGAAGCAGACGAAGAGCAACGCCGATTTCTTCGACTCGATGAACACGTAAGCCGTTTCGATTCGCCTGCGGAATGAACTCCGCAGCTGATCCTTGCGGCTGTGAACGCTGTTGACAGGCACCGGCCGCATCCGGAAGCGCCGATGAAGCCGTTGATCGACGATACCATTTTTGCGCTGTCGAGCGGACGGCTGCCGGCAGGCATAGCGGTCGTGCGCCTGTCGGGACCGGCGGCGTTTACCGTCGCGCGCGGGCTGGTCGGGACTTTGCCGCCGCCGCGACAGATGTCAATGCGATCGATTCGTATCCGTTCCGGTGAAACGATCGATCGCGGCATGGTGGTCGTCTTTCCCTCGCCGCATAGTTTCACGGGCGAAGACAGTGTCGAGTTTCATCTTCATGGAAGTCGCGCGGTCGTGGCGGCTTTCGCGCAGGAGCTGGGCTCGACAGCTGGCGTCCGGCAGGCGGAAGCAGGCGAGTTCTCGCAGCGGGCCTTTCGGAACGGGAAGTTCGACCTGACTGCTGCCGAAGCGCTCGGGGACCTGATCGAGGCCGAGACAGAAGCGCAACGACGCTTCGCCATCGACAATGCTGCTGGCCGCAACGCTATCCTCTACGGCAGTTGGCGGGAAAAGCTTCTGCACGGGCGCGCGCTGATCGAGGCGGAACTGGACTTCCCCGACGAGGATGACGTGCCGGGCTCGGTGTCGGGTCAGGTATGGCGCATGATCGAGGAGATGGCCGGGGAGATCCGCTCGCATATCGAGACGTATCACCGCGGCGAGATCATCCGTGACGGATTCCGGGTGACGATCGTCGGCGCGCCGAACGCCGGAAAGTCGAGCCTCCTCAACGCGCTCGCCCGGAGGGACGTCGCGATCGTCTCATCGGAACCGGGTACGACACGCGATCTCGTGACCGTCGAGCTCAACCTCGCGGGAATCAAGGTCATCGTGACCGACACTGCAGGCGTTCGCGACGGCGCCGGCATTGTGGAGCAGCAGGGAATTGCGCGCGCGCGTGAAGCGGCGAAGCGCGCTGATCTCATCCTGCTGGTTGAGGAAGGGCCGCGGACGCCGGGCCTGGCCGACTTCCTGCCGGAGACGAAACCGGTCATCCTCGTCCGCTCCAAGATCGATCTGCCGGCGTTGGCGGATTCACGTGAAACATCGACTGGCGTCGCGGTATCGACCGTGACAGGCGAAGGGCTGGAAGTGCTCGTTCATCTCATCGGCGCCAGGGCCGAGACAGCGGTGGGGGCTATCACCGATCCGATGCCGTTTCGGGAACGGCATGTGATCGAGCTGAAGGCCGCGCTGGCGGCGCTGCAGCAGTTCCTCGACCTGCGTGACGATCCGCTGGAACTCGCAGCGGAGCAGTTGCGGCTTGCGTCCGATCATCTCGCGAGAATTGTCGGATCGATTGATGTCGAGGATCTGCTCGATGTGGTGTTTTCGCGATTCTGCATCGGCAAATAGAGTGTTGCCCGACCCGCCGGGCGTGACTCACGTGGAACAATGCTGTAGCAGGGCCACGGCTGGAGAACAGACATGACTGCGTATGACGTCGTCGTCGTTGGAGGTGGGCATGCCGGTTGCGAGGCCGCTTCGGCCTCCGCACGCGCGGGTGCGCGCACCGCGCTGATTACTCTTTCCAGCGCTACGATCGGTGTCATGTCCTGCAATCCCGCCATCGGCGGTCTCGGAAAAGGGCACCTCGTACGGGAAATCGATGCTCTCGACGGCTTGATGGGTCGCGTCGCCGACGCGGCCGGCATCCAGTTCCGGCTTCTCAATCGCCGGAAGGGTCCTGCAGTGCGGGGACCCCGGACCCAGGCCGATCGCAAACTCTACCGACTGGCGATGCAGGCGGAGATTCACGCTCAAGCCGGGCTGGACGTCATCGAAGGTGAGATCGAAGCCATCCTCGAAGCTGATGGCCAGGTTACCGCCGTTAGACTGGCGGACGGCCGGACGATTTCCTGCGGTGCTGCGGTCATCACGACGGGGACTTTTCTGGGCGGCCTTATCCATATCGGCGAGAAAAACTTCCCGGCCGGCCGCATGAACGAAAAGGCGAGCAAGGGTCTCAGCGACTGGTTCCGGTCCTGCGGTTTCGGCGTCGGACGTCTCAAGACCGGCACGCCGCCACGTCTCTCCGGCAGGACGATCGACTGGAGTCGGCTCGGCAGACAGGCGGCCGATGAAGAACCGGTCGCGTTCTCGTTCCTGACCACACGCGTCCGCAACCCGCAGATCGAATGCGGGGTAACGCATACGACGCGGGAGACGCATGCCGTCATCCAGGCCAATCTCAAGCGCTCGGCGATGTATTCGGGAAACATAGAAGGAATCGGACCCCGCTACTGCCCCTCCATCGAGGACAAGATCGTCAAGTTTGCAGACCGCGAGCAACACCAGATCTTTCTGGAGCCCGAGGGGCTGGACGACGACACCGTCTATCCGAACGGCATATCGACATCGATGCCGGAGGACGTGCAGCGCGCCATCCTCGACACCATCCCCGGTCTTGAAGGCGCACAGATCCTGCAACCGGGCTATGCGATCGAGTATGACTATCTCGATCCGAGGGCACTTTATCCCAGCCTCGAGACACGCCGCATGGGCGGTTTGTACCTCGCGGGCCAGATCAACGGGACGACAGGGTACGAGGAAGCTGCCGCGCAGGGACTGGTGGCCGGCCTGAATGCGGCTCGTCGATCGGGCGGTCTCGATCCGGTCCTCTTCAGTCGGGCAGAGTCCTATATCGGCGTCCTGGTTGACGATCTGGTCAGTCGGGGTGTCTCCGAGCCGTACAGGATGTTCACCTCCCGCGCGGAGTTCCGTCTTTCTCTTCGAGCGGACAATGCGGACATTCGGCTGACGCCGCTGGCAATGGCGATCGGGATCGCCGGCAGCGAGCGGACTGCCGCGTTCACCGCGAAGCGGAGTGCTCTCGCCGAGGCAAGAGCCTGGTGCCAGAATGTGAGCATCACACCGAACGAAGCGAACCGCCATGGCTTGGCGGTGAACGCGGACGGCATTCGGCGGACGGCCTACGAACTGCTGTCTCGGACGGAAGTGTCGCTGGCAGACCTGCAAACAATATGGCCGGATCTGAGGCGTATTGACCCTTCCGTCGGTGAGGTCCTTGAAATTGAAGCGAAATATGCCGTTTATCTCGACCGGCAATCCACTGACATAGCGCGTGTTCTTCGCGAGGAGGAGACGCTTATTCCCGAGAGCGTCGACTACGCGTCGATGGTGGGACTCTCCCGCGAGCTTTCACAGAAATTGGCCGCGCGGCGTCCGGGCAGCATTGCGGAAGCGCAGAAGATCGACGGTATGACACCTGCTGCCCTGGCGCTGGTTCTCGCGCAGGTGAAGTTCAGCGGTGGTCGCAATCGGAGCATCGGCTAGCGTGTCGCGCTACGACTCTCTTTGCTCGGTGGCTGGACCTGTTTCACGTGAAACTTTCGACAGGTTGCGTGCCTTCGAAACTGTTTTCCTCAAATGGGCGGCTCGGATGAATCTTGCCGCTCCCTCGACCCTGGCCGATCTGTGGTCACGCCACATACTCGACAGCGCGCAGCTGCTGCCCCTTGCTCCCGGTGCCAGAAGCTGGGCAGATATCGGATCCGGCGGCGGATTTCCGGGAGCGGTCATGGCGATCCTGCTCGATGAACAACCGGATTCTTCGATCATCCTGATCGAATCGAACGGCAAGAAGGCCGCCTTTCTTCGCAGCGCCCTGGCGGAACTCGCACCGCGGGCGCGGATTGCCGCTGAGAGGGCCGAGGCCGTCATGTCGGCGCAACCAGCGCCTGAGATCGTCACTGCGAGGGCCGTGGCGTCGCTCCACGATCTCCTTGCGCTGACGGAGCCATGGCTCGCTGCCGGCACGCGCACCCTGTTCCACAAAGGCCGGGATTACCGTGCTGAAGTGAAAACAGCTGGTGACACCTGGAATCTCGATTTGATAGAACACCAAAGCGCCGTCGACCTGCAAAGCGTCATTCTGGAGATCGGTCGAATCCGGCGCGTGTGACGAACAGCGAAAGCGGGATATCATGCTCAACGGCGCCCGGATCATCACTGTCGCAAACCAGAAGGGTGGTGTCGGCAAGACCACGACCGCCATCAACCTGGCAACGGCGCTCGCCGCGATCGGGGAGAAGGTCCTTATCGTCGACCTCGACCCGCAGGGAAACGCCAGTACCGGCCTCGGGATCGACAGGAAGGACCGCGACCTTTCCTCCTATGACGTCATGGTGGGGAATGCGTCGGTTCTTGACGCTGCGACATCGACGGCAGTGCCTGAACTCTGGATCGTCCCCTCCACGCTGGATCTCCTGGGTGTCGAGATGGAGATCGCCGGTTCGCCGGATCGCGCACTGCGGTTGCGCAAGGCGCTGCGCGGACCCGTCGCCGTCTCGGGCGATTTCGATTACGTCCTGATCGACTGCCCGCCGTCTCTCAACCTCCTGACGATCAACGCGATGGCCGCTGCCGATTCGGTGCTCGTTCCGTTGCAGTGCGAGTTCTTTGCGCTCGAAGGACTGAGCCAGCTTCTCGAGACCATCGGCGGGGTGCGCGCCTCGATCAATCCGGCCCTAGAGATCCAGGGTATCGTGCTGACGATGTATGACGGCCGAAACAATCTCGCCAATCAGGTGGTCGACGATGTTCGCCAGCATATGGGCGATAAGGTGTATCAGACCGTCATTCCCCGGAACGTGCGCGTGTCGGAGGCGCCCTCCTATGGCAAACCGGCGATCCTTTACGACCTGAAGTGCTCCGGCAGCCAGGCCTATCTGCAGCTCGCTTCGGAAGTGATCCGTCGCGAACGGCGGCTTCGGGCCGCGTGAGACAGGCGCCGAATCAACCCAGCAAGGTGGACGAATGAGCGAAGATCTTTCACGCAAGCGGCTCGGACGCGGCCTCGCAGCGCTGATCGGAGAGATGGACAAGCCTGCCAACGCGGCGCAGCAGCCTGCTCCATCCGACCGCAAGGTGCCGATCGAATTCATCTCGCCCAATCCGCGCAATCCGCGGCGGCGATTTGCGGAAGCGGAGCTGGCCGACCTCGCCGCCTCGATCAAGGAGCACGGGATCGTGCAGCCGATCGTGGTCCGGCCGTCCCCGGGCGGACGGTACGAGATCATCGCCGGCGAGCGTCGGTGGCGTGCGGCACAGCAGGCAGGCGTGGCGGATGTTCCGGTCATCGTGCGCGAAGTCGATGACCGTGTGGCGCTCGAGATCGCAATCATTGAGAACGTCCAGCGAAGCGACCTGAATCCGGTCGAAGAGGCGGCGGGCTACCAGAGCCTGATCGACGAGCATCACTACACGCAGGCGGACCTTGCCCAGGTCATCGGAAAATCGCGCAGCCACGTCGCGAACACGCTGCGGCTGCTGAAGCTGCCGCCGGACGTGCGCCAGATGCTCACCGACGGTGCACTATCGGCTGGTCATGCCCGCACGCTCGTCACCGTCGACCATCCGATGGCGCTGGCTCAGCGCATCGTGTCCGAAGGCCTGTCGGTCCGCCAGGCTGAAGCCCTTGCGCAGACACCGGATGCGAAGGCCGGCCAGGACCGTGAGCGTAAGCCGAAGGAGGGGCCGCGCGAGAAGGATTCCGACACGATGGCGCTCGAGAAGCTGCTTTCGGACGCGATCGGGCTCGCCGTGACCATCAATCACAAGAGCGGCGGCGGCGAACTGCGGATCAACTACGCCTCGCTGGAGCAGCTCGACGATTTGTGCCGCCGCCTGCAGGCGCACTGACCGATCATCTTCGCGACGGAGCGCCCGACCAGAGTCGGAGCGCGAGCCTCTGTCCGTCCGTTTCGCGCCGTGTCTCGTCCCGATACCGTTTCTCCGCACGGCCGGACGCGGTCATCCGCCCCGCCCTGCAGCCGTTCAGGAGCCGCGGCGGGCCGACTGCACGCCCAGCGCCAGCAAGGTCTGGCGCGTCGCCTCGACGGCCAGTTCCGGCCGGCGACGGGTGAGGAGAACGGTCTGCTGCAGCCGGTCCAGGCCCTGGGCCAGCGCCTCGCTGGTCCATCGCGCCAGCGCATTCTCGACGATGGTCCGCCTGGCGAAAAAGACAGGCGGGCGGGCGCTCGCGACGGCGCTGGAGGCATTTCGGCCCGAGGCGTCCATCTCCGCGCGCAGGGCCGAAAGCGACTGAAACTGGCGCATCGTCGTGGACAGGAGCAGGAAGGGCGCGGTGCCGGCCGACAGGGCGCGCTGCATCTTTTCATCCATGTCGGCGAGCCTGCCCTGGAGCATGGCGTCGATGACCTGATCGGCCGAGACACCGGCGACGTCTCCGAGCGACGCCGCGACGTCCTCGACCTCGATCGTCGTGCGGCCTGCCGTGTAGAGCAGGAGTTTCTGAATCTCGCCGCGGCTGGCGAGGCGATCTCCCCCGACCTGCGATTTCAGCAGCTGACGCGCCTCGAGCGTGATCATCATGTTCGCCGCCTGCAACTCCTGATCCAGAAGCTGGTCGATGGAGCGGCTCTCATCGGCGTAGCAGGGCAGCGCCATCGCACACCTGGCATTCTCGGCCACCGTTCGCAGCGGTGCATTCTTCTTCAGGTCTCCCGCTTCGACCAGAACGATAGCGTCCTGAGGCGGCCGTTCGGCCAGAGCCTTGACCGCCTCCGCGGTTCCCTTGTGCGTCCCCGCATTGCGTAGCCAGATCAGCCGCTTGCCGCCGAACATGGAGACCGTCGAGGCTTCGTCGATCAACCGCCCCGGATCGCTCTCGACCTCGCCCGCGTCCAATTTCACGACGGAGAAGGGATCGTCGAGATCAAGGCCGGTCTTGCCGGCGAACTGTTTGGCGCGCTCCGAAACCAGTCCTCTGTCCGGTCCGTAGACCAGCACGATCACCGTTGCCGGATCCGGTCGAGCCAGCCAGGCGTCGACCTCGTGAGACTTCTTCTGTGCCATGCTTCTCCATATCACGACCCACGGTTCTGGCCAGAGCCGACGTTGCGCGCGAAAGTCATGCCCTGCGGTTTCACGTGAAGCAGCCTGCGTGGACGGTATCTTGACAGGACCAGCCGAACTATTTAACGTGTTAATCAACGTCTGAAGGTGACCCATGCCGCACTTCACGATCGAATACTCGTCGAACCTGGACGGCCGGGTCGACATTCAGCGCCTCTGCGACGTCGTTCACGAGGCCCTGTCGGAGTGCGGGCTCTTCGAACTCGGTGCCCTGCGCGTCCGCGCATTTCGCTGCGACGCCTATGCGATCGCCGATCGCCTGCCGCAGAACGCTTTCGTCGACATGAGCCTGCGCATGGGCGCTGGCCGCAACGCTCAGGATCGCGAGCGCGCCGGTCAGGCGATCTTCGACGCTGCAGCGGCCTTCCTCCGGCCCCTGCTGGACGATCCTCATTTCGCGCTTTCACTGGAGATCAGGGAGATCGACCCCGTGCTCAGCTGGAAGCGCAACGCCATGCACCCCCGGCTTCGCGCCGCAACGCAGTAGGGAAGCCCATGTCCGATCTCGCCGCCAATATCGCCCGAGCAAAATCCTATCTCGCCCGGTTTCACCAGGACGGGGTGATGAACCACATCGGGGGCGAGAGTGTCGCCGCTGCCGACGGCTTGACGTTCCAGAGCGTGTCGCCCGTCGACATGGAGCCGCTGGCGACCGTTGCCCGCGGAACGGCCGCCGATATCGACCGCGCGGCCAAGGCGGCCAAGGCCGCCTTCCCCGCCTGGGCGGCGATGAGCGGCGAGGCGCGAAAGGCGCTCCTGCACCGGATCGCCGATGCGATCGTCAGGCGCGCAGAGGAGATCGCCTTCGTCGAATGCATGGATACCGGACAGGCGCTCAAGTTCATGTCGAAGGCGGCGCTCCGGGGCGCGGAAAACTTCCGTTTCTTCGCCGATCGGGCACCCGAGGCCCGCGATGGACGGACGCTGCGGGCGCCGGACCAGGTGAACATGACGACGCGGGTTCCGATCGGGCCCGTCGGGATCATCACGCCGTGGAACACGCCGTTCATGCTGTCGACCTGGAAGATCGCGCCTGCGCTCGCCGCAGGCTGCACGGTGGTTCACAAGCCGGCCGAGCTGTCCCCGCTTTCGGCGCGCCTGCTCGTCGAGATCGCCGAGGAGGCGGGCTTGCCGAAGGGGGTCTGGAATCTCGTCAACGGCTTCGGTGAAGATGCCGGGCGGGCGCTGACCGAACATCCCGACATCAAGGCAATCGGCTTCGTGGGCGAGAGCCGCACCGGGTCGATGATCATGAGGCAGGGCGCCGATACGCTGAAGCGCGTCCATTTCGAACTGGGCGGCAAGAACCCGGTCATCGTCTTCGCAGATGCCGATCTGGAGCGCGCGGCAGACGCTGCCGTCTTCATGATCTACTCCCTCAATGGCGAACGCTGCACGTCGTCGTCGCGCCTGCTGGTCGAAGAGAGCATCCATGACGCCTTCACCGCCACCGTGGCGGAAAAGGCAAGGCGCATCCCGATCGGACATCCGCTCGATCCGAAGACCGTGATCGGTCCGCTGATCCATCCCGATCACGAGAAGAAGGTCCTTTCCTATGTCGACGCAGCGCGACGCGAGGGCGCCACCATCGCGGCAGGCGGCGCGAAGGTCACCACCGGAGACCTCGGGCGGGGATGCTATGTCGAGCCGACGCTTTTCACGAACGCGCGCAACGACATGCGAATTGCCCAGGAAGAGATTTTCGGCCCGGTGCTGACCGCCATCCCCTTCCGCGACGAGGCGGAGGCGCTGGCGCTGGCAAACGACGTTCACTACGGCCTGACCGGCTATCTCTGGACCTCCGACGTCACGCGCGCCTTCCGTTTCACCGATGCCCTTCAGGCCGGAATGATCTGGGTGAACTCCGAGAACGTGCGGCACCTGCCCACACCCTTCGGCGGCATCAAGAACTCGGGGATCGGCCGGGACGGCGGCGACTGGTCGTTCGATTTCTACATGGAGACCAAGAACGTCGCCTTCGCCACCGGCGCACACGCCATCGCCAGGCTCGGCGGCTGAGAGCGGGCTGATCGAGATCAATTTCGGCGGCGTTGCAGCCGCCTAGGCTTCACCGCGACATATTGGGAGGAATGCCATGCCCCTGCCGACCCCGAACCTCTATCCGCCATTCCACATCGTCAGGCTGAGCCATGTCGAACTCAACGTCACGGACCTCGCCCGGTCCCGTGCCTTCTGGGTCGACACGCTCGGACTCCGGGTGACGCATGAGGACGACGAGCTTATCACGATGCGGGCGATGGAGGAGCGCAATCACCACTGCGTCATCCTGCGCAAGTCGGATCGACCCTCCGCCGGCCATCTCGCTTTCAAGGTCTATGCGGAAGAGGATCTCGACAAGGCGCATGCCTGGCTGTCGGCGCGTGGTCACACGGTGGAGTGGGTCGAGCGGCCTTGGCAGGACCGCACGCTGCGCACCCGCGACCCGCAGGGCATTCCGCTCGAATTCTACGCGACGATGGAACGGCTCCCGCCGATCCACCAGAAATACGCGCTCTACACGGGCGTCAAGCCGCTGCGGATCGACCACTTCAACTGCTTCTCCACCGATGTCGACGCCTCGGTCGGGTTCTACAACGACATCGGTTTCCGGGTCAGCGAGTACACCGAGGACGAGGAGACGAAACGTCTCTGGGCGGCCTGGATGCACCGCAAGGGCGGGGTCCACGACATGGCCTTCACCAATGGCCGGGGTCCGCGGCTGCACCACGTGGCCTTCTGGGTGCCCACACCGCTCAACATCATCGACCTTCTCGATCTGATGTCGACCACGGGCTATCTCGCCAACATCGAGCGCGGGCCCGGCCGCCACGGCATCTCCAACGCCTTTTTCCTCTACATCCGCGATCCCGACGGCCATCGCGTCGAGATCTACTGCTCGGACTACCTCACCATCGATCCCGACCACGAGCCGATCCGGTGGGACCTGAAGGATCCGCAGCGGCAGACGTTGTGGGGGGCGCCGGCGCCGAAGAGCTGGTTCGAGGAAGGCTCGCCCTTCGTAGACACGGCAATCGGAGAACCCAGCCTGACGGCACAGCCGATCGTGGCGCCTTGACGACGGGCGCAGCTGCGTGTCGCATGGCGGCGGGGAGGATCAGGGGATGAGCGTACGGACTCGGTTCGTCAGTTTCACGTACCAGGATCGCCCGGGCTGGGGGATCGAGACCGAAGCCGGCATCGTCGACCTGTCGAGGCGCCATGGTCACCGCTGGCCGAGCCTCCGCGAGGTCGTGGCCGCCCGCGCCATGGCAGGGCTGGCGGAGGAAAGCGCCGGTCTCGCGGCCGATTTTCCCGCAAGCGAGGTCAGCTACGGGATTCCTATTCCGCGGCCTGAGAAGATCATCTGCGTGGGGGTGAACTATCCCGACCGCAACGAAGAGTACAAGGACGGGCAGGCCGCGCCCGGCAACCCGTCGCTTTTCGTGCGCTTTCCGACCTCGTTCGTCGGCCACGGACATCCGCTGAATCGACCGCCGGAATCCTCCCAGCTCGACTATGAAGGAGAGATCGCGCTGGTCATCGGCACGTCAGGGCGGCGAATCCCCGAGGCGCAGGCGCTGGACCATGTCGCCGGTCTCACGCTCTGCAACGAAGGCACGATCCGCGACTGGGTGCGCCATGCCAAGTTCAACGTCACCCAGGGCAAGAATTTCGACGGGACGGGCTCGATCGGCCCCTGGCTGGTTCCCTATGCAGACGAGGCGCAGATCGCCGACATCGTGCTCGAGACGCGGGTCAACGGGGAAGTCCGGCAGCACGACCGGACGAGCCGCATGATCTTTTCCTTCCGCCGGATCATCGCCTACGTCTCGACCTTCACGACGCTCGTGCCCGGAGACGTGATCGTGACGGGAACACCCACCGGTGCCGGCGCAAGGCTCGATCCGCCGGTGTGGCTCGCGCCCGGCGACGTGGTGGAGGTCGAGGCCGAAGGGCTCGGCATCCTGCACAACGGGGTGCGGGACGAGGTGGCGTGATGCTTTCCCAGGCACAGATCGCCGCGGCTGCCGAGAGGCTGGACGAAGCGGAGCGGACGCGGGTGCAGACGGGGCTGCTGTCGCTCGCTCATCCGGGCATGACCATGGACGACGCCTATGCGGTGCAGGCCGCCTTCGTCGCTCGCAAGCGGGCCGCGGGGCGGCGCGTGATCGGCTGGAAGATCGGCCTCACCTCCAAGGCCATGCAGCAGGCGCTGGCGATCGATACGCCCGATTCGGGCGTTCTCCTCGACGACATGCTGTTCGAGGACGGCGCCGCGATCGCGCCGGACCGGTTCATCCAGCCGCGAATCGAGGCCGAGGTGGCCTTCATCATGAAGGCGCCTCTCGCGGGGCCGGGGGTCACCGTCTTCGACGTGCTGGCAGCGACCGCCTACGTCACCCCTTCGCTGGAAATTCTCGACACCCGCATCCTGCGCACCGATCCGGCGACCGGACGGGCGCGGACGATCGTCGACACGATCTCCGACAATGCGGCCAATGCCGGCCTGGTGCTCGGCGGACGCGCCATGCCGCCGGACCAGGTCGACATGCGCTGGATGGGTGCCATCGTCTCCCGCAATGCCGAGGTGGAAGAGACGGGCCTCGGTGCAGGCGTGCTCAACAACCCGGCGCGGGGCATTGCCTGGCTGGCGAATCGCCTTGCGCGCTATAGCGACCGGATCGAGGCCGGCCAGATCGTGCTTGCCGGATCGTTCATCAGACCCGTGGAAGCGCGCCATGGCGACACGATCGTCGCGGATTTCGGTCCGCAGGGCAGCGTGAGCTGCCACTTCAGGTGAGGGTGCGACCGGCAGCGCCGCTTGCCGAGCCGCCGGCATTCTCCTAGAGGGAATGCCGATACTGAAAGAGGCGGCAACGAATGGCGAGGACGCGTGCGGAGCTGATGGCCTATCTCGATGGGCTCGGGATCGAGACGAAGACGGTCGACCACCCGCCGCTCTTCACCGTCGAGCAGTCGCAGGCCCTGCGGGGCGAAATCGCGGGTGCGCATACCAAGAACCTCTTCGTGAAGGACAAGAAGGGCCGCTATTTCCTGCTGACGGTCGGAGAGGACGCCGAGGTCGACCTGAAGACCGTCCACCAGACGATCGGCGCGTCCGGACGCGTCTCCTTCGGCAGGCCGGATGCACTGTGGGACCTGCTCGGCGTGCAGCCGGGGGCGGTCACGGCGTTCGGCGTCATCAACGACGCTGGCGCACAGGTGACGCTGGTCCTCGATGCCGCCTTGATGCAGAATGTCGTCGTGAACTGTCATCCGTTGACGAACGAGGCGACGACCACCATCGCCAGCCGCGATCTCGTCCGCTTTGCCGAGGCGACGGGTCACGCGCCTCTGGTCTTGAACCTCGCCACCGCATCGCCACATGACGGCAACCTCGCCTGAGAATCGGAAAGCCTGAGACATGAGCACCAGGGACAACCCCTTCGCCGGACCGACCGGCGGATACGACACCGAAATCAGCTTCGGAATGGAACCGCCTGCTGCGGCCAGGCCCGCGGGGGACCTGATCAAGGACACGACCACCGCCGGTTTCGCGGCCGACGTCATCCAGGAATCCCGCAAGCAGACCGTGCTGGTCGATTTCTGGGCGCCGTGGTGCGGACCTTGCAAGCAGCTGACGCCGGTCCTCGAAAAGGCCGTGCGCGAGGCCGGCGGCGCGGTCAAGCTGGTGAAGATGAACATCGACGACCATCCCTCGATCGCCGGCCAGCTCGGCATCCAGTCGATCCCGGCCGTCATCGCGTTTCGCGACGGGCGTCCGCTCGACGGCTTCATGGGTGCGCTGCCGGAAAGCCAGGTGAAGGCCTTCATCAAGAAGGTGGGCGGCGAGCCGGCAGATCCCGTCGAGGAAGCGCTGGCCGAAGCCGCCGCCGCCCTCCAGGCCGGCGACCTCGAAGCTGCGGGCGCCATCTACGGCAGCATTCTCCAGGCGGTCCCGGGCCATCCGATCGCATCCGGCGCCCTCGCCGGCCTGCTGGTCGATCTCGGCGATCTGGAATCCGCCAGGACCGTGCTGGCGGAGGCCGTGGTCAAGGACAAGGAACCGGCGGAACTCGCCAGCGCCCGCACGCGCCTCGCGCTGGCGGAGGAGGTGGCCGCGCTCGGCGATCCGCGCGAGCTGCTGCACCGGCTGGGACAGGATCCGGACGACCACGACGCCCGCTTCGATCTCGCGCTGATCCAGAATGCACAGGGTCTGCGCGCCGAAGCGGCCGACGGCCTGCTGCACATCATCAAGGCGGATCGCAGCTGGCGCGAGGATGGCGCGCGGGCTCAGCTGCTGAAATTCTTCGAAGCGTGGGGCATGACCGATCCGGCGACGTTGTCCGCCCGGCGGCGGCTGTCGTCCGTCCTGTTTTCCTGAGCCTGAACGTGCGACAATCCGGATGGTGGCATTGCCGTCCGGATCTGATGTTCCAGATTCCAGGGTAGTCCCGCAGGAGGTCCATCCCGTTGCAAGCTGGAAACGCGAATTATCGAAGCCCGACCGACTTTCCGTCCATCGTGCCGGTCTTCCCCCTGTCGGCCGCGCTTCTTCTGCCGGGCGGGCGGATGCCGCTCAACATCTTCGAGCCGCGCTACATCGAGATGGTGGACGCGGCGCTGTCGTCCGATCGACTCATCGGCATGGTCCAACCCCGGCTCGACGGCGGCATGCGGCCTGACGGAGAGCCGGAACTCTGCGAGGTCGGCTGCATGGGCCGGCTCACCTCCTTCACGGAGACCGGCGATGGTCGCTATCTCGTCTCGCTGCAGGGTGTCTGTCGCTTCCGTGTCGTCGAGGAGGTTGCCACCCGCGAACCGTTCCGGCGCTGCAAGGCGATGGTCTTTGCGGGTGACCTCGATCTCGACCGTGAGGCTGCCGAGGTCGACCGGGATGCGCTCCTGAAGGCGTTCCGGTCCTATCTCAAGGCCAATGAGCTGGAGGCCGACTGGGAATCGATCAGCCGCGCGGAGAACGCCATGCTCGTGAACGCGCTGTCGATGATGGCGCCCTATGGTGCGGTGGAAAAGCAGGCGCTGCTCGAGGCGCCCGATCTCAGGACCCGGGCGGAAACGCTGATCGCCATCACCGAGATGGCGCTGGCGCGCGGCGGTGACGGCGCCGGCGCCAGCCTGCAGTAGGGGACAGGCATGACCGAGGGCGAACGCGTCGCGGTGATCGATACCAGGCTCCTCGAACTGATCGCCTGTCCGATCAGCAAGGGTCCGCTCGTCTACGACGCCGCCCGCTGCGAACTCGTCTCGAAAAGCGCGCGGCTCGCCTATCCGGTCAGGGACGGCATCCCCATCATGCTGCCGTCGGAAGCGCGCTCCCTGCGCGACGATCCGCCGGAGCGCTAGCCGGGCTCCCTTCAGTCGAGGCCGACCGCGGCTTCCGGCGGCCAGGGGAGCGCGGGACGGTCCGGTCCCCGGACCCGTTCAGTGGAAGTTGCGGCCCTTCGGCATCACCGCGCCTGACCGCCTGGCCAGCGCCTGATAGTCTTCCCGCAGGCCCGGAATCTCCTCCATGAGGGCGGCGAGCCGCGAGCCCTTCGTCGCCTTTTCCCGCTGCTCCACGACCGGCCGCCGGACCTCGTCCGCGTTGGCGAGCGCATCGATCAGGCAGGCCTCTTCCGACAGTTCGCCGAGACGCGCGGTCATGTCCTCCACCGTTTCGGCCACGACATGGATGACCCCCGATTCCGATTGAACCCGCCCTCGCACCCGCACGAGGCGCGAACCGATGACGATGGCGCGAAAGCGCTCGAAGATCTTCGGCCAGACGATGACGTTGGCTACCCCGGTCTCGTCCTCGATGGTCATGAAGATGACGCCCTTGGCCGAGCCGGGCCGCTGCCGCACCAGCACGAGACCGCAGACCGAGACGCGCATGCCGCTGCGCACGGTCTCGAGCGAGGCGTTCTCCACCACCTTCTCGACCTCAAGGCGCCGGCGCAGGAACGAGACGGGATGGGCCTTCAGCGACAGGGACAGCGTGCGGTAGTCGTGAATGACATGCTCGCCGAGCGGCATGGCGGGCAGCCGCATCTCCGGCTCATGGTCGGCGAGTTTCAGCGCCGGGTCGTCGAGCAGCGGCAGGAAACCGCTGGCCCTGGTGTCGTCCAGGCCCTGCACCGCCCAGAGGGCGTCGCGCCGGTCGAGCCCGAGGGAGCGGAAGGCATCCGCCCGCGCCAGCCGCTCCAGCGTCGAGCGGGGCAGGCCCGTCCGCAGCCACAGGTCGCGCACCGAATCGTAGCCCGCTTCCCGCCGCTCCACCAGCCGCTGCATCTCGTCCTGCCGCAGTCCCTTGATCTGCCGGAGCCCGAGCCGCACCGCATGGCGGGTGCGGATCACGTCCCGCATCTCGCGGTGACGGGCCATGATCCGGAACCTGTCGAAGGGCGCTTCCTCCAGCGTGCCGTCCCAGGTCGAGTGGTTGACGTCGGGCTCCAGCACCTCGACCCCGTGCTCGCGCGCGTCGCGGACCAGCTGCGAGGGCGCATAGAAGCCCATCGGCTGGGAGTTCAGGAGCGCGGCGCAGAAGACATCCGGATAGAAGGTCTTGAACCAGCAGGAAGCATAGACCAGCAGGGCGAAGGAGGCGGCATGGCTCTCCGGAAAGCCGTATTCGCCGAAACCCTCGATCTGCTTGAAACAGCGTTCGGCGAAATCGCGTTCGTAGCCGCGCGAGACCATGCCGTCGATCATCTTCTGGCGCAGCGTGCCGATGGTGCCGACCCTTCGGAAGGTCGCCATGGCGCGGCGCAGCTGGTCGGCCTCGCCGGGCGTGAAGCCGCCGGCGACGATGGCGATCTTCATCGCCTGTTCCTGGAACAGCGGTACGCCCAGCGTACGCTCCAGCACGGCCTTCAGCTCCGGACGCGGATATTCCGGCTCCTCGAGCCCCTGTCGCCGGCGCAGATAGGGATGCACCATGTCGCCCTGGATCGGCCCCGGCCGCACGATCGCCACCTCGATGACGAGGTCGTAGAAGGCGCGGGGCCGCAGCCTCGGCAGCATCGTCATCTGCGCGCGGCTTTCGATCTGGAAGACGCCGATCGTGTCGGCCCGGCAGATCATGTCGTAGACGCGGCTATCCTCCTTCGGGATCGTCGCCAGCGTCAGACGCTGCGGATGGTCGTCCGGGTAGTGCTGCGCCAGGAGATCGAAGGCGCGGCGCAGGCACGACAGCATGCCGAGCGCCAGGATGTCGACCTTGAGGATGCCGACGGCATCGAGATCGTCCTTGTCCCATTCCACCATCCGGCGCTCCTCCATCGCCGTCCTGACGATGGGCACGATCTCGTCCAGCCGGTCGCGGGTGATGACGAAGCCGCCGACATGCTGGGAGAGATGGCGCGGGAAGCCGAGGATCTCGTTGGCGCGGTCGACCAGATGGCGCGTCAGGGGTTCGGCCATGTCGAGGCCTGCGGCCTTCGCCTCCTCGCCGCCGAGACCGGCGCTCGACCAGCCCCAGATCGAGCCCGACAGCGCCGCCATCACGTCCTGCGACAGGCCCAGCGCGCCTGCCGTCTCGCGCAGCGCCGAACGGCTGCGATAGGTGACCACCGAGGCGGCGAGGGCCGTGCGCCTGGCGCTGTACTTCTCGTAGATGTAGGCGATCACCTCGTCGCGGCGGTCGTGCTCGAAGTCGACGTCGATGTCGGGCGGCTCGTTGCGCTCGGGCGAGATAAAGCGCTCGAACAGAAGGTCCATGATCTCCGGCCCCACGTCTGTGATGCCGATGCAGAAGCAGATGATGGAGTTCGCGGCCGATCCCCGCCCCTGGCAGAGGATTCCCTCCCTGCGCGCGAACTGAACGATGTCGTGGACGGTGAGGAAGTAGCGCGCGTAGGTCAGCTGCTCGACCACGGCGAGTTCGTGGCGGATCATGGCGGACACCTTTTCCGGCACGCCTGCGGGATAGCGCCGCGCCGCGCCCTCCCAAGTCAGCCGGGCAAGCTCTTCCTGCGGGGTGGCGCCGTCGCGCGTCGCCTCGTCGGGGTAGTTGTAGCGCAGTTCGGACAGCGAGAAGGCAAGCTCGCCGGCGAAGCGAAGCGTCTCGGCCAGCGCCTGCGGATGGCGGCGGAAGAGCCGACCCATCTCGCGCGGCGGTTTCAGGTGCCGCTCGGCATGGGCGCGCAGCTCGAACCCGGCCTGCGCCACCGGCGTTCCGAGCCGGATGGCGGTGACGACGTCCTGCAGCGGACGACGGCCCGGCTCGTGGTACAGCACCTCGCCCACCGCCATCAGCGGCAGGCCGGCCGCGTCGGCCAGTCGCTCCGCCTGCTCCAGCCGCCAGCGGTCGTTGCCGTTGAAGGCGGGTGCGACGGCGACGCGAACGGCGCGGCCGAAACGCCGCGCCAGCCGGCGCAGGAGATCGAGCTCGTCTTTGCCGTCCTCGTCGAGCGACGGCAGCACGGCGAGCGACATGGCATCGCCCCAGGCCATCAGACCCTCCAGCCTCAGGTCGGGCGCGCCCTTCTCGCCCGCTTCGTTGGCTTCCGTCAGCATGCGGCAGAGATGACCCCAGCCCGCGCGGTCCCGCGGATAGGCGAGCATGTCGGGCGTGCCGTCGGAAAAGACCAGCCGGGCGCCGGGGTGATAGGGCAGGCTCTCCTTCTGCGCCATCTTCCACGCCCGCACGACGCCCGCCACGGTGTTGCGGTCGGCCAGCCCGAAGGCCGCGATGCCGAGGCGCCTGGCCATGACCACCTGCTCTTCGGGCGCGGAGGCACCGCGCAGGAAGGAGAAGTTCGACTGCACGGCGAACTCGGCATAGGCCGGACCGGCCTTCGTCGCATCCTTCGCGACAGTCATGCGAATAGCCCGTGCATGAACCAGCGCGGGACGGCCGGCGTTCCGTCGTAGAGACCCTCGCGGCAGAGCCAGAAGCGTCGTCCGGCGGTGTCCTCGACGCGGAAGTAGTCGCGGGTACGCGCTTCGGGGCTCGCATGCCACCATTCGGGAGCGATTCGTTCCGGCCCCTCGGCACGCGCGACGCGATAGAGCGTGCGGCGCCAGCGGAAGGAGAAGGGCGGTCCGTCGGGGACCTCGGCGGAGGCCTCGACCGGTTCGGGCCGGCGCAAAAGGCGGATCGGCTGCTCGCGCCCGTCGGTCCGGGAGGCCTGTGCAGCCGAGGCCGCAGGGACGAGACCGGGCAGGCCGGTGGTGCCCTTGCGCGGAACGGGCCCGCCACGGCCGTCGGGAGGCGGCGCGTCGGCGAAGGGGACGAGCGACACGGCCCGCTCGGGCAGGTGGCTTTCCCGGAGCATCGGGCGGCTGATCGCCGCGCGGCCGAGGCGGGCGCAGATGCGGTCGGCGAAGAGCGCCAGATCCTCCTCGTCGGCGGCTCGGCCGTTCCCGGTGAGATCGCCCTGCCTGGCCTCGAAGCGGGCGCTCTCGCGCATGTTCAGCCGCACGAGATCGAAGCCGAAGCCGGCATCGATGGTGGTGACGGCCAGCCGCTCGCGAAACAGACGCTGGATCAGGCGCGGGTCGCGCATCGGCCGCGAGGCGCCGACGCCAACCCGGCTGACCGCACCGTCGACCCTGAAGAGCGCCAGTTCGATGGCCTTGGCGCCCTCGCCGCGGGCTTCCAGGCTGGCGCGCGCGGTGGTCGCCAGCATGAGGACGAGCTCCTCGATATCCTCCATCCGCTGCACGGGTTCGGCCAGGGCGCGCTCGACGGACAGGGTCGCCACCGGAAGGCGTGGCGAGAGCGCCTCCTCGGCATGGCCCAGGGCCTGGTCGAGCCGGGTGAGCGGGAGGCGACCGAAACGCCGGGCCAGCGGCGCGCGCGGGGCTTCGAGAATGGCCCCCACCGTGCGCAGGCCGACGCTTTCGAGCCCGGCGCAGACGCTGGAGTCGAGCCGGAGCGCGGGCAGCGGCAGGTCACGCAGGAAGGCCGCTTCCGCGCCGGCCTCGAGGATGACGCCGCGGGCGAAGCGCGCCGCCGCCCAGGCCGCTCCGGCCGTCGAGGCAATCGCCGCCCGGGCACTGAATCCCTGTTCGCGCAAGCGCTTCAGGAGATCGTCCAGCATCGCCCGCTCGCCGCCGAAGAGATGGGCGCAGCCGGTGACGTCGAGATGGAGCCCGTCGGACCCGTCGAGCGCGACCAGCGGCGTATAGCGGTCGCACCAGTCGGCCAGGCCGTCGAGGAGCCGTTCCTCGGCTGCAGGATCGGCCTCGACCACCTCCAGAGAAGGATGCATGGCGCGGGCGTCGGCGATGCCCATGCCGCGCTTCAGCCCGAGGGCCTCAGCCTGCTCGTCGAGGGCGGCGATCCGCTGGGCGCTCCTCTCGCGCCGGCTGACCACCAGCGGCGGCCGCCCGGCCGCCGGCGTGGCTCGCCAGGTCCGGCCGAGCCGACGCCGCCAGACGCTCTCGATCGGGAGATAGGGGAACCAGAGCGACAGGATCCTCTGGCCGTCTGTGCCGGAAAGTGCGGTCATGGGCGTTCCATTCCAGTTCGAACCTGCCGGACGCGCCCGTCCGGCTCTTGTCGAGGTCGACGCAGAAGGCGGGCGGCCCGATGGAGCCGACGAGCGGACCCGACACGGTGGAGCGCAGCCCCGCCGCTGCCGGTGAAACGAGGAGGCGCACGGGCGCCGCGGTCGCCTCCGCCAGGGTGGAATGGCGAATGAGCAGCACCGGTCTGCCAGCGTCGCGGGCGCGAAAATGCAGCCGCCTGGTCGCGGTCAGGTCGAGGCGCCGTGCCGTGCCGCGCAGTTCGAGGATCACGAGGCCGACGCATGAGAGCCGGGCGGCTTCGTCGGCCACCCAGAGCGCATCGTCGAGCCTTGCCGTCTCGCAGAAGAGCATGCGCTCGGGCGCAATGCCGAAGCGGAACCAGAGTCCGGGCGCGTGGGGCGTGCCGGCTTCCCGATGGGTGTCGGCCGTGGCGATCCACAGGAAGGGCAGGCCGTCGGAGAGCGTCAGCGCCGCCAGGCCAAGGGCAAAGCCCGCCACCGCGCCCGCGTTGCGCATTTCCGCGCCGTGAATCTCCGTCAGCGCGGCGCGCGGCAGGCCGCCGCCGAGCGCGGTGTCGAAGGCGTCCGCGCCCGTGGCCAGAAGGCCTGCGGCATGGAGGCCCTGGCGCAGCGCCACGCCCCCCTCGCGCAGCACCGTCCCTTCTTCCGGCGGCGGGTCGGCCGGCACGACCTCCAGCCTTTCGGCGGCTGTTCCCTGGATCCGGGCGATCTGTCGACGCAAGGCAAAAAGGGTTTCCCGCGCCGTGGCGATGGTCGCCATGGCCTGCTCCCGCAATCTGTTCCTGTTATGTTCCTATGGATTCCAGAGGGTCGAGAAAGAGTCAAGCACGCAGCGGCTGAATTTATTCCTATGAGGGTTTACCCTGCGTTTCGCCTCTTGCGGTCCGCCCCTCGCAAGACGGGCGACGAACGGCTATATGCCCGGCCAAAGGACAAGACATGGCCCGCATCTACCAGACCCGCTCATGGCACGATCAGCTCTCGCCCTCGGTCGACGAGATGGAACTGCTCGCGCTCGAAGCCTATGCTCACCTGCCGGAGGATTTTCGTGCCCTCACCGGCGAGATCGTCATCCAGATCGCCGAATTTCCCGACGAGGAGATCATGGACGACCTGTCGCTGGAGACGCCGTTCGACCTGCTCGGCCTCTTCGAGGGGCGCGGCATCGCCGAGCGCTGGAACCCCGCCACCGGCGAGGGACCCAACCGCGTGACGCTCTATCGCCGCGCCATCCTCGACTACTGGGCCGAGAACGAGGAAACGCTGGGCGACATCGTCACCCACGTGCTGATCCACGAGATCGGCCACCATTTCGGCCTGTCGGACGAGGACATGGCGCGCATCGAGGAAGCCGCGCCGTGAGCGGGCGCAGGCTGCGGCCCTCGGCGCGCATCCTGCCCGCAGAGCTGCAGAACCCGTTCGCTCGGCTTAGTACTCGCCGAGCTTGATGCCCGGCTCGTAGTCGACGCCCTCGACCTCCTTCACCACGGCCTGGCCGCAGCGCATGGTCTTCGTTTCGGCATCATAGGCATAGGTCGGTCCGCCCTGGAGCAGCCAGCCCTTGTTCAGGGCCGCCGTGACCTTGTGGCAGAAGCTCGAATCGTCGGGTCCGGTGAGGAAGCGGTAGAGTTTCATCGAAAGCTTGGTCCTGCTGGAGTCCGGGCGAAAAGTGAGCGCATCGGTCGTTTCACCGCGCCATGGCGTGATATTCGTCGTTGGGGCGCATGTCGACGGCGGCAGCCATGCGATTGGACATGTTGAAGAAGGCGGCGGTGGAAGCGACGTCCCAGATGTCGCGGTCGGAGAAGCCCGCCGCGCGCAGGCCCCGGCGGTCGACGTCCTCGATCCTGTCCGGCGTCTCCGTCAGCTTGACCGCGAAATCGAGCATGGCCTTCTGGCGCGGCGACAGGTTTGCGGCGCGGTAGTTCATCACCATCATCTCGCCGAGCTTCGGATCGCCCGACAGTTGCCGCACGGCGGCGCCGTGGGCGGTCAGGCAGTAGTAGCAGTGGTTGACCGAGGAAACCGCCACGGCGATCATCTCGCGCTCGAGCTTGGTCAGTCCTGACTGACCGAGCATCAGGTCATTGTACATGTCGGTGAAGGCGCGCAGCTTCTTCTCGTCGAAGGCATAGGCCTGGAGCACGTTCGGCACCATGCCCAGCTTTTCCTCGCACTTGGCGAAATAGGCCCGGGTCGGTTCGCTCAGGTCCTCGGCCGGGGAAAGGTCCAGCGCGGTGATCTCGTTCGTCATGATGATTTCACTCCTCCCGGTCAATGTCACCCCGACCGGATCGTCGGCGGGGTCGTAAACGTTACCGATCCTGATACGATAACGGAAAAAACCCGAGGGAGGGAAGAATGGCCGAAGGGACGAGCAGCATGCGGACCGCCGATGGCGAGGCCGAACCGGCGTTCACGAAGCTTCTCCTGTCGCGCGCTTCGGCCGAAGATCTCGACGGCTACGACGACGCCATGCTGCGCAAGGCGGCGGCGCTCGCCCATGAAGCGGTCCTGCGCCACCGCAAGGGCGAGAGCCTGATCTCGATCGTCACCGACAGCGGCGTGGTGCGCGGAGACCGCCCGGTCTGCGTCGTCACCGTCGTCAACGACAACATGCCCTTCCTGTTCGATTCGGTGATGGGGGAGATCGCCGAGGGCGGAACCGAACTGCTCTTCGTCACCCATCCGGTGATGGTCGTCTCGCATCGCGAGGACGGCGCCAACCTGATCGCGGGCGATTCCGGCCATTCGCAAGGCAACCGGCTCAGCGTGATCCAGGTCCACGTGCCGCCGATGACGAGCGAGGAGGCGGACGGCCTGCGCGCGCGGCTCGAGCGCGTGCTCGCGCATGTGCGCGACGCGGTCCAGGACTGGAAGCCCATGCTGGCCCGGCTCGAGCACACGATCTCGGATTATCGCTACCTCCCCGTCCCGCTCGAAAAGGGCGCCGTCACCGAAGCGATCGCCTTCCTCGAATGGCTGCGCGACAACAACTTCACCTTCCTCGGCATGCGCAGCTACCGCACCGTCGGAGAGGGCGAGGCGGCGGAACTCGAGCGCACCGACCAGCGCGGCCTCGGCATCCTGTCCGATCCGGATCTGCGGGTGCTGCGCGGCAGCACCCAGACCTCCATCACCACGCCAGAGATCCTCGAGTTCCTCAACGGACCCGAGCCGCTGATCGTCACCAAGGCCAATGCCCGCTCGCTCGTGCACCGCCGCGCCTATCTCGACTATGTCGGCGTCAAGACCTTCGACGCCGAGGGCAAGCTGTCGGGAGAATTGCGAATCGTCGGCCTGTTCACCTCGACGGCCTACACCCGCTCCGTTCTCAACATCCCCTACCTGCGTTCCAAGGCCGAAACGGTCATCACGAAGTCCGGCTTCGACAAGAGCGACCATTCCGGCAAGGCGCTGATCAACGTGCTGGAATCCTATCCGCGCGACGAGCTGTTCCAGATCGATGCCACGCTGCTGAGGAAGCATGCGATGGCCGTGCTGGCGCTCGGCGAACGTCCGCGCGTGCGCGTCCTGGTGCGCATCGACCAGTTCGACCGGTTCGTCTCGGTCATCGTCTTCGTGCCGCGCGACCGCTACGATTCGCGGGTGCGGCAGGAGATCGGCGACCATCTCAAGACGGTCTTCCAGGGGCGCCTCTCCGCCTATTACCCGGCCTTCCCGGAAGGGTCGCTCGCCCGCGTCCACTTCATCATCGGCCGCTCGGGCGGAAAAACACCGGCCGTTTCCGCCCAGCGGATCGAGGACACCATCCGCGACATCATCCGCACCTGGGACGATGCCCTGCGCGAGGCGGTTGCCGAGGCCGGCGAAGCGCCTGCGCTGGCCGACATGGCCCAGCATTTTCCGGACGCCTACCGCAATTCCTTCGCGCCGCACGAAGCGATCGCCGATGCCAGGCGCGTCGCCCGGCTTTCGCAGGAAAGCCCGATCGCCATCGACTTCTATCGCCGGGCCGACCAGCCGGCCGAGCATGTGGCGCTCAGGATCTACCACCACGGCGCGGCGGTCTCCCTGTCGAAACGCGTTCCGCTGCTCGAGAACATGGGTTTCCGCGTCATCTCCGAACGGACATTCGAGACCGGCGGAAAGGACCCCGTCTTCATCCACGACATGGAACTCGAAAGCGCCTATGGACGATCGGTCGAACTGGCGACCGACGGGGTCCTGTTCGAGGACGTGTTCCTGTCGGTCTGGAGCGGCCAGGCGGACAATGACGGCTACAACGGTCTCGTCCAGACCGCCGGCCTGAAGGCGCGCGAGATCGTCATCCTGCGCGCCTATGGGCGCTATCTCCAGCAGGCGGGCATTCCGCAGAGCCAGGACTTCGTGGCCGCCGTGCTCAACCGCTATCCGGCCATCGCGCGCGACCTGTTTTCGCTGTTCACCGCCCGTTTCGATCTCGCCATGCCCAAGGGCACCTCGGCCCACGACCAGCAGGAGACCGAACGCCGCATCGGCGACGCGCTGGAAGGCGTTCCGGTCCTCGACGACGACACGATCATCCGGCGCTTCCTCAACCTGATCCAGAGCACGCTGCGCAGCAATGCGTTCAAGCCGCAGGAGCCTGGAAAGGCCCGCTCGCTCGCCTTCAAGCTCGATTCGGCAAAGATCATCGGCCTTCCCGAGCCCAAGCCCTGGCGGGAGATCTTCGTCTACGGACCCGAGGTCGAAGGCGTGCATCTCCGCTTCGGACCGGTCGCCCGCGGCGGGCTGCGCTGGTCTGACCGGGCGCAGGACTACCGCACCGAGGTGCTGGGGCTTGTCAAGGCGCAGCAGGTCAAGAACGCGGTCATCGTTCCGGTCGGCGCCAAGGGCGGCTTCTATCCGAAGCAGCTTCCGGCGGGCGGGTCGCGCGACGAGATCTTCGAGGCAGGCAAGGCCGCCTACGTCAATTTCGTTTCGTCGCTGCTGTCGATCACCGACAATCTGGACATCGACCGGGTCCTCCCGCCGGAGGGCGTGATCCGGCACGACGGCGACGACCCCTACTTCGTGGTCGCGGCCGACAAGGGAACGGCGACCTTTTCGGACACGGCCAACGCCATCAGCCAGGCGCATGGCTTCTGGCTCGACGATGCCTTCGCCTCCGGCGGTTCGGCCGGCTACGACCACAAGAAGATGGGCATCACCGCGCGCGGCGCCTGGGAAGCGGTCAAGCGGCATTTCCGCGAGATGAACCGCGACATCCAGACGGAACCCTTCACGGTCGTCGGCGTCGGCGACATGTCGGGCGACGTGTTCGGCAACGGCATGCTGCTCTCGACCGAGATCCGGCTGATCGCCGCCTTCGACCACCGCGACATCTTCATCGATCCGGATCCGGACGCTGCCGTCTCCTTCGCCGAGCGCGAGCGCATGTTCGCGCTGCCGCGTTCGAGCTGGCAGGACTACGACCGCTCGGCGATCTCGGCCGGCGGCGGCGTCTTTTCGCGGTCACAGAAGGCGATCACGCTGTCGGAGGCCGCCGCCCGGGCGATCGGCCTCGGCAAGACCATCGCTTCGCCGACCGAGATCATGAACGCCATCCTGAAGGCCTCCGTCGATCTCCTCTGGTTCGGCGGCATCGGCACCTATGTCCGTGCGACCACCGAGAGCAATCCGGACGTCGGCGACCGGGCCAACGACGCCATCCGGGTCGCGGCTCCGGACGTCGGAGCCAGGGTGGTCGGCGAAGGCGCCAATCTCGGCATGACGCAGCGCGCCCGGATCGAATACGGCCTCAACGGCGGCCGCTGCAATTCGGATGCGATCGACAATTCCGGCGGCGTGAACTCGTCCGACGTCGAGGTCAACATCAAGATCGCTCTGGCGGCGGCAATGCGGAAGGGAACGCTGTCGCGGCCCGATCGGAACGTCTTCCTGGCCGAGATGACCGACGAGGTGGCGGCCCTCGTGCTGTCCAACAATTACGACCAGACGCTCGCCCTGTCGCTCGCCGAGCGGCGGGGGCTGTCGGAACTGCCGCACCAGCAGCGTTTCATGGCCATGCTCGAAGCCCGGGGACAGCTCGACCGTGTCGTCGAGACGCTTCCGTCCGACGCGGCGCTGGCCGAGCGCGCGGCCAGGGACCAGCCGCTGACCCGCGCGGAACTGGGTGTGCTGCTGGCCTACGCCAAGATCGCGCTCTTCACCGACATCGTCGAAAGCGCCCTGCCGGACGAGGCGCATTTCGAGGAAGACCTGCTCGGCTACTTCCCCGACCGGATGGCAAGCGCGTACCGGGCGGAGATCGAAGGCCACAGGCTGCGCCGTGAAATCATCGCCACGGAACTGGCCAACGACGTCATCAACCGGGGCGGCCCGTCCTTCGTCAGCCGATTGCAGGACGTGTCAGCCTGCGGCGCGGCCGAGGTGGTGGCGTCCTATTCGGTCGTGCGGGACGGTTTCGACATGCCGGGCCTGTTCGGCGCCATCGACGCACTGGACAACGCGGTCGACGGTCAGGCGCAGCTCCGCTTCTACCAGGCGGTCGTGCGGCTGATCAATGCGGCCACCCACTGGGACCTCAAGAACGGCGACCGCTCGATGTCCGTCGGCCAGCGGGCGGCGGAACTGCGGCGTGCCCGCGGCGTGCTGGAGCCGATCCTGGTGGACCTGCTGCCGGCCTTCCTTCGCTCGCGCCTCGATGGACGTGTCTCTGCCTTCGAGGAGAGCGGAGCGCCTGCGGATCTCGCGGCGCGTCTCGCCTTCCTGGACGTTGCCGAGATCGTGCCGGACATCGACCTCGTGGCCCGGACCGCCCAAGCCGATCTCCCGCTGGCCGCAAGAACGTTCCTCGGCATCACCGAGGCGTTCCGGATCGGGCGCATCGAGGATGCGGCGCGGTCCGTGGTGGCGACGGACTATTATGACGGTCTTGCGCTTTCGCGCGCCAATGACATGATCGGCGCGGCCCGGCGCGGCATGGCCGTCTCGGTTCTGGCAAGCAACCGCGATGCCGAGGATCCGGTCGCCGCCTGGCTCGAAGCCGGCGGCCAGCAGATGGCTCGGGCGCGCGAGCGGCTGCAGGCGCTGACCGAAAGCGGCGACATCAGCGTGTCGCGCCTGACGGTCGCCGCCGGCATCATGACGGATCTGGCCGGGCAGTGACCCGGCGCGGGGGGACGGAGCGGACATGAGCGACCTGGCGGAACCCCGTGCATCGAAGCGCGGCATCTGGGGATGGATGCTGTTCGACTGGGCAGCGCAGCCGTTCTTCACCGTCGTCACGACCTTCATCTTCGGACCCTATTTCGTGTCGCGCATGGCAAGCGATCCTGCGGCAGGGCAGGCGGCATGGGGCTATGGCATCGCGGCGGCCGGCTTCGTCATCGCGATCCTGTCGCCGGTGCTCGGATCGATCGCCGACCAGACCGGCGCGCGCAAGCGGTGGATCGCCTTCTTCGCGGCCATCAAGATCGTCACCGTCAGCCTTCTGTGGTTCGCGGCGCCGGGCTCGAGCCTGTTCCTCGTCGTCCTCCTGTTTTCGCTGGCGTCCGTCGCGGCGGAGTTCTCGACCGTCTTCAACGATTCGATGATGCCGAGGCTCGTGCCGAAGGAGGACATCGGCCGCATCTCCAACGTGGCCTGGGGCCTTGGCTATCTCGGCGGGATGATCGTGCTGATCTTCGTCGTCGCCTTCATGGCCGGCTCACCCGAGACTGGCAGGACGATCATCGGCGTGTCGCCGATCCTCGGTCTCGACCCGGCGCTCGGCGAGGATGCCCGCGCCACCGGCCCGATCTCGGCGCTCTGGTATTTCGTCTTCATCCTGCCGATGTTCCTGTACACGCCCGATACAAGGACGGGGAAGCGCATCGGGACTGCGGTGCGCGAGGGTATGGCCGAACTGCGGTCGACGCTGGCCGAGGTCAGACAACGCGCCGGAATCCTGCGGTTCCTGATCGCGCGGATGATCTATCAGGACGGTGTCAACGCGCTCCTGGCCCTTGGCGGCGCCTTCGCGGCGGCGATGTTCGGCTGGTCGATCACCGAGATCGGCATTTTCGGTATCATCCTCAACGTCGTCGCGATCTTCGGCTGTCTCGCCGCCAGCCGGCTCGACACGGCGCTGGGCTCCAAAACGCTGGTGCTGATCGCGCTCGTCCTTCTCACCATCGCGACCATCGGCATCGTCTCGACCGGCCCGGGCTACACGCTGTTCGGTGCCTGGATGATGCCGGGCGAGGACAGCGGCGGTCTGTTCGGGACGCCGGCCGAGAAGGCGTATATCGCCTTCGGCCTCCTCATCGGCATCGCCTTCGGGCCGGTGCAGGCCTCGTCGCGCTCCTACATGGCCCGCAGCGTGTCGCCCGAAGAGGCCGGCCGCTATTTCGGCATCTATGCCCTGGCCGGTCGCGCGACGAGCTTCCTCGCGCCGTTCCTCGTCGCCACGATCACCGCGCTGAGCGGCTCGCCCAGGCTCGGCATGGCGGTGATCATCCTGTTCTTCCTCGCCGGCATGGTCCTGCTGGCGGTGACGCCCTATCCGGCGCACAGGCCGGCGCGGTAGGCGCGGCTTTCCGCTGATCCCTCGCGGATCGATCGTGCTGCCTGGATATCCGGGCGATTGCCCCGATGCCCTGGTGAACCGATTCAAGCGGCGGCGGAATGCACGGAGAGCTGAACTCCCATCGCGTCCTGCAGGTGGCTGATCACGGCGAACAGGTTCTCCGCCGTCGGGTTGCCCGCCGGTCCGACCATCCGCATCAGGCTCTTCGGCGACTTGCCGAGTTGTGCCGCCAGATCCTCGAAGCCGATCGTGGCGTTGATGGTGTCTCGCAGGACAAGTTTCCCGCCTTCCAGGTCGCCGGTCAGCAGCAGTTCGACCGCCTCGGACAGGAGCGCTGCCCGGAACGCGGCATCCACGTCCGCGCGGGCCTTGACAGTCTCCTTGAATGCACGTGTCAATGCCATGTCACGCCTCCTTCTTCCGGCGCAGGTATTCGCGCCAGCGCGCTTGCGCCACTGCGACGTCGTCCTGCTGCCGCTGCTTGGTCCCGCCTGCGAGCAGGATGACGATCTCATTTCCCTCGCGGCCGAAATAGATGCGGTATCCCGGACCCCAATCGATGCGGATCTCCGACACGCCGCCCTCCGACCGCCTTGGGGTGCGCGAGATTTCCGGCAGACACCCGCGTCAGCGCGACCGTTACCTTTGCCGCCGCGCGCGCATCCAGAGCCTCGAACCACGAGGCGAACGGGCTTCGGCCGTGCCGATCGAGATACTCGATGACTTGCATCCCTTGCATGGTAACGTAAACGCTACCAGCATGCAGTGCACCGCTGCCGGAGCCCCCCACCCTCAGTGCCGGAAATGGCGCATCCCCGTGAACACCATGGCGATGCCGGCCGCGTCGGCGGCGTCGATCACGTCCTGGTCGCGCATCGAGCCGCCGGGCTGGATGACTGCGGTGGCGCCGGCCTCGACGGCCGAGAGCAGGCCGTCGGCGAAGGGGAAGAAGGCGTCGGAGGCGACGACCGATCCCTTCGTCGCCGGCTCGGCCGCTCCGGCTGCCTGCGCGGCGTCCTCGGCCTTGCGGGCGGCGATACGGGAGGAGTCCACCCGGCTCATCTGGCCGGCGCCGATGCCCACCGTGGCCGCGCCGCGGGCATAGACGATGGCATTGGACTTGACGTGCTTGGCCACCCGGAAGGCGAAGGTCATGTCGGCGAGTTCGGCCTCGCTCGGCGCGCGCTTCGTCACCACCTGGAGCTCGAGATCGTCGACGCAGCCGTTGTCGCGCGACTGGACGAGCAGCCCGCCCGAGACGGTCCTGGCCGTGATCCCCGGAGCACGCGGATCGGGGGTGCCTTCGGTGAGCAGGAGGCGCAGGTTCTTCTTGCCGGCGATGATCGCCTCGGCCTGAGGCGACGCACCCGGCGCGATGATCACCTCGGTGAAGACTTTCGCGATCTCTTCCGCCGCTTCGGCATCGAGCGGCCGGTTCAGCGCCACGATGCCGCCGAAGGCGGAAACCGGATCGCAGGCCAGTGCCTTCAGATAGGCCTCCTTCAGCGTCGCGCCTTCGGCCACACCGCAGGGGTTGGCGTGCTTGATGATCGCCACTGCGGCCGTGCGCGCCGGGTCGAACTCGGCGACCAGTTCGAAGGCGGCGTCGGTGTCGTTGATGTTGTTGTAGGAGAGCTGCTTGCCCTGAACCTGGCGGGCGGTCGCCACGCCGGGGCGCTTCTCGCCGGTCACGTAGAAGGCCGCCTGCTGATGCGGGTTCTCGCCGTAGCGGGTCACCTCGGCCAGCTTGCCGCCGAAGCTGCGCCAGCCCGGATGCTCGATGCCCAGTGTCTCGGCGAACCAGTTCGAGATGGCGGCGTCATAGGCCGCCGTGCGCGCAAAGGCCTTGGCGGCGAGCTTCTTGCGGAACTCGAGCGACAGGTGTCCGGCATCGGCCTCCAGTGCGGCCATCACCACCTCGTAGTCGTGCGGATCTGTCACCACCGCGACATAGGCATGGTTCTTCGCCCCGGCACGAACCATGGCCGGGCCGCCGATGTCGATGTTCTCGACCGTGTTCGGGTAGTCCGCGCCCGAGAAGCGAACCTCCTCGAAGGGATAGAGATTGATCACCAGCAGATCGAAGGGCGCAATACCGTGGGTTTCCATCGCCTCGGCGTGCTCGGGATCGTCGCGCACGCCGAGCAGGCCGCCATGCACCAGCGGATGCAGCGTCTTGACGCGGCCGTCCATGATCTCCGGGAATCCGGTGACCTCCGAGACGTCGGTGACGGTCAGGCCTGCGGCCGCCAGCGCCTTCGCCGTCCCGCCGGTGGAGACCAGCTGGACGCCGCGATGGAAGAGATCGGCCGCGAACTCGGTCAGGCCCGTCTTGTCGGACACCGAGATCAGCGCGCGCCGGACCTGGATGCGATCGGGCGCGGAAACGTTCTTGGATGCGACGGCCATGGCGCTTGTCTGTCTCCGAGCATTGTCAGGGAGATCGCGCCCTACCACAGGACGCGCGGAAAACAAATCGGACCCGATGACCCTCAGGCGTTGCCGATCGCCATGCGCTTGAAGCGCCAGCGCACGACATCCGTCTCCGACGCGTCGAACGAGAGGACGATCTGCATGTTGCGGCGCGGTCCCGAGAGACCGGCGAAATAGATCGATTCCTCGATCGCGGGTTTCGCCTCCGCGCAGGAGAAGATCCAGGCCTCCGCGGCGCCGGTCGACAGGGCTATCCGGTCATGGTCGTCGCGCAGGATCTCGACGCTGGGATGGATGTGGAAACGGACGACGACATGATCGCCATGGTAGCGCGGCTCATTGCCGTCCGCGTCGAAGAAGCGGTCGCGTCCCACGAGCGTCGCTCCGTCGTCGGCCAGGATCAGCATGCGTTCGTGCACCAGGCCGAAGGCCGGGAGGTAGCCGTCGTGGTGCGCCACGAAGCCCTGCATCCCGCGCTCGTCGATCCGTCTCGATTCCACGTGCCGGGGACCCGAAGTGATGCGGCGGCCCATGAGTTCGACCGGCCGGGCGCCGGTGAGGAAGCCGCAGGACGAGGTGTCGTTGATGCAGGCGGTGCTGTGCGCGGCCGTGGCGCGGGCAACCGTCAGGAAATCGGCGGGACCGTGGTTGTCGACGCCGGCGTTGACGACGAACAGCCGGCGCTGCGAGGACATCTCGAAGGACAGGCAGCCGGCGTGGGCCGTCGCCGACGCGTCGAAGGGCGGCGCCGGTCCGGTATCGGCGATCACCGTCGTTTCGCCCAGGCACAGCCGCTCGAAGCCGGAATGCGGCGCATGCAGCAGCGGCTGGCCCGCGGCATCGTCATGGCGCAGGATCGCCACGATGCGATCGGGAATGGTGGCGCCCATGCCGTTGAAGCGGGCGAGATTGCCGTCCTGGTGGCGGAAGAACCGCAGTGCCGGCAGCATGCGGTCGATCGCGCCCATGAGGGCCTGCGGTGGCGCTTCGGCCTGGTTCGCATAGGTCTGGCGCAGGGGCAGGAGATCGGCGAGGATCTCGAGGATCGCCAGCGGGCTGCGCGAGATATGGCCGCCGTCGGCAAGGATCTGCCTGTCGAGCTCGCGGGCGAGATTGCGCGTCGCGGTGCGCAGCGCGGCCGGAGCCGTCGGCAGCGACAGGGCGGCGAAGGCGATCGCAATGCGGGCGCGAAGCCTTTCCTCGCTCTCCGGCATTTCGCCCGCGACCGAGCGCAGATAGCGGATCTGGAAGGAGAGCGAGCGCAGGAACGAGCGGTAGAACGGCAGTTCCGCGCCCTGCAGCACCACGGTGGAATGTTGAAGCCAGGCGATGATCCGTCGCGCGGTGACATCCGGCTCCCAGGCGACACCCGTGAGCCGCCCGCTGTTGGTCGTGATCCAGTCGGAGACCAGCGCACGCGCATTTGCAGCGGCAAGTTCGGTGCCGGCCTCGCGCATGTGACGCAGCCATCGAAAGCTGTTCAGCGAGCGGCGCCAGGGAAGGGGCGGATGGCCCATGCCGAAAGGCGAATTGCCGCCGGTCTCGACGATGCGACCGGCCAGCGCGAATCGACCATGGTAGATCTCGATGGCGATCTGGGCGTCGGGCAGGCGCAGGTCGGGCGGGGCGATCAGCACCCGTTCCGGGGTGCGGCCGATGTAGCGCCAGCGATATGCCGGACCCGACCGCAGCTTCCGCCGCGCTCGCGCCCACGCTTCGCGTGCAAACAATGCCCACAAGCGCGGGGAATGGTCCGCCGCTTTCGCCAAAACCTGCTGTCCTCGTCTGTCGCCCCGCGACCTGTTGTAACTGATTCAAGATTCAGAGCGACACCGAATTTTATCGAACCAACAGGCTTGTCCTCTTCCCTGCCGCCAGCACCGCGTCAGCCAGGCGCTGATTTCCGGAACCGCGCCGCGAAAAATCCATCGAGGCCTGCACGCGACGGGTCTTCGGCGGGGAGACCGGCAGGGGTCGTCCTCAGTTCGCCCCTGGCGTTGATGAAGTCATCGACGCCGGGAAACTCGCCCGGCCGCACCGGATCGCGGCTGAAATCGGTCCGGCCCTGCAGGAACTCCGCGACCATGTCTTCGCCTTCGGCGGGGTCGAGCGAGCAGTTCGAGAAGACCAGCAGCCCCCCCGGCGCGACCATTGCAGCGGCGTGAGACAGGAGCCGTGCCTGCACGCTGGCAAGCTTGAGAATGTCCTCGGGTGACTTGGTCCACGGCACGTCGGGATGTCGCCGCACGGTACCGGTCGAGGAACACGGGGCATCGAGAAGGACAGCGTCGAACGGAGTGGCCGGCGCATATTTCGTCAGGTCCGCTTCGACGATCTCGACGTCGAGGCCAAGCCGGGCAAGGTTCCCCGACAGTCGCCGGAGGCGGTTCGCGGATGCTTCGACAGCGGTGACTTTCGCGCCCGCTACGGCGAGCTGGGCGGTCTTGCCGCCCGGCGCAGCGCAGAGGTCGGCGACGCGTCGACCCGCGACTTCGCCCAGAAGGCGCGCCGGGAGGGCTGCTGCCGCATCCTGGACCCACCACTGACCATCCTCGAAGCCGGGCAGATCGGGAACGGCCCGGTCGAGGTGCGGCACGCGGACGGAGCCCGTCGGGAGGACGAAGCCGCCGAAGGCTTCGGCCCAGCGGTCCGGGTCGGACCTGACCGTGAAATCGGTCGGCGCCTCGACGCGATGCATCGCCAGGTTCGCAGCGGCCCCGTCTTTTCCGTAGGCGGCCTCCAGGCGTTCGATGAACCAGGCGGGAGCGTCCGTCGATTCAGCCAGTGCAGCGGGCAGGGCGCGCGCCTTCCGGCGCACGAGTTCGCGCAGCACGCCGTTGACGACGCCCGAAAACCGTTCGGTGCGGGGATCGGACTTCGCATGGACGACTGCGAGATTGACGGCCGCGCTGTCGGGGATGTCGAGGAACAGGATCTGTGCGGCGCCGACATGCAGGATATGGGCAAGCGCGGTGGCGTTGGCGGGCAGCGGCCGGTCGAGCCGACGCTCGATCAGGGCAGCGATCGTCATGCGAAAGCGCAGGGCGGTGGCGAGGATGGCGCGCACCAGCCCGCGGTCGCGCTGGTCGAGCGCCCGGTAGTCGGGGTGACCGTGCTCGTCGTCGGTCAGACCATCGAGCGGCGTCTTCTTGTCGACGACGGCGGCCAGCAACCTGGCTGCGGCACGGCGCGCCGGCAGCCCCGGCGTGCCGGCGCCGTCGTCAACGACGTGTCGCGATCCCGCATGGGAGCGATGCCGCTGTGCGCCGCTCAAGACCAGGGTCCCTTCGGGCCGCGATCATTGCCCGGGCGACCCGTTCGGGGAACCGAGCCGCGTCCGGGGCGCGGGGCGCTGCGGGCCTGCTCCGTCCGGTCTTCGCGTCCGCGCCCCCAGGGGCTCGTCTCTTCGACGACGGGTCCCTCGCGCCGGGCGCCGCTGCCGGAGAGGCCGTTGCGCGCCAGATCCTCCAGCGCCGCGATGCGGTTGTCGGTGTTCGGGTGCGTCGAGAAGAGGTTGTCCATCTTCTCGCCCGACAGCGGATTGATGATGAACATGTGGGCGGTGGCCGGATTGTGCTCGGCATCCGGATTGCGGATGCGCTTGGCCGCATTGGCGATCTTGTCGAGCGCCGATGCCAGCCAGAGCGGATTGCCGCAGATCTCGGCGCCCAGCCGGTCGGCCGAGTATTCCCGGGTGCGGCTGATCGCCATCTGCACCAGCATTGCGGCCAGAGGCGCGACGATCATCGCCACCAGAACGCCGACGAAGCCGAGCGGATTGTTGTTGTCGCGGTTGCCGCCGAAGAAGAAGGCGAAGTTGCCGAGCATGGAGATCGCACCGGCAAGGGTCGCCGTGATGGTCATGATCAGCGTGTCGCGGTTCTGGATGTGCGCCAGTTCGTGCGCCATGACGCCCGCCACCTCCTCGTAGGAGAGCCGCTGCAGCAGGCCCGTGGTCGCCGCCACGGCCGCGTTCTGCGGATTGCGGCCGGTGGCGAAGGCGTTCGGCTGGTCGTTCTGGATCAGGTAGACCTTCGGCATCGGCATGCCGGCGTTGCGCACCAGGCCGCGCACGATCTCGTAATATTCCGGCGCATTGCGCTCGTCGACTTCGACCGCATGGTGCATCCGCAGCACCATCTTGTCGGCGTTCCAGTAGCCGAAGAGGTTCATCGCGGCGGCGATGAAGAAGGCGATCATCATGCCGCCCGAGCCGCCGATCAGGTAGCCGACGCCCATGAACAGCGCCGTCATGGCGGCAAGCAGCATCGCGGTGCGTATCATGTTCATCGATGGAACCTCCGTGCTGCCGGCGAGCGAGGGCTCGCAGGGTGTCCAGACCGCTCTATATGATGGTAAGCGCGGGGTGCTACTTCAATATTGTGCAACGGGTCGAGAACGATGAGCGACAAGGGCGAAATCGGGACGAGCGCGGGAGACGCGACGCAGCAGCGGGATGCGGGAATGGCCGGATCACCTGCGGAAACCGCCGTCCCGGCGCCGAAGGCGCTGAGTGCCGCAGCCCAGCGCGCGCTGGAGGAGGCCGAAGCACGCCGGCTTGCCTATGAGGCGCAGGTCGCCGCGCTGCCCAGGGAACTCGGCGGCCGCGGCGGCAAGGAGCCCGGCCGCTACGGCGACTGGGAAGTGAAGGGCATCGCGACCGACTTCTGACGGCCGGTCGCGTCGGGTCCCGGTCGCTGCCAGCCTCGCCCCCGGCGTCCGACATCTCCGTTCAGGTCCGAGATCAGGACAGGAGTTCGATCATCTCCGGCACGAAGCGGTCGCCCTGTCCCGCCTCCACCTGACCGGCGTAGGCGCCGGCGACCGCTGCGGCGATGGAAGCCTTGCTGCCCAGCACCTCCGCCATGGCGGCATAATAGCCGATGTCCTTCGCCGCATTCGCGATGGAAAAGCGGAAATTGCCCGTATCGCCGTCGAGGATGAACGGCGTGAGCCGGTCGAGGACGACGCCCTTGCCGCCGCCCTGCGCCAGCACGGCCTGGAGGGTGGCGGGCTCGATGCCGGCCCTGGCGGCCGCGGCCGCCGCCTCGCAGAGCACGGCAGAGAAGCCGAGCGATACGTAGTTGTGCACGAGCTTCATGATGTGGCCGGATCCGACGGGTCCGGCATGGGTGACGTTCTCGGCGAAGCAGCGCAGGAGCGGAAGACACGCCTCGTACAGCGCCTCGTCTCCTCCGACGAGAAGATTGAGGCGCCCTTCCGCAGCCTCCTTCGGCGTCCGGGTCATCGGCGCGTCGAGCATGCGTCCGCCGGCTTCATGCACGAGCGCTGCCATGCGGCGCGTCGAATCGGGGAGCGCCGTCGAACAGTCGATGACCACCGCTCCGGGTCGCAGGCCCTCGATCACCCCGCCCGCACCGGTCAGAACGGCTTCGACCTGCGGCGAGCCGGTGACGCAGAGCACGATCGTGTCGCAGCGCGCGGCGAGGTCCGCCGGAGTGGAGAACGCCTCGGCGCCGGCGGCGACGAGATCCTGCGTCGGCTGGTTGCCGGGATGGTCGACGAAGGCGATCCGACGCCCGGCGCGCTGGATGCTCGAAGCGATTCCGTGGCCCATCAGGCCGACGCCGATGATCCCGATGATGTCAGCCTGCATGGCTCGTCCTCCTGCTTTGGGTCGGCAGGGCCGCAAGTGTGCGTGCGGTTCCGCCGAGTGATCCGCACGCCGCCGAACCCTTCGGGCGGGGCCTGTCCGTTCCTGGCGAGGCAAAACCCGTCCGGTCGGCAAAGTCCAGACGGGGCGATCGGAAAATCGTCGCCGGGCGATCTTTTCGGTTGGCCTGGTCCAACGTCCGGTCAAAGCGATGGTGCCGGAGCAGCGATCGGAGCGGTCGGGGCTTCACCTTATGCCGGTCGGTCCGACGCGTGCAGCCTGCGCAACTCGGTCTTCAGCACCTTGCCGTAGGCGTTCTTCGGCAGATCCGGCAGCCACACATAGGCCTTCGGCCGCTTGAACCGGGCGATCCGGGCGGTGCAATGGGCGTCGAGCGTCACCTCGTCGACCGTCGCGCCGGGCTCCCGCACCAGGCATGCGACCACGATCTCTCCCCATTCCGGATCGGGTCGCCCGATCACGGAAACCTCCGCCACAGCCGGATGGTCGAGCAGCGCCTCCTCGACCTCGCGCGGGTAGATGTTGGTCCCGCCCGAGATGATGACGTCCTTCGACCGGTCGTGGAGGGTGAGGAAGCCCGCATCGTCCAGCGCGCCCATGTCGCCGGTGTGAAGCCAGCCGCCGCGGATCGCCGCTTCCGTGGCGGCCGGATCGTTCCAGTAGCCCTTCATCACCGAAGGGCCGCGGACGGCGACTTCACCGATCTCGCCATGGGGCAGGGGCTGGTCGTCCTCGCCCAGGACCGCCACCTCGCATGCCGCCTGCGCGACGCCGACCGAGGCCAGCCGATGCGCCTGGATCGGATCGCCCTGGTCGGCCACGAGCGCTTCCGCGTGCGCCTGGCGGTGCAGGGCGGTGATCGTCATCGGCGTCTCGCCCTGTCCGTAGATCTGGACGAAGCGGGTGCCGAACTGGTCCATCGCGTCGCGGATGTCGGCCAGATACATGGGACCACCGCCATAGACGATGGTGCGTATGCCGTCCCCACGGCTGCCCCGCGCCCGCGCGGCGCCGATGAGACGCCGGATCATCGTGGGAGCGGCGAAGAAGCACAGCCGATCCAGGGTTTCCGCCAGATCGAGGATCTCGTCGCTGTCGAAAGCGCCCGACGCCGGAACGACGTGGCGCGCGCCGACGATCAGGTAGATGAACTGATAGAGCCCTGCCCCGTGCGAGATCGGCGCCGCGTAAACCTTGGCGTCGGCCGCCTCGGCCGCGTCGACATCGGCGAAATAGCTCATCGCCATGGCCTGGAGGTTCGCCGGCGTGAGCATCGCCCCTTTCGGACGCCCGGTGGTACCGGAGGTGTAGAAGAGCCAGACCAGATCGTCCTGCTTCGTGGGGTGAAGCGGCGGCGGCGGGCCTGACAGCAGCGCGTCGAAACCCGGCCCGTCCATATCGACGATGCGGGTGGCCGGCGCGAGCGCAGCCAGTCCTCCCGCATGCGCGGCATCGGTGAAGGCGAGCCGCGTGCCGGAATGGTCGAGGATGAAGGCCGCTTCCTTCTCGTGCAGCTTGGCGTTGATCGGCACGGCCACCGCGCCGATCCGCCAGATCGCCTGCATCGCGACCAGATAGTCGGTGCGGTTCGCGAGAAAGAGCGCGACCCGGTCGCCGGGGGCGATGCCCGCGGCCTTCAGTCCGGCGGCCAGGGAACCGGCGCGCGCCTCGAAGCCGGCATAGTCGGCCACCTGTTCGGCTCCCCTGAACAGCGCCGGGCGCTGCGGCCAGAGCAGGGCCGCCCGCTCCAGCCAGCGTGCGGGATTCACGTCACGACCTCCCCTGACGGGCGGGATCGCGCCGATGCGTCGCCCATGCTTGCCTCCCTTTCGCGCACCCGGTCCACGGACCCGGAATCTGCCCTGCCGCGAGGGGTGTGGCAAGGTGATGGCTGGCTGCCGGGGCGATCATCTCAGTCGTCCGCGGGCGGAAAATCCGCGGCCTGATGGTCGACGATCTCGAGATAGTCCTTCCGGATCGGGCAGAAGATGTCGAGGTTCATGACCACCTCGTCCGAGATCGGAATGCCGCCATGCATTACGTCCGGCGGCACGCGCAGCACTTCTCCTGCGCCGACCTCGAAGGTCTCGTCGCCGACGGTCCAGCGCATCCGGCCGGTCAGGACGACGGCTATCTGCTCGAAGGGATGCTTGTGCATGCCGATGGTCATGCCCGGCTCCAGCCAGTTCATGACCAGGAGCACGTCCTCGCCGCGGAAGCCTGCCCGGCTGACGTGCTCGCGCACGGTGAAGCGCGGCAGGTCCTCCCATTTCACGGGCATGCGAAAGGGTTGAAGCTCGCTCATCCGTCTCTCCTCCATCGGTTAGCCATCGGCTCCGGCTGCCGCCGGCGCACCGAAGCCGCCGCCGCCCGGCGTGATCATCATCACCTCGTCGCCGGCCTTCATGTCCGTCTTGCCCGACAGCACGGTCGCCTTGCCGTTCACGAGAAACTGTCCGGCCCGTCCGGGTTCGCCGCCGGCGAGCCCCTGTGGCGCCTCGAGCAGGCGGCTGGGGACGGTGTTCAGCAGCCAGGGCTGGGTCGTCCGCATCCGGAAGCCGATCCGCTGGCCGTCACCACCCCGCTGCAGGCCGCCTCCGCCCGAGCCGCGTTCCAGTTCCTTGCAGGTGAAGACGATCGGGTAGGCGGCCTCGAGCACCTCGACCGGAACGGCGGAGACGCCGGTCGGATAGCAGACGGCCGAAATGCCCGGCTTGCCTGCGCGCGCGCCCATGCCGCCGGAATAGTTGAACATCGACGAGGTGAAGGCCCGGCCTTCGCTGTCCTGCCCCTGGATCTGCACCGTCCACACAGCGCCGGAGCCTTCGGCAACGACCTTGTCGGGGACCACCTGCGCCAGGGCGTTGAGGATCGGGAAGGGCACGTACATGCCGACCACGTGCCGGGCATTCACCGGAGACGGATAGGTGGCGTTGACGATGCAGTCGTCCGGCAGCTTCATCCTGATCGGCGCCAGCGATCCCGCGTTGTTCGGCAGGTCCGGATTGAGCGTGGAGCGGATCGCGAAGGTCGCGTAGGCCTGCGTGTATGCGGGCACGACGTTGATGCCGCGCGGGCTGCGGCCGGACGATCCCGCGAAGTCGACGGTGATCTCGCCGGCCTCGTTGTCGATGGTCACGGCCGTCTTCAGCGTGATCCGGTCACCGCCGGGGACGTCGAAGGTGGATTCGCCATGGAAGGTCCCGCCGGGGAGGGCCCGGATCGATTCGCGCGTCGCCTTGTCGGACCGCGCGATGATCTCGTCGGCCAGCGTCTCGATGTCGTCCAGGCCGTAGCGGTCGCACAGCGCGTTGAGGCGCTGGGAGGCGATCATGCCGGAGGACACCTGCGCGCCGAGATCGCCGAGCAGGGCGTCGGGCGTGCGGACATTGCGCGTGATGATCGAAAACAGGGTCTCGTTGCGCACCCCCGCCTCGTAGAGCTTGAGGACGGGGATCCACAGTCCCTCTTCGTGGATGTCGCGCGCGCCGGATCCGATGCCGTAGCCGCCGATGTCGGTGTGGTGGATCGTCGAGCCGGCATAGCCGATGATCCTGTCTCCCCGGAAGATCGGCGACAGGACGGTGATGTCGAAGAAGTGGCCGGCCGACATCCAGGGATCGTTGGTGATCAGCACGTCGCCGGGCTTCAGGCTGTCGGCATCGACATGCCTGAGCAGGTTGGCGGCCGCGGCGGCCAGCGAGTTGATGTGGCCGGGCGTCCCCGTCACCGCCTGCGCCACCATGCGGGCGCGGGCGTCGAAGATGCCGTTGGCCAGGTCGCCCGCCTCGCGCACGATGGGCGAGAAGGCGATGCGCTGCAGCGCGCGGGCCTGCTCGGAAACGATCCCGATCACGTTGGACCAGAGGATCTGAAGTTCGACACCGTCCATGTTCAGCGCTCCGTGATCTTGTCGGCAACGAGGCTGCCGTTGGGGTGCAGGCGGATCGTCCAGCCGGGCAGGACGAAGATCGTCGTCTCGCGCTCTTCCACGATCACCGGGCCGGCAATGGGATCGTCCTCCATCAACTCGGTGCGGGAATAGACCGCCGTCTCGACCGGCTTGCCGCGGATGTGGACGATGCGGCTGCGCGGCGTCGGGCGGCTGTTTCCTTTCGCCACATGGGCGGCTGCGCGATCGGGCAGGCTGCCGCGCGCGGTGACGTGCCAGTTGACCAGTTCGATCGGCATGTCGAGCTTCAGCCCGTACTGCGCGACGTATTCCCTGTCGAAGATCGCGCGCATGGCAGCGGTGTCGAGGCCTGCGCGGGGGTCGAAGGGAAGTTCGATCCGCAGTTCGGACTGCTGGCCGAAGTAGCGCAGGTCGGCACCGAAGACGAAGCCGATGTCGGCGGGCGCGAGCCCCGCCTCGGTCAGGGCCGCGGTTCCCTCCTCCGTCATCTGGCTGACGAAGTCGCGGGCGGTCGCCGTATCGAACCGGTCGATCAGTCCGAGCTGGCTGCGGACGAGATCGATCTGCGCCGGCGTCACCAGCGTTCCGAAGGCCGAGAGCACCGAAGCCAGCGGCGGATAGATGACCTGCGTCGACTCGATCAGGTCGGCCACCAGGCAGGCATGCACCGGGCCGGCGCCGCCGAAGGCCAGCATCGGCAGGCCGCGATAGTCGACGCCGCGGTCGGTGGCGTGGGTGCGCGCGGCGGCGGCCATCTGCTCGCACACGACCTCGTACATTCCCCAGGCGGCCTGCTCGGACGTGAGGCCGATCCGCGCGCCGAGCGTGGCGATGGCGGCCCGTGCGCCGTCCGCGTCGAGCTTCATGTCGCCGCCCAGGAAACGGTCGGGATCGAGGATGCCGAGCACCACGTCGGCGTCGGTCACGCAGGGCTCCGTTCCGCCGCGGCCATAGCAGACCGGGCCGGGGATAGATCCCGCGCTTTCGGGTCCCGTCCGCAGCAGGCCGAGCTCGTCCACCCAGGCGATGGAGCCGCCGCCGGCACCGATCTCGATCATGTCGATCGACGGCACGGTGATCGGCATGCCCGAACCCGGCTTGAACCGGTAGCGGCGATCTACCTCGAACGTGCTGGTCACCAGCGGCTCGTGGTTCTGGATCATGCAGGCCTTGGCCGTGGTCCCGCCCATGTCGAAGGAGATCAGGTCTGGCAGACCGAACATGCGGGAAAAGTAGCAGGCGACCAGCGCGCCTGCGGCCGGGCCGCTCTCGATCATCCTGACCGGCAGCGTCCCTGCACGCGCCGCGCCGATCACGCCGCCGTTCGACAGCATGATCAGCGGCTGCTGCGTGAAGCCGCGCCGCTCCAGCTCGGCGATCAGCGCTTCGAGATAGGGGCGGGTGATGGGCACGGTATAGGCGTTGATGGCGACCGTGGAAGTGCGCAGGTATTCCCGCATCTGCGGCGCGATCACCGACGACAGCGAGACGAAGATTTCCGGCGTCTCGCGCGCGAAGATCTCGGCTACCAGCGCTTCGTTCTCGCCGTTGCGATAGGCGTTGATGAGGCTGACGGCGACGGACTGGATGCCGCGCGACCGGCATTCCCGCGCGATGGTGGCGATCTCGGCCTCGCTTGCGCCCTTCTCGACCGTGCCGTCCGCCAGGACGCGCTCGTCGAGCGGCCATGTCCGCTCGCGCGGGATCAGCGGCTCGGCGAACTCGATCTGGGGATCGTACATGTCGTAGCGATGTTCATCGCGGATGTAGAGGATGTCGGTGAAACCCTTCGTCAGGATCAGTCCGACGGGCGGCCCCTTCCGCTCGATGAGGGCATTGGTGACCACCGTGGTGGCATGAACGACCACATCGTTGACGTCGGACGGCGCGATGCCTGCCCGCCCCATCACCAGATCGACGCCGCGGAAGAAGCCCTCGAGCAGGTTGCCATGCGTCGTCAGCGTCTTGTCGACGAAGGTGCGGCCGTCGTCGGCCAGGAGGACGGCATCGGTGAAGGTGCCGCCGATGTCCACCGCTAGCGAGTATCTTGTCATGCGCGTTGGTCCGTATTTCCCAGATTCGTGGAGATCTTGCGGGCAGCCCCGGTCAGCGCCTCGATGAAGCGTTCGGCGGGCGGCGTCCCGATGGTGTTGGTGGGGCCGGCGATCGTCAGCGTCGCCACGAACCCGCCCTTCATGTCGAAGATCGGCGCGGAGACGGCGGTAACCCCCTGCAGCGTCTGGTTGGGTGCATCGGCCCAGCCGCGCACCTTGACGGCATCGACCTCGCCCTCGACGAGGCTGCGATCGGTCGGCGTCTCGCTGGTCCATTGCCGCAACGCCGTTCTGGCGAGCTGTGCGCCGCCGAATGCCAGCGCGATCTTGCCCTGTGCCGACGCATGGAAGTCGAGCAGCGCGCCGGGCCGGGTCACGATGGCGACCGGTTGCTCGGTGCGCACCATGTCGAGGATGCGCATGCCCGTCGCCTCCATCTGCGAGAAGGACACGGTGAAGCCGGTCGCATCGCGCAGCTCGACCATCACGGGCCGGGCTTCGCGCAGGATGTCGGTCGAATCGGCCAGCGCCTGGCCGAGGTGGTAGAGCTTGTAGGACAGCCGATACTTCTCGGTCGTCGGATCCTGGAGGACATAGCCGAGCGAAAGGAGCGTGCGCAGGAAGCGGAAGACCCGGACCTTGGACACGCCGATCCGGCGCGCCAGGTCGGAGAGCCCGACCGGATGCCCGATCTCGGCCATCACCTCGATGATCATGAAGGCCATCTGGGTGGACTGGTTGACCGACTTGTCGAGTTCGACGCTCATGACGGCCTCACCGGAACAGGTCTGGAATGAACAGCGACAGCCCGGGCAGGGTCGCGACCAGCACCAGCACGATGATGCACAGGCCGAGCATCGGCAGGGCCGCCCGTGCCACCGCCTGGATCGGCGTCCGGGCGATCGAACCGACGATGAACAGCACGAGGCCCACCGGCGGCGTGCACATGCCGATCATCAGGTTGAGCACCACCATTACGCCCATCTGCACCGGATCCATCCCGATCGACGGCGACAGGGCGTTCAGGACGGGAATGATCAGGACCATCGCCGCTAGAGGCTCCAGGAACAGGCCCAGGACCAGCAGGATGACATTGAGCAGGACGACAAGCAGCACCGGCGAGTCCGTCAGCCCCAGGATGAGGGCGGCGACCTTCTGCGGCAGGCTCTCGATGCCGAGCACGAAGCCCGTCATGCTGGCCATCGCGACGACGAGCATCACGCCTGCCGACATCGTGGCGGTGTCGTAGAAGCTCGTCCTGAGCTTCTCCCAGGTGAGCGAACGATAGACCAGGAAGCCGATCGCCAGCGCATAGATGCAGGCGACACCGGCTGCCTCCGTCGGGGTGAAGATGCCGCTGCGGATGCCGACCACGATGAAGATCGGCAGGACGACGGCCGGGAGCGTCGCGATCAGGATGCCGCGGCGTTCCTCGCGCGGGATGGGGGCGGCGACGGGATGGTTTTCGCGCCGGCCCTTCCACAGGGCGTAGGCCATCAGGAGGCTGCCCAGCAGCAGACCGGGTAGGATGCCGGCCAGGAACAGGTCGCCGATCGACGTGCCCGTGAGGACGCCGAAGAGAATCAGCGGCAGCGACGGGGGAATCATCGGCCCGAGCAGCGAGCCCACCGCCGTCAGCGCCGCTGCATAGGCCGGCGGGTAGCCGTCCCGCTTCATCGGCGGGATCATGATGCCGCCGACGGCGGCCGCCTCCGAAGTCGCCGCGCCGCTCGAACCCGAGAGGAGGAAGCTCGACAGGACGTTGACGACGGCCAGGCCCCCCTTGATCCGGCCGACCGCAAACTGCGCGGCACGAACGATGTGACCGGTCAGGTTGGCGGCGCCCATCAGGTTGCCGGCCAGGATGAAGAAGGGGATCGTCAGCAGCAGGAAGCTGTCGATGCCGGCGATCATCCGCTGCGGGAAGGCGACGAGCAGGTGGCCGTGGCCTTCGATCAGCAGGTAGACGAGCGACGCCGCGCCGAGACCGAGGGCCACCGGCATGCCGATGAGCAGGGCGAGGAAGAAGATGCCCAGATAGAGGATCATGGATGTCCCTCCGGGACGCCGCCGTCGCGAAGGTCGGCCGCACTCTCCCCCGTTGCCATCATCCGCCCGTAGAGGATGATGTCCACGGCCAGCCGCAGGGCGAGGATGGACAGGCCGATCGGCAGGGAGACGTAGACCCAGTACATGGCGGGCGTCGGGAAACCGGGGCCGAAGAGGTCGCCGAGAAGGAACTTCATGGCCGGGATCGGGGCGGAGCCGAGCCGGTTGGCATAGACCAGGCCGTACCAGACCAGAACCGCAAGCAGGACGATCCCGCAGACATTGGCGAACATCGCCAGCACGAGCCCGGCCTTGCGCGGGAGCGCGTCCCGCAGCATCGGGACGCTGGCGATCTCGCCGCGCTCGTAGGCCAGCACGATCGACAGGAATGTGACCCAGATCAGGAGGTAGCGCGAGGTCTCCTCGGCCCAGATCAGCGAGGCCGAGAAGCCGTAGCGAAGGACGACCTGCGTGGTCATCACCACGAGCAGAACGATCAGCATCCAGACGACGACCGTGGATACCACCGCGTCGAAAGCGCGTCGCAATGCGAGCATCGATCGGCCTCCTCGCGGGCATGCCTCCACCGTGACGGCAACACGACCGTCGCAAGGCGCCCGCACCTGATGGATGACTGGAGAGGGGCGGCGGCCGGTCCGGCGCGCCGCCCGGTTTCGCTCAGTTCGACTGACGCACCGCGTCCACGAAGGTCTGGATCAGCGGATCCTTGGCGACCCAGGAATCGAAGACCGGCTTCATTCGTGCCTGCATCACGTCAAGATCGTCGAGCTTCGAGATGATGACGCCCTTCTCTTCCAGCTTCCTGGCGATTTCGGCCTCCTGGTCCCGCGCGAGCGCATAATGCTCTGCGATGACCTCGTGCCCGGCCTCGACGATGGCTGTCTTCACGTCATCCGGCAGACCGTCGAACCGGGGCCCGCCCATCATCAGCACGCCGGGCCAGAAATAGTGGCCGGTCAGCGTCGCGTTCTTGGCGGCCTCGTAGAAGCTCTCGGCGAAGGCGGAGGAGAGGTTGATCTCCACCGCGTCGATGGTGCCGGTCTCCAGCGCCGAGAAGACCTCGCCATAGGCCATGCCGATCGGGTTCGTGCCGACGGCTTCCCAGATCGCCTTGTGGAGCGGCGTGGGAACGATGCGCGTCTTCAGTCCCGCGAAGTCCGCAACCGATCGCACCGGCTTCGTGCGGGACAGGAAGTGGCGCTGGCCGGCCTCGATGTAACCGAGACCCTTGATGCCCGTCGCCCCCAGCGTATCCAGCATCTGCTGGCCCACGTCGGAGGAGAGCACTTCGGCCATCCTGTCGTAGCTCGGCACCAGGAACGGCAGCTGGAGCGCGTCGAAGGCGGGGGCGTTCAGCGTCAGCGGAATCGTCGGCACCGAGACCAGCGCCCCGTCGATGGTTCCGAGCTGGATGCCCTCGAGAAGCTGCTTGTCGTCGCCCAGTTGCCGATCGCCGAAGACCTCGACCTTGACCTTGCCGCCGGTCTTTTCGGCGACCTTGTCGGCGAACATGACCAGCCCGTCCTGGAACAGGTGGCTCGACGATGCCGCGTGCCCGAACTTCAGCGTGACGTCCTGCGCGAGTGCGGCGCCCGGCGCGAGCAGAACAAGTGCGGCGAGAAGGCCGCTGCGGATATTCATGTTGCATTCCTCCCTTTTGTTTCTTATATAGAAACACCATTACACTATACGATACACCTGCCGTCCGGTCAATCCGGTGGCGGAAGGCTCGGCGATCATCCCTGCCGCGCGCGGCACCAGCGCCCTCGCACCGAAACATGCCGTCGACAAGAAGCGCGGGCGGGACGCGCGGGGAAGCCGTTGCCGATCCCGGTCCGGCACCGGGTGCATTGGATTCGGCCGTTCGCTCACCATATGGACGGGCGCACCCACCGCAGCGAGCAGGACATGTTTGCGTCTTTCCACATCGCCGTCCTTCCGGAGAGCGTCTTCCTGCTCCATCCGGCGATCGTCGTCGGCAGCTGGTTCGGCATGGGCCTGGTCGAGCCGCTGCGCGCCGGTCTGGCAGTCGCCAGCGTCGTTCCGCTGGCCGTCCTTCTCTCCGGCCGGTCGCCCCTGCTGCTCGTCGTCGCGGCGCTTCTGGTCGGTGTCACTGGCATGTGGGCGGCACATGCGTGGGAAGCGCTGGTCTCTCTCAAGGACGACCGCCGCATCGTGGTCGACGAGGTTGCGGGCTATCTGGCGGGCATGGCGCTGATCGGACGGACAGGCTGGCTGGCCGGCGGTTGTTTTGCAGCCGCGTTCCTCGCCCTCGATCACGCCAAGCCATGGCCCTTCGACCAGATCGAGGGCTTCCATGGGGGCGTGGGCGTCATGCTGGACGATCTGGCGGTGGCGGTGCCGCTCGCAGCCGCCGTGCTGCTGATCGCGGCGGCAGGACGCCGGATCGGCCGGTTCGAACGTCGTTCAGGGTGAAGCCGAGGCGGCAGCGTCCGCGGGCATGATGTCGCAGCGGTCTGCCTCGTGCCTGGCGGCCAGGCAGTTCCGCAATGGCAACATCGCGACGCGGCACCCGTTTGCCAGGGAGGAGAGCGGCGCGGGTGGCCCGGGATCGTCCGGGCCGGCCGACCGTCTCAGGCGGCCGCGAGACCGACGTCGAGGGCCGCGGTGATGGTCCGCACCTGTTCGGCCGTCAGGACCAGCGGCGGTGACAGGATGATGTTGGAACCGGACACGCGCAGCATGACCCCCGCATCATAGGCGGCGTCCGCCACGCGCTTCATGACGCCCTTGTCGGCCGGCTTGCGGGAGGCACGGTCGGAAACCAGCTCCAATGCGGCCATCAGGCCCTTGCAGCGGACGTCGCCGACGATGTCGTGTCTGCCCTTGAGGCCTTCCAGCGCCTCGGCGAGTTCCAGGCCCCGGGCTGCGGCGTTCTCGTCCAGCTTCAGCCGACGCGTCTCTGAAAGCGCTGCGAGGCCCGCGGCACAGCCGACCGGATGGCCGGAATAGGTATAGCCGTGGCCGATGGCGCCGAAGCTGGTGCTGTCGGCTTCGAACACTTCGGCGACCTTGCCGCCGATCATCGTCGCGCCGAGCGGGAAGTAGCCGGAGGTGATGGCCTTGGCGATGGTCATCATGTCCGGCTTCACCCCGGAGAGCCTCGAACCGGACCAGGCGCCGGTCCGGCCGAAGCCGGTGACGACTTCGTCCGCGATCAGCAGGATCTCGTGGCGGTCGCAGACCTCGCGCACCTGCGGCATGAAGCTCTCGTGCGGCACGATCACACCGCCCGCACCGAGCACCGGCTCCATGATGAAGGCGGCGATCGTGTCGCCGCCCTGGAAGGCGATCTCGTCTTCCAGCGCCCGGATGCACAGCCTGGCCAGGGTCTCGGGATCCGACTCGTCGAAGGGATTGCGGTAGGCGTAGGGTGCTGGGATATGGAAGACGCCGGGCATCAGCGGTTCGTAGTTGCGGCGGAAATTGGCGTTGCCGTTGACCGAGGCGCCGCCGAAATGCGTGCCGTGATACCCCTTCTTGAGGGCCATGAATTTCGTGCGGTCGGCCTGGCCGCGGATCTTCCAGTACTGGCGTGCGAGGCGCAGCGCGGTCTCGACGGAATCCGACCCGCCGGACGTGAAGAAGGCGCGCGTCATCCCCTCCGGTTCGAACCACTGCGTCAGTTCCCAGGCGAGTTCGATCGACGGACCTGTGGAGGTTCCGCGGAAGCCGGAGTAGTAGGGCAGCGCATCGAGCTGGGCAGCGATCGCCTGCTTGATGGGATCGCAGCTGTAGCCGAGATTGACGTTCCAGAGGCCGCCGACCGCGTCGAGCACCGTGCGGCCCTCCAGATCGGTGACATGGGCGCCTTCGCCCTTCATGATGACGCGCGGCGGCTGGCTGCGCATCTCTGCGGGATGCGCCATCGGGTGCCAGATCTGCCGGGCATTATTCTCGGCGAGGAAGTTCGTGTCACGCATTGTCTGTCCTCTCGGCGACGCTTTCGGGCAGGTCGAGGGCAAGCCCGAAATGGGCGAGCGCCTCGCTGAAGGAACGGTGCGGATCGCGCACCTCGAAATGAACGGCCCGCATTCCGGCTCGTCCCGCACCGGCGACGTTCCGGGCCTGGTCGTCGACGAAGACGCATGACGAGGCCGGCACACCGAGGGCATCCGCCACCGCGGCGTAGGCGCGCGGATCGGGCTTGAGAATACCCGTATGGGTCGCGTCGACGATCGGATCGAACAGCGACAGCAGCGGCAGCCGCTGCCGGAAATCGGCACCGTAGAAAAGATCGAGCTCGTTCGACAGGACGGCGAGGCGGATGCCGGCCGCATGGGCGACGCGGATCGCCGCGTGCGCCTCCGGCCGGACGATGGCCTCCGGATCAGCGCCCCGGGCGCGCCGGACGAAGGTCTCCATGGCGGACCATTCCTCGCCCACCAGCCGTCCCACCTCTCGGGTGCGCTCCATCCAGTAGTCGCGCTCGCTGATCTCGTCGTCCTGCATGCGGCGCCAGAGGACGTCCGTCTCGGGCGCGAAGGGGCCGCGCCAGGTCAGGCTGCCGGGCGGCAGACCGAGGGCCGCCTCGGAAAGCCGATGCGTCTCGAACAGCGTGCGGGTCACCACGCCGCCGAAATCGAGCACGAGGGCCGACGGCGGGTTCACGAGGGCACCCCGGGGGCGATGATGCCTTCGGCCGCCCAGCGATCGAAGATGTCCAGCGCGGCCGCGACGAACGCGCTGCCGTTGATGTGTCCGGGTATTTCGCGAAAGACGACGTTGCCGGGCACGCAACCGCGCATCTCGTCGACGAACGCGGCCGTCGCGGCCGGTTCGTGCAGCGGCTCTCCCTCCTGGTCCCACTGCTGGATGCCGCCGGCCGGCAGGATGAAGGCGGTCGGGCCGGCGGCCGTCGCGAGCTTGGCGCCGATGGCGCGGGCGATGGCGCGACGTCCCTCGCCGTCGCTGGTCACCGACGAGAGCAGCCGGTTGTGCGCATGGTAAGGGCGCCCGTCGAACTGCCGGGGCACCGGCTGCCATGTCGGGAAGTCGACCATGTCGATGGCGCCGGGCGCGACGATCTGCGGCACGCCGGCCCGGCCGGCATTTTCGAGCCGGTCGGCGCCGGACGTGACCACCGAGCCGGACAGATGGTTGGCCAGTTCCTGGAGACTGAAGTCCAGCACGGCGGCGAAACCGCGCTGCGCGGCGATCGCTTCCAGCGCGCGGCCGCCCATTCCCGTGGTGTGGAAGATCACCACCTCGTAGCCGCGCCTCTCGAGCTCCGGTTTCAGCGGAACCATGTAGGTGAGGCAGCTCTTGCCGAGCGAGCTGATCGCGACGATGGGGCGCCGAAGGTCGGGGCGTTCTGCCGCGCGCGCGGCGCCGACGACGGCACCGCAGGCCTGGGACAGCACCGCCCTGCAGGTCGAGTTCAATCCGTAGAGCCCGCCCGCCCACAGGATCATCATCAGATCGGTGGCGATGCGCTCCGGCGGTACGAGGTGCGAATAGGCGATGGTCGAGACGACGAATTTCGGGACGCCCAGAGGCAGCGCGAGTGCGACGTCGAGCGCGAGGTCGGTGCCCATCGTGCCGCCGAGGGCAATCACGCCGTCGATGCGGCCCTCGTCGTGGAGCCGTCTCGTCAGGGCCGACGCACCGGCGGCCATCACCGTCATGGCGCTGTTCTCGTCGCCCATCGCGATGATTTCCGGAATGGTCGAGCCGCCTGCGGCCGCCACGGCGTCCTTGTCGAAATCGGGTCGGTAGGGCGGGTCGCCCAGCACGCTGACGTCGAGCATCAGCGGCAGCCCCCCGGCTTCCGCGATCTTCATGCGCATGAATTCGAGTTCGTCGGCCTTGGTGTCGCCGGTTCCGATGATCAGGATCCTTGGCTGCATCCGTTGATTCTCCCCCGTCATGCGGAAGCCCTTTTCCTCAGGGCACCGAACCCCTCGCCGCTGAGGCGTTCGCTGATCTGGCGCGCGGCGGCCGCGACGGCCTGTCCGCGTTCGGCCGCCAGCGCCTTGGTCGTGCGCACCACCGGCGCCGCGATGGCCAGCGTCCCGATGGCGTAGCCGCCGGAACCGAGAATCGCGGCGGCGACGCTGAAGACGCCGTCCTCGAAGCCCTGGTCCATGATGGAGTAGCCTCGCGCCCGCGTGGCTTCGACCTCCGCGAGGATGGCTCCCGGCTCGGTGACGGTGTGCGACGTGAAAGCCGTGAGCGGATTGCCGAGCGCCGCCTTCACCGCATCGGGGCGCGCATGGGCGAGATAGGCGAGGCCCGACGCGGTCGAGTGCAGGGGAAGGTATTCGCCGACGTTGACGTTGACCCGGTTCGCCCGGGCGGGATGCTCGACCAGCACCGTGAGAAGGGATGCGTTGCCGGCTTCGGACAGATGCACCGTCTCCGACGTCGCGATCGCCAGGTCGCGAAGAAACGGCAGCGCGGTCTGCAGCAGGGGAAGGCGCGCCTCGCGGATGCGGGCGAGCCGGGTCAGCCCGGCCCCCAGCCGGTAGTGACGCGTCTCGGCATCCTGCTCGACGAAGCCGTGGCGCGACAGCGACAGCAACAGCCGCCGCGTCGTCGCCTTGTCGTAGCCGGCGCGGCGCGCGATCTCCGAAAGACCGAGTTCCGGCGTGTCGATGCTGAACAGGTCGAGCAGCGATATCGCCTTGTCCACCGTGCTCAAATGCTTCCTCCGACCCGTCCTTCCGTACCGTCAGAAAAGAGGTTGACAGGACCGCCGCCGGTTTGCAAGTCTATATTTGAAATAATGGTTCAAATAATGAACCGACAACAAGGGGATCGTGGGCAGCCGGCCCACCAACGAGGAGAGAACAGATGAGCGCATTGCGAGGTGCCCTGCTGACGGGTGCCGTCATGGCCTTGATGTCCGTCGGCGTCGCGAAGGCCGAATATCCGGAAAAGCCGGTGGGCTTCGTCGTCCCCTTCCCACCCGGGGATCTGGAGGACGTGCTGACGCGGATGATCGCGGAGGATTTCCAGGCGAAGTACGGGGTCGCCGCTGCCGTCATCAACAAGCCGAGCGACGGCGGTCCGTTCCCCGGTGCCGCCGAGGCGGCCGCCGCACCGGCGGATGGCTACACGATCGGTTCGTTCGTCGTCGACGTGCCTGTGGTCGGACCGGACGTCGGCATTCCGGCACTCAACCCGGATCCATTCGAACCGCTCGGGATCTTCCTGACCTATCCCTTCGTGATCGCGACCTCGGCGGACGCACCCTATGCCACGATGCAGGAACTGGCCGCCCACGCCAAGGACAACAAGGTCGCGCTCGGTCACTTCGGGTCGTTCCTCCTTCCCACGCAGGCGACCTTCGCCGCGGCCAAGCAGCTTGGTTTCGAGTGGGGCACGGAAGCCTCGAACGATGCGCTGGACTGCAACTCGCTGGCCTCCGGCGATTTCGACGTGATCAACACGACGATCCAGCAGATCCTTCCCTGCCTCGATCAGGTGAAGATCCTGGCGACCATCACCGACGGCCCGATCAGCGTCGTTCCGGACGCTCCGACGCTCGCTTCGATCGCGCCGGAACTCAACGTGTCGCTTTGGAACGGCCTGTTCGTGCACAAGGACACGCCGGCCGATGTCCGCGAGAAGATCATCGCGGTGGCGAAGGAAACCATGGCCTCCGACCGCGTCAGGAAGCTTTCGGCCGACACCGGCGCCGTCGTCTACTGGAAGGATGCCGAGGCGGCCGCGCGCCAGATCGAAACCGACAAGGCGACGATCGCAAAGATCAACGCGATGATCGGCAACTGAACCGAAACGGAGCGCCGGGAAAACGTTCCGGCGCTTCGGGTCTACGGAGCCGGCTTCGATGGAACACGACAACGCAACGCCGCACGTCTTCCCCGAAGCGCGCAGGCCCGGCGAACTCTTTTACTCCCTGATCTTCCTGGCAACCGCACTCGCACTGCTGTCCATGATCTTCTGGCAGACGAGCGTGCTGCCGGGGAAGGGGTTCGCCGCGCAACCCCGTACCTGGCCTCTGATCAGCCTCGTCGGCATGACGCTCTTCGCCTTCGCCAACCTCGTGGCGACGAGCCGTTCGGCGCGGACGCCGGGACGCTGGAGGGAAGTCGTCGTCTGGATCCGCTCGCTCGAACATGTCGGTTGGTACCTGCTCTACGTCGCGGCGATACCGGCTGTCGGATATCTGGGGGCGACGCTGGCCTTCTGCCTCTTCATGACCTGGCGTGCGGGCTACCGGTCCGGCCTCGCATTCGCCGCCGCGGCGTCGTTCGCGCTGTTCGTGGTGCTGCTGTTCAAGTCCCTGTTCAACGTGAAGATCCCGGGCGGCGCAGTCTACGAATACCTGCCCGACACCCTCCGCTACATCATGATCCGCTACTTCTGAGGGTTCCATGGACGTCTTTCTGTCGGGACTGGAAATCATTGCCCGCTGGGACGTGATCGCGGCCCTCCTGATCGGATCGATCGGCGGGGTGATGGTCGGCGCGATGCCCGGCGTGGGCGCCGCGGTGGCGATCGCCATCATGCTGCCCGCCACCTTCTCGCTGGAGCCGATCGTCGGTCTCACCGCCCTTCTGGGGATCTATGGTTCCTCCATGTTCGGCGGCGCCATCCCCGCGATCCTCATCAACACGCCGGGAACGCCGGTCAACGCGCTGACGACCTATGACGGCTACCCGATGACCAGGCGCGGCGAGGCGCGGCGTGCTCTCGGCCTTGCCTATTCCTCGTCCTTCTTCGGCGGCATCTTTTCCATCGTCTGCCTGATCCTGCTCGCCCCGGTGCTCGCCCGCATCGCGCCGATGTTCGGGGCCCGCGAGATCTTCCTTGCGGCCCTCCTCGGCATCGTCCTGGTGGTGGTGACGCATCGCGGCCAGGTTCTCGCCGCCGGCATGCTGGTCTGCTACGGAATCTTCCTCAAGACCGTCGGTCTCGAAGGGGCTGGCTATACGCAGCGCTACACGTTCGGGCAGACCTGGCTTGCCTCGGGGATCGACCTGATCGTCGTCGTGCTCGGCCTGTTCGCCCTGAGCCAGGCCTTCATCCTTCTGTCCGGCAAGGACCAGAAATACGAACTGCCGCCGCTGGCCAAATCCGGGTTCTTCTCGTCGATGTCGGAGATCCTGCGCTTCAAGCGGGTCGCGACGGTGGCGTCGAGCTTCGGCGTGATCTGCGGGATGATCCCGGGCGTCGGCGAGTTCATGTCGCAGTTCATGTCCTACGGCTACGCGCAGAAGACGTCGAAGACGCCGGAACTGTTCGGCAAGGGCAACCCGGAGGGTATCGTTGCCTCGGAGGCCGCCAACAATTCGGTGCCGGCCGCCGCGATGATCCCGCTGCTCGCGCTCGGAATACCCGGCGAGGAGCTGACGGCGATGATGCTCGCGGTGTTCTACGTCCACAACGTCATCCCGGGGCCGCAGCTGTTCCAGAACCAGCTCGACTTCGTCGTCGCGCTCTACATCGCGCTGTTCATCCTCAACGTGCTCGTCGTGCTCTTCCTTCTGGTCTCCACCAATTCGCTGATGAAGGTGATGCTGATCCCCAACCGGTTCCTCGGCATGATGATCCTCACCTTCAGTCTGATCGGCGTCTACTCGCTGCGCAACTCGCTGAAGGACTGCGCCATCGCCGCCGCGTTCGGGGTCTTCGGGTTCATCCTGAAACGCCTGAACTGGCCGACATCGCCGATCATTCTGGGCATGGTGCTGGGCGGCCTGATGGAAGCCAAGCTCCGCACGGCCATGGCGAGGGTCGAGACGCCGTGGGACTTCATCAACCGACCCATCGCCTTCGTGCTGTTCTCGATGATCGTCATCGCCATCGTGCTGCACGTCGTGAGCGTGGTGCGGGACCGCAGGAAGGGGACCGGCAATGTCTGACCAGACACGCATCGATTCGCTCCGGCTCACCGAGGTCGCGGCGCGGGGCCTGTTCATCGACGGGCGGTTCCGCGAGCCCGTCGGCGGCGCACGGCGCGACGTGATCTCGCCGATCGACGGGCGTCTCCTGACGACCATCGCCGAGGCCCGCCGCGAGGACGTCGACCTCGCCGTCGCAGCGGCGCGTCGCGCCTTCGAGGCCGGGAGATGGTCCCGGGCAGCACCCTCCGACCGCAGGAAGGTCATGCTGCGCATCGCCGAACTCATCGACAGGCACGCGCTGGAGCTTGCCGTGCTGGGCGTGCGCGACAACGGCACCGAGATCGCCATGGCACTGAAGGCGGAGCCGGGCAGCGCCGCGGCCACCTTCCGCTATTACGCCGAGGCGATCGACAAGGTGTATGGGGAGATCGCGCCGACGGCGCCGAACGTCCTCGGCCTCGTGCACCGCCAGCCGGTCGGCGTCGTCGCGGCCATCGTGCCGTGGAATTTCCCGATGATGATCGGGGCGTGGAAGATCGCGCCGGCGCTTGCCGCCGGCAATTCCGTGGTGCTCAAGCCGGCCGAGATCGCCTCGCTGTCGCTGCTGCGGCTGGCCGAGCTCTGTGCCGAGGCCGGCCTGCCCGAGGGCGTGCTCAACGTCGTCACCGGCAAGGGGTCCGTCTGCGGCGAGGCGCTGGGCCTCCACATGGACGTGGACGTCATGGCCTTCACCGGCTCGGGTCCGGTCGGGCGCAGGCTGCTGGAATACTCTGCCCGGTCGAACCTGAAGCGCTGCTATCTCGAACTCGGCGGCAAGTCGCCCAACATCGTGTTCGCCGATGCGCCCGACCTCGAACAGGCGGCGAAGGTCTCCGCCTACGGCATCTTCCGCAATTCGGGCCAGGTCTGCGTCGCCGGCTCGCGCCTGCTGGTGGAGGAGCAGGTCCACGACGATTTCGTCGCCAGGGTGGCCTCGATCGCCGCCGCGATGCGGGTCGGTGACCCGCTCGACCTCGCCACCGAAGCGGGCGCCGTGGCAAGCGAGGACCAGCTGTCGAAGAACCTCGATTTCGTCCGCCGCGCCGAGGCAGAGGGTGGCCGGCTCGTGACCGGCGGCGGCCGGATCCTGACCGAGACCGGCGGTTTCTACATGCAACCGACGGTCTTCGCCGGCATCGAGCCGTCCATGCATCTGGCGCAGGAGGAGGTCTTCGGACCCGTGCTGGGCGTCATGTCCTTCAGGGGCGAGGCCGAGGCCGTGGCGCTGGCCAACTCCACGCCCTATGGCCTCGCCTCGGCCGTCTGGACGTCGAACCTGTCGCGCGCCCACCGGATGGTGCGGGCGGTCCGGGCCGGCGTGGTGCACGTCAACACCTATGGCGGTGCCGATCTGACCGTGCCGCTCGGCGGCATCGGGCAGTCCGGCAACGGCCACGACAAGTCGCTGCACGCGCTCGACAAATTCACCGACCTCAAGACCGCATGGATATCGTTGTGATGAACTCTCCCACCCGCCGGATGTCCGGAACGATCGACGGGCTCATCGACGCCGAGCAGGCGCGCTTCGCCGAAACGCATCCGCGCTCGGCCGAGGCCTGGGCGAGGGGGCGCGAGCATTTCCTCTATGGCGGCCCGTCGCACTGGATGCGGCGCTGGGCGGGCGGTTTTCCGGTCTATGTCGAGGAGGCCCGCGGCTGCCACGTCCGCGACATCGACGGACACGACTATGTCGACTTCTGCCTGGGCGACACCGGCGGCATGTGCGGTCACGCGCCGGCGGCGGTGACGCGGGCGGCGGTGAGGCAGCTGGAACGCGGCACCACCCACATGATGCCGACGGAGGACAGCCTGTGGGTGGGCGAGGAACTGGCGCGCCGCTTCGGCCTGCCCTACTGGACCCTGACGACCTCCGCCACCGATGCCAACCGCGGCGCGATCCGCATCGCCCGCATGATCACCGGCCGCGACAAGGTGCTGGTGTTTTCGGGATGCTACCACGGCGGCATCGATGAGGCGCATGTCGAGCTGCATGACGGGCGGCTGCGGATGCGCAACATGATCCACCCGAACGGCGTCGACCATTCGCGCGTCTCCAAGGTCGTGCAGTTCAACGACGTCGCGGCCCTCGAGGAGGCGCTGGCTCCGGGCGACGTGGCCTGCGTGGTCATGGAGCCGCTGATGACCAACTTCGGCATGATCCCGGTCGCAGAGGGCTTCCACGCCGCCGTCCGGGAACTCTCGCGGCGCACGGGAACGGTGCTGGTCATCGACGAGACCCACACGCTGTCCTGCGGGCCGGGCGGCTATACGGCCCTGAACGGGCTCGAGCCCGACATCTTCGTTGCGGGCAAGGCGATCGCCGGCGGCATTCCGGCCGGCATCTTCGGCGTTTCGGCAACGGTCGCGGAGCGGCTCTGGCAGGTCGTGCCCTTCGTCAACCCGCGGCAGCGCCAGTCGGCGCATTTCGGCATCGGCGGCACGCTCGCCGGCAATGCCCTGACCGTGGCCACCATGCGCGCCGTGCTGGAGGAGGTGCTGACGCCCGCGAACTACGCCGTCATGCTCGCCCGCGCCGCCCGGCTGGCCGATGCCGCGCGCGCGGTGATCGCGCAGCGCCGCCTGCCGTGGCACGTCACCCAGATCGGCGCGCGGGCTGAAATCATGTTCATCCCGGCGCCGCCACGCAACGGCGCGGAGGTGGCGGCGACGCGGCGCGGCGACCTCGAGACGCTGCTTCACGCCGTCTACATGAACGAGGGCATCCTCGTGACGCCGTTCCACACCATGTTCCTGATGTGCCCGGCCACCGCAGACGCCGATGTCGACCGTCACACCGAAGCCTTCGCCCGCTTCGCCGACATGGTCGTCGCGCACGGCGCGGCCTGAGAGGATGTGAAAGAATGCCCGTTTCCGCGCAGCTTAAGCCAAAAATCCCAAGGATTTCGATGGGCATTCTTTCGCATCCTCGATTGATTAACGCGCTCTGAGCCGATGGCCTTCGACCTTACCGGGCGCGTGGCGCTTGTGACCGGCGGCGGCCGCGGCATCGGGGCAGCCGCGGTCACGCGGCTGGCCGAGGCAGGCGCCTGCGTCGCGATCTGCAACCGGACGCCCGATCCGGCCGCGGACCTCGCCGGCCGCCTTTCGGCACGCGGTCTTTCGGTGCGGACCGTCGCCTGGCCCGGGACCGGCCGGGCCGGGTTGCGCGCCATGGTCGACGGCCTCGTCGGCGAAGAAGGCCGTCTCGACATCGCCGTCCACAATGCCGGCGGCTGTCCCTGGGCGTCGATCGATGCGCTCGACGAGGGGCAGTTGGGCGAGGCGCTCGATATCAACCTCTCCGCCTTCGTCTGGCTGGTGCAGGCCTGCGCGCCGCACATGCGCGCCCGCGGCTTCGGCCGTCTCCTGGTGACCTCGTCGGTGTCGGCGCGCGTGGCGATGGGCGGCGGCGCGCATTATTCGGCGGCCAAGGCCGGCGTGAACGCCTTCGTTCGCGGCGCGGCCTTCGAACTGGCCCGCGATGGGATCACGGTGAACGGTGTCGAACCGGGCTTCATCGCCAAGCCGGGGCGGGGCACCCTGTCGACGGCCGAGAAGCAGGCCGCCATCGGTCGCCACATCCCGATGGGCCGGATGGGCGAGGCCGACGACATCGCCTTCGCCATGCTCTATCTGGCATCTGCCGAGGCCAGATACGTCACCGGACAGACGATCGTCGTCGACGGCGGATCGACGCTTCCGGAGACCGGCTACGCCGTCGAGGACCGCTGGGGGCTTTCATGACCGGACGACTGAGCGGCCGTATCGCGCTGGTCACCGGCGCCGCGACCGGCATGGGCCGGGCGACGGCGGACCTGTTCGCGCAGGAAGGCGCGTCGCTGGTGCTGTTCGGTCTCGGCGGAGAGGCGCTCGACGACGCAGCCGCCGCGACCGAAGGCGTGGCCGTCCACGGCAGCGTGACGGACGAGACGGCAATCGCCCGCGCGATCGACGCCTGCCGCGGCCGGCTGGACATTCTGGTCAATGCGGCAGGCATCATCCTGCTCGACGAGCCGGAGACCCTCGCCGACGAGGTCTGGGAACGCAGCTTCGCGGTCAACACCACCGGCACCATGAAGGTCTGCCGCGCATCCCTGCCGCTGCTCAAGCGCGCCGGCGGCGCGATCGTCAACATCGCCTCCGTCGGGGCGTTCAACGCAAGCCCGGTCAACGCCGCCTATTCCGCCAGCAAGGCGGCACTCGTCTCCTACTCGCGTACCCTCGCCTACGCGCACGGCCCGGACGGCATCCGCGTCAACGCGGTCGCACCCGGCTGGGTGCGCACGCCGATGAGCGAGTGGGAGATGGAGGCGGCCGCGCGGGCGAACGGCACGAGTGTCCAGGAAGAGTTCGCCGCCCTCGAGAGCCGCATCGCTCTGAGGCGGGTGGCGCAACCGCGGGAGATCGCCGCCTGCTGCCTGTTCCTCGCCTCCGACGACGCCTCTTTCGTCACGGGCGCAGTGCTCGTGGCGGACGGCGGCGGGCGCGCCCCGACACACAACCGCGCGGTCTGACGGCCCCGCCTGCAGCAGGCGCGCGCTTCCAGGCGACCCCGCAGCACCCCACTGCGGCAAGTCCGGTCTGGCGGACCGTGCCGGACACGCCTGCCAGAAAACCTGGCGCCGTTCGCAAGCGGCCGCCTGCGCCCGCTCGCCTTGTTCGAAGCCGGCGGAGAGGGGCCCCTTCCCAAGTCCACCACCGACCCCGCCGGCCCCGCGGCATTCGCTACGTCATCGAGGCAGCGAGGCGATTGCAGGCCGGTGCGGCCGCATCCTCATTGTGTGCTCAAAAGGCCATGGAATGCGATCGACCGCGAAATCAGATGCTTTTCATGATCACAAAATCATGAAATAGTGCTCCCGTATCAGAAGGAGTGCGGTTGCATGCGCAAGGTGCCGGGGCACGGCAAGACGCTGTCCTACTATGATTTCGGCCACACCACGGTCTATGCGTCGCGCTTCGACCAGCGCTTCGCCTACTGCGCCTACGTCCCGCAGGACTACGAGGAAGACGGCGACCGGACCTACCCGCTGGCGGTCATCGTGCACGGCACCGAGCGCGGCATGCAGCGCTACCGCGATGCCTTCGCCGATTTCGCCGAGCAGCACGGCGTCATCGTGCTGTGCCCGCTGTTCCCCACCAACATCTGCTTTCCCGGCGACCTGTCGACCTACAAGGCGCTGCGGCACGGCGACCTGCACTACGACGCGGTGCTGCTCGACATGGTCGAGGAGATGCGCGAGCGCTACCGCATCGAAGGCGATCGGGTGATGATGTACGGCTTCTCCGGCGGCGGCCACTTCACCCACCGCTTTCTCTATCTGCATCCCGAGCGCCTGCTCGCGGCCTCCATCGGCGCGCCGGGCGTGGTGACGCTGCTCGACTTCGAGCACGACTGGTGGGTCGGTCTGCGCAATTTCGAGGCGCTGTTCGGCAAGCCGGTCGATGTCGATGCCATGCGCAAGGTCGCGGTGCAGGCCGTCATCGGCGGCGCCGATACCGAGACCTGGGAGATCACCATCACGCCCGACGATCCCTGGTGGATGCCGGGTGCCGACCTGGCCGGCGCCAACCGCAACGACCGCATCGGCGCGCTCAAGCAGAGCCTCGAGGCGCAGGGCATCGCCGTGCGGCTCGACGTCGAGCCCGGCGTCGCCCACGACGACCGCACGCTGCTCAAGCACGTCAAGGCCTTCTTCGCCGAGACGCTGGCTGCGGCGCGCCCCGCCTGAACCATCGCACGGGCTCCGCCAGACGAGCCCGGCACGGCCTGACCATGAACGGGAACACGAGACAAGGGAACTTCAGACGATGGGAAGACTGACGATTTCATCCTTTCTGGCCGGCGCCGCGCTGCTGGTCGCCGCTCCGGTCCTGGCGCAGGAGCCGGCCAAGGGCGGCACGCTCACGGTGCGCATGAATGCCGACATCCGCGGCACCGACGGCCTCAACCGCGACGCCAACACCGACACGGTGCTGCACCACATCTTCGAGACGCTGGTCGGATTTCGCGACGATCTGTCGATCGGACCCGTGCTGGCGCAGTCCTGGACGGTGTCGGACGACGGCCGCGCCTACTCCTTCACGCTGCGCGAGGGCGCGACCTACCATGACGGGTCGCCGGTGACGTCGGCCGACGTCAGGACGATCTGGGACTGGCGGGTCTCCAAGGGCAAGGAATGGTTCTGCAATCCCTTCTTCGACGGCAGCCAGGGGCTGAAGGTCGAGGCGGTGGAGACGCCGGACGATCGCACGGTGGTGTTCCGCATCAACGAGCCCAACGCGCTGTTTCTGGCACAGCTCGCCAACGTCCAGTGCAATGGCTGGATCGCCAGCCCGAAGAACATCGGCGCGGACGGCACCTGGATCGCCGGTTCCGCGATCGGCAGCGGTTCCTTCAGGCTCGGCACCTGGGAAAAGGGCCAGTTCGTCACGCTGGAGCGCTACGGCGACTACAAGCCGCTGGCGGAAGCCGCGAGCGGGCTCGCCGGTGATCGCACGGCCCATGTCGATGCGGTCAACTTCCTCATCATCCCCGACACGGCGGCCGCCGAGACCGCACTCTTTGCTGGCGAGGTCGACGTTCTGCCGGGGCTCGAATCGAGCCGCATCGAGGAGGCCAGGAGCCGCGGCATCACGGTGTCGTCGACGCCGGGCCTCTCCTGGACGCCGATCCTGCTGCAGACCAACGATCCGCTGCTGTCGAACGTGAAGATGCGCCAGGCGCTCGCGCATGCGGTCGACTTCGGCCAGATCGCCACGGTGCGCACCAGCGGGCTGTCGGAAGCCAATCCTTCGGCGGTCGCGCAGGCCAGCGCCTTCTTCGACGAGGACTTCCTCGCCTGGCCGGACTACGACCCCGAGAAGACCAAGGCACTGCTCACGGAAGCCGGCTACAAGGGCGAGCCGATCAAGATCCAGACCAACACGCGCTACCAGGGCATGTACGAGAACTCGATCCTGCTGCAGGCCATGCTTCAGGCGGCCGGCATCAATGCCGAACTCGAGGTGCTCGACTGGGCCGCACAGCTCGACAACTATCTCGCCGGCAAGTTCCAGATCCAGTCCTTCGGCTATTCGGCGCGGCTCGACCCGTCGCAGCTCTACGGCATCCTGATCGGCGACAAGTCCAGGACGCCGACGCGGCAGTGGCAGAACGACGAGGCCTACAAGCTCTACCTCGAGACGACGAAGACGACCGACGTCGAGGCGCGCAAGGCGTTGTTCAAGCAGATCCATGCGCTGATGGCGGCGGACGTGCCGATCCTCGGCCTCTACTACGAGCCGGTCATCGACGCGGTCGCGCCGGGCGTCGAGGGCTATTCCGCCTGGCCCGCCGACAAGACCCGCGCCTGGGGCGTGTGGAAGACGAAGTAGTCCGTCCGGGACGGCAGTCGAAGGCAGGGGCCGCAGGGATCATGCCTGCGGCTCCGACGTCTGTCCGGCCGCACCTCCTTTGCCTCCTGCCGGCCAGAAGGTACGTGCGACATCGCACCGCCGTCATCCTTGGGCTTGTCCCGAGGATCTGCGACAGCCGCGCGGTTGGCGCTTCGGAACGCTCCTTGCAACGGCAAGATCGCCAGGACGCAAGCAGATCCTCGGGACAAGCCCGACGATGACGACGCTGGAGCTGCGGCGACAGTCAGCCGTCAGAGCCGGCCGTCTCAGCCGATCAGCCGGACGGCGTCGCCGATCCGGATCGAGGCCGCGGCCTCCACCTTGCACAGCACGCCGAAGCCGCCCTCGCCATGGCGTGCGATCTGGTGCAGCACCGCCGGCTCGAAGGCCAGCTCGCCCTGCGCGAGCGCGGTGAAGGTGCAGCGTGCGCAGGGCTCGGCGACCGAAATCGTGAGGTCGCCGATGGCGAGGCGCCTGCCCACCCAGCCATGCTCGACGAAGCCTGAAAGCGCGGGCGTGGTGTCGATGACGAGATTGGGCCGGAAGCGGCGCGGGTCGATCTGCGCCGGGTCTTCGAGCAGGTCGCCGAGCGCCCGCATCGAGGCGGTCGTCAGCACGTGCAGGTCGGCGCGTCCGTAGCGCGGCGTCACGTGGTCGTCGCGCTTCGTGCCGAAGGGCACGTGCGGGCGCAGCGCGGCGGGAAAGCCGAGGAAACCGCTGACCAGCGCATCGGCCTTTGCGCTGCCGGCATCGAGCCAGGATTCGTCGCCGCGGCCGATCTGCGGCCCGTCCGGGCCGAGGCGCGAGGCGAGGTTGGGCACCGGGCGCCAGTGGCGCCGCGTCTCCGGGCCGGCCACGGTGCCGTCGCGCAGGTCGACGATGCCCCAGAGCCGGTCGCCGGCCATGCCGCCTTCCGCAATCCGTGCCTCGGCGAGCCGCTCGCCGCCGGTCGAGCTCACCGGATAGCGCCAGAGCTCGCTGATTTCGCCGATCACGGTCATGCCTGTCCCTCCTGGCTGGGGGCGATCAAGCCTGCTGCGCGGCCTGGCCCTCGCCCGCGAAGCTGCGGTCGAGCAGCATCGCCGCGTCGAGCAGCTGGCGGGTGTAGGGATGGGCGGGCGCGTCGAACACCGCGTCGCGCTCGCCGAGCTCGACGATGCGGCCGTCCTCCATCACCGCGACGCGGTCGGCGACCTGCTCGACCGCGCCGAGATCGTGCGAGACGAAGAGGCAGGCGAAACCGTAGCGCGCCTGCAGCGAGCGGATGAGCAGCAGGATCTGCTTCTGCACCGTCATGTCGAGCGCCGAAACCGGCTCGTCGGCCACCACGAAGGCCGGGCGGCGCACGATGGCGCGGGCGATCGCTACGCGCTGGCGCTGGCCGCCGGAGAGCTGGTGCGGCAGCCGGTCGAGGAAGGCCAGCGGCAGCCCGACCTCGCCGAACACCTCCTCCACGCGGGCGCGCCGCGCGGCGCGCGTCAGGCCGCGGTCGAGCTTCAGGGGTTCCTCGACGATCGAACCGACGCGCTGGCGCGGGTCGAGCGAGGAATAGGGGTCCTGGAAGACGATCTGCATGTCGCGCCGCTGGCGCCGCGCCGTCGCGCCATGGCCCGTGTCGATCGGCTCGCCGCGAAAGCGGATCGTGCCCGCCGAAGGCTGCACGAGGCCGACGATGGCGCGGCCGAGCGTCGTCTTGCCCGAGCCGGAAGCGCCGACCAGCGCCAGCGTCTCGCCGCGCCGCACCACGAGGTCGACGCCATGCACGGCGCGCTTGGCGTCGGTGCGGCCAAACAGGCGCGCGCGGCCGGGATAGTCGATGACAACGCCTTCGAGCTCGACCAGCGGCTCGGGCGAGACGGCGCCGCGCGCGCCGCCGGCGGAGCGGCGCGGCAGCGCATCGACCAGCTTGCGCGTGTAGTCGTGGCGCGGGCTGCGCAGCACCTCGCGGCTCGGGCCCTTTTCCACCGCCTTGCCCTCGCGCATCACGACGACGTCGCGGACATAGTGCGAGACCATGCCGAGATCGTGGCTGATCAAGAGCACGGCGGTGCCCTTCTCGCGGGTCAGCTCCACCATCAGGTCGAGCACGTCGCGCTGCACCAGCGTGTCGAGCGCCGTGGTCGGCTCGTCGGCGATGAGCAGCTTCGGCTCGAGCAGCATGACCGAGGCGAGCATGATGCGCTGGCGCATGCCGCCGGAGAATTCGTGCGGATGGGCAGCAAGGCAGCGCGCGGGATGCTGGATGCGGATGCGTTCCAGCATGGCCAGCGACCGGTCGCGGATCTCGCCCGCGCTGATCGCGCGGTGCAGCCGCAGGCCCTCGGCCATCTGCTCGCCGATGGTCATGGCCGGGTTCAGCGACACCATCGGCTCCTGGAACACCATGCCGATCTCGCCGCCGCGCACCGCCCTGAGCGCCGGTGCCCCGAGCCGTGTCAGGTCACGGCCGTCGAAGGCGATGACGCTCTGCGGCGCGGTTACGAGCGGCGGCGGCAGCAGGCCGAGCACGGCGCGCGCGGCCATGGTCTTGCCGGAGCCGGATTCGCCGACCAGCGCCAGCATGTCGCCGGCGTCGAGCCGGAACCCCAGCCCGTCGACGACGCGGGCGCCGCCGGGGCCGACCTCGACCGAGAGGTCTTTGACGTCCAGCATGGGTCCCGCCTCGGCCAGCCTCGCCTCCTACGTCTTCATCTTCGGGTCGAGCCAGTCGCGCACCGCGTCGCCCAGCATGTTGACGCCGAGCAGCGTGATCGAGATGCACAGGCCCGGCAGAACGATCAAATGCGGCGCCTGGTTGATGTAGGGCCGTGCGGTTGCCAGCATGTTGCCCCAGCTCGGCGCCGGCGGGGGCACGCCGAGGCCGAGGAAGGAGAGCGCGCTCTCCGACAGGATGATCCAGCCGAACATGGTCGTGGCGAGCACGGTGACAGGCGCCACGCAGTTGGGCAGGACGTGCCGCAGCATGGTCACGATTTCGGAATTGCCGGTCACCCGTGAGGCCTCGACGAACTCGCGCTCGCGCACGGAGAGCACGGTCGAGCGCACCACGCGCACCACCACCGGCATGTAGGCGAGGCCGAGCGCCACGATGATGCCGTTGCGGCTGGCGCCGAACACCGCCATGAAGCCGAGCGCCAGAAGCAGGCCCGGAAAGGCCAGGAAGGCGTCGTTGACCATCATCAGGATGCGGTCGGTCCAGCCGCGCAGATAGCCGGCGGCGACGCCGATGGCCGTGCCCGTCGCCAGCGCGAAGGCGACGGTGGCGAGCGCGATCCAGGCGCTGGTGCGGGCGCCGACGATCAGGCGGCTCGCCACGTCGCGGCCGAACTCGTCGGCGCCGAGCCAGTGCTGCGCGGTGAAGCCGCTCATCCGCGCCGGCAGGTCGAGCTTCAGCGGATCGTAGGGCGCGATGAAAGGCCCGAACAGGGCAAGCAGCGCCAGCAGAACCACGACCGTGACGCCCAACAGCGCGTTGAGGCGCAGGCGCGGCAGGCGGCGGGCGCGGGCGATCATGCCGTCACCCGCGGGTCGAGCAGCGGGTAGACGAGGTCGACCGCGAGGTTCACCAGCACGTACATGAAGGCGATGTAGAGCATGCAGCCCTGCACCACGGGATAGTCGCGCGCATAGATGCCGTCCACCAGCATGCGGCCGAGGCCGGGGATGGTGAAGACCGTCTCGATGACGGCAATGTTGGCGAGCAGGCTGCCGAGGATCAGCCCGATCAGCGTCCAGGTCGGCGCGAACGCGTTGCGGAAGGCATGGCGCCACATCACGGCGGCCTCAGACAGGCCCTTGGCGCGGGCGTGGGTGATGTATTCGAGCCGCGCCACCTCGATGGTCGAGGCCCGCGCCATGCGGGCGATGGAGCCGGATTCGGCGAGCACGAGCGTGGCGACCGGCAGGATCAGCGCGAGCGCCGCCAGCCCCGGATCGCGGCTGAAGGGCACGTAGCCGACGATCGGCAGCCAGCCGAGCCAGAGCCCGAAGACCAGCAGCAGCATGAGGCCGAGCCAGAAGCTCGGGATCGACAGGAGCACGGTCGCGACGCCGATGACGGCGAAGTCGGTGCCCTTGTTCTGCCGCCAGGCGGCGATCATCCCGGCCGGAACGGCAATCAGCGTCGCGAGCAGGATGGCGGCGAAGACGATCGTGGCCGAGACGGTGAAGCGGTCCCAGAGCTCCGGCAGCACCGGATCGCCCGTGGCGATCGACAGGCCGAAATCGCCGGTCACCACATTGCCGAGCCACAGAAGGTACTGCACGGCGACCGGCCGATCGAGGCCCATTTCCTCGCGCAGCGCCTCCACCTGGCCGGGCTGGGCGAGGTCGCCCAGCATCAGCGCGGCCGGATCGCCCGGGATCATCCGCATCAGCGAAAAGACGGTGAGCGACACGATCAGCAGCGTCGGGATCGCGCTCAGGATGCGTGTGAGGATGAAGCGTCCCATCGGCAGGCCCTGCCCTTCCTCAGGCGGCGCGTTCGCTCGCCCGCGCGTCCATGGTCAGGTCGTAGCGGGTGAAGCTGCGGTTCACCGCCGGCAGTGGCGCGATCTCCATGACGCCCTGCGCCGGGGTCATCACGATCATCGCCACGGTGGCCGAGAGATTGCCGCCCTCCTTGCGCAGCGGCGGCCGGCAGACGCAGAAGGGCGAGCCGAAATCGTCGAACAGCGCCGCCTTCAGGTCGTCCGCCACGATGTCGCCCCGGCGCGCCCGCATTAGCATCTCCACGCGCTTGTCGCGGTAGAGGCTGTCGGGCACGTCGGCGAGCCCGGTCTCGCGCAGCTTCGACAGCGCGACCGCGCTCTGCCAGTGGTTGGCATGGACGATCATGCCGCCGTCGGGATGGATCGCGAAGGCCTCGTCGGGCGCGCATTCGAGATCGACGGCATAGCCTTCGGCGGTGCTCAGCATCATGTTGTTGGAGCCCGATTTCGGCGTCGTCGCCACCACCTTCAGTGCCAGCGCGAAGTGCTGCGCCTCCAGCGCGCGGCGGCGGATGAAGGGCAGCGGTATGCCGAGCTCGCGGTAGTCGCGGTCGGATTCCAGGTAGTTGGCGGTGATGGCGATGCCGGCCGAATTGAAGCCGCTGCGGGCGAGCCCGCCGGCTTCGGTGAAGGTCAGGAGGTCCGGCCCGTCGTCGCGCAGGATGCGCACCACCACCGAGGTCTCGGCGCACTCCGCCCTCCAGTCCCAGTTCTGGCCGTGGATCAGGTGGCCGTCGCGCGTCTCGCCGGGCAGCACCACGGCGCCGGTGCAGCCGTCGGGCTCGTCGTCGGCGATGCCCTTCTCGCGGCGGGCGAGCTGCAGCACCTCGGTGCGGGCGTTGACCAGCATGATGGCGGCGAAATCGACGCCGGCGCCCTCGGCAATGCCCTCTATCTCCTCGACCAGGTCGGGCGCGAAAGCGGCGAGCCGCGGCCGGAAGGCCGCCGTGAAGCGTTCGACGTCGGTCGCGGCAAAGCCCAGCCGGCCGAGGCTGCCCGCATAGAGGTCCACCGAGGCGGCGATCCGCTGCCGCGCCTGCTCGCCATAGAGCCGACCGCGTGCGCGCGGTGCGCCGGAGATCTCGACGAGGGGAAACGGGGTGACGGTCATGGGCGGCTTCCGACTGCGTTTGTGCACACCATAATGCATTATGAGCGCATGAAAAGCATTATTTTGGGCAGAAGACGCTTAGGCAATGCCTTGCGATGCCTCTATAGTGGCGGGCCGGCGACTGGCGCGGGCCGAAGCAGGAGGATCGATGGACAGCGAAACGGAGGAGGAGCCCGGCACCGACGGCGCCAGCCCGCTGCAGATCGATCTCGCCCGCCGCATCCTGCAGCGCCTGCGCGACGGCGGCGCCACGGTCGGCGCGCGCGTTTCGGCGCCCGAACTCGCGCGCAGCTTCGGCGTCTCGCGCTCGCCGGTCAGCGCAGCGCTCGACCTTCTGGTGGCCCGGGGCGTGCTCGAGCCGATGGAAACGCGCGGCATCCAGGTGGCGCAGGACCTCGCCGCGATCGATCCCGAGGCCGTCCTGCCGACATCGCCGCACGAGGCGCTCTACCGGCAGATGATGCGCGAGCGCGCACGGGGCGAGCTGCCGCAGGAGGTGTCGGAGGCCGAGCTGATGCCGCGCTACAACCTGCCGCGCGGCGCCGTGCGCAAGCTCCTGCTGCGCTTTGCGGCCGAGGGGCTGGCGCAGCGTCTGCCCGGCCATGGCTGGCGCTTCGCCGAATCGATCGAAGGCGAGGACGCCTTCAGGGAGAGCTACGAGTTCCGCATGGTCGTGGAATGCGCGGGGCTCAGGGCGCCCGGCTTCCACGCCGATCCGGCGCAGCTCGCGCCGATCCGCCGCGCCCACGAGCGCGTGCTCGCCGACAGCGGCCGCAGCACCGGCGCCGACGAGTGGTTCCGCATCAACTCCGCCTTCCACGAGACGCTGGCGGCCTGCTCGGGCAACCGCTTCCTCGCCGACGCCGTCCGCCAGCAGAACAATCTGCGCCGGATGCAGGAATCGGCCGGCTACGAGGAGCTTCCGCCCGGCCGCATCGAGCAGTCCTGCCACGAGCACATGGCGATCCTCGACGCAGTGGAGGCCGGCGACGTGGAATGGGCCGAAGCCCTGCTGCGCCAGCACCTGCGCCAGGCCGCGGACTTCAGCCTGCCGAGGCGGTGAGGGGGTGGCGCATGTCCACCCGGTACAGCCAAGGTGACAGTCTGCACGGACCTCGCTAGGCTCGCGGGATGGCAGCGGGAAACTGGCAGGACGACGAAAACGACGCGATCGTCGCGGATTACTTCGCCATGCTGGCTAAGGAACTGGCGGGCGAGCCGTTCAGCAAGACAGCGCACAGGCGAGCGCTCCAGGACCGGATTGGCCGCAGTGAGGGATCGATCGAGTACAAGCACCAGAACATCAGCGCGGTGCTGATGGGCCTCGGCGAAACCTGGATCGTCGGCTACAGGCCAGCCTTCAATTTTCAGCGCGCCCTGGAAGACGCGGTCCTGCGCTGGCTGGCGGCACGTCCCGACTGCACGATGCGAACACCCTCGGTGGCTGCGATGAATCAGCTGGCCGAGAACCCGGCGCTGTGGATCGGTCCGGCGCCGACGCTGTCGAATGCGCCCGAACCGAACGAGATCGAGCAGGCGATGGCGATCGCCCGCCGTTACAATGTCGCTGAACGCGACGAACGCAACCGCGCGCTGGGACGCGCCGGCGAGGAACTCGTGCTGCGGCACGAGCGCGAAGTGCTGACGATCGCGGGTCGGAGCGATCTTGCAGAGCGCGTCCAGTGGACCTCGGAGGAGATGGGCGACGGCGCCGGATTCGACATCGCCTCGTTCCACCCCAATGGCAGGGAACGGCTGATCGAGGTGAAGACGACGAACGGCTGGGAGCGGACGCCCTTCCACATCACCGCGAACGAACTCGCGGTCGCGGATGACCGTCGCAGCGAATGGTGTTTGCTTCGCCTGTGGGACTTCGCCCGTACCCCGAAGGCCTTCGAACTGTATCCCCCGCTTCAGGCGCATGTCGCGCTGACCCCGACCAGCTTCCGCGCGTCGTTTCACTGAACAGGTACGGCATTCATCGTTTGCGGGACCAGTGCGATGTGGCGGAGAGGGGGGGGACTCTCCGACCAACGTTCCAAAACACTGAGAAACAAAGGATTTGTAACCCATATTACGGTCCCTTGTATACCAGTCCGGCGTCCCAAGTTCCAGCCTTGCCAAGAATGGAAACCCCAATAAAGCTCTCGAGATTACGGCCCACTTTCTGAACGTCGGAAGCCATCACTTTCGAGCTGTTAGGGCGGCAAGGATCGCCTTGATGTCACCACCGTCAACCGCTATTCTAATCCCCGTCAATCTTTAGCCACAACCTGTCGGCGGATCGGATTCGTACTGCGAATGAGCAAGCGTGATATCGACTTTGTAAGCAACCTCTCCGTTACAAACAGTGACATTGCCAAAGCTCTTGCTGTGTCCAGACAAGCGGTTAGTAGGGGGCTGAGCAAAGAGCATGATTATTTCGATGCGGAGAAGCTAACGACGCTCGGAAAAATCCTTCCGGAGCGGTACGATATTGATACGCGTCTCATATCGGAGCTGATCGAAAGATTCTATCCTTCTACCAACAGCGATCTTTCAGAGCTGATCGCAGCTAGCGAGCTGGATATATCTTTAGAGGGGACGATATACGTTATTTGTAATAAATTCTTATCTTACTATAGACTTCGAGGGGCGGAGGATAATTTCTCGATGCTGCGGGCATTCATGAAAAACGGCGCTGTTGAAGGTTCCGTCTCGAAAATTGTGTTTGCATTCTCCGATGCATCTTCTAAGAATTATGCAACAGCGTCTCTAATCAGTTGGCTCGATGATGACAAGCTGCTGTCTATTTCGAAGACGTTCGTGTGTGACGTTATAGCTGTGCTTCCTTTTGCCGTCTGCGGAAAGAAGGGAGTATCTCACTCTGTCTATTTTTTCGAAGATAATAAATTCAAGCAAATTGGGAGAAACAATAGCAGGTATATCGTTAAGTATATTGAGCAGGTTGTTGCAAACAGAATTGGGTTGGTGAGAGAATTACAGCCTCGCTAGTTTTATATTCCACATCTGACACATTTCGATTACGTTCTCTTTTCCCTGTATAGCGCAGAATTCATCTACATATATTTCATCTATCCCGTATTCATGGGCCAGCTCGATGGTCCTTTCTCCTATCACCGGATAGACTAGCTTTTGAACTTCATGATCGCTGTGGATTCTTTTTACCAAGATGATCGATCTGAACCTCTCATGATCGCGAGGGCTGACAGATCTGATTAGTGCGTCGGTGGTTCGGCTCTCAGCCTTCAAAAACTCAAGAGACCCGTTGAACAACCGCCCTACGATGTAAGCCTCGGTGGTCGTTGCAATGCTGCGGAACTTGGCATTCTGCGCCACCAGCGTTCTGAGACCGTTAGGGGTCGCGCGGGTTGCCCCCGTTCGTTGCGCATCAGCTTGCGTAAGATAGAAACGTTCGGCTGCAATGTCCTTTGGCCCAACTATCTCAATGTGGGATTGAGAAAGTTCGGCGATTAGGAGCTTCACGAGTCCCGTGGCGGAAAACCAGTCTGTGGCAATGTGGCCAAACACTTCGGCAGGCCTCCGAAAAATTGCTTGAAGCCACAAGTTTGGCGAAGCGAGGAGGCTGGCTGCGAAGGTGACCTCGCGTACTTCGCGTGCAGCAAAGATCTGCATCAGCGTTGTCATGGAAGGTTGCCGGATCAATTCTAAGCCATGGGTAGCGATTGATCCCGTCGGGGAACCCAGCATGACCACGATGGAATCAGCGTCTCCCGCCGCCGAGATAAGCTCCTGTGCGAATTTAGTATCTGAAACGACGAATGCCCGGACTGTCATATGTGGTCCCCTCGCCGCCGTGATACGTGCTGACGCGAATCAAATCTAGCTTACTACTCTTCGCAAAGCACTCTATTCGCGCTCGCATATAAGTGCGGTTTACGGGTGCATAAAATGAGATACACACTTAGCATAAATGAGGTTGACAAGCCGTCCGTTTGCGGCGATTTTGAGGGCCAGGAGGAATTGCCATGGGCGGTATTGGAAACGAAGCCTCGATTCGGACCCCGGTCATCCAGTTCATAGGCGACAAAGCCCTTCAGTCCCGTCGCGACAGCACGGAACAGAGGGAGACGCCGAATTCACCGATCATCCTCAGGCCGAACATGAAAACCCCTTTCGGCCTCATCGCCCGGTTTATCGTCAACAGTTCGGGCGAGATTCTTGAGGCCACTTCCGATGCGGGGGGGCGATCATGAAGGTCTTCAGCGAGGCTGTAGCGTTAGCGTCACCGATAGCAACCAGTGAACTCGAGGCGAGTGTCTGTGCGATCGATGACGCGAGAGCAGGCAGATTACCAATTGAACTTATGATTGGCGTCGGCCCACTGAGCACCGATGTTCCTTTTCGGGTTCTCGGATATGCCGGCTGCGTCGCGGAGGCGATCCGAAGCGATGTCCGCCTGCTCATTGAACCATCGATACCGAAGATTAGGCTGTTTACGTCGGCCCCGAAAACGGAGGGCTTCCATCGCGGGCGTGCACTAATGTCCTTGGTAACATTGGCAGGCGCTCTGCGCATCGCGGGTGTTGACAGTCCGATTTACCTAGATTTCGCGCGGCGCGATCCCGAAATTCCGCCGGACCTGGATATTGACCTTGGTCCGGACCTTCTCGAATGGGTGCTGAGTCGGGATTCGCGACACAGACCCGGTAAACCACCGTCTCTCCGCTACGCTTTAGAACACGCTTCCCCCTCGATGTTCGCTGACATTGCTGATTCCGATGACACTCCGGTGCGAATTACGGTCGGGGGTGCGACCGAGGCTAGGTTTTGGGCGGTGCGCATGCAGGTGCGCTCTGCGGCTGCAACTCGGGGCTTGCGTATTGCACCAGCTGTCGGGGTGATCATCAAGGCGCTGCGAGTGCCGTGGTACCAGCCGACAAGTTATGAGCCATCTCTCTTGGCAGCGCTCCGGCCCGCAGAAGCCATCAAAGGTCTTTCTACGGCTGCAAATCCGGCCAGGGGAGGAAATGGCGCGCTTAGGCGGGAAGCCCGAGCAGCAATCCGGCTCGTCGACGAGGAGGGAGTTGCGGACCTGATCGAGGCCGCTTTGAGCACAGAGAGAGCAATGCGCTTTGCCCGCGTCAACGGCTTCAATCTCGGGAGAAGGCTTCTCGACGCAATGGAGAATGATGATGAAAGCGCTAGTGGTGATCGGCTCTAGGACTGAAGAAGACCCATACGGTGTGATATCCGGCCACCGGGTGAATGAATCACTGCTCAAACGCGGTTGGAAGACGCATGTGATTCACTCGCGCGAGGGGATGGAATTGGTTGAGTATCTGCTGAGCGACAGACCCGACTTGGTGGTTCCCGTGGGATTCGGTCCTCCTTGTGAGGACGGTCATGTTTTTGCATTGGCCAGAGTCCTAGGCGTTCCGTGTGCAGGACCGACTCCGAGGTCGGGGTCCATGATGCAGGACAAGGCCGCCCTCGCGAATGTAGTCGACCGGATCTTTCCGGTCGAGGCTGCCGTCCGCGCCCCACGCGGATGCGTGCTTACACGCCAGCTCTCGGACGCCGAGAAGGAGCGACGCGTTGGGCAGGTCGCTCCACCGCTGCTTGTAAAACCAAACTTCTCCGGTTCAAGCGAAGGTTTAGAAATTTTCGACACGCATCATGAAGCCATAGCGGCAGCAACGAGCATGTTGGATCGAGAGGGGAGAGTCTTGGTGCAGCACCTGGAACAAGCCGTTGCCGAAATAAGCTGTACGGTCATCGACTACCTGGACGGACCAATGTTTCTGCCAATAGTCGAGCTCCGGCGCGACGACGCGCTGGTGATGGGAAAGGAACAGAAATTCGGAAAGGAGGGTCGGGATCGGCATGTCATCCCTGCCCGCATCGATGCTGAGACTTCCGCCCGGATCAAGAAAGTGGTTTTGCGGCTACATGAGGAGGTCGGCTGCGTAGGGTTAACCCGCACTGATTTGCTCCTCCTTGGGAACGGCGAACTATGCGTACTCGAGATGAACGGCATACCGGGCTTGCTTGAGAGTTCGATCGCCTGCGATGCGGCACTCGCTGCTGGAATCTCGTTTGACGAGCTCTGCGAGAGTTACGCCAACTCCGCATTCATCGTTCGCGACGAGCCAGACATATGGGAGGTGCGGTATGCATCAAACTAGGCCTATACCCACGTTGTCCGACTTAGATAACCGAGACGTGATAATCCATGAATGCGGCGAGCCAATGATCAAAGTCGATCCGGTAGATAGACTTAAGGTCTGCCCAGCGTATTTCGCGCGCGGGTTCGCAACGGCCGGGTCATCGGTTTACTTGCGGACGGGGGTTGTCGAGGTATTGCATGCTGCTACACGCACGCTTCCCGATAACTTATGTATCCTGATATACGATGGTTTCAGGTCGTTAGAGACACAGAAGGAAATAGCTGATCGTTTCGCCGCTGATTTGCTGGATTGTCCACTGTCGAATGAGCTCCGCGCGGCTACGATATCTCGCTTCGTGAGTCCGCTACCCGGGTCCGAGGCGGAGTACCATCTAGCTCCACCGCCACACTGCACAGGCGCCGCCGTGGACGTCGGACTCGCCACCGTCGAGGGAACGCTTATAGATCTCGGCGCCGAGTTCGATCAGTTCGATGACGTCGCGGCTACCGCCTATTACGAGGGGACGTTCCGACGAATCAAATCCGCCAACGACCGAACTAGACGAGATATGCGGAGATTACTTTATTGGACCATGGTTCGCGCTGGTTTTGCACCATACCCGGACGAGTACTGGCATTTTGAACTCGGCACGCGACGGGCCGCAGCATTTTTTGGACTTCCGGCGGCTAAGTATGGTGGGATCGCGACCTGGCCACAAGGCAAGGTGGCGATGCTATGAGGCTCAAGCCCGGAGATCTCGTTTGCATCGTAGCGCCCGCTTCGCAGTTTCGCGGTGCGGATAGTGATCTGCTTTCCGCAGCAGTATCGCTGCTCCAGAGCTGGCATCTGCAAGTGGATGTTCGCGTTGACGATACTCACCATTTCTACCTAGCCGGGCCGGACGGGATCAGGGCTTCTCACCTCAATTCGGCCTTGGTGGACGACCGGATTCGGGCAATATTCTGCACGCGGGGCGGTTATGGGAGTGCACGGTTGCTTCGGCATTTGGATTCAGATTTGAGTCCTGCCCGCAAGCTGCTTGTTGGACATAGCGATATTACCACTTTGCACCTTGCTGCCGCCTCTTTCTGGCCGAATATTATCTCGATACATGGGCCGAATATTGCAACGCGGCAACTATTGGATGACACGCGGGAATGCGAGCTGAACCGCCGGTCTCTACACACCGCAATTTTCTGCGAAGAACCTGTAGTAGAACCAATTGAGTTTCTCCGGGCCGGACGCGCGCGTGGCCTGATGATTGGCGGCTGTTTGTCCTTGGTTGCCGCCGCATTGGGAACGAATTATGCCCCCCACTTCTCTGAGAGCATCGTGTTTTTGGAAGACACTGGTGAACCGCCGTACCGAATCGACCGAATGCTTACGCAGCTTAGGAGCGCTGGAGTGTTTGAGTCTGCGCGGGCCGTCGTATTCGGCGCGATGACGAACTGCACCGATCCCTACAATGACCTCAGATCAGTCATTCAAGACCTGCTTGGCGACTATTCTTTCCCGATCGCCTATGGGTTCCGAAGTGGTCATGGCAAGGTCAACCTCTCCCTTAGGCTGGGCACCCTAGTTGAACTCAGCTGCGAGCCGAGCGTGATCAGAATATATCCGACGGACAAGATGTCATAGTGCTCGATTTGTTGATATTTTGCGCCCGTTTGAACGAATTTTGTATTCGCTTCGGCATCGGTTGTACCCTGCTAGCGGGCAAACCGAGAATACGCTGCGCTGTGTCTTTGCATTGCATAGTGCGAGCGATCGTCGCAGGAGCAACATGGCCGCGTCATGCCATGCTGGCGCCTCGCCCAGACTAGAGACTGATGGCTTCCCGAAATAGCCAAGCCCAAGTGTTCTCGCTTGGCCTGCCGTCCAGAGTTTGGTCCTCCGTCCGCTTCGCTTCTAGCCGGAGCAGGAGCGACGCCGAATGGTCTTCCAGTGTCAATTCCTTCCGATTCCCTGCCTCGTCTTTCCAAAAGGCTATTACTCGCGGACCTCCGTACTTGCGGATTGACCTTTCCACCAAGGCCACTGAAGTCAGTGTCAAAACCCCGGGGGCGTTTTGACGGATCTGGATCTGCTTTAGCTTTTGGGTGGAAGGACGCGTCTTCAATCGTGAGCGGAAGCGGGACCAGCAAGATATCGAGAGTGTCGCGATCCTCAGGCAGGTCGGATCCGATCGGTTGATGCCAATGGCAGCGTACGTTCCCGACGTGAGGGATATAGGCCACATGTTTCGTAAGGTTTCTGAGGCTACACCCCACAGATGCTATGCGACTTTTTGGCTGGACGCAGGCAACGTCTGGATCGCTATCAACTCCGAAACTGCTACGTTGTCGACGCGCCTGGTAGGCGTCCGCCGCTAGTTTCTTGTCGCCTGCGAACGGCTTCGCTTGGATTGTTTCGAAGATTTCAACGAGCCAACGCTCAGGGTATTCTGAGGTTGGTGGAGCGCCTAGCCCGACGCATGCCTCGTCAGCGATTATTAGCAGCTGTAGCGCCGCCTTCCACCAAGTTGGGACGCTGCGCCGTCTAGCGTTTTGAAAGTGCGCGGAAGCACGTATCCGTTCCTCCCAAGCTCCTACCACCTTAGCCCAAAGACGGTTTACCGTTTGGGATGGCGTGGGATCCTTAGCCCATTGTTTTCCCGCCGCCTGCGCTTCAACTCGTTCCTTATGTGTGAGGGTGAAACACAGTGGACGATCATTTGGCCTGAATAGGGCATCAGGATCCGGATCGAAGTAGGTGAGGAGCCCCGAGACGTGAACGAGATGGGCTACAGCCACAAATAGGTCGGTCGGCCATATTGGCAGCTCACGCCATGAACTTCGGTCGTCCTGATCATCGGTGGGTTCATCCTCAGGATCTTCGTCTCCTTCCAACCCCATAGAGCCCATGGGGAGAATGTGCGCGATTGTGTCGCCCACCGTGAGCCTCAGAGTTTCTTCGAGCATTGATTGTTTCTGCTTCCAAGCCGTCCCATATAGCCTTCTAGCGGCAGCATGGTGGATTGCAACGGACTTGACACTCTACCAACAGCAGGCCAGAGGAACTCCACTCACGTTTTTTCGTTGTGTCGTTTACCGATTGGTAGTCCACAGTGGCGAAGATGGCCACCTTGCTGCCAACTTGACGGGTACGATCGAACGTTCGTAGTGTGCACCGCACTCCTGCTTTGCGCTCACCGCGTGATGAGGATGTAAGGGGATATGATATGTCAGCCTTGATATCGAAGCAGCTTCGGGTGGAGGTCCTTACCGAACCGAAGAAGAAGAATTTGCGCACTGTAGCGTCAGTCAAGACGATGTATCGGAAGAAGCTGGCACGGGCGATTGAACACGGCCACCTGCCTCCAGAAGCAGCCGCTCGCTTGCAGGCCAAAATCGACAAGAAAGTTGAAGCTCTCGTAGCTCTCTGATGAAAAGGCGGCGCTAGCCGCCTTTTTGCTTTCTTTTGGGGAACGCTGGCTAGTTCTGAAGGCGACAAGCGTCTTTCCGGCGTAGGCAGGTTTTGTGGGAGCTAGGCTTCAAGTTAAGCGCAGCGGCTTCGGCGTCTGCATGCAAAAGCGGAGACGGTTCGGCTACGAAAGCTCGTTTCGTGATTGCCCGGTGGACCTCTTGGCTGTTGGGCGAGCGAAATCGGCTTTCATAACTGTCATCGGCTTTTTGTGACGGTTGCGGGTTCTGCGATTGCCCTGCCGATGCGGCACGCTCGGCAAGCAGACGCTCAAGCTGCGCCTGAGCATGTGGCGAAAGTTCATGATTGAGTATGGTAATGCCGCGCAGCATGGCTGCCACGCTCGCGGCGTCCTTGTAGGCTTGGTCGCCGTGAACGCGGACCTCGGTCCAGCCGTGACGCTCGGCGGCGGCGGCCGTTTCCAGCGCAGCGCTCCAGGTGAGCCGGCCGCGAAGGGCGATGGAGTCGCCCAGGTCAAGGAGCGTGCTGCCGTCCTTCAGGTCGATCCAGAGGACGCCTCGGGAATCATCGAAGCGGACGGCGCTGATTGACGGAATGGTATCGGCGCCGATCCAGCCGCCATGATGCCAAGCCCTCAGGATGGCGGCGCGGCGATCTCCCCTTGCTGGCAGCCCTTGTGCCGGATCGGCTGGAGAGAGGCGGCGCCGCCGACGCTGACGGAGATAGCCTTCTACGGTCGTCAAGTCCAGCGCGGCTTCGATTTCCTCGGACCGGCTTGCCTCCCATGCCCGACGCCGTCTTCGATGTTCCTGAAGCGCCGCCAGCGCCTCGGGCATCTCGCCTGTTCTTTCGAAAGCCTCGAAATTCCATCTCGGTAGGTTCGGCTCCGGGGCTGGCCGGTCACGCTCCACATTCGGGCGGGCGTCGGCTTGGTAGTTGATGCCGTGATCCTGGCAGAACCTAGTCAGCCGCGCGGCGAACTGCTCGCGAACCTCGCGCCCGTTGCGCTGCCGAAAGATGTCGTTCCAAGCCCGGCTCTTACGCGAGGAGAATTCGTTGCCCTCGATCACCCTCAGCGTGGCCAGTCCATGCACGTTCGCGTTCCGACCGCCGTCACTCGCGAGCGTATCGTGGATGTCGATCTGCATCACCATGCCCATACGAAGGAAGGGTTCATACACATGACTGATGCAGGGCTCCCACAATTCTGCCGGCACGGCGCGCGGCAAGGAGAAATCGATGATGCGCGCTTCCTGGGCATCCATGCGCTTCTCGACCGCCGCCGCGCGCTGCCACAGCTTCTCCGGATCGCGTGTCCATTCGGGCGCCGCATCAGGCGCGAGCATGATGGTCCGGACATGCTCGGCGGCCTTGCGAGAGAAATCGAACGCCTGGCCCTCGTGGTCCACGATCCTGCTACAGGATTGATAGGCTGATCGTTTCGCGGCGGAGTGGTCTTCGGCCCGCGAAACGNCGTGCCGAGCGAGGGTCTGACCGACGAGAACGATGTTCCCGAGGCGCCTGCCAGGGCGGTGACGCGCCGTGGCGATCTGTGGATCCTCGGCAATCATCGCCTGCTTTGCGGCGACTCCACCAGTCCCGACGACGTCACCCGTCTGATGAACGGCGAACGCGCGGCGCTGTTTGCGACCGATCCACCGTATCTCGTCGACTACGACGGCACCAACCATCCGACGAAAAAGAACGCCACGGCGCGGGCCCGGAAGATTGCGAACAAGAACTGGTCCGAGGACTACATCGAGCAGAAGCACTGGGACGACTCCTCTCAGGGGCCGCAGTTCTACGAGGCCTTCATGCAGGTTGCCATCGACTGCGCCATCAAGCCAGACGCGGCCTGGTATTGCTGGCATGCCTCGCGCCGCCAGGCGATGCTGGAGGCGTGCTGGACCAAGTTCGACGTGCTGCATCACCAGCAGATCATCTGGGCCAAGAGCCGGCCGGTGCTGACGCGCTCGATCATGTTGTGGGCGCACGAGCCCTGCCTGTTTGGCTGGCGGTCGGGCCACAAGCCGCGTGTCAACCGCGAGGGTTTCGAGAACTGGCCGACCACGGTCTGGAGCATTCCCTCGAGCGAGATCGAGACCCGCGA
>NZ_JAOAOQ010000002.1:0-6570 GCF_030398385.1 Aquibium sp. ELW1220 | reverse complement strand
CGCATCCGCGACAAGGTCAAGGCGTCGCGCATGAAGGGCATGTGGATGGGCGGCTATGTGCCGCTCGGCTACGATGTGAAAGACCGCAGGCTCGTCGTGAACGAGGAAGAAGCGATCACCGTCCGTTCGGTGTTCGAGCGCTTCGTGCAGATCGGCTCCGCGACGGTGCTGGCGCGAGACCTCCGGCGCGATGGCGTCAGGTCCAAGCAGGGCACACTGATCGACAAGGGTTACCTTTACCGGCTGCTCAACAACCGCGTCTATCGCGGCGAGGCCGTCCACAAGGGCAAGGCCTATCCGGGCGAGCACGAGGCCATCATCGACGAGCGCCTCTGGGATCAGGTCCATGCCATTCTGGGTGAAAGCCCGCGCAAGCGCGCCAACAACAGCCGCACGCAGACGCCCGCCTTGCTGAAGGGACTGATCTTCACCGCCACGGGTGCGGCGATGACACCGTCCAGCACCAACAAGGGCGCAAGGCGGTATCGCTATTACGTCTCGATGGACGTCATCAAGAACCGCGACACAAGCGAGGATGACACCCCTCGCCGCCTGGCCGCCGACATGGTCGAGAGCGCCGTCGTCACCGAAATCCGCCGCGTCCTGCGCACGCCGGAAACCGCGGCACAAGTGCTCGCGACGGACACAACGACATCGCCGAGGCGGACGTCATAGCGGCCATGCAGACCTTCCACGATCTCTGGGCACAGCTGTTCCCGGTCGAGCAGGCTCGCATCGTCCAGCTGGTCGTCCGCCGCGTCACCGTAGGCACCGACGGCCTCGTGATCGACCTGCGCACCGACGGCATCGCCGGCGTCATGCGTGGCCTAATGACCCCACGCGTATTGGAGGCGGCTGAATGATGAAAACCAGCGACACCATCCAGATCTTCGTGCCGCTGAAGCTGCGCAAGAAGAACGGGCGGCCGAAAATCCTGCCGCCCGCTGGCTACCTGCCCAGCGAGGACCAGACGCAGGACCCGCACATCCTGCGCGCCATCGGCCGGGCCTGGAGCTGGCGGCGGCGGATGGAGGCTGGCGAGTTCGGCACGGTGCGCGACCTCGCCATCGCCCTCAAACTGTCCGAACGGCAGGTCAGTCGGCAGATGCGGCTTGCCTGGCTCGCGCCGGCCGTTCTCAAGCGACTGGTCTACNGAGCAGAAGCACTGGGACGACTCCTCTCAGGGGCCGCAGTTCTACGAGGCCTTCATGCAGGTTGCCATCGACTGCGCCATCAAGCCAGACGCGGCCTGGTATTGCTGGCATGCCTCGCGCCGCCAGGCGATGCTGGAGGCGTGCTGGACCAAGTTCGACGTGCTGCATCACCAGCAGATCATCTGGGCCAAGAGCCGGCCGGTGCTGACGCGCTCGATCATGTTGTGGGCGCACGAGCCCTGCCTGTTTGGCTGGCGGTCGGGCCACAAGCCGCGTGTCAACCGCGAGGGTTTCGAGAACTGGCCGACCACGGTCTGGAGCATTCCCTCGAGCGAGATCGAGACCCGCGAACACCCGACATCGAAACCGGTCAAGGTGTTCACGCTGCCTATGGAGCTGCACACGGTGGCGGGCGAGATCTGCTACGAGCCGTTCTCCGGCTCGGGGTCACAGCACATCGCCGGCGAGAAGACCGGCCGGAGGGTCTATGGCCTGGAACTGTCAGAAACCTTCAGCGACGTGATCATCAATCGCTGGCAGGCGTTCTCGGGAAAGGCGGCCATTCTCGATGGTGACGGCCGGCGCTTCGACGAGGTTTCGCGCGAGCGGCGTGGCGACGATGAGGGTGCGAACAAAATCGCCGAGCAGCATGCGGCGTGATGCCTATGCGGGTGGCCCGTATCCGGTGCGCCGAATGAGCGACCGCCGCCTCTGAAGGACGGCGGTCCCAAGGATTGTTGTCGTGTCGTGTCAGGCGGGCGGCAAGTGATACGTCCGGCCGCGTCCCTCGACTTTCTCGGAGGTGACGTTGAGTGCGAGTTTCTTCTTCAGCGCTCCGGATAGGAAGCCCCTGATGGTGTGATGCGCCCAAGAGGTCGCCGTGGCGATCTCATCGATGGTGGCGCCCTGCGGTGCGCGCAGCATTGCGATGACGGTTTCTTGCTTGGTACCCTCGCGCAGCTTGCGCGCCTTAGGCGCGGTTTCGGTCAGGGTGGTGGTATCTTGCGCGGACACCTCGACAGGCGTGTCCGTGGCGCCCACAGGCGCGGTGTCGGCGTCGTCCGGCTCGATGCCGATGGCGGCGAGCCCAGCGTGGGTGGCGACCAGCGTGATGCCGTGGCCGTCGTCGTACGTGCGCCAGAAGGGTTCACCCTTGTGGAAGTCGGCAGGCACCTCTTCGAGGAGGCCTTTGGCGATCATCGCGCCCACCACCTTGGCGGCGGCACCGCCGCGCAGGCTGTCGGGCAGCGGCAATGCGATGCGGTTGTCGCGCTGCGCGGCAGCGCTGAGAATCAGGGCTTGAGTGTCGGAAAGCTTGGTCATCGTCGTCTCCGTAGCGGGGCGCGCGGAATGCGAGCCCTTCTACGAGGCCAAGCCCGTCAATCTGCGGGCCGGATGCGGAGGCGCTGATTTCTGTGCTCGTCTTCCTTAAGGGCGCGGTTGGCAAACTGCTTGTGCCCATACAGGCTCTGTTTCGGGCTGAAGCCAAGGCGATAAGTGCATCGGATCGTGGGTTTGCTGATCCTTTTCCGCGTTCGGAGGCATCATGGCCGGGCCATCCGGTCTGATCCCGGTCGGGCAGTGGACGGAGCTCAGCGCCAAGAAGGCAGAGGTTGATGCTGCTAGGGCGCCTGCGGAGGAGAATTTGATTTCGCGCTAAGTTGGCGCGAAATCAAACTCAGGCAATCCCAAGGGCTCAGGTCGCAAACCAGGCGGCATCAAGCAAGCGGCACGCGAACTAGGCATGTCCGAGCAGGCAGTAAGGCACTCGCTCAAGGTCGCCGCCCTCTCGCCAGCGGCCAAGGAGGCGGCGAGGAAGCTCGACCTCGACGGCAACCAGAAGGCTCTGCTTCAGGCTGCTAAGCAAGCAGAGCCGGCCGATGCCCTGATGCAGGGACGAGAAGACTATGCTGGCGATCATCCCCGTGACGCGCACTTCGATGTTCTCCCCAACTCCGTTTCGGCGATCGGCACATCATATGGCTACCAGATGAACCGGACCGGATTTGTCGCACCGCGCTCGCGATAGGCGTCCGGTATCCGCTTGCCGACATAGGCTTCCCAGACTTCCGTTTCTGCGCGCTCCCCCTCGAACCCGATGCGGCCTTCGATATCTGCGTCCAGCCAGGGGAAGTTGACTTTGGTGGCGGCAACCCAACGGGAGGGCCGATACGCGCCGAGAACTATTCCTCTGCGATGGGCAAGCGCTAGGTTGTACCGCGCAACCCGGGCGGGGTTGATCCGCCAGACGCCGCGAGCGAAGTCATAAATGTCCTTGCTATCGTGTTCGAGGCTCCGGCCAATCGAGATCAACATTAGCGGTTCGAGCGGGACGAACGGGACAGCTGAGTACTCCGCGACGATCTGGGCAGAAAAGCGGCAACCAAAGTCACCGGAGCGATTTCCGCCGACGCGGTTCGCATTGCCGGAATAGGCTTCAATTAGGGCGGCCTCGATCTGGGAGGCCACTTCGTAGGATACGATGCGGTGCCGGTGGATGACGTGAAGCACGTCCATGCCAGCGTCTTTGATGTCCTTGATGCGCTGCAACTTCAGGTCAACGGCATCCTCGTCTTCAGTGGGCACAACGGCCGCCTTGATGTGCTCAAATATCCGGTTCGCCTTCCCCTTGCCGACATAAAAGGTTTCGACGTTCCGCGGGTCGATAAGTCGATAAACGTACCAGCCGAGTTTCTCGGCCACGTCATCAGGAAAGCAGTCCATGACCCCCCCAACATAACGACCCCCTGCGGAGCCGTCGCATCGCAGTCGCATGATGGTCGCTTTCCACCTCGATGCCAAGCCGATCACGCCTGTAGGCCGATGCGGTGACCAAGGTCGAACCGGAGCAGGAAGACGGATCGAGGACCATCTCGCCTCCTCATGAATCTTCTCATTTCACGAACCATGTCGCGTGACGCGTCACGCGACAGTCTGCGCTCAGACGATGCGATAGACCCGCCCTCGGGTCTCATCTTTCTCGGACGAGATGGTGAGGCCGAGATTCTTCCTGAACGTTCCCGACATCAGGCCGCAGATCGAGTGTTCCATCCATCCCGACCGCTCGGCGATCTCGACAACGGTCGCGCCGGATGGATCAATGTCGTCGTACTTCGGCCCGTCGGCAATGCCGAGCACCTGAAACGCGCGCTCCGTCGCCCGAAGTGTGACGGGACCAAGTTCCTCATCGTGGCGCCAGACCGTGTAGAGATCGGTGGCTGCGATCTCTTCGACCAGACCGCGCCGAAGCAGGCTCTTGCAGACATTGCCGACGGCGCCGCCCTTGATGCGGGCGGTCACCGGGAACACCCGACGCTCGTCGCGGGCGCAGGCGGCGGCGAGGATGACGGTTTGGGTGTCGGAAAGGGGCGTGGTGTTCATGGCGGATCTCCTTGTGTTGCCATGTCACACACGCTCTGAACGTGAGCGCCACGAGCACCCCGTCTTGCGGAGCGGCTATTCGCTGGCGAGACTTGCCGTCTGTTGGGCGAGGAGTGCGACTGGATGGGCTTGGACGACGCTGATGCCAGACTTCAAGGCAGGCATGAAGACAGTGATTATCGCCGGGTAGAGGTGATCACGGGCCGCCGGCGACGGCGTAGCTGGACGCCGGCGGAGAAGGCGCGGATTGTGGCCGAGAGCGCGGAGCCAGGCGCCAACATCTCCTCTGTTGCGCGGCGTTGGGGGGTCAATCGGGGACTTCTGACGATCTGGCGACGGCAAGTGGGGTTTGGGAGGGCGAAAGCGGCGGCGGCGACGAAGGCCGCCGTGCAGTTCGTGCCGGTCATGGTCGCTGATGAGGAGCGGCAGCTCGATCATGGTGGGGCTCGCAAGAGTGATGCGCCCGCGGCAACCAGTCGGATCGAGCTGGAGATACATGACAGCCGGCTCGTCCTGACGGGCTCTGTCGATCCGACCCTGGCGGCGGCAATCGTTGGTGCCTTGCGCGTGCCGCGATGATTGCGGCAGCTGGCGACATGAAGGTCGTGATGGCGACGCAGCCGGTCGACTTCCGCCGCGGCATCAATGGCCTTGCGGCACTGGTCGCCTCGGCTCTTGCAGCCGATCCCTATTGCGGCAACGTCTTTGTCTTCCGTCCCAGGCGCGGCGACCGGTTGCGGCTTCTGTTTTGGGATGGCAGCGGCATGGTTCTGGTCTCGAAGTGGCTCGAGTCCGGGCGCTTCACCTGGCCACCGATCCAGGACGGAGCGATCCGGCTGACGCGCGAGGAGTTCGCGCTTCTGGTAGCCGGTCTCGACTGGACGCGGGTGGCGAAGAAGCACGTCAAGAGGCCTGTTCGGGCAGCGTGAAGTGACTGGATTTGCTTGAAGAATCCGAGCGACATGGTATGGTTGATCATGTCGCTTCGCGCTGATTTGCTGCCATCGGATTCCAACGAACTGAAGAGAATGGTTCTGGCTCTTGAAGCCGAGAACGCGCAGCTGCGCGTCTATGCCGACCTTATGCGGCAAATGATCTTCGGAGCAAAGTCGGAGAAGCTGGCCACGCTCGATCCGGCACAGACCGTGCTCGATCTCGGCGACCTCTCCGAGGTGCCGGCGGCAGCAAATGACGATGTCGCCGAAGATGAGGATCGGCCGCGGCGCAGGCGGCAGCCGGCATCGCGCAACATGGGCGCCCTGCCGAAGCATCTGCCGCGCTGCGAGGAAGTGATCGAGCCGCAGAGCACGACCTGCTCCTGCTGCGGACTTCAACTCCATCGCATCGGCGAGGATAGCGGCGAGGCGCTGGATATCGTTCCCGCTCTTCTGCGTGTGCTCCGCACGACCCGGCCCAAATATGCCTGCCGGGCCTGCGAAGCCAACGTCGTTCAGGCATCGGCGCGCCCGCGGGTGATGGATGGTGGCATGGCGACGACGGCGCTGGTGGCGCATGTGGTCGCTGCCAAGTTCGCCTGGCATCTTCCCCTCTATCGCCAGTCGCAGATCTTCCTGGGTTACGGCGTCGAGATCGACCGGGGAACGCTTGGCGGCTGGGTCGGACGGGCAGCCTGGTGGCTGAAGCCGCTTTACGAGCGGCTGCTCGCCTTCATCCGCTCGCAACCGCGTGTGTTCTGTGACGAGACATCACTGCCGCGGCTCGACCCGGGGCGCAAGCGGACGAAAGTCTGCCAGTTGTGGGCGCAGGCGGTCGATGATCGGCCCTGGCAAGGCCCGGCGCCGCCAGCGGTCGGCTATGTGTTTGCCGAAAGTCGCGGGACGGAAGAAATCGAGACGCAGCTGTCAACCTTCGGCGGCATTCTCCAGGTCGATGGCTATGGCGCCTACAAGAGCCTGGCCAAGCGGCGGCGCAAGAGCAATGCTGCACCCTTGCAGCTTGCCTTCTGCCTTGCGCATGCGCGCCGCAAGTTCGTCGAAGTGGTCAAGACGACGGGCTCGAGCGAGGCGCTGGCGGT
>NZ_JAOAOQ010000019.1 GCF_030398385.1 Aquibium sp. ELW1220 | reverse complement strand
GACGTCTGTATTCTTCGTCATGGCGTGATCTCCTTGGCGGTGTCAGCCGCCGGTTGGGTGGGTTTCGTTCACCCGGAGATTACGCCACCTTCAAATTTCCACCACCTTCGCGACACGACCTCGCCGGTGACGTCGATGGTCACATCGCCCGCGACATTGGTGATCTTGCCGGCGAGCACCACGTCGCTGGCCGACGACACGTCGACGACGCCGGCATTCACGCCGATGAAGTTGATGCCGATGGGATTGTCGGCCTTCAGCGAGTGGGTCGTCACCGTGGTGTACTTCTGGGTCACGGTGTAGTGGGTCGTGACCTCCCAGACCGTGCAAAGGGTCCAGCCGATACAGGTCTTGGACGTGCTTCCCTCGGCCACGGCGATGTCGGTCGAGTAGGAATAGTCGGCAGAGACCAGGGGCTGCTCCGAGAGCGTGCTGTTTGCCGCGGTGATCGCGGGCAACGTGACGATCAGCCCGTTGCTCACGTTCGAGGCCGTATTCGGCATGAGGGTCGTGTCGGTCGACAGATAGGTGCCGTCCGGCAGTCGACGCACCGCCGTGACCGAAGGTCCCGACGTGAGGCTCATGCTGCTGACATTCTCGGCCACCGTCAGCGCGCTGATCGTGAAGAAGCTGTCGCGGGTGTAGCTGTAGGTCGAGACGCGCTGGTAGTCGGTTCCGATCTGCCAGACATATCGCATGTCGTCCGTCGGATCGTAGACCGAACTCCGGTCGCCGCCCGATGCGAGGGTGGTGCCGTCGATATCGACGACGAAATTGCCGTTCAGGTCGAGCTGACCAAGCTCCGTCAGGATCTGGACCTCGCCGGCTGCGTCGCCGGGGGTGTAGTCGCGCGTGTAGGTGGTGCGCCGGATGTCGACGTTCGGAACGCCGTCGGAGTCGACCGAGACGGCGACCACGTCGGTGATCTCGATCCTGCCTTCCACGCCGCGCAGGGTGCCGGACGAGTCGTCGCCGGTGTGAAGCGCCTGAAGGATGACCGGAATGTCGCTGGAGTTCGTGATGTTGATGGTGCTGAAGCCATCGAGCACGTTGAGCTTGCCCACCGGCTCACCGGTTCCGACATAGGCCGTGTTGATGATCTGGCCGTAGAGCTGGATGAAGCCGCCATTCACCCGTGTGCCGTCGACGACGTACTGGCCGACCGCCGCATCGTAGGTTGCGCCGATGGCGCCGACGTCGGAGCCGGTGACAAGCGCATAGCGATAGGCCGGGTTGGTGCCGCCGAGGAACGCCTGAAGCGTGTCCATCGTGAACTCCAGCCGACCTTCGACACCACCGGAGATGTAGTCGCGAATGTTGATCGACTGCAGCTGGCCGCCGATCACCACGTTGTAGACCGGAGTGCCGGCCGTATCGGCGAGATAGCCGTCGATCGCCGCCTGCAGGCCGGCGGCCTCGCTGGCGAGAAGCCCTTCCGGACCCATGTTGAGGATGACGCCGCCGCCGAGATCGATGATCGGAGACGTGGCCGAGCCGCCGACATTGGCGATCGAGCTGAGATAGGCCTGCACCGCGTTGTCGACGTCGGTCTGGGTCTTCCCGATCTCGGAGGCGGTGTTCGTGGTGAGCAGCGGATTGGCGCCGATGTCCAGCGTCCACTCGGCAATGCCGCTCTGGATCGTCGAGTTGATGTTCAGGTATCGCGCGGCGATCGAGATCGAACCGTTGACGAGGATGCCGCGGCCGGCCTCGGCGACATTGGTGAAGGAGTTGAAGCTCGCCGGGTCGCCGCCGACATGGTTGAAGCCGTTGACGTAGGACGAGACGAAATCGCCGTTCTTCGCAACGATGCTGAGCGATCCGGCCTCGATCTCGCCCTGGATGTAGATGTTGCCGGCAGCGCTCGTGATGTTCACTGCGCCGGACGGGTTCACGATCTTCGAGCCGGCCGTCAGGATGAGGTCGGGCGCCACCTGCGGGGTAGAGACCGGCGGCTGCTGGAAGAACAGCGAGTCCGGATTGTAGTTCGACGCGATCGTCACCTGCGACCGCGTGCTCGACAGCCTGTCGACCACGCGAAGGTCGACCGCGGGGGTCCCCGTCGGATTGAGCGCATCGATGTCGCCATCGTCGTGGACGAGCACGCCGTTGAAGCGGACGTTGCCGGCATCGTAGGTCGGGATGATCAGGCTGCCGAGCTTGAGCGAATTCGCGGTGTTGTTGGTGATCGTGATGCGCGCGTCTCCGGGCGCCTGAAGCGAGCCGGAACCGACGAGGCGATCCGCATAGACCGAAACGTTGGCGATGCGCGCCATCGTGTCTTCCACGATGATGCTGCGTGCCATCGGCGCCGACGTCGGCGCACTCAGGAGTTCGGTATAGCTGGCGACGTTGTCGATGAGGCCGTCGAACAGGCCGACATACTGGCTGAGCGAGTTTTCCCCGCCAACGGTGCCGGATTCGACAGGCATGGCCCGAAGCGCGGTGATCTGCGTTCCCAGCCGGTCGCCATACGCGACGAAGGCGGTCGCCAGCGCGGAGATGTTCGGCGCCAGGCCCGTCTCGGAGCCGGTGCCCTTGATCGTGTTCAGGCTGGTCGACAGGCCGGCCAGCTGGCTCGACTGGGGCAGACCGCCCAGGGTGGAATTCGCCCAGGTCACGAGACTGTCGACCGCCGTGGAGATGGCGGCAGCATTGGTCCCTGCCTGCGCCGACCGCGTTTCGATGACGGTATTGTTGCCGGCGATCACGCCAAGTGCCGTGTCGATCGCCACGATCGCGCCGTCGAGAGCCAGCTGCGCGGTCAGTTCGGCGGTCACGTCGCCGCTGATGCGCGCCGCTTCGAGCGCGGCCTGCTGTGTCAGCACGACGGCAAAATTGTCGTCGATGATCACCTGCTTGGCTTCGTTGTCGGCAATCCGTGCCTGGATCTCGGTAGCGTGACCGTTTCCGGTCGCAATCAGGCCATTGATGGTGGTGGTGCGTGTCGTCAGCTCCGTCGCGGCACCGGACGGCGCCGGGTGGTCTCCGTCCGCGCTGTTGAGGACGGTGGTGATGGTCGACGTGATGGTCGACGTGTTTGTCTGGATGCCGGAATAGGCGCCCGTCACGTTGTCGGCCAGGCCATCGCCCTCCTCCGTGACCACGATGCTCGCCGCGGCCATCGTCTGGTTGACGACGTCGAGCTTGCCCTTCTCGGCGTCGATCTGGAACTGGATGACGATCGGATTGGGCGCGACATACTGGTTCGGCACGAAATTGCCGTCACCGTCGAAGGAGCCGAGGCCGAGCGCTGCCAGCTTGGTCTGCAGGAAGCGGATTTCGCTCTGGTAGGCGCCCTTGGCGACCAGATCGTCGCCATATTCGAGCAGCAGCAGTTCGAGCTGCGCCAGGCGGTCGAGGATCGTCGTGCCGATTTCCTCGGGCTCCGACACCTCGTAGCCGATCTCGCCCAGGACGGGATCCGCCAGGCAAGCGGAGATCTGGATGCTGCAGTCGTCGTCGGTGTAGTCGAGCGTCAGCGACCGGTGCCGCTGCAGACCGGCCAGGACCAGTCCGTCGATCGTTGCCGTGCCCGATCCGCTTACCGTGGCCGAGCCGCCATGGACGTCGAACGAGACGTCGTCGCCGCCGAACAGGTTCGAGACGGCGCTGGCCACTTCGCTCAGGGCTTCGAGATAGATGTTCTTGCCGATGCCGACCGCACTGGTCGAGATGTCTCCCCGGACCGCCTTGAGCGTGATGTCTCCGGCCGAGCGGATGCCCCGTGGATCCAGGGCATCGCCCGTCGTGAGGAAGGAGTTCACCGTGACGTCGATCAGGGCATCGGGCGCCGAATCGATCGGGATCGCGGTGTTGTTGAAGAGGTCGACGGTGGTGCGGAAGCGCAGTTTCGCCGCGTTGCCCGCCAGACCGCCGCCGGCGCCGACTGAGATCGTGCCGTTGGTCGGAAGCGACCCGTCGACGGGCAGCGTGCCGCTGCTGGCTTCGAGAAGCACGTCGTCGCCGATCAGGGCCGTGTTGGTACCGTTGTAAACGACCAGCGCCTCGCCGGAGGGCGCGCCCGCGACGCCCGACGTGGTGGAAACCGCGCGCGCCTCGATGTCGGCCTGGCCCCAGGCGGCGATGTCGATATCGCCGAGGTCGACGATCACGTCGCTGTCGTCGCCGATCGATGCCGTCGCCTCGACGGTGACGTTCATTGCGATCTCGGTCGAGGCGATCGCGACGGCGCCGCCAGAGTCGAGCTTCGCCTTCTGATGCGCGATGACCTCGTTGTAAGCCTCCATCGACAGGAGCGACATGCCTGCGCTCTGCCCCAGCAGATGCACGTCGGCATTGGCGCCGATCGACGCTGTCGTCTGATGCGAGACGACGATGTCGATCGCACCGGCCGGTGCATCCACGAAGCCGCCAGAACCGGAGTCGACGTTCCAGCCGGCGCCGTCGGAGTTGAAGTTCGACGACGGCGTCGAGCCCGGATAGAGGCCGAACGCCGCTTCGCCGATGAAGAAATTGCGGGTCTGATTGCGTGCCGTGATCGTCAGGTCGGCCGCACGAATGATCGCGTCGTCGCCAAGATGCGCATCGACGGTTCCCTGAACGATATGCTTCAGCCGTGCGCCGCTTGCGCCGGCCAAGGACGCCTGCGTGCTGTCGACCGAGCCGCCGAAGTTGGACGTATGGGTGGCGTTGATGTCGACCAGGCCGTGGACGGCCGAGATGGTATAGGCTTCGGACGGGCTGGTGGTGTCGGCGGCTGCCCGTGTCGTGCTTTTCGACCAGGTCGAAGCCTCGGACGCCGTGCCCGCGACGACGCCGCCTGTCCCGGCGAGGGCACCTGCATAGTTGTTGTCGACGCCCGTCGCGAACAGCTGGACGGACCCCGCCTCAAGGCTTTCGAGATTGACGAGAGTGGCCAGAGTCGTCGTCGTCGAGCGCGCACGTGCGGTATTGGAGCCGATGGCCACGAGACCGCCGGTCTTGCCGGTCGCGAACGCGTACTGGTCGGTGTTGCCGATCGCCTCGACCTTGAGCAGGCCGGTCGACGTGAGCGCGCTCGTGTCGACGAGGGCGGTGGACGTCCCGGTGGTGGTGGCATTGGCCTCGGTGGCGGTGACACCTACCAGCGCACCGGACGAACCCGACGCCTGGGCCTTTGCGGCCGGGCCGCCGGAGACGGGCGACAGGCTCGCGGAGATGGCGATGCTGCCGCCGTCGAGCGTCGATCCCGAAACCGTGGCGGTGCTCGTCGCGGCAGCATTGGCCGTCGCGATCGAGGCACCCGCGGCGACCACGCCGCCAAGGGCATAGCCGGTCGCCTCGGCATCCGTCTGGAGCTCGATCCCGGTGCCGAGCGAGATCGCACCGCTGGTGTAGATGTTCGAGTTCTGGATCGTGCCCGATACGATCGTCGAGACGGTGGATTCCGCGACGGAACCCTGGAGCGCGATGCCGATGCCGCCGGCCGCAGCGAACGCATCGGTCGTCGCCTTCTCGGTGACGTCGACCAGGACCGTGACGCTGCCGGCGCGATTGCCGACGCTGCCGATCTCGGCCTCCTCGATGGAGGCGTCGGCTTCTCCGGAGATTTCGGCGGTGACGACCGATACGCCTGCGGCGGCTGCGCCGGCAACAGCCGCGCCATAGCCTTCGGCATCGAGCGTGCGGATGCTGGTCGCATTGACGGCGACGCCGCCGGACACCACGAGATTGCTGCCGGTTATCGACGCGCTCGTCCGCGACAGGTCGCGAAGGATCGCGACGTCGGCGGAAAGCGCTGCGGCGTAACCGACCGAGCCCGCGATGCTCAGCCCGTTGATCACATGGTTCGTCGTCGCCGCGATGGCGAGCGAGCCGGCAGTGATCGTCGAGGTGCCGGACAGTTGTGCCGTGTTGGTCGTGTCCACGGTCACGACGCCGATGCCGGCGCCCACGCCCACGATGCCTCCGGCGATGGCGCCGGTGTTGAAGCGCGTATTCAAGCCGTCGACGCTGGATGCTCCCACAGCACCGCCCGCGTTGATGGTGGCGCTGCCGATGTTCGCCGACGTGCCGCCCGGGACGGTGAGTTCGGTCGCGGCCGTGAAGTCGAGCGTGGCGCGGCGGTCCTGCGCCTGCTGGCTGATGGAGCGGATGCGCTCGTCGCTCGATTCGGACAGCACGTCGTTCGTCGAGCCGTCACGGCCCTGGGAATCGGCCATTTCGGTGATCTTGGTCAGGCTGCCGCTGCCGTCCTCGGTGGCTTTCCCGATCTCCGCCGAGGCTTCGCCGTCGGCGGAAACGCCGTCGCCGAAGCTGTAGATCGAGATGCCGGCGGCGACACCGACGATGCCGCCCGCGGCGCTGACGGTGGTGGATTCGGTCGCCTTGTTCGACAGGCCGCTGACCGACACGTTGCGTTGCGCATTGACGAGCGCGCCATCGCCGATCGTGCCCGCCGAGGAGTTCCGGAAAACGGCCACGTCGACCGCACCGGCGACACCGACGAGGCCAAGGCCGACCGCGCCGTCGATGACGAGCGTCGAGGTGCTGTCGCGCGCGGTGACGACGACATCCTGGTCGGACGCAGCACCCGTGTTGTCTTCGTTGATCCTGGCATCGCTGCCGATCGTGGCCGACGTCAGGCCGTCCATGAGTTCGAGCGTCACGGCACCGGCAGCGCCGACGAACAGTCCGCCGCCGCCGGCGACGGCAAGCGTGAAGACCGATTGATTGGAATTGGCCAGCACGTTGAGGCCGCTGGCCTGGCGCGTCGCCGAAAAGTCGTCGCCGGAAAAGACGCTGCGGGCGGAGCCGCCGAGCGCGGTGACGTTCGCGCCGCTGGCGATCAAGGCCTTAACCGTCTTGTCCATCTTCACGACGCCGATCGAGGCGCCGATGCCCACGGCTCCCGATACGCCGATCGATCCGGCGAGCATGGACACGCGGCTCTGGTCGTCCGCGATGACGTCGACATTGCCCCCGGCATGTGCCGCGCCATCGAGGGTGGCGGTCGTGTGAGTGTCGATGACGAGGGTGGTCACGCCGCCCGCAACGCCGGCATAGCCGCCGAACGCACCGGCGGCCGCAGCCGACATCAGGTCTTCGCTCGCTCGCGCGGTGACGGCGATGTCGCCCGCAGCCGAGGTCAGGGTGTCGTCCCCGATCGAGGCCATGGTGGTCAGGTCGACGATGGCGACCGACGCGCCGCCGCCGACGCCGGCTGCGCCGCCGCCCGCCGCCGAACCGGCCAGCCCGAAGTGATAGAGATCGCTTGCAGCGGCGACCGTCACCGACTGGGCGGCATTCGCGGTGCCGGCACCCTGGTTGATCCGCGCATTGACGCCGATCGTCGCTCGGGTGTCGGTCGTGATGATGGGAACGTCGGCCGACAGGGCGACGCCCGCGGCGCCACCCACGGCACCGCTGACCGCCAGCGAGCGGATTTCCGTCGCGGTGGCGGCGTTGACGATCACGCCACGCGCGCTGCCGGTGACCTCGGTCGAGACGCGCTTTCGGGCGAGCAGGGACAGTCCGGCGGTGAATGCATCTTCCGCCGTCAGGGGCGCGGTGGTCGAACCGGTCCCGGCGTCGAGTTCGTAGGCTTCCAGATCCGGCCCCTCGAAGTCCTCGTCCGAGCCGTAGTTGACGAAATTGCCCTGATAGCCGGCGAGATAGGTCTGTGCAGCGCCCTGAGCCAGCGCCGTGACATCGGCTGCCCCGGCAATGGTGGCATGGGTGGTCGTGTCGACGAGATTGACGCTGACCGACGCGCCTACGCCGGCTGAACCGCCGATGCCGGCACCGCCGCTGATGGTGTCGAGCGACGTTCCGTTGACCGCCACGACCGCGACGTTGCCGAGAGAATGAACGAGCGCCTGCGAGGCGATCAGGGCGGTGGTCGTGTCCGGGACGGAGAAGACGCCGACCGCGCCCGCCACGCCGGCGGCACCGCCGACACCGACGCCGACACCGACGGTCGAGGCGCTCACCAGATCATCCGCGGACAGCAGGACGTTCGTGGCGTGGACGCTGGCGCCGGTTCCGATCCGGGCAGTAATGGTCTTGTCGAGGACGCCGACGGCCGCGGCCGCGCCGACGCCCGCACTGCCGCCGCCGCCGAATGCGCCGGCCACGGTGGTCAGGTCGCTTTCGTCGGAAGCCGTGACGGAGAGTGCACCGACCGGGGAGCCGGGGCTCGCGGCGCCGATCCGGGCGTAATCCCCGACGAGCGCCTCGGTGACGGTCTCGAGCACGTAGACCGCGCCGCCCGCGCCCACGCCGGCCGTGCCGGCCACGCCGCCAGCAGCGGCGATGGTCGTGGCGGACTGCGTGGCGACGGCGCTCAGGCCGACTGTGCCGGCCGCGAGGACGACGACAGCGCCGGACGAGCCGGTTCCGTCCGCGAGCGCTGCGCGCGTGATGTTGTCGACGACGACAACCGCCCCGGCCGCGCCGATTCCGGCCGTGCCACCCGCAGCCGCGCCGCCGGCCAGCGCGAAGCTGGTGAAGTCGTTCACCGCCTCTATGGTGACCGAACCATCCGAATTGATCTCGGAATCGGCCTCGACCAACGCCTCGGCAAGGTTCTCCGACGTGATGACAACTGCCACGCCGGCAATGCCAGCCGTGCCGCCGACGGCCGCAGCCGATACGCCGTAGGCCTCGAAGTCCTGCGACGCCGTGGCGCGCGCCAGGAAAGAGGCAGACTCCCCGATCACCGTCCCGCCGCCCAGGACAGCCTGCGTCTGGCCGCTCCCGACGATGACGGTTGCGGAAATGCCAACGCCGACGCTGCTGCCGACCGCGATCCCGCCCGTCAGGGCGCGCGCGGTGAAGGCGCTGTCGGCCGTCAGCGTGACTGCACCGGATGCGGTGATGTCGGTGGCTGCGGAACTGTTCGCGCTCTCGCCGATCGTCGCCTTGACGCTGTCGCTGAACACCATGACGGCGAAGGAGCCCTGCACGGCGACGCCGCTCGGCGCAGCAGCGCCGCCCATGGCCTCGGCATAGTAGTTGCTCGCGCCGACCAGAGCGCTTTCCGTCAACTGGTCCTTCAAGCCGTTCAGCCCGTCCTCGTCGACGGAGGTGGGCATCTCGAACTCGAAGCTGCCGTCCACCTCACGGTTGATCGACGTGACGGAGACGTCGGTCGCCGTGATGGAATTGCCGGCGCCGACCGAAGCGATCTGCGACCGGTCCGAATAGACCGTGGCGATCGACGCGCCGACGGCCGCGCTGCCGGTGGTATAGGACGCGGCCATGGCCTTGGCGGCCTGCCGGCTCTGGTTGTCGGTGGAAACCGAGACGGCACCGGAGCTGTGGATCTCGACGTCGTCGCCGATGGTTGCGTTCGATTCGGCCAGTGTAATGCCGACGGCGATCGCGCCGGCGACGCTGACCTTGGACGAGGACGCGCCCGCGATGGCGCGCGCCGTGAGGCGGTCCATGAAGTCGTCGCCGACATTCTCGCGGGTCGTGGTCGAGACGGTGACGCTGCCCGACTGCGCGATGGTGGCGCCATCGCCGATGGTGGCCGACGTCGCGCCGGTGATGATGGCGAGGCCGACGCCGATGCCGACGCCGACCTGCGCGTTCGAGGTGCCGCCGAAGCTTCCGGCCTGGCCGCTGCCAAGCGTGGCCATGTCGATGGTGCTCGAGCCGGTGACGGAAACAGCACCGGTCGCGTTGATGGTCAGGCCGCCCGCGATCGATGCGGAGACCACGTCCTGCGCAGCCGCGACGCCGACGGCGGCGGCGACCTGCACCTTCTTGCCCGAACCACCTGAGCCGGACCCGCCGGAACCGCCGCTGCCTGCCTGGCCGCCCGCACTCTCGGTTTCGGCCTGGCTGGTGCCTTGCTGGTAGCTTTCGGTCGTCGACAGCGTGTTGGTGCTGGTGGCCGGCTTTGCCGGCGGCTTGTCGGAATCCGTCTCGTCGGACTTGCCGCCGCCAGCCGTCGCCGTCGCTTCCGCGACATAGCTGCGCTCGGATACAGCCGCGATCTCGACCGATCCGGCCGAAACGTTGCGCGAAAGCGTCGCCGTCGTGACCGAGGTGTTCTTGAGCGCGCCGTCCTGGTCGCCGCCGCCGACGATCACCGCTGCCGCAGCGCCCACGCCGACATTGCCGGCCTTGACCGCGCCGTCGGCGCTCGCCGACTGTTCGCCGGTGCTCGCTGCGGTGATGCTCACCGCGCCGGTGGTCATGTCGAGCCCGGCACCCGTTCCGATGCGCGCCGTCGTGGTCGTGTTCAGCATCGCCAGCGCTACCACGGCATCGATGGCGATGCCGCCCGCGGAACCGGCCTCGGCCCTGGTGGTGGTCGACAGGCCTGTCGTGGCGGAAACCGCCAGACCCTGTCCGTTATCGAACGTCGCCGCATCGGCGAGTTCGGCCAGCGTCGTCGCCGTGATCAGGTTGAGCGCCACCGAAGCGCCGATGCCGACCTTGCCGCCACTGGTGCCGTCGCCGGAGGGAAGCGCCTCGGCGGTGGCGGACATGTCCTGTTCAGCGATGATCGCGGACTCGCCGGTCCCCGCGTCGACGCTGGCCGTCCCGTCGATCCGCGCGGATGCGCCGGCATCGATCAGGTTCAATGCAAGCGCACCGGCGATGCCGATCTTCGAACCGCCCGCACCCGAAGACGCCTTGACGACATAGGCATCGGCGACGACACCCGACGTGTCGCTCGCCTGGATCGCCGATATGGTGACGCCGTTGGCGGAGTGCGTGCCGGTTCCCAGAAGGGCGGAATTGGTCTTGTTGATCGCGTTGACCGCGACGGCAACGCCGATGCCGATCTGCGAATCCGCAGCCGAGCCGTCGGCGGTCAGGTCGCCAGAAACGGATGCGGCGCTGGCGATCGTCAGGCTGCCCGCGGCAACGATGTCGACACCGGAAACGCCCGCCGTGACGGTGGCGTTGGTGACGTTGACGGCAACGGCCGCCGCAACCGAGACCTTGCCTTCCTCGGACTTGGCCGAGCGGCCGTCCTTGTCGTTGACGCCGCTGGTGGTGGAATCCTGCTGGGCAGTGTTGCCGACACCCGCGGTCTTCTGGCGGCCGCCGCCGAACTCGAGCTGCTGGTCGACATTGTCGTCGACGGTCGAGCCGTCCTCGGATTCGCCTTCGTCGTCGGCCGCGGCCGCGCCGCTGGCGCTGGCCTTGGCCACCAGTGTCCCGGTCGAAATGCCGCTTGCCGACAGGCTGACATCGCCGCCGGCATTGATGCCGCGGAGTGTCGTCACCGATACCACGTCATCGACGAGCGCCAGCGCGAGAGATGCGCCGATGGCGGCGGTGCCGCCCGCGGCCGCCGCCGTGGCGGACGTGGAGACCGAGGATTCCTGGGCGGCCGAAAGGGTAACGCCGCCGGTGGTGGAAAGAACCGCGCCTGCCCCGATCATGGCGGACGTGGTGTTGCTCACCATGGACAGGCCGAGCACCGGGGTCACCGCGATGCCGCCGGCCGAGCCGGATTCCGCCTCGGTGGTCACGGAATGAACAGCGCTGGCGGAGAGCTCGATCGATCCCGTTCCGTCGAGGACCGCGCCGTTCTCCACCGCGGCCGTCGACCGGTTGGCGACGATGGTGATCGCCACCGACGCGCCGATGCCGACCTTGCCGCCGGTGGCGCCGTCGCCGACCGGCAGGGCCTTGCCCGTGGTGTCGGTCTGGTTGTCGGCCACCATCACGATCGCGCCGTCATGCAGTTGCAGCGACGCGCTGCCCGATACCGTCGCCGACTTCTCCGTGTCGATCAGATTCAGCGCCAGCGATCCGGCGACACCCACGTTGGAGGCGCCTGCGCCCGACGAGGCGCTGGCCAGATAGACGTCGCTGCGGCCGGCATCGCTCGCCGGATCGGCCACGAAGGCCGCGATGTCGACCGACGTCGCCTCGATCGTCAGGCCAAGCAGGTCATGGCTGGCCGCACCGAGCCGCGCGACCGTCAGCGCGGAAACCTTGTTGACGGCTACGGCCGCGCCGATGCCGACAGAGCTCTGCGCTTCCTCGTCCTCGCCGACCGCCGAACCGTCGGCCGTCAGCTGGCCGTCGGTGTTGCCCGCCGCCCGGATCGTCAGGCTGCCGCCCGATGTGATCGCCACGCCGTCGGGAACGCCCGCCGTCACCGATGCGCCCTGCACGTTGACGACGATGGCGGCCGCCACCGACACGCCGCCTTCGCTCGTCTCGGCCGACCGGCCTTCCTTGTCGGCCGCCTGCCCGGACGTCGCCTGGCGCTGTTTGGTGCTGCCGATGCCCGACGATTCCTGCTTCTGGGTCGCCGAGCCGATCTTGCCGGTCACCTGGCTGTTGACGTCTCCGCCGCCGCCGCCGGTTCCAGCATCTTCTTCCTCGGCCTCCGCGCCCACGGCGCTCGCCTCGGCCGTCAGTTCGGAGAGCGACGCTCCCATCGCGACGAAGGTCACGTCGTCATCCGCGTCGACCGACCGCGCCGTCGTCGACAGGACCACGTCGTCGATGATCGCGATCGCGACGGCAGCGCCGATGGCGACGTCGGCGCCCGCGGCCTTGCCCGATGCCTTTGTCGTCGCGCTCGATTGCTGGATGGCGGTCAGGACGACCGAGCCGTCAGCCAAGAGGGTGGAACCGGTGCCGAGGCGCGCCGTGGTCGTGTTGTTGATCAGCGACAGCGCCAGTGACGGCGTGATCGAGATGCCGCCCGCCGAGCCGGCGCTCGCCTCGCCCGAGACCGAGAAGTCCCCGGAGGCGTCCAGCGTCACATCCTCGACCTGATCAATGGACGCGCCGTCCGCGACTTCGGCGATCGCGCGATTGGCCACGATGTTCAGCGCCACCGATGCGCCGATGCCGACGGTTCCGCCTGTCGCGCCGTCGCCCGAAGGAAGCGCTTCTCCGGAAACCTCCGTGTTGTTGGTCACGCTCAACGACAGCGAGCCGCCGCCGAGGTTCACCTGCGCGTTGCCGGACAGTGTCGCGGAGGCTTGCGTGTCGATGATGTTGACCGCGAACGATCCTGCAATACCGACATCGGTCGCGCCAGCGCCGGAGGTGGCCGAGTTGGAGAAGAGATTGACCGCATCCGCGCCGTTCATCGCAGCAGAAAGGGTGAGACCCGTGGCCGTGACACCCTGCGCGACGATGGCGTCGTTCTTGATCCGCGCGATGTTGACGCCGACGGCAACGCCGACGCCGACGCCGACGGCCGATTCGACGGCCGATCCATCCGCGACCAGGGCGGCTCCGTTCGTCGATGACGAGGACACCGAAACCGCGCCGCCCGAGATGAGCGCAACCGAGGAGGCGAGCTGGGCGAGCGTGGTCGAGGTGAGATCCGAGACCGCGAACGCACCGACGACGGACACGCCGCCCTCGTCGGTGCTGGCGTTCTCGCCATACTGATCCAGAAAGCCGGCCGTCTGGCTGCCTGCGTCCGGCTCGGTGGCGCCGCCCGCGGCGGCCGCGGCGGTCACGGCGATGTCGGTGGATGTCGAGGCGCCAAGCGCGAGGCTGCCCGTGTCGATCTGGGCATTGCCGCCGATCTGCGCAGTGGTCGTCGCGGTGACGACACTGACGCCGACGCTGGCGCCGAAAGCGGCGGCGACCGGTACGGCGCTGGCATGGGAAACGATGTCGTTGGTGGCCGCAAGTTCCAGGGCGTCGGTGATGGTCAGCGAGGCGTCGCCGGCGATGTCGACCAGCGCGGTGCTCTCGATCGTCGAGACGGCGACGGCACCGTCGGCCGCGGTGTTTGCCGGGGCCAGAGACTGGGTGGCGATGACCACGGTCACCGCCGCATCGGCAAGCAGCGCGGCGCTGGCGGCGGAAATCTGCGCGCTGCCGCCGACGGTGACCGACGACGTGACTTCCGACAGGATCACGCCCAGCGGCAGCGGCAGGCCGCTGCCGTCCGCTGTGGCGCTGGCGTCCGAATGGGCCAGGAAATGCCCGGACGCCTCGATGACTGCGGAGCCGATGACGATCGTCGCGGTGCCGTCCAGATCCGCGATGGGCGACAGGCCGGCCTCGGCATGCGCCGAAGCAAGCAGGCTGATGTTGCCGCCCTTGAGCGAGGAACCGTTCGCCAGGACGATGCCCGCTTCCGCATCGGCGCCAATCACAGTACCCAGCACGCCGCCGTCGTTGGCGCGCGCGTCGAGCTTGATGTCGCCCGCGGCGCCACCGACGCCGACGGCCGTCAACCAGGCGCCGTCCGCAATGGTGATGAAGGCTGCTTCGAGGGTGATGTCGCCGGAATCGCCCGAGCCGCTCGTCGTGTCGATGAAGCCGCCGCCGACCACGGTGATGGAATTGTCGGCCTGCAGGACGACGTCTGCGCCGTTCGAGCTGACGCTTGCCGTCAGGCTGAAATCCCCGGTCGTACCGTTCGGCACCGCACCGCCGATGTAGAGATCGTAGGGATCGATCAGCAGGGTGCCGCTGCGCCCGAACTCCGAAGACAGATCGAAACTGATGCTGCCGATGAGGGCGGTCCTGCCACTCAGCTCGACGAAGCCGCCGTCGCCGTAGCCGTAGCCGGCGCCGACCGCCGTGAAACGTGCGCCATCCTGCGCGACCAGCGTGTCGCCGGCGATGAGTTCGATCGTACCGCCGGCACCCTGGCCCAGTGCGCTGGCGCGGATTTCAGCAGCCCCGCCGATTTCGATGTTGCGACCGGCGGTTGCCCTGATCCGGCCGCCGCGACCCGGCTTTGCAGCCGATGCTTCGACAACTCCGCCGAGGCGGACGTCGCCGTCTGCAACGATCGCGATCGACCCGCCGCGGGAAACCAGCGCCGCGCCTTCGGCCATGCCGCCGACGTTGACGCTGTACTGGAACTTCTCGCGATGGCTCATCTCGACGCCGTCGAGCTGGACACCGCCGCCGTAGAGGCTGACGCGATGACCCTGCAGCGTGATCCCGCCATCGGCGTTGATCTTCCCCGCGATCGAGATGACGCCGTCAGGTGAGATCGGGATGACGCCGCCCATCAACTGGCTGGCCGCGACGTTGTCGACGGTGCCATCGGACCCGATGACGGTATCGAGGAACTCCTGCGTCGGCGTGTTGACGGTGAGGGAACCGACGTTGATCGTGCCGTTGGCGCCGACGATGAAGCCCTGGGAACTGGAGAAAAAGACGTTGCCGCCGATCTTCCCATCCTTGTAGGCGTTCAGGATCCCGTCGACGACGACCGGGCCGTTGCGGACGATGTTGACGAGGTTGCCCGCATTGTCGGGAACGTAGAGGTCGACCTGGCTGCCGGCCGCCTGCCGGAAATCCGAGAACGAATTGAAACCGGTCCCCTTCGAAACGGTGTCCGTGCGGATGGTGGTGTGGTTGCCTGTCGTCTCGATGCGGGTTCGCGTGCGTCCATCGGCGAGGATGTTCGTCATCCCTCCGTCGAGATTGACGGCCTGCGCATGGGCCTGTCCCGCCGGAAGCAGTCCGGCGACCAGTCCGATGACGAAGGGGCTGGCGCGACCGAGCAATCCCTGTCGCAGCTGCCTGAGCTGAGAAACGCGAGCCGACCGACCGATCGTGGGCATTGCGGCTCGCTTGTTCATCAGAATTGGCCTGACTGGATGCGGAAGACGTCCGGATTGTCGGCATCGACGGCGTAGAGCAGCGCGAGTGCCGATGGAGCAAGCGAGCGGCGCTGGTCGCCAGCGTCCGTGAAGGTTCCCTGCAGAAGGAGGACGGTCGCCCGCCCTTCGGCATCCTCGCCGCGGAAGATCAGGAGACCGTTGTCGAGCGCAAGGCTGGACCGCACCGTCGCCGGATCGTAGCCTGCGGTACGAAAGTAGGAGGACAGGACTTCGGCATTCGCCAGCAGCTTCGCCTCGCTGCTCGACTGGATGTCCCAGAGGATGCCAACCTGGATCAGGGTCTTCGAGTCGTAGCCGAAGACGTAGGATACCTGCGCAGGTCCGCCATCCTTCAGAACGTCATCGACCCGGATCGTGAGCAGCGCCGTGCGCTCGGCCACGTTCTCGCCTTCGCCCACCGCATCGCCCGACAGCTTGAAGTCGGCTGCTATCGCCTTGCGGACCTTGTCCATGGTCATGCCGAACTTGGCCGAACGAAAACCGTCGACGACAGCCTTGGCAGCGGCGGCCTCCGCCGCGGGAGCAGCCGACTTGGCCGGATTCTGGGCATGCGCCGACACACCAGCAAATGCGCCCAGCCCGACGGCGGAAACGACTAATATTTTGCACGCTTCGCGCGCAACAATAAAAATATTATGCAAGATTTTCCCACTCCAGCCCCACAGTCGTGGAAAGCTATATGGGTTGGTACCGAAAATATACCTTCAAACGTAATTTTCCGAAATTTTTCAAAGCAAAAGGCCGAACCCGAATTAAATCGGGTCCAGCCCATGAAGTCGAATGCAAATGGCTCAGTTCGACTGAACTGGCCGTGCAATTTCGAGTATCGCAAGCTCGCTCAGGTGCGAATGCCGTCAGGCTGCCGATGCCTTCAACCGTTCGGCGTTGCGGTCGGCCAGCTTCGTGATCGCGCCCATGCTGGCGAGGTGCTGGAAGATCGGCTTCAGGAAGCGCTTCTCGTGCAGCAGCTTCACGTCGTCGGCGCCGAGGCGGTCGACGGCGGCTTCGTCGATGGTGAACAGGCCGTGCACGACCATGTTGCCGCGACCGGGCGTCTGCGCGTTCAGCGTCACCGACGAGAACAGGCCCAGCGTCTGAAGGGTCGCGCAGAACGCGTCGGTGCGGTCGGCCGAGCGCTTGTAGTTGGCGCAGAGGTCGCGCGCCTGCGTCACCGCCGGCCCAGCTTCGCCACCGTCGGTGAACAGGCGCTCGCCGTCCTTGCGGCTGACGCCTTCATCGGCCTCGTCGATGCAAAGCAGGGCTTCGCCGCCCTTGACGTCGCCGACGATGAACGGATAGCGGCGCAGATAGGCGGGAACGTAGCGTCCGGCCCAGCTGTCGTCGCCTTCGAGAAACAGGTTGTTGCCCGGTTCGAGCCCAAGCACGAACACCGCCGCGGGCTGCTTGGCTCCCGGCAGGAAGGCGATGGGAAGATGCGCCATCGCCGCGCCGAACTCGTCGATCACCGCGGGCACCAGGTTGGCGCCGCGGGCGAACGGAAACACGTTGCCTTTCCGCGCCATGCGCAGTTCGCGGTGCTTGACGTTGTCCAGCGGGACGATCTTCTTGTAGAAAAGCGGGTTCTTCATGGCCTCGGCATCTTTGTCGGCGTTTCGGTGGGCGCACGGTAGAGCATAGCGTGGCCGCGGAACAACGGAATAATCGCTCGGTCCAATGCCCATCCTGCCGCGACGTCGCCTTGTGCGTCGATCAGGGACGCGGACGGCTGGATGGCTTCAGCGCGGCCGCCCGACGTCGCGCGGAGATATCCCGTATTTTTTCCGGAACATGGTCGAGAAATGGGCCGAGCTGTTGAAGCCGTGGTCGAAGGCGACGGAGGTGACAGTGCGTGCGTCGCCCTTGGCCAGCCGGTCGTAGGCGAGTTGCAGCCGGCGATTCCATATCCACTCCGAAGCCGACATCTCGCAAGGCTTGAACAGGAGATGGAGGTAGCGCAGCGACATGCCGTTCTCGGCGGCGATCTTCTCCAGCGACAGGTCCGGCTCGCCGATATGCGTCTCGATCCACTGCTGGACCGACATCAGGCGCGCTTTCTTCACCGAACCCTCGGCAGCCGGCATGTCGCCTTCGGACGACAGGAGGGTGAAGGCCAGCATGTCCATCAGCTGGCTGCCGAGACCAGCGCGGATCGGATCGTCGAGCCTGGATCCCTCCGTGGCCAGTGTCGCGCAGAACTCGGTCGCGATGCGGCCGAGCCCCTGCGTCGTGTTGATCGAGGCCGAGACGGGTATCCGCTCACGCGGGAAACGCTGCGCGAACTCGTCGCGCGGAATCTCGAGATAGAAGGACCTCACCTCGCCGTGACACTGGAGTTCATATTGCTCCGTGGCGCAGAAGAGTGCGCCGCGGGCCGCATTCGACCGGTGCGTCGCGCCGTGCTGCAGCACGCTCAGATTGCCGCGGTGAATGAGCTGCAGGTAGTAGCAGTCCTTGTCGAGCCGGGAGATATGCTGCCTGTTGCGCTGGATCCGCTGTTCGGACAGCAGGATGTCGGTCATCGCGACTTCGCCGAATTTCGCCTCGCGGATGAAGCCGCGATAGCGATCCGGGTCTGTCGCGGCGACGTCGACATGCACGTAGACGTCGCAGATGGCGTCGCGCCAGGCCGCGTAGCGGCGCGCGGGTTCGTGATCGTCCGTCGAAAAGACGAGGTCCACGGTTTCCCCTCCCGAGCCGTGCGCCGACGATACGTCCGACAACCCCTCCCGTCAGACCGATCCGGCAATTCCGCAGCGTAATCCTGCGGATCGACCTCGTCCAGCGGTTCGCGGGCCTTGTGCGCTCTCGAGCAAAACTTGTGCACGGTCACGAAAGAACGCCTCCGGCCCGGCCGCTAGTTTGCCGGCGTCGGTCGGGCGGTTCGGTCCGTCGACGGCATCTGCGGGAGGGCGGACATGCAACCATTGGGACGGCTCAGCCAGGAGCAGATCGTCTTCGCCCTGGCCTTGCTGATGTGTCTCGTCTTCGCGCTGACCCTGCCGGGCTTCCTGACGACCAGCAACATCCTGAACCTCGTCCGCAGCGTCTCGATCCTCGGGATACTGGGCGTCGCGATGGGGCTCGTCGTCATCGGCCGCGGCATCGACCTGTCGCTGGTCGCGCTGATGGCGGTTTCCGTCGCCTGGACCCTGCACCTCGTCGGCAGCGGCATCCCGCTGCCCCTGGCGCTGACGCTCGGGCTGGCGTTCAGCCTCGCCGTCGGCGCCTTCAGCGGCTGGCTGGTCGCCTATGTGGAAATCCCCGCGATCTTTGCGACGCTGGCCATGGGAACCCTGATCTATGGCTTCGGCCGCTACTTCCTGTTCGGTCTCGACGTCGTCTACATGTCGGACGCCGCGCGGCCGCTGCTCTGGCTGGGCCAGGGCACGATCCAGGGCGTCCCGGTACCGATCTTCCTCTTCGCCGGGGTCTGCCTCGGCGGCCATCTCTTACTGCGCTACAGCAGGACCGGACACTACCTGCGCGCCGTCGGCGACAATCTGCTCGCCGCCCGCATCACCGGGGTTCCGACGCGGCCGGTGGTCGTGCTGCAGTATGTGATCTCCTCGCTGATCGGCTACATGGCGGGGATCGTGACCGCGGCCTCCGTCGCCAGCATGAACACCCGCGTCGCCATCTCGACCTATGTCTACGACGTGATCCTCGTCGTCGTGCTCGGCGGCATCGGGCTGTCGGGCGGCAGGGGAGGCATCCGCAACGTCGTCGTCGGCACGCTGCTGATCGGCGTGCTGCTCAACGGCATGACGATCCTCGACATCCAGTACACCGTCCAGAACGTCATCAAGGGCGTCATCCTTCTCACCGCGATCGTGATCGACACGATCATCAACCCCCGCGACGAGCAGACCGCTCAGCAAGGGGACATCTAGGCTCGTTCTCATTGGGAGGAAAACATGAGACTGCTGAAGACAAGCATGCTGGCCGCGACGCTCGCCCTGACCGCCGGCGCCGCGGTTGCCCAGGGCATCGACGACCCCACCCGCGCGCCCTACTACGACTCGTTCCAGGGCAAGCGCATCGCCTACGTGCCCGTGGCGATGGGTTTCGACCTGACCGAAGGCTGGGCCGCCGGCCTCAAGGAAGCCTTCGAGCCGCTGGGGGTGACCTTCGACATCCGTGATCCGAACTGGAGCACGGACGCCGGCGCATCGGCGATCACCTCGCTGATCTCCGAGAAGCCCGACGTCATCGTGGTCCACAACCCCGACGTCCAGTCCTACGCACGCCTTCTGCGGAAGGCCGAGGAGGCCGGCATCTACGTGGTGCAGGTCAACATGCGCTCGAGCTATTCCACCGACGCCTTCATCGGCGCCGACTATGTCGGCATGGGCGAGCGGATCGGCGAGCGGCTGGTCGAAAAATGTTCGCCGGCGAACGGCGGCAGCGGCAAGGTGGCGATCACGCAGGGCGTCCTGACGGCGGCCGCCAGCGTCTACCAGATGCAGGGCATCAGCAACGTGCTGTCGAAGCATCCCGAGGTCCAGCTCGTCTCCAACCAGGCGGCCGACTGGGACGCGACCAAGGCGAAGAACATCGCCGCGACCGTGATCCAGCAGCATCCGGACCTCTGCGCCATCACCGGCTTCTGGGACGTGATGGACGTCGGCACGGCGGCCGCCATCAAGGAATCGGGCAAGGACGTCTACCTGCTGACGCAGGGCGGCGGCAACCGGATGGCCTGCGACGGCCTCGCCAACGGCACCTATTCGGAGGTCGTGGTCTATTTCGTGCCCGGCCAGGCGCGCGACATGGCGACGATGATCAAGCACCTGCTGCAGCTCAAGCAGCCCGCCGGAACCACCAAAACCACGCTGTTCACGCCGCTCACCTTCCTGACGAAGGACAACATGACCGCGGCCTCCTGCTGGGACCTGCCCGCCAAGGGCTGAACCGGCCCGGCCGACAAGGGCGGCGAAGGCCGCCTCACGGGCGGCGCCGCCGCCCGTGTCCTGCTTTCACTGCGAGAATGAACATGGCCGCATCCGACACGATCGCACGCTGGCGCTACCGGATCGTGCCCGACCATCTGGTCGGCGAGATCCTCACCAAGCGCTGGGTCGACAACGCGATCCCCTTCGCCATCCTCTTGATCGTCATCGGCGTGTTCGGGTCGCTGATCCCGGATTTCTTCGGGGCCGCGAGCATCTCCAACCTGTCGCGGCAATGGGGCGAGTTCAGCCTGATCGTGCTTGCGCTGACCATCGTCATGGTGGCCGGCGGCATCGACCTCAGCGTGGGGTCGGTGTTCGCGCTCGGCAACATCGTCGCGCTCGGACTTCTCAGCGTCGCGGGATGGCCGGTGCCGGCGGTCATCGCAGCGACGCTGGCCTGCGGTGCGGCCGTCGGGCTCGTCAACGGGCTGCTCGTCGGCTATCTGCGGCTGCGGGCGTTCCTGACGACCCTGGTGACGCTCATCATCGTGCGCGCCGTCGTCGACATGCTGCTGCTGAAGTACTCGGTCGCGATCGCGGCCGTCTATCCCGACTCCGACGTCTGGTACTATCTCGGGGAAGGCTACGTGCTGGGCGTGCCCTTCAGCGTCGTCGTCGCCGTGACGCTTGCCATCGTCCTCCACCTCTTCCTGAGCCGAAGCCGCGCGGGCTGGCACGTGCTCGCGGTCGGCGGCTCGCGCCGGTCGGCGCACAATGTCGGCATCCCGGTCCGCCGGGTGATCTGCTCGACCTATGTCGTTTCGGGCACGCTCGCCGCGCTCGCCGGCGCGCTGTTCGCCTCGCGGCTCGGCGGTGCGGGCGCCGATACCGGCATCGGCCTCGAGATCGCCGCGCTGACTGCCGCCGTGCTCGGCGGCAACAGCCTCGGCGGGGGCCGCGGCTCGGCGGCGAAGGCGGTGATCGGATCGGTCATCGTGATGATCATGGTCAACAGCCTGGTGCGGCTCGGCGTGACCAGCGGCGCGAATTCTCTGCTGCTCGGCGCCGTGCTGCTCCTCGCCGTCGCCATCGACGTCCGCTGGCTGAAGAACCGGCACAAGTTCCTGTCGAAGGTCTACGTGTCGCCGACCTATTCGGAGCTGCCCGCGGCACCCGCGACATCGGGCGCATCGGCCTATGCGCTGAACGACCGGCTGCGCAGCGTCGAGGCGATCGGCCTCGACCGCATCGATGGCCCGGAAGACGTGATCCTGGACGAGGACGACAACATCTATGTCGGCAACCGCACCGGCGACATCGTCCGCTTCCTCGCGCCCGATTATGTGCGCCAGGAAGTCTTCGCCCATACCGGCGGGCGGCCGCTCGGCATGGCCTTCGCGCGCGATGGCGCCCTGCTGGTCTGCATCGGCGGCATGGGCCTCTACCGCATCGGCAGGGACGGGACCGTCGCGAAGCTGACCGACGAGACCAATCGCTCTTGGCTCTCGATCATCGACGATTCGCGCCTCAGGCTCGCCGACGATCTCGACATCGCACCCGACGGCCGCGTCTTCTTCAGCGAGGCGACCGTGCGCTACGAGATGCATGAATGGCCGGTGGATTGCCTGGAATCGCGCGGCAACGGCCGGATCATCTGCTACGACCCCAACACCGGCTCGACGCGCACGGTCCTGAAGAACCTGGTCTTTCCGAACGGCATCTGCATGACGCACGACGGACAGTCCTTCCTGTTTGCCGAGACCTGGGCCTGCCGCGTCAGCCGCTACTGGTTCGACGGGCCGAAGCGGGGCACCGTGGAGATCGTGATCCCGGACCTGCCCGGCTATCCCGACAACATCAATCGCGCCTCCGACGGCAGCTACTGGCTGGCGCTGGTCGGCATCCGCACGCCGTCGCTCGACCTGGCGCTGAAGATGCCGGGGTTCCGCAAGCGCATGGCGCGCCGCATCGCGCCGGACGAATGGATGTATCCCAACATCAACACGGGCTGTGTCGTCCGCTTCGACGAGACGGGCCGGGTCATCGAAACGCTGTGGGACTCCGGAGGCGAGAATCATCCGATGATCACCTCGATGCGCGAGCACAAGGGCCATCTCTACATCGGCGGCATCCTCAACAACCGTGTCGGACGACTGAAGCTGGACGGCATGGACCCGGAATGGACGGGGCAGTCCTCCTACTGGAGCCAGTCATGATCGGCCTCCTCTCCCGCACCTTCGACAATCTGCTCGGCCGCGGCGAGGCCGCCGTCACCGTGCCGCCGCTCGACGGCGCCCTGAGGCCGAACCGCCTCCTCGACACGGCACGGTCGCGGATGCCCCTGCCGGACGTCGATTGCCTCGCCTTCCACGACAGCGTGCTCGTCGCATCCGCCGGGAGCGACATCCATGCCGCCTTGCCCGACGGACGCTGGATGCTGCGCAGGACCTACGGCTCGCCCGTCGTCTGCATCGCCTCCGTCGGTCCGGACGGTCTGGCCGTCGCGCTCGATAGCGGTTACGTGGTGATCGAGGGTGGCCCCTTCGACGGGCGGCGATACCGGGTCGATCCCGCCATCCGGTGCATCACGGCGATCGCCGCGACCAGCGACGCGCTCTACCTTGCCAACGGCTCGGCCACCAACGACGCCGGAGAGTGGCAGCGCGACCTGCTGGAGCGCAATGCCTCCGGCAGCGTCTGGCGCATCGACCTCGGCAGCGGCGCCGGCACGCGCATCGCCAGCGGCCTCGCCTGGCCCTGCGGCATCGCGCCGGAAGGGAACGGGCTCGTCGTCTCGGAAGCCTGGCGGCATCGCCTGGTCCGGCTCGACGCGGGCGGAACTGTGGACCGGGTGATGCTGGCCGACCTGCCGGGTTACCCCGGGCGCCTTTCGCCGGCCGCGGACGGCTGGTGGCTCTCGCTGTTTGCGCCGCGCAGCCAGCTGGTCGAGTTCGTGCTGCGTGAACCCGTCTACCGGCGGCGGATGATGGCGGAGGTGGCGCAGCCCTTCTGGGTCGCCCCGAAGCTCAGGTCCGGCCGCAGCTATTACGAGCCGCTGCAGGGCGGCGGGGTGAAGCATCTGGGGCTTCTGAAACCATGGGCGCCGACGATGTCGTTCGGCCTCTGCGCGCGTCTCGACCGGGCCTTCCAGCCTCGCGTCAGCCTGCAGAGCCGCGCGGACGGTGCCACCCATGGCGTGACCAGCGTGATCGAGCATGACGGCGAGATCATCGTCGCGGCGCGCGGCGACGGCGTCGTGGCGCGGATCCCGCTTTCGGACGTGAAGGGAGATGCGGCGTGAATCCGATCGTCGAAGTCCGCAACGGCACGAAGGAGTATCGCAGCGTACCCGCGGTGCGAAACGTGTCCTTCACGCTCGAGCGCGGCGAGGTGCATGCGCTGCTCGGCGAGAACGGGGCCGGCAAGTCGACGCTGACCAAGATGATCGCCGGCGTCGTGCAGCCCACCTCCGGCGAGATCTGGATCGATGGCGCGAAGGCCGACATCGGCTCGCCCTCGGAAGCCCTGAAGCGCGGCATCGCGATGGTCTATCAGGAGACGAGCCTCGTCCCTTCGCTCACCGTGGCGCAGAACATCTACATGACCGACGCACAGCGCTTCCACCGCCTGCGCGGCATCTACATCGCCGGCCAGCAGTTCCTGCAGTCGCTGAACTTCCATGTCGACCCCACCGCGATGGTGTCGGCGCTGGGTGCCGGCCAGAAGCAGATGGTCGAGATTGCACGCGCCGTGCATCACAACGCGCAGGTGATCATCTTCGACGAGCCGACCGCGACGCTGACGCCGGAGGAGAAGCACCAGTTCTTCTCGCTGGTCGCCCGGCTGAAGCAGCGCGGCGTCTCGATCATCTTCATCAGCCACGCGCTGGAGGAGGCTCTGGCGATCGCCGACCGCATCACCATCATGCGCGACGGGGAACATGTCGTCACCGACGCGGCTTCGGCCTTCGACCGCGAGAAGATCGTGCGGGCGATGGTGGGGCGCACGCTGAGCAGCGAGATCTACGGCTCGACGGAAGGCCGCCGCATCCGCCCGGCGGGCGAGAAGGTGCTCAGCGTCCAGAACCTGTCGATGGGCAGCGTCGTGCGCAACACGTCCTTCTCGCTCTTCGCCGGGCAGATCACCGGCGTGTTCGGGCTCATCGGCTCGGGGCGCACGGAGACGGCGAAGGTGGTGTCGGGCGTGCTCAAGCGCGACCTCTTCCACGGCGGCCAGGTGCGGCTCGACGGACGGTCCGTCCGCTACCGCGTGCCGCGGCCGGCGGTGCGCGACGGCATCATCTACGTCACCGAGGACCGCAAGCTCGAAGGCTTCTTCGAGACCATGTCGATCGCCGAGAACATCCATCTCGGCGCTTTGGCCGGCGGGCGGACGACATCGGCGACCGTGTCGATGAGCGAGATGCGCGCGGTAGCGCAGGAGTGGATCGCCGCACTGAACGTCAAGGCGATCAATGCCGATGCGAAGGTGATCGAACTGTCGGGCGGCAACCAGCAGAAGGTGGTCGTCGCCAAGGCGCTGGTGCAGAAGCCCTGCCTCGTGATCTTCGACGAACCGACGCGCGGCGTCGACGTCGGCGCCATCGCCGAGATCCACCAGCTGATCAACCGGCTCGCCGACGACGGCATCGCGGTGATGGTGATCTCGTCCTACCTGCCGGAAATCCTGCAGCTTTCCGACCGCATCCTGGTCTGCCGGCAGGGGCGCATCGTCGAGGAGTTCGACGGGCTGCGCACCGACGAGGAAACGATCATGTATGCCGCGGTGCACTGATGGCGCGCGTTCTGAAGACGACGCGTCCCGTCCGCGCCGTCCGCACCATCGCGGACGTCGAGGCGATCGAAGCGCTGCCCTATGACGAAGTGGTGACGGCACGGAACCTCTACGATCTCTTCCTGGCAACTGCCGAACATTGCGGCTCGCGCAAGGCCCTCACCGTACTGCGCTCGCCGGACCCCGCCGATGTCGGCATTTCCCTGACGCATGCCGAACTGCTCGGCGCGGTCACGCGCGCGGCCAACCTTTTCCGCGCGCATGGTCTTGTGCCGGGGCACGGCGTGGCAGCCTTCCTGTCGCCGACGGTGCCCGAACTGTTTCCGCTGCTGCTGGGTGCGCAGGTGGCGGGCGTGGCAAGCACGCTCAACCATCTGCTCAGCCGCGAGGCGATCGTCGACCTGCTCGACGCTGAGCGGGCGACGGTGCTCGTCGTGCCGGCAGCGGAGCTGGACGCGGCCTGCTTCGCGAAGGCGGAAGGCATCCTTGCCGCGGTGCCGATGCTGCAGCGTGTGCTGGTGATCGGTGGCGCCGGGGATCTGCCGCAGGGATGGGAGAGGCTGGACGATGCGCTCTACGGACATCGGTCCGACCGGCTCGATTTCGAGCCGGCCGACGACCGCGATGCCGTCTGCGCCTTGTTCCATACCGGCGGCACCACGGGCCGCCCCAAGCTCGTGCAGCTCACGCATGGCAACCAGATCCACGCCGCCTTCGGCTTCGCGCAGGTGTTCGGCTATGACGAGCGCGACGTCGTCATCAACGGCTTCCCGCTGTTTCATGTCGGCGGCACGATGACAGTGGGCCTTTCGGTGCTGGCGGCCGGCGGCCACGTGGTGGTGCCCTCGCCGCACGGGCTGCGCCCGCCGCAGGTGATCGAGCGGTACTGGAGCCTGGTCGAGGCCTTCCGCGCAACCGTCGTCGGCGGGGTTCCGACCTCGATCGCCGCGATCACCAACAGCTGGCGCGAGGGAACCGACGTGTCTGCCGTGCGCATGGCCGTCACCGGCGGAGCGGTGCTGCCGGCCGCCGTCGGCAACCGCTTCGAGGCGCGGACCGGGATCCGTCTCCACGAGACCTACGGCATGACCGAGACGGCCGCCGCCATCGCCTTCAATCCCGGAAGGGGGTCGCCGGTGGCGGGCAGCGTCGGCTTCCGCGCGCCGTTCTCGCAGATCCGGGTCGTGCGGTTCGGAGCCGGCGAGGAACCGTGCGGCCCGGACGAGACCGGGCTGGTGCAGGTGCGCGGCCGCCAGGTCTTTCCCGGCTATGTCGATCCCGCGCATGATCGCGGCACGCTCGCCCCCGACGGCTGGCTGACGACGGGCGACGTCGGCTACCTGACCGCCGACAGCCGCCTCGTGCTGACCGGCCGCGAGAAGGACCTGATCGTGCGCGGCGGCCACAACATCGATCCCGCGGCCATCGAGGACGTCGCCAACCGTTTCCCGGGCGTGCAGATCAGCGCCGCGGTCGGCATGCCCGACCAGCACGCGGGCGAGGTGCCCGCGCTCTTCGTCGTGCCGCAGCCCGGCACCGCGATCGATCTCGATGCGCTGCAGCGGCATCTGGGGGAACACATCCACGAGCCGCCGGCACGGCCGCGCACCGTGCTGATCGTCGCGGCGCTGCCGGTGACCGCGGTCGGCAAGATCTTCAAGCCGGCGCTGCGGGAACTGGCAGTGCGTGAAAAGGTCCGGGTCGAGGTCGAGCGCGCCTGCGGCCCCAAGGCCGTTGCATCGGTCGACGTGGCATCGGACGCGCAGATGCGCATCCGGGTGGAGGTCGCGGTGGACGGTGCCGCGCCGCAGCAAGTCGCCGCGCTGGAAGCCGCGCTGATGCCGCTGCCGCAGACCTATGTCGTGCGGGCGATGCCGGCCGAAGCGGAGGAGCCCGTGCTCTTGTCCTTCGAGGCGGGCATCGCCATCCTGACGCTGAACCGGCCCGGAAACCTCAACGCGGCCTCGGCGGCGATGATGCGGTCGCTGGAGCGCCGGCTCCGAGCCGTCCCGGATCTGCCCGGCCTGCGCGCCGTGATCCTGACCGGAACCGGCCGCGCCTTCTGCGCCGGCGGCGACCTGATCGAGTTCGAGGCGCTGCTTAAAGCCGGCGGCACGGCGCTGATCGACGCGCTCGCCTACAACCAGACCGTCATCCAGATGATCGAGGACCTGCCGGTCCCGGTGATCGGTGCGGCGAACGGCACGGCCGTGGCCGGCGGGCTGGAACTCCTGCTCGCCTGCGACATGATCCTCGCCGCCGACGGCGCGCGGATGGGCGACGGACATGCAAGATACGGCGTGGTGCCGGCCGGCGGCGCCACCGTGCGGCTGACGGAGCGCATCGGCCGGGGCCGCGCCGCGCGGCTGTTCTACACCGCCGCTCTGGTCGACGCGCAGACCATGGCCGCCTGGGGCCTGGTGGACGAGGTGCTGCCGCAGGACCGCCTGATGATCCGCGCGATCGAGATCGCCCGTGAGATCTGCGCGGCGAGCCCCGAAGTGGTGCGGCACGTCAAGGCGCTGACGCGCCCCTCTGCGGACGAAGACCGCCAGGCCCGCCTGCGCGCCGAGATCGACCGCTTCCGCCTGCATCTCGAGGGCACCGACCTCGCCGAAGGGCTGGCGGCCTTCCGCGGCAAGCGGATGCCCGTCTTCCGGGACGGCCGGTGAGGCAGGCGCGGGACGTGGACGGTGAACCGAAGCCGGATCAGGTCCCCACGGACAGCGGCCGCGCCGCCAGTTCCTCGTCGATGGCCTGATCGAGCGGCGTTTCGAACGTGTTCACGATGTAGCCGAGCGTCGCGTACATGCCGACCGTCGCCATCACGTCGAAGACGCCCTTCATCCCCACCAGCGATGCAAGCGACGCGAGCGTATCCGGCTCGAGGCGGCCGTGGCCGAACAACTCGTCGACGGCCGTGGCCACGGTTGCATCCTCGGCCGACATCTGACCGGTCTCGCCGGCGATGGAGGCAATGCGCGCGTCCGACATGCCGCAGGCCCGGCCCCTGCTGACGTGGTGGCTCCATTCATAGCGGGAGCGCATGTGATGTCCCGTGCGCAGGATTGCGACCTCGCTCAGCTGCTTGCCGAGCACATCGGCCGAGACCACGTGGTTGCGGAGGGGCGCCCAGGCCGCAAGCAGCGCGGGGTGATGCGCCATCACCCGGTAGACGTTGAGTTTCCCGGCAAAGCCCTCCCGCATCGCGGCGAGGTCCTCCGGCCAGTCGGCATCCGTGAGCGGCGGGCAAGTGGGCGGCATGACGTTCCTCTCGGCGATCGGCGCGCGGTACGCGCGGCCTTGCCCCGATGCTGCGAAGCCCGGCAAGGTCGAGCGATCGCATGCCTGCGGGGTTTTCCGCGACACCGGGCATGGGCGCGGAACTGGATGGAACCGGCGGTACCGTCAAGGCTCCTGATGTGAATCAGCACCGAATCTTGACCCCCAACTCGGATGGCGGCGAGCGCATGATTCTTCGACGGAATTTGCCGTCTTGGTGGGGTCACCATCGGCGCCGATGGTGACCCCACCAATTCTCGGCTTCAGATCGGAAATCAGAGGGCTATTGGGTGTCGGAATGGGGGGCAAGATTTGGTGCTGATTCACACCTTCGGCCCTTTGAAGGGCGTAAGATGAATACGGGACAGAAAAACCTTGCAAGTGTTGTCATATTTGACTACAGTCATTGCATGACTGAAACACGATCAATTTCATGGATTAAGGCGGCGAAGAAGGATTTCGAGGATTTCCCTCGCGACGTTCAAACCGAAGCCTTGCGGGCGTTGACGATCGCCGCCGAAGGGCAAAAGGCCGACAACGCCAAGCCGCTGACCGGCCATGGAGGTGGAATCCTTGAAATCGTACTGCGGTATCGCACCGACGCCTACCGCGTCGTTTACGCCACCCAGATTGGCGATGATCTTTGGGTGATTCACGCGTTTCAGAAAAAATCCAAGTCCGGCATCAGCACGCCTCAGCACGAGGTGGATCTGATCCGGACACGCATCAAACGACTTAAGGAGGCCCTATCATGACCGACAAGAACGACGACTTCGAAATCATCAGAGGCTCTGGAAACGTATTCCGCGATTTCGGCTATGCGAACGCCGACGCCGAGCAGCTCAAATCCATTCTCGCCGCCCAGATCATCGGAGTGATGGACGCGCGCGAGCTCAGCACCAGGAAGGCCGAGGACATCACCGGCATTGCGGCGGCTGACTTTTCGAGGATCCGCAAGGCAAAGCTTGATCGCTTTACGATCGACCGGCTCATGGCCGTTCTTGGGCGCCTTGACCAGAAGGTGGACGTATCAGTCCATGTGCATCCGCGTGAAGGCCAGCCAGCCCTGCATCCATCATAGATGCCTGGGGACGCGGGGATCAGGCGCTTGCTCGCGTCGCGCCTAGTCACCCGAATCTGAAGTTCGGTTCATTGTTTTTTGGCAGAAACGCTTGACCGAAGCGAGGATTTGGTCGGCGGATTTCACCCATCTGTATGGCTTGGGATTCTTGTTGTGCGTTGTAATGAACGCGTCGATGTCGGCTTCCAGTTCAGCAGTGGAACGATGGACCCCGCGTTGCAACTGCTTGCGCGTCAGTTCTGCAAACCACCGCTCGACTTGATTGATCCAGGAGGCTGAAGTTGGTGTGAAGTGAACATGCCAGTGCGGACGGCGTGCGAGCCAGGCCTTGATCCTCGGCGTCTTATGGGTCGCATAGTTGTCCATCACCAGATGCACGTCCGGTCCCTTGGGCATCTCGGCGTCAATTCGCTTCAAGAAGTCGAGGAATTCGGTCGCCCGGTGACGTTTGTAGCACTGGCCGATCACCGCGCCAGTCGCAACATCGAGCGCGGCGAACAGGGATGTCGTGCCGTTGCGGACATAGGTATGGGTGCGCCGCTCGGCGATGCCCGGCGCCATGGGCAGAACCGGCTGCTCGCGATCCAGTGCCTGGATTTGCGATTTCTCATCCACGCATAGCACGACTGCCCGGTCCGGTGGCGACATGTAAAGGCCGACTATGTCTTGCACCTTATCGACGAACAGCGGATCGGAAGAGAGCTTGAATGTCTCCGAGCGATGTGGCTGCAAACCAAAGGCGGTCCATATTCGACGGATGGTGGTGTGCGACAGCCCACGGTCGGCTGCCATCGAACGGATAGACCAGTGCGTGGCATCCTTCGGGGTGGTGTTCAATGTCCGTTCAACGACCTCGGCTACCTGGGCGTCAGAGACGGTTCGTGGCCGACCCGCGCGATATTCGTCGGTCAGCCGTCAATGCCATCCTGCACGAACCGGCGGCGCCACTTGCCAACCGTGTGCTCGTGGACGCCAAGGCGTTCGGCAACATCTTTGCTCTGCAGGCCCTGTGCGCACAGCAAAACCATCCGGCATCGATCCGACAACGAGCGCGGCGCCTTGTGCCGACGCACCTGCGATTCAAGAAAATTCCTATCCTCGTCGCTCAGAGCGACAAGGTCCGCTTGCCTGCCGACCATCAGTCACACTCCTACCGTTGCTACAGAAGTATAACAAAATGATGCCTACTTTAGTTCCAGGTGGGTCGTGTGGACGAATTTAAGCAAGCATAGTCCCGCTGCGAAGCTGACGATGCATCGATAATTGCGGGCCGTTTTCTCGCACCGCAGGGCGACACGCTTGAAGCGCTTTACGACGCCGATGCCCTGCTCGATGCGGGCGCGATCCTTGTAGAGGAACTTTGCGAAGAACGCGGGCTTGTCCTTCTCGTTGGCCTTGTAGGGAATGACCGGAGCGATGCCTCTGGCTCGTGCGGCGGCCCGGTTCGCCTTGCTGGCATAGCCCTTGTCGCCGATGGCGGCACGAGGCGCGATGTCCGGTCCGATGTCGAGGAGGATGGAGAAGTGTGGTGCGTCGGCTTTCTCGCCGCCAGTCAGGTCGAAACCAATCACGGCTCCCGATGCGTCTGATTTAGCATGGATTTTCGTCGTGAACCCGCCGCGCGAGCGGCCGAGCGCCTGACCCTGCTGCCCCCTTTTGCACCGGCCGCCGAGACATGGGCGCGCACGATGGTGCTGTCGAACATCTGGATCAGATGCGCCGATGTGCTCATCGACGCCAGCGTGTCGAAGAAGGCCTCGAACACGCCCGCTTTGCTCAGCCGATCGAAGCGCTTCCACACGGAATTCCAGGGGCCGAACCGCTCCGGGAGCGCCCGCCAGCGCACGTTCTCCACTGTGAAGAAGTGTATCGCTTCCAGGAACAACCGGTCGTCCGCCGCCTTGCGCCCGCGTCGAGGCAGGCAGGCCCGGAACACCTCCAGCGTGTGCGCCCAATCCGCTTCCGTCATCCTTGTGGACATCGCCGACCTCCAGAATCAGTCGGCTATCTATGAATCAGATCGGATTCCGAGGCGGAACCCTCAAACCTATACCTGAGCCAATTCGTCCACACGGCCTAAGTGCAAATCCACGAAGTCGATGCCCGGGTCGAAACCGCGCTCAATCGGTACCTCAGTCGCGCCGCTGATTTTGTGCGTAGCACCCTGATTTAACCGTACGTCTTTCGGCCCCTTGCCCGCCAAGATGGCTTCGATAGCGCGATTGTCGAGGGTGTCCGCACCACGCACATCAAAGTCCAGGGAAATCAGCGAGCCGCACCCTTTGCAGGAGAATTTAAGTGGCTGAACATCCCGGTTGCTCATGCCAACGCGGCAATTGGTTTTGCTTGAACACTCGTCGCATTGAACGCAAAGGTTGATGTTCATGGCTCCCCCTTCCCCTGCCCGAGCTATCCCGCAGCCAGTTGACCTCCTGGCGTCATACTTCAATCAGCGAATCACCCGCGAACAAATTAAGTGGTACGGCGCAGTCACCCCTTTTCCGTACCGGTTCCGTACGAAAAGAGGGAATTCCATCTAAAATATTGATTTTATTGGCGCACCCGACAGGATTCGAACCTGTGACCTCTGCCTTCGGAGGGCAGCACTCTATCCAGCTGAGCTACGGGTGCGCGCCGCGAGGACAGGGTCTCCGCATCGGCCCGGGCCGCGAGAAAGCGGCACGGGCACTGGCTTCATAGCCGAAGCGGCGCGGCGCTTCAACAGGGGATGTCGGGTCTGAAGCGTGTCGCTCCCGTCCAGGCGTGCTCCAGATGCTTCGGGTGTTTGCTTGTATTCGTCCTGAAACCGAAGCCGCTTCGGGGAAACGTGCATCAGCTTGCCGGGCGCGACGTGGAGGCGGCGGGCACACCGCGCCGTGCGGCGGGGCGGTCGGCGAAGCCGAAGGCGAGGCGCAGCGGCCAGGGCAGGCGTTCGGCTGCGACGGCGATGGCGAGCGAGAGGCAGGCGGTGATCGCGACCACGAGGCCGAACCTGGTCCAGGCGCCCGCCTCGATGGGCAGCACGTGATAGAGCGCCCAGACGATGACGGTCTGGTGGACGATGTAGAGCGCGAAGACCTTGCCGTTCAGCCAGGCGAGTGCTGCGCTGTGCCGGTCGAGATGCAGGGCGGCGAAGCCGATGGCGGCGAGGATCATCGTCCAGGCCAGCGAAAAGACCAGCGCCTTGAAGACCGGCGTCTGGTTTTCCCAGGAGCCGAGCGAGCCGGCCGCATCGTCGGCAGGCAGGAAGCAGAAGGCGTAGAGCGCGGCGGTGAGGCCCGCCGCCAGTGCGGCGCTGGTCCAGCGGCGGGCCACGACGGAACCGATGATCTCGGCATGGTGGCGGGCAAACAGGAAGCCGAAGCCGAACCATGAGGCCCAGACCGCGAACCAGGCGCCGTCATTGTAGAGTGCGTTGGTCTGGCGCGGGAAAAACGGCGTCAGCGCCAGGTTGAGCGCCAGCGGGACCAGGAAAATCAGGAAGACGAAGGGCGAGCGCACCAGGGCGGCGAAGGCCCGCGACAGGGCCACGCCCCACGGCGACTGCAGGAACCGGAAGATCGGGAACAGGCCGACGGCCATGACCAGCAGATAGGCCACGAACCACATGTGGGCCCAGGTGATGTTGCCTGCCGGATATTTTCCCTCGGTGAAGTAACGCTCGATCCAGAAGGTCAGCAGCGAACCCTGGTAGCCGTCTTCCATGACGCGCTCGAGCCAGACCTGCGGCACCACCACGACGGCCATGGCAAAGAGCAGCGGCACGAGCAGGCGCAGCGTGCGGTCGCGCAGGAAGGTGAGCCCCGGCGCGGAGCGGAAGGCAAACCACGTGCCCATGCCCGAGACGAAGAAAAGCAGCGCCAGCCGCCAGGCGCGCGGGAAATCCATCGCCCATGACAGGGCCTGGCTCGTCTCGTCGCTCTTCACCAGCCAGGACATGTCGGGGAAGAAGGCGACCGAGCAATGGTAGAGGATGAGGAGGCCGAAGGCGAGAACCCGCAGCCAGTCGACGTAATGGAGCCTGCCTGTCGTCACGATCATCGATCCCCGTTCGACGCCGCCGCGCGACGCCCGCGGGAGGAATGCTAGCGCGACAACCTTAACGACCATGCCTCCCCCTTCGGGAAAGTCTTATCGATCCGCAAGGACGACTGCCGGCGGCCTGCCGTGCCGTGCCGGCAAGCCGACGGCGCCCGGGGCGCGGACGGTCAGCTGCCGCCCGTCGGCGGGGACGGCGCCGCACCGGGATTCATCACCTGGCCGGGCTTCCGTGGCTGCGACAGCGGAGCGGGCGTCGGGGCGTTGCCCTTGAGAAGCCCGGTGCCGGCATAGATGCCGCCGGTGAGCTGCATCTCGAGCCGCTCGGCATCGCGCCGACGCACGTCCTCCATGATTTCGGCCGCCTCGGCCGCGTCGAGGCCGAGCGTCTTCAGCGTGGTCTCGCCGAAGGCGAAGGCGGATTCCAGCGTCTCGCGGATCTGGAAGTCGACGCCGGCATGGATCAGGTCGAGCGCCGCACCGCGGTCCCAGGCGCGCGCCAGCACCGGCACCAGCGGGAACTCGGCCTTGAGATGCTCGACGATGCGGATGGCGGTCTCGGCCTTGTCGACGCAGACGAGCACCGCGCGCGCGCGGCCGGCGCCGGCAGCGTGCAGGATGTCGAGCCGGGCGCCGTCGCCGTAATAGACCTTGAAGCCGAAGGTGGCGGCGACCTTGATCATCTCGACGTCGTTGTCGATGATCGACACGTCGATGCCCTTGAGCAGCAGCGGCTGGGCGGCGACCTGGCCGAAGCGGCCGAAGCCGATGACCAGCACGCTGCCGTCGAGCCCGTCGGCGACATCGACGCCGTCCATATTTTCGGCCGGGCGTGGCACCATCCGGCGCAGGCCGAGGATCGCCAGCGGGGTCAGCACCATCGAGATGATGACGATCGCGGTCAGGACCGCGTTGGTGGTGCCGTCGATAAGGCCGACGCCGGCCGCGGCCGAATAGAGCACGAAGGCGAACTCGCCGCCCTGCGCCATCACGACGGCGCGCTCCAGCGCCTGACCATGGCCATGGCGCAGCACGCGCGCCACCGCATAGATGCCCGCCGCCTTGACGGCCATGTATACCACCACCGACAGCGCCACGATGCCCCAGTTGTCGGCGACAACGGCGAGGTCGAGCGACATGCCGACAGCGAGGAAGAACAGGCCGAGCAGGATGCCGCGGAAGGGCTCGACGTCGGCCTCGAGCTGGTGGCGGAAGCTCGATTCCGACAGGAGCACGCCGGCGAGGAAGGCGCCCATTGCCATCGACAGGCCGCCGAGCTGCATGGCGAGCGCGGAACCGAGCACGACGAGCAGGGCGGCGGCCGTCATCACCTCGCGGGCATGGGCGTCGGCAAGGATGCGGAACAGCGGGTTGAGCAGCCAGCGACCGGCGACGAGCAGGCCGGCGATGGCGCCGACGCCGATGCCGACGTCGGTGAGGCGGCCGGCGAGCGTCGCCTCCTCGCCGCCCGGCGCCAGGAAGGCGATCAGCGCGAGCAGCGGCACGATCATCAGGTCCTCGAACAGCAGGATCGAGACCATGCGCTGGCCGGCGGGCGTTGCGATGTCACCGCGCTCCTCGAGCAGCTGCATGACGATCGCCGTCGAGGTGAGCACGAAGCCGGAGCCGGCGACGAAGGCGACCATCGGGGCGAGACCGAGCGCGATGCCGACGCCGGTCAAGAGCGCCGCGCAGGCTGCGACCTGGAGCAGGCCGAGGCCGAAGATCTCCTTGCGCAGGCCCCAGAGGCGGGACGGCCGCATCTCCAGGCCGATGATGAAGAGGAACATGACGACGCCCATTTCGGCGACATGCAGGATCGCCTCCGGATCGTCGAAGAGGCCGAAGCCGAAGGGTCCGATGGTGAGACCCGCGGCCAGATAGCCGAGGATGGAGCCGAGGCCGAGCCGCTTGAAGATCGGCACGGCCACGACGCCCGCCGCCAGCAGCACCACCACCTGGACCAGTTCGTTGCCGCCCGCTTCTGCCGCCATGCCGCCGGATTCCCTGCTCCGATCCCTCGATACACCACAGTTGCGCGACGGGTGCCAGCACCCCGCCGCATGGCAGGCATCACGAAGCGGTCAGAGTGCGTGAATCAATCGAGTATGCGAAAGAATGCCCCCTGAAATCCCTGAGATTCCTGGCTTAAACTGCCGAAACGGGCATTCTTTCACATCCTCTCAGCCGCCGTCGGCCGTGGCGATCGCACCGTAGAGGCCGGGCCGGCGATCGCGAAACAGGCCCCAGGCCGCGCGCTGGCGGGCGAGTGCGGCGCGGTCGAAGCTGGCGGTCAGCACCGCCTCGCCGTCCCGGCCGGCCGCGGCGACAAGCTCGCCTGCCGCACCAGCGATGAAGGAGGAACCGTAGTAGGTCTGGGTCCGGCCGCCGACGATCTCGGTGCCGATGCGGTTGGCGGCCGCCACCGGCATCAGGTTGGCGCCGGCATGGCCGCGCATGGTGATGCGCCAGTGTTCCATGGAATCGAAGTCCGGCCGGCCGGGCTCCGAGCCGATGGCGGTGGGATAGAGCAGCATCTCCGCCCCCGTCAGCGCCATGGCGCGGGCCGCCTCGGGAAACCACTGGTCCCAGCAGATGCCGACGCCGATGGCGCCGAAGGGGGTGTGCCAGACCCTGAAGCCCGTGTCGCCGGGCGTGAAGTAGAACTTCTCCTCGTAGCCCGGCCCGTCGGGGATGTGCGACTTGCGATAGACGCCGAGCACCGTGCCGGTGTCGTCGACCATGGCGACGGAATTGAAGAAGGCCTGGTTGCGGCGCTCGAAGAAGGAGACCGGAATGACCACGCCGAGTTCGCACGCGAGGTCGGCGAAGGCGGCGATCGTCGGGTGGCCTTGCAGCGGCCGGGCGCGGTCGAAATGGGCGGCTTCCTCTTCCTGGCAGAAATAGTGCCCCTCGAAGAGTTCCTGCACCAGCACGACGTTGGCACCGCGCGCGGCTGCGTCGCGCACCAGGCGGGAAGCCGTCGCGACGTTTTCCGCGACGTCGTCCGAGCAGGCGAACTGGACGACGCCGAGGGTGACTGTGGCGCTCACGTGTTGCCTTCCTCGAAGCCGGTCAGCACGCCGACCGCGTTGACGCCGATCTCCTCGACGGCGTAGCCGCCTTCCATGACGAACAGCGTCGGCAGGCCGAGCGCCTCGATGCGGCGGCCGATCTTGGGATAGTCCTCGGTGACGAGCTTGAACTTCGAGATCGGGTCCCGCTCGAATGTGTCGACGCCGAGCGACACGACGACGACGTCCGGCCCGTAGGCCATCAGCTTCAGGCAGGCGTCGACGAGAGCCGCACCCCAGCCGTCCCAGCCGGTGCCCCAGGCCAGCGGATAATTGTGGTTGAAGCCTTCTCCTTCCCCCTCCCCGCGCTCGTCGGCGTAGCCGAGGAAATAGGGGTACTCCATCTTCGGATCGCCGTGCAGGTTGAGGACCTGGACGTCGCCGCGCGCGTAGAAGATCTCCTGCGTGCCGTTGCCGTGATGGTAGTCGACGTCGAGGATCGAGACCTTGCGCGCGCCATTGTCGAGCAGCCATTGCGCGGCGATCGATGCATTGTTCAGGTAGCAGTAGCCGCCCATGAAGGCGCGGCCGGCATGGTGGCCGGGCGGACGGCAGAGCGCGAAGGCGGCGCGCTCGCCGCCGGACACCAGGCTGGCGGCGGTCAGCGCCACGTCGTGCGACGACTTGATGGCGTCCCAGGTGCCTTCCACGAAGCCGGCGCCCGCGTCGAACGAGTAGTAGCCCAGCTGCGCCTCGATGACGTCCGGCACGACGTCGCCGCGCAGGCCCCGCGTCGGCCAGGTGTAGGGCAGCGCGGTGCCACCGAAGCCCGCCGCCGTCCAGCGCTCCCAGACCGTCGGCATGAAGTCGACATAGGCGGGATCGTGCACGCGCCGGGCGGTGTCGAGTTCGAACGCGTCGGGCGGCAGGATAGGCCCCAGACCCACCTCCTCGGCCCGCGACCGGATGAACTCGGCACGCGACGGCATCTCGAAGGCCGGCATGATCCTGCCCGTCATCAGCTCGACATTGCCGGCATGGCCGGCGTGTCTCGGCGAATAGATGGTCTTCATGCGTCCCCCACTGGTCGCGTGTCTCTCCGCAAAAACCCTTAAGCAGACTTGCGCGACTTCGCCAATGTTTCGCCTTCCGCACGTCCCGGAAAGCCTGGGTTCTCGGGTGGAAAACCATAGGATGGTTTTCCGAAACTCCGCTGGTGTCTTCCAGTGAGGCAGGCAGAAAATCTGCTGGGCCAAAGGGCCCCTGCCAGCTGGTCTGGCGTCAGCGCGCATCCGGGTGCTAGCCTCTGAAAAAATCCGGAAACGAGATCCGCCATGCCGACGCCTGCCGACCTCATCGTCACCAATGCCCGCGTGCTGACCATGGACGAGGGCGCGCCTCGCGCCGAAGCACTGGCGGTGAAGGACGGCGAGATCACCTTCGTCGGCACGGCTTCCGACGCGGCGGCGTGGACCGGTCCGGACACGCGGGTCATCGACGCGAAGGGCGGCTCGGTGCTGCCGGGCTTCATCGAAAGCCACGTCCACCTGTTCATGGGTGCGGCGGAACTCGTGCACCTGCAGCTTTTCGGCGTGCACGGCTTGGAGGCGCTGAGCGAGGCGCTGACGACCTATGCGGCGCAGCGGCCCGACGACAAGGTGCTGTTCGGCCAGTCCTGCGACTACACGATCCTCGGGGTCGGCCAGCCGCTGACGCGCCATCATCTCGACCGCATCGTCGCCGACCGCCCTGTCGCGCTGGTGGCGCCCGATCATCATACGATGTGGGCGAACACGAAGGCGCTGGAGATGGCCGGGCTGCTGCACGGCAAGGCCTGCAACCCGGGCAACGAGGTGGTCGTGGGCGCCGACGGACTGGCTACGGGCGAGCTGCGCGAATCCGAGGCTATGACGCCCGTGGTGCATCTCGCCGGCGAAAGCCGGGTCCGGCTCGGCATCCAGACGGGCGGCGAGCCCGATCGCCGGCCGACGCCGGAGGAATGGGAGGCCGACAAGGCGATCATGCGCCGCGGCCTCGACTATGCCGCCAGCCACGGCATCACCTCGTTCCACAACATGGACGGCAATCTCTATCAGCTCGAGATCCTGGCCGAGATCGAGAAGGAGGGCGGCCTCCTCTGCCGCGCGCAGATCCCGTTCCATTTCAAGCCGTTCATGACGCTGGCCGACCTGGAGAAGGCGTCGCGCATGGCGCAGGACTACAGGTCGGAGTGGGTTTCTTCGGGCATGGTCAAGGTGTTCATGGACGGCGTGCTCGATTCAGGCACCGCACACATGATCGAGCCCTATGGCGACATGCCGGACTGGCGCGGCGAGCCCTATTTCTCGGATGCCGAGTTCGCCGAACTGGCGACCGAGATCGACCGGCGCGGGCTGCAGATCGCGGTGCATGCGATCGGCGACGCAGCCGTGCGCACCGTGCTCGACGGCTATGAGGCGGCGGCGAAGGCGAACGGCCGGCGCGACAGCCGCCACAGGATCGAACATATCGAGGTGACGACCGACGCGGACATGCCGCGCTATGCCGATCTCGGCGTCATCGCCTCGATGCAGCCGCCGCATCCGCCCGGCTCGATGGGCCTGCCGCTCGAGCCGACGGTCTCGAAGATCGGTCGCGACCGGTGGCGGCTGTCCTATGCCTGGCGGACGATCAAGAACACCGGGGCGCACGTCGTCTTCGCCTCCGACTGGCCGGTGTCGCCGATCGACCCGATCGCCGGCATCCAGGCCGCAGTGGTTCGCAAGCGCTGGGCGGACGACCTGCCCGACCAGGCGTTTTCCCTGCACGAGGCGATTGCCGGCTATACGGTCGAAGGCGCCTACGCGGAATTCATGGAACACCGCAAGGGCCGGCTCAAGCCCGGCTACCTCGCCGACATCGTGGTGCTCTCCGGCGATATCGAGGCTGTCGCGCCCGAAGCGCTGCACGAGGTGCGGCCGGTCGTCACGATCTGCGGCGGCCGCGTCACCTACCGGGCATAGAAGCGGAAGGGGACGACGCGGCCTGCGGCGCCGTGGTCAGCCACGGCATGTTCCGCATGTGGCCCTACCACAGCCTCGGGCAGGCCTGCGGACCTCTGGTTCGCGGCACGGGGCAGCCAGCTCCGAAAGCCTCTCCTGGCGGCATGTCTGCCTGCCGATTGCGCAGCGGCTTGTTCGATAGCCACCCGGCTCACCGGACCGCCGGTGCCTGTTCCGATATTGAACTGTCATTCAAGCTGCCGGGTTGCCAACATCGCGGCCGTATGGTCACATCGACCATGGATGGGGCCCGCCTGGCGCGGGGTGGAGAGTGAGGCGTCAACGTGCCGGAAAGTCCGGATCGGAATGCAATCGAAATCCGCCGTGTCAGCAAGTTCTTCGGCGGCGGTGACGCCCCGGTCAAGGCGCTCGACACCGTCTCGGTCGCCATCCGCGAGAATGAGTTCTTCACGCTGCTCGGCCCCTCCGGCTGCGGCAAGACCACCCTTCTCCGGCTGATCGCCGGCTTCGACTTCCCGACCGATGGCGAGATCCTGCTGCACGGACAGGACATCGCTCCGCTGCCGCCCTACAAGCGGCCGGTCAACACCGTCTTCCAGAGCTATGCCCTGTTTCCTCACCTGACGGTGGCGCAGAACATCGCCTTCGGCCTCGAGATGCTCGGCCGGCCGAAGGCCGAGATCGACGCGCGCGTGACCCAGATGCTGAAACTCGTGCGCATGGAGGAACTGCGCAACCGTTCGACGGCGCAGATCTCGGGCGGCCAGCAGCAGCGCGTCGCGCTGGCCCGCGCGCTGGCGCCGCAGCCCAAGGTGCTTCTGCTCGACGAGCCGCTCTCGGCGCTCGACTTCAAGCTTCGCAAGGAGATGCAGATCGAGCTGAAGCGCCTGCAGCACGAGACTGGCATCACCTTCATCTTCGTCACGCACGACCAGGAAGAAGCGCTGACCATGTCCGACCGGATCGCCGTCATGTCGGCGGGCAACATCCTCCAGGTCGGTTCGCCGAAGGACATCTATGATCGTCCGGCGGTACGCTTCGTCGCCGACTTCATCGGCGAGACCAACTTCCTGGAAGCCACCGTCGAATCGTCCTCCGATGGACGGGCCGGCGTCAGGCTCGGCTCCGGTGCCGTGATCGAGGCCTCCGTACCGGAGGGATTCTCGTCCACCGGCAAGGTCACGGTGGTGATCCGTCCCGAGCACGCGCGGCTTGCCGAGGCGGGCGGCGAACTTTCGGGAAAGCTCTCCAACATCGTCTATTTCGGCACCGACACGCATTTCCATGTCGATCTCGACGTCGGCGGCACCTTCATCGTGCGCGAGCAGAACACGCGCGACGACCGCCGCCGCGCCCGCGAGGGCGACCGGGTGTCGATCGTCGTCGGCAAGGGTGCCGCCCAGGTCCTGAGGGACTGAGGGGATGGCCGGCGCCGCAGAGACCGCCCGCAAGGCCGAGCGCGACGACATCCGCAAGCGCTGGCTGCTTTCGGCTCCCGCGCTGCTGATCATCTTCTTCGCCGCCGCGGGGCCACTTGCCATCGTCGTCGTCTACTCCTTCCTCGAGCCCGGCTCCTACGGCGACGTGCGCTGGACCTTCTCGACCGACGCCTGGGTGAGCGTCATCCTGCAGCGGGACATCTTCGACGAGACGCTTTCGATCGCCGACGCCCATGTGGCGATCTTCTGGCGGTCGGTGCTGCTGTCGCTCGCCACCACGGTGTTCGCGTTCCTCTTCGGCTTCCCGACGGCCTATTTCATCGCCACCCGGCCGGAGCGCACCCGCGCGCTCTGGCTGTTCCTGATCACCATCCCGTTCTGGACGAACCTCCTGATCCGCACCTTCGCGATCCAGGAGGTGATCCGCAACGAGGGCCTGCTCAACGTCGCGCTGATGAAGCTCGGGCTGATCTCGGCGCCGATCCAGATCATCTACACCGACACCGCCATCATGATCGGCATGCTCTACGTCTATCTGCCCCTGATGGTGCTGCCGCTCTACGCCTCGATGGAGAAGCTCGACTTCCGGCTGGTCGAAGCCGGCTACGACCTCTACGCCACCCGCTTCCAGGTGTTGCGGCGGATCATCCTGCCGATGGTGAAGCCCGGCATCGTCGCCGGCTCCATCCTGGTCTTCATCCCCTCGCTGGGTGCCTACGTGACGCCGCGGATCCTGGGCGGCGGTCGCAACCTGATGCTGGGCAACCTGATCGAACTGCAGTTCGGGCAGGGACGCAACTGGCCGCTCGGCGCCTCGCTGTCGATCACGCTGCTCGTCATCGTGATGGCGGCATTGCTGATCTACATCCGCTATGCCGGCACCGGGGGACGCAACCATGGCTAGCCGGTTCGACATCCGCCGCCAGACCGGCTTTCCGACGGTGGCGCTGTTCTGCTTCTTCCTGCTGTACCTGCCGCTGTCGGTGGTGGTGATCTTCGCCTTCAACGCCGGCACGTCGATCGCGGTGTGGGAAGGGTTCTCGTTCCGCTGGTTCGTGCAGGCCTGGAGCAACCAGCAGGTGGTCGACGCCTCGATCCGCTCGGTGCAGATCGCCAGCGTGGCCGCCGTGATCGCGACGGTGGCGGCCACGATGGCAGCGCTGGCCACCACCCGCACGCGGCCCTATCGCGGGCTGACCTTCAAATATGCCTTCATCAACCAGCCGCTGATGGTGCCGGAGATCGTGACGGCGGTGGCGCTGCTGATCTTCTTCTCACGCATCAAGATCGCCACGGGCTATTCCGGCCTCGGCTATCTGATGATCGCGCATGCGGCGTTCTGCATTCCCTTCGCCTACCTGCCGATCAGGGCGCGCCTCGAGAGCATGGACACAGCGCTGGAGACGGCGGCCGCCGACCTCTACGCAACGCCCTGGCAGGTTTTCCGGCGCGTGACGCTGCCGCTGCTCTGGCCGGGCATCATCGCCGGCCTGATGCTGGCCTTCGTGATCTCGCTCGACGACGTGGTGATTACGGAGTTCGTCAAATCGGCCGGTCAGGATACACTGCCCACCTACATGCTCGGGCAATTGCGTCGCGTCGTGACGCCCGAGATCAACGCGATATCGACCGCCTTCCTCGTCCTGTCGGTCGCTATCGTCACCGTCTTCTTCCTGATCAGCAGGAAGAAGACCTGAAGAACGATGCCACGACGCCAATCAATGGGAGAACGACGATGCACTGGAAACTGACCGCGACCGCCGCAGGCCTCGCGATGCTGGCCTCTTCCGGGCTCGCGAATGCCGCGGGCGAACTCAACATCTACAATTGGGGCAACTACACCAGTCCCGAGATGATCAAGAAGTTCGAGGAAGCGTTCGACGTCAAGGTGACGCTGACCGACTATGATTCCAACGACACGGCGCTCGCCAAGGTGCGCCAGGGCGGCCACGGCTTCGACATCGTGGTGCCGTCGGCCAGCGTGATCCCGATCTGGATCCGGGAAGACCTGCTGCTCGAGACAAACCCGAACCAGATGGAGAACTTCAAGAACGTCGCCGAACGCTGGAAGGACGTGCCGTTCGATCCGGGCCGCAAGTACACCGTGCCGTGGCAGTGGGGCACCGTCGGCCTGTCGGTCAACACCGCCGACTACAAGGGCGACATCAACACCTCGGCGATCTTCCTCGACCCGCCGGCCGAGCTCGAAGGCAAGATCAACGTCATTCCGGAAATGGCGGACGTGATGCACCTCGCGATCACCTACATGGGCGGCGAGCCCTGCACGGCAGACAAGGCGATCCTCAAGCAGGTGCGCGACAAGCTGCTCGAAGCCAAGCCGAAGTGGATCTCGATGAACTACGGCAACATCGAAGCCATGACCAAGCGCGACTTCCTGGCAACGGTGAACTGGAACGGTGCGTCGCTGCGCATGCGCGAGCAGGACCCGAACATCAAGTACGGCTATCCGAAGGAAGGCTATCCGATCTGGATGGACAACGTCGCCGTGCTGAAGGACGCCAAGAACGTCGAGAACGCCAAGCTGTTCATGAACTTCATCATGGACCCGCAGAACGCCGCCATGATTTCCGACTTCGCGAAATATGCGAACGGCATCGACGGCTCCGAGGAATTCATGCCGGCCAGCATGGCCGACGCGCCGGAGATCGTCGTGCCGGAAGAACTGCAGGCGGCCGGCACCTTCGCGCTGACCTGCCCGGAGGAGGCGCGCAACCTCTACACCGCGATCTGGACCGAACTGCAGAAGTAGCAGCGTCGCACCTGCCCCACCCGAGCCCCGGCGTCTCCCGCCGGGGCTTTTTTGCGTTCAAACCATTGGAAATCCAACTATGTACGGTATCGTTCATATTTGATTAAGCATCGTTAAACCTTTCTCCCTGATGCTCCGATCCGTGCGGCGATTCGCAGGCGGGGCGCGACGCTTCGCAACCGGGTTTGCCGTCAGGCACCAAGGGGGTGGAACATGAGACTACTTGCAGCGTCGGCCTTGTCGGCCGTCATCTGGGCGAGTGCGTTCGGCGGTCCGGCACTGGCGCAGGACCACGTCGGCCCGATCACCGAATACGTGAAGGCCAATGTGGCGACGTGGCTGTCCGATCCGGTGGTGATTACCGCGATCAACGAACAGAACGCCGCCCATGCCGGCCTGTCGCAGGCCGACATCGACACGCTCGACAAGCAGTGGCGCGCCGAGGTCGAGGCCGGAAGCAAGCCGATGATCGACAAGGTGCTGGGCAACGCCCTGTCGAAATTCCTCTCCGCCAAGCAGGCGGAAGCGGGCGGCATGATCACCGAAGCCTTCGTCATGGACAACAAGGGCCTGAATGTCGGCCAGAGCGACGTCACCTCCGATTACTGGCAGGGCGACGAGGCGAAGTGGCAGAAATCCTTCGGCGCCGGCGCGGGCGCCATCTTCGTCGACGACGTCGAGAAGGACGAATCCACGCAGACGCTGCAGTCGCAGGTCAGCGTCGCGATCAGCGACCCGGCCACGGGCCAGGCCATCGGCGCGATCACGCTCGGGATCGACGTCGAAGGCCTCTGAGGCCTTCGCGGGACGCGTCGTATCGAGCAATGAGTACGGGGGTGGTGTCTGGAATGTTCGGCAATCGATCGATCACGTTCAAGCTGGTGCTGGCGGCGCTGGGCGTCAGCCTTGCGGGCCTCGGTGCATCCGTGGCCCTCATCGACCGGACGGCGGAGAACAGTCTCTACGACCTCGCCACGGATGCCTGGGTGATCCAGACCGGGCAGATCGCCACGGCCGCGGCCGGCGGCATCAAGTGGAAGAAACCGGAGGTGGTGGCGGACGCCTGGGCGGGATACCTCGACAACGAGGACCGGATCCTGTCCCGCGCCATCGCCTTCGATCCCACCGGCAACGTGATCGCCGAATTCACGGCGCCGGGCGTCGTCGCAGGCGGGATCGATGCCTCGCTTCGCCGCCTGCTCGCCGCGCCGCGCGACGGCACGGCGGTCGAGGCCATCGAGGGCAACGTGCTGATGGTCGCTCCGTCTGGAACGAGTGGCGAAGGCAAGCCGCTCGGCTACGTTGCCGTCGCGTGGAACACCGGACCGGTCGAGGATGCCCGGTCCTCGCTCCGGCTGGGCGCGATCGGCGTCCAGGCCATCTCGGCGCTGCTGCTCCTCGCCCTGCTTTTCCTCAGCATCCGCCTCGTGGTCGGGCGTCCGCTCGGCGCGATCACCGCGCGGATCGAGAAGCTCTCGAACGGCGACCTTCAATCGGCCGTCCCGAACCTCGATCGCTCCGACGAGGTCGGCATCATCGCCCGGTCGCTCGAAGGCTTCCGCAAGGCCTCGCTCGAAAAGCTCGAGGCTGATCGGGAACTCGACACCCAGCGCCGCCAGATGGAGGAACAGCGCGACGAGAACGACGCCTCGCGCGCCTCGGCGGCCAAGCTCCAGGCGGCCGTCGTGAAGCTGATCGGCGCAGCGCTCGCCCGTCTCGCAGACGGCGACCTGACGACGCGGCTCAAGGTCGACTTCCCGCCCGACTACCGCAAGATCAAGGAAGACTTCAACACGGCGATGGACCGGCTGCAGGATGCCATGCAGCAGATCGTCGCGACGGGTCGTCAGCTCGAACTCGGGACCGACGAGATCAGCCGCGCCGCCGACGAACTGGCCCGCCGCAGCGAGCAGCAGGCCGCCACGATCGAGGAGACCGTGGCCGCCGTCGGCGAGATCACGCGCTCCGTTTCCGCCACAGCCGCCGGTGCCGGACAGGCCCGCGCCGCGGTGGTGGACATGACCACCGACACCGGCCACAGCGACAAGGTCGTCGGCGCGGCGATTTCGGCAATGGGCGGGATCGAGAAATCGTCCGAGGAGATTTCAAAGATCATCGGGGTCATCGACGAGATAGCCTTCCAGACCAATCTGCTTGCCCTCAACGCAGGCGTTGAGGCGGCGCGCGCGGGCGAGGCCGGTCGCGGCTTCGCCGTCGTCGCGCAGGAGGTGCGCGGCCTGGCGCAGCGCTCTGCGGACGCCGCGCGCGAGATCAAGCAGCTCATCCAGACCTCCGCCACGCAGGTCAAGACCGGCGCGAAGCTGGTCGGCGAGACCGGCGACGTCATCGGCCGGATCGCGGCGCGGGTGGAGAGCATCAACTCTATCGTCACGGAGATCGCCCGCGGCGCCGAGGAGCAGGCCGCAACGCTGCGCGGGATCAACTCGGCCATGAACGGCATCGACACCGCTACCCAGCAGGGTGCGGCGATGGCGCAGCAGTTCACCTCGACGAGCCGCGGCCTCGCCCGCGACGGCGAGGAGCTGAACCGGCTGATGGCGCATTTCCGCGGCGCCGAGAGCCATGGCGACGAGCGTCGCGACGCGCCTCGCCTGGCGCCGGCCCGTCGCGCACCGGCGCTGGCGTCGGTCGCGCCGAGCCGCAGGCCGGAGCCCGCCAACAGCTGGCGCGAGCCGCCGCGCACCCGCGCCGCCACCCATGGCGCGAACGCGCTCGACATCGAGGCCGAGGCTGACGGCTGGGAAGAGTTCTGAGGCGCGCGAGCGCTGTGCTCAGAACCCCTCGGCCGCGTCCTCGACGATCTCCTCGAGCAAGGCGTTGACGTCGTCGCGGCCGGGTCCCGAAGGCAGGCGCCGGAAGCCGACCACGACCTTTCCCGGTTCAGCTTCCGCCTCGTAGGCGAAGAGAACATAGGGGCAGAAGGCGATGTTGCCGATGTCGACCTCCATGGCCTTGCGCGATACCACCGCCGAGCAGAACTGCAGGAACTCGGCATCGCGATAGAGCAGCCCCGCGGCGCCGACGTCACCCGCCGTCCGCTTCAGCATCTCGCCGATATGGCCGTGATAGTCGATCTTGTAGCCGCGGTTCACCACCGCGTCCTCGAGATCGGCGATGACGTCGGCAAACGGCGCCCCCGTTTCCCGGGTCGTGACGGCTTCTTCCGCCAGCACCGGGGTCGACAGCCCGACAAGTGCGGCCAGCACCGCCGGCAGTCCATATCCGCGCATCTTTTCCTCCCTTGAGGCGCTTTGCCCCTCGACAAGCGTAGTCGAGTTCTCATAAATATGCAAAAAATAATATGTTTGCATGGGAGGACGGCATGAACTCAAGGCGCGTTGGGTCGCCTGGCCTCGACCGCCGGCGTTTTCTCGCGGCGGCCGGGTCGACCACGGTGATGGCGCTTGCCGGCGGGCTCGTCGCGCCGCGGGTTGCCCACGCACAGACGCTGTCGACGGGTGCTGCCGAGATAACCGTCGTCAGCGACGGCCATCTCGTGCTGCCGATGGGCTTCGCCTATCCGGAGGTGCCGCCGGAGGACCTGGCGAGGCTGCTCGCCGAAAACGCCATGCCCGCCGACGCGCTTTTGCCCGACTGCAACGTGACTTTGGCAAGGATCGGCGACAGGCTGGTCATCTTCGATGTCGGGGCCGGCGCCAATTTCATGCCGACGGCCGGCAAGCTCGCCGACGGCCTCGCCGCGGCGGGTGTCGATCCCGCCGACGTGACCGACGTGGTGTTCACGCATGCGCATCCCGACCACCTCTGGGGCCTGACCGACGATTTCGACGAACTGGTGTTTGCGAATGCGCAGTACCGGATCGGCAGGACGGAGTGGGACTTCTGGTCGGCGCCGGAGACGCTCTCGAAGGTTCCCGCCGACCGCCAGACTTTCGTGGTGGGGGCGCAGAACCGCTTCGCCGCGATCGAGGACAGGATCATCTTCGTCGAGGACGGCGAGGAGGTGATACCGGGAATCGAGGCGGTGGCGACGCCCGGCCACACACCGGGGCACCTGTCGTTCATGATCCAGGGTGCGGAGCCGGTGCTGATCGTCGGCGACGCAATCTCAAATACGGTGATCTCGTTTGCGCGGCCCGACTGGCCGTCGGGCAGCGACCAGGATGCCGACCTCGGCGCACGGACGCGGCTGGCACTGCTCGACCGGCTGGCGGAGGACCGGGCGCGCGCGATCGGCTTCCACTTCCCGCATCCCGGCGCGGGCCTCGTCGAGCGGAAGGACGGCGGGTACCGCTACGTCCCCGTCTGATCACTCCGCCGGCGCACTGGCCGCCCGGAAGGCGCCGAAGGGCGAGCCCTCGATGAGATAGGACAGTCCCATGCGTGCGCCGAGGAAGATCGACGCCAGCACGACGGGCGCCGAGATCGCGAGCGCCGAGACGGCGGTGACGCCCTGGCCGATGGTACAGCCCATGGCGAAGACGCCGCCCACGCCCATCAGCAGTCCGCCCGCCAGATGGCGGCCGAGTTCGCGGGCATCGTCGCAGGCCTCCCAGCGTACGTCGCGCTTCCAGAGCGCGCAGGCGGCCGCGCCGAGCACCACGCCGACGACGAGGCCGACGCCGTAATCCGGCAGGATGCCTGTGAAGGTGACGAACTGCAGGATCGTGTCTGAGACCGGCACGACGAAGGATCCGGCCTCGATCTGGACGATCTCGAAGGAATGGGCCGCCGCCTGGCTGGTCGCCCACCAGCCGAAGGCGATGACGAGGCCGACGGTGGCTCCGGTCGCCATCGACCCGAAGCGGCGACGGTAGTCGGCCGATGCGAAGATCCAGCCCAGCAGTGCCGCGGCGACGACGGCGGTGACGGCGATGGTGAGGTCGACACCGGCGAAATGCCCGGCAATGGCGCCGAGCGACTGGCCGCCGACGCCGGACAGATCGATGGCGAGGTTGTCGGACAGCGCGACCCTGGCCTGGGCGATCACGCCCTTCTGGGCCGACATGGCGGCGAGACCCAGCACGATCAGCACGATCAGCGACCGCAGGCTGCCGCCGCCGAGCCGCACCAGGGCGCCGAAGCCGCAGGTGCCGACGAGGGCCATGCCGAATCCGAAGGCAATTCCACCGGCGATGGCACCGATCCAGGCGAAGTCCGAGCGAATGTAGAAGCTGTCGGCGGTGTCGACATGGCCGGTCGCCTGGAGTGCCTGGGTCGCGACCAGCGCCACGACGGCGGCCAGCATCCAGGTGCGCAACCCGCGCCCGTCACCGGCGTACCAGTAGCGTTCCAGCCCGGACATGGTGCAGAAGTGGTTGGCCCTCGCGGCGAAGCCAAGAACGGCACCGGCGCACAGGCCTGCGGCCGGAAGAAACCACGCATATGTGGCCAGGCTCATTTTTCCCTCCCGCGGGCTTGCGCCCACCGGCAGGTCTCCAGCCTGCCGTCTTCAGTCGGCGTCGTTGCCCGGCGCCCCGTTCTTGTCGTTTCCCTCCGGTTTTCGCACCGGAGCGCAGAAGAGATTGTACAGCGTTTCGATCACGGAGGACACTTCCTTGCTGGCGATCGAATAATAGATGACGCGACCGTCGCGGCGCGTGTTCACGAGGCGGTCGAAGCGCAGGCGCGCGAGTTGCTGCGATACCGCCGCCTGCGGCAGGCGCATCGCCTCCTCGAGCTCCGAAACGGACTTCTCTCCTTCCGAAAGAAGACACAGGATCAGCAAGCGACCTTCATGAGCGAGCGCCTTCAGGAGTTCGCTGGCTTCGCGCGCCTGCGCAAGCAGTTCGTTGAACTGCTCCGGCGTCTGCGCGTCCTTGATGTTGGGCAAGCTCATGAGAACGGACAGCACCCTTGGTCTCTTCGGCGTTCATTGGACATGGCGCGAAGCGTGCCAAATGTCCAGATCGCGCAGCATGATCCAGGTCAAGCGATCCGGAAATCCCTGGCCCGCGGGCCGTTTCAGGGACGGACCGGCAGCAGCGCCAGCAGCTCGCCGATACGGTACCAGAAGAACTCGTCGCCGACATAGCCACGGATGCGGCCGATCTCCCGGCCGCCGTCCATCAGCACGAAGGTAGGCGTGAACCGCTCCTTCGCAACCCCTTCGAGGTCGGACGGCCAGGGCCTTGTGATGTCGACGCGCCGGAGCGGCGCCAGACGTCCCTCCGGTGTTTTCGGCCAGGCGGGCGCGATTTCGGCGTTGAACTGCGCGCACCAGACGCAGCCCGGCTGCTCCAGCATCAGCAGTTCCGCCGCACAGGCTCTCGCCGAGGGCGCCAGGAGGCCCGCCGCGACGAGGCCCCACCGGGCCAATCCTGCAAGCTTCATGGTCCAATGCTCCCCTGTTGCATATAAATATAGCATTTTTTGAATGCTTCTGCCAAGGTGATGCCGGACCGGGTGGCGTTGGGAGGAACGATGCTGGATGTCAGTCTTGGGGGAGCGCTGCTTGCCGGGCTCCTGTCGTTCGTCTCGCCCTGCATCCTGCCGATCGTGCCGCCCTACCTCGCGTGGCTGGCAGGGGTGAGCTTCGACGAGTTGAAGGACACGGAGCCGGGTGCGGTTCAGCGGCGGCGGGTGATCGTCGCCGCCATCGCCTTCGTGCTCGGCTTCGCCACGGTGTTCATCGCGCTCGGCGCGACGGCCAGCGTCCTGGGCAAGACCATCGCACAATACTTCGACACGCTGTCCGTCATCGCCGGCGTCATCATCATCGTCATGGGCCTGCACTTCCTGGGCGTGTTCCGGATCGGGATGCTGTATCGCGAGGCCCGCGTCCAGGTGGCCCGGAAGCCGGCCGGCATGATCGGCGCCTATGTCATCGGGCTCGCCTTTGCCTTTGGCTGGACGCCCTGCGTCGGGCCGGTGCTGGCCGCCATCCTTTTCATTGCCGGAAGCGAGGGCAGTGCCGCGCAGGGCGCGCTGCTGCTTGCCGCCTATTCGCTGGGGATCGGCATTCCCTTCGTGCTCGCCGCGGTGTTCGCCAGCCGCTTCCTCGGCTGGGCGGCGCGCTTCAAGCGCCACATGCACAAGGTGGAGATGGCGATGGGCGCGCTGCTCGTCTTGACCGGCATCCTGTTCATCACCGGCCAGATGTCGACGATCTCGTTCTGGCTTCTCGAAACGTTCCCGATCTTCCAGACCATCGGATAGGAGGTCATCATGTCCCGCATCGCATCGCTCGTCGTTTTCCTCTTCGCGGCGGCCGCCGCGCTGCCCGCCATGGCCGTCGAGATCGGCGAGGACGGGCTCCACAAGCAGGAATGGTTCGCGATGACCTTCCGCGACATCGCGGAAGACATCGAACACGCACGCAGCGAGGGCAAGCGGCTGGCGATCACCTTCGAGCAGCGCGGCTGCATCTACTGCCGCGAGATGCACGAGAAGCTCTTGTCCGACCCGGAGGTGCGCGATTACATCCGCGAGCACTTCATGGTCGTGCAGTACAACATGTTCGGCGACGAGGAGGTCACCGATCTCGACGGCGAGGTCCTGACCGAGAAGACCGCCGCGCGCAAATGGGGCTACGTCTTCACGCCGACCATCGTCTTCCTGCCCGAAGAGGCGCCCGAAGGCGACACGGTGGCGCAGGCCGCGGTGGCGACGATGCCCGGGGCTTTCGGCAAATGGACCTTCCTCAACATGTTCCGATGGGTCAACGAGAAGGGCTACGAAAGCGGCGAGCACTTCCAGCACTACCACGCCCGGATCATCGCCGAACTGCGCGCCGAGGGTCGGCTCGGCGAGGGCGACGACTGACTGCCGATCGCGCTCGAAATGCCGTCCAGGCAGCCTCGCCCGGCTCGCCAAACCAATACATGCAGAAATTCATATTTTTGTATTGATTAGCGCAACGAGCCGATCTATCGTCGCAAATGGAGGAACGGACCGCCCCGGCGATCCGACAGGTGGGAGGAGAAAACCATGAGGCGCATTCTCGCGGGCATGGCCTGTGCCGTGGCGCTGGTCGTCCATCCGCTGGCGGCATCTGCCGGCGAGATCGCCCCAGGCGACGTCGCGTTCGATGACTTGAAGGTCACGACGTCGCTGACGGACATGCCCGGTAATCCCGAGGAAGGCGCAAAGGCGCTCGCCAATCGCGGCCTTGGCAATTGTCTGGCCTGCCATGCCGTCTCGGCGCTCTCGAAGGAACAGTTCCATGGCGACGTCGCGCCTTCGCTCGACGGAGCGGCGGACCGCTGGTCGGTCGAGGAGCTTCGCGCGATCGTGGTCGATTCCAAGCAGGTCTTCACGAAGGAAACGATGATGCCGGCCTTCTACAGCCTGAACGTCGGCATCAACGTCCGCAAGGATCTGGTCGGCAAGACGATCCTGACGGCACAGCAGGTCGAAGACGTCGTGGCCTTCCTGGCCACGCTCAAGGAATAGCACAAGAGGAGGTTCGCATGACACTGTCCAGGCGTCGTGTGCTGATGCTGGCCGCCGGAGCGGCGGCCATTCCCGCGTTGCAACTGTTCCCGGGCGCGGCCTTCGCCGCGGCCGAGGACGTTACCAAGATGATGGCGGATTTTTCGGGCGGCAAGGAGCCGCAGACCGGCAAGATCACGCTGACGGCTCCCGAGATCGCCGAGAACGGCAACACGGTGCCGATTTCGGTCGATGTCGACAGCGCCATGGATGGCGCCGACATGGTCGACGCGGTGATGATCCTGGCCGATGGCAATCCGAGGCCCGAGGTCGCCACCTTCCACTTCACCGCGATGAGCGGAAGTGCGGCCGCGACCACGCGCATGCGTCTGGCCAGAACCCAGAACGTGATCGCGCTGGCCCGGATGGCGGACGGTTCGGTCTACATGGACAAGAAGGAAGTGAAGGTCACCATCGGCGGCTGCGGCGGCTGAGGCGGCGAACTCCGGAGGAACGACAACATGGCATCTGCTCCCAAGCCCCGGGTCAAGGTACCCAAGACAGCGTCCGCCGGCGAGGTGATCGTCATCAAGACGCTCATCAGCCACGAGATGGAGTCCGGTCAACGCAAGGACAAGGACGGCAACCCGATCCCGCGCAAGATCATCAACAAATTCTCGTGCGCGTTCAACGGAAAGCCGGTCTTCTCCTGCGACCTCGACCCGGCCGTCTCCGCCAACCCCTATTTCGAGTTCAGCGCCAGGGTGCCCGAAAGCGGAACCTTCACGTTCATATGGGTGGACGACGACGGCTCCGTCTACACCGACGAGCAATCCATCAAGGTCGAATAGGCCAGAACCGCGGCGCAACGGCCGCGGTGCAGCGGGAGGACGAACGTGGACAGGATTTCACTGGCGGCCGGTACGGCCCTGTGTCTGCTCTTGACCGGACTGGCCGTGGGAAAAGCCTTCGGCGATCCGGTCGACGACACGCTCGAAATCGACGGCGTGCCGATGATCACCCGGGCGGCGGCGCCGGAGGGGCATCCCTTCGACGAGGTCCTGTCGGGCTGGCTGTTCCGCGAGGCGGAAACGCGCGCAACGGAAGCCGATTCCTTCGAGAATCCGGGCATGCTCGCCGTGGAACGCGGTGCCGAAATCTGGGAAACGGTCGATGGCACGATGGGCAAGTCCTGCGCGTCCTGCCACGACGACGCGGCGGTGTCGATGAAGGGCGTCGGCGCGGCCTATCCCAAATGGGACGCGGACGCGAAGCGGCCGATCAACGTCGAGCTGCAGATCGACAAGTGCCGCGTCGAGAACATGGGTGCCGAAGCCTACAAGTTCGACGACGACGATCAGAAGTCCCTCACCACCTTCATCAAGCACCAGTCGCTCGGCACGCCGATGAGCGTCGACCTCTCGCAGGGCGACCTGCAGGCATGGTGGGACAAGGGCAAGGACCTCTACTACACACGCACCGGCCAGCTCGATTTCGCCTGCGCCTCGTGCCACGAGGCTTCCATGGGCAAGTACATCCGGGCCGACCATCTGAGCCAGGGCCAGGTGAACGGCTTCCCGACCTACCGCTTCAACACGGCCGGTATGGTCTCGCTGCACAACCGCTTCCGCGGCTGCATCCGCGACACCCGCGCCGAGATGCCCAAGGCGTTCTCGGACGAACTCATGGCGCTCGAGGTCTACGTGACCTGGCGCGGCACCGGCCTTTCGGTCGAGACGCCCGCCGTCCGCCAGTAAGCGCGCCGGAGCCGAACCGGCCGCACCCGGCGGGATCCTTCCGCCGGGCCAGAAACACGCATCCCGGTGCCGGCCCACAGGACTGACGATGAGCCACACAAGACGCGATTTCCTTCAGTTCGCCCTCAACGCGAGCGTCGCGCTCGGGGCGGCAGGCTATGCCGCCAGCCCGCTGCGCGCGCTCGCGCAGCAGAAGCTGACGCAGGACGACCTGCTGCGCTTCGACGCGAAGGGCCAGGTCACGCTGCTGCACTTCACCGACGTGCACGCCCAGCTGCTGCCGGTCTATTTCCGCCCGCCGGACACCAATATCGGCGTCGGCGCCTTCGCCGGCATCCCGCCGCATCTGGTCGGCGAGGCCTTCCTGAAGGAGTTCGGCATCGCGCGCGGCAGCGCCTATGCCTATGCGCACACCTTCCTCGACTATGTCGACATGGCCAGAGCCTACGGCCGGCTCGGCGGGCTCGATCGTACGGCCACGCTGGTCAAGGCCATCCGGGCCGATCGCGGCGACGACAAGGTGCTCTTCCTCGACGGCGGCGACACCTGGCAGGGCTCCTACACCTCGCTCAAGACCGCCGCGCAGGACATGGTCGAGTGCATGGCGCTGCTGAAGCCGGACGCGATGACCGGCCACTGGGAGTTCACCTTCGGCGAGGACCGCTTCACGGAGATCGTCGAGAGCCAGGCCTATCCTTTCCTCGCCTCCAACATCTTCGATGCCGAGTGGGACGAGCCGGTGTTCGAGCACACGAAGATGTTCGAGAAGGGCGGCGTCCAGGTCGCGGTCATCGGGCAGGCCATGCCCTACACACCGATCGCCAATCCACGCTGGATGTTCCCGAGATGGTCGTTCGGCATCCGCCCCGACGTCCTGCAGGCCAATGTCGATGCCGCCCGGGCGGCGGGTGCCGAGGTCGTGGTGCTGATCTCGCACAATGGCTTCGATGTCGATCGCAAGCTCGCCACCGTCGTCTCCGGCATCGACGTGATCCTGACCGGACACACGCATGACGCCGTGCCGGAGGCGGTGCGGGTGGGCGAGACGCTGATCCTGTCGTCCGGCTCGCACGGAAAATATCTCGGCCGCGTCGACCTGGACGTGTCCAACGGCAAGGTCACCGGCTCGAGTTCGAAGCTGATCCCGGTGTTTTCCGACGTCGTCGCGTCGGATCCGGAGATGGCGGCGAAGATCGCCGAAGTGCGCGCGCCCTTCGAGGCGGAGACGGCCGAGGTGCTGGGGCGCACCGAGACGCTGCTCTACCGGCGCGGCAATTTCAACGGCACGTGGGACGACCTGATCTGCCAGGGGATCATCGAGGAGCGCGACACGCAGATCGCGCTGTCGCCGGGCTTCCGCTGGGGCACGACGCTGCTGCCCGGACAGGACATCACCCGCGACGACCTCTACACCGAGACGTCGATGAGCTACCCGGCGGTCTATCGCAACGAGATGACCGGCCAGCAGCTGAAGGAGGTGCTGGAGGACGTCTGCGACAACCTCTTCAACCCTGACCCCTTCCTGCAGCAGGGCGGCGACATGGTGCGCGTCGGCGGCATGACCTACAGCTGCGCCGTCAACGGCACGATCGGCAACCGCATCTCCGACATGCGGCTTTCGGCGACCGGGGAGCCGATCGACCCGGCCAGGACTTATGTCGTCGGCGGCTGGGCTTCGGTGAACGAGGGCGTCGAAGGGCCGGCGATCTACGACCTGATGGAAGACCACATCCGTCGCAAGGGAACCGTGAGCGTTCCGGACGAGCGGACCGTCAAGATCGTGATGTGACGAAGCCTTGCACGGCCGGACCGGTCGCGGCGGCGGATCGACCGGCAGGTGCCGAACAAACCGATTGACTGTCGCGCCAATACATATAAAAATTCATATGTAACTATCTTCTGGTATCTGGGAGGAGCCGATGACATCGAATGCGCGTCCGGGCGCGTCGCGCCGCGCCGTTCTGAAGGGCGGGCTCATGGGCGCGGCAGCCCTCGCGGGCGGTGCAGCAGCCAGCCGCGCGGCCGCCAGCGAGAGCGTGATCACCGAGATCCAGGACTGGAACCGCTATCCCGGCGACGGTGTCGATGCGCGGCCCTACGGGACGCCCTCGCCGTTCGAGGCGCATGTGGTGCGCAAGAACGTGCCCTGGCTGACGTCCGACACGATCTCGTCGATCAACTTCACGCCGCTGCATGAACTCGACGGCATCATCACCCCGAGCGGGCTGTGCTTCGAGCGCCATCATTCCGGCGTCGCCGAGATCGATCCTGCCAGCCACCGCCTGATGATCCACGGGCTGGTCGAGAAGCCGCTCGTCTTCACCATGGCCGACCTGAAGCGCTTCCCGCGCGAGAACCGGGTCTACTTCCTCGAATGCGCGGCCAACACCGGCATGGAGTGGCGCGGCGCGCAGCTGAACGGCTGCCAGTTCACGCACGGCATGCTGCACTGCCTGATGTACACCGGCGTCCGGCTGAAGCACCTGCTCGACGAGGCGGGGGTAAAGGCGGAGGGCAAGTGGCTGCTGGCCGAGGGCGCAGATGCGTCCGGCATGAGCCGGTCGATCCCGCTCGACAAGGCGATGGACGATTGTCTCGTCGCCTTTGGCATGAACGGCGAGGCGCTGCGCCCCGAGCAGGGCTATCCGATCCGCCTGGTGGTTCCGGGCTGGGAAGGCAACATGTGGGTCAAGTGGCTGCGCCGGCTCGAGATCGGCGATCAGCCCTGGCAGCATCGCGAGGAAACCTCCAAATACACCGACCTGATGGCCAACGGAAAGGCCAGGCGCTTCACCTTCGAGATGGACGTGAAGTCGGTCATCACCAATCCGAGCCCGCAGGCGCCGATCCTGCACGGACGCGGGCCGCTGGTGCTTTCCGGTCTGGCCTGGTCGGGCAAGGGGCGCATCAGCCGGGTCGACGTCACCACCGACGGCGGTCGCAACTGGACGACCGCGCGGCTCGACGGACCGAGCCTGCCCAAGGCGCTGCACCGCTTCTACCACGAGTTCGACTGGGACGGTTCGGAGCTGTTCCTGCAGTCGCGGGCCATCGACGAGCACGGCTTCGTGCAGCCGACGAAGGACCAGCTGCGCTCCGTGCGCGGCGCGAATTCGATCTATCACAACAACGGCATCCAGACCTGGCACGTCAATTCCGACGGAGTGATCGAGAATGTGGAAATCTCCTAAAGCCATCCTTCTGGCCGCAACCCTCATCGCGGGCGCAATCGGCGGGGCCGAGGCGCAGGATATCGAGGCCGGCGAGAAGGTGTTCGCCAAGTGCAAGGCCTGCCACATGGTGGGCGAGAACGCCAAGAACCGCGTCGGCCCGGTGCTCAACGGGATCGTCGGCCGTGCGGCCGCCACCATCGAGGGCTTCAAGTACTCGCCGGCCATGTCGAAGGCGGGAGCTGACGGTCTCGTCTGGGACGAGACAAGCCTCGCCGGCTATCTGCACGACCCGAAAGCCTACCTGAAGGGTAACAAGATGGCCTTCGCCGGGCTCAAGAAGGACGAGGACGTCGTCAACGTCATCGCCTATCTCGCGAGCTTCGGCGCGGACGGGAAGCCGGCCGTCCCGGGCAAGCAGTCGGCCGCGCCCGCACCCGATGCGACTCAGACGGCAACCGCCGAACCCGCCGCGCCATCGCCGGAGACGACCGGAAGCGTCGCCGACGGCGAGCGCGGTCTCGGTCGTGCCGCGACGCCCGAGGAGATCGCCGCCTGGGACACCGACGTGCGGCCGGATGGCGTGGGGCTGCCCGAGGGGTCGGGAACCGTCGCGCACGGCATGGAGATCTATGACGAGCGCTGCGCCACCTGCCATGGCGATTTCGGCGAGGCGGTCGGCCGCTGGCCGGTGCTCGCCGGCGGACAGGGCACGCTGCAGGCCGAGCGGCCGGAAAAGACCATCGGTTCCTACTGGCCCTATCTGTCCACCGTCTTCGACTACGTGCACCGCGCCATGCCGTTCGGCGACGCGCGCTCGCTCGGCAACGACGATGTCTACGCGCTGACGGCATACCTGCTGTATCTGAACGACATCGTCGACGACGAGGAGTTCGAGCTGTCGAAGGACAATTTCACCTCGATCCGGCTGCCGAACGAGGAGAATTTCTTCGATGACGACCGCGAGCAGGAGCCGTTCTATGCCGACAGGTCGGAACCGTGCATGACGGACTGCAGGCCGGGGGCAGCGGCCATCACCATGCATGCGGCCGTGCTAGACGTGACGCCGGAGGACGGCGGCGAGGAGAACGCATCGGGGGGCGGCATCGACTGACGATCCCGCCGGCCCGGGCCTTTGGGAGGAGCGCCTGGTGATCCGACATTGCATGCCGCCCCGGCCGGGCGGCGCCAACGTCAGGCTGCTGGCGGGCCGGACGGTCGCCACCATGGCCGCTGCGCTACTGGCATGGCCTGCAGCACCGGCGAATGCGTCGGACGACGCGGCTCTGGCGCTCGAGGTCGAACACGTCGTGACGCGTGTCCTCGCCATCGACGGCGATCCGGCCTACGGGGAGTATCTCGGCGGCGAGTGCGTGACATGCCACCAGGCCTCGGGTGCGGCGAGCGGCATTCCGCCCATCCGCGGGCTGCCGGTCGACTACGCCGTGCAGGCGATGATCGAATACAAGCTCGGTGCCCGGCCCAATTCCGTCATGAAACTGATGACCGCCCGGCTCTCCGACGAGGAGATCGCGGCCCTGGCCGTCTACATCGCCGGGATGGAAGACTGACCTGCAACGGCTCACCCGGGAGGATACCATGAGCACGACAAGAACAGGCACGATCTCGAGACGAAGCTTCGGATTGCTCGCCGGCACAGGGGTCGCGTCGCTTGCCTTGCCGACCTACCTGCGCGCGCAGGACAAGCCGCGCGTCGTCATCGTCGGCGGCGGAGCGGGCGGCGCGACCGCGGCCAAGTATGTCGCGAAGGATTCGAAGGGTGCGATCGACGTGACGCTGATCGAGGACAGCGACACGTTCACGACCTGCTTCTTCTCGAACCTCTATCTCGGCGGCTACCGCGATTTCAACTCGATCACCCATGGCTACGACGCACTCGTCTCCACCTATGGCATCCGCAAGGTGACCGGACTGGCGATGGCGGTCGACCGCATGGCAAAGACGGTCACCATGGCGGATGGCGCCGTCGTGCCCTACGACCGGCTGCTGCTTTCGCCCGGCATCGACATCATCTACGGCTCCGTGCCGGGCTATTCGGAAGACGCCGCTGAGACGGCGCCGCATGCCTGGAAGGCCGGCCCGCAGACGGAACTCCTCAAGGCAAGGCTCGATGCGCTGACCGACGGGCAGAACATCGTCATGATCGCCCCGCCCAACCCCTATCGCTGCCCGCCCGGCCCCTACGAACGGGTGTCGATGATGGCGCATGTGCTGAAATCGAAGGGGTTCACGAATTCAAAGATCTTCGTCATCGACCCCAAGGACAAGTTCTCCAAGCAGGGCCTCTTCCAGGAAGGCTGGGACAAACACTATCCCGGCATGGTCGAATGGTACGGGCCCGACGTCCACGGCGGGATCAAGTCCGTCGACGTCGCCGCCGGAACGGTGGAGACGGATCTCGACACTTTCGAGGGCGCGCTTCTCAACATCATCCCCGCCCAGAAGGCCGGCGCGATCGCGGCCGCAGCCGGGGTGGCGGGCGACAGCGGCTTCTGCCCGATCGATGCAGCCTCGATGCGCTCGACCATGGACGAGGCGATCTTCGTCATCGGCGACGCGTCGATTGCCGGCGATATGCCGAAGTCCGGTTTCTCGGCCAACAGCCAGGCGAAGGTGGCTGCGATGACGATCCGGGCCGACCTGACCGGTTCGAAGGCCTTCCCCGCGAAATACTCCAACACCTGCTGGTCGCTGATCGACACGGATGACGGTGTCAAGGTCGGCGCGCAGTACGAGCCGAAGGAGGGCAAGATCGCTTCAGTCGAGGGCTTCATCTCGCAGACGGGCGAGGATGCCGCCCTGCGCAAGGCGACCTACGAGGAATCGATCGGCTGGTACGACGGCATCGTCGCCGACATGTTCAGCTGACCGGAAACTCCGTTCGCGGCCGGGCGGCGCTTGCGTCGCCCGGGTGACCGTCACAGCCGCGCCAGCCATACCGATATCTGCGGGAAGGCGACGAGGATGGCGAGCGCCACGATCATGGCGAAGACGAAGGGCAGCGTGCCGCGGAAGATCTCGCCGACCTTCAGCGTCGGATCGTCGATCGCGGACTTGATGGTGTAGACCGAAAGGCCGAAGGGCGGCGTCAGCAGGCCGATTTCCACCGCGACGACGGTCAGCACGCCGAACCAGATCAGGTCGAATCCGGCGGCCTTCGCTACCGGCAGCGCGATCGGCAGCAGGATCAGCATGATCGAGATGGAATCGATCAGGCAGCCCATAACGATGATCAGAACGATGAAGATCAGCAGGAAGCCATAGGGGCCGATCGAGCTCTGCAGCAGGGTCTCGGCCAGCATCGCAGGCAGGCCCGACATGGCCAGCATGCGTGAGAAGAAGGTCGCGGCCATGATGAGGAACAGCACCGAAACGGTGACCTGACCGGTCTCGACGAGGAGAGACCACATCCTGCCGCCGCCGAGCGACCGGCGCATCAGCGCGATCACCAGCGCGCCCAGCGCGCCGACGGCGCCGGCTTCAGTCGGATTGAAGAACCCGCCATAGAGGCCGCCGAGCACCAGCCCGACCAGCACGATGATCGGCGTTCCCTTCGACAGGACGAAGCCCCCCAGCGAACGATCGTCCTCGACGGCGGGTTCGACGTCGGGCGCGCGCTCGAAGACGCTGTCCTTCCACCAGGTGGCCATGATGACGATGGTGGCCGAGAAGAGCAGCGCGAGCAGGATGCCCGGCCCGATGCCTGCCAGGAACATTCGGCCGACCGACTCCTCGGCCAGCACGGCGTAGACGATCATCAGCAGCGATGGCGGGATCAGCATGCCGAGCACGGAACTGCCGGCGACGACACCCGTGGAGAAGCTGCGCCGGTAGCCGTGGCGGGTCATCTCCGGCACGGCGACGCGGGAGAACACCGAGGCGGAGGCGATGGAGATGCCGGTGATCGACGCGAAGACCGCGTTGGCGAAGACGGTCGCGACGCCGAGCCCGGCCCGGACACGACGCAGCAGGCGTTCGAAAAGGTCGAACGTGTCCTTGCCGACCCCGGATACGGTGACGAGCAGACCCATCAGCACGAAGAGCGGCACCACGGCGAAGAGGTACTCCTCCAGGCTGTCATTGGCCACCGAGCCCATCATGCGCATGGCGACGGTCTCGTTGCGGATGAAGCTCACGCCGGCGAAGGAAACCACGATCATGCCGACGCCGATCGGCATGCCGAGCGAAATCAGCAGGATCAGGGCCGCCACGCAGGCAATGCCGATCTCGATACCGCTCATGCCTGCTCCCCCGACCGCCCGGCGGCAATCGCGAAGGACCGCACGGCCTGGACGGTGAACTGGGCGGCGGCAACGGCCGCGCCGACCAGGATCAATGCCCGGAAGGGCCATGTCTGAAGTGTCGCGACGCCGGTGACGCCGATGTACTCGCCGTGATCGAAATCCTTGACGAGGATGCCCCAGGTCGACCAGGCGATTCCGGCGCAGACGGCGATGCCGAACAGGTCCCAGAAGCCCGACACGAAGGCGGCGAGGCGGGGGCTGCGCCCTTCGACGAGTGCAAAGAAGAAGTCGGTGCGCGCCAGCCGGTTGTTGCGGATGGTCGTGCCCAGTTGGAGATAGACGATCATCACGAGCGTCAGCGCGCCGAGCTCGGATATCAGCGGCAGCGAGCCGCCGATGACGTTTCTGGCGACCACGTCGCAGGCGATCATCGCCATCAGGACGAGGATCATCAGCGTGCCGAGCGCCGCAAGGCCGTCCACGGAACGACCCCAGAGCCGCGCGATCGCCGAGGGCCGGCGCCGCCCATCGGCGGCGCCTCCCTTGTTCATGCCAGCGTCCATGGCGATCGCCCCGCCGTCCGCTGCTTACTGCTTGTCCCAGTCACGGGCAGGCTTTTCGCCCCGCGCGCGCAGGCCGTCCATGTAGGCGGACAGGAACGCCTTGCCGGGCAGGCCGCGCGCCTCGGCATCTGCCGCCCACTCGCCGGCCACGTCCGGCAGGCCGTCGACCCAGGCCTGACGATCGGCCGCCGACATCTGCGAGATGGTGACGGGCGGGTTCTGGCCGGCACCGATCTCCTGCATCTTGGCGAAGGCCGCCTCATGCCGCTCCAGCAGGTCCTTGCCGTGCGCCTCGGTGTAGAACTTGCCGGCCTCGACCATGGCGTTCTGCACTTCCTCGGGCAGATCGTTCCAGGAGTCGCGGTTGATCGCCACCGCGCCCGAGAAGGCGGTGCCGATGTCGACGCGGGTGATGTACGGCGCGACCTCGTAGAGCTTGGCCGGCAGGACGCCGAGCGCCAGCGACAGGACGCCATCGGACACGCCGGTCTGGATGTCGGTGTAGAAGGTGGTCAACGCGCCGTCGACGGCGTTGGCGCCCGTGCCGCGCAGCCAGTTGGCGAGCACGCCCGGCGCCGACAGCTTCATGCCGTTCAGGTCAGCGAGGCCAGAGATCGGCTGCTTGGTGTAGACGTCGTAGCTGTCGGTGCCGGTCAGGCCGAGAACCTTCAGATTGTACTGCTCCCACTCCTTCTTGAAGGAATCATTGGTCTCGAGCAGTTCGGCCATGACGGCCAGCTGGACGGGCGGATTTGCGGTGGCGAAGGGCGCGTAGCTCGACACCTGGCTCAGCGGCAGCTTGGCCGCCTCGAGGAAGGAGAACACCCAGCCGATGTCGGTGACGCCTTCCTCGACGGAGGTCAGCGTGGCGTTCGCCTTGTAGAGCTGGCCGCCGAAAGCTTCCTGCCATTCGATCTTGTAGTTGCCCTTCTCGGCCAGCAGACGATCCGTCTCGGCCATGAAATGCGACTTGATCATGCCGACCCACGGAATGACCAGAGGGTGGCTCGAGGCGACCGTCAGGTTGATCGTCTCCTGTGCGAACGCGGCGCCCGGAAAGGCGACGGCGCTGGCGAGCAGCAGTCCGGTAAGCGTCTTCATGTCGTTTCCTCCCTTGAAAACTAAAGTATCGAAAAAGTCTGGCTCGACATGTCGAGCCGGACCGTCACCGTTCCCTCGTTGATCATCCACGGTCTGACCGTGAATTCGCGCGCGCCGCTGCGATGCATCGGATCCCGCTCGGCGATGGCGATCGCCTCGCCGCGCGAACCGGCGCGGACCACGACGAGCCCTTCCCCCTCCCAGGTCTTCTCGTCGTCCGACCACATCGGGCCGGCAGCATAGAGGACGCCGTCCTTCTCCAGCGATACCTGGAAGGCCAGATGCTCTTCCATGTTGGCCAGCACCGCTTCGATGGCGCCCGTCGGCCGGGTGAAGATGGCGTAGAGCTGCTTCTGCAGCATGGCGCTGCTCGCCTGCATCACGCCTTCGACCGGTATGCCCATGCTCTCCTCCCCCTGCCGCCGTCAGCCGGCCTTGCGCCTTGCCACTTCCGTCCTGATCTCGTCGCCATGCTCGTCGAGCGTCGGCGGCGGCAGGATTTCGAGGTCCGGCGCGCCGTCGAAGCTGTAGGGCGCGCGCACCGTCCTGAAGGCGCCCATCGTGGGATGTTCGGCCTCGACCGCGATGTGGAGATGGCGGGCCTGCGGATCCTCCAGCGCCTCGTCGGAATCGTATGCCGGCGAATGAGGCACCTCGTTTTCGAGCAGGATCGCGCACCAGTCGTCGCGCGTCTTCCCGGCGAAGATCGGCGACATGATGTCGATCAGGTCCTGCTGGTGTCGGATGCGGTCGAGCCTGTCCTCGAAGCGCGGATCGAAGCGGAGTTCCTCGCGGCCGATCGACTTGGTCAGCCCTTCCCAGAACTTCTGCGGCGAGGACAGATGGATGGCGACCCATTTCCCGTCGGAACAGGGGAAGGTGTAGGACTGCGAGACCATCGGTCGGCTGAGCGGCCCCATCACCTCGCCCATCGAGAAATAGTGGGTGAAGGAATCGAGGTTGAAGTGGCACATGGCCTCGAGCATCGAGATGTCGAGACGCCGCCCCTTGCCGCTCGTCGACCGCTCCAGCAGGGCCGCCACGATGCCGAGCGCGGCGTAGTGGCCTGTGACGGCGTCGGCGATGGCGGGGCCGATGACGCGCGGATTGATCGGCGGGGTCAGGAGGCGCAGGTAGCCGCTGGCGGCCTGCGCGACCGTGTCGAAGGCCGGCCGGTCACGCGCGGGTCCGCTCTGGCCGAAGCCCGTAATGGCGCAATAGACGAGGCGCGGATTGATGCGCTGCAGTTCTTCGGCGCCGGCGCCCAACCGCTCAGCGACGCCCGGCCGGAAGTTCTGGATGAACACGTCGGCGCCGGCGATCAGATCGTGGAAGACCGAACGGTCGCCGCCCTTCGCCGTATCGAGGGCGATCGAGCGCTTGTTGCGATTGTAGGTCTGGAAATGCGGTGAATAGAGCCCGCCCTTGAAGGCGCGGAACGGGTCGCCGCCGTCCGGCCGTTCGACCTTGACGACATCGGCTCCGAGATCGGCGAGATGCATGCCAGCCGCGGGACCGGTGATGTAGGTCCCCATCTCGATGACGCGGATGTCCTTGAGGATCTTGGTCATCGGAGGGCCCTCACGCGGTCTTCCGGTCGCCGGCGTGCGCGCCGGCCGGGCCGTCATAGGCGATCGCCTGATCGGCCTTGTGGGACATAATGAAGCCGATGGAGCGCTGCGATTCCTCGTAGAGATGCGCCACCAGCCCGGCTGCGCGGGCGAGCAGCGGTATGCCCTTCATCGCCTCGATCGGCCAGCCTGCATCGAGCATCAGCGCCGGGATCGCGCCGGAGACGTTGATCGGCAGCGGGCGGTTCATGATCGCCGGGGCTTCTGCGCCCAGCGCCCGCAAGCAGGCGACATGGTCGCCCGAAACGCCACGCTCGTCGGCGAAGGCGAGCAGCACGTTGGCGCGCGGGTCGCCCGCATTGTGCTGCGGATGGCCAAGCCCGGGCACCTTGGCGCGGCTGGCCTTCAGGCCTTCGAGGCTGCGGCGCGCGGCGGTCGTCAGGTCGACGCTGTCACGGCGGGCGTCCGCGACTACATCGACGAGGTAGCGCCCGGCGATCTCGGAACTGCCGGCCACCACGCTGCCCATGCCGAGCAGACCTGCGGCCATGGCGCCCTGCCAGGCTTCCGGCGCGGCGGCCAGCGTCATGCGAGAGGCCTGGACGCTCGGCACGAGCCCATGCTCGGCAATGGCTACCATGCAGGCATTGGCGACCGCGCGCTGCGTCTCGGTCGGCTTCTGTCCGAGCACGAGCAGCCAGAAATAGTCGGTGAAATCGATCTTGCCGATCAGGTCGGAGCAGAGATCGTGCCCCCTCACCGTGATCGAGTGCGCGTCGGAAGTCGCTATCGCCGTGAACGCGCCCTCCTGCTTCCCGATTCGCATCGTGCCTCCCAGCTGGTTTTTCGCATTCCGAAAATTTTTTCTCTTGTCGGAAACTACGGGCCGCCTTACGCTTCTGTCAAGTGCCGGCGTCCTTTGCAGACACCGCACGTCCGTCGAAGATGAGGGGAGGACCAGCGCCGATGGCCGACATCAACCAGTTCACGATCACCGAGGCCGTGAAGAAGAGCTTCCGGACGCAGGAGGGCTCCCGCTTCGAGTTCCTGCTGCGATCGCTGATCGACCACGTGCACGATTTCGCGCGCGAGACGAACATGACGCATGAGGAATGGATGCGGATGCTGACTTTCCTATACGACTGCGGCAAGATCTCCACGCCGGAGCGGCACGAGTTCATCCTGCTGTCGGACGTGCTCGGTCTGTCGGCGCTGGTCGACATGATCAACACGCGCGGCGGCGCGACGGAGGGCAGCAACCTCGGACCGTTCTACCTCGACAACGCGCCGCGCAAGACGCTGGGCGCCGATCTCGCCGGACCGCGCGAAGGCGTTTCGGTTCTGTGCCACGGGATCGTGCGCGATTCGCTCGGCCATCCGCTGCCTGGCGCCATCGTCGACACCTGGCAGGCCGACGGGTCGGGCACCTATCCGATCCAGGAGGCAGGCCAGGACAAGTACGACCTGCGCGGCATCTTCGAGGCCGACGATCAGGGCCGCTACTACTACACGACCGTCTTGCCCAAGCCCTACACCGTGCCTTATGACGGCCCGGTCGGCGAACTGCTCAGGGCGGGCGACCGGCATGCGTGGCGTCCGGCGCACCTGCACTACATGATCCGGTCTCCGGGCATGCGGTCGATCACGACGGAAGTTTTCTTCGAGAACACCGAATATGTCGACAACGACGCGGTCTTCGGTGTCCGCAAGTCGCTCCTGGCCAAAATCGTGCCCTACAAGGCAGAAAAGGCGGGCGACCTGCCTCTGGAACGCAAGCCGGACGCGATGCTGAAATTCGACTTCATTCTGGCCCCTGGCGACTGAGAAGAAACTCGATGCTCGAAGACAATCCGGACGCAGCCCGACCGGCGGAGTTCGTCGAGGCGCTGGCCAAGGGTCTGTCGATCCTCGAAAGCTTCGATTCCGAGCATCCCGAGATGACCTTGAGCGACGTGGCGCGGCGGGTGGGACTGAGCCCAGCCGCCGCCCGGCGCAGCCTGATCACGCTGCAGGCGCTCGGCTATGTCGGCCAGACCAACAAGCGCTTCCACCTGCGGCCGAAGGTGATGAGCCTCGGCTCGGCCTTCTACTTTTCGGCGCGCGTGGACGAGATCCTGCAGCCGGAACTGCGCCATCTCGTCGGCACCTTCGGCGACGCCTCGTCGGTGGCTACGCTCGAGGGCCACGACGTGCTCTACATCGCACACTATTCAGAGCAACGGGCGCGGCGGCCGACCGCCGTCGTCGGCGTGCGTTATCCCGCGCACGCCACCTCGCTCGGCCGCGTGCTCCTGGCCGGGCTCCCGGACGCCGCCTTCGACCGCTACCTGCGCGAGGTCGAACCCGTGCCGCTGACCAAGAAGACGGTCATCGACAAGGCGGCGCTGAAAGACATCATCCTTGAGGTGCGCGAGAAGAACTACTCGACCTCGACCGACCAGCTGGACTACGGCATCACGGCGCTCGCCGTGCCGATCCGCGGCGCATCGGGCCGTCCGATCGCGGCGCTCAACACCTCAGGCTACACCGGCCTCGTCACCGCCGAGGACCTCGTCGAGAAGCGGCTCCAGCCGCTGCGCGCATCGGCGGCGCGCCTCGCACACACGCTGTCGCGCTACCCGGTGCTCGAGTCCATCATCGGGACGCGGTGAGCGGACCCGGCACCGTCCGTCCGACCATCTCTGCTACGCGCTCAAACACCGATTGACAGATGTTGACGCTGCGACATACACTTTCCGAAAATAATTTCGCATAGCGAAAACTTTAACCGCAGGTCAGTCGGCTGGAAGGTCGGTGCCGCCTGCCATCGGAACGATTTTCTCGGGAGGAGAGAACATGTGCAGGTTGTGTGATCTGGGTCGTCCGCCGGTCGACTGCGAGTCGCGGCGTGATTTCCTCAAGGCCTCACTCGTCGCGGGTGCGGCAGCGGCGGGGGTTTTCGCGGCGACCAGCGTCGCGTCCGCCCAGGAAACGCCGCAAGGCACCGGCGAAGAGGGGCGGCGCGTCCTCATTCGCGGCGGACACGTGCTGAGCATGGACCCGGAAGTGGGCGATTTCGCCGAAGCCGACGTCCTGGTCGTCGGCCGCCGGATCGAGGGCATCGGGCCGAACCTCGACGCAGGCGACGCGGAGATCATCGACGCGAGCGGCATGATCGTCATGCCCGGCTTCATCGACACGCATCATCACCAGTTCGAGACCGCGCTGCGCAGCTTTCTCGCCGACGGCATCCTCGTCAACGACGGCAAGCCCGAGAACGCGATCAACTACTACGAGTACATCCTGCAGAAGTTCTCGATGGTCTACCGGCCGGAGGACGTCTACATCAACGAGCTGTTCGGGTCGCTGGCCCAGCTCGACACCGGCGTGACGACGGTCATGGACGTGTCGCAGATCCACCATTCGCCGGAGCATTCGGACGCGGTGGTGAAGGCGCTCCAGGACGCTGGCCGCCGCTCGGTCTTCGGCTATTTCGAGGGCTGGGGCGACCGGGCGAAGTATCCCGCCGACGCGCGCCGCCTGAAACAGCAGTACTTTTCCTCCGACGACCAGCTGCTGACCATGGTGATGGGCGGCGAGATCTACATTCCGGGCTACGAAGAGTCCTGGAAGATCGGCCGCGAGCTCGGCATCCCCGTCGCGCTGCACGTGGTGGGCACCTTCGGCATGCGCCCGACCTTCGACCAGATGGCCGAGGCCGGCATGTTCGGCCCCGACAACATCTTCATCCACATGACCGGCATGTCCGACATGGCCTGGCAGAAGGCGGCGGACGCCGGCAGCCACGTCTCGCTTGCCGTGCCGATCGAGATGGCCATGCGCCACGGCATGCCGCCGATCCAGAAGGCGCTCGACATGGGCATGCAGCCGTCGCTGTCGTCCGACGTCGAATGCACCATGACGGCCGACCCGTTCACGCAGATGCGCTCGACCTTCACGCTGCAGCGCGCCTTCGCCAACGAGAAGGCGCTGGCCGGCGACGCCGACGTGCCGCGCCTGCTGACGTCGCGCGACGTGATCCGGTTCGCCACGCTGGAAGGCGCGAAGGGCCTGAAGCTGAGTTCCCGCACCGGTTCGTTGACGCCGGGCAAGGAAGCCGACATCGTGCTGCTCGACGCAGGCGCCATCAACGTGACGCCGCTGAACCACGTGCCGGGTGCCGTCGTGACCCTCATGGAGCGGTCGAACGTCGACAGCGTCATGGTGGCCGGCAAGCTGCGCAAGTGGAAGGGAAAGCTGCTCGACGTCGACCTGCCGAAGCTGAAGCGCGAGCTGGAGGCCAGCCGCGACCATCTCTTCTCGGCGGCGGGCGTGGAGCAGGATCTCTTCCGAGCCTGATTGCTACCCGGCGGCGCGAGGAGGCGCCGCCGGTCCAGCCTTTGCAAGGGAGGACTTCGATGGCCCGGACTCTGCCGCTTCTGCCGACCTCGCTCGTCGGATCCTATGCCCAGCCCGAATGGCTGATCGACCGCGCCAAACTGGCCGGGCGCTTTCCGCCGCGGGTGCGGGCGCGCGAACTCTGGCGGGTCGCGCCCGAGCATCTGGAGGAGGCACAGAACGACGCGACGCTGCTCGCCATCCGCGACCAGGAGCGGGCGGGGCTCGACATCATCACCGACGGCGAGATGCGGCGGGAGAGCTACTCCAACCGCTTCGCCACAGCGCTCGACGGCGTCGACATCGACAATCCGGGCTCGGCGCTCGACCGGTCGGGGCATCCGAACCCGGTGCCGCGCGTGGTGGGCAAGATCTCGCGCCGGCATGCCGTGGAGGCGGGCGACGTGAAGTTCCTCCGGGCCAACACCGACCGGACGATCAAGATCACCGTTCCCGGCCCCTTCACCATGTCGCAGCAGGCGCAGAACGACTTCTACGACGATCCGGCCGAGATGGCGCTCGATTACGCGGCGGCCGTGAACGAGGAGATCCGCGACCTCTTCGCCGCAGGCGCCGACATCGTTCAGATCGACGAGCCCTACATGCAGGCGCGGCCGGAACCGGCGCGCCAATACGGCCTCGCGGCGCTCAACCGGGCGCTGGAGGGGATCGAAGGCGAGACGGCCGTACATATCTGCTTCGGCTACGCCGCCATCATCCACCACCGTCCGGAGGGCTATTCCTTCCTGCCGGAATTCTCCGGCTGCTCGTGCAAGTCGGTGTCGATCGAGACGGCGCAGTCGAACCTCGACACCTCGGTGCTGAAATCCCTGCCGGACAAGAAGATCATCCTCGGCGTGCTCGACCTCTCCACCCACGAGATCGAGACGCCGGAGACGGTGGCGGCGCGCATCCGCCGCGCCCTGCCGAACGTCGATGCGGCGCGGATCGTGATCGCACCGGATTGCGGGCTGAAGTACCTGCCGCGCGAGGTCGCCTTCGGCAAGATGAAGGCGATGGCCGACGGCGCGGCAATCGTCCGGCGCGAGCTTCAGTAGAAATCGTCGCGCGAACGCGCCATCCGGACGGGGAGGACGCGCGTCCTCCCCGTTCGTCGTTTCGGGCCGGCGGATGCCGGTCGGCGGAAGCGCTCCCCTCCTATCCCGTCTTCGCGTCGGCGGCCGGCTTCGGCTTGCGCGAGAACAGCCGGACGAGTCCGCCGGGCTGCAGGATGATGAACAGGACCAGCAGCAGGCCAAGGCCGATGTTGCGGTAGTCGGACAGTTCCTTCATGCCTTCGTCGGCCAGCATCAGCACGGCTGCGCCGAGCAGCGGTCCCCAGATGGTGCCGAGCCCGCCAACCACGATCATCGCGATGAGGAACAGGAGCAGCTGGAACGAGAACACCGTCGGTCCGACGACGCGGAACTGGACGGCGTAGAAGCCGCCGGCGATGCCCGTCAGGAAGGCCGAGACGGCGAAGATCCAGAGCTGGTACTTGAAGCGGCTGATGCCGCGCGAGACCGCGTAGCCCGGGTTGTCGCGCAGCGCGCGGAAGGCGAGGCCGAGCGGACCGCGGATGATGACGATCGACATCGCCACCGCCACGACCAGCAGCCCGAGCGCCACGAAGTAGTGCGCGACATGCCAGCTCTTCGGCATCAGCGCGCGGAAGCCGAGGTCGCCGAACTGGCCGATGCCGCGCACGCCGCCGAAGAGCGGCATGCAGCCGCCGGTGGAGGTGAAGCAGGCGGTGTCGTTGACGATCAGGACATACATGACCTGCGCGATCGCCAGCGTCAGCAGCGCGACGTAGGGACCGCGCAGGCGCAGGCAGGCGAGCCCGATCAGCATGCCGATGGCTACCGCAACGACGCCGGCGAGCGGGATCGCGGCCAGCATCGGCACCTTCCAGTAGAAGCCCATCATGGCGGTGGCGTAGGCGCCGGTGGCAAACAGCGCCATCTGCGCCAGCGAGAAGATGCCGCCGACGCCGAGCACCAGGTTCCACTGCACCACCACGACCGCCCAGACGAAGAACAGCGTCGCCTGGGTGACGATGTAGCGGCCCGGAAGCAGGAAGGGCAGCGCGCAGGCGGCCGCGACGAGGACGAGGCCGATCAGGATATCGCGTTTCACGGGAGTCACAGCCGCACCACCTGGGTCCGCCCGAAGAGCCCGTAGGGCCGCCAGATGAGAACGAGGATGACGATGAGCAGCAAGGTGGCGAAGCTCCAGCGGACGCCGAGGATGTATTGCGTGGCGGCTTCGAGAAGGCCGAGCACGATGGCGGCGACCACCGCGCCGTAGACGTTACCGAGGCCGGCGACGACGCAGACGATGAAGGCCTTCAGCATCGGGTCGCCGCCCATGACGGGCGAGAGCGTCGCGATCGACGAGATCATCACGCCCGAGACCGCAGCGAGCGCGCCGGAGACGGCGAGCACCTGGGCATAGACGCGGCCGACCCGCACGCCCATCAGCTGCGCGGCTTCGCGGTTCATCGATGTGGCGCGGATGGCGCGGCCGGTGCGCGTGCGTTCCAGCACGAAGGCGACGGCCGCCATCAGCACCACCGCGACGCCGAGGATGAAGAGGTTCTGCAGCGGCACGTGTACGTTGCCGAGGACGACATGGCCCGGCACGGCGAGCGGCTGCGGGATCGGATAGGGTCCGAATCCCTTGAGCATCAGATTCTCGAGGATCGAGCCGATGCCGATCGTGGCGATGAAGATGTTGGTCTCGAAGCCCTCGGCGCGCAGCAGCGGCAGCGCCGCACCGAGATAGATCAGCAGCCCGACCACGGCGCAGAGCGCCGCCGCTCCGGCCAGCGCCAGGGCCGGGTGCAGCCCGAGGTGCTGGATGCCGGCGTAGCATAGATAGCCGCCGAGGGTCAGGATCGCGCCGTGCGCCATGTTGAGCATGTTGAGCGAGCCGTAGACCAGCGACAGGCCGACGGTCGCGACCGCGTACATAGCGCCGAGAGTGAGGCCGGACGCGACGATCTGGATGAAGACGTCCATCGGTCAGGCTCCGAGATAGGCTTCGATGATCTCGGGTCGCGCCATCAGTTCGGCGCCGATCCCGGACCAGACGAAACGGCCATTGTCGAGAAGATGGATGCTGTCGGCGCGCTCGGTGATGCGCTGCGCGTTCTCCTCGACGAGCAGGATGGTGCGGCCGGCGGCGCAGAGGTCGAAGATGACCTCGTAGATCTGGTCGATGACGATGGGCGCGAGCCCGAGCGAGGGTTCGTCGAGCATCAGCAGCCCGTCGCCCGCCATCAGCCCGCGGCCGATGCCGCACATGCGCCGCTCGCCGCCCGAGAGCGTGCCGGCGATCTGGTGGCGACGCTCCTTGAGCTTCGGCAGGAGCGTAAAAACCATATCGAGACGCGCGCCCGCGTCGCGCGCGGCGTCCTGGCGGTAGGCGCCCATCAGCAGGTTGTCGAGGACGGTCATGCCCGGGAAGAGCAGGTCGCCCTGCGGTACCTGGATCACGCCGCGCTCGACGATCTGGTCGGGCCGCAGCCCGTCGATCCGCGTGCCGTGCAGGGCGATCGATCCCGCTGAAACGCGCACGAGGCCGGAGATCGCCTTGAGCAGCGTCGACTTGCCATGGCCGTTGGGGCCGATGATGGCGGTCAGCCGGCCGGCCGGGACAACGAGGTCGACCCCGTCGAGCACGCGCCGCCCGTCATAGCCGGCGGCAACGTCGTGGATCGCGAGCACCGGCTCAGCCATGTATGGCCTCCCGCGCGCCCATGAAGCTCTTCAGGCGGTCGGACGCCCCCTGCCCCAGATAGACGTCGATCACCGTGCGATCTTCCACCAGCCTGGACGGCTCGCCCTCGAAGATCTTCTCGCCATGATGCATGATGAGGACGCGGTCGGAGAGCTGCACCAGGAAGCGCATGACGTGCTCGATCAGGATGATGGTGACGCCCGTCGCCTTGATCGCCCGAACGGCCTGCATCACCCGATCGACCTCCCGCGCCGTCAGCCCGCCCACCGGCTCGTCCATCAGGAGGAGCTTCGGCCGCGTCGCCAGCGCGCTCGCCATCATCAGGAGCTTGCGGTCGAGGACCGGCAGTTGCCCGGTGATCCGGTCGGCCCCCTCGGAGATGCCGAGCATTGCCATGGCCTCGTCGGCCGCACGCTCGGTCTCGCGGCCGGCACGCAGGCTCGGCATCGCCCGGTTCCTGCGGCCGAAATAGGCGCCGACCAGCACGTTCTCGCGCGCCGTCATCGTCTCGAAGCCGGCGTTGAGCTGAAACGTGCGGGCGATGCCGGCATGGCAGATGCTTTCCGGCGCCATGCGGGTGATGTCGGTGCCATCGAGCAGGATCGAACCGGCAGTGGCCGGGTTCAGACCCGAGATAACCTCGAACAGCGTCGTCTTGCCGGCGCCGTTGGGGCCTCCGATGCCGAGCACCTCGCCGGGCTCGACATCGAAGGTGAGGTCATGGACGGCCGTCAGGGCGCCGAACGACTTGCCGACACCGCGGCATGACAGGAGCGGCATCGCTCGGCGTCCCCCTTGCCGTCAGGCCTTGATCCAGGGCGGCATCATGAACTTGGTGGCGCCGTATGGGAAGGGCGCGATCAGCCCCGGACCCTTGGTGTAGTCGTGGATCTGCAGGAACTGGTGCGGCATGCCGAGCGAGGAATCGTTGGTCTCGGTCGGATAGGTGTAGGCTGCGTTCTCCAGTGGCTTGAAGCGGGTGGTGCCCGTCACGCCGCGCCAGATCATAGAACTCATCCGGGCTGCGACCTTGCGGTTCTGGTCGAACTCGCCCGGCTCGCCGGTGCCGCCGGCGAGCGCCGCCGCTGTCGCCCAGACATAGGCGCCGTCATAGGGCTGGGCGCCGGAGTTGTGCCCGGCATTCTCGCCGAACCGCGCCTTGTAGCGCGTCTCGAAGGCGGTGCCGATCTCGTCCTGCAGCGCGCCGACGAGCGTAGCGTAGATGATGCCGTTGGCGGCTTCCTTGGCGATGTCGCGGAAGGCCGGGATCGACGGGCCGTACTGCATGTAGATCAGGCTCGGCGTCGGATTCGGCGCGAACTGGACGCAGAACTGGCCGAGGTCGGCAGGCAGGAAGTGGGTGATGCAGATGACCGCCGGCGGGTCCTGGCGGATCTTCGCCAGCGTCGGCCCCCATTCCGAGGCCGGCACGCTCACCGTCTCGAACAGGCTGATCTCCCAGCCATACGCGGCGGCCTGCTCCTTGACGGCATTGGCGATGTTGGAGGCGTAGACGCCGGCCGACAGGATCACCGCCATCTTGTTGTTGGGCCGCGTCCATTCCTTGTTGGTCTCGAGGTCCTGCAGGAACTTCAGGAAGCCGGGGCCGTACCAGTACTCGGCCGGATCGCCCTGGAAGGAGCCCCAGTAGCGGTCGGGGTTGGACTTCACGAGGTCGTTGTGGCCGATGGTTGTGTCGTAGTGCACGTAGACGATGCCGGCATCGGCGGCGACTTCCTGGATCGCGGCGCCGGAGCCGATGTTGTAGCCGTTGATGATGGCATGCGCGCCGTAGCGGTCGACCAGGCGCTGGGCGGCCTGAACGTTGGTGGCATCGCCCATCTGGGCGGTGTCCTCGAACGAAGGCTCGAGCGGACGGCCGAGGATGCCGCCAAGCGCGTTGATCTCCTCGCAGGCGAGCATCAGGCCGTTCTTGAACTCGATGCCGTCAGGCGCGGCGAAATCGGTCGTCGGGCCGCACTGGCCGACCGGGATCGGCTCGCCCTGGGCGCGGGCCTCGCCGTTCATCGACAGAAGCATGGCCGGCATGCCTGTGAGCGCGGCCGCGCTCGTCAGGCCGCCCTTGATGAGGAAGTTGCGCCGGGTTCCGGCGATGACGTTCGGCTTCTGCAGTTTCTGGTCACGATCCATTGCTGTTCCCCTTGTTGATTATGGCTAGCGAATGTTCTGGACGAGTCTGGCGGAGCGGTCGATGACCGCGGTCTGGTGGGGCTGGACGTCCATGCCGCCCCATTGCTGCATGAGCCGGTCCCACGGATCGGGTATGGCGGTATAGTGGCCGCACATCTCCTCGATCACCGCGAGGCCGCAGTAGGGCACGTACATCTCGGAATAGCCGCCCTCGTGCGTCATCACGATCCTGCCGCCGGTGAGGTCCTTCGCGGCGCCGAGCAGCATCTTGGTCATCGCGCGGTAGCCCGACGAGTTGACCATCATGCGGCCCATCGGATCGACGCCGGAGCCGTCGAAGCCGGACGGCACCACGATCAGTTCCGGCCTGAAGCGGTGCAGCGCCGGCAGCACCACCTTCTCGAAGGCCTCGACATAGGCGCCTGGGCCGGAGCCCGGCGGCAGCGGCACGTTGATGTTGTAGCCCTCGCCCGGACCCGTCCCATTCTCCTCGACCGCGCCGGACGCGGCAGGGAAGAGATTGTCCTGGTGCAGCGAGATCGTCAGCACGCTCGGGTCGTCGTAGAAGATCGACTGGGTGCCGTTGCCGTGGTGGACGTCCCAGTCGACGGTGGCGACCCGGCCGACGCCGAGCGCCTGCTGGGCATGGCGAATGGCGACGGCAGCGTTGGAGAACAGGCAAAAGCCCATGCCGACATCGGCCGTCGCGTGGTGCCCGGGCGGCCGAACGAGTGCATAGGCATTGTCGACCGTGCCGGCCATCACGGCTGCGACCGCCTCGATGGCGCCGCCGGCCGCGAGCAGGGCGATCTCGTAGCTGCCGGCGCCGAGCGGCGTCAGCACGCTGGCGTCGCCATAGCCACGGTCGCTGATCTCCCTGATCTTCGCCACGTGCCCGGGGGTGTGGACGCGCAGGAGCTCTTCGACGGTCGCCGGCCGCGGCTTGATCGGCACGAGATGGTCGAGGATGCCGCTCACCTCCATGAGGTTGCGCAGGCGCCGCTTGGTCTCGGGGTTCTCGGCGTGGGTGCCCGGCTGGATGGTCAGGCCGGGCGGAAACACCTGGTTCCAGTTCCAGGTGTTGTGCCACAGATAGAGTTCATGGAAGACGAAGCCCGTCGTCATCACGCCTCACGCCTGATTGCCGTCATGTCGGGGATGTTCGCGCAGCCGACCGCAGCTGTCCCGCCACCTTCGGGTAACGGGTAGCCTTTTTCACCCCACCCATCCGGGTGGTGTTGACGCCTATCCGACCAGATGATGCATCGGCGCGCCTTCCACGCCGATCTCGCGGAGCCGCAGCACCGCCTCGGTGCGGCTCGACACGCCGAGCTTGCCGAAAATGTTCTTCAGGTGCCACTTCACCGTGTCCGGTGCCATCGACAGGGTCTGCGCCAGCTGACGGTTGGTGTAGGCGCACATCAGCAGCGTCGCCACCTCGGTCTCCTTGCGGCTCAGCAGGTCGCGCCCCGGCCGCGGGTTCATCGCGCCGGTGAGAGGCCGGTCGATGCCGCAGCGGCCAAAGGCGCGGAACAGGGTCTCGACGAAGACGGCGGTTTCCGACGTGCCCGACCAGGCGGGGATGCGGGTACGGGCGAAATCGAGCACCTGCAGCAACGGCGCGCCCTCGTCGACCAGCGAGCGCACCGCCTGCTGCTGCTGCGCCAGCGTCACGGTGTCGACCGCGGCTGCGAGCGCCAGCAGCGGCTCGCCGGCCCGACGCGCGGCGACCGCCACCAGCGCGCGCACCTGCATGAAGCCGCGCATCCGGCCGTCGCTCCTCATCCGCGCCGCAATGCGCTCCAGCAGCGCCACCGCCTCCTTCGGACGATCTTCGGCGATCAGCAGCCGCGCAGCACCGATGCGCAGATTCTCCTCCATGGGATGTATCGGTCCCGAGAGCGCCTCCGACGACACTTCGATGCCGCGCGACCGCAGGGCAAGCCGCGCGGCGCGAACGTCGCCCAGCGCCAGCAGCATGCGGACACGCTCGTTCAGCGCACTCGCCGTCAGCCGCCGGTACCGCTTCTCGATGCCCAGCCGTTCGGCCGCCTCCAGGTGGATCAGCGCATCCTCGTGCCGTCCGCGCGCCGCAGCAAGCCGCGCGAGATGAAGCTTGCAGGCCATCTCATGGACCACCAGTCCGCACTCTTCGATCAGCTGGCGATGCTGGTGCAGGATGCGTTCGGCGCCCTGGAGATCGTTCCATTCATAGGCGAGTTCGACGAGGAAGATCGCGGACATGGCTTCGGCGTAGGAGCCGGACCCGAGCCGCTCGCGCGCCAGGCGGCAGGCGCGTTCCAGATGCTCGTGGGCGCAGCGCAGGTCGCCGGCCGCGATCTCGACCAGGCCGAGCAGCAGGTCGGAATAGACGATGCCGAACACCGAGTCGGACATGGCGTGGTAGTCGCGCGCCTTGAGGCTCAACAGGCGCGAGGCATCAAGGTCGCCCAGCGAATACTGCGAGAAAGCGGCGATGTTCGCCAGCGTCCCGCGGGCGAAGGGCTCGTCTTCCGGGAAGTCCGGCAGCCAGCGTGCCGCTGCGCGCGTCGCCGAGCGCGAGCGGTCGCTGGCACTGATGACGCCGGCCGTCAGCGTGCGCAGTTCCGCCTTGAGCGACCGGGCGGCGGCCGGTCCGAGTTGCCCCTCGTCCGCCAGCCGCTCGATCAGGTCCTTGGCCTGCTTGAGAATGCGCACGGCCTGGCGCGGGCGGCTCATATGGAACTGCGCCCAGACGCGGGCGAGCAGCAGGCGCGGCCGCCGTGCGACGACATCCTCCGGAAGCTGGTTCAGCCATTCCGTCAGGCGGGGAATGTGGCCCTGCATGATCAGCGGCATGGCGCAGGTCTCGACCAGCCTGGCCGCGAAATCCGTGTCGCCGGCCATGAGCGCGTGGCCGACCGCGTCCGAGACGTGGTCGTGGGCAGCAAGCCAGGACGCGGCGGCGGCATGCAGCCCCGCGCGCTCGCCCGCCGCGCGCGTGTCGAGCTTGTTGCGCAGGAATTCGCTGAACAGATGATGGTAGCGGAACCAGTGGCCGGAATTGTCGAGCGCGATCAGGAACAGGTTCGACCGCTCGACCGTCTCCAGCGCGGCAGCGCAGTCGATGTCGGGGCAGAGCGCCTGGGTCAGGCCCAGGCAGAAGCGGTCGAGCACAGACGTCCGCAGCAGGAACTCCTGAATTTCCGGCTTCTGCCGGGCCAGCACGTCGTGGGCGAGGAATGTCGCCACGTCGCGCTGGCTGCCGGAGAACTCGGCGATGAAGGCTTCCGGAGATGCTTCATGCGCCAGCGCCAGCGCGGCGAGTTGCAGGCCGGCCGGCCACCCCTCCGTCTTGCGGTGCAGCGACACGATGGCCGGGATCGGCAGGTCGAGCCCGCAGACATTGAGCAGGTAGTCCTCGCTCTCCTCCAGCGAGAAGCGCAGGTCGCCGTCGCCGAGGCTGACCACCTGCCCCTTCATCTTCATGCCGGCGAGCTCGATCGGCAGGTCGCCGCGGGTGGCCAGCACGACGTGAAGCGCCGGCGGCGCATAGGCGACGAGCGCGTTCAGGAACGCCGCGATCTCCTGCGACACGATCAGGTGCGCGTCGTCGAGCACGAGGTAGATCGGGACGGTGGCGCGGGAGAGGTCGTTGATGATGCTGGTCAGGAGGGAGTCGACCGGCGTCACCGGGCTGGAATCGATCAGCGAGCCGGCATTCTCCGCGATCTCCGGGTCGACGCGGTGCAGCGTTCCCGCCAGGTACTTCAGGAAGCGCGCCAGATCGTTGTCGAGCCGGTCGATCGACAGCCAGGCGACGCGGCCGCCGGCGACCGATTGCGCCCATTGCGCAAGCAGCGTCGACTTTCCGAAGCCAGCCGGCGAGGAGACGATGGTCAGCTTGCCTTCGGAAGCCTGGCCGAGCATGCGCAGGAGACGCGACCGCTCGATCAGCGCGGCGCGCAGATGGGGCGGATGCATCTTCGTGCCGATCATGGAAGCGCCATCCCGTCGAGGCATGCGGCCGGCCCCGGCGGAACCGCCGTCAGGCGGACGAGGCCGCGGGCCGTGAGGCGCAGTGTGGCCGAAAGCCGGAGCCTCGCGCAAGGGAAGAAGCGAAAGCAGCGTCTTCTTCGGCCGGAAACGCCGGTTCTGCAACTGCTGATGGCGACGCGCGCAAGTCGGCGTGATAAATTCTCGTGATCGAGCCGATCTTGCGATTGAATTGGACCAGTCCCCCGTTTTCTGCTCCACTTTGGCTATCAATAGGGAGTAAGGACCCATGTCCGAGCGCAAGCTCTACATCAAGTTTCTCGAAGCCGACGTTACCGGCATCATCTCTCTTTATGAGGATGTGGCGCCGAAGACCTGCGACGCCATCTGGGGCGCGCTGCATCAGCCGATCCAGTGGCCAGCGCTGCACGCCTCCTTCACCGGACCGGAGATCATGATGGGTCTTCCCGAGAGCGCACAGACCTTCGACCCAAGGTCGCTCGGACCGGAAAACATCACCAGCTTCCCCGCGCCGGGCGAACTGCTGTGGTTTTACCAGCCGAAGAACTACTTCAAGATGGATCCGGACGAATTCTGGGAAATCGGTCTCGTCTACGGCGAGGGCGCCCGCACCGCTGGCCCGACCGGATGGACCGCACCGAACTTCTGGGGCAAGGTCACCGAGAATTTCGACGCCGTCGTGGAGCAGTGCCGTGTGATCCGCCGCAAGGGCGAGCGCATGGTCGAACTGGGCCGGGTGAAATAGGCGGCCGGCGCGCACCGCGCCGCCCGCAGGCATTCAGACGCAAGAGTCAGTTCATCGAAAAAGAGAACAAGGGAACCGTGATGACCGCCACCGCTCGTATCGCAATTGCAGCCTCGCTCTGCGCATTCGCCGCTCCGGCGCTGGCGCAGGAGATCACCATCAACTCCTTCGGCGGCGCCTATGAAGAGGCCCACCGCAAATGCGTCATCGACCCGTTCACGGCCGAGACCGGCGCGAAGGTCAACATCGTGACGGCCTATTCGGCCGACGCCTTCGCGCAGCTGCGCGCCCAGAAGGACGCGCCGCAGTACGACGTGATCCACTTCTCGGGCGGGCAGGAGATCGTCGCGGCGTCCGAAGGTCTGCTCGTGCCGGTCACCGAGGATCTCGTCCCGGCGCTGGCCGACCTCTACGACTTCGCCAAGGCGGGTGTCGCCAAGGGTGAGGGACCGGCCTACCAGATCGCCGCCGTCGGCCTGGTCGTCGCATCCGACAAGGTGCCGAGCGAGCCGACCAAATGGGCTGACCTGATGAAGCCCGAATATGCCGAGCATCTGGTGCTGACCGACATCAGCAACGGTTACGGCATGATCGGGCTGCTGATGCTCAACCAGGTTTCGGGCGGCACGCTGGAGAACATCCAGCCCGGCCTCGACGCCGTCAGCAAGCTGCTCGACGCCGGCGCGGTGGTCGTGTCGAAGTCGCCCGAGATCCAGGCCGAATTCGCGCAGAACGACGCGTGGATCGCGCCGTATGCCTCGGACTACGCCTTCACGTTGAAGAAGGCAGGGCTGAACGTGAAGTTCATCCAGGGCGAGGAAGGCACGCCGGCGAGCTTCATCACGGCGAACCTCGTCGCCGGACGCGACAATGTCGAACTGGCGTCGGAGTTCATCGCCCGGGAGCTTTCCCCCGAGGCCCAGGCCTGCTTCTCGGACGCGCTGCGCTACACGCCGACCAACGCCAAGACCGAACTGTCGGACGAGGTCGCGGCCGACGTCGTCTACGGTGCCGACGCCACCAAGGGCCTGATGCGCTTCGATCCCCGCGTGATCGAGGCCAATCGCTCCGCATGGACCGAGGCCTTCGCCAAGACGATCGCCCGCTGATCGAGGCACCCCGGCCCGCGCCCTCGCGCGGGTCGGGGTCCCAGCGCGATTGCAACGCATGACAGACCGCCGCGAAACCTGGCTCTTCCTGCTCCCCGGACTGGCTCTGCTGGTGGTGGGCTTCATCTTTCCGATCGCACGCATGCTCGTGCTCTCGGTGCAGGGGCCGGACGGCCACACCGTCGACCAGTTCGCGCGGTTCTTTCAGGACACATTCTATCCATCGATCCTGTGGCGGACGGTCTATCTCTCCGCCCTCATCACCGCGATCTGTGCGGCCATTGGCTTTCCCCTGGCCTACATCATGGCGCGCAGCGGCCCGCGCGTCCGGCTCTGGCTGGTGATCATGGTGATCCTGCCGCTGATGACCTCCGTGGTCGTGCGGACCTTCGGCTGGATGGTGCTCCTGTCGCGCAGCGGACTGATCGCATCGACACTGCGCGATTTCGGCCTCGTCGGCCGCAGTTTCCAGCTGATGCACACCGAAACCGCCATCGTCCTCGGCATGGTGCAGGTGCTCTTGCCCTTCATGGTGCTCTCGCTGCTCGGCGTCATCATCCGCCTCGACCCCAGGCTCGAGGAAGCCGCGCGGACCATGGGCTGCTCCTTCCTGCAGACGATGCGCAGGGTGGTGCTGCCGCTCGCCGCGCCCGGCCTGCTAGCCGGCTCCATCCTCGTCTTCACGCTGTCGGCCTCGTCTTTCGTCACGCCGGCGCTGCTCGGAGGCCCGCGGATCGAGGTGCTGGCGGGTTCGATCTACAAGAACGTCACGCAGACGCTGGACTGGAACTTCGCCGCGGCACAGGCGGTAATCCTGTTTGCCGGCATCGCGCTTCTGCTGATCCCCTACCTCAGGCTGGGGAGGCGCGCGCATGGTTAGGGCCGTTCCCGGCTGGCTGCGGATCGCGGCTTTCGTCTTCGTCCTGCTGGCGGCGATCTTCATGCTGGCGCCGCTGGTCGTGGTCATGGGCGTCTCCGTGTCCGAGAGCCAGTTCGTCGCCTTCCCGCCGCAGGGATTCACGTTCCGCTGGTACGAAAACGCACTGGGTTCCCCCGCCTATCTCGGCGCGTTCTGGCTGTCGCTGAACCTCGCCGTCCTGGTCACGGTCTCGGCCAGTCTGCTCGGCGGGGCGGCGGCGATCGGTCTCTCGCGCGGCCGGCGATCGGGCGGAGCGGTCGAGACCTTCTTCCTCTCGCCGCTCGTGCTGCCTTCGATCATCTTCGCCATCGGCCTCCTGATGCTGTGGAGCGCCGTGTTCGGGGCCACGTCCTTCTACGCGCTCTGGCTGGCGCATACGGTGGTGGCGATCCCCTATGTCATCCGCACGACGCTTGCCGTGCTGGCCGAGCGCGATCCGTTCCTGGAGGAAGCCGCCCGGACCATGGGCGCCACGCGCCTGAAGCGGCTCTGGTTCGTCACCCTGCCGCAATGCCGCCCGGGCCTGCTGGCCGGGGCGTTCTTCGCCTTCAACATCTCGTTCGACGAGGCGGTGCTGTCGCTCTTCCTGCGCAATCCCAACCTCACCACCCTGCCCGTGCAGATCTACGGCCAGCTCGAGTTTTCGCCCGATCCGACGGTCGCGGCCGTCTCGACGCTGATGATCCTGATCACGGTCGCGCTCATGCTGATCCTCGAGCGCATGCTGGGCCTCACCCGTTTCGCGAGTGGCTGAATGTCCGACCTGACGCTGACCAACATCACTAAATCCTTCGGCAAGGTCGAGGTTCTGCGCGGCATCGACCTGACGATCCGTTCCGGCGAATTCGTCTCGCTGCTCGGCGCGTCGGGATGCGGCAAGACCACCCTGCTGCGGATCGTGGCCGGGCTGGAAGGGGTCAGCACGGGCAAGGTCGAGATCGCCGGAGCCGACGTCACCGACCTGCCGCCGGAGAAGCGCGATATCGCGATGATGTTCCAGAGCTACGCGCTGCTGCCGCACATGAGCGTGGCGGAGAACGTGCGCTTTCCGCTCCGGATGCGCCGTGTCGGCACGCGCGAGGAGCAGGATGCCAAGGTGAAGGCCGCGCTCGAGACGGTACAGCTCACGCATCTGGCCGACCGCGCGCCGCGCCAGCTGTCCGGTGGCCAGCAGCAGCGCGTGGCGCTCGCTCGCGCCATCGTCTCCAATCCCAAGGTGCTGCTCCTCGACGAGCCGCTGTCCAATCTCGACGCCCGCCTGCGCGAGGAAATGCAGGTGGAACTGATCGAGATCCATCGCCGGATCGGACTGACCACGCTCTTCGTCACCCATGACCAGGACGAGGCGCTGTCGCTGTCGGACCGGGTGGTGCTGATGAATGCCGGCGCGATCGAGCAGGAGGCGCCGCCGCGCGAAATCTACGACGCGCCCGCGACCGCCTATGCCTCGTCCTTCCTCGGCGCCGCCAACCTGGTGCCGGCGCGCATCGCGGGCGGCCTGGCAACGCTCGCCGACGGGCAGACCCTTCCGATCGCGTCCGGCGCGCCAGACGGCAATGCCACGCTCGCGCTCAGACAGGAGAACGTCGACTTCCTGTCCGAAGGCGGCCTGGCCGCGAAGGTGATCACCCGAGTTTATCTCGGATCGCGCCACCGCTACATCCTCGATCTCGCCGGCCAGACCATCAGCGTGCTGGCACCCGCCTCGGTGATGCTGGAGCCGGGTTCGGAGGCCCGCATCGGCATCGCGCCCGACCGTATCCGGATCCTGCCCGGATGAGCGACGAGGAACGGCCGCCCACGCGCGCCGGCCGCGGCCTGCAGGTCCGCAGCGTCGACCTGCGCAGTTTCGTCGTGCTGTCGCGGACGCGCCATTTCCGCCGGGCGGCGGAAGAGCTCGCCACCAGCCAGCCCGCCATCTCGGCCCGCATCGCCGCCCTGGAGGAGGAACTGGGATGCCGGCTGATCGAGCGCGGCGACGGCGCGTTCCGGCTGACGGAGGCCGGCGAGCGGGCGCTCGAGACGTTCGAGACCGTGCTCGCCGAACTCGACCGGCTCGCGGCCCGTCTGCGGCGCGAGCCCGAGCCTGTCGCGGCCACCCTGCGCATCGGCGCGATCGACACCGTCGCGGCGACATGGCTGCCCGGCCTGATCGAGACGCTCCACGCCCGCTATCCGCACCTGCGGGTCGAACTGACGGTCGACGGAACCAAGGCGCTGGCACAAGGACTGAAGAAGGGCTTCTTCGACATCATCTTCGCGATCCAGCCGGTGGTCGACGAGGGGTTCCGCAGCTTCACGGCCTGCGTGCTGCAAATGGGCTGGGTCGGCTCGCCGCGGCTGATCAATCCGGACCGGACCTACACGCCGCAGGATCTGGCGTCGATGCCGATCATCTCCTTCCCGAAGGACTCGCCGCCGTTCCAGATGGTCGCGCCCTACTTCCACGACGAGCAGGTGCTGGCGTCGAAGCTGACCTCCTGCAACTCGCTCTACGCCATCGTCAGCCTGATCCTCGACGGCTTCGGGGTCGCCGCCCTGCCCTCGGTGGCGATCCGCCGCGAACTCGCCAACGGCCGGCTGGTGTCGATGAAGGTGACGAAGCACTTCCCGTCGATGCCGGTGGTGGCGAGCTACCAGGCGCTGACGCACCACCAGTTCATCCGCGCGGTGGTCGACGAGAGCCGGCGCGCGGCAGCCCTCTTCTGTGCGGCGGCAAAGCCCGGAACGGCCTGGGTGGAGTGACCTCCCGCGTCGAGGCCGGCTTGCCGCGTCAGCCGTCCGCTCCGCGCTCCGCCGCCGCGGCCACCAGCGTCTCGCCGGCCTGTTCGGGAGAGACGCCCGCGGCATAGATGCGGGCGAAGACCTCGTGCCCGACCAGGCGCGAGCGCAGCGTGCCGTCGGCGGCGCACAGGTCGACGATCCGCTCCGTCTCGCCCGTGCTCCACGCCATCAGGTCCCGCAGTGCGCCGTTCCTCAGCGTCGACTGGGTTCCGGCGAAGTAGTCGCTGGAGATCGGAAAACCTTTCTTCCGAGCCAGGACGTTCTCGCGCGGCAGGTATGTCTGCGCCACCTCCTTCAGCAGCCATTTGCCCTGCCGCTTCCGATGCTTGAAGTCGGGATGGAGGTTGAGCGCGAAGTCGATGACGCCGTTCTCGAGGAACGGCACCCGCAGCTCGACCGACGAGGCCATCGAGATCCGGTCGTGGCGGTGGATGATGGACTGCATGTGACCGTACAGGTCGAAGATGCCGTTGCCGGCGAAGACCCGGGCGAAGACAGGCGACAGGGGAGCAAGGGTTTCGAGTATCTCTTCGGCGGAGAGGATGTGCTGCGCGAAAAGCGACGTGGACAGGATACGATGCTCGACCGTGCCCGACCCGGCGAATGCGTTCGAAAACGGCGTCATCGCGATCCTCTTCCTGCGGCGCTCGCGGGCATGGCGCGTGGGACCGAAGGTCGCAAGAAAATGCGCCCATCGGGCGCGGCTGGCGGAAACCGCCTGCCAGCGATAGCCGCCGAAGAGCTCGTCGGATCCTTCACCCGTCAGCAGGACCTTGACGCCGTCCTGCCGGCACTGCCGCGTCATCGCCAGCAGCGCGGCCGTCGAGTTGCTGAGGTTGCCGTTCTCGACGTGATGGATACCGATCGCGAGGTTGCGCAGATAGGCGGCGCGATCGAACACGACGCGCCGCAGCGGAACGCCCAGACGGTCGCAGGTGCGCTGCGCGCCTTCCACTTCGCTCACGCCCGTATCGGGAGCGACGACATAGGCGTGGAAGGGATCGACGAACTCCCGGCTCAACGCCGTGACCAGCCCTGAATCGACGCCGCTGGAGCAGGCCGTGGCCAGCGTCACGTCGGAGACGCAGTGAAGGCCGACGCTGGTGCGCAGGAGGCTCTCCAGTTCCTCCTTCGCCCCGGCGACATTCCGGTTCCGGTCGCTGAGACGGTCCATGTCGATGGCCGCGAGCGCGTTCCAGAAGCTGCCTTCCCGGATGCCGTCGCCATCGACGCGCCAGCATGCGCCCGGAGGCAGCCGGCGGATACCGGCGAAGGACGACAGATGCGAATCGATGTCCTGAAGCGCCAGCGACAGTGTCAGCGCGCGTGTGTCGATCCGCGTGTCGAAGCCGGAGGCGGAAAGCAGCGCCTTGTCTTCCGAAGCAAAGATCAGTCGGCTGCCGGTGCGGGCGACCGAGAGCGCCTTGATGCCGAGCCGATCCCGGCACAGCCAGAGCGCCTGTTCCCGACGGTCGAAATAGGCGAAGGCGAACATGCCGTTGAAGCGCCGGACCGCCGCATCCACGCCCCACTGGTGCAGCGCCCACAGCACCACCTCGGTATCGCTCTCGCTCAGGAAGCGGATGCCGGCGGCCTCCAGTTCCGTTCGCAATTCCCGGAAATTGTAGACCTCGCCATTGTAGACGAGCACGCCGGACTGGTCGGGCGTGATCGCCGGCTGCAGGCCGCGATCGGAGGTGTCGAGAATGGCGAGGCGGCAATGCCCGAGCGCCAGCCGGTCCGTCGACCAGTATCCCTGTCCGTCCGGACCGCGGTGAACGATCGCCGCGATCATGGCGCGAACGTCCGCATCGTCTGTCTCGCCGGCCTGGCCCGCGAAGCGCCAGATTCCCGCTATCCCGCACATCGATCCCGGTCCCCCGCAGTCCTGCGCATCAGATCATCCGCATCTCGGACAGGATGGCGCGCTTGGCGTCGGTGTCGAGCAGCGGCACCGCGCTCTGGAGCACGTTGAGACCGGGAAGCGTGTTGATCTCGACGACGGTTATCCCGTTATCGCGCAGCGCGACGTCCCAGCCGGCGACACCGGCGCATGGCAGGATGGCTGCCAGTCCTGCGATCGTGTCCCGCAGCAGGCGCCAGTGCGGCAGCGTCTCTCCCGCCACCACAACCCCCGTTTCCGGATGCCGATCGGCCAGAACCCGCTCGAACCTGTCCTCGTCGAAGGAGACGCAGGGGCCGACCTTTCCCGTATCGAGATCGATCGATGACGTCGTCCCGCCGCGTGCGCTCTGGAAATTGTCGGTCGGCGCCGACCGGCTCGTCGCGCATTTGAAAACGGCGCCGAGAACGACGGCCCGCCGGTCGACGAAGGAGGTCGCGGTCATGATCCGCACGGTGCTGACTGCGCCCGGAAAGATGCGGCAGCTCCAGCCGGACTGATCGATGACGTCGGATATCGTGAAGGCGAGCGGCTGGCCGGCGAGCCAGCGTCCGAAGCCGGCGCGGTCGGCGGGCTCGCCGTTGATGCGCACCGCGTCGCCGTCAGCGGCGAGATGGAAGGCGCCGGCCCCCTGCCCGGCATCGGCCGGCTTGACGAAGATCGACCTGCCGGGCTGCAGGAGAGCAGGAACCTCAGCCCGCGTGCGAAACGGCAGTTCACGCCCGCCGATCTGCACCAGCCTTTCGCCGACGACGTAGTGCGTCATCGGCGGCGATGCCTGCGGGCACACCCTGTCCAGCCAGAGCTTCTGCGAGATCTTGTTGTGGAGCGCCGCATAGAGCATGCGGTTGTAGTAGGCGCGCCGTCGATAGAAGCGCGACTGTCGCAGATAAGCGCCGGATGCGCGGATCTCGGGCGGGAGCAGCGCGATCGCCCGCGAGGGATGGCCCTGCGCCAGCGCGCGCAGCCGCCAGGCGGGATTGGGGACGTCCTGCCCGAACTCCTCCGCCACCAGATCGGACAACGAACGAAGCCGTGAGCCTATCCCCATGGCATCATATGATCACAATGCACCGACCCCGGCAATCGGTGCCGGTTGCGCGGCTGGCCGCGTGGGAATGGTGATTGGTGGATTGCGTCCGGCGTAGTATCTGGAACACCGATCGACGATGATCCGCGCCTGACCGGAACACAGCAGCCGCATGAAGAGCACCGATCGTCTGACGCTTGCCTACATGGCGACGCCTCCTGCCGAGCAGGGCGGCGGCTGCGCCTTGAACGTGCGGCTGATGTGCGGCGGGTTCGACGAGGTCGTCCGCTTCGAGGCAACCGGCGCGACTCTCGTCGCCACGGGAGACGCTCTTCTTTGCCTCGGCCTCGTCCCGGCCATGGAACTGGGCGTCGACCTGCGCATCGACGCCGAGGTCGACGAGGAACTCCTCGACCACGCCCGGGAGATCCAGGCGCTCCTCTGCGCATGGTACCCCGGCTACCGCACCGTCGCCGTCGACGCCGGGTCCACCCGCCGGTCCTATCCCGAAGGCCGCGGAACCGGGCTCTTCTTCTCGGGCGGCGTCGATTCCGGCTATTCGCTCGCCACCGAGCGCGACAGGATCTCGGGACTGGTGACGCTCATCGGCGCGGACGTCGATCCAGCCGACCAGCCCCGCGTCACGCGGCTGAAGACGATGTCGGAGGACGTCGCCGCGCGGTTCGGCATCGACCGCATACTCGTGACAACCGACATCCGTTCGGTCTCGGATCGGCTGATCGGCTGGGTCGAGTATCACGGCGCGGTGCTGGCGGCCGTGCGCCACATGCTGGCGCATCGGTTCGAGAGCCAGCTGATCGCCTCCTCGGCCGACGAGTCCTCCTGGACACGGCGCTGGGGATCGCACCCGGCGCTGGACGTCCTCTGGGGCACCGGCGGGGCGCGCGTCGAACATCACGGGCTGGTGCACCGGCTTGCCAAGGTCCGGCGGATCAGCTGCGAGCCCGCGCTGATGGAGCATCTGCGGGTCTGCAACCGCGGCTTCGAGCATTGCGGCGTCTGCCACAGCTGCCAGTTCATGCTCGCCGCGCTCGACGTGCTCGACATGCGCGGCAGGGCGCCGACCTATCGTCACCTAACGTCGAGAAAGCGGTTGCTGAAGGTGACGGGGGAAGGATCGCTGTCCGACATGCGCAATCTGCGGGCAGCGGCGGAAGCACACGGCGATGGCGACATCGTCGCGGCCGTCGACCGGGCGCTGACGCGCTATCGCTTCGAAAAGTCGCTCAACCGGGTCGTCCCGCTCGACGAAATCGCGCGCCGGTTCAAGCGCTTCAAGCGGCAGAGGCGGTTCCTGCGACGAACAGGCCGGCAGGCCCGATGACCGCGCCGACGCTCGACGCCCTCTATCCGCCCGCGACCTTCCTGGCGCCGCGCCGCGAGGATGCCGGACCGGCATGGGCGCCGGCGGAACCGCACATGACCGAGTTCATGACCGCAAACCTGATCGCCTGCGCCGGACAATTGCCGATGCTGGTCCAGAAGGCCGCCATGTCGCCGGCCGGGCTGGCAGCCATGGAACGCAGCGGCGTCCGCATCGGCTCGGCGATCGAGGTCTACGGCTCGCCGGACGACTATCGGCTCGCCATCGAACGACGCCGGCGGCATGGCGAGACGGTCGCCTACGTGCACTGTCCCGAAGGCCGCCGACCCGGCGACGCGCAGATGCTCGTGGGATCCGAGCGGCTGAGATTCCTGAACGACAAGCGAAACATCGCGCAGCTTGCGGGAGCGGAGAACGCACCGGCGCGCCGGCTCGTCGACCTGACCGATCCGGCGGACCGCGCGACGCTGAAGTGCCCGATCGTGCTGAAGGTCGCCACCGACGGGCCGAGCGCCGGGGGCCTGGATGTCGCGATCTGCCGCGGACGGCGGCATCTCGAACGAGCCCTGTCGCGCTTTTCGCATGCTGGAACGGCGATAGCCGAGAGCCTCGTCGACGCGGTGCAGAACTGGTGCATCCAGTATGCGGTGCTGCCGGATGGCGCCGTCCGGGACGTCGGCGCTTCGGAGCAGGTCTGCCTGCGCAACGGGGTCCATGCAGGCAACCTGCTCGCCGCAGACAGGTCGCCGCCTCCGGAGGCGATGTTTCTCGGGCGCGCCATCGCCGCGGAGGGGAGCAGGCTCGGCTTCCGCGGTGTCTGCGGCTTCGACATTCTGATCGATCGTGGCGGGAAGCCGCTCGCCATCGATCTCAACTTTCGGCCGGTCTCCAGCACCGCCTTCGTCCATGAGATGCTTCGCCGCAGCGCCGGGTCCGGCGTGGGAGGTCTCGCGCGGCTCGCCTTCTGCAGGTCCGACTGCCGGCTCGAGACGATGATCGAGCGGTGCGAGCCCGGCTTGCGCGACGGCTGGCTGGTGCCGCTTGCGACGTTCGACCCCGAGCATGGCGGGCTCGGCACCGGGCCGGCACGGCTGCGCGTGGCGATCCTGGCGGACGACCGCCGGATGCTCCACCGTCGCGAGGCCGCGCTGGCCGCCAAAGGGATCGAGTTCTTCCGCACACCGAGCCGCTGGGATGAGATCCTGGCGGGACTCCGGACTATGTTCTGACATGGGTTACGGGATGGAGGGCCCCGACGGCATCGCCTGGGAGATCGTCCGCGATGACGGCGGACTGGACCGGCTCGCTCCCGAATGGGCAACCCTCAACGCCAGATGTGGTGAGGAAGGCTTCTTTTCGCGAATGGAGGTCGTGCGGGCGAACTGGGACCGGCACAGGAAGGACCCGCGGACCACCCTGCACGTCTTGGCGATCCGCCTGCACGGAAGGCTGGTGATGGGGCTGCCGATGGTCAAGCGTCGCGACCGCCTGGGGCCGCATTCGCTGTATTGGCTCGACTCCAGGACGCCCTTCTACGACGGCCTGCTTCTCGATCCCGACATGGACACGGCCATGGCGGCGCGCGTCTTCACCCGGTTTCTCCATTCGTCCTGGACGAGGCGGCTGCTGAAGATCGGCTTCGTCCACGGAGGCTCGGCCCTCCACCGTGTGCTGGATGCGGCCGGCTTGCCGCTGGTCCACAGGACCGCCGCGCCAAGCCTGGATACATCCGCCTTCCCGACATGGGACGCCTATCTGGCGGCGATGTCCGCCAAGCGGCGCCAGCAGTTCGGCAATTTCGGCCGCCGCCTCCAGAAGGCCGGCGCCGGGCCGGTTCACCTGGTCACCGATCCGCAGGAGCGAAGCGCCGAGATCGCGCGCCTGTTCGCGCGCAAGCGGCAATGGGTGCAGGATCATGAGCTCTCCGACTGGATCGTGCCGCCCGAGACGGAGATCTGGTTCCAGCGCGTCGCCGCAGAAGAGGATGCGCGCAACCGCACCCATCTCCTGCGGCTCCGGTCCGATCACGCGTGGATCGCGAGCATCCTCTGCTTCGAGCGCGACGGGACGATCTTCCTGTCGAAAATGGCGCACAATCCCGACTGGGAGCGCTTCTCGCCGGGCTGGGTGCTGCTCGTCGAAATGGTCCGGTTCGCCATCGAAAGAAAGCTGTCCACGGTGGACTTCATGATCGGTGGCAGCCCGTGGAAGGACCGTCTGAGCGACAGGCCCGGCGAGACCTTCACCTGCAGGGCGAGCCTCCTGCCGTGGCACCGTGCTCGTCGGCAGGCGCTGCCCTAGGGCGACATGCCACCGTCGGATGATTGCGGCACGACCCTGCTGCGCGCCAGGCTGGCCGGGATCAGATACTGCTCCGGGGCGCGGCGGAACTGCGTGAAGAGGTTGTCCCGCGCGATCAGGGCCAGGCTCGCCATTCGGACGTAGTCCCGCCTTGCGGCTCGAACCTCTGCACCTCCCTGATCGTCGACAGGCTGGATGACGGCTTCCAGCCGCTCGAACGGCTTCGTCTCGAGCGTCGCCATCGTAAAGAAGGGCGTGGCACGGCGGGCGACGATGGAGAGCGGCGCCGTTGGCATGCTGACATGGCCCTGCTCGCCGATCGGCATTTCCACGAACATCGATCCGGCATGCACGTTGTTCGTCAGGAGGATCAGTTCGCCCTGGTCCAGCAGACTGACGATCTTGCGGGTGACGGTCGCGCCGCTGTCGCGCTCGAACACGATGCGCTGTTTCAGATAGCGCTCCTCGGCCTGCCTCAGCAGCGGATTGTGCGTGACGTTGCCGAAGCGCGTGCTGGAAGTTCCGTGATAGGGGTCGCTGATCTGGATCGGCCTGAAACCCTGCTCCCAGAGGGCGCGCTTGCCGGCGAGTGTCTGGTAGGCGAACTGCGAGGTCCACACGATGGCGCCCCTGCCCCTGGCGAGCGCCGCCTGCAGGCTTTCGGCCCCCAGGACGTCGATCCGCGGATTCCTGCGCGGCGCCAGATGGTCGAGGGCCAGGGAAAATCGCCGCCGCACGATCATTTCGAGGTGCACCCGGAACAGGGCCTCAATCAAGGTGTCGTCGTGAATCCCGAGGACCGACTGCATCGACTCCGCGAAGCCGACATAGCCTTTCTCCCGCTTGCGGCGGTAGCGGAGACCCGAAGCGAACCGGCCGAGCGCAGGCCATGATCGCATAGGGAGAACCGTTGCTGCGGCGGCACCGGCAAGACCCAGCAATTCACGTGCATCCCCTTCTGAAAAGCGGCGCGTTTTCACATCGATGTGACGTTTTCTCTTGTAGAAGATCACAGCGTGGTCGCCTTTTTCCGGCTGGACTTCTTCGATCACCTCATATGAAAAGTAGCGGTCCGCCATCATCGTCGACCACGTCTGCAAGGTTCAAATCCGGCAACATTCGCAGCATGACAATTCTGCCTGCAAATCTGCAATCTACAATTGTGACGCAAAGAAGCGAAACACGATGACATCCCTCGTCTGCCCGTTCCTGCCTTCCCTTCCATCGGGGACAGGCCGCAAGACGGCACTTCTTTCGCCGGGCCGTCAAGCCTGTTCGCACCAGAGTCTCACAGCCGCGGTCTCCGGCACGGCGGCCCGTCTCGTCGCGGCCGGGCTGAAGCCCGGCGACGTCGTCGCGCTGTCGATGCCCAACGGGCCGGAGATGGCGATCCTGTTCCTCGCGGTCGCCACGGTCGCGACCGCAGCGCCTCTCAACCCGGCCTATCGGGAAGCGGAACTGGACTTCTACCTCGACGACCTGGGCGCGAAGCTGCTCCTCTGTCCCAAGTCAGGCTTCGAGACCGCGAAGTCGGTGGCACGGGCGCGCGGCGTGCCGGTGGCGGAGGTGGAACTCGGCAGTGGCGGAGCCTGCGACGCGCTGATCGTCGATCTGCCGGCGGCGGCGCCGGAGGGCATCGTCGAAATTGCCGGGAACCGGTCCAGCGACATCGCACTCCTGCTCCACACGTCCGGGACGACGGCGCGGCCCAAACTCGTCGGGCTGACCCGGGGCAATATCGAGGCGTCGATCCGAAACGTCGCCGGGACGCTGCATCTCGGACAGGACGACGTCGGGCTGTCGATCCTGCCGCTGTTCCATATCCACGGCCTCGTCGCCACGCTGTGCGCGCCGCTGCACGCCGGCGGCGCCGTCGTCTGCACCGAAGGCTTCGACGCGATGAAGTTCTTCCGCTGGCTCGGCGACTTCTCGCCCACCTGGTACTCCGCCGTTCCGTCCATGCACCAGGCCATCCTCCAGCGCGCCAAACGCAACCCCGAGATCGTGGCAAAGGCACGCCTGCGCTTCGTGCGGTCATCGTCGGCGGCCCTCGCGCCTGCCACGCTGGAAGGACTTGAGACGACCTTCGGGTGCCCGGTCGTCGAAGCCTACGGGATGACGGAGGCCGCGCACCAGATCACGAGCAACCGCCTCGACCACCGCCTGCCCGGTTCCGTGGGAGAGATGACGGGCGCGCGGGTGCGAGTGGTGAACGCGGCGTGGAACGACGTGCCGACGGGGACCGTGGGTGCCATCGTCATCCAGGGCGACAACGTGCACGGGGGATATCTCAACGCTCCCTCCGCCAACGAGGCATCCTTCCGCGACGGCTGGTTCGATACCGGCGACCAGGGGTTTCTCGACGATCTCCGGCGCCTCACCATCACCGGTCGAACCAAGGAGATCATCAACCGAGGCGGCGAGAAGATCGCGCCGCTGGAGCTCGACGCCGTGCTTGCGCGCGACGAACGCATCGCCGAGGCGATCGCTTTCGCCATCCCGCACAGGTCGCTGGGAGAGGACGTCGCGGTCGCGATCGTGCCCGCAGAAGGCAGGACCCTGCATGCGGAGGACGTCCGCTCGGTGCTGGGCAACGTGCTGGCGCCGCACAAGGTGCCGCGAACCGTCGTCTTCCTCGATGTCATCCCCAAGGGACCGACGGGCAAGATCCAGCGCCTCAAGCTTGCCGAACTGCTGGGCCTGACCGGCGAAGCTTCGGCGCTGAAGGCGAGCGGCTCCGTCGACGCCGATCCGGCCAAGCGCTCCCGGTGACCCGCCAGCAACACTATCGCGGCCGCACCGATGGCCTGCTCTCGGCGCTCAATCCCCGCGATGGCGTGCTGCGGCGCGGCGTGCGCGCCATCCGGACGAAGTGGAAGATCCCGCTGGCGATCCTGCTGCGTCGTTCGGCCCGACTGGACGCCGTCATCGGCGTCACCGGCAGCGCGGGCAAGTCCACCACCTGCCGCCTGATCGCGGCGGTGCTGGAGGCGAATGACGTCGTCCATCTGGGCTTCGGCATCAATACCACAGACGGGATCCGCAGGTCCTTCCTGCGGAAGCCGGCGAAGGCAAGGCTCTGGGTCCAGGAAATCAGCGGCCACGAACACGAGGCCATGAAGGCTTCGGTCGCTTTCGTGCGCCCGACGGTGGGCGTCGTCACGACGATCGGCATGGATCACATCTCGCACTACAAGTCGCGCGAGGCGATCGCCGACGCGAAGGCGCAGCTCGTCGAGGCCCTTCCCGCCGACGGCGTCGCCATCCTGAACGCCGACGATCCGCTGGTCGCGGCGATGGCAGCCCGGACGAAAGCCAGGATCGTCACCTATGGCCGGGGGAATGGGGCCGACATCCGGCTGATGTCGAGTTCCAGCGGTTACCCGAAGCGCCTTGCGATGCGCGTCCGCCTCGGCGACGACGAGATCGACATCCAGACGCGCTTCATCGGCGGGCGGTGGGAGACGAGCGTGCTGGCGGCCATGGCGACGGCGACGGCGCTCGGCATTGACCCGCTAGCCGCGGCCAAGGCGATCGGGTCGGTGGAGCCCGAACTTTTCAAGGACCAGGTGGAGGTTCACGCGGGGGTAACGTTCATCGTCGACGCGCTCAAGGCGCCCTACTGGACGATCGCGTCCAGCATCGAGATCCTGGCCGCAGCCGAAGCGCCGCGGAAGCTGATGCTGTTCGGCACCATCTCGGACTATCGCGGCACGGCACGGACGAAGTATGTGACGGCAGCGAAGGCGGCACTCGCCGAGGCCGAGATCGTCATCTTCTACGGTCCGCAGGCCGAGCGCGTGAGCCGTCTCGTGGCCGAGAACCGCGAAAGGCTCTTCACCTTCGACACCTTCGACGCGCTGATGGCCTTCCTGAAGGAAACGCTTCGTCCGGGCGATCTCATTTCCATCAAGGCTTCGGGCATTGATCACCTCGAACGCGTCATGCTTGACTACGCCAGGCCGGTAACCTGTCGCACGACCAACTGCGGCAAGATCTTCGCGTGCAATCACTGCAAACATCTCTATGGAGAGCCGCCCCGCCATGTACTGTAGACGTGCGGGACGGCTCTTCCCGAGCCATGAAGAGAATGGCGGCACCATCGCGAGGGCGCTGTCCCGGCTTGGCGCATGGCCGACGTATGGCCGAACGCGCATGCCGGGCCATGCGCGTGCAAAGCAGGCGCCAGGACATGCCGGTGGAAGCGTCTCGTGAGCGAATTGTCCGCCCCGGCCTATTTCATCAACCTGGATCGCCATCCGGAGCGGCGCGACGCGACCGTCGCTCAACTGGAGACGCTGGGAACAGGCTTCACGCGCATCGAAGGCATCGACTACCGGGACCTGGACCCGGAAACGATCCGGCGGGCGGTCGATCCGTCGCCGGCGCTGCCGTTCAAGCGCGTGCTCAGTCCGGGCGAGGTCGCCTGCTTCCTGTCGCATCTGAAGGTCTGGCGCCTGATCGCGCAGAGCCCTGCGGAGATGGCCTTCGTCTTCGAGGACGACGTGGCGTTCGCCGCCGGCGCGCGGGAGGCGCTGATCGCGCTGGAGAACGGCCCGCGCGACTGGGACATGGTGCGGCTGTTCTGCCCCAGGACCATCCCCGCCGTGGACGTCCGGCCGCTGCATGGCCGCTTCGCTTCCGTGCTTTCGCGCAAATACCCGATGTCGACCATCGCCTATGCCATCACCAGGCCCGCCGCCGCGCATCTGGCTGAGATCATGGTTCCGTTCGCTCAGCCCGTCGACATGGCGCTGAAATTCTGGTGGGTGCACGGCCTCTGCAGCCGGATCGTCATCCCCTCCCCGTGTGAACCCAGAACCGATCCCTTCTCCGCGAGCACGCTCGACAGCAACCGCGAATCGCACAACAAGACGAGCCTGGCGGCCCGCTTCCTGGCGAATCTCCGCTACCAGGTCGCGGTGGCGCGGATGCGCAGCCTCCATGCGCGCGAATTCCCGCGCAGGAGCCGGTTCCTTTGACGGCGATCAGACGTCGCCGGGGTTGAGCGAAACGCGCGGCAGCAGCCCGGGCCAGGTCTCGACGTAGGAGCCGACCTTTCCGGTCGCGTTGTCCGAGACGATGACCGTGCGCCCCATGAGAGCCGCCAGGATGACGCCGTGCAGGCGATCGGTCTCGACGATCCGGCCGCGCCCGACGAGGCCGCAAGCGACCGCGACCTTGCGCCGGGCGATCCCATCGAACATGGCGAGCCGCAGCCGGTGAGACGGGACGAGCGGCGCGAGCTTGCCTGCCCGGTTGATCCAGCGCAGCGCTGCATCGTCCCGCCAGTCGAAAGCGAGATCCCTCGCCGCGGGCGCCGGTTGCCCATTCCCGCGCGCCTCCCCGTCCCGGCGTCGAAGCACCACCGTCTCCGTCTCCGGGATGACCACGGGTGGCGTCAGGCCGTGGGCGGTGTCAGGGCACAGGGCGGATTCGATCCCGTAGACGTCGCGCAGGAGCGCCTGGCTCCTGCCTTCCCGTGCGAGCACCGTCAGCCTCGCGCATCGCCGCAGGACGTCCGCCGTCTCGGCCTCCAGGCCGGGATCGCCGCCCGGCGGCGCGGCGTCGGCCACGCTCAGCGGCAGGAGGACGATCCTCTCGTCCCGCAGCTGCTCCAGGGCGCGCAAGCGCATCCGGTGGTGCTTGCCGTACAGCGAGCCGAAGCTGCCGCCGCCGAGGAAGAAGACCGTGCCGCCCGCCACCGCATGGCTGCAACGCGCCGCGTCGAAATGGCGAAGGGTGGAGACGTAGGATGGCGCGCGGCCGGCCAGCGCCTCGAGCAGGACGCGCGCCCCGCACCAGATCGCCGCGTCGCCCGGATTGGCGTAACCGGGATAATCGACGATCGCGTAGCGACCGCCGGACGCATGCCCGCCGAGCACCTGTTGGAGGATCTGTCGCGCGGCATCGGTCATCGGGGGAACCCGGTTGCGGCCAGGAGGCCTAGCATCATTCCATGCGGCAGCGGGAATCCCTAGATGCGGATCCAGTCGCCGGGGACGAGGTCGCTCGTGTCGTGGGCCGACGTGTAGCCCGCATTGCCGAACCAGCGTCGCGGCGCCACGACGATCTTGCGGGGATTCCGCCCCAGCCAGGCGCCCCACCAGGAAAAGGAACTGTTTGCGGTGACGTGGTGGCTGCAGAGGGACATCAGGCAAAGGTCGACATGATTCGGATTGCCATCGACGATCCGCCATCGGTCGCCCTGGAACAGGGGCTGGGTACGGCACCAGGACGGATCGTCGCTGAAGACGAGGACGGGGAGCGAAGCCGGCAGATGCCGCAGCGCCTCGGCATAGTACTCGACCGGGCACGGCGGATGGTTCCCGCTGTCCGTGAGGTAGTCGCCGCGGCGGACATGGAGCGAGATGATTTCCCCACCGAACCCCGAGATCAGCTCGCGGCAGGACCGTTCCGTGTCCGGAAGGAAGCGGAACTCCGCCCGTATCTCCTCGGCGCAGGCTGCGAAATATCTCTCCGACTGGAAGTACCCGTCCAGGTCGGCATCGCCTGGACAGGTGCAGCAGAAGCTCGGGTCGTAGGCGAAGGTGGTCTCCTTCAACGTCAGGAATCCCCGCGGCCGACCAAGGAATCGCAGGCCCGGCAAGCGGAAGACCCGCAGGAGCTGGTGGTCGGCAAAGGGATCGTCGCCATCCGCCCTGGGGATGCAGAAGTCTGCCCCGAGGCGTCGGGCGAAGGCGAAGAGGGCGGCATACTGGAACATCTGGTTTCCGAGCCGGCCGCGGCGACCGAGGGAATTGAAGCTCAGCATCGAATCCCGGAGAGCAGGCTGCCCACACACGCGGCGAAACAGGCCGCGACCGCCGATCGCCCGCCGGCCGGTCGGGAAATGCGATCCGCCAGGAAAGGCGTCGCCTGTCCGGAGCCAGAAAACTGCAGCCGGAGGACATATGGCGGAGGGGAGAGGATCATCCTCGGACCGGAACAGGGCCGCGACCGCGGCCCGGGTTTTTGCCCGCCCCATCGGAGGCGTGAGAGAGGCGAACTGCCGTGAGATCTGGAAACTGGTGGAGCCAGGCGGAATCGAACCGCCGACCTCTTGAATGCCATTCAAGCGCTCTCCCAACTGAGCTATGGCCCCACGCTCCGGCCTTCGCCGGAACCCGCCCTTTCGGGGGGAAAAACCGCTCCGGATGGGACCGGGGCGAAACGTGTTGGCGGCTTCTATCCCCGCCCGTTTGTAAGATCAAGCCCGCCCATGTCGCTTTTTTTCGACCGGGCTGGGGACAGTCGATCAGACCTCGTCGTCGTCCTCGCCGCCGACGCCTATGATGTCGGCAACGTCGTCGTCTTCTTCCTCGTCGTCGGCCAGGAACGTGTCGTCGTCGTCGCCGAGATCCACGTCCTCGTCGTCGTCGAGATCGGGCAGGTCACCGCCCTTGGCTTCCTCGTCCGCATCCTCCAGGGAGACGATCTCCGCGCCCTCTTCGGCGTCGATCTCCTTGGTCTCGACTTCCTCTTCTTCCTCGCGAACGGCCGACCCGCCCTCGAAATAGGACCGGGCATAGGTCATGCCGGTGTAGGGCGACACGATCGGGTCCTTGTTCAGGTCGTAGAATTTCCGCCCGGTCTCAGGGCAGATTCGCTTGGTGCCAAGTTCGGGTTTCGCCACGGCCTAGCCTCGTCGAATGGTGGAGCCGTACCGACCGGCGGGCGCGCCGCAAGCCGCCGGGTACGGGCGTTGCTTCCTTGAAAGATCGGTCCCCATAAACACAGATCATCGTCCTGTCAAAGGCTAATCAAGGGTCTTCCTCACAAGGTTTTTCGACCTGATGCAAGCAAGGGGCGGCATGGGTGACCAGGGGGTGAAGCCGTGGTAGGTAAGCCCGCGACACGGCAACGCGGAGGGGTGCTGATCGCGCCCGTCCGCGCAGGCGGGATCGTCGGGAGGGAAACGCAGGCATGTCCACCAAAGTCGCCATGATCGTCGCCGGCGGGTCCGGCATGGGGGCCGCTGCCGCGCGCAGGCTGGCCGCCGATGGCTACACCGTCGCGATCCTGTCCTCGTCTGGCAAGGGCGAGGCGCTGGCCGCCGAACTCGGCGGGCTCGGCTTCACCGGCTCCAACCGCGAGCCCGACGACCTGAAGCGCTTCGTCGACCTGACGCTCGACCGCTGGGGCCGCATCGATGCCGTGGTCAACGGTGCGGGGCACGGGCCGAAAGGACCGATCCTCGACATCTCCGATTCCGACTGGCACCTCGGGATGGAGTATTACCTGCTCAACGTGATCCGCATGACGCGGCTGGTGACGCCTGTGATGCAGGCGCAGAAATCCGGCTCGATCGTCAACATCGCCACCTACGCGCTGTTCGAGCCGGAAGCGCTGTTCCCGACCTCCGGCGTCTTCCGCGCCGGCCTGGCCGCCTTCACCAAGCTTTTCGCCGACCAGTACGCGGCCGACAACCTGCGCATGAATAACGTGCTGCCCGGCTTCATCGATTCCCTGCCGGAAAAGGAAGACCGCCGCGTCCGCATTCCCATGGGACGCTACGGAACGGCGGACGAAGTGGCGGAACTGATCCTGTTCCTGGCGACGGAGCGGTCGAGCTACATGACCGGGCAGAATCTGCGGATCGACGGGGGGATCACGCGGAGCGTGTGAAGGGGATGGTGAATCCTGTCGGACCTTGCCTCCGCAGGTCGGGCCGGATCGATCGAAAGCCGCCCCGACTTGGGGGACCACCCGCTCAGTTGCCGACGAGGCGACCATCGTCGTTGCTGATGTCCTGCAGCTCGATCCTCGATTCTCGAAAGCGGCCGTTCCTCGTCCTGCAGTTGCCGTTCAGGAACACCGACGTCCTGCCGACGTCGAGCCAGTACTGATCGCAGCTGCGCTGGAAGGACGATTTCCCATAGCCGTTCCGGACGAGATATCCGTCATCGTTCTGATAGCCATAGAGGCGCAGTTCCGCGGGGCGGTAGCGGCCTGCCCTGTCCCGGCATTGTGCGACGAGGTATACCTCGCCGCCTGCCACCTCGATCTGGACGTCCTCGCATGACCTCTGGAAGCTTGACGGAGCGGCGTGGGACGCTGCGGCGCCGAGCAGCAGGAGGCAGAAGGATGCTGGAATGAGACGCATTGGAAATTCCCCTTTCCAGTGGAGTGATGGGCCGTTCTGGTTCGCAGGAGCAGATCGGCGTTGGGCTCAGCGGATCTTGTCGCTGCAGCGGAAGAACAGATCGAGCGCCCGGTTGGTGCCGGTAAGGGGCGTATCCAGGATGATGCTCTCGCCGACGAACGAGACCTGAGGCGCGTTGGGAATGGCATCGTCCAGGAAGCCAGGCCCGTCGCTGCGTCCCTCGGAAATGCGGGCCCACTTGTCGCCATCCCGGCCTTCGATGATCTCGACTTCCGTTTCGCTCCACGAACTGCCCGGTCCGAACAGAACCCGGATGGGTACGCGTTCACCCAGGTCGCCCATGTAGCCGCCATCCCGGAAGTCGATGTAGGAATTGTCGCGATCGATCTCGAAGCGCAGATTCGGATTTTCGGACGGGTCGAGGGCTTCGCACGCGACGGTCTGCGCGCCATCCCGGATCTCGTTGACGAGCCAGTTCCCGGCCTTGCCGAAGCGGACGGTGTCGCTGGCGACAGGCTCCGGCTGTGCCACTGTAGCCGGTGCGGCACGGCCGGACCGTTCGACGCATTCCTGAACCTTCAGCATGGCCGCCGTCGCGCCCGACAGCGAAAACTCGTAATCGTGCCTGCCTGCGCCCAGCACCGCGACGCTCCCACGGCGGATGCCGTCGAGTTCGGCCTCCCCGAGCCAGGCGATGGTCCAGTCGGCATCCGCGGTGCCGGAGATGAAATCGCCGCCCCTGCCATAGCCCTGGCCGGAGCCTGCCCCATCGATCTGGAGGGTTCCCTCCCAGTCGGGTCGCGACCGGACCGGCACCGCGAGTTGCCACTGCATGCCGTCCCAGCCGAGCCGGTGAGAATATCCGTTGCTCTGATCCGTATCCGCAAAGCAATAGGCGAATGTCGGGCCGTCCTTGGCGGCGAATATGCGCCATCCGCGGGTATCGGAGTAGAAGTACTCGCCTTGCCGCTGGCCGACGATGTCGTAGCCGCCATAATCGTTCGTCTGGGCAAGAACCGGCAGAGCCGCGGCCACTGCGACGGTCGTGCAAGCGATGATGCGCAAGTTCAACATGGTGGTCCCCTCATGATTCAGGTGCCGACTGCCGGAAGGGCGAACGGCGTTCGTTGCCCGCTTTCAGATGGACCGGCCTTGGGCTGGTCCGACGCATGCCTCAGTCCACAGCCGCCCAGGCGCCGCTGCCATCTTTCCTGAGCAGCGTCACGGTGTTCGGATCGATGTCCTGGTAGATGTCCGCGCTGAGGTCGAACAGGAAGGCGTAGTCGCCCAGGACGCGCCAGAAGCGGACCGAGCCGTCGCCATAGCTGAACGGCCCGCACTGCGCGCCCGTCGGCTCTTCCAGGCTCTGCGCGTATTGCGGGTCGGCGGGCGTGATGTCGAAGACGTAGCCGTCCGGCGAAATGGAAGGATCGGCTTTCCGGATCGCACAGACGCGCCCGCGCAGTTCCGCCTCCGCGCCCTGGCGCGATCGCATGTCGAGCTGCCGTTCGACGTCGGTCGGGTCGATCGTGCTGAACCAGACCAGAGGGGTCTCGGGATCGCTGACGGGCGACCCGTAAGCCGCTTCGAGCGCCGAGCGAACGACCATCAGCTGGGCCCACTGCGCCCCGCCGGCGAATTCGAGTTGCGCGGTGACACCCTTGCAGCGCAGCGCCCGGTAGAGCAGCGCGTCTTCGACGATCTGCACCTCGTTGACGACCCATTCGCAAGCCGGGTCGGGGAGGTAGTCACCGTAGGTGGCCTCGCCCCCGAGATAGTTGACGGCGCGGCCCGCGCAGATGCCGGTGAAGGGAAGCCGAGGGCCGTCGTCCGGGCAGTCCGCGCCACCCGAGTTGGCGACATGGGTCCGGCGGGACGACACCGGCGCCTCCGCCGCGCGGGCGCGCCCTCCGTTGCGCCGTACGCATTCCTCGATCTTGGTGATGACGGCTGCCGTTCCAATCAGGCGGTGGTCGATCGATACACGGCCGACATCGACGATCATCAAGTTGCCGTCGCGAATCCTTTCGAGTTCCGGCATCCCCAGCCACAGAAGCGTCCATCCACTCTTGGCCGAACCGCTGATCGAAAGGCTGTCGCCGTCGACGTCGAGAGAGCCGCTCCAGTCGGGCTCGGCGTCCAAGGCCACCGCAACCTGCCATTGCATCCCGTCCCAACCCAGCCGCCAGGGCGTACCGCGATCGTCGAACTCGCCCGCGCAGTAGGCGAAGTTGTCGGAGATCGTGGCGCTGTAGACCGTCCAGCCCCGCACCGAACCGTACCGGCTTTCGTCGGCCTCCGGGGTTCCGCCGATATCATAGCCACCGTACGCGTTGGTCTCGCCATCGCTGGCGTTCTCGATCCCGCTGCCGCTCGGGCCGCTGCCGCGAGCGCAGGATTCCAGCATCTCGATCGCGCGCGCGGACCCGCGCAGAGAGTAGTCCGGTCCGTCGGGGTCGAGATTGAGACTGATCCGTCCGCCATCGACAATCGCATCGATCAGGTTGCGATCGACCGAAGCCACCCCGACGTTCTCGATCTGCTCGAACCACGCATCGAAAGGCCGGCCGTCCACCGTGATCGAATAGGTCTGCGCGTGGTAGATCCGGTAGTCGGTCCAGATCTGCCAGTCTCGACCGTCGAAGGCGATTGCGAAGAACTCGCCGAAGTCGGGCTGGTGTTTTCGGTCGTACATGATCGCGCGACAGTTCCCGGGGGCGTGCGGCTCCAGGAGGACGGTGAAGTTTCCCGCGCGTCCGAACTCCTCGGTCTGGGCGTGCGCCGGAAGCTGGAAGGCGAGCGCCGATGCCAGGAGTGCCGCGGCCCAGGCCGGGGCGCAGAGCGGCCGGTTCGTCATGAGGTTCCCCCTGCCCATTGTCTCTCCGCCTCTTCTCGTTTCGCTTGACGCCCCTTGTCGTTCTCGCACGGTCGATCTCCGGCAGATCACTTCGCCCGCTCTGGCCGACGGCTCGACAGCGCCGCATCTGTGCGGTGATCCCGGCTCCGTTGAGTGCCGCGTCCACCCAATGCGTCACGGGGTCCGATGGTGAAGGACACCGGGCGGACACGCATCCGCCGAAAGCGCCCGCCCCGAACCTCGACCGATGCATGCGTCAGGCCGGATCGAGAAATCGGGAGCGTCTTCTGGCGACACGGAAACCGAAGCGTGTCGCAGTGTGCGTCTGCGATGGTGGTCGTCGCCAGCCCGGCGCTGCCCGCAGCCAAAAGCATCCCCCAGTTAACCCCGTCTCGCGGCACGACTGCCGAATAAGTCCCTTCTTGTGGCGGGATCGACGCTAAGGATTTGGAAGAATCGCGCATACCCACTTTTGGGTATGCGCCATCTTTTTTTGCTAAGCGATCGATTTTCCTGCAGCAACGCCGGACGGAACACAGTGGAGAAAAATAACCGGCGCCCGCTCGAGGAACCTGTCGAAGTACATTGCCGATTGCGAAGGCCACGCCGTCGCCATCCTGTCCCTCGTCGGGCACGGCAAGGGGCTGGCCGCACAACCCGGCGGGCTCGGCTTGAGAGGATCACGCAGAGCGTGTGAGCGGGGGAGGCAAGCGCCCGAGCATCGACGTCGGTCCCTCAGACTGCTGCTCCGCCAGGCGGTCAATTGCGATATCGGGGCCGGCGGCGTCGCGCGGTGCAGCTATCGAACATCCGAACGGGCCGGGATGCCAGTCGGCCCCGTTTGGCATGACGCGATCCGCCGTCGCTCGGCCCATACAGCGATCAGCCATCCCCGATTCAAGTCACGGGGTCTCGCCGCACAGGAACCGCTCGACCGGTGGAAGAGACCCAAGAGGATCCTCCTCGAACGGAAGATGACCAGCATCCGGGAGGCGCACCAGGATGGCATTCGGCATCAGTCGCAAGTAGTCGGCTGCATTCGAAATCGGAATCATCCCGTCCATTTCGCCCCCCAGGAAAAGGGTCGGCGTGCGGATGTTCGAGAGCACCGGCCCGGGATCGCGCAGGACCGTCTGTTCCAAGCGGGCCAGGATCGCCGCCCGGACGCCCGGGGCCAGCAACATGTCGCGATAGCGCGTCACAGTCATTTCGCTCAGGGCTTCCGGACGGGCGTAGGCGGCGGCCAGATTGGCTTTCAGCATGCCGCGCGGCGCGACATAGGGCAGAGCCCGCATCATCAATGGCACGTCGGCGGCCTTGCCATAGGCGAAGCCCGGACTGGCAAAACCGTCCGGCGAGACAAGAACGAGGCGCGATACCCGGTCGGGATGACGTGCGGCGAAGTTCCAGGCGATGCGCCCCCCCAGGGAATTGCCGACGATTCCGGCGCGATGGATACCCAGTTGATCCATCAGACCGAGCAGGATCTCGATCGCCCGGGCGTCGGTATAGTCACCTGTCGGGTCGGTGCCGGTCAGGCCGAAGCCGGGGAGATCGAAGCGGACCACCCGGAAACGTGACGACAGTGCTTGCGCCCAGGCCTCCCAGGTGTCGAGGCTGGCGCCGAACCCGTGCAGCAGGATCACCGCCGGCGCGTCGCGCGGACCGGTGTCGCGCAAACGCAGCCGCACCCCTCCCACCGTGCGATAGTCGCCAGGGTAGGCCACTTCCAGCACGGCGCGGGATTTGTCGGGAGCATAGAGAAGAACGGTCGACGCGATGATCGCAAGAGCGCCCAGTCCCGCCAGCCAGGCAAGAACCATCTTCGTCCTCTTCATTCTCCTGGCCAGATCCACGACCCCGTTGCATCAGTTCATTTGCAGGAAACCTAGCGTTTGGCGAGGTGATCGCAAGCAGGACGCATGACCGAGTGGCGCTCGCCGCCTCCGCGCCTTCTCAAAAGACGGCGTGGTCGCCGCGTTCCGGCGTGCGGCCGCCGCCAAGCACCGAGCGGTAGAAGTCGAACAGTGTCTCGGTTCCCGTCGAGGGAGTGGCATCGGGATCGTACAGGCCCGTCCGCGCGTCCAGCACCAGCATCGACTCCGTCGCGTAGTACCGGCCGATGCGGGCCAGTTCGGCCTTCTCGGCCAGCGGAGGCCAGATGCGACCGACGGCCCCGAGCCCCCCGGCGACGACATCGAGCAGGACCAGGGGTACCGACCGAAACCGCGCCGGGCGCCCCAGCATTTCGAACAGCGCTTCGCCCTGCTGCCGCGGCGTGATCGCAGGGCCCGGGCCGCCGATCGGCAGGATGCGGTTCCAGCGGCTCTCGTCGTCGAGGCAGCCCGCGATGTATTCGGCCAGATCGCCGTCACTGATCGGCTTGCACGCCGTCAGTGTGCCGTCACCGAAGATCAAAAAGGGGCGCCCGTTGCGGACACGCTCGATCTGGCCTGACAGCGACTTGAAGAAGGCGGTCGGCCGCACGATCGAATAGCGCATGCCCGATGTGATCAGCGCCCTCTCGAAGGCCAGCTTGGCACGCTGGAAGGCGAGGAGCGGCCTTTGCACGCAGATGGCGGAGAGCAGCACGAAGTGACCGACGCCCGAACGCCTTGCCGCGTCGAGGACGTTCATGTGCGCGCGACAATCGACCGCCCAGGCATCCTGCGGCGCACCGGTGCGGGAGGCCATGCACGAAATGACGGCGTCAAACCGCTCGCCATCGAATCCGTCGCGGCGCAGCGACACCGGATCGGCAGCGTCCACGAACCTGACGGCGGCGCCCTGCAGAAGCCGGAGGGTGTCTTCCGGGGACAACGATCCACCGACGCCCGCGCGGGCTCTGACGAGACAGACCACCTCGTGTCCCCGCCGGAGCAGTGCGGCGACCGTGGCGCGGCCTATGGTCCCCGTGGCGCCCAGCACGCAGACCCGCCGGCGCCCGGGACCCGGGGTGGGTGGCGTACCGGTTGCGGTAACAGAGTGCATGGGAGTCAGGACCCCTGGTCAGGATCGCGCCTTGGACAGATGCTCAGGCATTTAAGCACGGCGGAGGGTACGGGCAATCTTCGTGACCTATGGTGCAATCTTGGTGTCCCGATCATGGAACGGATAGACTGACAGTTCCAGTTCTCTGCGCAACCACCCGGCCATGCGCAACTCGACGATCGGGCTGGGAATCCCGACCGCCTCGAAGGCCGCCGGTCTCTTCCCGGCCCGGACGTCCCATTCGCATGCAAACCATGAGCGTCGAAGCGCGCATCACAGGTCCTGCCTTGCCCCTCCCCCTTGCCTCCCCGCCCGAATCCCGCTTCAACGCCGCGCATGACCAGACCCATCGTCATCGCCGTCGACGGACCAGCCGCCTCGGGCAAAGGCACCCTTTCCCGCCGGCTGGCCACGCAGTACGGGCTGCGCCATCTCGATACCGGGCTGTCCTACCGGGCGGTGGCGCAGGCGCTGCTGGCATCGGGGCAGCCGCTGGACGACGAGGCGCTGGCGGTCGAGGCGGCGGGAGCGGTGGATTTCACGGTTTTCGACCCGTCGGTGCTGTCGGCCCATGCTGTGGGCGAGGCGGCGTCACGGGTGAGCGTGTTCCCGCCGGTGCGGCGCATCCTGGTCGACAAGCAGCGCGCCTTCGCCATGGACCCGCCGGGGGCGGTGCTCGACGGGCGCGACATCGGCACTGTGGTGTGCCCGGACGCCGACGTGAAGCTCTACGTTACCGCGAGCCCCGCCGTGCGGGCGGGCCGGCGCCACCGCGAGATCCTGCGGCTCGGCGGCCAGGCCGACTACGCGGCGATCCTCGCCGACATCGAGCGGCGCGACGCGCGCGACATGGGGCGGGCGGATTCGCCGCTCAGGCCGGCCGACGACGCACACTTGCTCGACACCTCGCAAATGAGTATAGAAGCCGCGTTCCTTGCGGCCTGCGCCATCATTGACGAGGCGCTGGCGGCACGGAACTGACCGGAAGCAGCGGCGGCGGACCTTTCCTTTCGCGAGCGAATGGAAGTCCCACCGCCCTTTTGCGTTCCGGATGAACGACGCCTGCCCGCATTCAGACTGCACCGGACCGGCCGCCGCGGCGGCCAAACGCTCGAGACGAGCGGAATGCGGCTCCAGGCGAACCGAAACACGAACCACCGGTGCCGCCCCGTCCGAGATGAGGTGCGGGGCATCCAGGAGAACCAATGTCGGAATTCAATCCATCCCGTGACGATTTCGCGAGCCTGCTCGAAGAGTCCTTCTCCGAAAGCCACTCCGCCGAGGGCTCGGTCGTCAAGGGCATCATCACGGCCATCGAAAAGGACATGGCCATCATCGACGTCGGCCTGAAGGTCGAGGGCCGCGTCCCGCTGAAGGAATTCGGCGCCAAGGCCAAGGACGGCCAGATGAAGGTCGGCGACACCGTCGAGGTCTATGTCGAGCGCATCGAGAACGCGCTGGGCGAGGCCATGCTGTCGCGCGAGAAGGCTCGCCGCGAAGAAAGCTGGGTTCGCCTCGAGGAGAAGTTCTCCAAGGGCGAGCGCGTCGAAGGCGTCATCTTCAACCAGGTCAAGGGCGGCTTCACGGTCGATCTCGACGGCGCCGTGGCGTTCCTGCCGCGCAGCCAGGTCGACATCCGCCCGATCCGCGACGTCACCCCGCTGATGCACAACCCGCAGCCCTTCGAGATCCTCAAGATGGATCGCCGTCGCGGCAACATCGTCGTGTCGCGCCGCACCGTGCTGGAAGAGAGCCGCGCAGAACAGCGTTCGGAGATCGTCCAGAACCTCGAAGAGGGTCAGGTGGTCGAGGGCGTGGTCAAGAACATCACCGATTACGGTGCGTTCGTCGACCTCGGCGGCATCGACGGCCTGCTGCACGTCACCGACATGGCCTGGCGCCGCGTCAACCATCCGACCGAGATCCTCAACATCGGCCAGACGGTCAAGGTGCAGATCATCCGCATCAACCAGGAAACGCACCGCATCTCGCTCGGCATGAAGCAGCTCGAGGCGGATCCGTGGTCGGAGATCGGCACCAAGTTCCCGCTCGGCAAGAAGATCACCGGCACGGTCACCAACATCACCGACTACGGCGCGTTCGTCGAACTGGAGCCGGGCATCGAGGGCCTCATCCACGTTTCGGAAATGTCGTGGACCAAGAAGAACGTGCATCCAGGCAAGATCCTGTCGACCACCCAGCAGGTGGACGTCGTGGTGCTCGAGGTGGACCCGCAGAAGCGCCGCATCTCGCTCGGCCTCAAGCAGACGCTCGAGAATCCGTGGGAGGCCTTTGCCCGCAACCACCCGACCGGTTCGGTGGTCGAGGGCGAGGTCAAGAACAAGACCGAGTTCGGTCTGTTCATCGGCCTCGAGGGCGACGTCGACGGCATGGTGCACCTCTCCGACCTCGACTGGAACCGTCCGGGCGAACAGGTCATCGAGGAGTTCAACCGCGGCGACATGGTCAAGGCGCAGGTGCTCGACGTCGACATCGACAAGGAGCGCATCTCGCTGGGCATCAAGCAGCTCGGCCGCGACGCTGTCGGTGAAGCCGCGGCTTCCGGCGACCTCCGCAAGAACGCGGTCGTCACCTGCGAGGTCATCGGCGTCAAGGACGGCGGCCTGGAAGTGCGTCTCGTCGACCACGACATGGACACCTTCATCCGCCGTTCGGACCTGTCGCGCGACCGCGACGAGCAGCGCCCCGAGCGCTTCTCGGTCGGCCAGAAGGTCGATGCCCGCGTGACGCAGTTCGACAAGAAGACCCGCCGCATCAACGTTTCCATCAAGGCGCTCGAGATCGCCGAGGAAAAGGAAGCGGTGGCGCAGTTCGGTTCGACCGACTCGGGCGCTTCCCTGGGCGACATCCTGGGTGCCGCGCTGAAGAAGCAGACCAACTCCTGACGAACCCTTCCGGCCTCCGGGCCGGGATGATGATGACGCCGGAGCGATCCGGCAGACCCCGCCGGAGCGATCCGGCGGGGTTTTTTCTTGGGACCCATCCGAACGTCCCTTCGACCTCCGGTGGAACCGGGCTTCGCCGTCGGCGTTTGCCTCGAACAACGGACGACAGCCCGTCGCCTGCGAACCAAGGAGATCCGAGATGAACCGCAATCAGATGGAAGGCAACTGGGAGCAGCTCAAGGGCAAGGTGCAGTCGCAGTGGGGAAAGCTCACCGACGACGACCTGCAGGTCATCGAGGGCGACCGCAAGCAGCTCGCCGGCCGGCTCCAGGAGCGTTACGGCAAGGGCCAGGAAGAGGCCGATCGCGAAATCGACGAGTGGCTCGGCCGCAGCTGATCCTCCAGACTCTTTTCCAGTGACGCATATCCAAGGCGCGGCCCGCGAGGTCGCGCCTTTATTCTATCTGGCGTGCCGAAATCTGGATGATTTGCGGCTCCGGGCGGTTGTCATATTCACGACGTTCTTGACCCGCAGTGTCTCTGCCGTCAGGCTCACTGAAAATAGGCCGGTTTCTCATGCGGGTGTGCGGCATGTTCTTCGTTTCCACTCGACTTGCAGAGAAGGGGCTGCGCTGCGTCGCGGCTGCGTTCCTTGCCGTCGCCAGCGCCTGGCCGCTGCCCGCGCATGCGAGCGACCCCATGCTCGGCGTCACGCTTTCGGAACGACTGGCTGACGGCGACCGCGATGGCGCGATCGCTCTGCTGTCTGCGGCACTGGTTCAGGAGACCGAGCCGCGCGCCCGCAGCGACCTGCTGGAACAGAAGGCCCGGATCGAGACGGAAGCCGGGCGGCCAGCGCAGGCAGCCGCGACTCGGCTGGCACTCGCCGACCTGATTGCGGCCGAAGACGGGGAGAACGCTCCGGATCTCATCCTGGTGCTGGATGCGGTGGCGGGTGACCTGATCGCCGCAGGCCGCCCCGGCGAGGCTGTCGACGCCCTCGACCGTGCACTCGCCATCGTCCGCTCGGCCGGCCTTGCCGAAACGGCGCAGCCGCTCCTCGACAGGCTTGCCGCCATCGACGATCCGGACGCGGCCGAACGCGCCCGCTCGGTCGCCGATCTCCATGCGCAGGAGACGGACCGTCTGGCGGAGACGGGCCGCAGCTTCGACGTCGACCCGGACACGAGCTACTCGACCGTCAGGATCTACTACGCCACCGACCGCGCGCGCACCGAGGAGACCCTGCCAGCCAAGGTCTACGGCGGTGATCGCGGCGAACTCGAACTCGGCACCGCGACCGTCAGCATTCCCGAAGTCCACAAGCCCGGACGGATCGAGAAACCATCGATCTGGACCTTCGACTTCAGGGAAGATCCCGAGCGCCACATCGTGCTGCTGTCGGTCACGCCGAAGACGGACGAGGACGTGTTCGTCGAGATGCGGGCACAGGTCGCCGAGACCGGCAAGGCGGAGGCCTTCGTCTTCGTGCATGGCTTCAACGTGCCGTTCCACGAGGCCGCGCAACGCACGGCGCAGATGGCCTACGACATGAATTTCGACGGCCTGCCGATCCTGTATTCGTGGCCGTCGCGCTCCTCGCTGCTGGCCTACATCGCCGACACGGCCGTGGTGAACCTCAGCGGCCGCCGGCTCAGCCGCTTCCTGGAGGACGTTGTGGCGAAGTCGGGCGCGCAGCGGATCCACCTGATCGCGCATTCCATGGGCAACCGCGCCCTGACCGACGCGCTGGAACTCTTCGCGCTGCGCTACCGCGGTTCGCAGCCCGCCTTCGACCAGGTCCTGTTCACCGCGCCCGATCTCGATGCCGGCCTGTTCTCCGAGATGATGAAGACAATCCGCGTGACGGCGCGCCGCATCACGCTCTATGCCTCCAACAAGGACTGGGCGCTGGCGGTGTCGCGTCGCCTGCACGGCGATTCGCCGCGGGCCGGCCAGGGCGGGCGCAACATCCTGCACGTCGCCGATGTCGACAGCATCGACATGACAGAGATCGGCGAGGACATGCTGAAGCACAGCTACTACGCCAACAACCCCTCGGCGTTGACCGACATCCTGTCGCTGTTCTGGCGCGATGCGCCCCCCGACAAGCGCTGCGGCATGAAGCGGGCGCAGGGCGAGCAGGGTTCCTACTGGCAGTATCTGCCCGCCGAATGCGACGGCGATGCGCTGCTGTCGACGCTCTCGCTGCTGCGGCTTGGCTCGATCAACTCGGCAAACGATGCTCGGTTGTTCATGAACCGCTTCATCATGCCCGTCACGATCGACAAGGAAGAGCGCGGCCGGCTCGAGGCCGCGCTGAAGAAGCTGTTCGGCGGCGACTGACGGTCTGCCGGCGCCGGGATCGCCCGCGGCTCAGGGCCGCTGCGGAATGTTCTGCGCCGCCTGGCTGGCGGGGCGCGCCATGCAGCGGTCGAGCCAGGCCAGGACGTTGGCCGACGTGTCGAGCCCGGTGATCCCGCCGGCCTGGTAGAATCCCTTGACGGTGTTGACCCACGGGAAGATCGCGAGGTCGGCGATGGTATAGTCGTCGCCCATGATCCAGGTCCGGCCGTCGAGCCGCGTTTCGAGCACGCCCATCAGCCGCTTGCTCTCGGCGGCATAGCGCTCGAGCGGGCGCTTGTCTTCGAAGGCGGCGCCGGCGAACTTGAAGAAGAAGCCGAGCTGCCCGAACATCGGTCCGAGGCCGCCCATCTGGAAGAACACCCACTGCATGGTCTCGTAGCGGCCGGCGGGATCCTGCGGCATCAGCTTGCCGGTCTTCTCGGCCAGGTAGACCAGGATCGCGCCCGATTCGAACAGCGGCAGCGGCTTACCGCCCGGGCCGTCGGGATCGATGATCGCCGGAATCTTGCCGTTCGGGTTGAGCGCCAGGAAGTCGGGCGTCCAGGTCTCGTTCTTCATGATGTTGACGAGATGCGGCTCGTAGGGGAGGCCGGTCTCCTCCAGCATGGCCGAAACCTTGATGCCGTTCGGCGTCGGGAAGGAATAGAGCTGCAGCCGATCGGGATGCTGCGGGGCATATGCGCGTGCGATCGGGAACGCGGACAGGTCGGTCATGCTGGTCTCCGGGAAGATAGGGGAAATCGGCCTTCGATCGCCCGATCATGCCCGGCGGCGTGCGTCGGGGCAATGACGCCGGCACCGTCCGTCGATGAACAGTCCGGCACCGCCGCGGCCGGTCAGCTGCCGTAGGCCTTGACCGCGATGACGGCATTGGTGCCGCCGAAGGCAAAGGAGTTGCTGACCGCGGCCCGGACCGGCCGGCGGCGCGCCTCGTTCGGCGTGACGTCGAGGGGACAGTCGGGATCGGCAACCCGGTAGCCCATGGTCGGCGGCACGATGCCGTCGCGGACGGCGTTGACGCAGGCGATCAGTTCGAGCGCACCCGACGCCCCGAGGCAATGCGCGTGCATGGACTTGGTCGACGAGACCGAAATGCTCGGCAGGTGCTCGCCGAAGACGGCCTGGAGCGCCTTGGTCTCCGTCGCGTCGTTCATCTTGGTCGCCGTACCGTGCGCGTTGATGTAGTCGACGTCCTGCGGCGCCAGCCCGGCATCGTCGAGGCAGGAGCGGATGGCGAAGGCCTGTCCATCCACCGTCGGCGACACGATGTCGGACGCGTCGGCCGACATGCCGCCGCCGGCGAGTTCGGCCAGAATAGTCGCGCCGCGGGCCTGCGCATGTTCCAGCGTCTCGAGCACCGCGATCGCCGAGCCTTCGCCCAGCACCAGACCGTCGCGATCGGCAGAGAACGGCCGGCAGGCTTCCTTCGCCAGGACGCGGAGCGATTCCCAGGCCTTCATGACGCCCCAGATGATGGGAGCGTCCGAACCGCCGGCCAGCATGACGTCGGCGCGGCCGGAGCGAAGCTGGTCCATCGCGGCGATGAAGGCGTGGTTGGACGACGAACAGGCGGACGTGACGCCGAACACCGGCCCGCGCATGCCGTGCACCAGCGAGACCTGGCCCGCTGCGGCGCCAGGCATGACCCGCGGCACGGTGAAGATGCCGGCGCGCGGCTTGTTGTCGAGCAGCAGCGCGCGGTAGTTCTCCTCGATCGCTTCCCAGCCGCACACGCCGGTCCCGACGATCGCGCCGATGCGCGTGGCGTTCTGCGGGGTGACGGCGATGCCAGACTGGCGGATGGCTTCGCCCGCCGCTATGGCCGCCAGAAGGCTGAAGCGATCCATCGTCGTGATCTGGCGGCGGTCGATCCCGTGGTCCGGGAGAACCTTGATCTCGGCCCCGATCGTGATCTTGAGATCACGGAGCGGCACGGTGGTGATCGGCCCGATGCCGACCACGCCATCCTTCATGGCCGTCCATATGGACGCGGCGTCGGTTCCCAGCGAGCAGAGACCGCCAAGGCCCGTGACGACGATACGGGGCCTGTTCATGCTGTCTTTTTTGCCTCGACCAGGCCGCGGACCGCTTCGACGATGTCGCCGACGTTGCGCAGGTTGCTCCACGCGTCGGCCGTGTTCATCTCGACCTCGATGCCGTAGTCGTCCTCGATGTCGAAGATGATCTCGGTCAGCTCGAGCGAATGGATGCCGAGAGCCGAAAGCTCCGTGTCCAGCGTGATCTCGCCTGCATCGGGCTGCGCATGCGAAGCAATGCGGCCGATGATGCGGCTGGAAATATCGTCACTCATTGGGCTCCATCCCGTTGTTCGTACCCGATGCTACTCGCTCCCGTCCAAGTTCTAGCCGCTCGAACCCGTATGTACAACGCCATACCGGAGGTCGGCTTGCGTCACGACCGGCGGAGAAGACCGCTCGACAGGTCCAGCGCAATCGCTATCGTGCGGACCGACGGAGGGACGGGATGTCGTTCGAGGGCGCAGTCGGGGCCGCACTGGCGGAGCAGAGGGTCGACGCCCGTGGCGTACTGGCGGTGCGCCGGCGCGTCGGCCGGACCCGCATCGAACGGCTCTTCCAGGAAGGCGCAGCCAAGATCCGGCTGCCGCAGGGCGCGGCCGATCCGCTCGAGGCCGTGCTGATCAACACCGCGGGCGGCATGACGGGCGGCGACAGGCTGTCCTGGACCGTGTCCGTGGGAGCCGATGCGCATGCGACGGTGACCACGCAGGCCTGCGAGAAGATCTACCGCTCCTCGGGCGGGGAAGCGACCTCGACCATCGTCCTCGACGTCGGCGCCGGGGCAAGCCTCGCCTGGCTGCCGCAGGAAACGATCCTGTTCGACGGCTCCGCCTTCCGGCGCACGATTTCAGCCGACTTCGCCCCGGGGGCGCGCGGGCTGATCGTGGAATCGGCGCTTTTTGGCCGCCTCACCATGGGCGAAACGCTGCGGCGCGGCCTGTTTGGCGACCGCTGGCGCATCCGCAGCGGCGGGCGCCTCGTCCATGCCGAGGATTTCGCCGTCGGTCCGGAAGTGGCGGCGCGTCTGGCAGCCGCCGCGGCGACCGCCGGTGCCCCCGCCATCGCCACCGTGCTGGCACTGCGCGACGATGCCGAGGACCTGCTTGATTCCGCCCGCGCGATCATCGGCGAAGGCGGCGGGGCCAGCGCCTGGCGCATCGGCGAGACTGGCAAGTTTCTTGCGAGGCTGATCGCCGAGGACGGATACGGCCTTCGCAAGCGGCTGATACCCCTGCTTCAGATGCTCAATGGAGCGGCAGGGCTGCCCAAAGTGTGGTCAATCTAGGGACGGATGCATGATTCTGACGCCGCGTGAAAAGGACAAGCTTCTGGTTTCCATGGCGGCGATGGTCGCCCGCCGGCGCCTCGAGCGCGGCGTCAAGCTCAACCACCCGGAAGCCATCGCGCTGATTACCGATTATGTCGTGGAAGGCGCGCGTGACGGCCGCTCGGTCGCCGACCTGATGGAGGCCGGCGCGCACGTCGTCACCCGCGAGCAGGTGATGGAGGGCATCGCCGAGATGATCCACGACGTTCAGGTGGAGGCGACTTTCCCGGACGGCACCAAGCTCGTCACAGTGCACGAACCGATCCGGTAGGACCGCCGGCCGACAGGAGCGCGCGATGCTGGAACTGAGACCCAACTGCGAATGCTGCGACAAGGACCTGCCGCCCGATGCAGCAGACGCGATGATCTGCAGCTTCGAGTGCACCTTTTGCGCCGATTGCGCCCAAGGCCTACTGGCCGGCGCCTGCCCCAATTGCGGCGGCGGCTTCGTGCCGCGACCGATCCGCCCTGCGCGACTCCTGTCGAAATACCCACCATCCGCCGCCCGCATTCTCAAGGCCGAGGGCTGCGCACCTGCCGGCCGCGCCGCCTGACGCCACCGACCAAGACCGAAGAGGGACCCATGATCCGGAAAATTGCCGCAACCGCCGCCCTGCTCGGCCTCACCGCCTCGCCGGCCTTCGCACATCTCGATCCCGTCGCGCACGGCTCCTTCGCCGCCGGCTTCTCGCATCCCCTGTCCGGCACCGATCACATCCTGGCGATGATGGCGGTCGGCCTGTGGGCGGCATTGCTGGCGCAGGCGGCCGATCGGCGCGCGCTCTGGCTGATCCCGGCGGCCTTCGTCGGAACGATGGTCATCGGCTTCGGAGCGGCGATGCTGGACCTGCCGCTGCCCTTCGTGGAACCGGTGATCCTGTCGTCCGTCGTCGTGATCGGACTGCTCGCGGCCGTCGCCCTGAACGTCCAGACCGTCCTAGCGATGGCCATGGTCGGCTTCTTCGCCGTTTTCCATGGCCATGCGCATGGCGGCGAGATCGGCCAAGCGGGTGCCTGGCCCTACGCCGCGGGATTCGCCTTCGCGACCGCGCTGCTGCACGCGGCGGGCGTGGCCGCGGGACTGCTGCTCGGCAAGGCGTTCGGGACCGCGAGCGGACGGCTGGCGACCCGGCTGGCCGGCGGGGCCGCCGCGCTCGGCGGCGTCTGGCTGGCCCTGGCCGGCTGACGGGAGGCCGCCATGATCCCCGGGGAAATCATCACCGCCGCAGGCGACATCGAACTCAACGCGGGCCAGCCGACCGTGACGCTGAAGGTCGCCAATACCGGCGACCGGCCGATCCAGGTCGGCAGCCACTATCATTTCTTCGAGACGAACGAGGGCCTCCGGTTCGACAGACAGAAGGCGCGCGGCATGCGGCTCGACATCGCGTCGGGCACGGCCGTGCGGTTCGAGCCGGGACAGGAGCGCGACATCACGCTTGTGCCGCTGTCGGGCGGACGGACGGTGTACGGCTTCCAGCAGAAGGTGATGGGGAAGCTCTGAAATGCAGGACGGGGGCGCAGCCAGCGGCAGTCACGCCCGAAGCCCGTCAATTGGCGGGTCTTGCCGCCGCGTAGATGATCGCGCCGCGCGCGTCGTCGAACTCGATCCCGAGCACATCCTGGGGCAGGATGTTGCGCGAATCGATGGCGTGGAAGAGCATCGCGTTGCCGGTGAGTTCGCGCCGCAGCGTTTCGATCTCGTCCCCATGCTCGGCCAGCTTCTCGGCGATCTCCGGCGGCGGCCCCCCCTCGGTCGCCGCGGCGTCCGCGAGAAAGACGATGTCGAGGCGATCGAGCACGGTCACCTTGCGCACATCGCTCGCCGACTGCCCCGCCTTCTCGATCGCAGCGATCACCCTGGCGGCATCGGCACCGGATTCAGCCTCCTCCTCGTGAACGTCGGACTGGACGATCGAGTCGATCGCCTCGGGCGCGTCGAGCCCCTGGGCGGCGACGGGAGCCGCCGTCAGCCCGGCCGCGAGCGATGCGCCAAGCGCCATCCGCGCGATGCGCGTCCATGGATCGTATCGGGTCAAGCCGGTCTCCTTCGGTCGGACGATCGGGTCTCGCTCAGCGCAAGCAGCGCGCAAGACTCTTGGCCGAACGAAGGCACCTGCCGGATGGTTCCCGGCAGGTCAGGACGAGAGCGCCCGAAGGCCGGACTAGTTTGCGTCCGGCAGCGGCGGCAGGCTGCGCAGGTAGAGCACGATGGCATCCAGGTCCTCGGCGCTCATCCGCGCGAGCAGTCCGTAGGGCATGGGCGGGAACATCGGCGAACCGTCGGGCCGCACGCCCTTGGTGATCATCGCCTTCAGCTCGGCGTCGGAATAGCCGCCGATCCCGTCCTCGTGCGACGTGATGTTGGCCGCGACGGACGTGCCCCACGGTCCGTGGAACTCGAACCCGCCCTGGCCGAGCGCCGTGTCGAGGAGCAGGCCCTGCGGCCCCATCGGCGTGTGGCACTCCATGCAGTGCGCGATCGGGCCGGCAAGATAGGCGCCATAGGCGACCGTGACGCCGCGCTCCGGCGCAGTGACGCTTTCGACCGGCGGGCCGTAGGCCGGCGGCAGCGGAATGCGATAGGTGGAGGCCGGCACTTCGTTGTCGACCGCCGGCAGCGTGCGCAGGAACGCGACCATCGCGTTCAGGTCGTCGTCGCCGAGCCCGCGATACATGGTGAACGGCATCGGCGGTCCGATCAGGCTGCCGTCCGGGCGGATGCCCTCGCGGATCGCCCTGGCCAGTTCCTCGTCCGACCATTGGGCGATGCGGCCCGAGGGAGTGATGTTCGGCGCATAGGCGGTGAAGAGCGGGTTGTCCTCCACCAGCCGGCCGGCGAGTTCCTGCTCCATGACGAAGCCGTCCGGCCCCATCGGTGTGTGGCAATTGCCGCAGCCGGCGATGCCCCGGACCAGATATTCGCCTCGTTCCACCGGGGTCTCGGCCTGAGCAGCCGTCATGCCGCCCAGCGCGATCAGAATCGCGGTCACTGTCCTGATGCTCATCTTTTCCTCCGATGGCTGGCACGCACGACGAATCTTCCCGTTCCGCGTGCATTTCTGGCTACGAGCGTGCGCAACTATGCCGCACCTTACCCGCGCGTCAATCGGACCCGGAGAAATCTCTCCGGCTCCTCACCGTTCTGAAGGGACCGACCCATGCCCGCACGCATCACCCGATCCGCCTATGCCCAGATGTTCGGCCCCACCGTCGGCGACAAGGTGCGGCTCGCCGACACCGAGCTCTTCATCGAGGTCGAGAAGGATCTGACCGTCTATGGCGAGGAGGTGAAGTTCGGCGGCGGCAAGGTGATCCGCGACGGCATGGGCCAGAGCCAGGCGACGCGCGCCTCCGGCGCGGTCGACACCGTCATCACCAATGCGCTGATCCTCGACCACACCGGCATCTACAAGGCCGACATCGGCCTGCGCGACGGCCGCATCCACGCCATCGGCAAGGCCGGCAACCCCGACACGCAGCCCGGCGTGACGATCGTCGTCGGCCCGGGCACGGAAGCCATCGCCGGCGAGGGCAAGATCGTCACCGCCGGCGGCTTCGACGCGCACATCCACTTCATCTGCCCGCAGCAGATCGAGGAGGCGCTGATGGCCGGGCTGACCACGATGCTCGGCGGCGGCACCGGCCCCGCGCACGGCACGCTCGCCACCACCTGCACCCCCGGCCCCTGGCACATCGGCCGCATGATCCAGTCCTTCGACGCCTTCCCGATGAACATCGGCCTGTCGGGCAAGGGCAACGCCTCGCTGCCCGGCGCGCTGGAAGAGATGGTGCTCGGCGGCGCCTGCGCGCTCAAGCTGCACGAGGACTGGGGCACGACGCCCGCCGCCATCGACTGCTGCCTGTCGGTCGCCGACGCCTACGACGTCCAGGTGATGATCCACACCGACACGCTGAACGAAAGCGGCTTCGTGGAGAACACGGTCTCGGCCATCAGGGGCCGCACCATCCACGCCTTCCACACCGAGGGAGCCGGCGGCGGCCATGCGCCCGACATCATCAAGGTCTGCGGGCTGCCCAACGTCATCCCGTCCTCGACCAACCCGACGCGGCCCTACACGGTCAACACCATCGCCGAGCATCTCGACATGCTGATGGTCTGCCACCACCTCTCGCCGTCGATCCCCGAGGACATCGCCTTCGCCGAGAGCCGCATCCGCAAGGAGACCATCGCGGCCGAGGACATCCTGCACGACCTCGGCGCCTTCTCGATCATCTCCTCCGACAGCCAGGCCATGGGCCGCATCGGCGAGGTGATCATCCGCACCTGGCAGACCGCCGACAAGATGAAGCGCCAGCGCGGCCGGCTGAAGGAGGAGAGCGGCGAGAACGACAATTTCCGTGCGCGCCGCTACGTCGCCAAGTACACGATCAACCCGGCCATCGCGCACGGCCTGTCGAAGGAGATCGGCTCGATCGACGTGGGCAAGCGCGCCGATCTCGTCGTCTGGAACCCCGCCTTCTTCGGCGTGAAGCCCGACATGGTGCTGATCGGCGGCATGATCGCGGCCGCCCCGATGGGCGACCCCAACGCCTCGATCCCCACCCCGCAGCCCGTCCACATGCGCCCGATGTTCGGCGCCTTCGGCAAGGCCACCACCAATTCCTCCGTCACCTTCGTCTCCAGGGCCGCCCTCGATGCCGGCCTGAAGCAGAAGCTCGGCGTCGACAAGGGCATGGTCGCGGTGGAAAACACCCGCGGCGGCATCGGCAAGCGCTCGATGATCCTCAACGACGCCACGCCGCACATCGAGGTCGACTCGGAAACCTACGAGGTCCGCGCCGACGGCGAACTCCTGACCTGCCCGCCGGCGACCGTGCTGCCGATGGCGCAGCGGTATTTCCTGTTCTGATCCCGTCATGTTCTGGCGCCCACGCTCGCCGCTCGATGCCGACGACGAGGCGTGGATCCTGGACTGCTGGAACTGGCTGAGCGCGAGCTTCCCAGCACCGTCCGACGCTGGCCCCCGCCCGCTGGTGCTGCCGACGCGCGACTTCTTCACGCCCGCGCGCGGCGACGATCGAACCGTCGCCGGCGCATGCTTCGGTCAGGTCGCACGGCTGTTCGGCCTCGATCCCGCGGCCTTCGACCTGGTGGAGCAGGATGCCTCCATCGATCCGGTGCTCGGACCGCTGCAGGTGGTCCAGAATGCACCGGCCGCTCCTGCGGGCACGTTCACGACCGGACAGGGCGGACGGCTGATCGTGAGTTACGATCCCGCGCTCGTGGCGCGGCCCATTCACCTGATCGCGACATTCGCGCACGAGATCTGCCATCCCCTGCTGCTGTCCATCGACGAGGCGCCACCCGGCGGCGAGGAGATGGAGGAGTTCGCGACCGATCTCGCGGTCACGTTCTTCGGCTTCGGCGTCTTCAACTGCAATTCGGCCTCCTCCTTCCGCGGCTATCGCGACGCCGCGACGGGGACCGAAGGCTGGTCGTTCGAGCGGCTGGGCTATCTCTCGCCGGCCGAGCGCGCCTTCGCGCTCGCGCTGTTCGTGCACCGCCGCCCGCAGGACGCAGCCGATCTGCGGACCCACCTCGAGCCCGGCTGTCTGGCCTATTTCCGCAAGGCGGAGAAGTATCTCGCGGACAACCCTGCGGTGACGGCCGGCCTGTCGGCGTCCCGGTAGGAGCAGAGCGCCCGCCGCGTGAAACCGTGGTCGTAAACCGAGCGCCGCCCGGCGTGCTCGATTGCGCCGAGGAAACGGCTGCCGTAAAACCCGATGCCTTTCCTCAGGAAATCTCCGATGCAGCGTCCCGTCATCCTCGCCGTCGGCGCGCTCGCTGCGACCCAGCTGATCGGCTGGGGAACCACGTTCCAGGTCGCCGCCGTGCTCGGCCCGGCGATGGGCGGCGCCGTAGGCCTGCCCCTGGCGGCCGTGCTGTTCGGACCGACCATCATGCTCGTGGTCATGGCTTTCGCCTCACCGTTCCTTCCCCGCGCCGCGACGTCGTTCGGAATGGCCCGCACCATGGCCGCGGGGTCCGCGCTTGCCGCGGCGGCCCTGCTCGTGCTTGCCTCGGCCGCGCAGCCCGCTGCGTTCCTTGCCGCATGGGCGCTGCTGGGCCTCGCCGGAACGGCGGTTTTGACGACGCCAGCCCAGATCGCGCTCGCGGCGATCGCGGGCGACGGCGCCCGGCGGGCGCTCGGCGTCCTGATGCTGATCGCCGGGCTGTCGTCGAGCCTGTTCTGGCCCATCGCGGCCGCGCTCGAAGCCTGGATCGGCTGGCGCGAGACGCTCGTCGTCTTCGCAGCCCTCCATCTCGCGGTCTGCGCGCCGCTGCATCTCACCCTGCCGCACATCCCGCCCGCGGCGCCGGCGTCCGGCAAGCCCGAGGCGCGACGGCTGGGGCCGCCAACCGGAAGGCGCGTCTTCGTCCTGCTCGCCGGCGCGATCTCGCTCAACGGCTTCATCAGCTGGGGCTTCGCGCTGACCCTGATCGCCCTCTTCGAGGCCCGCGGTCTCGACCGGGCCGAAGCCGTCACGGCGGCGTCCGCGATGGGCCTGGTCCAGATCGCGGCGCGCGCGGTGGACTTCGCAGGCGGCGCGCGCTGGAACGGCCTGACGACCACGATCGCGGCCGGCGTCCTACTTGCGTCCGGCCTGGTCGTCCTCCTGATCGGGACCGGAACCACGGCCGTGATCGCCTTCGTGCTGCTCTACGGGACGGCGACCGGCGCCCTGGCGGTGGCCCGCGCCACGCTGCCGCTCGTCTTCTTCCCCGGCGACGCTTATGCGGCCGCCTCCGCCCGGCTGGCGCTGCCGCTGAACCTCGCCTTCGCCGCCGCGCCGCCGGCCTTCGCGGCGCTGCTCTCCGGCTTCGGGCCCGGCCTGGCGCTGTGGATCGCGCTCGCCGCCTCGCTCGCCGCCCTCGTCCTGCTTCTGGCCCTGCGCCGCCATGCCCCGGACGAAGCGATGCTCCCGCCCGCGGGGCAGGCCAGCGCATGAAAAACCCCTTTGCGCTGCATTGGCTCCCCGCCCGTTTCAGCGCAATATGCCACCCATGAACAGGATCACGCGGATCGGCCGGCTCGCGGCCTATGACGAGGACTTCGCGCTGTGGAGCGCCGAGCAGGCGGCGCTGCTGCGCGCCGGCCATCAGGACGGGCTCGATCGCGAAAACCTCGCCGAGGAGATCGAGAGCTTGGGACGGAGCGAACGCAAGGAAATCCGCAAGCGGCTGAGGGTGTTGCTCGCCCACCTCCTCAAGTGGCAGCGCCAGCCGGCGAAGCGGAAGGGCGGCTGGGCGTCCACGATCCTGACGCAGCGACGGGAGTTGCACCGCACGCTGGCGGAAAACCCGAGCCTTCGGTCCCATCCATCGGATGTTCTGGACGAAGCCTATGAGATCGCCCGTCTGAAGGCCGCCGACGAGACCGGCCTGCCTATGGCCACCTTCCCGGCCGTCTGCCCCTTCACCATCGACGAGATCCTCGATCCCGACTTCCTGCCCGACGCGCCCTGAGCGGCGTTCTTCCCCTTCCAGACAAGGCATCGCATCTCCCATGATCTACGTCGTCGCCACGCTCACCATCAAGCCGGGTTCGCTGGAGGCGCTGCGGGCGCCGGCCGAGGCCTGCATCGCGGAGACGCTGAAGGAGAAGGGCTGCATCGCCTACGAACTCTACGAGAGCCTGTCCGACCCGTTGAAACTGGTCTTCGTCGAGAAGTGGGAGACCCGCGAGCACCTGACGGCCCATTCGAAGCAGCCGCACCTGGCGGTGTGGCGCGATGCGAGCGCGCCCTATCTCGTATCGCGCGCGATCGAGATCGTCCATCCGGAGAAGGTGGAGGCGTTTTGACCGTGGCGCGCGGCGCGCCGCCGTACTAGATTTCGACCATGGGCAAGACACTGGCCAAGACCCCCGACACGCTCTACGAGCGGGACTTTCACGCCTGGCTGATGGACCAGGCCGAGAGGCTTCGCGCCCGCTCCCACAACGACATCGACTGGGACAACCTTGCGGAGGAGGTCGAAAGCGTGGGACTGAGCCAGAAGCGTGAGATCCGCAAGCGGCTCGGCGTCCTGTTGATGCATCTGCTGAAGTGGGAGCACCAGCCCACGCAACGAAGCCATAGTTGGCAATCGACGATTTCCGAACAGCGGGCGCATGTGCAGGGCCTCATCGAGCTCAGTCCTAGCCTCGCTCGGTTTCCCGACGAGTCGATGGACTGGTCCTACCGCTGGGCTGCGCGACATGCGGCACGCGAAACAGGGCTTGCGCCCGCGACGTTTCCGCAGAAGCCGCCATACACCGCCGCGCAGGCCCTGGACGACGCCTTCCTGCCCGGTCCGCCGTGGACGGCGGACGATCTCATCCGCGATTGAGGACACACCCCATGTACCAGGCCGTCGGAACGCCGGGATCGCGCCTGACGCGCGTCACGTGGATGCTGGAGGAGCTCGGCGAGCCCTACGAGATCGTCAAGGCCAAGCAGCACACGGAGACGATGCGGCGCTACAACCCGACCGGCAAGATGCCGGCGCTGGTGGACGGCGACTTCGCGCTGGCGGATTCGGCGGCGATCTGCAGCTATCTGGCCAAGAAACACGCCGACAAGGGCATGGGCCCGGAGCCGGGACTGCGCGGCGAGGCCGAGATGGAAGCCTGGATGCAGTTCGCGCAGTCGGAATTCGAGGCGCCGCTGTGGAACAAGATGCGCCACAAGTTCGTGCTGCCGGAGCCCTGCCGGGCCGACGTGGGTGCCGCGACCGCGCATGATTTCGCAAGCGAGGTGAAGGCGCTGGAAACCAAGCTCGGCGGCCGTCCCTATGCGCTCGGCGACCGGTTCTCGGCCGTCGACGTCATCCTCGGCCATTGCGGCTACTGGGCCCGTGGCGGCAAGTTTCCGGTCGAATCCGACCGTGTCAGGGCCTATCTGGAGCGCGTGCTGTCGCGCCCCGCGCTGGAGCGGGCACGCCAACGGGAAAAGGACGCCGCCGCCGCATGAAGCTCAACCTCAACACCGATTTCACCAAGCTACCCCGGGCCGGCCGCGTGCTGCGCGCCGCCGATCTCGAACCCGAGGCGAGCCGACCGCTGCCATTCGACCTCGCGGTGCTGGCGCATGACGAGCGGCACCTGCGCCGCCGCGTCGTGTCTCTGGTGCATGGCGACCGAATCCTCGTCGACCTCGCCGACCCGGTCTCGCTCGACCATGGCGACGTGCTGGTGCTCGACGATGGGCGCCGCGCCGAAATCATCGCCGCGGACGAGGAGGTCTACGACATCCGCGCGACGAGCCCCGTGCATCTGTCGGAACTCGCCTGGCACATCGGCAACCGGCACCTCGCCGCGCAGATCGAGGCGAGCCGCATCCTCATTCTGCGCGACCACGTCATCAAGGCGATGCTGGAGGGGCTGGGCGCGACGGTGACGCTGGTGACCGAGCCGTTCCAGCCGGTGCGCGGCGCCTATTCCGGCCACGGGCACGAGCATGGCCATTCCCATGATCATGGCCACGCCCACGAACATTCCCACGGACATGGGCATTCGCACGGCCACGCGCATGGCGGAGACGGAGATCGCGACCGCTTCGGTCGCCTGCCCGGCGACCCGCACTACGGCCACAACCATGCATGATGGCCTTGGCCCTTCGGCGCTGCTGCGCCTGATGGCCTGGCTGTCGCCCACCTTTCCGGTGGGTTCGTTCACCTACAGCCACGGGCTGGAGCGCGCGGTGCATGACGGCCTCGTCGACGGACGCCACGGGCTGGAGGGCTGGATCGAGGCGCTGCTCCACCATGGCTCGGCCTGGAACGACGCGGTGCTGTTTGCGGAGAGCTGGCGGCGCGGCGCTTCGGGCGAGGATGTCGGGACGGCAGCGGAACTGGCCGAAGCGATGGCCGGCTCGCGCGAGCGCCACATGGAATCGACGCTTCAGGGCGCGGCCTTCATGACGGCCGCTTCCGCCTGGGGCGAGGGCGCGGTCGCCCTGCCTTATTGCGTCGCCGTCGGCTCCACCGCCGGCCGGCACGCCGTGCCGCTGGAAGCCGCGCTCGGCGCCTGGCTCCAGGCCTTCGCCTCCAACCAGTTGCAGGCGGCCATCCGCCTCTCCGTCATCGGCCAGACCGACGCGGTCGGCCTGCTCGCGGCGCTGGAACCGGCGATCATCGAGACGGCGGCGCGGGCGGGGCGGTCGACGCTCGACGATCTCGGCTCCTGTACGGTGACTGCCGAGATCGCCGCGATGAAACACGAAACGCAATATTCGAGGCTGTTCAGATCATGACCAAGGGCACGGGACCACTGCGCGTCGGCATCGGGGGGCCGGTGGGCTCCGGCAAGACGACGCTGACCGAGAAGCTCTGCAAGGCGATGCGCGAGGATTTTTCCATCGCGGTCGTCACCAACGACATCTACACCAAGGAGGACGCCATGATGCTGGCCCGCCTCCAGGCGCTGCCGGAAGAGCGGATCGTGGGCGTCGAGACGGGCGGCTGCCCGCACACGGCGATCCGCGAGGACGCATCGATCAACCTGCAGGCGATCGCCGAGATGAACCGCAGGTTCCCCGATCTCGACATCATCTTCATCGAATCGGGCGGCGACAACCTCGCCGCAACCTTCTCGCCCGACCTCGCCGACCTGACGCTCTACGTCATCTCGGTGTGCCAGGGCGAGGAAATCCCGCGCAAGGGCGGCCCCGGCATCACCCGGTCGGACTTCCTGGTGATCAACAAGAGCGACCTCGCGCCCTACGTCAACGTCGATCTCGACGTGATGCAGCGCGACGCCGCCAAACAGCGCGGCCAGCGCCCCTTCGGCTTCACCGACCTGTCGCGCGGCAAGGGGCTGGACGAGGTGGTGCGCTACATCGTCGAGATGGGCGGGCTCGCCTCCAGTCGTTCGGCGGCGTGAGGCGCGCGATGGCCGCGACGACGCTGATCGGACCATATCGGATCCTCAATCGGTCCCATCTGGAAAGGCGGGCAAAGAAGACTGCGGATCCGCGATATGTCTTCTATGTCGGCCTGCTTCGCAACGCGTCCTATGACGCTTATCTCGCCGAGATGGGGACAAGACTTATCGACGTTCCGGGATTCAAGAACAGCCCGGTCAGCGGTCGCACCGAAATTCTCTACTGTCGCCGCAGTGGCTGGATTGCGGACGGGCCGTAGGCACCTGCGACTTCGCCGCTGTGGCCGCCGCATCCGCCGCGGCTTGACCGCGCCGCTCCGCGGGAGGATATCGCGGGCTCGCGCCCTCCCCTTCCGGATTCGTTGAGACATGACCGCCACAGGCCGCCACTACCACGCCATCCCGGGGCCTTCGGTCATTCCCGACCGCGTCCTCAACGCGATGCACCGCGCCTCGCCCGACATCTATGGCGGCGAACTGCACGAGATGATGCCCGGCCTCTACGAGGACCTGAAGCGGCTGGCGCGGACGAAGCACCATGTCGCCGTCTACATTGCCAACGGGCACGGCGCCTGGGAGGCGGCCAACACCAATTTGTTCAGTCCCGGCGACCACGCGCTGGCGCTGGTCACTGGCCGTTTCGGCGAGGGCTGGGCGCAGGCGGCCGAGGCGCTCGGCGTGACGGTGCAGCGCCTCGACTTCGGCCGCCGCGACCCGGTCGATCCCGATGCCGTGGCGAAGGCCCTGGCCGAAGACCGTGGCGGGAAGATCAAGGTCGTGCTGATGTCGCATGTCGACACCACCACATCAGTGCGCAACGACGCGGCGGCGGTCCGGGCAGCGATCGACCGGGTAGGGCATCCCGCCATCCTCGCCGTCGACTGCATCGCCTCGCTCGGCTGCGACGTCTTCGAGATGGATGCCTGGGGCGTCGACGTGATGGTCTGCGCCAGCCAGAAAGGCATGATGACGCCGCCCGGCCTCGGCTTCGTCTGGCTCAACGACCGCGCGCTGCAGGCCGGCGCCGATGCGCGCTGGCGCACCCCCTACTGGGACTGGCGGCTGCGCACCAAGGGGGAGCAGTTCTACCACCGCTTCGGCGGCACCGCCCCGACGCATCATTTGTTCGGGCTGCGCGCGGCCCTCGACATGCTGATCCGCGAGGAAGGCATCGAGGCGGCCTGGCGGCGGCACGAGCGGCTGGCGAGCGCGGTCTGGACGGCCTTCGACGCCTGGGGCGAGGACGAGGGCAAGGCGTCGGGCATCGGGCTCAACATAGCCGACCGGTCCTGCCGCTCGCATGCCGTCACCAGCGTGCGCTTCGCCGCGCCGCTCGCCACCGAGATCCGCCGGTGGACGCAGGCCCATGCCGGGGTGACGCTGGGCATCGGGCTCGGCATGGCGCCCGACGGCGATCCGGCCGGCGACGGCTTCATGCGCGTCGCGCATATGGGCCACGTCAACACGCACATGACGCTCGGCGTGCTCGGCGCGATCGAAACCGCCATGGCCGCGCTCGCCATACCGCACGGTACGGGCGCGCTGTCGCGCGCGGCCGCGGTCCTCGCCTGACGGCGGGCGTCGGCTGCGCCTGCGTAGGGGAATCGCATTTGAGAAATAGGACTGGCGTGGAGGTTTGATCTGGATTCTTTGGATGGCTCCTATTTTGGAGTTTTCGGATGCCTTCCCTGATCACGATCTTCCGCGACATTCCCG
>NZ_JAOAOQ010000018.1 GCF_030398385.1 Aquibium sp. ELW1220 | reverse complement strand
CGGGAATGTCGCGGAAGATCGTGATCAGGGAAGGCATCCGAAAACTCCAAAATAGGAGCCATCCAAAGAATCCAGATCAAACCTCCACGCCAGTCCTATTTCTCAAATGCGATTCCCCTACACCTTCGCCGCAAGGTCCGGCGGGGACGTGCGGCATGAGCGTCGGTCAGCGATCCTTGTTCATTGTGCAACCTGCCGGCCGTTCGAACAGGTCTCTGGCAGAGACCGCGGGCGAATACAGATAGCCTTGCGCGATGTCACACCCCATTGCGAGCAGAAGTTCGCTCTGATCGGTCGTCTCCACGCCCTCGGCAACGACGGCCAGATCGAGGTTCCTGGCCAGTCCGACGATGGATGCAACGATCGATCGCGCCCGTGCATCGCGAGCGAGCGACCCGATGAAGCTTCGATCGATCTTGATGATGTCGACCGGGAAGCTGATCAGATGAGTCAGGGACGCAAAGCCGGTGCCGAAGTCGTCGAACGCGATCAGCACCCCCTCCTGGCGCAGCCTGGCGCAGGCGGCGCGCACTTCATCGGCCGACCGCGACAAGACGGTTTCCTCGGTAATCTCCAGCTGGATGTGATGCGGGGCCAGTCCATGGGCCGATATCTTCCCCAACAGCTCGTCGACGAGCGTTTCATCCTGAAACTGCTGCGGGCTCATGTTCAGCGCGACGTGGCCGAATTCGATCCCGGACCTGAACCACTCACCCGCCTGCCTGAGGCCTTCGTCGAGAACGAACGACCCGATTTCAGTGGAGACGATGGTGTCGTCGAGCCCCACCCGGAACTCGCTCGGGCCTCGAAGCACGCCGCCATCCTGCCAGCGCAGCAGCGCTTCAAGGCCAACCAGCTTCTGGTCCGACAGTCGGAACTTCGGCTGGTAGTGGAGGAGAAACTCACCCTTCTTCAAGGCCGCGCGAATGCGTCCGATCGTTTTGACCTTCTGCATGGCTTGCGACAGAAGCGCCTCTGCATAGAACTGGAGCCTGTTCCTGCCGTTTCCCTTCGCCGCATAGAGCGCAAGGTCGGCCTCCGTCAGCAGGTCCGCGGGATCGACCGCCGGTCGGTTCAGGGAATGGCTGATGCCGATCGAAACCCCCAGCTGAAAGCCCTGCTCTTCCCAAAGGAACGGTTCCGAGATCTTCTTCAGGATCCAGACGGCCAGAGCTTCCATGTGCAACGCATCGGTTGCAGGAAGCAGGACCGCGAATTCGTCTCCGCCGACGCGGGCAATGCAGGCCTCGGCAGACATCGACTGGAGCCTTCGTCCGATTTCGCGGAGACAGGCATCTCCTGCAATGTGACCGGCCGTGTCGTTCACGTCCTTGAAGCCGTCGAGATCGAGCATCATCAGGCAGATTGGCCGGTCGGTGGACCGCAACTCCTCCATCCGCGCAAGAAGCGTGGCGCGGTTGACGAGACCGGTGAGCAGATCATGTTCCGCCAGAATGCGCAGCCTGGCGCGGATCTCCTTGTCGGCCGTGATATCCTGCTTCAGGCCGAAGCGCCTGATGGCGACGCCGTCGTGGCCCATTTCCACGGCACTGCAGATCCGCGCATGTCGCGGCTCGCCCCTCGCGGTCTGGAATGCGAGTTCGATGTCGTAGGGCGAGTTGTCGCTGTGGGCCCGCTTCACGGTCTCCTCCAGCCTGGACCACTCGCTGTCGCTGTAGAACCGGCGCAGGGTTTCATCGGTGATGTCTGAACCCGGGTCCAGCGCGTGAATGGCGTAGAGCGTGTCGCTCCATCGGTACTGACCGGTGGTGAGATCCCGCTCCCAGGCCCCCATGTTGGCGAGGCGGCAGGCATCCTCGAGGAGCCGCTGCTTGAAGAGCAGCTCGCTGTTCTGGTGACCGAGCAGACGGCTTTTCAAATGGAGCTCGTCCAGCACCAGGTTCAGCTTCCGCGCCTGGGCGAACTGCTTGATGAGGGCCTCCGCCACCTGCCCAAGTCGATCCAGCATCCGGAGAGCGGTGGGCGAAAACCGCCGCGGCTTGGTGTCGAGGACGCACAATGTCCCGACATGTATCCCGGGCTCGAGAGCGAGCGGCACGCCTGCGTAGGATCGGATACCGTTGTCCTGCTGGACGAAGGGATTGGCCGAGAAGCGTGGATCCTTCGTCGCATCCTCGACGACGAGCGAATGGCCCGTCGCGACGGGATAGTTGCAGAATGCCGTCTCGCGACGTGTCTCCCGCATGTCGAGACCGTGGACCGCCTTGAACCATTGCCGGTTCTGATCGAGGATGGTGATCAGGCTCACGGGGACGTTGAACATTTCGCTGACATGGGTGACGAGCGCATCGAATTGCGCCTCGAAGCCAGAATCCATGATGCCGGACTCGAAGACATGTCGGAGGCGGATTTCCTCGTTCGGCGGCACGGGATACATGGGCGGCGGTCCTATAAAGGGCACCTATCACTATTATTAGAAGAGCCTGAATTAGGCATTAATGCCGGGACTTACCCTGCGGCAGGCGCGCGTTCGCGCTGCCGATCGCGAGTTCATCCGGATGCAGCGCTGCCGGCCGCGCGCCTCCGGCCAGCTAGACGATCTTCAAGCAGACCATGCTGAGGGGTTCTGCGCCTGCGCCGCACACGACGACCCGGGGTCGCAGACACTGATCCGGCGTCCGCGCGATGCTCCACCCCAGACCGGATCCCCAGGAAGCGTTTTCACCGCGTCACGTGACGAAGTGCTTGCCGGCCAGCATCGGCGACCTTTCGTTCGCTCCTGCGCATGTCGGAAAAAAGCGAGATCGTATGGGCGCCGCCAAGCCTCACGACAGGCGGCAGCTTCTAGGCCCTCTCGAACGCGAGCTGAGACCGATCCTCGCGGCCTGAGCCAGCCAGCGGGCAACACGCGAAGGGCAGAACATGGCCGCAGCGCGCAAAACCGCCACTCTACCGCACCGGCGGTCCGGACTTAACCCGTTGAAAAGAAAGCTGGAGCGGGTGAAGGGAATCGAACCCTCGTATGCAGCTTGGGAAGCTGCCGTTCTACCATTGAACTACACCCGCGACCGGCCCATTACATCGCGGCAGCGTCGTCTCGTGTCAAGCGGTTTGCAAGGCTGCGGCCGGGGAAAGAGGGCTGCGGTTCCCGTGCCTCGGCACCGCGTCCGACCCGCTCTGCGCAACCGGCGGAGCGTCGGGTCGGTCGCCGTCGGCTTGTCGCCGCACCGCTTGCACTGCCTTGACGCAGCGCACAAATCCACCCACTTGTCGCGCGTTCCCGTCCCTCCCCGGAGCCCGCCACCGTGACCGCCCTGAAGAGCCTCGTCGAATCCCGCCGCTTCGACCTCGCCATCACCGCCCTGATCATCGTCAACGCCATCACGCTCGGCCTCGAGACCTCGCCCGCCGTCATGGCTGCCTGGGGTCCGGTCCTGCTCGTCCTCGACCGGGCGATCCTCGCCGTCTTCGTGGCCGAGCTGGCGGCGAAGATGCTGGTGTACCGGGGAAGCTTCTTTCGCGATCCCTGGCGCATCTTCGACCTCGTGGTGGTGGCCATCGCGCTGATGCCGGCCACCGGCAGCCTGTCGGTGCTGCGCGCGCTGCGCATCCTGCGCGTGCTCAGGCTGGTGTCGATGGTGCCGTCGCTGCGCCGCGTCGTCGGCGGGCTGGTCGCCGCGCTGCCGGGCATGGGCTCGATCATGCTTCTGCTGACGCTCGTCTTCTACGTTTTCTCGGTGATGGCGACCAAGCTGTTCGGCGCAAGCTTCCCCGACTGGTTCGGCACCATCGCGAAATCGGCCTACTCGCTGTTCCAGGTGATGACGCTGGAAAGCTGGTCGATGGGCATCGTGCGGCCGGTGATGGAGATCTACCCCTACGCCTGGATGTTCTTCATCCCCTTCATCGTCTGCACCACCTTCACCGTGCTGAACCTGTTCATCGGCATCATCGTCTCGGCCATGCAGGCCGAGCACGAGGAGGAGGCGACCGCCGAGCGCCAGGCGCTGCAGGGCGAGCAGGAGATGATCCTGGCCGAGATCCGGGCGCTGCGCGAGGAGGTGAAGGCCATGGCCGGGCAGCGGCAGGCCGAGATCCGGCAGGGCTGAGTCCGGCCGCTTCGCCGCACCGATGCGGCCGGAAAAGGCCGTCCGCGGCGGAACCCCCTCCGGTCAGCGGAAGTGCTTCGACAGCTTCAGGCCCTGCGCCTGGTAGTTCGAGCCGAGGTCGCTGCCGTAGAGCGCGCTGGGGCGCTCCAGCATGTGCTCGTAGACGAGCCGCCCGACGGTCTGGCCGTGTTCGAGGATGAAGGGCACCTCGTGGCTGCGCACTTCGAGCACGGCGCGGCTGCCGGTGCCGCCCGCCGCCGAATGGCCGAAACCGGGATCGAAGAAGCCGGCATAGTGTACCCGGAACTCGCCGACCAGCGGGTCGAAGGGGGTCATCTCGGCCGCATAGGCCGGCGGGACGTGGACAGCCTCGCGGCTGACCAGGATGTAGAATTCGTCGGGATCGAGGATCAGTTCGCGGTCGGGATGGGCATGCAGCGGCTCCCAGAACTCGGCGACGTCCTGTGCCCCGCGCCGGTCGACGTCGATCAGGCCCGTATGGTGCTTGCCGCGGTAGCCGACGAGGCCAGAAGCGTCGCCCTCGAGGTCGATCGACAATGCGATGCCGCCGCCGGTCACGCTCGGCTGGTCGGCTGCCACCAGCGTGTCGGTGCGGTGCAGGTCGGCGAGTTCCGGTTCCGTCAGGATGGCGTTGCCGGTGCGGAAGCGGATCTGCGACAGGCGCGAGCCAGTGCGGGCAATGATGGGAAAGGTGCGCGGGCTGACCTCGAGATAGAGGCCGCCGCGATAGCCGGCCGCGATCTTGTCGAACTCGGCGCCGAAGTCGGTCATGACGCGGGTGAAGATGTCGAGCCGCCCGGTCGAGCTCTTCGGATTGGCGGACGCCGCGATGTCGGCCGGCAGTGCCAGGCTTTCCAGCAGCGGCACGATATACACGCAGCCCGTCTCCAGCACGGCCCCGTCGGTCAGGTCGATCTCGTGCAGCTTCAGCCGTTCGAGCTTGTCGGCGACGCGCCGGCCAGGCCCCGGCAGGAAGCTCGCGCGGACGCGGTAGGCCTTTTCTCCAAGGCGCAGGTCGAGGCTCGCCGGCTGGATCTGGTCGGCGTCGAGCGGCCGCGACGAAGCGAGCGCGCCGGAGGCAAACAGCGCCGAGATCGCGTGGTCGGGAAGTATGCCAGTGCTGCGCAAGGTCGTGCCGGTCCTCATCCGCCCAGGTCGGAGGGCCTTCCGACGTTTAACGACGGCACACGTTGACGCAAGTGCGCGGCGGGTCTATGGGGAAGCTTATCCCGTGGTGATTTGGCCGGTCGGCTTGCAGCCACGTTAAACAAGTCGCTAAAGGGCCGAGGGGAAACCGGCTTGCGACTTCGCGGCCGGTTTTTTTGTGCGCTGAAGGCAGGACGACGATGGGCGAGACGAACAGGAACTGGAAGCCGGCGACGCAGCTGGTGCATGGCGGGACGCAGCGTTCGGCCTTCGGCGAGACGTCGGAGGCGATCTACCTGACGCAGGGCTTCGTCTACGAGAGCGGCGAGGCGGCGGAAGCCCGCTTCAAGGGCGAGGAGCCCGGCTTCATCTATTCGCGCTACGCCAACCCCACCGTCGACATGTTCGAGAAGCGCATGTGCCTGCTGGAAGGCGCCGAGGACGCGCGCGCTACCTCGTCGGGCATGGCGGCGGTGGCCGCCGCCCTGCTCTGCTCGGTGAAGGCCGGCGACCACGTGGTGGCGTCGCGGGCGCTGTTCGGCTCCTGCCGCTGGATCGTCGAGACGCAGATGCCGCGCTACGGCGTCGAGACCACGCTGGTCGACGGCCGCGACATGGCGCAGTGGGAAGCCGCGGTGCGGCCGAACACGAAGCTGTTCTTCCTCGAAAGCCCGACCAACCCGACGCTGGAGGTGGTGGACATCGGCGCGGTGGCGAAGATCGCCAATGCGATCGGCGCGCGCGTAGTGGTCGACAACGTCTTCGCCACCCCGCTGCAGCAGAAGCCGCTGGAGCTCGGCGCCCATGTCGTCGTCTATTCCGCCACCAAGCACATCGACGGCCAGGGCCGCTGCCTCGGCGGCATCGTGCTGTCGGACAAGAAGTGGATCGACGAGAACCTGCACGACTATTTCCGCCACACGGGCCCCAGCCTCTCGCCCTTCAATGCCTGGACGCTGCTCAAGGGCCTGGAGACGCTGCCGCTGCGCGTGAAGCACCAGACCGAGGGCGCGGCGAAGATCGCCGACCATCTCGCCGGCCATGCCGCCGTCGAGCGCGTCATCTATCCCGGCCGCAAGGACCACCCGCAGGCCGACGTGATCGCGCGCCAGATGACCGGCGGCTCGACGCTCGTCTGCTTCGAGGTCAAGGGCGGCAAGGAAGGGGCCTTCCGCTTTCAGAACGCGCTGGAGATCGTGCTGATTTCCAACAATCTGGGCGACGCCAAGAGCCTGATCACACACCCGGCCACCACCACCCACAAGAACCTGACGGACGCCGCACGCGCCGAACTCGGCATCAATCCAGGCACGGTGCGCCTCTCGGTCGGGCTCGAGGACGCGGGCGACCTGATCGACGACCTGGAGCGTGCGCTGGCGGCGGTGTAGCCGGGCACGCGGGATGCGCGCAAACGCAGGCGACCGCCCGTCTTTCTTGCAGCGCCGTCCTGAAGTATAGGTGCTGCAACAAGGGAGATCCGAATGCGCCGTGTCCTGCCTTTCCTCATCCTCCTCGCAGTAACCACGGTGCCGGCGCCTGCACAGACCGTTGACGATGCGGGCGCGGCGCGTATCGCCGAGACCCTGTCCCGCTATATCGGCCGGACGGCGTTCGAAAAGCGGATGCTCGACGTCTCGGCCGACGGTGACGCCTACCGGCTCACGTTCGATTTCGGCTCGCTGGCCGCGATGGCGCCGGAGAGTGCGGCGCTGTCGCTCGACCTGGAGCCCTTCACGGTCCGGGTGAAGCCGCAGGCCGACGGTACCTTTGCCGCCTCGGGCGCCATAGCGCCGAACGGTTCGCTCAGCTTCCGGACGCCGGCAACCGGCCTGTCGCCCAGCCTGAGTTCGCGGGTCGAGTGGAGCCTGGAGCAAAGCGGGTTTACGGGTACATTCGACCCCGAACTCGCCACTTTCTCGGTTGCGCAGGGCTCGTACCGCGGCATGAAGCTGATCTCGTCCGACGACAACCAGCGGGCGGACATCACCACCGGCTCCGGAATCTTCGAGATGACCGCAGGGAAGTCGAGCAAGGGAGGCGTGGACTACGAGTCGCTGCAGACCATGGTCGATCTAGCCGAGACCGTGACCATGCGGGCCTTGCCGGACGGACCGCAGATGTCGTTCTCCGTGACGTCGCCCAACGTGACGGTCGTATCGGATGCGACCGGCTTCCGGGTCTGGCCGCTCCTCGACATCGCCGCATTCGCCGTCGCTCATGCGGACGAGCAGGCTGTCGCGGTCGATCAGGCGGAACTGAAGCGGCTGATCCTGGCAGCCCTGCCATTCTGGGACACGGTTTCCGTCGGCTACGATGTCAGCGATCTGACCGTCGAGACGTCCGTCGGGCGGTTCGGCATTGCGGGTTTCGAGTTGAAGATGGCAGTCGACGGCATCAGGGACGACGGTTCGCTCGACTACGGCTTCGGCGTTACCGGATTGAGCCTTCCGTCAGGCCTCGCCCCTGCGTGGAGCACGCCGCTGCTGCCAACCGACGTCAGCCTCAACTTCGGTGTCCGCAACTTGAATGCGGAAGAGCCGCTTCGTCTGTTCGTCGATGCATTCCAACTCGATCGGAAGCCGCCGATACCGGATGCGGTCGGCCAGGACATCCTTGCCGAGTTCCTCGGCGACCCGCCGACATTCGTCATGGAGCAGAGCGTCATCCGCAACGGCGAGATCGAGATCACCATGTCGGGCGAGATGCCCTTTCCGCTCGGCAAGCCGACCCTGAGTGCCACGATCGAGATGGCGGGTTTCGAGACGGCGGCCGCCGCGCTTCAGGCCGCCGCAGCCGTCGCCCCCGGCGCGCAGCAGGTGTTTCCCTTCGTGCTCGCCGCCAGGGGCCTTGGCAGGACGCTGGAAGACGGCCGACTTCGGTGGATCGTCGAACTCAACGGCGACGGCTCGGTGGTGGTCAACGGCGCGAGGCTCAAGGGGCCGGATCCGATCTGACGGCGGGGTCAGATCGCCATCTCGATGTCGGTCAGGCGGACCATCAAGGTCATGGGATCGAGCATCGACGGCTCGAAGCCGAGCGACAGGTAGAACCGCCGTGCGTCGTCCGAAATGGCATGAACGAGAATGCCGCGGATTCCGATGATGTCGGCGGCGCGCCGCACGCGCTGCGCAGCGTCGCGGAACATGGCGCCCCCCAGTCCCCTCCCCTGCCATTCGCGGTCGACCGCGAGGCGGCCGAGCACGACGATTGGAACGGGGTCGGGCATGTTGCGCCTGATCCTGCTGGAAGCCGCGCTCTGCACTACGGCGCCGGACGCCAGCGCATAATAGCCGACCACGCGCGTTCCATCCGCCGCGACATAGGTGCGGGAGGCGCCGCTCGCCTGATTGGCTCGCGCGCGCCGTTTCAGCCAGTCGTCGAGGCCGTCGACGCTCGAGGCGAACCCCACGACGTCGTGAGCCTCGCCGAGTGGTTCGGGGGCCTGGAGGCTCACGGTTGATCCCAGGGCGCCTTTCTGGCCAAGACGTGCCGCAGCCTCTCATTGGGCGCGGATGGCGCGTCGAGCCTTTCGCTGAAGGCTGCGAAGGCCTCCGGATCAGCCAGCCACAGCGAGCGATCGAGCAGGGTCTCCTCTGCCGCCCGGCGGGATGCCTCCAAAACGAAGTCGGTTCGGGACTTTCCGGCGAGTTCGGCAGCCTGATCGATCAGGCTGCGCAGATCCGGCCGGATCCGTAGGTTGAGCGTGTCGCGAACGGTGCGCGACGCCTTCTCGGACAACTTGGATGTCGGTTGCATTGGCATGACGGGTACGTAGCATACTGTAACGCCATTGTCATTACATCCCTATCCGAACTGCCGTCCCGCCAGCACGATGCGCGACAGCGCGGTGTAGAAGCAGACCGCCGCGAAGACATAGGCCAGCACCGGAAACCAGCCCGGGAACAGGCAGGCGAGCACGAAGACCGCAATGGTCTCGGTCGCTTCCGCGAGGCCGGTCGTGAAGAAGATCGACTTCTCGCCGCGCGCCACGGTCGCCAGCCGGCGCCGCTCGGCGAGGATGGCGAAGGCGAGGAAGCTCGCGCCGTTGACGTAGAAGGAAAAGACCAGCACGGCCGCCGCCACCGCGTTTGCCGCCGGATCGGCCAGCGCGAAGCCGACCGGTATCGCGCCGTAGAAGAAGAAGTCGAGCACGATGTCGAGATAGCCGCCATAGTCGGTCTTGCCGCGGATCCGCGCCACCGCGCCGTCCAGCCCGTCACCGATCCGGCTGACGACGACCAGCGCGAGGCCGGCAAGGAAGTACTGGAGCGCGATGGCAATGCCCGCCAGCACGCCGATACCGAAAGCGGCGAGTGTCACCTTGTTGGCCGAGACTCCGGTCCGCGCGACCATTCGGGCCAGCCGCTCGATGACCGGATCGATGACGCGGCGCGCCCACCCGTCAAGCATCGGTGTCGTTCCCTTTCGCCATCGTCGCGGTGTTCCGCATTTCGGTCACGGTTCCACTGGACTGTCGACGGTTGACGGCGCGGATTTCGTCGGCGAGAGAACGGGACATCCGCCCGCCCGGAGCATGAGACATGTATCGGTCCATTACACGCAACATCGAGGTCAGCGTCGAGCCGTTCTATCTCGACGACCGCTCCGACCCGTCGGAGAGCCATTACGTATGGGCCTATCGCGTGACGATCGCCAATAACTCGGACGAGCACGTTCAGTTGATCTCGCGCTACTGGAACATCACGGACGGCACCGGCCGCGTCGAGGAAGTTCGCGGCGCGGGCGTTGTGGGCGAGCAGCCGGGCCTCGATCCCGGCGACAGCTTCCAGTACACCTCCGGCTGTCCCCTCGCCACGCCGTCCGGCATCATGGTCGGGCGCTACACGATGCGGGCCGGTTCCGGCGAGACCTTCGAGGTCGACATTCCCGCCTTCTCGCTCGACCTTCCGAACGTCACGCGCACCGTCAACTGAAGCCTACTGCTTCTCGACGAATTCCGCCGGGTCGAACGTGTACTCGGTCGAGCAGAACTCGCAGGTGACGCGGATCCGGCCGTCCTCGATGCTGTCGACGATCTCCTCGGCGGTGAAGCCGCTCAGCACCCCGTGGATCTTCTCGCGCGAGCAGGAGCAGTCGTCGGCGACCGGAATGCCCTCGTAGACCACGACGCCATGCTCGTGGAACAGGCGGTAGAGCAGGCGTTCGGTGCCGATCGTCGGGTCGAAGAGTTCGTCCGGCGCGATGGTCGACAGGAGCGACACCACTTCCACCCAGGCGTCGTCGACCATGCTGTCGTCGATCTCGCCGTCGTCCCCGTCGCCGCCCGGCAGGTCGGGCATGCGCAGCCGTTCCGGCGCCTCGGGCAGGAACTGCGCCAGGATGCCGCCGGCGCGCCAGCTCTCGCGGCGGCCATCGGCGCCGGGCAGCACCTGCCGCGCCACGGCCAGCCTCACTTCGGTCGGTATCTGCTCCGACTGGCGGAAATAGGTCCGCGCGACCTCCTCGAGCGAGATGCCGTCGAGTTGGACGATGCCCTGGTAGCGCTGGGTGTGGACGCCCTGGTCGATGGTCATGGCCAGGATGCCCTTGCCGAGCAGGTCCTGCGGCTCGACGCGGCCCTGCGCCTGCGCCAGCGCCAGGCGCTCGGCGTCGAAGCGCGCATAGGCGCGCATCGATCCGGGCGAGGTGAAGTCGGCCACCAGCATGTCGACCGGTCCGTCCGACTGGGTCTGCAGGATGAACTTGCCGTCGAACTTGAGCGAACTGCCGAGCAGCGCGGTCAGGACGACGCATTCCCCCAGCAGCCGCGCCACCGGTTCGGGATAGGCGTGGCGGCCGAGGATCTGGTCGAGCATCGGCCCGACCTGCACGGCACGACCGCGCATGTCGAGCGGTGCGACCTGGAACGGCACGACGACATCGTCGCCGGCGAAGCCGAACTCGCCGAGCATGGTCTCATCAGCCAAGGGCGGCTCCCGACAGGCACCAGGCAAGCACGGCCTTCTGCGCATGCAGGCGGTTTTCCGCCTCGTCGAACACGACCGACTGCGGCCCGTCGATCACCTCGTCGGTGACCTCCTCGCCGCGATGGGCCGGCAGGCAATGCATGAACAGCGCTTCGGGCCTGGCATGGCGCATGAGGTCGGAATTGACCTGGTAGGGCTGGAAGATGTTGTGGCCGCGCGCGCGGTGTTCCTGGCCCATGGACACCCAGGTGTCGGTGACCACGCAGTCGACGCCCATCACCGCCTCGACGGCATCGTCGAAGAAGCGGACGTCGGCGCCCTCGCCCCGCGCCCATTCCACGTAGGACGCCTCCGGCTCGCTGCCCTTCGGCACGGCGACGTTCACCCCGAACCGGAACCGCGCCGCCGCCTCGATCAGCGAGTGCAGCACGTTGTTGCCGTCGCCGGTCCAGGCAAAGCGCTTGCCCGTCACGTCACCGCGGTGCTCCTCGTAGGTCAGGACGTCGGCCATCAGCTGGCAGGGATGGGTATCGTCGGTCAGGCCGTTGATCACCGGCACGGTCGCGTTCTGCGCCAGTTCCATCAGCCGGTCGTGCGAGGTGGTGCGGATCATGATGATGTCGACATAGCGCGACAGCACCTTGGCGGTGTCGGCGATGGTCTCCGAGCGACCCAACTGCATCTCGGTACCGGTCAGCATGATCGTCTCGCCGCCGAGCTGGCGCATGCCGACGTCGAAGGACACGCGCGTGCGGGTCGACGGCTTGTCGAAGATCATCGCCAGCACCTTGCCGTCGAACGGCCTGTCGCGCTCGCCCGCCTTCAGGCGCGCCTTGCGCGCCTTGGCGTCGTCGAGGATCCCGCGCAGATCCGTGGCCGAAACGGCAGACAGATCGGTGAAGTGCCGCGGCTTTCCATTCATCATCATGCTGTTCCCGGTCAGTGGCCCGGCGCGCCGGACGCAAGCTTCGCGGCCGCCGAGCGGATCCGGACGAGACCCTCGCGGATGTCGTCGTCGGTAAGGGTGAGCGGCGGCAGCAGGCGCACGACGTTGTCGCCGCCCGGCACTGTGAGCAGCTTTTCCTCGCGGAAGGCCATGTTCACGCCGGCATTCGGCATCCGGCACTTGAGGCCGAGGATGAGGCCGATGCCGCGGATTTCATCGAACACGGTCGGGAACTCGTCGACGATGGAGGCGAGGCCCTGCTTGAACAGCAGCGCCTTGCGGTTCACCTCGTCGAGGAAGCCGTCACCCAGCACAACGTCGAGCACCGCATTGCCAACCGCCATGGCGAGAGGATTGCCGCCGAACGTCGTGCCGTGCACGCCGGGCGTCATGCCGCTGGCCGCCTCGTCGGTCGCAAGGCACGCGCCCATCGGGAAGCCGCCGCCGATGCCCTTGGCGATGGCCATGATGTCGGGGACAGCACCCGACCACTCATAGGCGAAGAACTTGCCGGTGCGTCCGACGCCGCACTGCACCTCGTCGTAGATCAGGAGCAGGTCGTGTTCGTCGCAGAGCCTGCGCAGCGTCTTCAGCGTCTCGGCCGGCACGGCACGGATACCGCCCTCGCCCTGCACCGGCTCGATCAGGATGCCGGCGGTCTCGCCGGTGATCGCCGTCTTCACCGCCTCGATGTCGCCGAGCGCCACCTGGTCGAAACCTTCGACCTTCGGACCGAAGCCTTCGAGGTATTTCGGCTGGCCGCCGGCGGCGATGGTCGCCAGCGTGCGGCCGTGGAAGGCGCCCTCGAACGTGATGATCCGGAACTTCTCGGGGTTGCCCTTCACATAGTGATAGCGGCGCGCCGTCTTGATGGCGCATTCCAGCGCCTCGGCGCCCGAATTCGTGAAGAAGACCTTGTCGGCGAAGGTGCTGTCGACCAGCCGCTCGCCGAGCTTGCGCTGCTCCGGCACCTCGTAGAGGTTGGACGTGTGCCACAGCTTGCCGGCCTGTTCGCGCAGCGCTTCGACGAGATGCGGATGGCCGTGGCCGAGCGAGTTGACCGCGATGCCGGCTGCGAAGTCGAGATATCGCTCGCCGCCCGTCGTGACCAGCCACGCGCCCTCGCCGTGATCGAACGCCAGCGGCGCCCTCGCAAAGGTTTCATAAAGCGCAGAACCGCTCATGCCAGACTGCTCCGGAACCGACTTTGCCGAACGTTCGCCCTCCCGCCCGCGCGGCGGCAGGACCACCAAATCAAAAAGCCGCCCCCGGGGCGGCCTCTGCGGCCAACATATCGGGGTTTTTCGTCGCGAAGTCAACGGATACGGGATTTTCGCGGCTTTCGCGCGCGCATGACGGCTTTCCCTTGCGGCAGGGCGGCAAGTTGGGGAAAACCGAAAAATACGATTCGGCGTCCGGGCGCGACTCTTGTCACGGAGTCACCGGGTATTGTAGCTTGCGGCTACGAAACAACTAGATTTCGTGCGGCGGACCAAAATCACCCCGAGTATTCGATGCGTCCTCCTGGCGTCGCCAGGGTTGGCACGGATTCGGATTCCTCGGCGGGCACTACCCAGGAGCTTAAGCGCATGAACTGGACAGACGAGCGGGTCGAACTTCTCCGAAAACTGTGGGCCGAGGGTCTGAGCGCCAGCCAGATCGCCGCGCAGCTCGGCGGGGTGAGCCGGAATGCCGTCATCGGCAAGGTGCATCGTCTCAAGCTCTCGAGCCGCGGCCGCGCCGCGCCCACGCAGGCCCGTCAGAAGAAGGCCAAGCCCGCGGCCCCGAAAGCCGCCAAGCCGGCCAGCCCGCCTTCGCGCCCGGTTCCCCAGACGGTGGGCGCCACCGCGCTCAAGGTGGAGTTCGACGCCGAGCCGGCGCCCCGCCCCGTCACGCGGACCGACGACAGCGTGGTCGTGCCTATCTCGCGCCGGCTGAAGCTCGTCGAGCTGAGCGACCGCACCTGCAAATGGCCGAACGGCGATCCGCTGAACGAGGATTTCCACTTCTGCGGCACCGCCTCCAAGGATGGCAGCCCCTACTGCGCCTACCACGCGCGGCTGGCCTACCAGCCGGTTTCGGATCGTCGGCGCGCCCGCTGAGGCAGACCCGCCGTCGCTGCCAGGCCGAAAGGCCCGGCCCGCCGCTCAATCGCCGTCCAGCGTCACGCGGTGGGTCTTGTCCTCCTTGGGACGCTCGATCGGCAGCTGCTCGCCCGCGATGATGTGGTAGACCGTCTCGGCGATGTTGGTCGCATGGTCGCCGATCCGCTCGATGTTCTTGGCGCAGAACAGAAGATGGGTGCAGGGCGCGATGTTGCGCGGATCCTCCATCATGTAGGTCAGGAGTTCGCGAAACAGCGACGTGTACATGGCGTCGATGTCGTCATCCCTGTCGCGCACCAGGCTGATCCGGTCGACCGAGCGCGTCGCATAGGCGTCGAGCACGTCCTTCAGTTGGGTCAGCGCCAGCTGCGCCAGCGCTTCGATGCCGCGCGACAGGCGCACCGGCTGCGGCGTGTCGGCGATCGTCAGCAGCCGCTTGGCGATGTTCTTGCCGAGGTCGCCGACCCGCTCCAGGTCCGACGAGATGCGGATCGCGCCGATCACGGCGCGCAGGTCGTCGGCCATCGGCTGGCGCCGCGCGATCACCACGATCGCCTTCTCGTCGATCTCGCGCTGGCCCTCGTCGAGCACCAGATCGTCGGCGATCACCTTGCGGGCAAGATCGAGATCGTGATGCACCAGCGCCTGCACCGCCTGCTCGACCATGCGCTCGGCATGGCCTCCCATGGCCGCGATGCGGCTGGCCAGGAACTTCAGCTCCTGTTCGAAGGCGTTGACGATGTGAATGGACTGCATGGCCGGTTCTCCACCCGAATCATGATCTTATACGGCCCCGTCATGACCGGAAGACGAAAAGGCGCGACGCAGACACGCCTATTCATGTTGCATTGCAGCACGCGTTCGGCATACTAAGAAGCACTCGCAAGGACCCGGTGAGATTCCGGGTGGCTCTTCCGGCCGCCGACCCGCCGGACCACAGAACCGCCAGTCCGTTCCTGATCCATGGCCATCGAGGCTGCGGCGGTTCCGTCATTTTCCGGATTTCCATGCATTCTCTTTCCGCCTACCGCGACGAGTGGTTCGGCAACATCCGCGGCGATCTCCTTGCGGGCCTCGTCGTGGCGCTTGCCCTCATTCCCGAAGCCATCGCCTTTTCCATCATCGCCGGCGTCGATCCCAAGGTCGGTCTCTATGCCTCCTTCTCGATCGCCGTCGTCATCGCTTTCACGGGTGGACGCCCCGGAATGATCTCGGCCGCGACGGCCGCCACCGCTGTCCTCATGGTGACGCTGGTGAAGGAGCATGGCTTGCAATACCTCCTGGTCGCGACCATCCTCGCCGGCGTGATCCAGATCGGCGCCGGATTCTTCCGCCTCGGCGACCTGATGCGCTTCGTCTCGCGCTCGGTCATCACCGGCTTCGTCAACGCGCTGGCGATCCTGATCTTCATGGCGCAGCTGCCGGAACTGATCGGCGTGACCTGGCCGACCTACGTCATGGTCGCGGGCGGCCTGGCGATCATCTACCTCTTCCCGTATGTCACCCGGTCGATCCCTTCGCCGCTGGTCTGCATCCTCGTCCTCACCGCCATCGCGCTCTGGTTCGACATGGACATCCGCACGGTCGGCGACATGGGCGAACTCCCCGCCACGCTGCCGGTCTTCCTGCTGCCCGACGTGCCGCTGAACTTCGAGACCTTCATGATCGTGCTGCCCTATTCGGCGGCGGTCGCCGTGGTCGGCCTGCTCGAATCCCTGATGACCGCCTCCATCGTCGACGAACTGACCGATACCGGCAGCGACAAGAACCGCGAATGCGTCGGCCAGGGCACGGCCAACATCGTCACCGGCTTCCTCGGCGGCATGGCGGGCTGCGCCATGATCGGCCAGTCGGTCATCAACGTGAAGTCCGGCGGCCGCGGCAGGCTGTCCTGCTTCGCCGCCGGCGTCTTCCTGCTCGTCCTGTGCGTCGGTCTCGGCGATCTCGTCTCGATCATCCCCATGGCAGCGCTCGTCGCCATCATGATCATGGTCTCGGTCGGCACCTTCTCCTGGTCATCGATCAGGAACCTGCGCGACCATCCGCGCCGCTCCTCGGTGGTGATGCTGGCGACCGTCGTGGCCGTCGTCTTCACCCACAACCTTGCCATCGGCGTCCTCATCGGGGTCCTGCTGTCAGGTCTGTTCTTCGCCGCAAAGGTCGCCCAGATCTTCCGCGTCACCTCCACGGTGTCGCCGGACGGCCGCGAGCGGTCCTACGTCGTCGAAGGCCAGGTGTTCTTCGCCTCGGCGGACCGGTTCCTGAAGTCCTTCGACTTCAAGGAGGCGGTGGAGAAGGTCCGCATCGACGTCGGCCGGTCCCACATCTGGGACCTGACCGGGGTGGCGGCGCTCGACACCGTCATCCTGAAGTTCCGGCGCGAAGGTGCAGATGTCGAGGTCATCGGCATGAACGAGGCGAGCGCGACGCTGGTCGACAGGCTGGCGATTCACGACAAGCCGGGCGCGCTCGACCAGCTGACCGGTCACTGAGGAGGAAGAACCATGTCCAGGATACTCGCCTTCATCGACGGCTCCACCTACGCCGAGAGCGTTTGCCGCCTCACCGCCTGGGCGGCAGTTCGCCTGGAGCATTCCGTGGAGATCGCCCATGTGCTGGGCCGACGAATGTCGGGATCCTTCGATCTCAGCGGCAGCCTCGAAGCCGACCAGCGGTCGGCCCTTCTCGACGAATATGCCCGCCTCGACGAACAGCATGCCAGGCTGGCCCAGGCCAAGGGACGCGCCCTGCTCGACACCGCCCGCACCATCGTCGCCGCTGGCGGGGTTGAGCATGTCGAGACGAAGCTGCGCCACGGCGACCTGATGGAAGCGCTCGCCGACCTCGAGAAGGACGCGGCGATGGTGGTCGTGGGCAAGCGTGGCGAGGCCGCCGATTTCGCCCGGATGCATCTCGGATCGAACCTCGAACGCATCGTGCGCACGGCGACCCGGCCCGTGCTCGTCGCGGCCCGGGCCTACACGCCCTTCGACCGCTTCCTCATCGCCTTCGACGGCGGCAGGAGCGCCAACCGCGCGGTAGACTTCGTCGCATCCGGCAACCTGCTGAAAGGCCTGAAGGCGACCGTGCTCTCCGTCGGCGCCGACACCGCCGAAAACCGGTCGAGGCTCGAGGCACCGGTGCACCGCCTTCGCGAGGCCGGCTTCGAGGTCGAAGGACTGCTCCGGCAGGGCGAACCCGACGACGTCATCGGCACGCATGTCGACACGCAGGGCATCGGCCTCCTCGTCATGGGTGCCTATGGACACTCGCGCATCCGCAGCCTGGTCATCGGCTCGACAACCGAAGCCATGGTCCGCCGCTGCAAGGTGCCGGTCCTGATGTTCCGCTGACGCGAAAAAGGGTCCCGCGGATGCGGAACCCTCGCCGATGGATAGGCGCGACGCGGCTCAGCCGGCCTGCCAGTAGGCGTCCGTGGCGCGACGCTCCTCCATCATCGTCTCGGAGGCCCGGAACCGGTCGGGATCGATGGACGGCGCCTGCTCGAGCTCGGCTTCGCCTCGGTCGAGGACGATGGTGTCGAGACCCGGTGTGGCGCGTATCTCGCTCCATGGAACGGCGTAGTGGTCCTCGCCGATCCCCAGGAAACCGCCGCGCGCGACGATGACGTAGGACGCCTGGCCGGTCTGCGGATCGATTACCACGTCGCTGACGCTGCCCAGATTCTCGTCCTCGACATTGCGCACGTCGGTGCCGGTGATGTCGTCGATCCGGTAGGACGACATCCCTTCGCGGCCGGACACCGGCTCGGCCAGCGCGAGCTGCTCCTGGCGCCAGGTCGCGACCGATGCGGGGTCCACGCCGGCCTCCTGCAACTGCTGCGAATAGCCGTCATAGACCTCGTTCATCTTGGCGACGACGTACTGGCAGCCTTCGCCGTCGCCCCGATGGGCAAGGACACGGGCAGCACTGTAGAGCGCGCGGATCTGGTAGCGCGGTGCGTCGATGCCCACGACGGCGCCACGCGGGTCCGCTGCCATAGTCGCCGTGCCGCTGGCCGTGCCTGCGCCGGGAACGGTGGTCGATGTACCGCCCGTCGCCGGAGACGTCGTCGCCGAGGTCCTGGTCGACTGCGGGCCGGGGGGAACGCCATAGGCGCCGGTGCCCCAGCCGGTGAGCCAGAATTCGTTCTCGTTCATGCGCTCCGCGAAGTCGTTCATCTCGTAGATGCAGGCTTCGGAGATCTGGGTGTCAGCCCGGGGCGCGGTCTGCGCCATTGCCGGGGCGGAAAGGATGGCGATGCCGCCGGCTGCGATGGCGGTGGTGGATGCGAGTTTCAGGAACATGGCTGCTCCTCCTTTTCTGGAGGTTGGATTGGGCACGGGGCACGTGCGGAGGTCTCCCGGTCAACCTTTCGGTTGCCGAATTGTTCCCGTCCGTAACGTCGCGTGTTGGCCTTGCGGGCGCTGCCTTAGCCCCTACTTCCCCGGAAACTGCACCGTGAACGCCGCCCCCTCGCCCAAGGTCGAGCGGATCGTCAGCCGTGCGTCGTGGCGGGTCAGGATGTGCTTGACGATCGCGAGGCCGAGGCCCGTGCCCTTCTGGGTACGGCTGGTGTTGACGTCGACGCGGTAGAAGCGTTCCGTCAGGCGCGGAATGTGCTCTTCGGGAATGCCGGGGCCAAAATCGCGCACGGTGACGCGCGGCCCCGCTGCCCCCTGCCCCGTCTCCACGGTCACCACCACGCGCTTGCCATTCTGGCCGTACTTGATCGCGTTCTCGAGCAGGTTCTCGAACACCTGGATCAGCTCGTCGCGCATGCCGCGCAGTGCGACCGGCTCGGCCGGATAGACCTTCTCGATCGTCACACCGCTTTCCGCGGCCAGGTGCCGCAGCGCATCGAGCACCCCGTCGATGAGCGCCTTCAGGTCGAGCGGTTCGGCCGGCGCAGAAAAGGACTTCATCTCCAGCCGCGACAGCGAGAGCAGGTCGTCGATCAGCCGCGCCATGCGGCCCGTCTGGGTCTGCATGATCTGCAGGAACTGGTCGCGCGCCTTCGCGTCGTTGCGCGCGGGCCCGCGCAGGGTCTCGACGAAGCCGGCGATCGAGGCAAGCGGCGTACGCAGCTCGTGGCTGGCATTGGCGATGAAGTCGGAGCGCATGCGATCGATGCGGCGCATCTCGCTCTGGTCCTTGAACACGAGCACGAACAGGCCGCTTCCCTGCCCGAGCGGCGCACCCGAGACGCGGAACCAGCGCTCGATCGGCACCCGTTCGGCATAGTCGCCCGACAAGGGAGGGACGCCGGTGCCGGCGAGCAGCTGGGCGACGAGGCCCTGCAATTCGGGCGTGCGGAATCGCAGGGTCAGCAGCGTTCCCGCGTCGAGCTTGCCGAAGGCCGTACGGGCGGCTGTGTTGGCGTTGGTGATCATGCCGTGCCGGTCGAACACGATCAGCGGATCGGGTACGGCTTCGGCGAGTTCGCGGGCCGGATGGCCGTCGAGGCCGATCACCGCCGCCGCCTCGGTCTCGTTCTTCCGACGACGAACGGTGCGGCGCGGCGCAAGCCCGGCGACCGCTGCGACGCCCGCGAAGGCCAGCGCCTGCCAGAGCGGCGCCACCTCGCCGGCGAGGCCGAGCGCGCCGATCGCCGCAGCGGAGGCCAGCAGGGGCCAGCGGCTCCCGGCCAGCCGCGCCAGGATGACGCTTCCCCCGGCCAGCGTCTCGCCCTCGGTCTCGATCATCGCACTCCTCGCCGCCGCGCGGCCTTCGCTGTCCGTCCTGCCCGCCCCGGCTGGACGGCGCGCGGGTCGCTCAATAGCATGTCGCCATCCATCGTGAGGAGAATTTGGAATGCCGACGCGCCCAACGCCGCCCATGCCGCCCAACGAGCCGATCCGCATCGTCGTCGACGGGAAGGAGCGCGTCTTTGACATCGACGACCCCAAGCTGCCCGACTGGGTGCAGGACAAGGCGATGTCGGCGGGCGGCTATCCCTACGACAAGAAGATGGACAAGAAGGACTATGAGGAGACGCTGGAGAACCTCCAGGTCGAGCTCGTCAAGCTGCAGTACTGGCTGCAATCCACCGGCAAGCGCGTCATGATCCTGTTCGAGGGCCGCGACGCCGCCGGCAAGGGCGGCACCATCTTCGTCGTGCGCCAGTACATGAACCCGCGCTCGGCCCGCAATGTGGCGCTGACCAAGCCGACCGAGACGGAGCGCGGACAGTGGTATTTCCAGCGCTACGTGGCACAGTTTCCCACGGCCGGCGAGTTCGTCACCTTCGACCGCTCCTGGTACAATCGCGCCGGGGTGGAGCCCGTCATGGGCTTCTGCACGCCCGAGCAGCACAGGCTCTTTCTCGAGGAGACGCCGAAATTCGAACAGATGATCGTCGACGAGGGCATTCATTTCTTCAAGTTCTGGCTCAACATCGGCCAGGAGACCCAGCTCGAGCGCTTCCACGACCGGCGTCACGATCCGCTGAAGGTGTGGAAGTTCTCCCCCATCGATCTCGCCGGCATGACGAAATGGGACGACTACACCCGCGCACGTGACCGTATGATGAAGCACACCCACACCGACCATGCGCCGTGGACGGTGCTCAGGGCCAACGACAAGCGGCGCTCCCGGCTGGCGGCCATCCGCCGCATCCTGACCACGCTGCCCTATGCGGGCCGCGACGATTCCGTCATCGGCAAGGAGGACGACAGGATCGTCTGCTCGGGCGCCGACGTCGCAGGCAAGTGACGTCGCAGGCGGGCGAGCAACGGCACCCCCGCCGAATTGTCGCTGCTGGGCAAGGCCTGGCGGCGATAGCGTCGATGCGGGGTCTTGGCCCAGTGGTGCGGGTTTCGAGCGAGTTCCCAGAGCGCGTGGTATCCCACCGCCGACAGCATCATCCAGTAGGCCGGCGTCAGCAGCGCGGCCTTCCAGAAGCCGGGCCGCTCCGCCGGATCGAGGCTCGACCATGACAAGAGCAGCTGCGCCCCGTAGCCGCCGAGCACGTTCATCGTCGCCAGCCCGAGCACGATGGCTTCGTGCCGCGGCAGGCCTCCTTCGACGACCAGCCTGAACACCAGCCCGAGCATCGTGACCAGCAGCAGCGGATGCAGCAGCGCCGAGGCGACGACGCCGCCGATCATCAGGTGGAAGATCGTGAAGGAGCCCGGTCCGAGCTCACGGTAGAGCCGGCCCGGCGTCCTCATGTGCACCAGCCAGGTCTGCAGGAAGCCCTTGAACCAACGGGTCCGCTGCCGGAACCAGATCGGAAAGGTCTCGGGCGCGTCCTCGAGCGTCGGCGGATCGATCACCCCGACCCGGTAGCCGAAGCGGGCGAGCCGCACGCCGAGATCCGCATCCTCCGTGACGTTGTGCGGATCCCACCCGCCGACCTCCTCGAGCGCAGCCCGGCGAAAATGGTTGGACGTGCCGCCGAGCGGGATCAGGAGGTCGTGTCCTGCCAGCCACGGCAGCAGCCCGCGGAACTGCGCGGCGAACTCGATCCGGAACATGAAGGGCAGCACGCCAAAGGCGGCATTGGCGATCTGCAGCGGCGCCTGCACGCAGGCCAGGTCTTCTCCCCCGGTGCGAAGCGCGTGCCAGGCCGCCCGCAACTGCTGCGGATGCGGCCGGTCCTCGGCATCGTAGAGCGCGACGATGTCGCCCGTGCAGGTGGGCAGGGCGAAGTTGAGCGCCTTCGGCTTGGTGCGCGGCTCGCCCGGCGGCACCCGTACGACCTCCACCCAGGAGCGCAACGCATGGCGCTCCAGCGCCGCCAGCGTCTCCGCATCGTCGGCTTCGCAGACCAGCTTCACCTCCAGCCGGCTGCGCGGCCAGTCGATCCGGCCCAGTGCGGCGAGCAGGTCGGGCACCACCTCCGCCTCCCGGTGCAGAGCAATGAGCACGGAGTAGACAGGCAGCGCGGTGCCGTGAGGCGGTAAATCCGGCGCAGGCCGGACCGGATGGTGCCGCAGACCGGCGAGAAGCCGAAGGCCGACGCAGCCCAGGAACAGCAGGGTCAACATGGCCGAGGCCGCAAGCACCGTCGCCTTGGGTGCAACGTAGAGGAGAACGGGTGCGCCGGCCAGGAATAGGCCGGTCGCGAAGGCCTGCCATGGGTTGGTCACGAAGCGCGCCGAGAGATCGGGTGCGCGGCCGAACAACCCGAGCGATGCCTCCCGCGCAAGCGCCGGCCCCGCCCGTGCCAGCAGTGCCGTGCGAAGAGCCGTCGGGCTCGTCATCGCGAGGCGCCTTGCCAGACCTGGCGTGGCGTGCAGCCGCGTGCGGAGGCTGGCGAGGTTCAGGTCCTGCGGCGCCAGGACGAAGATCGGCGTGCCATTCCCGCCACGCAACGTGGCGATGGCGTTCCGGCGCATGCCGCGCAACGCGGTGATCGCCTGGCTCTCGTCGATCACCAGCCGTTCCGCCGGCACGTGCTGAAGGAAGCGCAAGCCGAGCGTCTTTGCGACGGCGGCAAAGAGCGCGTCTTCCCGTACCCGCCCCGATGCGAGGAGTTCTGCGTGGAAGCCGGTGCGGTTCGCGCGCGCCCGCTCGGCAATCAGCATCGCCGCCCGATCGTCCACGCCGAGGTCGCGGAGAACGTCCGCCCAGCCGTCCGGCAGGCGTACACGCTCGAAATGGCTCGCCCCTTCGAGCCGGTTGCCGACGGTCCCGGCTAGCCCGGTCGCCGGCCCGGGATGCACGTCGAGGCCTGCGGATCCGTTCCGCGCCAGCGCTTCGCCCATCTGTCCCCTTTCGGATCCGCCCCGATCCGCCTGGCCGCAAAAGCGGCCCGTGCCGCCGTCGCCCCCGATGCGGTCGCCGCTGCCCCTGACTGCACGTTCTCCCGTCCTTCAACCCAGTCTAGAAGACGGGCATACACTTGTCGATATTGATGCACAATCATCGCGTGATTTCCAGCCCGCAAGAACAGCCCAGCAACGACAGAGCCGCCTCGCCGATAGACACCACAGAGACATGCCTGCCGGATGAGCAATGGACGCAGCGCCTGGCGGAACGTACCCGGTCCGGTGCCCTCGCGCGGACAGACAGCGATCACGATGCCCGGCTTGCCGGCGGTTCGGCTGACCTGCTATCGAAAGCCGTCGCCTGTCCGCGCCCGGGGGCCCGGCAAAGGGAGAATGACAGCTGTCTCGCACGATCCGGCTCATCCTGCTGCTTCTGCTGTCGATGACTGCGGCGTCGGCGCAGGAACTGACACCGAATTTCTGGGATGCCCGGGAGCGGCTGCCGAAGCCCGAAATCACCGATGTCACCCGGCTCCGCTTCCTGACGACCGTCGACTTCCCGCCCTTCAACTTCCTGGATGAGGCGGGACGGCTGTCGGGCTTCCACGTCGACCTGGCGCGGGCGATCTGCGCGGAGCTGGGCCTGGGAGAGGAGTGCCAGATCCAGGCCTTGCCGTGGACCGACCTTCCCATGGCGCTGGAGGCCGGAGAAGGCGAGGCCCTGCTCGCCGGCATCGCGATCACGCGGGAGAACCGCGACCGCTTCGCCTTCTCGCGGCCCTACCTGCAACTACCCGCCCGCTTCGTCGCGCGGCGCGACACCACGCTGGCCGAGCCGATGTTCCGTGCGACCGCGGGCCGGCGCATCGGCGTGCGCGAGGGATCCGCGCACGAGCGCATCCTGCGCGATCTTTTCCCGCAGGCGAAGGTCGTGGTCTACAGCCGCGCCGACTGGATGTTCGACGACTTGCGCGAAGGCAAGACGGACGCCGTGTTCGACGATGGCATGCGGCTGTCCTTCTGGCTGGCGGGCACGGATTCGGAGACCTGCTGCCGTTTTGCGGGCGGCCCCTACCTGCTCCCCGGCTATCTGGGAACCGGGATGGCGATCGCGGTGCGGCCGCAGGACGAGAAGCTGGTCGACGCCTTCGACTACGCGCTGCGCGAGATCGACGCGAAGGGCATCTTCACCGAACTCTACCTGCGCTATTTCCCGATCAGCTTCTTCTGACTGCCGACCACGGATTTCGACGCCCGGAACGGCAGGGCCAGGGCCCACAGCAGATTGGCGGGCGAGCCGTCGCGGAACTCGCGCAGGCCGATCTCCATCCCGTCGTGCCCGAGCCGCGGCTGGTCGTTGTAGGTGCCGAAGATCCGGTCCCAGAAGGGGAAGTTGAAGCCATAGTTGGAATCGGTCTCGGCCGGGATCGAGGAGTGATGCACGCGGTGCATGTCGGGCGTGACCACGAACCGGCGAAGCACGCGGTCGAGACCGAGCGGCAGCCGCGCATTTGCATGGTTGAACATCGCCATGCCGTTGAGCACGATCTCGAACACCAGCACCGCCACCACGGGAACGCCGAGCACCACGACGATCGCCGCCTTCCAGACCATCGACAGCACGATCTCGAGCGGATGGAAGCGCAGCGCCGTGGTCAGGTCGAAGCCGGTATCGGCGTGATGCATGCGGTGGATGCGCCACAGAATCGGAATCCTGTGGCTTGCCCAGTGCTCCAGCCAGACCGCGAGGTCGAGGATCACGAAGCCCGCGATGCCGGCAAGCACCGGGTCGATACCAGCGAGCCTGAACAGCCCCAGGCCCTGCGTCTGCGCCCAGAGCGCGGCGCCCACGGCCGCGGCGGGAAACAGGATGCGCACCAGAACCGACGACAGCACCACCATCGCCACATTGGTGAACCAGCGCCGGCTCTTCAGTGCGCCGCGCATCTCGTCGCGCTCGAGCCGCGGCGACCAGAGCTCGAACGCCGCCATCGCGGCGAAGATCGACAGGAAGGCGGCGAGGCGGATCGCGGCTTCGGACATGGCATTTCCCTCGCGCGGACGCTCCGGCGCCCTCCAACGGGGTTCAGATGGCGCCCGGCCGGATCACGCACAAGCCACGATGCAGTGAAGCCCGGCCGGCGCTCAGACCATCGATCGGTGGCGGATGACCGCAGCGCGCTCGATGGCGGCTGCCGTCAGCGTGTCGAGGCCGAGATGCCCGCGCAGGATCTGCAGGATGCGGAGCTCCTCGGGCCGCACCTGGCGGTCGGCCGCGGCGATCTCCACCGCGAAGGCGTAGGCCGTATCGCGCAGGCGCGCCGGGATCGCCTCGGCGATCGACGCGATGATGTCGTTCAGCGCGCCCTCCTGCTGGAGCAGCTGGTGGCTGCGCCTAGTGACGTCGAGCAGCTGTTCGGGGTCGAAATCCGCGAAGGCCGGCATGGTCTGCACAACGGTGCCCATTTTCGCCAGTTCCCGGTCGGTCATGTTGCTGTCGGAGGCCGAGACGACCACCATGATGTGGACGAGGGCTTCCTGGACGCTGGCGGGACGTATCAATTCGGGCTCCATGGCTGACGATTCAAGTCGTGGGAAAGTAGGAACGCGGTGTTCGCCCCGCAAGGAAAAACACCGCGTGTCATTGACGCTCCCCCTGCCCCGGCCTAGAGCCTTTCACCCACCCGCAAAGAGCCAATGACCACAGCCACGCCCATGATCGACCTGTCGCCCGAAATCCTCGCAGCCGCCCGCGAAAGCAAGGCATGGCCGTTCGAGGAAGCGAAGAAGATCATCGCCCGCTACGCCGGCAGCGGCTTTCCCGAAACGGTGCTCTTCGAGACCGGCTACGGCCCGTCGGGACTGCCGCACATCGGCACCTTCGGCGAGGTGGCCCGCACCACCATGGTGCGCCACGCCTTCCGCGTCCTGACCGAGGACAAGGTGGCCACCCGGCTGCTCTGCTTCTCGGACGACATGGACGGAATGCGCAAGATCCCCGACAACGTGCCGGACAGGTCGTCCCTGGAGCCGCATCTGCACAAGCCCCTGACCGTGGTCCCGAACCCGTTCGGCGGCGACTACGAGAGCTTCGGCCATCACAACAATGCGATGCTGCGGCGCTTCCTCGACACCTTCGGCTTCGACTACGACTTCGCCAGCGCGACCGACTACTACAAGTCCGGCCGCTTCGACGCGATCCTGAAGCGGGTGGCGGAGCGCTACGATGCGGTCATGGCGATCATGCTGCCGACGCTGGGCGAGGAACGCCGCGCCACCTATTCGCCCTTCCTGCCGATCTCGCCGAAGAGCGGCCGTGTCCTCTACGTTCCCATGAAGAATGTCGATGCCGAGGCGGGGACCGTCACCTTCGACGACGAGGACGGCACCGAGACGACGCTGCCCGTGACCGGCGGCAAGGTGAAGCTGCAGTGGAAGCCGGACTTCGGCGCCCGCTGGGCGGCGCTCGGCGTCGACTTCGAGATGTTCGGCAAGGACCACGGCCCGAACATGGGCGTCTACGACCGCATCTGCGAGGCGCTCGGCGGACGCGCGCCGGAGCATTTCGTCTACGAACTGTTCCTCGACGAGAACGGGCAGAAGATCTCGAAGTCGAAGGGCAACGGCCTGACCATCGACGAGTGGCTGACCTATGCGCCGACCGAGAGCCTGGCGCTCTACATGTTCCAGCGTCCGCGACAGGCCAAGAAGCTCTATTTCGACGTCATTCCCCGCGCCGTCGACGAATACTACCAGTTTCTCGCCGCCTACCAGCGCCAGGACTGGAAGGAACGCCTGGGCAACCCGGTCTGGCACATCCACTCGGGCGAGCCGCCTGCGATCGAGCTGCCGGTATCCTTCGGCCTGCTGCTCAACCTCGTCAGCGCATCCAACGCGCACGAGCCGGGGGTGCTGTGGGGCTTCATCTCGCGCCATGCGTCGGGCGTGACGCCGCAGACCCATCCGGAACTCGACCGGCTGGTCGGTTACGCCATCCGCTACTTCGACGATTTCGTAAAGCCCGCCAAGACGTTCCGCGCCGCCGACGACGTCGAGCGGCAGGCGCTGCAGGCGCTGGCCGACAGGCTGGGCGCCCTGCCCCAGGGCGCCGAGGGAGAGGCGATCCAGAACGCCGCGCTCGACGTCGCGCGCGGCATCGAGCGCTACCAGGACCACGCGAAGAAGAGCCCCACCGGCGGCCCCGGCGTCTCGGTCGCCTTCTTCCAGATGATCTACGAAGTGCTCCTCGGCCAGGAGCGCGGACCGCGCTTCGGCTCCTTCGCCGCGCTCTACGGCGTGGCCGAGACGAAGACCCTCATCGAGAACGCGCTCGCCGGCACCCTCGACTGACGCGTCCCGGTCCGGTGCGAAACCGTCGGGACCGCCGTCGCCTCAGTAGAGTCCCTTGGGCTCCGGCAGTGGCCGGCGTTCGATCGGGGCGGGCGCAGCTTCGGTGGCAGGCGCGCCTGTGACCGGCGGCTGCACCGCCTCGGGCGCCGCGGGTACGGTCCCGTTCGCCGGTGTCGTCGCGCTTGCCGGATCGGGTGCCTGCGGCAGCGGCGCCGGTCCCGGTCCCGGTCCGAACATCCCCCGGCGCGCCTCGACGGCTTCGGCCTGTTCGCCCGCATAGGGACCGGTGCTCGACACCTTCGCCCAGCCGTTCGAGACCAGCCAAGCGCCCAGATCCTGCGATCCGAGGCGACAGCTGGCGGTCAGCCTGTCGGGCAGTTCGCCATCCGGCAGGTCGCAGTCGAGCGCCCGGCCGCGCAGGAAGGACCGGAAGGCGGTGCGCGCAACCATGCCGCAAGGCCAGTCGCCATTGTCCCCGCGACAGGACTGCTCGGGTTCGAGGACCTCGATGCCGGCGATGGCGATCGTCAGCCCGTCGGCCTCGATGCGTCCCGCGGCCGACGCCACGGGGCGGAAGAGCTGCGGCTTGGCCGATCCCCTGGCGGCTGCGTCCGTAGCCGGACCGCGCGCTCTCGTCCGCTCGGGCGGTCCTGCGGTTCCAAGCTCGCTCAGCGGCTCGCGCGGCGCCTCGCGTTCGAGGTCGCCGTCGTCGACTGCGGGCGGCGCGACGATCTCCGGCGCGATCTGCCTTATCGTGCGGCCGCCGTTATCCACCGCCTGGGCGAGCAGCATCGGCGAAGCGGCGGCGGGCAGGACGCCGATCGACATGGCGAGAAACGCCACTGCGGAGAAGAGCGGAGGCACGGTCACGCTACTGGCTCGCCCAGACGATGCGGGCGATCCACTCGACCTGCGCGATGGGAATCACGCGCGGCTGGTGCTCGGGGTTGAGGGACAGGAGCTCCACCTGCTTCGACGTCCGCTTCGCCAGTACCTTCGCCGTGACCTCGCCGTAGGTCGTCTTGACGACCACGCGGTCGCCCTTGCGGATGGAAGCGCCCGGCTCGACGATCAGCACGTCGCCGTCGCGATAGAGCGGCAGCATCGAGTCGCCCTGGACGCCGAGCGCGTAGGCCGCTTCCGACGAACGATCGGGTATCTCGACAAGGTCCCAGCCATGCCCGGCCGGAAAGCCTGCATCGTCGAAGAACCCGCCCGCACCCGCCTGCGCGAAGCCGATCAGCGGCACGGACGAACGCTGCACCGGCAGCGGCCGGTCGAGCGCCACCGACCGTCCGCGACCCGGCTGGACCAGGGCGACGAACTCGTCGAGCGAGGCGCCCGTGGCTTCCATGATCTTGGCGAGCGACTCCGTCGATGGCCAGCGCGGGCGGCCGTCGGCAGACTGGCGCTTGGACTTGTTGAACGCGGTGGAATCGAGCCCCGCGCGCTTGGCGAGCCCCGATGCCGACAGCGAATAGCGATCGGCGAGCGCGTCGATCGCCGCCCAGACTCGGTCGTGCGAGAGCATCGTGGCTCTCCTTCGCAACAGGAATAAATGCCTTCGGCACGTTTCTAGCGGCCGTCGCGGCACTTGTCCAGCCGACCGCGCCTCAGATGTCGGCCTTGTAGGGCGCCCGGCCCGACGCGAGCGCCTCGTCGAGCAGGTCGAGCCGGTCCTGCCCCCAGAAGGGCTCGCCGTTCAGCACGAAGGACGGCACGCCGGTGGCATCCGCATCGATGGCATCCTGGGTATTCTTCGCCCGCATCTCCGCAACCTCCGCCGTCTGTGCCCTGGCAAGGACGTCCTTCGGCGTGAAACCCGACGCCGACAGGAGGAAAGCCAGCGTCGTCTCGTCGGCGACGTTCTGCTCCTGCGCCCAGAGCGCGGCGAAGACCTTGCCCATGTAGTCCATCGGGTTGCCGCCGTCGGCGAGGATGGCGCAGATCGTCAGGTCGGCGAGCGCCGGATTGGTGGGGAAGTGCTTTGGCCTGACGTTGATCGGCTTGCCGCGAGACGCCGCATGACGCTGCAGCTCGATCAGCCGGTAGCGCTGCCTGACCGCCGGCCGGTCGGCGAGCCCCACCTGCCCCGACACCTTGAACATCTCGCCCAGATTGACCGGCCGCACCTTCAGCGTCGCGCCATGTCGCGCCGCCAGTGCCTGCGCGGCGTCGTGACCGAGATAGACCCACGGCGAGGCGCAGGTCAGGAAATAGTCGATGGTGGCAGGCATGGGTTCACCCTTGGTCGAAAAGCGCCGGATCGGCGAGATCGCGCGATGCATGGAGCACGCGAAAGACGATGAGTTCCGTCTCCGTCGGAACATAGGAGACGATGTATGTCGGAACCGACATTCTCCGCATCGGCAGCGAGAACGGCAGCATCGCGGGCGGCCCCACATGAGGGCGCTGCGCCAGCAACTTCGATCGTCTTCTCGATGCGTCCGACAAGCCGCAGTGCAGCCGCGCCGTCCTGGGCCCCTATGTAGTCGGCAAGATCCTTGATGTCGCGGCGCGCCAGTGGCGCGAGGACTTTCCTACGCGCCAAGCGAAGCCCTCACCTCGGCAAACACTTCTTCTGCGGGTATTCCCTTGCCAGCATCGATCTCGGCGATCGCGGCTTCGAGGTCATCTCGAAGCGCCAAATATTTGTCGATGAAGTGCAGCAGATCTTCGCCAAGCCTCTCCTGAAGCTCTTCGGGAAGTCGCTCGGCATCCTTGATGGCGTTTTCCAGTTTGGTCATGCAATTGGCTCCTGAAGGGAGAATAGCATCTCAATCAGCCGCGAGTAAGCCGCTTCGCGATCTGGAACGGGCTACCCCGCCCCCTTCGCCAGCTTCCGCAGACCCGCATGCGAGGCCATGAAGATGCGCTCCTCCTCCGACGGAGGGCGTGGTGCGATGCGGGCGCCTAGGTCGGAGACGATGGCGTCGATCGGCACGAAGCGGCGGTTCTTGAAGTCGTAGACACCCGCCGTCGTTATCACCAGCGCCGCCGTCTCGCCGTTCTCCAGCACGAAACGGTGGCGGCCGATCACCTGGGTGTCCTCCCAGGTCTCGACGGTCGAGACCACCTCGAAGCGCTTCCAGAGCCGGATCTCGCGCACGTAGACCGCCTGCAGCCCACCCATCATCGGCGCCCAGCCGTTACGGCGCGCAAGCCCGAGCAGCCCCGCGCGCAGGAAGATGTCGATGCGGCCGATGTCGGCCAGCATCATGTAGCGGGCATTGTTGAGATGCAGGTTGGTGTCGACGTCGGTCGGCAGGCAGCGGAACGACAGCCTGCTTTCCTCGCCCATGCGATAGGCCCCGCGCGAGCGCGCGGTGAGCATCATGCGGGCCATGCGTCCCCAGACGTACATGATGAACTCCTTGCATGGCGCTATTCGCCGCCCTGCCCCCTGCGGGTGTCCGCAGGACCTGCCAGACGCGTGACTCCACGGTTAGGGGGGCGGCCCGCCCCGCGCGTCCCCCTCCCCGTTGTGGGGAGGGGCTAGGGGTGGGGGTCCGCCCGAAGGGCGAAACAAGATCTCTTGTCTACCTCCCGCCAGGCACCCCCACCCTTACCCTCCCCCCAAGGGGGAGGGAGGCGTCGGCGCCGCGCCAGGATACCTGCCGAAGGGCGGAGGAGCCCCTCGCGCCTCAAGCCGCCTTCTTCGCCGCCTTGTAGGGGTCGAAGCGGCCGTAGAAGGTCTGGCCCTTCTCGGCCATCTCCACGAGCAGCTTCGGCGCCTTGTACTGTGCGCCGTACTTCTTCTGCAGCTTCTTCGCCAGGTCGACGAACTGCTTCACGCCCATTCCCTCGATGTAGGACAGCGCGCCGCCCGTATAGGGCGCGAAGCCGAAGGCAAGGATCGAGCCGACGTCGGCCTCGCGCGGATCGGTGACGATGCCCTCTTCCATCACGCGCGCAGCCTCCAGCGCGATCGTCACGAGGAAGCGCTGCTTCAGCTCCTCGACGTCGATCGTGTCCGGATCCTGCTGCTTATAGAGATCCTTCAGTCCGGGCCACAGGTGCTTCTTGGCGGGCTTGGCGGGGTAGTCGTAGAAGCCCTTGCCGTTCTTGCGGCCGTGGCGGCCGTGCTTGTCGACCATGGTGTTGATCAGCGCGAACTGGTCCTTGTCGACCGCCTTCTCGCCAAGGTCGCGGATCGTCTGCTTCATGATCTTCTGGGCGAGGTCGATAGCGGTCTCGTCGGTCAGCGCAAGCGGCCCGACCGGCATGCCAGCCATCTTGGCCGAGTTCTCGATCATCGCCGGCGGCACGCCTTCGATCAGCATCTGGAAGGCCTCGGCCATGTAGCGCAGCACGCAACGGTTGACATAGAAGCCGCGCGTGTCGTTGACCACGATCGGCGTCTTCTTGATGGCGCGGACATAGTCGATCGCCACCGCCAGCGCCTTGTCCTCCGTCTTCTTGCCGAGGATGATCTCGACCAGCATCATGCGGTCGACGGGCGAGAAGAAGTGGATGCCGATGAAGTTCTTCGGCCGCTTCGAGTTCTTCGCAAGCCCGGTGATCGGGATGGTCGAGGTGTTGGAGGCGAAGATCGCGTCCTCTGCGATGACGGCTTCCGTCTGCTCCGTGGCGCCCTTCTTGACTTCCGAATCCTCGAACACGGCCTCGATGACGAGGTCGCAGCCGTCCAGGTCGGCGTAGTCGACCGTCGGCGTAATCAGCGACAGGAGCTTATCCTTCTCCTCGGCAGTGGCGCGGCCCTTCTTGACGGCGTCGGTGATCAGGCCTTCCGAATGCGCCTTGCCCTTCTCGGCGGCGGCGATGTCGCGGTCGAGCAGCACCACCGGGATGCCGGCCTTGGCGGTCACGTAGGCGATGCCCGCGCCCATGAAGCCCGCGCCCAGAACGCCGATCTTCTGGAACTTGGTGTCCGGCACGCCGGCCGGACGGCGCGCGCCCTTGTTCAGCTCCTGCAGCGAGATGAACAGCGAGCGGATCATCATCGCCGCCTCCGTCGTCTGCATGATCTCGGTGAAATAGCGCTGCTCGATCTTCAGCGCGGTGTCGAAGGGGACGAGAAGGCCCTCGTAGACGCACTTCAGGATGGCGCTGGCGGCCGGGTAGTTGCCATAGGTCTCGCGGCGCAGGATGGCGATCGCCGGCGGGAAGAGGTTGGCGCCGGCGGCCGAGTAGACGGGTCCGCCCGGCAGCTTGAAGCCCTTGACGTCCCACGGCGCGACAGCCTTGAGGCCGTTCCTGATCAGCCCCTTGGCCGTCTCGACCAGCGCGTCGGGCGCGGCGATTTCGGTGATCAGGCCCATCTGCTTCGCCTTCTTGGGCGACAGCGACTGGCCCGAGGTCAGCATCTGCAGCGCGCCCTGCGTATCGGTGAGCCTGGGCACGCGCTGCGTGCCGCCGGCGCCGGGGAACAGGCCGACCTTCACCTCGGGCAGGCCCATCTTGACCTTGTCGCTGTCCGCGGCGACGCGGGCGTGGCAGGCGAGCGACAGCTCGAAGGCGCCGCCCATGCAGGTGCCGTTGATGGCCGAGACCCAGGGCTTGCCGGACGTCTCCAGCTTGCGGAACAGCCAGTTCATGCGGCCGGCGCCGGAAAACAGCATCTTGATCGCCGCGTCGGGATCCTTCGTCTTCTCGTCCTTGAACAGTTTCAGCATGCGCTGCAGCATGGTGAGGTCGGCACCGCCGGAGAACGAGTCCTTGCCGGACGTCACGACCGCGCCCTTGATCGCCTCGTCGCCCGCGACCTGGTCGACGATCTTCTCGAGCTCGTTCATCACCTCCTCGGTGAAGACGTTCATCGACTTGCCGGGCATGTCCCAGGTGACGAGCGCGATGCCGTCGGCATCGGTTTCGACTTTGAAGTTGGTGTATTTTGCCATTGGAGAAATCCCTCCTTGAAATCGGTTGCGTCAGCGGACGAGCGCGACGGTGGAACTGCTTTCTTCTCCCCGCTTGCTGGGAGAAGATGCCGGCAGGCAGATGAGGGGCGGCGCGAACGTTCTGACCCTGGCCCTGCCCCTCATCCGGCCTTTCAGGCCACCTTCTCCCCCGCACGCGGGGAGAAGGGAAAGAAGCGTCAGACCCGCTCGATGATCGTCGCGGTGCCCATGCCGGCGCCGATGCAGAGCGTCACCAGCGCGGTGTTCAGGTCGCGCCGCTCGAGCTCGTCGAGCACCGTGCCGAAGATCATCGCACCGGTCGCGCCGAGCGGGTGGCCCATGGCGATTGCGCCGCCGTTGACGTTCATCTTGTCGTGCGGGATGTCGAAGGCCTGCATGTAGCGCAGCACCACCGAGGCGAAGGCCTCGTTGAGCTCGAACAGGTCGATGTCCGACAGCTTCATCTTGGCGCGCTGGAGCAGCTTCTCGGTCACGTCGACCGGACCGGTCAGCATGATCGCCGGCTCGGAGCCGATGTTGGTGAAGGCGCGGATGCGGGCGCGCGGCTTCAGCCCCATCGCCTTGCCGCCCTTCTTGGAGCCCAGCAGCACGGCCGCCGCGCCATCGACGATGCCCGACGAGTTGCCGGCATGGTGGACGTGGTTGATCGCCTCGATCTCGGGATAGCGCTGCACGGCCACCGCGTCGAAGCCGCCCATCTCGCCTGGCATGATGAAGGACGGGTTGAGCGAGGCCAGCGACTGCATGTCGGTCGAAGGCCGCATGTGCTCGTCGCGGTCGAGGATGGTCAGGCCGTTCTGGTCCTTGATCTCGACGACCGAGTTCTTGAACCAGCCCTTTTCCCAGGCCTTGGCGGCGCGCTTCTGGCTCTCGACAGCATAGGCGTCGACGTCGTCGCGCGAGAAGCCGTACTTGGTGGCGATCAGGTCGGCCGAGATACCCTGCGGCACGAAGTAGGACGGCAGGCCGACCGAGGGATCCATGAACCAGGCGCCGCCCGACATGCCCATGCCGACGCGCGACATGGATTCCACGCCGCCCGCGATGACGATGTCGTCCGAGCCGCCGGCGATCTTGGCCGCACCGATGTTGATGGCGTCGAGACCGGACGCGCAGAAGCGCGACAGCTGGATGCCGGGCGCCTCGGTCGCGTAGCGCGCCTCGAAGGCGGACGCGCGCGGGATCACCGAGCCCGCCTCGCCGACCGGGTCGACGCAGCCGAAGACGATGTCGTCGACCTGGCTCGTGTCGAGCCCGTTGCGATCGCGCACGGCCTCCAGCACCTTCGCGCCGAGCCGCACCGCCGGCACCTCGTGCAGCGATCCGTCCTTCTTGCCGCGGCCGCGCGGCGTGCGCACGGCGTCGTAGACATAAGCGTCAGCCATCGGAAGTCTCCTCTTTGGCGCGGCCGCTCGTGGGCTGCCGCTGGTTCGTATTCGTCGTCCTGGCGGCTGGCTGGTCCCGAAGGCCCTCTGCCAGCCGTCAAATCCTCCCGTCGATCCGGGGACTGGCCCGGACAGGGCGGCGTCTCGCCACCGATATGGGCGCGGCGCAGCGCCCGATCTACCCCTGCGGCTCGACCGTGACCACGGTCGTGACCGAATTGGCGATGAAGCAGGCCTCGTGCGCCTTGTGGTGCAGGTCGTCGAGCAGCGCCGCGTCGGCTTCGACCTCGACCAGCGGCCTGAGCGTGACCGTCAGGATGGCCGTGCGCCCCGCGGCGTTCTTCCCCATCGTGCCCACCGCATTGTCACGGTAGGAGCGCACGTCGAGGCCCGCCCGGCGAGCAAAGTCGAGGAACCAGAGCATGTGGCAGCAGGCGAGCGAAGCGACGAACATCTCCTCGGGATCGACGGCCATCTCCGACGAGAACTGCGCCGGCACGTTCTGCGGCGCCCCGGAGGCCTGGATCGTCGTACCGCCGTCGAAGGCGATCTCGTGCACGCGCGTGTAGCGGCCGAGCGTGAAGTGGTCGTCCTCGTCCTGGCGCCAGCTGATCGTGGCGGTGTGTTCCGACATGATGCTCAGAGCCCCCGCGCGATCAAGAGCTTCATGATCTCGTTGGTGCCGCCATAGATGCGCTGCACGCGGGCATCGCGCCACATGCGCGCGATGGGGTATTCGTTCATGAAGCCGTAGCCGCCATGCAGCTGCACGCACTCGTCCATGACTTTGCCCTGGAGGTCCGACAGCCAGTATTTGGCCATCGAGGCGGTCGACGGGTCGAGGCCGCCGGCGACGTGGCGGGCGACGCAGTCATTGTAGAAGACGCGGCCGACGGTGGCCTCCGTCTTCAGCTCGGCGAGCTTGAACTGGGTGTTCTGGAAGTCGATGACCGCCTTGCCGAAGGCGCGGCGCTCCTTGACGTAGTCGATGGTGATGGCGAGCGCCTTTTCGATTGCCGCGATCGCCGTGCCGCCGATCTGCAGCCGCTCCTGCGGCAATTGCTGCATCAGCTGGACGAAGCCCTGCCCTTCCTCGGTGCCGAGCAGGTTCGACGTCGGCACGCGCACGTCGTCGAAGAACAGCTCGGAGGTGTCGTTCGACTTCAAGCCTACCTTGTCGAGGTTGCGGCCGCGCCGGAAGCCGTCGACTTCGTCGGTCTCCACCACGATCAGCGAGGTGCCCTTGGCACCCCTGGCCGGATCGGTCTTGGTGACGACGACGATCAGGTTGGCGAGCTGGCCATTGGTGATGAAGGTCTTGGAGCCGTTGATGCGGTAGTGGTTGCCGTCCTTCTCCGCCCGGGTCTTCACGCCCTGCAGGTCGGAGCCGGCACCGGGCTCGGTCATGGCGATGGCGCCGATGAGCTCGCCGGTCGCCATCCTCGGCAGCCACTTCTTCTTCTGCTCCTCCGAGCCGTAGTGGAGGATGTAGGGCGCCACGATGGAATTGTGCAGCGCGATGCCGAAGCCGTCGACGCCGACATGGCTGATCGCCTCGATAATCGCGCTCTCGTGAGCATAGGTGCCGCCCGAGCCGCCATACTCTTCCGGGATCGAGGCGCAGAGCAGGCCGTTCTCGCCGGCCTTCTTCCAGCTCTCGCGGTCGAAGATCTCCGCCTTCTCGAACTCCTCGTAGCGCGGTGCGATCTCGGCCTCGAGGAACTTCGTCGCCATGTCGTAGAGCATCGCCACGTCCTCGCCGGCCCAAGCGGGCTGCGGAACACCGAGGACGGATGCGGGGCTGGTGGTCATGACGTCTCCTCCAAGCTTGCGCAGGACCCTTGCGCCCTGTGGCTGCCGGGCGCAAGAGCCCCCGCGAACGGACGGGCAGGCAACGTCGCGACTGCCCTCGCCCCTCTGCCCGACCGGTACTCCAATCCGCCAGAAAGTTCAACGTTGAACAGTCCAGCGGCGGGCGGGCGCGCCTCCGCAGAGGCGCGCGCCGAACCTAGAACGCCTCGGCCGGCAGCGCCATCATCGTCTCGGCGCCCGTCGAGAGGCGGGCGAGATGCGCGGACGTCTCGGGCATCACCCGCTCCATGTAGTAGCGCGCCGTCACCAGCTTGGTCTCGTAGAAGGCCGACGACCCGTTGGCGCCCGCGGCGAGCCTGCCCTGCGCAGTCCTGGCCATCTGGGCCCACATGTAGCCGAGGGACACGAGGCCGAAGAGGTGCATGTAGTCGGTCGAGGCGGCGCCCGCATTGTCGGGATTCGACAGGCCGTTCTGCACCAGCCACATGGTCGCGGCCTGCAGGTCGTTCAGCCCCTTCTTGAGCGGCTTGGTCAGCGGCGCCATCTTCTCGTTCGAGCGGTTCTCCTCGCAGAAATCGCCGACCTCCTTGAAGAAGGCCTGCACCGCGCGGCCGCCATTCGCGCCGAGCTTGCGGCCGACGAGGTCGAGCGCCTGGATGCCGTTGGCGCCTTCGTAGATCATGGCGATGCGGGCATCGCGCACGAACTGGCTCATGCCCCATTCCTCGATGTAGCCGTGGCCGCCATAGACCTGCTGCGCCATCACGGCGTGCTCGAAGCCCTTGTCGGTGAGCACGCCCTTGATGATCGGCGTCATCAGGCCCATGTGGTCGTCGGCCGCCACCCGCTCCTTCTCGTCGCCCGAGCGGTGCGCCACGTCCGACTTGATCGCCGTCCACAGGATCAGCGCCCGGCCGGCCTCGTTGAAGGCCTTCATTGTCATCAGCTTGCGGCGGATGTCGGGGTGGACGATGATCGGGTCGGCCTTCTTGTCGGTCGCCTTGGCGCCGGTCAGAGAACGGCCCTGGATGCGCTCGCGGGCATAGTTGGCCGCGTTCTGGTAGGCGATCTCGGCGACCGACAGCCCCTGCAGGCCAACACCGAGGCGGGCCTCGTTCATCATCACGAACATGGCCTTCAGGCCGCCATTCTCGGCGCCGATCAACTGGCCGATCGCCTCGTCGTAGTTCATGACGCAGGTGGCGTTGCCGTGGATGCCCATCTTCTCCTCGATGGAGCCGCAGGACACGCCGTTCGCCTCGCCCGGATTGCCCTCGGCATCGAGCTTGAACTTCGGCACGATGAACAGCGAGATCCCCTTCACGCCCTCGGGCGCGCCCTCGATGCGGGCGAGCACCAGGTGGACGATGTTCTCGGCCATGTCGTGATCGCCCGCCGAGATGAAGATCTTCTGGCCCGAAATCTTGTAGCTGCCGTCGCCCGCGGGCACCGCCTTAGTACGCAGCAGGCCGAGATCGGTACCGCAATGCGGCTCCGTCAGGTTCATCGTGCCGGTCCACGTGCCCTCGGCCATCTTCGGCACGAAGGTCTGCTTCTGCTCCTCGGAGCCATGCGCCAGGATCGCCGCGATCGCGCCCTGCGTCAGGCCGGGATACATCATCAGCGCCATGTTGGCCGAGGACAGATACTCGCCGACTGCCGAGTGCACCGTGTAGGGCAGCCCCTGCCCGCCATATTCGGTCGGCACCGAGAGCGACATCCAGCCGCCCTGGCAATACTGGTCGAAGGCCTCCTTGAAGCCCTTCGGCGTGGAGACGGATCCGTCGTCGTGGCGCACGCAGCCTTCCCGGTCACCCGACAGGTTCAGCGGATGCATGACGTTTTCGGCAAGTTTGGCACCTTCCGACAGGATCGCTTCCAGCACGTCGGGGGTGGCGTCGGAAAAGCCCGGAAGGTTGGAATAGCGCTCGTAGCCGAGCACCTCGTTGAGCACGAAAAGCGTGTCCTGAACCGGCGCGCGATAGCTGGGCATGGAATCCTCCAGAATGAAATCCAAGGGCGCCCCACGAGTGCGAAGGCGACCACATCTCGTTGGAGCGTGCCCTAGCAAATATTGACGTTTGCGTAAACGTCAATTCCGCGTGAGGCGTCTTTTTTCGATGGCCAAACGCAAGACGGCGCGCCGAAGCGCGCCGTCGGGACTGTCCCGCATGCAGGAGAATGAAGCCGGTCAGGCCGCCGACTGGCGCTGCCGTTCCTCCAGCGAGCCGCGTACGACCTCCATCGCGGCGCGAAGCTGCGCGATGGCGTCCTCGATGGACTCGCGCTGCTTCTCCAGCCGGGAGAGCTGCTTTTCCGACTTTTCCAGCGCCACGCGAAGCTGCTTTGCGTTGGTGCCCTGCGGGTCGTAGAGGTCCATCATCTGCTTGACCTCGCGCAGCGAGAAGCCGACGTTGCGCCCAAGCAGGATGAGACGCAGGCGGGCGCGCTCGCGCCGCGAGTACAGCCTCATGCTGCCTTCGCGCTTGGGATGGATCAGCCCCTTGTCTTCATAGAAGCGCAAGGTGCGCAGCGATACGTCGAATTCCTTGGCCATGTCGCCGATCCGCAGCATTTCATCGTCGGACTCGGAGAAGGCTTCGGATGCGTTGGCCATGGCCTCGATGGCCGAGACGGTCTTCATCATGTTCAGTGGTTCCTTCGGCGCGGCCGCCGCTCGGCGCACGCAATCGGGGCCCTTTGGGCCAGTTTCTTCTTCGTTCAGATAATCTGAAACATCGGCCGCAAGGCGTTCACGGACACCCGGCCACTCTGCATGGGCGCGCAGTTAGTGATCCGCGCGGCGGATTGCAATTCAAGTTTGGATACAAACTGTTTCAAATCGAAACGGGTATCGCTGCGTAAGGCCCGGTTCGCAGCCCGTTCCCTTCGAAATCTTAAGCATGGTTAACGGCTTGTTTACCACGTTGGGCGAATGGTTGGGCGTCGATTTCCCGTAGGTATCCTGTCTCGCGTTCCCCACGGCTGTCTGCACCGAAGAGAGGGCCAGGCGCGATGACCGCCAATCCAGACGCAGCCTGCGCGATGACGACGGTCCGACCGGCGCTTCGTGCCATCCATGCGACTCCGGGAAAAGTCTCGGGAAATCCTTACGAACAGGCCTTTCGATGAGCAGCAACCGGTCCTTTCTCGACACCTTGAATGCCGGCAGGCAGCGTCGGGCGCATGCCTCACTGGAAGACCTCAACCGCACGCTCGAGGATCTCGAGACCCGCTTCGGCAGCATGCAGCAGGGGCGCAGTTCCTCCGACGGCGAAGATCGCCGCGCCCGCCGCCTGACCGACGCCGTCGCGCCGACCGAGCCGCGCACGCCGCGTCAGAACCGCCCGGAGCCGCGCGCGGCCGAGCCTGCACCCGCTCCGCGGCGCGCCGCCGAGGGCGCCGATACCCTCGGCTCGCTGCGCCGCGAGATCGAGCGCTCGCGGCAACAGGCCGCAGGCGCCAACGCGCTTTCCAGCCTCTCGGACGAACTGAAGGCGCTGCGCGAAGACATGCGCCTGCAGATGTCATCGGGCATGCGCAAGGAATTCGACGCCCTGCGCGACGATCTCGGCCGCACCGCCGCTCCCACGCCGCCCCAGGCGGCCGCGGAGGGCCGCGAACTGGCCGCAGAAATGGAGCGCCTCTCGCGCGCGATCCATTCCATGGCCAACCGCAGCGACGACCGCGGGCTCGAGATGCTCCGCTCCGAGATGGAACAGGTGCGCGCGACGCTGGCCGAACTCGCACGCGAGGACACCGTGCGTTCGATCGACAGCCGCTGGTCGCGCTTCGAGGAGCGCGCCGACGCGCGGGTCGCGCAGGATCCGGCCATCGCCGCGCTGACGGAACGCCTCGAGCAGATCGGCGAGGCGATCGGCAACCTGCCGGATTCGCGCGCCCTGCGTTCGCTCGACGAGAAAGTGCGCACGCTCGCCGGCGCCGTCGACCATTTTTCGCGCCAGGCGGGCAACCCGGTCGATTCCTTCGAGACCATCGAGCACCGGCTCGACGAGATCTCGCGCGCCATCGTCGCGTCGAGCGTTTCCGGCCGAACCATGCCGACGGAACCCTTCGAGCGCATCGAGGCCCGCATCTCCGCGCTCGCGCAACAGATCGACGACATGTCGGCCGACGGCGGCTCCGGCGAACTCCTCGACCGGCTGAGCGGACTGTCGCGGCGCGTGGAGGACATCGCCCTGCAGGCCGCGCTTCCGGAAAAGGCGATCGAGCGGCTGGGCCGTCAGATCGCCATTATCTACGATAAGCTCGAGAACGATTCCTCCGGCGCCGAACGCGAGCGGGTGCTCGACAGCCTCGAGCGGCGCTTCGCGGAGATCGCCGCGCTCTTCGAGGAACGCCACGAGCGCGCCACGGCCCAGGGCCACGCGCTGATGCGCGACATGGATCGCCGACTCGAGGAGATGACCGAACGCCTCGAGGCTCGGCCCTCCGTCGAGCCGGGCCTGCTGGACGCGCTGGACGAGAAATTCGCCGATCTTTCCGACCGCATCGACGCCGCCCGCACCGACCGGACCGATCCCCGGCTGCTCGACGCCTTCGAACAGCGCCTCGAGAGCATCGCCAACCGGCTCGACGACTCCATCAGGCGCGCCGGCGACCCGGACCCGATCCTGCTCCAGGCCCTCGACGAGAAGTTCGCCGACCTGTCGGACCGCATCGACGGCCGCTCCAGCGCGCCGAACGGGATGGCGCTTCGCGCACTGGAAGAGCGGCTCGAGACCATCGCGGCGCGCATGGAGGACACCTCCCGGCACGTCGCCGACATCGATCCGCATCTGATCCTCGGCCTCGAAAGGCAACTGGCAGGGCTGACCGCCCACCTGTCGCGCCCGCAGACCGACATGCCGGACCTGGAGGTGCTCGCGCCGCGCCTCGACAACATCGAGCGCTCGCTGGCCGACCAGCGCGACGCGATCGTGGCGGCGGCGCAGGAAGCAGCGCAGCGCGCGGTTGCCTCCCTGCGCGCCAGCGGCATCGACGACGAGGACGCCGGCGCGCTCGCCGATGAGTTGCGCACGCTGGAATCACTCGCCCGCAAGTCGGACGAGCGCAACACCCGCACCTTCGAGGCCATCCACGACACGCTTCTGAAGGTCGTCGACCGGCTGGCCTCGCTGGAGGTCCGCAACGCCGAGAACGCCACCGCCCACCGCAGCAGGATCGATGCTGCCGGTGTGCCGCCGCTGTCTCCGACTGCCTACGAGATGCCGCTGGCGTCGTCCGCCGCGGCGCTCTCGGCGTCGACCGCCATTCCCGCTGCACCGGTGCTTCGGCCCCAGCCACCCCACGTCGCCGCCAAGGCCGCCGCCCAGGCTGCCGTCTCATCCGCCGGCCACGAGCAGGCGGGCGATGCGCCGAAGAAGTCGCTGCTCGGCGGCTTTGCGCGCGCGCTCTCGGGGCGTCGCGCGGCGAAGGCGGAACGGCCCGTCCAGGAGGAGCCGGTGCTCGCCGGCATGGCCGAGGCCGGTCTGGACGAGCCGCTCGACACTGCCGTCGTCGACCAGCCGCTGGAGCCCGGGTCGGGCGCGCCCGACCTGAACGCGATCATGCGGCGCGTGCGCGACGAGCGTGCCGCGAACCCGGGCACCCCCGACGCCGGCGCGACCGGCAAGGCCGACTTCATCGCCGCCGCCAGGCGCGCCGCCCAGGCCGCTGCCGCGGAAGCGCAGAGCTTCCGCCAGGCCGAAGGCGCCGACGGCGCCAAGCGCAAGTTCAGCCCCTCCGAGTTCCTGCGCGCCAAGCGCAAGCCGATCCTGATGGCCGCGGCTGCGATCATGATGGCGCTGGCCGGGCTTCAACTCGGCAAGGCCTTCTTCGCCGACGCCGTAAGCGTCGCGAACGTGCCGGCCGCACCGATCACGACCGCCGCGCCCGAGACCGCACTCGTGGCGTCGGCGCCGTCGGCCCCCGAGGTCGATGCGCCCAGGCCGGACGCTGTCCGGACGGTGAGCCAGTCGGCCCCTGCCGCGCCGAAGGCGTCCGCGCCGGCGCGTGCGTCTGCGGCCTCGATCCCGCAGAATATCGAACCGGATGCTCCGGTGGACGTCGTCGAGGACGCACCGTCGGAGGCGATCGACACGACGGACGTCGACAGCGACGAGGTGGCATCGCTGGGCTTCGAAGCGGCGCCGGTCGAAGCCGGGCCGCTCGCCTTGCGGGAAGCTGCCGATGCCGGCGACCCCAAGGCGATGTTCGAGATCGGCAACCGCTACGATTCCGGCCGCGGCGTGGCAGCCGACAGGGCGACCGCGGCGAAATGGTACGAGCGCGCCGCCGAGCAGGGATTCGCGCCGGCCCAGTACCGAATCGGAAACTTCCACGAGAAGGGCATCGGCGTGGAGCGCGATGTCGCGAAGGCCAAGACCTGGTACCAGCTCGCCGCCGCCCAGGGGAACGCCAGCGCGATGCACAATCTCGCCGTGCTCTTCGCCATGGGCACCGACGGCGCGGTCGACAACGATTCGGCCGCCCGCTGGTTCGTCAAGGCGGCCGAACTCGGCGTGAAGGACAGCCAGTACAATCTGGGCATCCTGTCGGCCAAGGGCCTCGGCGTGCCGCAGAGCCTCGAGGAGTCCTACAAGTGGTTCGCGCTGCTCGCCAAGGATGGCGACAAGGACGCCGCCGCCAAGCGCGACGAGGTCGCCAACGCGCTGCGTCCCGAGCAGCTGGCGAGGGCCCGCGCGGCCACCGAACTCTGGAAGCCGAAGCCGCTGGCGGAGGACGCCAACATGGTCGACGTTCCCGAATCCTGGCAGGAAAGCGCCGGCACGACCGCCAGCGTCGACATGAAGAAGGCGGTCATGACGATCCAGCTGATCCTCAACAAGAACGGCTACGACGCAGGCACCGCCGACGGCGTCATGGGCAACCGGACCAAGTCCGCCATCATGGCTTTCCAGAAGGACAACGGCATGGCGCCGACCGGCGAGGTCAACGACCAACTGGTGCAGACGCTGCTGGCGAAGAAGTGATCGGACGCCGGCCGGCGTCTTACGGGAGCCGATACGCCGACATGACGCAAACGGCATAGCTGCCTGCGCGAATGGTGTTTGACTCCGCCTTCTTCCGGGCGCAACAAGCCCTTAATGATCCGTGTGTTAGGCTCCATGGGGTCGGGGTCGTTGCCAAGCGCAACCTAATCGAGTTGGTCAGGTGGGCATTTATCTTCCCATCGCGGAAATGTCGGTCAATCTGTTCGTTCTCCTTGCCATGGGAGCGGCGGTCGGATTCCTGTCCGGCATGTTCGGCGTCGGCGGCGGCTTCCTGATCACCCCGCTCCTGATCTTCTACAACATCCCGCCGGCCATCGCGGTCGCCACTGGCGCCAACCAGGTCATCGCCTCTTCCTTCTCCGGCGCGCTGGCGCATTTCAAGCGCGGGACCATCGACTTCAAGCTCGGCACCGTGCTTTTGCTCGGCGGCATCTTCGGCTCGACCTTCGGCGTCTGGGTGTTCAAGCTGCTGCGCCAGCTCGGCCAGCTCGACCTTTTCGTCTCGCTCCTCTATGTCGGCCTTCTCGGCACCGTGGGTGCCCTGATGCTGGTGGAAAGCGTCAACGCGCTGCGCGCCGCGCGCAAGGGCGACACGACGGGCCTGCGCCGGCCCGGCCAGCACAACTGGATCCACAAGCTGCCGCTGAAGATGCGCTTCCGCGCCTCCAAGCTGTTCGTCAGTGTCATTCCCGTCCTCGTGCTGGGTGCGGCCATCGGCTTCCTTGCCTCCATCATGGGCGTGGGCGGCGGTTTCATCATGGTCCCGGCCATGATCTACCTGCTCAAGGTGCCGACCAACGTCGTCATCGGGACGTCGCTGTTCCAGATCATCTTCACCTCCGCCTACACGACAATCATCCACTCGGCGACCAACCACACGGTCGACGTGGTGCTGGCGGTGGCGCTGATGGTCGGCGGCGTGGCCGGCGCGCAGTATGGCGCCAAGGCCGGCCAGAAGCTGCGCGGCGAACAGTTGCGCGCCCTGCTGGCGCTGCTGGTCCTGGCGGTGGCGATCCGCCTGGCGCTCGATCTGTTCGTCCGACCGCCGAACATCTACTCGCTTTCGCCCCTCGTGGTGCTCTGAGCCATGGCCGCACGGCAAACCGGTCTTGCGACGGCGCTCCTGCTTCTCGGCTGCCTTGCAGCCGGCGCGCAGGCGCAGCAGCCGGGCGCAGCCGTGCCGGCCGCCCCCGCCGAGCCGGCGCCGCAACAGGTTCCCGCCGCCATCGTCGAAAGCATCCAGATCGGTCTCTCGACCGATCGGATCTCCATCACCTCCGACTTCTCGGGCGCCGACCTCACCATCTTCGGCGCGCTCGACAATGCCGACCCGCTGATCAACCGGCAGGGCCGCTACGACGTGATCGTGGTCCTCGAAGGGCCGATGCGGCCGATCGTGGTGCGCAAGAAGGAACGGGTGCTCGGCGTCTGGATCAACACCGATTCGGAGACCTTCGTCAGCGCGCCGGCATCCTATTCGGTGGCGACGACGCGGGCGCTGCAGGACATCACCGACCAGAACAATTTCCGCCAGCTGGCACTGGGCACCGACAACATCTACATCGCGCCGCTGGACCGGACGGGCGATCCGGTGAAGATCGACGAGTTCGAGGCGGCGCTGCGCGGTCTCAAGCGCACCAGCGGCCTCTATTCCGAAAACATCAGCGGCGTGCAGTTCCTCACCCAGAGCCTGTTCCGGGCAAGCCTGCGGCTGGCGCCCAACGTGCCGGTCGGAACCCACAAGGCGCGCGCCTTCCTGTTCAAGAACGGCATCTTCGTGAAGGAGAGTTCGGCACAGCTGGCGATCCAGAAAGCCGGCTTCGAACAGACGCTCTTCCGCTTCGCCAACACCAACGGCTTCGCCTACGGCGTGATCTCCGTGCTGCTCGCCATCGTCATCGGCTGGCTCGGGCGCGTGATCTTCAGGCGGGACTGAGAATGGACGAAAAGCCCTCGCGACACGCCGGACAGGAAGCGCAGACCGAGCGGACCGCCCGCTTCCTCGCCCTGTTCGGATACGTGCCGATCCTCGTCCTCGTGCTGTGGCTTGTCGGCATCGATGCAGCGGATCCGGCGCGGGAGCCCACGCTGGCGCTGCTCGAAAGCTACTGCGCGATCATCCTGTCCTTCCTCGGCGGCATCCGCTGGGGGCTGGGAATGGTGTTCCGCAACGGCGGCAGCCCGCGCGACCTGATCGCGAGCTGCGTGCCGCCGCTGGTCGGCTGGGCCGCCGTGTACGCGCCCGTACCCTATGCCTTCGCCCTCTTTGCTGTCGCCTTCGCGGCACAGGGCGCCTGGGACAACTTCGCCGCCCATGCCGGGATGGCACCGCGCTGGTACGGCCGGCTGCGGATCCTGCTGACCGTTCTCGTGGTGGCGGCGATGGTTCTGGCCTTCGTGGCCACCGCCTGAGATCAGCCGGGCGACAGCATCTTTCCGGCCACCGGATAGACCCGGTCCGAGCCCAGCATGTAGGCGCGGAAGGCGGCCCAGTCGAACAGCCGGGCGAAGGCGCGGTCCCGCACGTTGAGCGCGCCCGTCAGCGCGCCGAAGGCCGGCATGATCAGTCGGCGGCCATCGGTCGCGAAACAGGGCCGCCGCACCGAGCGCCCGCGCCGCACGATGCGCGCGCCGGGATGCAAATGCCCCGCGACCTCGCCGTCGCAGGCGCGCGCTGCCGGTTCATGACGAAACAGCAGACTGCCCACCGCGATCTCGCGCACGGTCCGGCCGTGCAGCCCCGCAGGCGGCTCCGGATCGTGGTTGCCGACGATCCAGAACCAGTCGCGATCCTGCATGATTTCGCTCAGCCGGTCGCGGAACGGCTCCGGCATGTCGCGCGCACCGGTCACGTCGTGGAATGAATCGCCGAGGCTGATGACGGCCGACGGCTTCCACGCCTCCACCACGACCGCCAGTCGGGCGAGCGTCGCGGCGGTATCGTAAGGCGGCATCATGACGCCGCGCCGCGCAAAGGCCGCGCCCTTCTCCAGGTGCAGGTCGGAAACCACGAGCAGCCCGTGCGCCGGCAGGAACAGCGCGCCGGCGGGATCGCAGACGGCCTCCTCGCCCGCGACGCAGACGACGGCCGATCCGCCTTCGATGCGCGCTGCGATCGTCATTCGGCCCGTCCGGTCATCTGTCCCCGCGCTTCCTCGATCAGGTCGTCTGCCGCCTCGGCCAGCAGCGTGTCGCTCGCCTCGCCATTCACCGATTCCTTGCCGATCTCCAGCATGATCGGGACGGCCAGCGGCGAGATCCGGTCGAGGTCCTTATGCATGATTCGACCCTTGATCCGCGACAGCATATCCGACAGCCGCGCCACGTCGAGCAACCCCGTCGCGGCATCGGCCCGCGTGGCCTGCATCAGGATGTGGTCGGGCTCGTGGCTGCGCAGCACGTCGTAGATCAGGTCGGCCGAAACCGTCACCTGCCGGCCGGTCTTCTCCTGTCCCGGATGACGCTTCTCGATCAGTCCGGCGATCACGGCGCAGTTGCGGAAGGTGCGCTTCAGGAGCCAGCTCTCGGCCAACCACGCATCGAGGTCGTCGCCCAGCATGTCCTCGTCGAAGAGCTGCGCCAGCGGTGCCTCGCCGGATTTCGCCATGCCTCCCATGTCGGAGAGGCCCCATATCGCCAGCGCATAATCGCTGGCCACGAAACCGAGCGGGCGCGCGCCAGCCCGCTCCAGCCGGCGCGTGAGCAGCATGCCGAGCGTCTGGTGCGCCAGCCGGCCCTCGAAGGGATAGGCCACCATGTAGAAGCGCTGCCCGCGCGGGAAGGTCTCGACCAGCAGCTGGTCGCGTTTCGGCAGGGCCGACACGTCGCGCTGCAGCCGGAGCCAGTCCGACACCTGGTCGGGCAGCGCCTGCCACCGGGCCGGGTCGGCCAGCATCGCCCGCACCTGGTCGGCGAGATAGGTCGAAAGCGGAAACTTGCCGCCTGCATAGGAGGGAACCATGGCGTCGACGCCGGTGGCGTTCGACACGAAGGCCTCGCTCTCGCGAATGCCCTCGAAGCGCAGCACCCGGCCGGAGAACATGAAGGTGTCGCCGGGAGCGAGCGTCTCCAGGAAGTACTCCTCGACCTTGCCCAGCACCGGGCCGCCGCGCCCGGCCGAGCCGCGGCCCGACCGGACGTAGCGCACGTTGAGCATCGGCGCCTCGATGATCGTGCCGACGTTGAGCCGGTACTGCTGCGCCACCCGCGGATGGCTGACGCGCCAGAGCCCCTCCTTCGTCTGGCGGATACGGGCATAGCGCTCGTAGGTTCGCAGCGCGTAGCCGCCGGTGGCCACGAACTGGACGATACGGTCGAAGCTGTCGCGGTCGAGCGCGGCATAGGGCGCGGCGGAGCGCACTTCGTCGAAGAGGGCGTCCGCCGAGAAAGGCGCGGCGCAGGCGCAGCCGAGCACGTGCTGGGCCAGCACGTCGAGCGCGCCGTCGAGCAGCGGCGGCGTGTCCTGCGCGCCGAGATAGTTGGCCTCGATCGCGGCACGGCACTCCAGCACCTCGAAGCGGTTGGCCGGCACCAGGATCGCCTTCGAAGGCTCGTCCATGCGATGGTTGGAGCGGCCGATGCGCTGGGCGAGCCGGCTCGCCCCCTTCGGCGCGCCGACATGCACGACGAGATCCACGTCGCCCCAGTCGATGCCGAGGTCGAGCGTCGAGGTCGCGACGATGGCCCGCAAGGCGTTGTTCTCCATCGCCTTCTCCACCTTGCGGCGCTGTGCGACGTCGAGCGAGCCATGATGCAGGGCGATCGGCAGATTGTCCTCGTTGATGCGCCAGAGCTCCTGGAACAGCAACTCGGCCTGGCTGCGCGTGTTGACGAAGAGCAGCGTCGTCCGGTGTCGGCGGATCTCCTCGTAAACCTCGGGCATCGCGTGGCGTGCCGAGTGGCCGGCCCACGGCACCCGCTCGCGCGACTCGAGGATCGTGATCTGCGGTTTGGCGCCACCCGCCACCGTGATCAGTTCGGCCATCGCGCCGGCCCCGTCCTGCGGCACCAGCCAGCGGCGCAACGCGTCGGGTTCGGCGACCGTGGCCGAGAGACCGACCGTCTGCAGCCGCGGCACCAGCGCGCGCAGCCGCGCCAGCCCCAGCGCCAGCAGGTGCCCGCGCTTGGAGGTGACCAGCGAGTGCAGTTCGTCGAGTACGACGTAGCGCAGACCCGAGAAAAACCGCGCGGCATCGCTCGAGGCGATCAGCAGCGCCAGTTGCTCGGGCGTGGTGAGCAGGATGTCGGGAGGCGACAGCTTCTGGCGCTGGCGCTTGTGCGCAGGCGTGTCGCCGGTGCGCGTCTCCATCGTCACCGGCAGCCCGATGCCTTCGACGGGCTTGGTCAGGTTGCGCTCGATGTCGACGGCCAGCGCCTTCAGCGGCGAGATGTAGAGCGTGTGCACGCCCCGGTGCGCCTGGCCCGGTCGCCGTCTGCCGCGCTCGGCGAGGTCGACCAGCGACGGCAGGAACCCTGCCAGCGTCTTCCCGGCGCCGGTCGGCGCGATCAGCAGCACCGACGCCCCCCCCTGGGCGCGGGCGAGCAGGTCGAGCTGATGCGCCCGCGGCGCCCAGCCTCGCTCGGCAAACCAGCGCAGGAAGGGTTCGGGCAGACGCGCGGCGGCGGTCTCTTGCGGGGCGGCGGCGGTCTCTTGCGGGAAAGCGGGCTGTTCTGTCACGACGACAGAACTAAAGCAGAACAGGGTTTGAGGGAAGGGTGATCGCGGTGGTGCGCAGATGGCTTGCGACGGACGATGATCAACAGGTCTTTGCGGCATTCCTCTTGTAGACGCTCCAGGGCGCGTACATGGTGATCGGCACCGGCCTTGACGGTGGCTTGCGGGAATTCCATGAATAATTACAAATTGTTGCGCCCGATCGTCTTGAGTTTCGGGCTTTCGGCCGCGGGATGCGCGGGCACCCATACGGTGCGGACCTCCGCAGACACTGCAATCGTCCAGGCAAGCGCCGAAGCCGCTTGCGGAAGCACGGGAGCAGCGCGTGTGGCTCAGCGCCAGGCTGCGATAGAAACGATCAAGGCAGGCTATGATCGATACGTGATCTTCGATGCGGCTGCCGCGAACAACGTTCAACTGTCGCAACTTCCGGGAAGCTACAACACCAGCAGCACCGTCACCGGGAATTTCATCACGACGACCACCACCTATCAGCCCGGCGCGATGATCTCGACCGGGAACTACGACCAGTCGTTCGCCATCAAGATGTTCAAGGAGGGCGATCCAAATGCTTCGTCCGCACTGTCAGCGCGGGAGATTCTCGGACCGAAATGGCCGGAACTGATCAAGTCCGGCTCTGTTACGACCTGCTTGTAGAGCGTGGTCGCAGCACTTGCCGGTGGTCACCCTCAGTTCGGCAGTACGGGCCTGTCGTCGTCAGGCTGAACGGTTTCCTCCGCGGGCACCGGCGAATGGGCGTCCCCCCTCTCCTTCCGCGCCACCACGATCAGCCCCTCGATGGGCTCGCCCCGGTCCATGCGGATCGGGTGTGCGTCGAGCGAGAGGATGGTGAAGCCGGCGCTTGCAAGGAGGTCGCGAAGGGGCGCTTCCGAATGGGCATAGCGGCGCGACGGGCGCAGGACCAGCGGCTCGGGGCCATCGTGGCGCTCGACTGAAAAAGCGAACAGCCCGCCCTGCGCCAGCATCGTCGCGATGGTGGCCACGATGCGGTCCAGCGCGCCCATGTAGAGGAACACGTCGGCCGCGACCACGAGATCCGCGGGCACGCCGGAGCGAGCGCCCGGCCCCGTTGCGGAAGCCGCCGCCGCTTCGCCAGGCGAACCGGCGTCGAAGGCGTCCGGATCGAAGGTCTGCAGGTCCTGCCGCGACAAACGGTCGTAGATGCGCTTGGCTTCGGCTTTCTTCAGCATGCCGCCCGAGATGTCGACGCCGTCGAGGAAGCTCGCGCACCGGCGCAGACGCTCTCCCATCAGCCCGGTGCCGCAGCCGAGATCCAGCACATGCGCGAAACGGGTCGCGCCGGCTGCCGACAGTGCCTCCGCGATCAGATCCGGCACGCGATAGGCGAGGCGCTCCACCAGAGCCTTGTCGAAGCGGTCGGCATACTGGTCGAAAAGCGTCTCGACGAAAGCGCTCGGCGGCGCATCGATGGCATGCGCGGCCCCCAGGAGCCCGAGCTTGAGGCTGGCACCCAGGCGATCGGCCGGATCAAGCCGCAGCGCCTCGGCGAAGGCTTCGGCCGCCGCCGCCCGCTCGCCCGCAGTCTCGCGCATTTCACCCAGCCGGAACCAACCTGCCGCCCATGCCGGCACGAGACCGAGCGTATCCGCCAGCAGCCCTGCCGCCGCCGCAGCGTCGCCATCGGCGAGCAGCATTTCGGCATATTCGGCACGGCGATCCGCGACCAGATCGCCCGAAGAGAATTGCAACGATGTCATGAAGGCTGTTCCGGCACCCGCGCGCCGCGGGCGACGGCTTATCGAACAACCGGCCGCGGCTTGCAAGACGTCCGGGAAGCCGATTCCGCGGCGCCCCCCGCTGCTGCCGTCGGGAACTGTTGCAAGGTGGCCACAACCGGGAAATTTCGGGCAGGAACGGCAATGTGCGCTGTCCGTTCAAACGGGCGTCCGGTACCTATCAAAAGAGAGCTCCGGGCGCGCATGATTCTGCACGCTCATTCCATACCGTGACGAGGCAGAAAATCGATATGATTGACCGAGTTAAGCAAGACGGCGGCCCCCTCCTCACCTCCGGCCTCTCCCGCGGGAGGACGGCAACAAGGCGCAATTCGTTGCTCGGCGGTGCAGCTCTCGGCCTTGTCTTCCTGGCACTCGGCGCACCCGGGGATGCCTATGCCGCCTGCTCGATCAATGGAACCATCCAGACCTGCACCGGGCTCCTCGGTGACGGTGTCGTGGCGACCAGCCCGATCGAGACGCTTCTGATCAACAACGTCACCGGCAAGGTCTGGCCGGACAATGCCGGCGTCAATGCGATCGACTTCCAGTCCACCGGCCCCATCACCATCATCAGCGACACCGGCAAGTTCGACACCATCGCCGTCGATGCCGACGGCATCTATGCCGACACCACGGGCGGCTCGATCACGATTTCCCATGACGGCGACATCGTGTCGGATGGCGGCTACGGCGTTCGCACGATCTCGCTCGGCGGCACCTCTATCATCGTCGACGGCGACATCGAGAGCACCCTCGGCGGCATCAGCGCGCGCAACGACGACGCGGGCTCGGATCTCCATATCTACCACGAGGGCAGCATCGTGGCCTCGTCGGGACCCGGCATCGATGCCCTGTCTTCGAGCACTGCGGTCAACGTCTACAACTACGGCGACATCGAATCCGGCGGCGACGGCATCAGCGCCGTCGCGACGTCGTTCGACAATGTCTACGTCAGCCAGTCCGGCGACATCGATGCAGGCGGTCGCGGCATCTTCGCGAGCGCAGCGCACGGGACCGTGACGGTGAACAGCTCGGGCGACTTCACCTCGGCCGGCACCGGCATCCACCTCCTCTCGTCGTCTTCCGACGCAACCGCCACGCACTACGGCGACGTGACGTCCACCAATGGCTACGGCATCATGGTCGAGGCGCCGGACGGCGGCGCCAACCTGACGGGCGCCGGCGCCATCTCGGCCTATGAGGACGGCATCTTCGTCCAGTCCACCGGCAACAACGAGTCCGCCACGGTCATCTGGACCGGCGACGTGACCTCCCAGATCGGCAAGGGCGTCTATGCCTATGCCGCCAATGGCTTCGTCACCGTCGAGACGGCGGGCGACATCTCCTCCTACGGCGACGCCATCTTTGCGATGACCGACAGCTTCGACGGCGCGACGGTCGAGCACACGGGCAACCTCACCTCCGCCGACGGTAACGGCGTCTATGCCTACGCCGCCGGTGGCGCGGTCATGGTCACCGTCGAGAACAGCGTCATCGACGTTGCCGGCTACGGCATTCTCGCGCAGACCAAGGGCTCCGCCAGCGACGACGACGTCACCGTCGAATTCGACGGCACCATCGCCGGCAGCTGGATCGGCATCCAGGCCGAAGCGACCGCGGGCGCCGTGCTCGTCACGAGCAACGGCGATATCACTGCCTGGGATCACGGCATCTGGGCCGCCAACACCGGCTCGGAAAGCGTGACGGTGAACCAGACCGGTAACATCAGCGCCGATTCCGGCCATGCCATCTACGCCTACACGCCGAACGGCGCGGTGACGGTCACCGCGTCCGGCGACCTGTTCCAGTCCGGCGGAACGACCATCTATGCCGAGAACAAGAACAACGCTTCGGTCATCGTCGGAGTGACGGGCGACATCCAGTCCGGCGGCGACGGCATCACTGCGCTGTCGGCACAGGGCGTCGTGACCGTGACCATGCGCGGCGACATCGACGCCAACACAAACGGCATCTTCGCTCAGAGCAAGGCCTCGTCGACCGTAACGGTGGACACGATCGGCGACATCGATGCCGGCGGCGACGCGATCTTCGCCAATTCCTCGCAGGGCGTCGTCGACGTCGACTCGATCGGCGACCTCATGGCCGGTGGCTATGGCATCTACGCGGTCAACCTCGGCAACAACGTCGTGACGGTGAACAGCACCGGCGACATCGATGCCGGCAACCGCGGCATCTACGCCCAGTCGGCGACCGGCACCGTCACCGTCGTCACCACAGGCAACGTGACGTCCGATTCCGACGCGATCTTCGCCCAGAACGAGGGTTCGTCCACGGTCACTGTCACCAGCATCGGCGATCTCTCTGCCGGGACCAACGGCGACGGCATCTTCGCCTACTCCGCGACCGGCGTCGTGACGGTGACCAGCACCGGCGACATGACCGCCGACAGCGACGGCATCTTTGCCCGCTCGACGGGCGCCAGCACTGTGTCGGTCACCAGCTTCGGCGACATCTCGACCGACGACGGCTACGGCATCTACGGCTATTCCGCCACGGGCGCCGTCACGATCATGTCCACCGGCACCATCTGGTCGGGCGATCACGGCATCTATGCGCTGAACCTCGGCGATGGCACCGTCAGCGTCACGCAGTCCGGCGATATCTATGCGGACGGTAGCGGCATTCGCGCGACGTCGACGAGCGCCATCATCTCGGTCAACAACACGGGCAACATCCAGGCTGGCGGCGACGGCATCTATGCGCTGACCAACGGATACAATGGCGTCGGCATCGTCAATGTCGGCTACATCGACGCGGACGGTTACGGCATCTTCGGCCATTCGGATGCCGGCTCCGTCACCATCAACAACACCGGCGACATCTGGTCGGGCAGCGACGGTATCCGAGCGACGACGCTGAGCACCGAACTCGTCACCGTGACACAGGTCGGCGACATCAACGCCAGCGGCTACGGCGTCTACGTCAACGCGCTTGCCGGCAATGCCGACATCAACACGACCGGCGACATCACCTCGGTCAACCACGGCATCTACGCCCTGACCAATGGCGACACCCTGATCGACATCGACCACGATGGCGACATCACCTCCACCACCGGCTATGGCATCGCCGCGACGTCGATCGCCAATGGCACGATCGACGTCTCGGTGGACGGCGGCACGATTTCGGGCGCGCTCGACGGCATTCGCGTGACGAGCTATGGCGCGATGACGGTTACGGTCGGCGAGGACGCAAGCGTGACCGGCACGACTGGCAATGCCGCCGTCCGCTTCGTCGACGGTCTCGACCTCCAGCTGACCAACTACGGTTCGATCTCCAACACCGGCGGCATCAACCAGTATGCGGTCGTTTCGGCCCAGAACGACACAACCGTCGACAACTTCGGCACGATCAGCGGCAACGTGCTCCTCGGCCCCTGGAACAACGTCTTCAACAACTATGAAGGCGGCCTGTTCGACATGGGCGGCACAGTCAACATCGCGTCGGGCACCCTCACCAACTGGGGCACGCTGTCGCCGGGCGGCGACGACAACGTCTTCACGTCGGCGCTGACCGGCATCCTGGTCAACGATGCGACCGGCACGCTGCTGTTCGACGTCGACATGGACAACGACACCGCCGACCGCATCACCGTCTCCGACACCGCCTCGGTGGACGGCGACCTGCAGCTGAACTTCGTCAGCGCCGACAACGACACGCCCGAGACCTACACCATCATCACCACGGTGAACGGCGTCACCCAGCAGTCGCTGACGATCACCAACCCCTTCGTGCTCGCCAGCGTCAACACGGTGAACAGCGGCAACGACGTCCAGCTGTCGATCGACGGCTTCGACTTCTCGCCGGCCGGCATGGGCGACAATGCAAGCTCGATCGGCAACGCCATCCAGGCCAGCATCGAGGGCCCCGGCGGGCTCGAGCCGCTCGCGGTCGCGCTGCTCAACCTCGGCTCGGTCGAGGAAGGCGAGAACGCGCTCAACCAGCTCTCGCCCAACATCTACGTCGCCGACCAGATCGCCGCCGTGCAGGACATCGACACCTTCTCGGACGCGATGCTGAGCTGCCGCATGGCCGGCGGCGAGAACGCCTTCGCCGCCGAGGGCGAATGCGCCTGGGGACGCGCCGTCTACAGCGAGTACGACCTCGAGGCCACCAATGGCGACCTGACCGGCTTCAACACCCGCTCCACCGAGATCATGGGCGGCGTGCAGATGGCCATCGACGGCACGCCCTGGCGGATCGGCGGCTCCATCGGCTACCGCTCGTCCGACCGCGACGGTGACGGCGGCGCATCGAGCGAGGGCGACAGCTTCTCGGCCGGTGCGGTCGTCAAGTACGCGCCCGGGCCGCTGCTGCTGGCAGCGTCGCTGTCGGCATCGCACGGCAGCTACGACACGCTGCGGCCCATCGCCTTCGGCAACTTCACCGACCTCCTGTCGGGCGAGACCGACGTGACCACCGTCAGCGGCCGCCTGCGCGCCGCCTACACCATGCAGACCGGCGGCTTCTACCTGCGCCCGATGGTCGACGCCTCGGTGACCTACGTGAAGACCGGCGCCTTCACCGAAAGCGGCGGCATCGCCTCGGTCAGCACCGACGGCGTCGACAACACCGTCCTGGCGCTGATGCCGGCGGTCGAGATCGGCGGTCAGGTCGAACTCGGCGGGGATATCCTGCTGCGCCCCTACCTGCGCGGCGGCGTCGGCCTCTACACCGGCAACGACTACGCGCTGACCGGCGTCTTCAACGCCGACGGCAACGCCGCCACGGCCTTCACCATCGGCACGTCCTCCGAAGACGTCCTGTGGACCGTCTCGGCCGGCGTCGACATCCTGAAGGGCGACATGGGCACCCTGCAGATCTTCTACGAGGGCGCCTTCGGCCAGGACACCACGATCAACGCAGGCGGCGCGAAGTTCAGCGTCAACTTCTGATCGGGGAACCGGAACGGCGATCATCATGACGGTAGACATTCGGGGTAACGTCATGGACGCTGGAACGACGGCACAAGCGACTGCACCCGTGTCCAATGGGACGGAAACCCTTGGCGTGGGGAGGATCAAGTGGCCTTCCAGGATACTGGGCCGCCTCAGGGCGGCCTGGATTGCGCTTCGCGATGCAGTCGCATCCTGGATCGCCGAGCAGCGCCGCACGATCGGATCGACCGGCATCAAGCTCGCCATCGCCAGTTCGATCGCCATGTTCGCGGGTTTCGCCGCCTACCATTTCGGCACCCTGCGCATGACCGGGTCCGACATCATCTTCTACTATGCGATGCTGGTCATGCTGCTCTATTGCAGCCTCGCCTACCAGTTCAACCGCTTCGGCGCGTCCCGGCGCCGTGAAGAGCTTCAGCATCTGTCCGCCGCGGAGATCCCCTGGCGGGCCGAAGCGGAAGCGCCCTCCGTCTCGATCCTGATCCCGACCTATCGCGAGGAGCGACGGGTGCTGATCGCGACGGTGCTGTCGGCGGCGCTCGCCGAATACGCCAATCGGCGGGTCGTCGTACTGGTCGACGATTCCCCGGCGGACAAGACCGGACTGAAATCCACGCTGTCGGCGATTGCCGAGGTGTCCGGCTGGCTGCGCGAGCAGGGCGATCGCCGCCGCGCCGAGCACGCCGCATGGCTTGCCCGCAAGACGGCCGGTACCTTCGATCCGGCGGGCGAAGCGCGACGCCTCGCCGACGGATACCGGGATACCGTGAACTGGCTGAACGGGCTCGCCGTTCGCCTGGAGGCCGAGACATCCGACGACTTCCTGCATGTCGACGGCTTCGTGGTCGAGCGGATCGTCCGTGACGTCGCCGCACGCTATCGCGGCCGCGCCGAGAGGTTGGCCGCAGCGGATCTGACGCTCGCCGATGCGGATGCAGAGCATGCCCGCCTGGCCCTGCTTGTCTGCGACGACGTTACGCATTTTCAGCGCAAGAGCTTCGCCAACCTGTCGCACGCCCCCAACAAGGCGATGAACCTCAACGCCTATATCGGCCTGATGGGCGGCCGGTACGTCCGGGTCCACCGCAACGGTATGACCAGCCTCGAGCCGGCAATCGGGTCCGAGATCGACGTCGACGTGCCACGGCCCGATTACGTGCTGACGCTCGACGCCGACAGCGTGATCCTGAATCAGTATGTCGCCACGCTCGTCGACATACTGGAAGCCGATCCGCGCGCTGGCGTCGCCCAGACCCCCTACCTCACCTTCCCGAACGGCGACGCGCCCGTCGAGCGCATTGCAGGCGCAACCACCGACATCCAGTACCTCGTCCACCAGGGCTCCAGCTGGTTCGATGCCGCCTTCTGGGTCGGGGCCAATGCCCTGATCCGCTTCTCCGCACTGGAGGCCATTGCCAAGACGCGCGTCGACGACGGCAAGACGGTCAGGATCTTCATCCAGGACAAGACCGTCATCGAGGACACCGGCTCGACCATCGACCTGCTGCAGCAGGGATGGCGCGTGCAGAATCACTTCGTGCCACTGGCCTACAGCGCCACCCCGGCCGACTTCGGTGCACTCGCCATCCAGCGCAAGCGCTGGGCCAATGGCGGCCTGATCATCCTGCCGGATCTGGTGCGGCAATACCTGCGCTCGCCGGACCGACTGAACCGCTTCCCGGAACTCGTGCTGCGGACGCACTACCTGCTGTCGCCCGTGGTCGGCAACGTCGCGGTGTTCATGCTGATGATCTGGGCGGGCGCGGAAGCGCGCGGCATCCTGTGGACGCCGGTGATCATGCTGCCCTATTTCGCGCTCTACATGCTCGACCTGCGCCGCCTGGGCTACAAGGCAGGCGACCTGTTCGGCGTCTGCGCCCTCAACCTCATGCTGCTCCCCGTCAATTTCGCCGGTATCCTGGCGTCCATCCTGCAGATGGTCACCGGGCGCAAGGGAAGCTTCGTCCGCACGCCCAAGGTCTCGAAGCGGACCTACGTTCCGCCTTACGCGCTGCTGTTCAACCTCGGCGTCCTCATGCTGATGCTCGCCTATGCGACCAAGGCGGTCATGTACGGCGAATATTCCGGGGCCGTGATCCCGATCGTCAACATCCTGCTCTACAGCTACGGCCTCATCCGCTTCGTCGGCATTCTGGACAGCCTTGGCGACATGTTCCCGTCGCTGCGGCGCCTGGCGCTCGCCGTCACCGGGGCGCTCGGCCGGTTCGGAAACCTTGTCGCACCTGTCTTCGCACCGTTCGGCAACCGCTATGTCGCCGTGCCGGGCCTCACCGTCGCGCTGATTCTCGCGACCCCGAACCCGTCCGGCTCTCGCATCGCCACGGATCAGCCGTCCACTCCCGTGCGCGTCACGATCGCCGCGCCGCAGATGATCGTGCCGCTCGTCTATCCGGCATTCGACGGGGGCGTGATCGTCGACAAGGCGGCAGCGCCCAGGAACGTGCAAATGGTCAAGCCGTCGGCACACTGACCTAGTCGGCGGAGCAACCGGATGTTATACTCGCTTCATCCCGGTCTGGGACCAATGAACAGGACTTCTATCGCATGAAGCGCAGACGGATTCGCATCATCGACGTGCTGCTGCTGAGTGTGCTCACGGCCTGCACCATCGACGCGGCCACCAAGATGGACGACGACAGCAGCCTCGCTGCGCGGCAGGCGTTCCAGGCCGGCGACACGCTGATGAAGCAGGGCGGAGCGAAGAACGAGGCGCTGGCGGCCCGCTACTACAAGCGCGCCGCCGACATGGGCAGCCACTGGGGCCAGTACAAGTACGGCACCATGCTGCTGGATGGAAAAGGCGTCGCCCAGAACGTTCCGGCCGCCGCGGAGGCCTTCGCCAAGGCTGCGGAAGAGAACAATGGCTGGGCGCAGTACCAGCTGGGCGTGCTCTACATGGACGGCAATGGCGTGCCGAAGGATACCGCGCGCGGTGCAGCCCTGCTCGCCAAGGCGGCCGATCAGAACATCGGCTGGGCCCAGTATCGCGTCGGCGAGATGTATGCCACGGGAACGGATGTCCCGCAGGATCTGGTCAAGGCCCGAGCCTATCTCGAAAAGGCGGCAGCCCAGGACATATCCTACGCGCAGTTCGCGCTCGCAAACCTGATCATCGACAAGGAACCGCAGCGTGCGAAGACGCTGCTGCAGGAAGCTGCGGCCGCCGGAAACCAGCTCGCCGTCAAGCGGCTGGCACAACTCACCAGCTGACCGGGGCGGCGCGCCGCCCGATTGTGTCCGTTTCTCTCGTCCCTTGACTACGCCGCCCTCTGCCCATGGCGGCCATGAACGCGCGTCCGGGCGGCGCTGTCGCCCCTCCCCTCCCCGGACCGCCGCCCTTGCGCGGTCCTGCGAAGCGCTGCTGTCGACCAACGCCTCAGACGAAGGCGTCCTGGCGCTCGAGCAGCGCCTGCGCTGTGCGCCAGGCAATCTGTTCCTTTGCGCCATCGGAGATCGCCGCCGCCCGGATCGCATCCAGCGGGCTGTCGTGGAAGATCGGGTAGTCCGATCCGGCCATGATGCGGTCGGCGCCGTAGAGCTTGACCGCCACCTCCAGCGCGCGCGGCCCGAGCGAGGCCGCGTCGTACCAGATCCGCTTCAGCCTTGCGGTCGGGAACGGGCGGTCGCCGTTGCGATGCCGGCCGATGCTTTCCATTCGTTCGACTATGAAGGGGAGCGTACCGCCGAGATTGATCGCCTGGAAGGCGATCTCGGGGAAGGTGTCGAGGAGGTCCGACAGGATCAATGTCAGCACGACCTGCGAGGCCTGCGCCTGCAGTGCCACCGCCGAGGTGCGGTACTGCGGATGGTCGGCCGCGAGCACCGGCGGCGCCTCGCCCACCATCAGCCCCGGATGCAGCATCAGCAGCGCCCCGGTCTCGTTCGCCCCCTTCAGCACCGGCTCGAGCGCACGCGCCTCCGCGATGGTGTTGAAGTAGTTCGACGGAAGGATCGCGCCCGGCAGGCGCAACTCGCGGCGCACCCGGACGAGTTCGCGCGCGGCCTCATCCATGTCGGCCAGCGGCAGGCCGGCGAGCGCTGTGAGGCGGCCGCCCGTCTGCGCCCGCAGCGCAGCCATGTGGTCGTTGAACCCGCGAATGGCGGGAAGCGATTCGGCAAGCGGCAGCACGTCGGCACACAGCGCACCGGGAAAGGTCAGCATGCGCTGCGTCACCCCCTGCCCCACCATCTCGGCGAGCCCAAGCGCTGAATCGTGATGCGACCGGGTGAACGGAAACTCGCCGTTCATGGCAAGCATCACCGGGCCGTCGATCGTCTCGCGCAGGCACGGGCGCGTGGTGCGGCCGGCCAGCATCTCGGCAAGGCCTCCGCCGTAGAAATGGGCGTGCATGTCGATGCAGCGCGAGAGGTCCATTCCGCCGTACTCCGATCCGAAAGCCGTACTTCAGTTTCACTAAAGCCCATGCTAATGTCGGCGGCAAGTCGCGCAACCGGAGAATCCGATGCAGTCTTCAGCCTTCATCCGCAACACGTGGTATGTCGCCGGCCGCAGCGAGGATTTCGGTCGCGATCTGAAGCCGATGACACTGCTCGGCGAGGCGATGGTGTTCTTCCGAAGGCTCGACGGCACGGTGGCGGCGCTGGAAGATGCCTGTCCCCACCGCAAGCTCCCTTTGTCGAAAGGCGCGCTGAAGGGCGACACGGTCGTCTGCGGCTATCACGGCCTGACCTTCGACGGGTCGGGACGGTGCGTGGCGGCGCCGACGCAGGAGCACATGATCCCGAAACGGGCGCGCGTCGCCTCCTGGCCGGTGATCGAGCGCTACGGCTTCGTCTGGATCTGGCCCGGCGACCCGGCGCTGGCCGCCGATTCGGCCCTCGTCGACATCCCGCACTTCGACGACCCGTCCTGGGGCCGCACCGCGCGAGGCGCGCTCTCCATCGCCTGCAACTATCTCTGGGTCACCGACAATCTGCTCGACCCCTCGCATGTCGCCTGGGTGCACGTCACCTCCTTTGCCGGCGCGGGATCGGACACGCTGCCGTTGGAAATGACGGAGGACGACGATGGCGTGATCGTCTACCGTTGGATACACGACAAGCCGGCGCCGCCCTATTATGCGCCATTCCTCGCCTTCGCCGACAATTGCGACCGCAAGCAGCACTACGAGATGCGGCTTCCTGCGATCGCTCTCAACATGTCGGTCTATGCTCCCGGCGGGTCCGGCGCGTCGGGCAACGACATCCCCGAAGGGTCCTTCGTCAACGTCTCCTACAATTTCATCACACCGGTGGACGAGGATAATTCGCTCTATTTCTGGTTCCAGCACCGCAACCAGCGGGCTGACGACACCGTCATGTCGGAGCGCATGTTCGCTGGCGCCACCATGGCGTTCAACGAGGACAAGGACGTTCTGGAATCCGTCCACAGCGGCATGAAGAACCCGCGCACGCCCAGCATCAATCTCGGGCTCGACGCGGGCGCGCTGCGCTTCCGCCGCAAGGTCGAGCGCCGCATCGCCGCCGAAGCGGCTCAGGATGCGGCGAGCGAGGCGTCGGTGATGGCCGGCTGACGCGCGACCTCCTGATGCAGCCAGTCGCGAAACACCTGGATCCGTTCGGTCCGCAGGGCTCCTGCCGGACAGACGAACCAGTAGGAGAACTGCGACGGCACGAGTTCGGGAAAAGGCCTCACCAGCCGTCCGTCGGTCAGCGCGTCGATCACCAGCGGCTCGCGCCCGAGCGCCACGCCATAGCCGTTGATCGCCGCCTGCACCACCATGTTGGACTGGCCGAAGCGGCGGGCCCGCTGCGGCTTGGGAAGCACCCGGCCGGTCTCTTCGACCCAGTACTGCCATGTCGGCGGACGGCCGCCGATGTCGGCGATCTCGTCGTAGAGCAGCGTGTGGTGCGCCAGGTCCTCGACCGCCCGGATCGGCGGCCCCTTTTCGAGAAGCTTCGGCGCGCAGACCGGAAAGACGCGCTCCGTCAGCAGCGGCTCGACGTGAAGGCCCGGATAGCTGCCAAGCCCGTAGCGGATCGCGATGTCGACCTCGTCGTCGGCAAAATTGGCGAGCGACCCCGACGTGAGAATCGAAACTGGAAAATCGGGCCAGCGCTGGTCGAACTCGATCAGGCGCGGGATGAGCCAGATGAAGGCGAAGCCCGGCAGGCAGGAAATGCCGATGGTCAGGCTTTCGCCGGGCTGCACGCGCAGCGCATTGCAGGCCTGCGCGACCTGCCCGAAACCCTCCGCCACCGCGGCTGCGAGCTTCAGCCCGTCGTCGTTGGCCGTGGCGCGCCCGCCGCCGCGGATCACCAGCCGGCGGCCGAGCCAGTCTTCCAGCGTCCGCACGTGCTGGCTCACGGCGCTCTGCGTGACGCCGAGTTCCTCCGCCGCGCGACCGAAGCCCTGCAGCCGCACGACCGATTCGAAGGTTCGCAGCGCTGCGAAAGGAAGATTCGCCTTCATATAAGTGCTGCTAATGAAGCGCCTGTTCGAAGTCAATTCGGCGGGCGACGGCTTTCCCGCCGGGAGCGGTGCCTGATGCCCGGAGGAGGCTGCCCGTGACGCCGGAATGCGAGACGAACCCTTCCGTGCTAGCGGGCGCACGAAACCTGCTGGCCCAGTGCGCGGGGATGCGGGCCGGCGAAACGCTGCTGGTGCTGCACGAGGACCCGTCGCTCGGCTACTACGGACCGGGAATGGCGGAGGCGGTGCTCGAGGCGGCAGCGGCAATGGGCATTCGCGCAGAGACCCGGGAAATTCCCTTTGATCCGGACGTCAACGCCCCGCCCGCCGAGCTTCGGCAGGCGATGCTGGCGGCGGACCGGACGCTGTTTCTCGCCCGCATGGGCGACCAGTTGCGCTTCAATGCCGAACTGGCCACGGTCAGGCCGATCGTCTGCTACGCGCTCGACCGCGCCATGCTGGGCTCGGCCTTCGGCCGCGCGCCCTATCGCGCCTTCGTCGAACTGAAGGCCTGCGTCGACGCGGCACTGGCCCGCGCCTCGACCATCCGCGTGACCTGCCCGCTCGGCACCGACTTCTCCGGCCCGGGCGTGGCATTCCCGGCTGCGGCCGGCGATGTCACGGTCGCACGCTTTCCGATGTCCGTCTTCACGCCCGCGCCGGCTGCGGGCTATCGCGGCCGCGTGGCGCAGGCGGGCTTCCTCGTCGGCACCGGTTCGAAATACTACCAGCCCTACGGCGCCGCGCTGCGCGACGTCCTGTTCATCAGCTTCGAGGGCAACCGGATCATCGGCTTTGAAGGCGATGCCGCCGATGTCGAGACGGCGCGGCGGCACTACGCCTTCGTGGCCGAGCGGTTCGGCATCGAGCGCGACTTCGTTCATTCCTGGCATGCCGGCATTCATCCGGGCTGTGCCTTTGCCGGCCTCGCCGGCGACAGCCTCGAGCGCTGGAGCGGCGCGGCCTTCGGCAACCCGCGCCTGCTGCATTTTCACACCTGCGGCGACTATGCGCCGGGCGAGATCTGCTGGAACGTCGTCGACCCCACGGTACGCGTCGACGGGGTGGCGGTCTGGGACAACGGACGGCTGCATCCCGAACGCGTCGACGGCGGCAGCGACATTCTCGCTGCCTATCCGGAGGTCGCCGCGGCCTTCGCGGATCCCGCGCAGGCGATCGGCCTCTCGGCCAGCGGGCGGCTGTCGGCGGAAGCGGGTCAGGAGCCCGCGAAGCTTCGATAGTCGTCCGCGACCGCATTCGCCGCAGCCTCGATCAGCGCTGCGCCCTGCTCGGGCGTCGCGAGCGCCGAATGCGAGCCGACGCGGCCGTCCGGGAAATCGCGACGATGCTCGTCGGGTGGCCCGTGCCGGTCGCCTGCATGAGCGCGGACATAGTCGGCCGAAAGGGCGCGCGGCGGCGTCAACGCCTCCGCAGGGACGGGCGGCTGCCGGTGCGCCGCCATGGTGATCGCCACCTCCGAGGGCGTCGCGTGCATGCCCTCCCAGTCGCCATACCAGGCGCGCCGAAGCACGTTGACCGGCTCGAAGTCCCACCAGCTCTTCAGCCGGATGCGCAGGCCGGGCCGCGCCGCGATGACCTCGCGCAGCGGCGCCAGATTGGCGCCGTGGCCGTTGAGCAGATAGACATGGGGAAAGCCCTGCGCGGCAAGCCCGTCGATCACTTCTCCGGCCAGCGCTGCAAACAGCGGGACGGAAATCGAGATCGTGCCGGGAAATGCCGTGTTGAAAGGCGCGGGGGTCAGCGCCAGCGTCGGTGCCACGAGGGCGCCGCAGCGCTCCGCCGCCCGTTCGGCGATCGTCGTGGCGCAGAGCGCGTCCGTGCCGATCAGCCCCATCGGCCCGTGCTGTTCGGTGGAACCGACCGGCAGGACGATGCCGCCCGACGCCGCCAGATGGGCGTCGACCTCCGGCCAGGTCATCAGGTCGAGCCTCATGCCGGCGAACCCGCGGTCTTCGCGACCCAGCCCTGCAGGACCGGCCTGTACGCCCCGAGCTCCGCCGCCACAGCCGGCTCGGCCTCGATGCGCGCGCGAAAGGCGAGGACCGCCGCAGGCCACGCGACCGAAAGCGCCAGCGGCGGCGTCAGCGCATCGATCCAGGCGAAGGTGATCGGGAAGCCGCAATCGCCGAGACCGAAGGCGAGCTCCGGTCCGGTCTCCAGCATGCGGCTCAACTGTCCGAGTTTTTCCGACAGGATGGCAGACTGGCGTTCGTTGAGAGCGGCATCGCGCCTGTCGGGCGCAATGGAACCCAACAGCGCCCGCAGGGCGGGCTCCAGCCGCGTGTCGTGGAAACGCCCGCGCTCGCGCATCTTCGCCCGGTCCGCCGGGTTGCGCGGAAGCATCGGCGGCGCCGGATACCGCTCCTCGAGATATTCCGCGATCGCCTCGCCGTCCGCGAGCAGCAGATCGCCGTCGAGCATGGCCGGCAGGTTGCCGGACGGCACGACCTGCCTGTAGGCAGCCGAGCCGTAGCCGCCGGGCGGCGGCAGTTCGCGCCATTCGAGGTTCTTGTGCCGCAGCAGGATGCGCAGCTTGGCGCAGTAGAGGCTGGGTGGGATGGCGTAAATCGTCAGCATGGACGAGAGGCGGAGCGCCTTGGGCGCTCCGCGGCACCCCTGGTTAGTTCTGCAACTGCCATTTCGTTGCCAGCTGGTCGAAGAAGCCGGCTTCCTTCTTCAGCGTGATCCAGGTGTTGATGTAGTTGATCCACACCTGGTCGTCCTGCTTCATCAGCATGGCGACCGGCGTGCGGGCGCGCGGCGCCGAGACCGGCACGATCATCAGCTCGGGATACTGGGCGACGAGCTTGTAGGCCTCGACGTTGGAGGTGATGTGCGCCTGGGCGCGGCCGGCCAGCACTTCCTGGAAATCGCGCGCGGGGGCTTCGACGATCTTGTACTGGGCGTTGGGGAAGAACTCCTTGACCTGCTTTTCCTGAGTGGTGCCGAGCGTCGCCGCCACGGTCACGTCGGCCTTGTCGAGATCGGCCCAGTCCTTGAAGCGGTCGGCGTCCTTCTTGTTGATCAGCGGCACGGTGGCGAGCGAAAAGTAGCTCATCGAATAGCCCGCCGCCTTGGCGCGCGCCGGCGACATCGAGGCCGATCCGGTGATGTGGTAGGTGCCCGCCGATACGCCGGAGACGAGCGTCTTCCAGTCGGTCGGCACGAACTCGACGGTGACGCCGAGATCGGTCGCGAGCTGGTTCATCACGTCGATGTCGTAGCCGGTATAACCGTTTGTGGCGACGTCCTTCATGGTCATCGGATTCCAGTCGCCGGTGGTGCCGACCTTCAGCACGCCGCCGTTCAGGATGTCGTTCAGCGCCGACTGCGCCAGTGCGGGGACGGACGACAGCGCCAGCGCCGCGGTCAGGACAAGCGATTTCAGCATGCTCATTGGGAACCTCCAACCTTCGATCGGCCGTGACCGTGGGACGCTTGATCCTTGTCCGAAATCAGTTGCTATGCAAGCGAAACTTATGCCTAAATCTGTGGCAGGACGGATCGCCGCCCCACGCGTATCGGCAGGAAAAGGATCGAAGCTGCGGTGAAAGACGACGAGCCCATCATCCTTTTCGACAGTGTCTTCAAGTCGTTCGGCGACTTCCAGGTATTGAAGGGCATCTCCCTGGCGATCGCTCCCGGCGAGCGCGTCGTCATCTGCGGCCCGTCCGGCTCCGGAAAATCCACCCTGATCCGCTGCATCAACGGCCTGGAAACCTACGACCGGGGGCGCATCCGGGTCGCCGGCCTTGCGCTCGGAACCGACGAGGCGAGCCGGCGCGCGGTGCGCGGCAAGGCCGGCATGGTGTTCCAGCAGTTCAACCTGTTCCCGCATCTGACGGTGCTCGAAAACCTGATGCTCGGGCCGATGCGCGCCCGCGGCATGAACCGCGCCGCGGCCGAGGAGATCGCGCGGCGCTATCTCGCCCGCGTGCGCATTCCCGAACAGGCCGACAAGTATCCGCGCCAGCTGTCGGGCGGCCAGCAGCAGCGCGTGGCGATCGCCCGCTCGCTTTGCATGGAGCCCGGCATCATGCTGTTCGACGAGCCCACCTCGGCGCTCGACCCCGAGATGATCAACGAGGTGCTCGACGTGATGGCCGAACTCGCCGGCACGGGCATGACCATGCTCTGCGTCACGCACGAAATGGGCTTTGCGCGGCGCGTCGCCGACCGCATCATGTTCATGGACCACGGCGAGATCGTCGAGACCGCGCCGCCCGAGCGCTTCTTCTCGGCGCCGGAGAGCCAGCGCTGCCGTGACTTCCTGCAGAAGATCCTGAACCATTGAGGGCCCCGACCATGCGCAAGGCTCTCATCCTGTTCGCCGTCGCACTGGCGCTCACAGGCTGTTCCGGCAGCTGGGGCTGGTACGTCGTCAACCCGACCACGCCCAACGGCTACAACAATGTCCGCTTTCTCCTGAGCGGCCTCCAGTACACGATCTTGCTGTCGGCCACCGCGATCTCGATCTCGATCGTGGCGGGCCTGCTGGTCGCCCTGCCCGGCCTCTCGAACAACCGCGCCCTGCGCTGGGCGAGCCGCGTCTATGTCGAACTCGTCCGGGCGGTGCCGATCCTGGTGCTGGTGCTCTGGGTCTATTACGGCCTGCCGCAGATCACTGGCCTGACCATCGGCGTGTTCTGGGCCGGCGTCATCGCGCTGGCGCTCTCCGACAGCGCCTTCCAGGCAGAGATCTTCCGCGCCGGCATCCAGTCCATCGCGCGCGGCCAGTACGAGGCGGCCTATTCCATCTCGCTCAACTACCGGGACACGATGCGCTACGTGATCCTGCCGCAGGCGATCCGGCGAATCCTGCCTGCGATCGGCAACCAGATCGTCTACATGCTGAAGATGTCCTCCCTGGTCTCGGTCATCGGCATGCAGGAACTCACCCGCAAGGCCAACGAACTCGTCGTCACCGAGTACCGGCCGCTGGAGATCTACACCTTCCTGGTGCTCGAATACCTCGTGCTGATCCTGATCGTCTCGGCCGGCGTGCGCTGGCTGGAAAGGCGCATGCGCACCGACGAGCGCTGACGGCGGGCCGCCGCAGCCCGCCGGCCGGGTTGGCCGGAGGCCTGCAAAAGATCCTGCGCGCCCCGCAGGATTTTCTCCTGTCGCGAACGCGCCACTGGCGTAAGGTCGCGGCCGGACCGGCGAGTGAGGTGGCGGCGATGCGGACGATCGAGGACCAGGCGTTCCTGTGGCTTCTGCTCGCCACGTCGCTCGCCTTCGGACTGGTCGTCTCGCCCTACTACGGCGCCGTGCTGTGGGGCGTCATCGCGGCTATCCTGTTCCTGCCGGTCCATCGGCGACTGACGCTGATCCTGCGCGGCCGACAAGGGCTGGCGGCCGTCACCACCGTCGTCCTCACCGTCCTGCTCGTCATCCTGCCGCTGATGGTCGTCGCATCCTCGCTCGCCGTCGAGGCAGCAGGGCTCTACGCCAACATCCAGTCCGGCCAGCTCGACCTCGAGCAGTTCGTGCGAAAGGTGGTCGAGGGCGCCCCGGCCTGGCTGACGGATCTGTTCAACACCTTCGACCTGACCAACCTGGCGGCCGTCCGCGACGGGTTGTCCCGCTTCCTGCAGGCGCTCGTCGCGCGCGCCCTCCTCGTCGGGCAGAGCACCTTCGAGTTCATCGTCAGCCTGGGCGTCATGCTCTACCTGCTGTTCTTCCTGCTGCGCGACGGCGCCGGCCTGACCTGCAGGATCAAGACGGCGATCCCGCTCCGCGCGCGCCAGCGGGATGCCCTCCTCGAGCGTTTCACGATCGTCGCCCAGGCGATCATCCGGGGCTCTCTCCTCGTGGCCGCGGTACAGGGCGCGCTGGGAGGCCTGATCTTCTGGATACTCGGCATCCACGCGCCCGTACTCTGGGCGGTGATGATGGCATTCCTGTCGCTGCTGCCAGCGGTCGGGTCCGCCATCGTCTGGTTCCCGGTCGCGGTCTATCTGCTCTTGTCCGGATCTGTCTGGGAAGGCCTGGTGCTGATCCTGTTCGGGATGCTGGTGATCGGTCTCGTCGACAATCTCCTGCGGCCGTTCCTGATCGGCAAGTCGACGAGCATCCCCGACTACGTCGTGCTGATCTCGACGCTCGGCGGCATCTCCGTCTTCGGGCTGAACGGCTTCGTCGTCGGCCCGATGGTCGCCGCCATGTTCATCGCCGTCTGGGACATCTTCGCGGCCACGCGCGGCAGCCTGGAGCCGGACCAGCTGCCGCTTGCCGCGCACCTGCCCGAGACGGCTCCGTCACAGGCAGGCGCGGTCGAGGCCTCGGGCCCGTCGCAGGCCCGTCAGAACGGCAACCCCACATAGTTCTCGGCCAGCGAGCCGAGCGCCTTCTCGGACGAGAAGAGGTACTGCAGCTCGGTTTCCTGCAGTTTCCGGTCGTAGGAGATGCCGTCGGGAAACGTGTGCAGCATCATGGTCATCCACCAGCTGAAGCGCTGCGCCTTCCAGACGCGCGCGAGCGCCTTCGCCGAGTAGCCTTCCAGGCCGGCGTCGTCGCCCTTCTGATAGTGGTCGACCAGCGCATGGTAGAGATAGTAGATATCCGAGGCGGCGCTGTTCAGCCCCCGCGCGCCGGTGGGCGGCACGATGTGGGCGGCGTCGCCGGCCAGGAACAGGTTGCCGTAGCGCATCGGCTCGGCCACGAAGCTGCGCAGCGGCGCGATCGACTTCTCGATCGAGGGGCCTGTTTCCAGCCGCGCGGCGACCTCTTCGGGGAGGCGCTTCTTCAGCTCCGCCCAGAACGCCTCGTCGGACCAGTCCTCGACGGTGTCGGTCAAGGGCACCTGGATGTAGTAGCGGCTCAGGACCTGGCTGCGCAGCGAACACAGCGCGAAGCCGCGTTCGTGCCGGGCGTAGATCAGCTCGGGCGACACGGGCTTGGTCCGCGACAGGACGCCCAGCCAGCCGATCGGATAGAGCCGCTCGTGTTCCCGCAGGACATCGGCGGGGATCGTCTTGCGGCTGACGCCATGGAAGCCGTCGGCGCCGATGACATAGTCGCAGTCGATCCGCACGACCTCGTCCCCGTCGCGATAAGTCACGAAGGGCGCGGCCGACGTGACGTCGTTGATCTTCACGTCCTCGACATTGTGGATGACCTTGCCGCCCATCCGGTCGCGCGCCTCGTAGAGATCGCGCGTCAGCTCGGTCTGGCCATAGACCATGACCGACGACCCGCCCGAATGCTCGTGCAGGTCGATCCGGTCGAGCTTGCCGTCATGGGCAATGAAGAAGCCTTCGTGAATCTCGCCCTCGCGGTCCATCCGCTCGCCGCACTGCGCCTCGCGCATCAGTTCAGCGAAGCCGTGTTCCAGCACGCCGGCGCGGATGCGGCCGAGCACGTATTCGCGGCTCTGGCGCTCGAGCACGATCGTGTCGATGCCCTTGAGGTGCAGAAGCTGGGAGAGCATGAGCCCAGACGGGCCACCTCCGATGATGCAGATCTGGGTCTTCATGGCGGTTCCTCCCGCGGGACGGACGTTGTTTGGGTGAAAGCCCGCGGACGCGCTTCATCGCGCCCGGCGGGCGGGTTCTCAGGCCGCGCACTCCAGGAGCATGGTGCCGGCGCCGGTGTTGGAGATCGGAATGTGATAGTTCTTCTCCAGCGGCACGACCTTGTCGCCGAGCGCGCCGCGCATCATCATCCACATCAGGAACTCGGTGCCCTGGGCGCCGGCCTTCTCGACCAGTTCCATGCGCGAGATGTGCGTCAGCTCTTCCGGAGCGGTGACGATCTTCTCCATGCACATCTGGTCGAAGCTCTTGTTGATGAAACCGGCCCGCTGGCCGTCGAGCTGGTGCGACAGCCCGCCGGTGCCCATCACGACGATCTTCACGTCCTTCGGGAAGCTAAGCAGCGCCTTGCGCAGCGCCTTGCCGAAGTCGAGCGCGCGCTTCAGCGTCGGGATCGGATGCTGCACGGTGTTGGCGCTGATCGGCACCGTGCGCGGCATGGCCGGGTTGTTCGGCGCGCCCGGCCAGAACAGCTGCATCGGCACCGTGAAGCCGTGGTCGACCGCAAGTTCCTGGCACGAGGTGATGTCGAACTCGTCGGCGACCATGCTCTCGATGATGTGCCAGGACAGTTCCGGATCGCCCGGGAACGGGTCGAGCTTCGGAATGCCCCAGCCCTCGTCCTCGTTTCGATATTCGGCCGCCGCGCCGATGGCGAAAGTCGGCATGCGGTCGAGGAAGAAGCCGAGGCCGTGATCGTTGTAGATGTTGATCGCGACGTCGGGCTTGTGGTGGTCCAGCCATTCGCGGATCGGCGGATAGCCGTCGAAGAACGGCTTCCAATAGGGGTCGTCGAACAGCTTGTTGTGGATCGCGTTGCCGACGGCGGGGATGTGCGAGCTGGTCAGCCCACCGATGATCGTGGCCATGGTCAGTCTCCTGCCCTCTTGAGCTTTTCCTTGAATTGTTCGGTGGTCATGCCGGTCTGCTGCGCGCCGACGTCCTGGACGGAGAGCTTGTAGATGCCGGCGAACTTGGCGAGGTAGTAGATGTTGCCGCCGGCGGCGATCATCGCCAGCACGTTCTTGTCGCGGCAGGCCTGCTTCTGGTCGTCGGCGAGACCGTACTTGACGAAATAGGCCTCCGGATCGCGCAGATATTCGGCGCGGTTCTCGGCACTGTTGAAGGAATAGCACATCTTGTTCAGTGCATATCCCTTCATCGCCTGCTTGCCGTCGAAGATCGTCGTGCCGGGAATGTCGGCATGCTGGTCGAAAGGCTCGGCAGCCATGGTCTCCCCCTTTATCGCGCCCAGTAGAGGCGCATCGGGTTGTCGACGAGCAGCTTGCGCTGCTGCTCGGGGGTCGTCGCAAAGCGCGGGATGAAGTCGACGAGCGCTCCGTCGTCGGGCATGTGCGTGGTCATGTTGGGATGCGGCCAGTCGGTGCCCCAGAGCACGCGGTCGGGAAACCGCTCCATGACCGCCGCGCAGAAGGGCACGACGTCGTCATAGGGCGGCCCCTGCACTGACAGGCGCTCCGGGCAGGTCACCTTCGACCAGATGGTCGGGGTCTCGGCCATCAGGTCGAGGAAGGCCTGGAAATCGGGATGATCGGCACCTTTTGCGACATCGGGCCGGCCCATGTGGTCCACGACGACGATCGTCGGCAGGTCCCGGAGGAAGGGGCGCAGTTCCGCGAGGTCGGCGGCCTCGAAATAGACCACGACATGCCAGTCGAATTCGCGGATCTTCTCCGAGATGCCGAGAAAGACCGCCTTCGGCGTCGCGTCGACGAGGCGCTTGACGAAGTTGAACCGCACGCCGCGGATGCCGGCCGCATCGAGCGCTGCGAGTTCGTCGCGGGAGATGTCCGGACCGACAGTCGCGATGCCCCGTGCCCGCTCTCCGGCGGCGCGGCAGGCATCCACCAGCGCCCGGTTGTCGCGGCCGTGGCAGGTCGCCTGCACGATGACGTTGCGCTCGAAGCCGAGAAAGTCGCGCAGCTTGAAGAGTTCGTCCTTGCCGGCGTCGCAAGGCGTGTACTTCCGCTCCGGTGCATAGGGGAACCCCGCCGCCGGCCCGAAGACGTGGCAATGCGCGTCGACGGCACCGGGCGGCAACCTGAACAGCGGCTTGCTCGGTTTCGGATCGAAGACCAGCCAGCCCTGATCCATGGTCTGGATCGTCATGCGCATACCGCTCCTCCACGGTCGTGTCGGCCATCGGCGGACCACCCCCTGGGCCTCGCCTGAGCCGAACGGGACGAGAATGCGCTGCTGTTAACTTCTTGCCTATTTCGAATGCCGTCCGGGTGATAAGATTTTTCTATACCTCAAGAGGGAGGCCGCATTGCGAACCGATCTTCCGAACATCCGCCACCTGCGGGTCCTGCACGAGGCCGTCGAGACCGGTTCCGTCACGGCGGCCGCCGAACGCTGCCAATTGTCCCAGCCCGCCGCCACGCAGGCGATCGCGCGGCTGGAGGACGCCTTCGCCACGCCGCTGCTGCGGCGGACCTCCCGCGGCACCGAGCCCACCGCCGCAGGCAGGCTGCTTGCCGCCCGCATCGGCCCGGCCCTCGAGCACTTGCGCGTCGGCGCCCAGGCCGCCACGCGGGCCGACGTCTCCGCGCCGCGCAAAGTGCGGCAGAGCTTCGACAGGCATGTCACCGCTGCGCAACTCAAGGCTCTCGTCGCGATCGCGGGCAGCGGCAGCTTCACCATGGCGGCCCAGGCGCTCGGCGTGTCGCAGCCCACCGTGCACCGCACGGCGAGAACGCTCGAGGCGCTTGCCGGCACCGCATTCTTCCGGGCGACCGCCTCGGGCGTGGAACTGACGCCAGCCGCACAGTTCTTCGCGCTCGGCGTCAAGCTCGCCCAGGCGGAGATCCGGCAGGCGACCGAGGAGATCGGTGCAATGCGCGGCGACGACCGCGGCACATTCAACCTCGGCATGCTGCCTCTGGCGCGGACGTCGCTGGTGGCGCGCGCCGCCGACGCGCTGATCTCGGCCACCCGCGGTGTGCAGATTCGCGTCACCGACGGCCGCTATGCGCATCTTTTGAAAAGCCTGCGCGAGGGCGAACTCGACTGCCTGATCGGCGCCTTGCGGCGACCGGCCCCCGCCGACGACGTGACTGAGGAGTTTCTCTTCGAGGACGAACTGGCCATCGTCGTGCACCCGCGCCATCCGCTGGCCGGGCGTGCTGACGTGGATCTGGAGGAGACGCTGGCCTTCCCCTGGATCGCGCCGCCGCGCGACACGCCGCCCGGCACCTATCTTTTCGAGACGCTGCGGATCCACGAGCGCCGGACGACCCCGGTGCGCCTGGTCTATTCGGCGCCGGCGCTGATGCAGGAGGTTCTCGCCACCGGCAACTACATCTCCATCGTCTCGCGCCGGCGGGGCGGCACGGAACCAACCGGCCTTGTCGCCCTGCCGATTGCGCTCCTGGACAACACGCGGGCCTATGGCCTCACCTGGCGCACCGGCTGGCGGCCGACCGAAACGCAGCGTCGCTTCATTCACTATATGCGCGCGTATAGCGCCGACTGAGCCTCCGGCCCGGTCCTTCCGCAGTCCTGCTCATAGCTTTTTCCAATGCCAGAGCAACAATACGGATACGCCGATCGGCCGCGCCGGTGCTAGACCGTGATCCGTGCCGCGCCCGCTGCCGCAAGCCGGCGCGAGCCGGCAGTGGACGGCAGAACGGGCAGCAGCCGCTTCGGGAGGAACCATGAGGATTTGTGTCGCCGGCGCCTATGGCGCTTTCGGAATCAAGCATCTCGACGCGCTGGCCGCGATCGAGGGGGTTCAGGTCACCTCGGTCATGGGGCCGACACGGGCGAAGATCGACTCGCTCGCGGCGGCCCGCGGCATCGGCCATGCCGCGACCGACTTGGCGGAGTGCCTGGCGCGCGACGACGTCGATGCCGTCATCCTCTCGACGCCGACCCAGCTCCACGCCGAGCAGGCCATCGCCTGCATGCGCGCCGGCAAGCCGGTCCTGGTCGAGATCCCGATGGCCGATTCGCTCGCCGACAGCGAGGCGATCGTGAAGGCGCAGGAGGAAACCGGCGTGCTCTGCATGGCCGGGCAGGTGCGCCGCTTCAACCCGAGCCACCAGTGGATCCACAACCGCATCAAGGCGGGCGAGCTGAAGATCCAGCAGATGGACGTACAGACCTATTTCTTCCGCCGCTCCAACATGAACGCCAAGGGCGAGCCGCGCAGCTGGACCGATCATCTCCTGTGGCACCATGCCTGCCACACGGTCGACCTGTTCCAGTACCAGACCGGCGAGGTTGCCTCGCGGGCCTTCGGTCTTGAAGGCCCGCACCACCCCGAACTCGGTATCGCCATGGACATGTCGATCGGCATGAAGACGCCGTCCGGCGCCATCTGCACCCTGTCGCTCTCCTTCAACAATGACGGGCCGATCGGCACCTTCTTCCGCTACATCTGCGACAACGGCACCTACATCGCCCGCTACGACGACCTCTACGACGGCCGCGACAACCCGATCGACCTGTCGGGCGTGGCCGTGTCCAGCAACGGCATCGAGCTGATCGACCGCGAATTCATCGCCGCGATCCGGGAAGGCCGTGAGCCGAACGGCTCGGCAAGGCAGGTGCTCGACGCCATGCGCACGCTCGACCGGATCGAGAAGAGCTTCGGCTGACATAGCCGCTGCTGAATGCCGGACGCGGGAGCGCGAGGCTCCCCGCTAGGCTGGCCCGGATCAGGCCGCTACCGACGCCCGGTCGCGACGTTTCCGATCAGAAGAACACGTCCGAGGCGGAGGCTCCCGCATTCGGCCGGCGTTCCGGCTGGTCGATCTCCGCAACTTCCTCGCCGCAGAGTTCGTCGTGGATGCGGCGCTCTGCGACCATGGTGTAGCGCTGCCGCATCCGGTCCAGCAGTCCGGCGTCCACATCGCCCCCGCCCTCCCCGATCCGTTCGCAGGCCTGGTCCATGTGGGAGGCGAGGCCCTGCCAGTCCTGTGCGTGCCGGCCATAGGTTTCGGACGCCACTGCGGCATCCCGCAGCAGCCTGGAGGTGCGCGGGCCGACCTGGGCGATCGTCGCCGCCCGCGCGCGCATCCGTTCGACCACTCCTTCGAGCAGTTCGATCGCCCGCGACGCATCGGCCGACAGGGCCTCGGTCGTGGCGCCCGCCTCAGGATCGGCATCGCTTCCGAGTTCCGTCTTCGAGCGCTTCAGTCCGCCGGTGATCGTGGTGGCGGCCTCGACGGTGTATGCCGCCAGTTCGCGCATCTCCTGGGCGACGACCCTCAGCGCACGTCCTTCCTCGCCGAAGCGCGAGCAACGCACCGAGGTGTTGATCGACAGGAGCCGCATCGATTGCTCGAGATCGCCGATGTCGTCCATCCGGTCCTGCATGTCGCCGACGCAGCTGCCGACTTCGCGCCGAAGCGCCTCGATGCGGGTTCGCATCGTCTCGTAGTCTCCGAGCACCTCGGTGACGGAACCGAGATCGGAGACCAGCCCGGCCAGCGCAGTGCCGCCATTGGACAGCAGCGCGTCGGACTGGGCACAGCTGTCGTCCAGCACGCGTTGGGCATCGCTGGACAGACTGAGCAGGGCCTTGGTGATCGCCGCCACCTCGCGCGAGAAGTCCTCGCGCGTCTCGGCCAGTTGCAAGGCCTGGACCCGCAGTGCGAGAGACTCCGTGGCGGGCGAAGGATCGTGCGCGTCGAGGTCGGCCAGCGCATCCTCGACATGCTCCAGCCGCTGCCGGGTGATGTCGCCGATCTGCATCGCCGACACGGCCTCGCCGATCCGCCGCGAGATCACGCCGGCCATGCGGCTCGACTGGGCGACGTCGGCGAGAGCATGGGTCTTGTGACCGTCGATCAGGGCGAGTTGCTCGCCGAGGCGGATCGAGATGGCCGGCAGCGTCCCCTCGTGCTTCAGGCGGAACGCGGCGTTCGCACTGCCTGCATGCGTCAGCGCGTCGATCAGCCGGCGGTGGGCCTTGGAGAATTCCGTGACGATGGAAGCGGCATTCCTGCCGAGCTCCACCATTTCCAGGGCGAAGGAATCGAAGTCGCCGGTCATCTGCGACATTCCCGCCGCGATGATGCGCGCATTGATCGCGATCAGGCCGAGGTTGCGGATCGCCTTGCTGAGGCTGTCGATGGGATCTTCCAGGTCCCGCGCCATCGCCATCAGCGCCACGACGCGGTGGCCGTTGGCATCCTGGAGATTCGCGATCTTGCCGGCTTCCTCCTGCAGCCTCGTCAAAAGGGCAACGGCAGCGGTGAAATGCTCGCCCTGCAGCTCGCCGGGCATGCCTTCGTGCGCCGACGTGATCTCGCGCAGGAGGCGCGAACTGTCGAGCAGTCGCTGCCCCATGTCGAGGAAGGATTTCTCGATCGACCTGCGCGAGAAGGCGAGCGCTTCCGCCGCGGCCGCGTGGCCCCTGCCCGTCGCCGCCTCGTCGATGCTGTGTGTCGTCAGTGCATTCATCGTGATTTTGCCAACGTTGAAGCATGGGCGGCCGTCATGATCTCGCCCGCGATCCTGGCGAGCGGGACGACCTTGGACGCCGCACCCCGCTCGATCGCCTCCTTAGGCATCCCGAACACGACGCAGCTGTCCGCGTCCTGCGCGAGGGTGAAGGCTCCGGCGGTCTTCATCTCGAGAAGCCCCTGCGCTCCGTCGTCGCCCATTCCCGTCATGATCACACCGACGGCATTCGCGCCGGCGGCCTGGGCGGCGGAGCGGAAAAGGACGTCGACGGAAGGCCGATGCCGGCAGACGGCGGGACCATCTGCGATCGACACCCGGAACCGCGCGCCGATCCGCTGGAGCATCATGTGCAGGTTGCCGGGAGCGATGAGGGCGCGACCGGCCAGGACGTCGTCACCGTCCTCGGCCTCCTTCACGGAGATCGCGCACAGGCTGTCCAGACGCCGCGCGAAGGCCGCCGTGAACTTCTCGGGCATGTGCTGGACGATGACGATCGGCGGCGCGTTGGCCGGCAGCGCTTCGAGCACGTCGCGCAGCGCCTCGGTCCCGCCGGTGGAAGCGCCGATGCAGATGATCTTCGTGCCGATCTCGGGCATTGCCCGCGCCGGATTGGCCCTGACGGGAGGCAGCATCGCATCCGCCGTCAGCTTCCGTTCCACGACGATCGGCTTCGGGCGCGGCCCGCGCGGTCGCGCCTGGGCAGCGGCCTTCGCCACGTCGCAGATCTGCATGCGCGACATCTGGAGGAATTCGATCGAGCCGACGCGCGGCTTGGTGACGACGTCGACCGCCCCCCCTTCGAGCGCCTGGAGCAGCGCGTCGGATCCGCTCTCCGTCAGGCTCGAGCAGATCACAACCGGGATGGGCCGCTGCGCCATGATCTTGCGCAGGAAGGTCAGCCCGTCCATCTTCGGCATCTCGATGTCGAGGAAGATGACGTCCGGCACTTCCTGCCGGATCCGCTCGGCGGCGGCATAGGGATCGGCCGCCGTCGCCATCACCTCGAGGGCGGGATCGCTCGAGATGATGTCGGAGAGGGTCTGTCGAACCGAGGCGGAGTCGTCGACGATGAGGACCCTCGTCTTTCGTCCGGATCGTGGTGGGCGTTCGGTCATTTTATCCTCACACCAGCTTGAACACGGAGGGAGCCAGCTGCTTCAGCCGCAGCGACGTGCCGATCATGCTCTCGGAATGGCCGAGCAGGAGATAGCCGCCCGGCCGCAGGTGCCGCAGCAGCCGGCCCACGACCGCCGCCTGTGTCGGCTTGTCGAAATAGATCAGGACGTTGCGCAGGAATATGGCATCGACGTCCGTATCGACGGGGTACTTCTCGTCCATCAGGTTGAGATGCATGAAGCCGACGCGCCGGCGCAGTTCCGGGACGATCCGGACCTCGCTCGCGGACGGATCCCGCGAGCGCATCAGGTAGCGCTGCTGCATCTCGGCGGGAACCGGCGAGACGAAGTCGCCCGGGTAGACCGCGCGCCTTGCCTGGGCCAGGATATCCGTCGAGATGTCGGTGCCCAGGATCGAATAGTCGAACTTCCGCCCGCTGCCCGCCGTCTCGGCCAGGACCATGGCGATCGTGTAGGCTTCGGCACCGTTGGATGCTGCCGCGCTCCATACCTTGATCCCGGTCTTCGCTGCCCCCTTTGACCTCGACAGACAGTCCGGAACGATCTGTCGGCGCAGGACCTCGAAATGCTCGGGCTCGCGAAAGAAATCGGTCTTGTTGGTGGTGACCGCGTCGATCATGTGGGTGACTTCGCTCGCCAGCCCGCCATCCTCGAAGACGTAGTGGCAATAGCCTGAGAAGCTGGACTGCCCGACCGCACGCATGCGCTTGCGGATCCGCCCTTCGACCATGGTGCGCTTGCCGGCCGGCAGCCGAATGCCCGTATGACCGCCGACGAGATCCGCGATGCGGGTGAACTCCTCGTCCGACAGGCTGTCGGAGGCCGGCAGGACGATCGGGTTCGACTTGCGACGGGCGGCGGAAGCAGGAGCCATTGTCACGTCTCCGGTGTCGCCAGGACACCAATCATGCTGTTGCGTGGCGGCGACCGGCCATGGCCGGCTGCCGGTATCCCTCAGGCGACCAGGTCGGCTTTCAGGCGACCAGTTCGGCAGGTGCCTGCCGGTCGACGGCGATGTCGTCCATGGACAACAGCCGGTCGAGATCGAACACCGTCACGAAGGCGCCGCTGCGCCTCCCCACCCCGCGCACCGTCTCCGCTCGCCAGCGGGCGCCGATCTCCGGCGGCGATTCCAGTTCGCCGTCGAGGCTCGTCACCTCGAAGACACGGTCCGCCTTCAGCCCGAGCTTGCGCATGGTCCCGCGGAGGTGAACCTCGAGCACGATGATGCGCGTGTTTTCGGTGTCGCGCGCAACCGGCAGGCCGAGGCGTGTCCTGAGGTCGATGACCGGGACGCCTTCGCCCCGCACGTCGATGATGCCGAGAAAATCGGCCGGCGCGTGCGGCATGCGCGCGATCGACTGCGGCTCGAGGATTTCCTGCACCTGTTCCACGGGAACGGCGAACAGGTCCTCTGCGACGCCGAGCGTTACGTATTGCGATGTGATGGACATTGGTTTCCCCTCGCATCGGTGCGGTCCCCGGACGAGTTCCGGGGACCGCACCTTGCTCCAATCAGGCCGCGCTGTTGCGCATGAACTGACGGTCGAGTTCGTCCTCGTCTCCCTCGAGATCGAGCGCGAAGCCGCCGCCATTGCCCTTGGTCTTGGCCTTCGTCCCGCCAAGCTTGGGCGCGGCCGAGCGCAGCGCCGTGTGCATCTCGGCAACGCCCATCTTGCGTCCCTTGAGGCTCGCCCGCACGGCCACCGGCTTGGCCGCATGGCCGGCCGGGGACGACTGGTCGAGGCGGAAGTAGGAGATCACCTGCTCCAGCTGCTCGGCCTGGCTCGCCAGTTCCTCCGACGTCGAGGACAGTTCCTCGGCCGCCGACGTGTTCTGCTGGGTCACCTTGTCGAGCTGCTGGATCGCGGCATTGACCTGGGCGGCACCCGCATTCTGCTCGCGGCTGGCGTTGGAGATCTCCGAGACCAGCTCGGCGGTCTTCTGGATGTCCGGCACGAGCCTGGTCAGCATCTCGCCGGCCTCCTGGGCCGCCTTGACCGTGTCGCCCGAGAGGCCGGAGATCTCCTGGGCCGCTGCCTGGCTGCGTTCGGCGAGCTTGCGCACCTCCGAGGCCACCACGGCGAAGCCGCGGCCGTGCTCGCCGGCCCGCGCCGCTTCCACCGCGGCGTTGAGGGCGAGCAGGTCGGTCTGGCGGGCGATCTCCTGCACGATCAGGATCTTCTGCGCTATCGTCTGCATGGCGTCGACGGCCTTGCCGACGGCCTCGCCGGAAGCCTGTGCGTCGAGCGCGGACTGCCGGGCGATCTTCTCCGTCTGCATGGCGTTGTCGGCGCTCTGCTTGATGTTGGCAGCCATCTCTTCCATCGAGGACGAGGCTTCCTCGGTCGAGGAGGCCTGTTCTGTGGCGCCCTGGCTCAGCTGCTCGGACGAGGCCGACATCTCCTGGCTGCCCGACGCGACGTTGCGGGTCGCCGTGGTGACCTCGGAGACGACCTCCTTTAGCTTGGCGACCATGTCACGGGCGGCAGCCAGAAGGCTGGTGTTGTCACCCTTACTCGTCATGACTTCTACGCCGAGATTGCCTGCTGATATTTCCTTGATGACCGACACCGTATAATCCGGCTCACCACCGAGTTGCTTGAGAATACCACGGCTTACGATCACTGCGACACCCACGCCAAGCAGTATCGAAACAGCGATCATGCTGAGGACAATCGTGCGCGCGTTGTTGTAGTCCACCGTCGCATCGTCGCTGGCGGACTTGCCGCTGTCCCGATTGAGGTTCACCAGCGCAACCAGATCATTCGAGAAATCACTGTAGAGCGCGCTGCTCTGGCGCAGCATGTTGGCTGCGACTTCGTTCTGATTCTGACGAGAACTAGAGATCATGCGCTCATGGTTCTTCATGTATTCTTCGAATTTTTCGGAGAAGCGATCATACAAAGCCCGTTCTTTGGGCGAAGAGATCAGCGCCTCGTACTTCGCCCGATTCTCCACCAGTTTCTTGAGTTGAACGTCCAGATCCGCTTCGACCTGTGCCATTCCTGCCGGGTCAATCGTAGCCACATGTCGATACTCGAGAATTCTGAAATCCGACGTATCGGTATTGACGGTATGTACAGCGTCGACGCTCGGCAGCCAGTTTTCGGCAATGACAGTCGAAGCGTCGTTGATCGTACTCATCTTCATAATCGAAACGCCGCCCAACGCGGCTGTCAGAAGAAGTAGCAGTCCGAAAGAAAGGGCGAACTTCGCCTTGAGTGAGAGTGTCATGTTGGTATCCCCCGTGTTGTCTGGAGCGGCCAAGCCTAATTTTCTGCCGCGCCGAATATCCGCGCCATGTCCGGGACGATGATGAACTCGTCGCCCTTCTTCCCGATCCCGCGGACGTATTCCGCAGGCCATCTCATGCCCACCTTGGGCGATTCCTCGATCGACGCCGCCTCGATGTCCGTCACGTCCCTGACCCGGTCGGCCAGAATTCCGGCGATCGTCGGTTCGCCGTCGAGATCGATCTCGATCACGACGATGCGCGTGTCCTTGTCGGGCGGCGGCCGGTCCATGCCGAACATCACCCTGAGATCGGCCAGCGGCACCACGCGGCCCCGCACGTTGATGAGCCCGCCCACGAAGGCGCGCGCGTTCGGAACCTCGGTGATGGGCACCACGTCGAGGATCTCGCGCACGCTCTCGGCGGGCAGCGCGAAGGTCTCGTGCTGGAGACCGATCGTGAGGACGTTCATCCTGCCGGTCTCACCGACCTTTGCCTTCTCGATACTCATGCCGCCCTCCTGAGGTGTTCGCTTCTGAGCCTACCCTCCAGCTTCTGGCCGAAACTGACGAGGTTCATCACGTCGAGGATCAGCGCGACCGTGCCGTCGCCGAGGATCGTGGCGCCCGAGAAGGTCTCCACGTCGGCATGCAGTTTCGAGAGAGACTTGATGACCGTCTGGCTGTTGCCGATGATCTGGTCGACGACGAGGCCGACGCGGGCATCGCCCGCCGCGACGATGACGACCTTCTGGTAGGGATCGGGCGGGGTCGTCGTCTTGAACAGTTCCCGCAGCCGCAGGAACGGCACGAGGCTGCCGCGGATGTTGAGGAAGTTGCGGCCCTGGTCGCCGAGATCGGCGGCCGGCGGCAGCTCGACGCATTCCTCGACCGCCGACAGCGGTATCGAGTAGCGGCCATTGCCCACCCGCACCAGCATGCCCTCGATGATGGCGAGCGTCAGCGGCAGGCGAAGCGTCGCCGTGGTGCCTTCGCCATGCCGCGTCGACAGATCGATCGAGCCGCGCAGGCCTTCGATGGTGCGCTTGACGACGTCCATGCCGACGCCGCGCCCGGAGACGGAGGTGATCTCGCCCGCCGTCGAGAAGCCGGGATGGAAGATCATCTGGTAGAGTTCGGCGTCCGCGATCTTGGCGTCCGGCGCGATCAGCCCCGCCTCCTCGGCCTTGGCGCGGATGCGCTGCGCGTCGAGGCCCTTGCCGTCGTCACTGATGGAGATCGCCACCTCGGCGCCCGAATGCGTTGCCGACAGCTTGACGCGGCCGCGCTCGCCCTTGCCGGCGGCGAGCCGCTTGTCGGGGCTTTCGATGCCATGGTCGATCGAGTTGCGGATCAGGTGGACCAGCGGATCGGCCAGACGCTCGATCATCGTCTTGTCGAGTTCGGTCTCCTCGCCAGTCGTGACGAACTCGATCTCCTTGCCCAGGTCGTGCGACAGGTCGTGCACCAGGCGGCGGAACCGGCCGAACAGCGAGCCGATCGGCACCATGCGGATGCCCATCGTCGTATCGCGCAGGCCCGAAGCGAGGCGTTCGAGTTCCTCGGCGACGTTCTTGAGATTGAGATCGTTGCTGGCGCTCGCGATCTGGGTCAGCCGCGACTGGGCGATGACGAGTTCGCCCACCCGGTCCATCAGCTCGTCGAGGCGCTCGGCCGCGACGCGCATCGACGAGCCGCCGCGGTCGGCAGACGAGGCAGCGGCGGTGGCGTCCTTGGCCTTGACCTTGGCGCCCCGCACGGCCGGCGCGGCTGACGAACTCTCCTTCGTCGTCGCGACGGGTTCGGACACCGCGTCCGGCGTCCTGGCCACGTCGGCGCCACCGGCGACCGTTCCGGCCCCCGGTTCGATCGAAAGTTCCATGCCGTCGCGGATGAACATGAAGACGTCCTCGATCTTCTCGAGGCCGCCGTCCGTCTCCAGGATCACCTCCCAGCCGAGATAGGCCAGCGTCGGCTCCATCGTCTCCAGCATCGGGATCCGGTCGGTCAGAGCGGTGACGCGGCATGGTCCGAGCTCGCGCAGCTCGTCGAGCAGCAGCAGCGGGTTGGTGCCGAAGGCAAGCGCGTCGTCGGGCAGCCGGAACACGATGCGCCACGTCTTCCCGGCGGTCGCGGACGCATCCGCCACGGCGGCGACTGCCGGCTCCGGAGCAGGCGCTCCGTCCGTGTCAACGATCTTGCGCAGCGCCTCGAGGATCGGCCGACCCGCCGGCGCATGCTGGCCGGGTTGCTCGATCAGCTTCTGGATGTGGTCGCGTGCGGCAAGCGCCACGGTCACCAGTCCGGTGCTGATCGCCGACCGGCCCTTGCGGACCTTGTCGAAGGCGGTCTCGAACTCGTGCACGAAATCGGCCACCTCGTCGAAGCCGAACATCGAACCGGAACCCTTGAGCGTGTGCAGCGCCCTGAACGAGGCGTCGACGAGGTCATGGGAATCGGGCGTCTGCTCGAGATCGAGCAGCGACTGTTCGAGGGCATCGAGCAGTTCGCGCGCCTCTTGCCGAAACGTCTCGGCGGGATCGATACCGATGCTCATGCGCCTGCCACTTTCCGGACCACCGCCAACAGCTGGTCCTGCTTGAAGGGTTTGACGATCCAGCCCGTCGCGCCGGCCTCGCGCGCCTGGCGCTTGAGGCCCTCGTCCGATTCCGTCGTCAGGAAGACGATCGGCACGCCGGCGCTGGACGGATGCGACCGGTACTTCCGGATGAAGTCGAGCCCGTTCATGCCCGGCATGTTGAGGTCGGTCAGGACCGCGTCGATGCGGTTGCCGATCGCCTTGTTGTAGCCGTCGGCCCCGTCGCACGCCTCGACGACGGTGTAGCCGGCCGAGGAAAGGGTAAGGGAAACCATCTGGCGAACGGAGGGAGAGTCGTCGATGGCCAGGATTGTCTTGCTCATGGCAATGACCTTTTGTCGCGGAGAAATGTCTGTCTGGATCAGGTGTGGAGCGGTGCGATGCCGAGGCGCGAGACGGTATCGGGCAGGGCGCTGCCGGCCCCTGCGATGATGGTGAACCGGCGCCCGGCCTGGTCTGCGCTGCGTCGGGCCGCAAGCAGCACCTGCACGATGCCGGTGTCCACGGCGGTGACCTCGCTCGCGTCGACCGTCACCGATCCGCTGCCCTCCAGGGCGCCCCGTATCTCGTCGCGCAGTTCGCTCGCGTTGCGCAGATCGAGCGGGCCGCTCCTGGCGATGACGAATGCACCCCCGCCCGGCTTCCCCGCACGCTCCATCGACAAGACTGAACTCATTTTCGTCGCCCCATTCTCACGATCCTCGGCAGATCGATCCCGGCGGGATGGCGCCCGAAGGAGATGCACTGCCAAAACCTGAGTCGAATGGTTAGCTCCGCGGAATTAAAGAATATTGAATCAAATCAGAAATTTACTTGGCAAGTTAAGTAGTCTTCAAATATTCTAATTCAATTCATAGTTGTATTCAAACAAAAAAGAAAAGCAGTGAAGCGACGGAAAGTCGCCCTGCAGACGCCCGTCCAGCTGCCGGCGGAGAGAACTCCTAGACGGTCGAAGCCACCTCGCCCGCGTGCAGGAAGTGGTCGATCAGGGGCCATTGCGCCTCGAAGGCGGCCACGCAGGCCGGGTCGAAGTGGCGGCCGCTCTGGGACCGGATTTCGGCGCGCGCCCGTTCGATGCTCCAGCTCGGCTTGTAGGGTCTTTCGGAGCAGAGCGCATCGAAGACGTCCGCGACGGCGACGATACGACCTTCGATCGGGATTGCGTCGCCGGCCAGGCGTGCGGGATAGCCGGTCCCGTCCCACCTCTCGTGATGGGTGCGCGCGATCAGCCCGGCGATCCTGACGAGTTCGGACGAACCGCCGTCGAGAATGCTCGCGCCGATGGTCACGTGCGTTCGCATCTGCTCGAACTCCTCGGTCGTGAGCCGCCCAGGCTTGTTCAGGATCGAGTCGCTGATGCCGATCTTGCCGATGTCGTGAAGCGGGGTGGCGAGGTAGATCATCCGCGACCGCACGTCGTCGAAGCCCAGACCCTCCGCGATCAGCCGCGAAATCGTCGCGACGCGGGAAACATGGTCGCCGGTCGTGCCGTCACGGTACTCCACCGCGCGCGCCAGCCGCCAGATGACCTCCTCCTCGCGTTCGGACAGGTCCCGCACGGCCGCCTCCACTTCGAGAGCCAGCCGCGCGGCCCGGTTCGCCAGTTCCACCTGCGCCTGCCGCAGGTCGAGCAGATTGCGAGCGCGGGCCAGCAGCTCGCTCCAGTCGAACGGCTTGGTCAGGAAATCGGTGGCGCCCAGCTCGATGGCCTGACGCTTGAGTTCGCGGTCGTTCATCGAGGTGATGACGACGATCGGAACCGTGGCGTACCGATCCAGCGCACGCAGAGCGGCCAGCACCTCCAGTCCGTTCATCTTCGGCATGACGTAGTCGACCATCACCAGATCGAACTGCTCGAGCATGCACCGCCCGAGCGCTTCCTCGGGACAAAGACAGCCCTCCGGCTCGCACCCCTCGAGGCGCGAAAGCTGATCCACGACAGCGGACAGACTGGATCTGCTGTCGTCAATGACCATGGTCCGCATCGTGGCCCCCCAGCCGCAATCTGGAGGGATGGTTGGAGCAAGATCGTTCAAGATTCATTAATGTCATCGCACCGATAGCCGGCGGATCGCCATCGGGCAATTTGTCTTCCGCGCCATCATTGTGACCCGCGAGGAACGGTGCCGTGGAACCTCGCATGGTTTCCTTCGCCTCGGCGATGCGTACGCATCCGAAAGTAGAAAAGTCTGTGCACCGTCGAGCCGGGTGATGGCTGCGGAGACCCGCCAGGACTAGTCTCATGGTGCGCTTCCGATGGTCATCGTCTCATGCTCGCACTGCTTCTGGATACCTGTGAGTGGTTGAAAGCCGAGATGAAGTCGCTCGCTCGCGACCTGCTGCACCGGGGGGGCGGAAAGGGTCTTTCACGCAGTGTACCGGGTATCGAGCGGGAGCCTTCGGTCGCGTTGACCGATCTCGTCTCCGGGGGAGCCGCCGACGGCGCGCCCGTCCGTTATTCCGGAAAGCCCGTCGCGATCGCGCTGACCCCCTCCGAATGCCTCAGGCGCCCGGTGGCCGCAATCCGCCTGCGGGCGAGCCATCTCAGAGCAATGGCGGAAGTGGACATTTCCACGACGCCGATCAGGCGCGCGGACGTCGTCCTCCTTTTCGAGCGGCGTACGGCCGTATCCGCGGATAACGCCTACTTCGTCGTCAGGCGCGGCGTCCATGCCGCACTTCGCGACGCGATCCGGGCACATCGGCATGGGGACGTCGAAATCGCCTTCACGGAGGACGGACGGTCCTACCGGCTCGATCCGCACACGTGCCGATCGGATGGCGCGACAGCCCGGCTCATCATGCGCGGCCTGGCCGCCTTGGCGCTGCTCTCCGCAGGTGCCATGGCAGCCGACACGGTCGTCGCACTTGCTGCCGCGAAGCAAAAGCTCGGCCAGGAGATCGCGCGCTTTGATCTCGAGCGAGCCGCTACCCTGCAAGCCCGGCAGCAGATCACCCAGCTCGAGCAGACCCGGCAGATGCTCGACAGGACGGTATCGGCGCGGCGCAACCCCGCGATACTGCTCGATGCGCTTGCAGCCGCGCTGCCGGATCATGCTTGGTTGACGGACGTCCGCATTTCGAACGGGATCATCGAGATCGCCGGCGTGTCCACCGAGCCCATGGAGCTGCCGTCGCTTTTTTCCGCATCCGGATCCTTCCAGAAGGCGAGCTTTCAAGGCAACGTCGTTAAGGCGATCGATGAGGACGGCGAGCGCTTCACCATGCACATGGAGGTGTCGCGGTGACCGAGCCGCTGACCTTCGCCATCAACCTCGCCCCGGTGACCCGCCGATGGCTGACGGTCGCGATCCTGTCGATGACGTTTCTCATGGCGATCGCCCTGATCCTCTCGGTCGCCAGCCTTTTCGAAGCCCGGCGCGGCGAGATCGAGGAACTGCGACACGAACTCGGTCGGGTGAAGTCACTCGTGGAGCGAGGCCGTGACCTGCGGCAGGAAGCCGAGAAGCGAGACCGGAGCATCGACGCCCTGTTTCTCGCCGGAGCGGACGAGGCTGCAGCGGCATCCACATTGCAGACGCTCGTCACGGCGGCGGCGCGCGAGAGTGGACTGGAGGTGATCTCGTCCGGCCGCGCACCATCCTTCATCATCGAAGGTCTGACGATGATCGGCGTGAGGATCGACGTCAGCGGAGATATGCCTGCGGTCTACAATTATCTGGACCGTCTGTTCCACCGCCTTCGCAACGCGGACATGCGAAAGGTCGCCGTCTGGCGCTCGGCCAACGGGACGACGACGGTCGACAAAGTGGCGATGGTCGCGCAGATCGAGGTTTTCGGGGCATTGCCGCGCGGTGCCGCCAGCACGAGCGCACCACGACGATGATCGGTTGGCGCGGCATCCGGGTTCTATGCCTCGGTCTCGTGATCGTCGCCTGCACGCTTGCGGTCCTGACGCGCGATCCGATCGACGTCTCGCCTCTCGCTCCATCCTCGTCGGCCTTCGATAGTTCCCGGTCGTCGGGAGCGAGCGGCAGCGAGCCCTCAACTGAGTTCACGCCGGTGCGCGGCGCGTTCCTGGAACGCCCGCTGTTCGATCGCAGCCGGCGCCCGGCCCCGGCTCGCATCGCGGTGACCGGACCGGACGCATCGGACATCGAGCAGGTCGCGGAGGTGGTCGCAACAATCCCAGTGCCGTCGGAACCGGTATCGGAGCCCGCGCCGCCGCGTCTTCGCCTTCTCGGCACGCGCCGCTTCGCGGGGCAGACCCGCGCGCTGATCGCCGCCATCGACGAGCCATCCGAAGCGCCCGCGTGGCTCGGCATGGGGGAAGTGGTGCAGGGTTGGAGGATCGAGACGGTGACATCGCGGTCCATCACGCTCCGGCTATCGCAATCGACGATGGACCTGCATCTGCACGGGGCAGACCAATGAGCGATGCGGGTGAGGCAGGCACCGTGGCGGGGTCGCCCGGGCAGTCGGGCTATGCCCTGCCGGCCGTTCTCGTATTTCTCGGCATCGTCGCGGCCATGTCGGCACATTTCGCCGGCGAAGCGCGGCTGGAGCTCGACATTCAGCGGACCTTGCATGCGCACGCCACGCTCGACGCGTTGGCGCGGAAAATCGCTTTGGGATTCGCGCCGTCCTGGATCGAGGGTTCGAGCGAAGACGCGGCGTCGTTCTCCTGTCCCGCTCGCGCCCACTCTGTCTCGGTTGCCCTCCGGAAGCAGGACCGACTGACTGATCTCAACGCGGCCCCGGCCGACGACATTGCCGCGGCCTTGGGAGGCCTTGGCCTTCCGCCTCGGGTTACCGGCGAAGTCGCGGCCGACATCGTCCGGTTTCGCAGCTACGATCCGCATGACCGCTTCAACGTCGAACGGGTCGATATCGACGGAGGCCTGAAGAGAGGGCCGTTCGAAGCCGTCGAGGAACTCGCCGACTTTCCCGCGCTCGCGGCTATCGAACCCTCGCGCCTGCGGCAGGTGTTCACCATCCAGCGGCGGATGGGTGGCGGGATGGGAGACGACGGCGCCGGGAGATATTCCGTCGAGGTCCGTGCGGCGCGCCCCGACGGTCGTGCGGCTGCGTTCAGCGCGATCATGTCGTTTGATCCGGTATCGCATACGGCGCTGTTGATCGACGTCTTCGGTCCGGCTGGCGCACCCGCCTCCCCCGGTCCGGCAGCCCGGCCCTGTCCCGAGGCGGCGGCGAGGCTGGTCGAGCGCTGGTCGGATGCTGTGGAGCCGTTCCGATGAGGCACCCGGACGAATTCGGTTTCGTACAGGAACTGGGTCGGCGCGGCCGGATCTCGGAAGATGCGCAGCGCCGCGTCATCCGTGCGCTGGAGACGTCCCCACATGCGCTGGACCTCGTCTTCACCGAACTCGGCATTCTGCGCGAAGACGAGTTCGCGCGGGCTGCTGGCGAGATCGGCGACATTGACGTCCGGAGCGACCTTGAGGCGCACGACAGCGACCTCGTGGCGCAGATCGGCGAGGACTTCCTCCTCAGGGCAGGCCTTCTGCCACTCACCGCCGACGAGACCGCCGTCCGCGTGGTCGCCGCCAATCCCTTCGCCCGAACAGAACTTCGCACGCTCGCCTTTCATCTCGGGCGGCCGCTCGTCGTCTCGGCTGGCGAACGGAGCCGGATCATCTCCGCACTTCGTGCCGGGACCGTCGACGAACCGGATGCAGTCGACACCGAGGTCGCACCCGACGATCTTGACCTGGACGTCCTCAAGGCTTCAGCCAGCGACGCGCCGATGATACGTCTCGTGTCACGCATCTTCTCCCGTGCCGTCTCCGACGGTGCCTCGGATATCCATGTCGAGCCCCAGGCCGAAGGCATCCGGATCCGGGAGCGCATCGATGGCCGCCTGGTGACGGTGGAGACGGTGCAGAAAGCCTCGCATGGAGGGCTGATCGCCCGGCTCAAGGTCCTCGCGCGCCTCAACATAGCCGAACGGCGCCTGCCGCAGGACGGACGGATCAGGACGACGGTCAAGGGCCAGCCGGTCGATATCCGCGTCTCTTCGGTTCCGTCGAGCTATGGCGAATCCCTCGTCCTGCGCATCCTGGACCGGTCGCAGGTGCGATTGGATCTGGACCGGCTCGGCTTTGACGGAAGCGCCACAGCGAAGCTGAAGACGCTGGTCGACACGCCGAACGGGATCGTCCTGCTCACCGGGCCGACCGGCAGCGGCAAGACCACGACGCTCTACGCTCTGCTGCGCGAGCGTCTGTCGGAGGACGTCAAGATATTCACCGTGGAAGACCCCGTCGAGTACCGTATCGACGGCATCACGCAACTGCAGGTCAACCCGGAAATCGGTCTCGACTTCCCGGCAGCACTGCGTTCCGTGCTCAGGCAGGACCCCGACGTGATCCTGGTCGGCGAGATCCGCGACCGGGATACCGCTGAAATCGCCGTCCGGGCGGCGCTCACCGGCCACCTCGTCCTCTCGACCCTCCACACCAACGGCGCGGCAGGCACAATCACCCGCCTGCGCGACCTGGGTATCGACGACTTCCTGATCTCGGCCACGCTGCGGGGCGTCGTCTCGCAGCGCCTCGTGCGCCGCAGCTGCCAGGACTGTGCTGCGGCCGGCTGCGAGCGGTGCGGCCATCAAGGTCATCGCGGCCGGTTGGCGGTGTACGAAATCCTGCCGGTGTCCGCATCAATCGCAGAGGCGGTCGCGAAACACGAAAGCGAAGCGGGCATTCTCGCCCGCGCACGTAGCGAAGGCTTCCGGACACTCGTCGAGGACGCCGGCGACAAGATCGAGCGTGGACAGACGAGTTCCGCCGAAGTGTTCCGCGTCCTGGAGCCGGAGTCACTTCGATGACACAGCGTTTCGCCTATGTCGCCTATGGCGCCGACGGCCGGCTGCACCGGGGAACGGTGGACCAGACCGACCGGCAGGCAGCGATCCGGCAGCTCGCCGGGGCCGGGCTGCGAGCCGTCGAGGTGACACCTGCAAAGGCGGGTCGGAGTTCCAGGGACGAGGCGGCGGCAGGCCTGAAGGCCGTCCGCAGCGCCGAATGGACGAAGGCGTTCGAGCAACTTTCCGTCCTGCTCGATGCGGGTTTCAACCCAAAGGACGCGATCGACGTTGCCCATGCCTCCGCCACCGAAGGGCGGCAGCGCGCATTGCTCGGAACGGTCGCGGATGCACTGGCGACGGGGAAGAGCCTGTCCGAGATCCTTCGGACGGCCAGGGGCGTGCCCGAACATCATGCGGGTCTCGTCGCGGCCGGCGAGGAGAGCGGCAGGCTGGCGGATGTCGTGACGCAGATCGTCTCCTTCGAAGCCGATCGCGCACGGGTGCGGCGGGAACTGTTCGACGCGTTGTCCTATCCGGTCTTTCTTGTCGCGATGACGCTCGGCGCCGTGGTCTTCCTTGCTTTCGTCCTCGCACCCGCGCTGGAGCCGCTTTTCGAGGCCGAAGCGGCGGCAATGCCCGTCGCCATCGCTGCACTGTCGCGCCTGCGGAGCCTCTTGTCCGACCAGTGGACCGTTCTCGCGGCCACCCCGTTGATTGCCTTTCTGATCATCATCCTCGCGCGGCGAAGGCCAGGTTGGCGGATGGCGATGGATCGCCTGACCCTGAAGATCCCGCTCGTCGGAGGCTTCGTCGCAGATATCGACCTGGCCCGCTATTCCAGGACACTGTCGATGCTGATCGGCAGCGGTGTGCCGCTCCCGCAGGCCATGCGGCTGTCGGCCCGGTCCTGTTCCAACCGGGCTCTGAGCGAGGCGCTGGCATCGTCGGCGGGGCTAGTCGAACAAGGCTCCTCCCTCCGGTCGGCCCTGGCACGACGCAGCCGGTTCGCACCGTCGGACCTGTCGCTCGTTGCAACGGGCGAAGAGGCCAACCGCCTGTCTGCCATGCTGCTCAAGGTCTCCGACCTGATGAATGCGCGGACTGCGCGGCGCACCGCCCGCTTCTCCGCCGTCGCAGGCCCGGCGATCACGCTCATCCTCGGCGCCCTGGTGGGCACCGTCATCCTGTCGGTCATGAGCGCGCTGCTCAGCCTGAACGACCTCGCTCTGAGATAGGCGGGCCGATGGATCGCAATGACGGTACGGCCGGTTTCAGCCTCGTCGAGATGCTCGTCGTCCTCGCGATCCTCGCCCTGTCGGCTGCCGTCCTCGCATCCGGTCTCCCCGGACGGCAGTCGCGGGCGTCGCCGGCCGACAAGGCGCTCGAACTCGGGCGGCTGCTGGTCTCGACGCGCAACGCAGTCCTTGCCGACGGCAGGCCGCGATCGGTCGATGTCGCCTTCGCCGAGGCGCGCGCATCCACGGAAGGGCCGCCGCGCCGGGACGTCTCGCTCGCCGGCTTCACGCTGCGCGCCAGCGTGGCGGGCGAATGGCTCGACCGGCAGGGCGGGCTGGAGATCCCCTTCGCAGCGGACGGAAGCTCCACAGGCGTGGTGATCGAGTTTCGCGCTGCGAGCGGCGCCTCGTCCCGCCTTTCCCTCCACTGGCTGACGGGAAGGGTGCAGGTCTCGGAGGACGCTGCGCCATGACCGATCGCAGCGATCCGGAGTCCGCGGGTGGATTCGCCACCATCGAGGTCGTCATCGCCTTCGTCATCCTCGCTCTCGGCATGATGGTCGCGCTGGAGGCCCTCGCCGTCGCATCGCGTTCGATCGGCGTGGCCGACCGGCTCCGGAGCGAAAGGCTGGAGCTGAAGCGGTCGGCGCTTGCGCGGCCGCCGGGGCCGGTGGAACCGGACGCAGGCTTCCGGCCATGACCGCACGCTCGAGCGGAACCTGGGTCTTGCCCGCCTCCCCTGCGGGCGGCGCGGAGGGCGGCTTCGCGCTCGTCGAACTCCTGGTGTCGCTCGCCCTCGTCGCCACCATGGCGGCCCTGATCGCGCTTTTCATCGGCCAGCTTCGCGGCTTCTCCGCAACGGCCGAGCGCCTCGCGGTCGCACGCGAGGCGCAGGCCGTGTCGGCCTATGTGGAAGGGCTCCTCGAACGCGCGAAGCCCTTGCCCTTGTTGTCCGGCAGGCCTGCCGAACGCCGGTTCCTCGTCGGAACGGCAACAGACGTCCGGTTCTCGGCGATCGCCCGGACGGGCCACCAGCGTCAATCGCTGCGGGAAGTCGAGATTGCGACGACGGACGCCGAAGTCGGCGCGGCCATAAGCCAGGTGCTTCGTCCGCGCCGTTTCGGGGTCCCCGTGCGCGGCATCGCAGTCCAGACCGAGACCCTGCTGCCGGCGCAGGCGCGGATCCGCTTTCGCTATCTTGGCTGGCGCGGGGCGGAAGACGTCTGGTCCGACGACTGGAACGAACTTGCGGCTCTTCCGCGAGCGATCTCGATTATCGTCACCCTGCAGCGCGACGGCAGGACATACGAAGCCCGGTCGCTCGCGATCCTGCACCTTTCGCGTCCGGAACCGTGATCGTCGGAGGACCTACTGGCCGAGATCGGCGTCCTGCCCGTCTCCGCCGGGGCGCCCGTCACGCCCGAGCGACGTCAGCCTGAACCCCTCGGTCTCCGCGGCCTCGTAGACATAGCCATTGCCCCAGGGATCGGCGAGGCGGTCGGCGCCCTTGAGATAGGGACCATTCCATCCGGTGAGACCCGCAGGTGCAACCGAAAGCGCCGGGAGGCCCTCCTCGCTGCTCGGATAGCGGCCGGTATCGAGATAGAACAGTTCGAGCGCGCTCGACGCGTTGCGGATCTGTGTCTTCGCCGCCTCGACCTTCGCCGATCCGAGATAGCCGAGCACGCGTGGCGTGGCGATGGTGGCGATGAGCGCAACGATGCCGAGTACGACCAGCAGTTCGACGAGCGAATAGCCGTCCTCACCGGAAGCGGTTCTCGGGGGGCGGCCGGCGCGGGATCGTGTTGGGCGCATGCGATCTATGCCTCCAGGTGTGGAAGGATGGTCTCGATCAGGAACAGCGTGAACGTCGAAAGGGCGAGGAACGGGCCGAAAGGCAGGCGCTGCCCGAGCCGCACCGTGCCGGTCGCCACGCTCGCCACCACGACGTAGCCGAGCGCCGAAACGCTGGCGATCAGGATGAACTGCGGCAGCAGCCAGGGGCTGATCCAGAGGCCCGCCGCCGCGGCGAACTTCACGTCACCCAGGCCGAGCGCATGCATTTCGCGCAGCCGAAGAAACGCCTCCCGGACTGCAAACAGCGATCCGGCGACGAGGGTCGAACCGGCGACCTGCCACCCGATCTCCGCAGGGCGGACCACCAGTACGAAGGCGAGGCCCGCGGCGCCGAGCGCCAGGTTGAGCGGGTCGGGGATGACCATGCGGCGAAAGTCGATCCACGCGACCACCACGAGCAGCGCGGCGAGCGCCGCCGTGAACACGACCAGCTGGCCGGTGCTCCCCTCCGCCATCATCGCGCCAGCCGCTTGATGTCGCGTTCGACCTGCGTCCCGCCACGCCGCGCCCGGATCGCCGAATCGAGGCTCAGCTGCTCGCGAAACTCCGCCGTGACGTCCCGCGCTTCCTGCACGTCGCGCACCACGCGCGGCCGGATGAAGATGATCAGTTCGGTCCGCGTGATCCCGTCCGTCTTGTTCTTGAACGCATTGCCGATGACCGGAATGTCGCCCAGCAACGGCACCTGCCCCCGGTTGATCGAATTCCGCTCCTGGATCAGGCCGCCCAGCGCCAGGCTCTCGCCATCGGTGACCAGCACCCGCGTCGAGATGCGCCGCTGCTGGATCGTCGGCGAATCGATGCCAGACGACGTCGTCTTGACGACGTTGCTCACCTCCTGGTCGATGTCGAGCATCACGCGGCCGGAACTGTTGACCCGGGGCGTCACCGTCAGGATGATGCCGGTGTCCTTCAACTCCACCGAATTGACGATCGGCGCGTTGGCTGCATCGGTGCCGACCGATTGCTGCGTCACGATCGGCACCTGGTCGCCGACCTGCAGCACGGCCTTCTGGTTGTTGAGCGCCATCACCGTCGGGGCCGAGATCACGTTGACGTCGGTGACGCTCGACAGCGCATTGAGCGTCACCTGGATGTTGTCGGTGGCGTAGCTCCAGGCAAAGCCCGGGAAGGCGGCCCCGGTGAAGCCGCTGGCCACGTCGGAGAGCGACACGCCGAAATTTCCGCTCTCGAAGAACCAGCGCAGGCCGAACTTCAGCTCGTCCGACAGCGTCACTTCCGCGATCACGGCCTCGAGCAGCACCTGCACCGGCAGCACGTCGAGCTGCTTCAGGATGCGTTCGATGCGCTCGTATTCCCGCGCGGTGGTGTGGATCAGCAGCGCATTGTTCTCGACGTCCGCCACGACCGACAGCGGATCGGCGCCCCCGCCCCCGTCGAGCGGCTCGTCGGCGCTCGGCGCGGGACCGCTGCCCGCATCGACCGTCACCGCCACCTCGCTGACATTCGGAGCCAGCGGACTAGCGGCCGCCGTCCCTTCGCCGCGCGCCAGCACCGAGCGCAGCACCTCGGCCAGTTCCTTGGCGGGGCGGTTCTGGATGGTGTAGACGAACATCTGCTCGTCGCTGGTCTCAGCCAGCGTGTCGAGCCTGGCGATCCAATCCGCCGCCCGCGACAGGTAGGCCGGCCGCGGCGAGATCACCAGCACCGCGTTCAGCCGCTCGTTCGGGACGAAGCGCACCAAGCCCGCGCCCGGGCCGCCCTCCGTGCCGAAGATCGTCGCCAGTTCCTTCGCCACTTCCGCCGGACGAGACGCCTTGAGCGGATGCAGCGCCACCGACATGCCGCGCATCCAGTCGACGTCGAACACCGCGATGGCGTCGCGCATGGCCTTCAGGTCGCCCGGCGCGCCGGCGATCACCAGAAGGTTGCGGGCTGAGTCGGCGCGCAAGATCGAGCCCTGCCGGCTGATCGGCTGCAGGATCGTCCGCATCTCCTCGGCCGAGATGTGCTGCAGTTCGATCGCCTGCACCCGGATGCCGGGTCCGGTGGGCGTCATGCGCGGGATGCTGACCGACGGCGTCGCGGCGAGCACGTCCGACAGTGGCACCACCCGATAGGTGCCGGCCCGCTCGACGATGCCGGCGCCGTTGACCGACAGCGCCGCCTCCATAATGTCGGACAGCGCCTCGCGCGCGACGGGCCGGGAGGTCTGCAGCGTGATGGTCCCGGTGACCCGCGGATCGACCACGTAGGGCACGCCGAGCGCGTCTCCCAGCACCACGCGCGCCGCCTCCGCCACCGGCGCATCGACGAGATCGAGCTCGAACCCCTCGCCGCCGGTCGTCGTCGTGCCGCGCCCGAGCGGGGCTGCGCCCGAGACGAAGCTGCCGGAGCCCGCATGCGTCGCACCCGCGAAGGCCGCCGCGCCCGGCTGTCCGCCCCCGATCGCCTGCGAGCGGCCCTCGCCGTTCCGCAGGGGCGAGTTGCGGGCATGCAGACTGTCGACCGTCTCGGCGAAGAAATCCCGCGTCTGCCCGCCCATGCAGCCGGCGAGCGGAACGACCAGCAGCGCCGCAGGCAACCACGTCCCTCGCATCGACTGCTCCCACCCTCGATTGCAGGCCAGTCTAGCGGCAAGGTAGGCGCAGGCCCATGGCTTGCGGCAACTCAGGGGAGATGTTCACAGGTTTGAGGGGGAACTGCGCGATGGACGGGACGCGGGCGGATGGATACCTCGATCTCAGCATCCGCAGCGTGCGCGAGCCGCGTGCGGGAAATCAGATTGCCGGTGGTGGAATAGACGAAGCTCTCGTCGAGCGTGTCGTCGCCATTATGGGCAGGGGCAATCACGTCGATCACAGGACACGGCATACCGCATCCTGCGCTTAAGCGGCTTTCTTGCATGTTTCGAAATGACTGACTTTCACGTGCGATTAATATTGCTCCTTACGAAACTGACAACTTCTTTCAGCTTATCTGATATCTCACTAGACGAACGAAGTCCTTCGTGGTGCTTGCAAGAGAAATGTTCTCCTTGTATGAATTCAGAATCCGCCATACCATCGGAGTTGATCGAAATGCGCGCCGCCGCGTAGTTATCAACAGTAAAAAAGTCGATAAATACTGCACGAAGATCATCGTCCAAATCTATAGTAGATTCTATACCGTCAAGAAATTGAGTTGATCGAAGATCATAATAAATATCTCTGAGTATAGGTACGGGGTTATTCAAATCGTTCATTTGGAGACGTCGCCCCGCCGCTTCCGCTCATTGGTTCTTTTTGAGTTACAACTTGGATATTGGTCGCGGGCGGCATCTCTTCCGCCGCCTTGGTTCCTCTTCTAGCAGCAAGCCTGCTCTCCAAGGTGCTCGGACCAATGATTCGCCCCCAGCCTTCCTGCAGTTGCTTTACCGAAGACGCTGGCACATCGAATTCGACGTATATACTCCCCGGCTTCGCCTGCCTTTCGTAGGCAGCCGGTGAAGCAGGCGTCGCAACATATGTTGCCCCTGAAAAACTCTCTTGCACTTTGCCTGTTGTCAACATTTTTCCGTACTCGTCTCGTCCCATCCAGCGGCCGACGCGTGAAAGTTGTTCCACCCCCTCCCTCGTAGCTCGTGCTCCCGGGATGAAACCGGACGCGGCGGCAGCAATGTTTCCAACAGTTGGATTTTCGTAGGCTTCAATCACACCAAGCGCGGGGCCAACCGGCGATGCGTCGATAGCGATCTTTGCGGCTTCCTCGGCGACATCGACAGCCGTGTTGCCTACAATTTCGGCTGCGACCGTGGACGCCTTTGCTGCGATACCAACTTCGCGAGCGATGTAAGCTCGACCGAGGGCTTCATTGAGTGATTGATGCCCGTTGTTGTCCGCCTTGTTCACCGGATCGTTCTGCGCATAGGCGTACCGGTTCGTCCCCACGCCCGGCATGGTCGGATCCCAGTCATCCGGCGAGATGAAGCGGCCGAAGATTGGGTCCATGTAGCGGGCGTTGAGGTAGATGAGGCCGGTCTCGGGGTCGTGGCGCTCGCCGATATAGCCTTTCTGGGTGGCGAAGGCGGCGTTGGTGCGCTCGCCGTAGGCGGCGTAGCGGGTGTCCTCGGCGATGGCGCCGCTGGCGTCGGTGACGGCGCGGACGGAGGCCAGGTGGTCGCGGTGGAGAAAATAGGCCGTCGTGCCGACCATCTTCACGTCCATGTGCGGATAGCGCGTGTAGGCGGCGTGGCCCGCAACGGCGGTGTCCACCTCGACGTCGGGGGTCGGATAGAGCGTTTCCGAGAGGCTGGAGCTCTTCTTGACCCGCGTGCCGTCGGGGCCGTAGGCGAAGCTCGTCGCCAGGCCGCCGGCCGTCACCTGGCCGAGCCGGTTTGCGGCATCCCAGGCGAGCGTGCGGGCGCCGTCGGAGACCATGTTGCCGTTGGCGTCGTAGCCGATCGGGGTGGCGCCGAGCAGCGTGGGCGCATGCGGGCGTGGGTCGGTCGCGGCTGGGTATGTGAACGCCTGCCCGAGCCGCGTGCGCGAGATCAGGTTTCCGGTCGCGGAATAGACGAATGTCTCGTCGAGCGTGTTGTCGCCGGCATTGTCGGCCGTGAGCAGTTGGTCGAGATGGTCATAAGCGTAGGTCCAGTCGTCGGCGAGCCCCGGCCCGTCGATGACCGTGATGCGGCCGACGGCGTCGCGCGTGTAGCTGGCCGCGAGCAGCACCGTGCCGTTGGCCTGCTTCGTCTCGAAGGAGGTGAGCCAGCGGCGCTGCGGGGAATAGGTGAACGCCGTCGTCACGCCATTGGCATAGGCGATCGACCGCGTCTGCCCGTCGGCTTCGTACTCGGTGTCCGTCACGTAGCCGGGCACCGTCTTCAGCAGACCGTTGCCGGTGTAGGTCCAGCGCGACGACGCTGTGCCCACGGCGAGCGTCGTGCCCGCACCGTCGCCCTCATAAGTTGTGTGGATCGGCTTCTGGCCGGCATCCTCGAACTCGGTGCGGGCATGGGTCCTGCCGCCGATGGTCGTGGCGCGCCGGGCGAGATTGCCCGAGGCATGCCAGTCCATGACATGCGTCGCCGCCCCGTTCGACGAGGTGGTGAGCTGGCCGACGTTGAAGTAGCCCGCCCGCGCCTCGTCATAGATGTTCTGGACGAGCAGCGGGTCGGGAACCGACGGTGCCGTGACCGTGCGGGTGAGAAGGCGGCCGAGTTGGTCGTAGGTCATTGCCGTCGTGGTGCCGCGCGCGTCGGTCTGGCTGGTCAGCCGGCCGGCGAGATCGTAGCCATAGCTCCAGGCGCCGAGATCGGGATCGGCCACCGACAGCCGGTTGCCCAGCATGTCGTAGGCATAGGCCCAGACCGCGCCGCCATGGTCGGTCACGCTGGTCAGGCGCTGCGCCATGTCGAAGCTCGCGCCGTGGATCAGCCGCACCGACCCGTCCTGCATGGTCCGGCTGATCGCCACCACGTCGCCCCAGCTCGAGGTGACGGTGTCGGTGAAGCGGCCGATCTCGTCGGTCAGCCGCTCGCGCAGCAGGCCGCGATTGCCGCTCCCGACCACCGTCGCCGGCGCGATGAAGCGGGCGAAGCTTTTGCCCGTCGCATCCGGGTTGGTGATCGCGACCGGGCGGTCGGCCCAGTCATAGGTCGTGGTGGTCGCGAAGGATGCATCGCCCTGGAAGTGGGGATGGGTCTTCGAGGCGACGTTGCTGCGCGCGTCGAAGCTGCTCGCCACCAGCCGCGTCTGGCCCGCGATGTCGCCGCTCGTCTGCTCGAGATGGACGCGGCCGCGGCCGTCGAACAGCCGCGCCTCGCTGCGGGCAGGCGCACCCGAGGGCAGCGTCTCCGACGTCGTGATGCTCTGAAGGGCGGGATTGCCCTCGCTGGCCCACCGGACCGACTTCGTATGCCCGTTCGTGGCATTGACGAAATCATGGATGCGGCAGAAGGCGTCGTATGTGTAGGAATAGGCGACGCCGCCCGGCATCGTGCGCGTCGCCTGCGCGCCGCAGGCATAGGTCCAGGTGAGCGACGTCACGTGCCGCGTGTCGGCCGGCAGCCCGCCATTGGCGAAGAAGGCCGGAGCGCGCTCGGTCACCGCATAGAGCTGGTAGGTCGGATCGTAGTCCCATTCGGTCCGGTTGCCGACGGGGTCGACGGCAAAGACCAGATTACCGGTGGCGGCATCGTAGCCGAAGCTCTCGTCGGCCGCGACCGTCGGGCTGGCGTAGCTGCGCTTCAGCGTCACCTTGCCCTTGACCGGCGCGGCACCCGGCGCCGTGCTGCCGTCATAGAGCGAATCGACCCGCTTCGTCGCCGCGGCGAGGCTGGAATCGTCATGGCCGAGGAAGGCGGTCTCGCGGTAGGGCAGCGCGGTGATGAAGGCCGCCGCGTTGACGGCATAGTCGCTGCGCGTCATCCGCTCGTCGCCGGTGGCGTCGGTGCGGCCATGGTCCTTCGTGGCAAGCAGGTTGCCCCAGTCGTCGAAGCTGCGCTCGGTGAGCAGCGAGACCGACGCATCCTCCGTCAGCGTCGTCGTGGTCGAGACGTTCTTCGCCCAGTAGGGCATCGCCGCGAGGTTGGTCGCGTAGGCCTCGGCGACCTGCTTGCGCACCACGCCGCCGCCGTCCTTGTGGATAGTCACTTCCGGCAGGCCGTAGCTCGCCAGATCCTGGCGGTAGGTGGTCTCCACCGTCGGCGCGACCGTCTCGCCCGACGCCAGCGGCTTGGTCTCGATCACCTTGCGGAAGCCGAGGAATTTGCGCGACGGCGGATCGAACAGCCCGCCCTCATAGGCGAACTGGTGCGTGGCGACCTGCCCGCGGCCGTCATCGATCGCGATCTTCGTCACCGTCGGCGTCGAATAGGGCAGAAAATCGTTCTGCCATACCGTCGACGGCTTGTACTCGAACTGCGCCACCCCGCCGAGCTGGTCCGTCGCCGAGATCATAAGGTTCGGAAGGGCGGTCCCGACCTTCGAAAGGCGGGCTTTGCGGGTGTAGTAGCAGACGTCGAGGTCGCCTTGGTAGCCGCAGGAGACCGAAAGGTAGATGGTGTCGCCAAGTCCGTCGCCGTTGAAGTCCGCGACGCTCTCGCTGTACTTGGTCGTGCCGACACTGGTGCGGACGAAGCCGCTCGACGTAATGCGGAAGCTGTAAAGAACGGTTGAATACTTGTCGCCTGACGAAGAAGGGTTCTGCAGAGGATATCCCGATGCGGTGGCGACGTAGAGTTCATCGCGGCCGTCTCCATCCAGGTCGCCGGCATCGGTCATCCCGGACTGTTCACCGCCCGACTGGGACTGGCCGGAGCCGTTTCTAGCCAGGACGATGAAGCGATCGCCGGTGCCGAGCAGAACGTGCCATTCATTGCTGGACGAGCATCCGCCGGACTCGCTGCAGGCTCCTTGTTGTGTCAACGAATAGAACAGATCATCGACGCCATCACCGTTGTAGTCGCCGATTATCGCCCGAGAATTTTTAATATTTGATGATCCGAAATTGGATCCATTCGGCTTTCTTAGTCGTATATTATAGCGAATCCATTCAACACCATCATATTCAGCAATTTTTCGACCCTCTTCGTCGAAAAGTCGATCTATTCCGTCGCCATAAAAACTCTTGACATGGAGATTCCCGTCGGCATGCGTCGTTTGAAACATCTGCTCTACGCCGTCCCCATCAGGGTCCACGATGTAACGCTTGGCAAAAACTGACGTCTGCGACGTGACCTGCGCACAGGCAGCAGCCAGCGGACCCGTCGCATCCGAGCACCAGGACTGGACGTGCGAAAGGTCATCGTTGAAGGCATAGACCCGCGCTCCGCCGCTGTTGCGCTTGATGAGGGCGAAGCTCTCCTTCTTTTGGCCGTCGAACCGGCCGATATTGGCCACGGTTCGCGTTTCCATCTCGTTAGACGGCAGCGACAGGCTGGGATGCGTGGCGACCACGTTGCCCGTCGAGAATGAGCGGATGCTGGCCGAAGAACTGTTGCTGGCCCCACCTATGAGCTCGTGCCGCCCGTCATTGTTGAGGTCTTCGACGAACCTGTAACTGGTGTCCATCGGATTGAGCGCCAGCAGGCCCGTCACGGTTGGCGACGCGACCACCTCGTCATACTGCGCCGCAAAATCCTTGTATGCGAACACCGTCTGCGGCCGCTCGCTGCCGCCGCTCACCACGCCCGCGCCACTCACCGTGGCGTCGCGGCCGAACTGCCGCACCTTGATCAGCCGCGAGGCGTTCGACACCGGCGCCTGGTTGTATTCCAGCGCATAAGCGGCCCTCAGCGCGCCGCCCGACGATACCTTGATCGTCACGACACGCTCGCCGATCCGCGACAGCTTGCGGCCATTGCCCACCAGCAGATGGTCAGGTCGGTTCTGCCGGTAAAACCGCGCCTCGCCGCCGGGATACGAAACCACGTCCGGATAGCAGGTCGGCAGTTCCGGGCAGGTGTAGCCGAACGTAACCGTGTTGCCGAACGTGTCGACCACGCTCGTCGGCAGCCAGCGATAGCGGTAGGCGATGTCGTGCTCGTCCGTGCCGGGCGTCAGCGTGCCCGCCGACGCGATGGCCCCCACCGACTGGAAGATTGTCTTCGTGCCGTCGCGCGCCGTGATCTCCCACCGGTTCTGCGCCGCGTCGAAGCGGATGCGCTGGTAGCTCTCCACCTCGGTCGAATGCGTCCCGCCCGTGCCGGCCTGGCAGGACGGGCTGGTCGTGCCCTGGGGCTGGGCCGTGCAGGCCACGAGCGGTACGCCGTTGAGATAGTGGACGTCCTCCGCCCCATAGGACGGCACCCCGTTGCGCGGCCGGCCGCGCTCGATGACGGAAAAGCCGTCGAGGCCCCAGCCATAGCCCAGCCAACCCTGGTAGAGACCGCTCGTCCTCGTCTTGCGCGAGGAATTGTAGTTCAGCGCGATGTCGGGTTGCAGCCCGCGGAACTCCGGCAGCGGGATCGGCAGGCGGTAGTTCAGCGAGCCGTTGCCCCTGGCTTCGGGAAAGTTCGGTTCGGGCTTGGCGTCCGGCGGCCGGATGCCGCCGGTCGGCGAGGACGCGGCGGCCACCGCCATGCTCTCGGCCGCCGCAGGCGCGAGAACCTTCTCCTGCGCCTTCTCTTCGGCGACGGCTTCCTCCTCCTCCTCCGCGCCTTCTGCGTCTGCGGCTTCGGCGTCCTCCTCCCCGGTCAGCGGGGCGCCGGCATTGCCAAGCCCGCCGGCGGCGTCGGGCGCCTTGCCGGGCGGGACGGCCGGCGCCGCACTGCCGAGGCCGCCCGGCGCGCGCTCCGCAGGGGCCAGACCTTGGCCGGAGGCAATCACAACCTGAAGACAAAAAAATACTGCAGCGATAACCGCTTGTGAAAGCAGCCGCATGATCTTTCCCCGCCCGATACACCCCAGACGCGAGATTGATCGCGCCGATCGTCACAGTCAATCTGGCTCTCAGGTAATTTTACGGGACGCATATCTTCGGTTGTGGATAAGCCACGCAGAGCGGCCGCAAATGATTGCGGCCTGAAGGATCGCGAAGGTGTCCCACGCGCAGTCCCGTCGGCGCAACAGACGCCTGCCGATGGAATCACGACAGCTGCCACCATCCGGCCATCGACGCCACCCGCGCTCCGGCCGCTGACATGCGAGCCTCGGCTGAAAGGGCTGCGACGCTCCGGCGGAGGTGTCCAAAAGACGGTGGGCCGCCAGACCAGGCTTCGCACTGCGTAGTGGACGGGTCGGCCGGCGGGATTAAGAAGATAAGTGGTGCCGCTTGCGTGACTCGAACACGCGACCCCATCATTACGAATGATGTGCTCTACCGACTGAGCTAAAGCGGCCCTCGCGGCGCAGTTCTACACGGCACCGGATCGTGTGCGCCTGATAACGGCATCGGGCGCAAAGTTCAAGCGCCAAGCGCGACAAATCGGAACTCCCGGCGCGCCCGCGCGGAGACCCCGGTCGAGTGCGGCGCGGGACGGCCCCGGGCCGCACCCTCGCGGACCGGCCCCGCATGGCCATGCAGGCGCGGAAACATCGGTGGAGGCGGCATGGTGGGGTGTCCCCTCGGGTTCGCGGGCCCTGCCCGCGCGAGAAGCGCCCGCGCGGCACCTCTCCGCCCCCCTCGGTCGAGACGCTGCACCACCGAATATTCACCCGCTTGCCGATGGACTCTTTCCGGCGCTTCGGTAATCTCGCCTCGACCTGACTGCGCGTCGTCGGCGCAGACCCATCCAAGAGACAGGCACAGGAGGAGATCGATGTCTGACGTGAAAATGGTCGTGAATGGCCGAACGGTGACCGGCACCGTGGAAGACCGGACCCTGCTGGTGCATTTCCTGCGCGAGAACCTCGGCATGACCGGCACGCATGTCGGCTGCGACACCTCGCAGTGCGGCGCCTGCGTGGTGCATCTCGACGGCAAGGCGGTGAAGAGCTGCTCGATCCTGGCCGTGCAGGCCTCGGGTTCGGAGGTCGTCACCATCGAGGGCCTGGCCAGCGGCGCCGACCTGCATCCGGTCCAGGCGGCCTTCCGCGAGCACCATGGCCTGCAGTGCGGCTTCTGCACGCCCGGCATGATCATGGCCGCCACCGACATGATCGCCCGCCACCCGGAGGGCCTCGACGAGAAGACCGTGCGCGCCGAGCTCGAGGGCAACATCTGCCGCTGCACCGGCTATCACAACATCGTCAAGGCGATCCTGGCGGCATCGGAAGCCATGGCGAAGGGCGCGGCGAAGGCCGCCTGACCGGCGAGGCCCGGGCGCGGGAGGAGGAGGCGCCAGGGACCGTCGCATCGCCGTCCAGCGGGACGGCGCTTCCGGTTCCCGACCGCCATTCCGCCCCGGCCGCATCGCCGTGACTGCCGTCAGCCGCAACGTGCAAAGCAATTCTGGAGGAGGTTTGGACATGGGCATGGAAGGCATCGGCGCACGGGTCGTGCGCAAGGAGGACAAGCGCTTCATCACCGGCGCGGGCCGCTACGTCGACGACATGGTGGTCCCCGGCATGAAGCATGCGGCATTCGTGCGCAGCCCGCACGCGCATGCCGGGATCGAAAGCATCGACGTCTCGGCCGCGAAGGCGATGCCGGGCGTCATCGGTGTGCTGACCGGACGCGAGATCAAGGCCGACGGCATCGGCAACCTGATCTGCGGCTGGATGATCCATTCCAAGGACGGCACACCCATGAAGATGGGCGCCTGGTCGCCGATGGCCACCGACCGGGTGCGCTTCGTCGGCGAGGCGGTGGCGATCGTCGTGGCCGAGACCAAGGGCCAGGCGCGCGACGCGGCCGAAGCCGTGGTCGTCGCCTACAGCGAGCTGCCCGCCGTCACCGACGCGGTCGCCGCCATGCAGGACGGCGCACCGCAGCTTCACCCCGAGGCCGAAAAGAACCTGATCTACGACTGGGACATCGGCGATGCGGGCGCCGTCGACAAGGCGCTAGCCTCGGCCGCCCACGTCACCACCATGCACCTCGTCAACAACCGCCTCGTGCCCAACGCCATGGAGCCGCGTGCCGCACTCGGCCATTACGACAAGGCCGAGGACCACTACACCTGCTGGACCACCTCGCAGAACCCGCACGTCGCCCGCGTGGTGATGAGCGCTTTCTACAACGTCGCGCCGGAGAACAAGCTGCGCGTCATCGCCCCCGACGTCGGCGGCGGCTTCGGCTCCAAGATCTTCATCTACCCCGAAGAGATCGTCTGCCTCTGGGCCTCCAAGAAGACCGGCGTGCCGGTCAAGTGGGTGGCCGACCGCACCGAGAGCTTCCTCACCGACGCGCATGGCCGCGATCATGTCTCGGAGGTCAAGCTCGCCTTCGACGCAAACAACCGCATGACGGCCATGAAGGTCGAGACCGTCGCCAATCTCGGCGGTTACATGTCGCTGTTCTCGTCGTCGGTGCCGACCTATCTCTACGCCACCCTGCTGTCGGGCCAGTACGCCATCCCGGCGATCCACTGCAACGTCAAGGCGGTCTACACCAACACCGCCCCCGTCGACGCCTATCGCGGCGCCGGCCGGCCGGAAGCCACCTACGTGGTGGAGCGCGTGGTGGAGACGGCGGCGCGCGAGCTGGGCGTCAGCCCGGCCGAGCTTCGCCGGCAGAACTTCATCACGCAGTTCCCGCACCAGACGCCGGTCATCATGGCCTATGACGCGGGCGACTACGCCGCTTCGCTCGACGCGGCGATGGCGGCTGCCGACCATGCCGGCTTCCCCGCCCGCAAGGCTGAAGCAGCAAGCCGCGGCAGGCTTCGCGGTCTTGGCATGAGCTGCTACATCGAGGCCTGCGGCATCGCCCCCAGCCAGGCGGTGGGTTCGCTCGGCGCCGGTGTCGGCCTGTGGGAATCGGCCGAGGTGCGCGTCAACATGGCCGGCACCATCGAGGTGCTGACCGGTTCGCACAGCCACGGCCAGGGTCACGAGACCACCTTCGCGCAGCTCGTCTCGCACCGGCTCGGCGTGCCGATCGAGCAGGTCTCGATCGTCCACGGCGATACCGACAAGGTGCAGATGGGCATGGGCACATACGGTTCCCGCTCCGGCGCCGTCGGCATGTCGGCGATCGTCAAGGCGCTCGACAAGGTGGAAGCCAAGGCCCGCAAGATCGCCGCCCATCTGCTGGAGGCCGACGAGGCTGACATCGTCATCGAGAACGGCGAGCTGAAGGTCGCCGGCACCGACAAGGCGCTGCCCTGGTTCCAGATGGCGCTCGCCGCCTACGCCGCGCACAACCTGCCGGCCGGCATGGAACCCGGCCTCAAGGAAGGCGCATTCTACGACCCGACGAACTTCACCTTCCCGGCCGGCTGCTACATCTGCGAGGTCGAGATCGACCCGGAGACGGGCACCACCGAGATCGTCCAGTTCGTCGCCGCCGACGATTTCGGGAACATCATCAATCCGATGATCGTCGAGGGCCAGGTGCATGGCGGCATCGCGCAGGGCGTCGGCCAGGCGCTCCTGGAAGGCTGCCACTACGATCCCGCGACCGGCCAGCTGATCACCGCGAGCTACATGGACTACACCATGCCGCGCGCGGGCGACCTGCCGTCCTTCACCGTGTCGACCACCAACACCCCCTGCCCGGGCAATCCGCTGGGCATCAAGGGCTGCGGCGAGGCGGGCGCGATCGGCTCCCCGCCGGCGGTGATCAACGCCATCACCGACGCGATCGGCAACAACGACCTCACCATGCCGGCGACGCCGCAGAAGGTGTGGGCGGCGATCAGGGCGGCGACGAGGCACTGACATCGGACACTGATAGAGACGAGTGACAACCAGAATGGGATGAACGCGCAGCGGCAGGAGATGGGGACCGGGCAGCCGGCGGCAGCCGGCACGCCAGCCCCCTCTCCCGCCCCGCCATCCCGAAAGGAGACGAGACCATGTATTCCGTGAACTATCACCGCGCCGCCTCGGTCGAGGAAGCCGCAAGCCTGCTCGCCGCCAATGGCGAAGCCAAGCTGGTGTCGGGCGGCATGACGCTGATCCCTGCGATGAAGACCAGGCTGGCGGCCCCCAGCGACCTGATCGACCTGCGCCACATCACGGCGCTGAAGGGCGTCACCGTGGCGGGCTCCACGGTCACGATCGGCGCTGGCACGACCCATGCCGAGGTCGCCGGCAACGGCGAGCTCGCCGCCGCCTGCCCCGCCTTCGCCAGGCTGGCCGGCGGTATCGGTGATCCGCACGTGCGCCATCTCGGCACGATCGGCGGATCTGTCGCCAACAACGACCCGGCGGCCGACTATCCGGCCGCACTCCTGGCGCTCGGCGCCACGGTGGTGACCAATACGCGCGAGATCGCGGCCGAGGACTTCTTCACCGGCCTGTTCGAGACCGCGCTGGGCGACGGCGAGATCGTGACCGCCATCCGCTTCACCGCGCCCGAGAAGGCAGCCTACCAGAAGTTCCGGAACCCGGCTTCGCGCTATGCGATGGCAGGCGTCTTCGTGGCCAAGGGCGGCGACGGCGTGAAGGTGGCTGTGACGGGCGCCGGCGACACCGGCGTCTTCCGCTCGGCCGAGATGGAGGCCGCCCTGTCGTCGAGTTTCGACGCTTCGGCGCTCGACGGGATGACGCTGCCGGCCGACGGCATGATGTCGGACATCCATGCCTCGGCCGACTACCGCGCCAACCTCGTGGTGGTGATGGCCAGGCGCGCCGTGACCGCCGCCAGGGGCTGATCCGCCCTCGGCCACCGGCCTAAGGACCATGCTTGCCGGAAGGCCCTTCGCGGGGCCTTTCGGTGTTTCTGGCAGCTGCATTGCCGGTAGACCCGCTTCTCCGTGAACGCCGCTCCTGCCTTGACTTCGGCAGGAACCGCCGCATCCTGCCGCGATCGTTCAATTTGCACGGATCGGCTTCACCGGCCTTCAACGGGAGGCGTGCTAGGCCGGTCGTCATGGGGGAGAATTGTCGCATCGGCGCGGCAAAGGCATGACGCCGCTTCATCCCCGGCCGGTCGAACCGGCGGTGTGTTCCTCGACCATGATAGCCGCGACCGCGGGCAGGACGTCCTCCTGCCGACGACGACGCTCGCGCACACCTTGGGGGCCTGTCCAGATGAAGACCTTGCTTGCGGGCTGCGCATTCGCGCTCCTATCGATAACCACGGCGCTGGCCGCTCCGCTCGGCGAGCCGGCCGGCGAGACGGTGCTGACCATCACCGGCGACATCGCCAACACCAACGGCGACGGCGTCGCCACCTTCGACAAGGCCATGCTCGAGGCGCTCGAGAGGCGCACCGCGACGATGGAGACCCCCTGGACCGAGGGAAAGGTGGCGTTCGAAGGCCCGCTCCTGAAGGCGATCCTCGATGCCGCCGGCGCACAGGGGAAGACGCTGATCGTCAAGGCGCTGAACGACTATTCGGCCGAAGTGCCGATGGAGGATGCGCAGGATTTCCCCACCATGCTGGCGATCCGCATGAACGGCGAGGAGATGTCGGTCCGCGACAAGGGACCGCTCTTCATGATCTACCCCTTCGACAAGCACCCCGAGCTCTATAACGAGAAGTACTTCTCGCGCTCGGTCTGGCAGATCAAGGAAATCGAGGTCGTCGATTGAAAGCCGACTTCGCCGCCAGCCGCGAGGCCGTCCGGAAGGCCGGCAGGACGACCAGATACCTGATCGCGCTGTCGGTCGGGCTGATGCTGGCGCTTGCCGGAGCCTTCCTGCACCTGTCGTCGAGACAGAATTCGCTCCAGGACTCCATCCGCGAGGACGCGCTCTGGGCGGTCTACCAGCTCGACCGGGAAGCCCGCACGCTTTCGGAGAGACTGCACGGCGCATCGGAAACGAGCGATGCGGCGACGCTGAAGAACCTCATCACCCGCTACGACATCCTCTATTCCCGGCTGTCGATCCTCGACAACGGGCAGTACGCGCCACATTTCGTCGCCAGCGAGCGGATCAGCAACCGGCGCAACCAGGTGCGCGAGATCGTGCTCGGCATCGAGCCGGTGTTCAACGATATCGCTCGCGGCAATTCGCTGACGACGTCCGCGCTGGTCGACCTGCGCGCGAAACTGCCCGAACTCCTGCAGCACACCAACGACCTCCTGACCTTCACCAACGCATCCGTTTCGACCGCGCGCGCCGATTCACGCGACTTCGTCATGCGCCTGCAGAACATCGCTGCCATCTTCGTCGTGGCGCTGATGATGTCGATCGGGCTGCTGGTCCTCAACCTGAAGCGCCAGCTTTCCGTGATGCGCAGGGCTTCAGAACATCTGGAGCGGATGACGGAGAAACTCTCGGAGGCATATGAGGCCGCCGAGGCCGGCAACCGCGCCAAGTCGCAGTTCATGGCCACGGTGGGCCACGAGATCCGCACGCCGCTGAACGCCATCCTCGGCATGGCCGAACTGATGTCCGGCACGACGCTCTCGGCGGAGAACCGCGAGAACGTGCGGGTGATCACCAGCTCCGGCACGGCGCTGCTCGAGGTGATCAACGAGATCCTCGATTTCGCCAAGCTGGAGCACGGCGAGCAGCCGGCCGAGAACCTGCCCTTCGATGCGCGTGCGCTGGTGAAGGATTCGCTGCGCATCATGGAGGGCCGCGCCAGAGAACAGGGGGACACGCTGACCTGCTCCTGCGGGATCGAAGGCGAAAGCTGGTACTATGGCGACCCCACGCAGCTGCGCCGCGTGGTGCTGAACCTGGTCAGCAATGCGGTGAAGTTCACCGAAAACGGCACGATCCACGTCAAGGCCTCAGACTCGCGTTCGCCCGACGGCAGTCCGCGTCTGCGCTTCGAGATCTCCGACACCGGCATCGGCATCCCCAAGGACGCGCTCCACCGCCTGTTCAACGCCTTCAGCCAGGTCGACGGCACGATCAGCCGTCGCTATGGCGGCACCGGGCTCGGACTGGCGATCTGCAAGCGCATCGTCGAAAGCCTCGGCGGCGAGATCGGCGTCGAAAGCGCGCCGGGCCGCGGCAGCCTGTTCTGGTTCGAGGTTCCGGCCGAGCGCGCTCCGGCACAGGCACCCATGGCCGAACAGCCGGTGGCTTCCGTGCCGCCACCCTGCCTCGACATCCTGCTCGTCGAGGACAACGAGGTGAACAGGCAGGTCGCGACCCGGTTTCTGGAACGCCTCGGACAGTCGGTCACGATTGCCGTCGACGGCGCCGAGGCGGTGGCGATGGCCAGGGATCATCTCTACGACCTGATCCTGATGGACATGCAGATGCCCGTGATGGACGGCATCGCCGCCACCCGCGAAATCCGCAGGCTCGACGGCATCCTGGGCCGCGTTCCCATCGTCGCCATGACGGCGAACGCCTCCGACACCGACCGCAATCTCTGCATGGAAGTCGGCATGAACGGCTTCGAGGCGAAGCCGATCAGTTCGGCAAGGCTCGCCAGGTTATTGACCGAGCACGGCGGACAGGCAGCACCACACGGCATGGCGCTGGATCGGCAGGTCGAGGCTTCGGTTTCGGCGCCGGCGGCTGCCGCCTCGCCGACCGCAGGCATCCGCGACGAAGGACGGTACGAGGAACTCGTGGAAGCGATCGGCCAGGACGGCTTCGAACAGCTGCTCGGCGTCTTCTTCGATGACGCGACGTCGCTGTTGTCGGACCTGCACCGGGCGATGGGCTCGCACGACCACGAGCTTCTCGACCGGTCTCTGCATTCATTGAAGGGCTCGGCCTCCAATCTCGGCTTTACGCAGGTCGCGGAGCTCGCCGAGAGTCTGCGGTCGACGCGTCTGGACGAAGCCGCACTCGCGCGGGTGGCCGCCGAGATCGCACGGTTGAACGACACCCAGGGCCAGCAGGCGGCATAGGAGCATGGCATGCAACTGAACGTCCTGATCGTCGAGGACAACCGATCCAACCTGATGTTGATGGAGATGCTCGTCCGTCAGGTCGGTCGCTGCTCCGTCCTCTCCTATCCCGATCCAGGCAGGCTGCTCGCCGATCTCCCCGACATCCATTTCGACATCGCTCTCGTCGACTACCAGATGCCGGGCATGAACGGGATCGACCTGATCGCCGCCATCCGCGCGGATCGCCGCTTCGCCGAAAAGCCGATCGTCATGATCACCGCAGACGACGATGCCGATCTGCGACTTCGCGCCATCAAGGCGGGCGCGGTCGAGTTTCTCACCAAGCCTCTCGAGCCAGTCGAGTTCAAGGCGCGCCTGACCAATCTCGCGCGGCTCTGCGAGGTGCAGCTGAAGCTTGCCGACCAGGCCGAGTGGCTGCGCAGCGAGGTGGAGATGGCGACGCTCGAACTGCGCCGCCGCGAGGAGGAAATCATCAACCGGCTGACGCTCGCCGCCGGCTACAAGGATCAGGAGACATCCGACCACACCCTGCGCATGGCGCGCTACTCGGCGCTCATCGCCAGGGAACTCGGACTGTCGGACGCGTTCTGCCGCGACCTGCAACTCGCCGCTCCCATGCACGACATCGGCAAGGTCGGCATCCGCGACGACGTGCTCCTGAAGCAGGGAAGCCTCACCGCATCCGAACGCGCGCACATCGACACGCACACGAGCATCGGCGCCGCGATCCTCGCCGGCTCGTCCTGCGACCTGCTCCAGCTCGCGGCCACCATCGCCGTCTCGCATCACGAGCACTGGGATGGATCCGGCTATCCGAAAGGCCTGTCGGGCGAGGACATCCCTCTCGTCGGGCGCATAGCGGCGGTGGCGGACGTGTTCGACGCCCTCACCTCCGAGCGAGCCTACAAGTGCGCCTGGACCGTCGACCGCGCCTTCCAGCACCTGCGCGAGCAGGCGGGACGCCACTTCGATCCGGATTGCGTGGCCGCCTTCGAGCGATGCCGCGAAAAGGTTCTCGCGGTCATGCACGCGTATCCCGATCACGGCGGCGCGCAGCGTCGGGTTGCCTGACGCAAGCCCTGCCGGCGGCATCCGCCGACCTGGCGGCTTCGATCAGGCGAAGAGACGCTGCTTCGCCGCTTCGTACTCGCTCGCCAGCCGGTCCACCAGCGCTGCCGCCGGAACCACCTCGTCAACCACGCCGATCCCCTGGCCGCAGCCCCAGATGTGCTTCCAGGCCTTGGTCGTGGAACTGCCGAAGTTCATCTTCGAGGGATCCGAGACCGGCAGGTTGTCGGGATCGAGCCCCTGCGCGGCGATCGATCCCTTCAGATAGTTGCCGTGCACGCCCGTAAAGAGGTTGGAATAGACGATGTCCGCCGCCTTCGACTCGACGATCATGGCCTTGTAGGCATCTTCGGCGCGCGCCTCGGCGGTGGCGATGAAGGGCGAGCCGATATAGGCCATGTCCGCACCCATCGCCTGCGCGGCCAGAATGGCGCCGCCATTGGCGATCGAACCGGACAGCAGCAGCGGCCCGTCGAACCAGCGCCGGATCTCCTGCACCAGCGCGAAGGGCGACAGCGTTCCGGCATGGCCGCCCGCGCCCGTCGCGACCGCGATCAGCCCGTCGGCACCCTTCTCGATCGCCTTGCGGGCATGGCGGTCGTGAATGATGTCGTGCAGCACGATGCCGCCATAGGAATGGACGGCCTGGTTGACCTCCTCCACCGCCCCGAGCGACGTGATCACCACGGGCACCTTGTACTTCACGCACATCTCCAGATCGTGCTGCAGGCGCGTGTTTGACTTGTGGACGATCTGGTTGACCGCATAGGGTGCGGCCGGGCGGTCCGGGTTCGCCGCGTCATGGGCGGCCAGCGTCTCGGTGATCTCGGCCAACCATTCGTCGAGCTGTGCCTCGGGGCGGGCATTCAGCGCCGGAAACGATCCGACGACGCCGGCTTTGCACTGCGCCAGCACCAGCGGCGGGTGCGAGATGATGAAGAGCGGCGACCCGACCACCGGAATGCGCAGGTTCTTCTTCAGGATGTCCGGTACGGCCATGGCGTCGTTCACTCCCCGCAGGCTTTGACGTTTGCGTAAACGTCGATACAAGCAGATCGCCATGCGGGCAAGCGCGGCGGGCCGGTCGCATCCATCGGCAGCGCCGCGAGCGAGTTTCTTGGGACGGGGCACCGCAAAAGCCGATGCGTTGTTGATTGCTGCCTGTGGCGCGGTTAACCATTCGCGACGCGGCATATGAGGTACTGCAGTTGAATCCGATCGAAAAGACGATCCGGACCGCCCTGGAGCGAGGCGACGCCGACGACCGCGCCTATCGCGAGAAGGTCTACCGTTCCGTCTACGCGGCACTGGAAAAGAACATCGCCGCCAATCCGGATCTCCCGGACCATGCCGTGGATCAGCGTCGCGAGATGCTGAAGGCCAGCATCCGCACGGTCGAGCAGGAATTCGTGGCCGCCTTCGAACCCGAGAACCCTGTCGAGGACGAGGAACCCATCGAGTTCGAAGAGCCGTTCGAGGACGAAGAGAGCTTCGAGGCCCCGGCGGCCCGGGACCATCGCATGGATCCGTTTCCGCAGGCGCCGACGCGCGGCGGCGAACAGCCGTCCTCCTGGGCGGCCGCATCCAGCCGGTACTACGGCGGTGAGCAGAGGAACAATGCTCCCGCACGGCCGCGCCAGCAGCGGGCGCGCGAGACGGTGGTCATCGAGCAGCAACCGCGCCAGGCCTTCGACGATGGACCCATTCCGCTGCCCGACATAGAGCCCCGGCGCGCCCCGCGCGACACCAGCCATGGCGCCGCTGCACCAGGCCTGGACGGACTGGTGGCGCGGCGCGACGAGCGTAGCCGAGGCTCGCGGTTCGACGGGCCGACTCACGGTGACGGCGAGCCGAGGCGTCGCCGCGGCCGCTTATTAATCATCCTGTTTCTCGCAGTCACCCTCTTCGCGGCCGGCGCCATGGCCGTCTGGTGGGCAATCGACAGCGGCCTCTTCCTCTCTGCCGAGGAGCGTGACACCAGCGTTCCGAACCCGCCCCTGACGCTGGAGGACGAGGAGTTCCAGCCTGAAGCCCCGCCGCCGCTCAGCGACACGCAGGCGGCCGACGGCAATGACGACTGGATCACCGTCTTCACGCCGACCGACCCGACGCGCGTGCTCACCCTGTCGGGCGGGACGGCACAGGTGATCGAGATCGAAGGCGGCATGGCCCTGCGCATCCGCTCTTCTGCGCCGAACGAACCCGTCCGCTTCGAAGTCGGCCAGGGCATTCTGCAGAGGATCGCCGGCCGCAGCGCCGTGTTCAACATCAGGGCCAGGACCGAGCCTGGCCGCGAGACGGAGATCCTGGTCACCTGCGACTTCGGCCCGCTCGGCGATTGCGGCCGCAAGCGCTACGTCGTCTCCTCGGAAAACCGCGACTATGCCGTCGGACTGGATGTCCCCGACATCCAGCCGACCCGAGCCGGCAACATCGCCATCGTTACCGATTTCGGCGACGGAGGCCGCTCGGTCGACATCATCGACATCAGCGTCTCGGTTCCGGACTGAGGCCGACGCACCCCCACGAGAAGCCGAGGCGCAGGAAGCCCGTCTGAAAGACCGCGGCGCGCACCGGCTCAGCCGTCGAGCAGCGCCTGCAGGGTCTCCAGCCGGTCCGCTTCCGCCGCCGGCTTGTCCCAGCGCAGCCGCGAGATGCGCGGAAAGCGCATGGCGACCCCGGATTTGTGCCGCGTCGACCGGTTGAGCCCTTCGAAGGCCACTTCCAGCACCAGCCCGTGCCCGCGTTCGGCGCGAACGGATCGAACGGGACCGAAGCGCTCGACCGTGTTGTCGCGGACGAACTTGTCGATCTGGCGCAGTTCCTCGTCGGTGAAGCCGAAATAGGCCTTCCCCACCGGCACGAGCTCCGGCTTCTCCTCAGGCCCGGTCCAGACCCCGAACGTGTAGTCGGAATAGAAGCTCGACCGCTTGCCATGGCCGCGCTGGGCGTACATCAGCACCGCGTCAACCGTGTGCGGGTCGCGCTTCCATTTGAACCAAGGCCCTTTCGGCCGGCCTGGCACATAGGCCGAATCCCGCCGCTTCAGCATCACCCCCTCGATGACCGGGTGCGGCGGCCGGCGGCGCCTGTCGTCGAGCTCCTCCCAGCCGGAGAAATCGACGAAGGGCGACAGGTCGAAGCGCACGGCCGGCAGGCGCGCCACGAAAGCCTCCAACCGCGACCTCCGCTCGAGGAAGGGCAGCGGCCGCAGGTCATCGTGGCCATCCTGCAACAGGTCGTAGCAGCGCACGAAGACCGGGAACTTCTCGCGCATCTTCGCCGACACAGCCTTGCGGTTCAGCCGCTGCTGCAGGTCCGAGAAGGTGCCGGTGTGTTGCCCGGCCACGCCCACCAGCAGTTCGCCATCGATCGCGCCGGAAAAATCCATCGCCTCGAGCAGGTCGGGAAACGCGCCCGAGATGTCGTCGCCGGTGCGCGAATAGAGCCGGTGCACGCCGCCCTCGGACGTTGCCTGCACACGGATGCCGTCCCATTTCCATTCGGCCCTGTAGTCGGCGGGATCGAGCTTCTCCAGGTCGCCGTCCTGCACGGGGTTCGACAGCATCACGGGCCGGAACAGCGCCTGCGCCTGCGGCACGGGCTTTTCGCCGCGCTTCTCCAGCCAGGCGAACAGCGCTTCGTAGGGCGGCGCGATCCCGTGCCAGAGTTCCTCGATCTCGGCCACCTCGATCTGCCCGAAATCCGCCAGCGCCTGCTTGGCGCGCCTGGCCGAGACGCCGATGCGCAGGCCGCCGGTCACCAGCTTGATCAGCGCGAAGCGCGACGGCGCGTCGAGCCGGTCGAGCAGGGCCGCGAACACCGAAGGCCCGTTGGCGCGTCCGGCCTCGATCAGCGCCGCCACCGCCTCCGACAGGCTCGGATCGGCATTGTGCAGCACCCGGCCCTCGCGCGCCGGCCAGACCAGCGACACGGTCTCCGCCAGGTCCCCGACATAGTCGTAGGAATAGGCAAACAGCACCGGGTCCATCCGCTCCATAACCAGCGCCCGCAGCATAGCCGGCTTGAAGCTCGGAATGTCGAGATCCCCCGTGATCGCCGCCAGCGCCAGCCCGCGGTCGGGGTCCGGCACGGACGCGAAATAGTCCGCCAGCAGCTTCAGCTTCGCATTGCGCGACGACGTCAGCACCAGGCGATCGAGGAGGTCGGCGAAGAGTTTCATGGGTGGGAACGGGACGCTCGAAATGCAGGTGCATCGCGGTCAGGCATAGGCCGGCGTTCCGTCGCGCCCCCCTCTGGGCTGCCGCCCATCTCCCCCACGAGGGGGGAGATCGCCTGTCGCGTCCGCTTTCGCCGATCATCGACGGTGCAGGAATGGCGGCCGCGCCGAAGCTGCCGATCTCCCCCCTCGTGGGGGAGATGTCCGGCAGGACAGAGGGGGGCGCGACAGGACGCGACGTAACCGAACGACCTCACCACCTAATCCCCCTCGTCCTCGTACCCCACGAGGTGGAGCGGCCGTGCCGCGATCCCGTTGATCTCGCACCAGCGCACCAGCGCCTCCTCGCGCCCATGCGTGACCCAGACCTCCGAGGCGCCGGTGTCGGCGATGGTCGCGACGAGTTCGTCCCAGTCGGAATGGTCCGACAGGATCAGCGGCAATTCCACGCCACGCTGCTTGGCGCGCTGGCGGATGCGCATCCAGCCCGAGGCGAAAGCCGAGACGGGATCGGAAAAACGCCGCGCCCAGCGGTCGGCGAAGGCGGACGGCGGCCCCACCACGATCTTTCCCGCAAATGCCGCCTTGCCGCCATTGTCGATCGTGGCGGGCGCCAGCGGCCCGAGCGCGATGCCCTGGCTCTCGTAATAGGCGCAGAGCTTTTCCAGCGCGCCATGGATGTATATCGTCTCCGCGTATCCCGCGTCGCGCAGCAGACGGATCACCCGCTGTGCCTTGCCAAGCGAATAGGCGCCGACGAGATGCGTGCGCTCCGGAAACTGCCCGAGCGACGCGAGCAGCCGCGCAATCTCGCCGGCATCGTCGGGATGGCGGAAGACGGGCAGGCCGAAGGTCGCTTCGGTGATGAAGACGTCGCAGGCGATCGGCTCGAAGCCGAGGCAGGTCGGGTCGCGCCGCCGCTTGTAGTCGCCGGAGGCGACGATGCAACGGCCGCCCTGCGCCACGCGGATCTGCGCCGAACCCAGCACGTGCCCCGCCGGGTGAAAGCTCACCTCGACGCCGTTGACGGCAACCCGCTCGCCGAGCCGCGCTTCCTGCCTGGAACCGGCAAACCCCTCGCCGTAGCGGATTGCCATGATCTCGAGTGTCTCGCGCGTCGCCATCACCGTGCCATGCCCCGCCCGCGCATGGTCGGCATGGCCATGCGTGATCAGCGCACGGCCGACCGGCTTCACCGGATCGATGAAGAAGTCGCCGGGAGGGCAGTAGAGGCCCTGGGGGCGCGGCTGCAGCAGGTCGGAGGGACGCATCCCGTCAAGATAGGGCTTTGCGGGACCGGTGGAAGATGCCGCGCACCCGGCGGGAAAAGCCTCCTGTCATCCCATCCACGGCAGGCGGTCGAGATCGACGTTCCCACCCGTGATGATGATCCCGACGGTCTGCCCGGCAAAGCGCTGCGCGTTCTTCAGCACCGCCGCGACCGCGACCGCGCTGGACGGCTCGATGACGATCTTCAGCCGCTCCCACACAAGGCGCATAGCCGCCACGATCTCAGCCTCCGAGACCGTCAGTACTTCCTCCACCGCATTGTGGACATAGTGGAAGGTGATCGGCTTCAGCGAGGCGCGCAGCCCGTCGGCGATGGTCTGCGGTGCGTCGTCCTCGACGAGATGCCCCGCCTGCTTCGACCGGAAGGCATCGTCGGCATTGGCCGGCTCAGCCGCGAAGACCTTGATCCCCGGCGCCATCGCATGCGCCGCGATGCAGGTGCCAGAGATCAGCCCGCCGCCGCCCACCGGCGCCACGATGGCGTCGAGCGGCCCCGTCTCATCGATCAGTTCGCGCGCGCAGGTCCCCTGCCCCGCGATCACGCGCGCGTCGGCATAGGGGTGTACGATCTCAGCGCCCGTCCGCTCGAGTTCGGCCGCCACCGCCTCCTCGCGCGCCTTCGTGCCGGGCGCGCAAGTCACGACGCGGCCGCCATAGCCGCGCACCGCGTCGAGCTTCGGCCTGGCCGAGGTCTCCGGCATGACGATGGTCGCGGCGATGCCGCGCTTGGCAGCGGCATAGGCCAGTGCCTGGCCGTGATTGCCCGACGAGTGGGTGAGCACCCCGCGCGCAGCCTGCGCCTCCGACAGGCCGAACACGGCGTTGCAGGCGCCGCGCGCCTTGAATGCGCCGATCTTCTGCAGGTTCTCGCATTTGAGGAACAGCCGCGCGCCCGTCAGGCGATCGAGGTGGCTGCTCGTCAGCACCGGCGTGAAGTGGACATGCGGGCGGATGCGCTCATGTGCGGCCACCACGTCGTCAAAGGTCGGAAGCTGCATCATGCCCTCATGTCGCGACAGGCCGCCCCGCAGGGGTGTCCCGTCAGGCTGCCTTGGCCGCCAGCCGCCGCCGGATGCTCTCGACATCGGCCCGCGGCGTCGCGGCAAACAGCGTCTTCGTATAGTCGTGCTGCGGGTCCGTGAACACCGCGTCGCGCGAGCCATACTCCACCGCTTCACCGAAATACATCACCATCACGTCGTCGGCGATGTAGCGCACCACCGACAGGTCGTGGCTGATGAAGATGTAGGTCAGGTCGAACTCGTCCTGCAGGTCGGATAGCAGGTTCAGAACCTGCGCCTGCACCGAAAGATCGAGCGCCGAGACCGGCTCGTCGAGGACCAGGATCCGCGGGTTCAGCATCAGCGCCCGCGCGATCGCAATGCGCTGGCGCTGCCCGCCGGAAAACATGTGCGGATAGCGGTTGAAGTGCTCGGGCCCCAGCCCGACCTTGACCAGCATCTCCATCGCCCGCTCGCGCCGCTCCGACGCCGGCATGCCGGTGTTGACCAGCAAAGGCTCGCCCAGCACGTCGCCGATCTTCTGGCGCGGATTGAGCGAACCGTACGGGTTCTGGAACACGATCTGCACCTTGCGGCGCATCTCGGCCGTCAGTGACTGCTTGCGGATGTCGACGGGCTTGCCGTCGATCAGCAGCTCGCCGTCGGTCTGCGCGTCGATCATGGTGATGATGCGGGCCAGCGTGGACTTCCCGCAGCCGGATTCGCCGACGATCGCCAGCGTCTTGCCCTTCTCCACCGAAAACGACACGCCCTTGACGGCATGCACCACGCGCTCCTTTGAGAACAGGCCGCCGCCGATGCGGTAGTCGCGCTTGAGGTTGCGGCCCTCGACGACGATCTCGCTCATCGGGCGTCTCCCGTCGGCTCTAGGCCTTCCATGAAGCTCGCGATGGTCGGCAGCCGGTCGCCGGTCGCGCGCTCGGGCAGCGCCGACAGCAGCGCCTTGGTGTAGTTGCTCTTCGGGTTCTCGAAGAGGGTCAGCACGTCCGCCTCCTCCATCTTGCGCCCCTTGTACTGGACGATGACGCGGTCGGCCGTCTCGGCCACCACCGCCATGTTGTGCGTGATCATGATCAGCCCCATGCCGTGCTCGGCCTGCAGCGCCATCAGCAAGTCGAGAATCTGCTTCTGGATCGTCACGTCGAGCGCCGTCGTCGGCTCGTCGGCGATCAGGAGCTTGGGGTTGCAGGCGAGCGCGATGGCGATCATCACGCGCTGGCACTGGCCGCCCGACATCTGGTGCGGATAGGATGACAGGCGCTGCTCGGGATCGGGGATGCCCACTGCCTCCAGCAGTTCGATCGCCCTGCCCCGCCGCGCCTTGCGGTCCATGCCGAGGTGGAAGCGCAGCACCTCCTCGATCTGGAAGCCGACGGTGAAGCACGGGTTCAGGCTCGACATCGGCTCCTGAAAGATCATCGCGATGTCCTTGCCGATGATCTTGCGCCGGTCTGCATCGCTCATCGTCAGGAGGTCGCGCCCGGCGAAGTCCATCCGGTCGGCCGTCACCATCGCCGTCCAGGGCAGAAGACCCATCACGGCCAGCATCGACACCGACTTGCCGGACCCGGATTCGCCGACGATCGCCAGCACCTCGCGCGCGTCGACCGACAGCGACACGCCGTCCACCGCCCGGAACGGCCCGGTGGCGGTCTCGAACTCGACGACGAGGTTATCGATTGTCAAAAGGGGCATGATAAATTCCGGTTGGATTTTCGCGTCGAAGACGCTTATATCTTGAGATGAAGAGGTGAGATCGACGGAATGTCCAAGCCACGCCCCCTACCTCCCGTTCCGCCCATCAGCGGCCAGACCGGCCCGCGGCCCGGCTACTGACGCGCTTCCGTTGAGTGCGGCCTCCGCCGCAAGTGCAAACGCGCGCCACGCATCCCACATGTTCAGGTAGTCTTCATACATCGCGAGTTGCTGGTCGCGTGAGAGAGCCCGGAATCCCGGCGCGCGCATGTCTTCGACGATCGAATCGATCGCATTGCGCTGCCGCGCGTAGAGCACGATGGGATCGATCACCGCCTCCGGCAGGACGTGTATCTCCCCCACCAGCGCCTCGAAGACCGACTGGCGAACCGGCCGCGGCACCGAGATGGCGTAGGCGGGATCGCTTTCGTAGCGCGCCTTCACCTGCTCGAGCTGTCTTCCTACGTCGTACTGCACGAGATTCCTTAATTCGCTTCTGATTTCCGCACGGATCGCAATCTGGAAGTCCCTGACCTTCTCGTCCCGCCTCGCCTGCTCCAGCCGCCGTCCCTGCCTGAAGTTCAACTGCACCAGGATGAGGCTCACGAGGCCCGAGATGACCGCGGCGACGATCGCCGGTCCAACCCAGGCCTCCACCCCTCAGCTCCTCTTCAGCTTCGGATCGAGCGCATCCCGCAATCCGTCGCCCATCAGGTTGATGGCAAGCACCGTGACCAGGATCGCGACGCCCGGCAGCGTGACCACCCACCAGGCGCGCAGGATGAATTCGCGCGCTTCGGCGAGCATGGTGCCCCATTCCGGCGTCGGCGGCTGCGCGCCCATGCCGAGGAAGCCGAGCGCGGCTGCATCGAGGATCGCGGTCGAAAACGACAGCGTCGCCTGCACGATCAGCGGCGCCATGCAGTTGGGCAGGATGGTGCGGAACATCAGCCTGAGCGGCCGGGCGCCCGCCACCTTCGCGGCGACGACGTAGTCGCGCCCCTTCTCGGCCATCACGGCCGCGCGTGTCAGCCGCACGAAATGCGGCTGCAGCACCAGCGCGATGGCGATCATCGCGTTCATCAGGCCGGGTCCGAGCACCGCCACCAGCACCAGCGCGAGCAGCAGCGACGGGAAGGCCAGGATGATGTCCATCAGCCGCATGATGACGGTGTCGACCCAGCCGCGGAAATAGCCGGCGATGACGCCGACGAAGATGCCGCCGGTCAGCGCCAGGGTCGTCACCACGATGCCGATGAACAGCGAGAACTGCGCGCCGTAGAGCAGTCTCGACAGCATGTCCCGGCCCACCTGGTCGGTGCCCAGCAGATAGGCCGCCTGACCGCCGTCCTGCCAGAATGGCGGCAACAGTACCGCCTCGCGATACTGCGCATTCGGCGCGTGCGGTGCGATCAGCGGCGCCAGGATGGCGAGCACGACGAGCGCGAGGAACACCCAGAGCCCGATGACCGCGCCTTTGTTTTCGGAGAAATAGAACCAGAACTCCGCGAAGCGTTGCCGGCGCGTCACCTCGCCGGCCTTCGCCTTGTCCAATGCCGCGGTGGATGCCTGTGCCATGGTCGACCTCAATGCCGGATGCGCGGGTTGATGAGGCCGTACAGGATGTCGACCAGCAGGTTGACCAGCATGATGATGGCCGCGATCAGCAGCAGCCCGCCCTGGATGACCGGGTAGTCGCGCTTGAAGACGGAATCGACCATCCACTTGCCGATGCCGGGCCAGGAAAAGATCGTCTCGGTCAGGATCGCACCAGCCAGCATCACCCCCACCTGCAGGCCGATCGTGGTGATGACCGGGATCATGGCATTGCGCAGCGCGTGCACGCCGATGACGCGCAGCGGCGGCATGCCCTTGGCGCGCGCGGTGCGGACGTAGTCCTCGCTCAGCACCTCAAGCATGGCCGAGCGCGTCTGCCGGGCAATGACGGCAAGCGGGATGGTGCCGAGCACGATGGTGGGCAGGATCAGGTGGCTCACCGCGGATTTGAAAGCCCCGGCCTGCCCCGACAGCAGCGAGTCGATCAGCATGAAACCGGTGACGGACGGGAAATAATAGAGCAGCGAGATCCGGCCCGAGACCGGGGTCCAGCCGAGGATGCCGGAGAACAGGATGATCAGGAGCAGGCCCCACCAGAAGATCGGCATCGAATAGCCGACCAGCGCGGTCCCCATGATCGTCTGGTCGAAGGCGGAGCCGCGCTTGATCGCCGCGAACACGCCGGCGGGAATGCCCAGCAGCACGGCAAACAGGATCGCGCAGAGCGACAGTTCCAGCGTCGCCGGGAACAGTTCCGAGAAATGCGTCAGGACCGGCTTCTTCGTCACCAGAGACGTGCCGAAATCACCCTGCATCAGGTCGCCGAAATAGTCGAGATACTGGATCACGATGTTCCGGTCGTAGCCGAGTTCCTGCGTGATCTTCTCGTAGCGCTCCTGCGACATCACGCGCTCGCCCGACATCAGCATGACCGGGTCGCCGGGCAGCAGCCGGATGAAGGAGAAGGCGATGATCGAGACGCCGATGAAGGTCGGGATGAGAACGGCGAACCGACCGACGAGAAACCGAAGCATGTTTTGCCCCCTGTTGCCGGACAAGAGCGCGTCCGGCTCAGCAACACAAAAGCAGCGGGGGCGCTCGCCTGGCGATCGCCCCCGCTCCCTCGTCTACACGAGACTTACTCGGCGATGTCGACGCCCGAGAAGTGGTGCTTGCCGAGCGGGCTCATGACATAGCCCTGCACTTCCTTGCGCATCGGCATCACGACCAGGCTGTGGTCGAGCGTCGCCCACGGGGCCTCGCGCTTGAAGACGACCTGCGCCTCTTCGTAGAGCTTCGTGCGCGCAGCCTGGTCGGTCTCCACCTTGGCCTCGTTCACGATGCGGTCGAACTCCTCGTTGCACCACTGCGCGCGGTTGTTGCCGCCGACGGCATCGCAGCCGAGCAGGGTGTGCAGGAAGTTGTCCGGGTCGCCGTTGTCGCCGGTCCAGCCGAGCATCACGGCGCCGTCGCGATCCTTGTCCTTGGAGCGGGCGAGATACTCGGCCCATTCGAAGGAGACGATCTCGACGTCGACCCCGATCTTGGCGAAGTCGGCCTGGATCAGCTCGGCCGCGCGGCGCGCGTTGAGCATGTAGGGACGCGCCACCGGCATGGCCCAGATCTTCATGTCGAGGTCGGTGACGCCGGCTTCCTCGAGCATCTTCTTCGCCGCATCCGGATCATACGGATCGTCCTGGATGGCGTCGTTGTAGGACCACATCGTCGGCGGAATCGGGTTCTTGGCCGGCGTCGCCGCGCCCTGGAACACGGCGTCGACGATCGCCTGCTTGTTGATCGCCATGTTGAGGGCCTTGCGGACCTCCGGCTTGTCGAACGGCGCCTGGGTCGTGTTGTAGGCGAGGTAGGCGATATTCAGGCCTTCCTGCTCCATCACGGTGAGGCTCTCGTTGGCCTTCATGGCCTCCACGTCCGCCGCGTTCGGATAGGGCATCACATGGCACTCGCCGGCGAGCAGCTTCTGGTAGCGCACGGCGGCATCGGTCGTGATCGCGAAGACGAGGTCGTCGAGCTTCTCGCGGCCCTTCCAGTAATCGTCGTTCGCGCGATAGCGGATCACGGCGTCGGGCTGATAGGCCACGAACTCGAATGGCCCGGTGCCGAGCGGCATCTGGTTGAGCTGCTCCATCTTGCCATCGGCCTGGAGCTTGTCGGCATACTCCTTCGACATGATCGACGCGAAGTCCATGCCGAGATTGGCGACGAACGGCGCCTCCTTCCGCTTCAGCTTGAACTTGACCGTCATGTCGTCGACTTTCTCGATCGTCTCGATCAGGTCGGGGAAGCCCATGCCGTTGAAGTACTCCCAGGCCGCGCCGGCCACATACTGGTGCCAGGGATTGTCGGCCTTCAGCTGGCGCTCGAAGGTGAAGATCACGTCGTCGGCATTGAAGTCGCGCGTCGGCGTGAAGAAGTCCGTGGTCTGGAACTTGACGCCCGGGCGGAGCTTGAACGTGTACTCCAGGCCGTCGTCGGAGACCTCGTAGCTTTCGGCGAGGCCGGGCTCGGGGTTGGTCGTGCCGGGCGCGAACTCCATCAGCTTGTTGTAGACGGGGTTCGACGAGGCGTCGAACGTGGTGCCGGCGGTGTAGAGCGCGGGATCGAAGCCTTCCGGCGATCCTTCCGAGCAATAGACGAGCGTCTTGGCGCTCGCCGCACCGCTCAACACAGTCGCGGCAAGCAGCATTCCCGCGAAACCGAATCGTTTCATAGTCTTGAGACTCCCATTCAAGTGTCCGGGATCCGTTGTGCCCCGGCCCGTGAAGCCGGCATATAAGCACCGTTCAATGGACAAGAAAACTCCCCGCAGGGCGACCTTGGGTAAAGATTTGCGCCGCGGCTGGCATTCGGATGACAAACATCCGCGCCAAAGCGAAGAGGAACGCATTTGAATTCGCGTCTCGATCGCCTATCTGCGCAGGGCAAGAGGAGGGACGTGAACATGGACGACAAGCCGGCGACCGACGCCGTACTCGCCTACTGGTTCGGCGAACTCGGCCCCGCGGACTGGTTCAGCGGAAGGCCCGAACTCGACGAGCAGATCAGGACCCGCTTCGGTGCGCTTTGCGAGCAGGCGCTCGGCGGCAAGCCGGAGGACTACCTCTCGGATCCCCGCACGGCGCTGGCCGGCATCATCCTGCTCGATCAGTTTCCGCGCCAGCTCTTCCGTGGCCAGCCGCGTGCCTTTTCAGGTGATCCGGTCGCGCTTCTCGTGACACACGGAGCGCTCGACCGCTCCTGGGATGCGGGCATGACACCACAGGAACGGCAGTTCCTCTACATGCCGCTGATGCATTCGGAGGTGGTGTCCGACCAGGAACTCTGCGTGAAGCTGTTCCGCGACCTCGGCAACGAGGAGGCGTTGAAGTTCGCAATCGAGCACCGCGACATCGTCGCCCGCTTCGGCCGCTTCCCCCATCGCAACGCCGCGCTGGGCCGCGAGACCACGCCCGAGGAGGCGGAATTCCTCGCCACGCACGCGGGTTACGGCCAGTAGCAGCAACGGCGGCCACGGCATCGGCACACTCCCTTACGTTTACGTTTTCGTAAGACTTGCACGAGATCGCCGGTTGCCCGTAGATAGGCGCAGAGAGGCGGGCACGACCCGCCGGGAGGCAGCACAAGAGAGCCGAACGGCCGGGCCGCCGCACGCGCCCGCCGTTCCGGCAAGAGGGAGCGAGACATGGCCAGTTCTGGGCAGACGGCAGGCGCGGAGCGCATCTGGCTGAAGAGCTATCCGCAGGGCATCCCGGCCGACATTGCCGGGCTCCCGGCCAATTCCATCGGCGAGCTTCTCGTCAATGCATGCCGGCAGTTCTCGGCCCGCCCGGCCTTCACCAGCATGGGCAAGTCGATGAGCTTCGCCGAAGTCGAGCAGGCCTCGGCCGCCTTCGGCGCCTGGCTCCAGGGCAAGGGCCTCGCCAAGGGCGCGCGCGTGGCGATCATGATGCCGAACGTGCTGCAATACCCGATCGCCATGATGGGCGCGCTGCGCGCCGGCTGCACGGTCGTCAACGTCAATCCGCTCTACACCCCGCGCGAACTCGAGCATCAGCTGAACGATTCCGGCGCCGAAGCCATCGTCATCCTGGAGAACTTCGCCGCGACGCTGCAGGCCGTGGTCGGCAGGACGAAGGTGAAGCATGTCGTCGTCGCCTCGATGGGCGAGATGCTTGGCCTCAAGGGCCTGCTCGTCAACCTCGTCGTGCGCCGCGTGAAGAAGATGGTCCCCGCCTGGTCGCTGGCCGGCCACGTCTCGTTCAAGGAGACGCTCTCGTCCGGCCGGGGCCAGAGCCTCAAGCCGGTCGCGGTCGGCCCCGACGACGTCGCCTTCCTGCAGTACACGGGCGGCACCACCGGTGTTTCCAAGGGCGCGGTGCTGCTCCACCGCAACATCCTGGCCAACGTCGCCCAGAACGCGCTCTGGGTGGAGGCGGCCTATGTCAAGAAACCGCGGCCCGACATGCCGGTCTATCTCTGCGCGCTGCCGCTCTACCACATCTACGCGCTGACGGTGAACGCGCTGATGGGCATGCAGCAGGGCGCACAGAACATCCTGATCGCCAACCCGCGCGACATCCCGGCCCTCGTCAAGGAATTCGGCACCTACAAGGTCAATGTCTTTCCGGGCCTCAACACCCTGTTCAACGCGCTCCTCAACAACGAGGACTTCCGCAAGCTCGATTTCACCCACCTGCTCGTCACCTTCGGCGGCGGCATGGCGGTGCAGCGTCCCGTGGCAGAACGCTGGAAGCAGGTGACGGGCCTCGTCATCGCCGAAGGCTACGGCCTGTCGGAGACCTCGCCGGTCGCCACCGGCAATCGCTTCGATGCCGACGAGTTCACCGGCACGATCGGCCTTCCGATTCCGTCGACGGAAATCGTGATCCGCGACGACGACGGCAACGACGTCGCGCTGGGCGAGGTCGGCGAAATCTGCATCCGCGGCCCCCAGGTGATGGCCGGCTACTGGAACCGACCGGACGAGACCGCCAAGGTCATGACGGCGGACGGCTTCTTCAAGTCCGGCGACATGGGCTTCATGAACGACGACGGCTACATCAAGATCGTCGACCGCAAGAAGGACATGATCCTGGTCTCGGGCTTCAACGTCTATCCCAACGAGATCGAGGACGTGATCGCCGGCCATCCCGGCGTGCTGGAGGTGGCGGCGGTCGGCGTGCCGGACGAGAAGTCGGGCGAGGTGCCGAAGGTCTTCATCGTCAAGAAGGATCCGAACCTCACCGCCGACGACATCCGCGACTGGTGCAAGGACAAGCTCACCGCCTACAAGCGGCCCAAGCAGATCGAATTCCGCACCGAACTGCCGAAGACGAACGTCGGCAAGATCCTGCGGCGCGAACTGAGGAACTGAGCGCAGTCTTCCGAACACGTGCACCGGTTCGGCAAAGGGGAATGCGCGAACCGGAAGCCTGAAGGGTGCGCGGTGGGATCGGAGCGTTCACGACGCGCTGCGCCGGGCAGGCGGAAGGTAGACTGGACCAAGGTCCTGCAACCGTCAGGCTCGAAGGGCCTGACGTCTCCTGACCGGGGCCGGCTGCGCGTCGCGCCGCAATTCGAAGCCATAGCGTGTCTGGTCGAAGCCCGCGGCCGCGCAGAGGCCGAGCACGGCCGGGTCGTTGAACCCTCCGAGCACCAGGACCTTGATGCAGTCGACCCGCCAGGCGAGCCTGACGGCGCAGTTGATGACTTTGCCGGCGTGGCCCTTCTGGCGATGGTCGGAATGCGTCACGACGTTCTCGATCAGCGCCGCAGGCTTCCCCGCCCAGGTGGCGTTCGGGATGACGATGAGGGTGCTGGCGGAGACGAGTTGCTTGCCCTTGAACCCAGCCAGGATGGTGATGCCCGGCTCCTCCAGCGCCTGGTGAAAGGCGTCGCGGGCAAGGGCCGCCGCGAAGATCTGGTAGCGCGGATAGAGGTGCCTGTACAATGACGTAAGGTCAGTCAGGTCGCCATCGGAAATGGGTCGGATGCGCAGTGCCTGTTCCATCGTCTTGCCGGTCCCGCACGCGCCTGGAGGTCCACTCCCCGGCACCGCATCAATTCACGCCTGAAAATGATGTTAATTCATATAGTTAATAAAATGGTAAATGTAAACCGCCGACCGTCAGGCAAGTTTCAGCCGAAATCCGTTCGCCGACGTCTCGAATCCGGAGGCGAAGAAGAAGGCCGCGGGCACGTCGTCGAGCGATGTCGTCAGTACGGTGGCGCGGAAGCAGCCGGCCTCCCTGGCGCGGGCCAGCGCGGACTGCAGGACGAGGGTTCCGTAGCCGCGGCGACGCTGCCCTGGATGCGTCACGACGTTCTCTATCAGAGCCGAAGGCTTGCCGACCCTGGTTCCGCTCGGCACCACCACCATCGCGCAACTGCTCACCGGCACATCGCCGAGAAAGCCCACGAGCACCGCGCTCCCGGGTTCGGCGACACCCTGGCGGAGCGTCATCCGCGCGGTGACGACGGCCAGCGCGGGGTCCTGCGGATGCAGGTAGCGATAGAGCGAGGCGAGCCCCGGCATGTTCGCCTCGCCCACGGGCCGGATGTCGAGTTCCTGCTTCATCGTCGTCGCCGATCCGTCTCTAGGGGAACCGCAAGCTTCGCCTGCGAAAGAACGCGGCAACCTGCAGCTGCACGGACCGGCTGCGAAACACCTTCGCCGCGCCGAACCCTAGCCTGCGAGATATGCCGGCAAATCACGCACCGACGATAGCACCACGTCGGCCAGCGGCGCGAGCCGTTCCTGCGTGCCGGTCCCAGAAAGCACGCCCACGGCGAGGCCGGCACGGCCGGCGCGCGCCATCTCCAGGTCGTGGCGATTGTCGCCCACCATCGCGATCTCGTCAGGCGCAAATCCCGTCAGCGCGCAGAAGGCCTCGATGGCATCCGGCGCGGGCTTCGGCCGTGCGACCGAATCGTAGCCATAGGCTGCGACGAAGAGGTGGGCGACGCCGATCGCCTGGATCGTCTGCTTCGCGCCACCTTCGCTGTCGTTGGTGGCGACGCCGAGCTTGTAGCCTCGCTTGTGCAGGTCGCGCAGCGCATCGAGCACGCCGTCCAGCGGCACCGCCGACCGCGCCCCCTCCGCCGCCGTCACCGCATCGAAATGCCTGACCCGCGCCTCGTGCTCGTCCTGCGGCGCGTTGGCATACCACAGCGCCACGATGTCGGCGTTGGTGCCGGCCGCGAACACGGAATCGCCGCGGAAACGGCCGGCTTCGAAATCATAGCCGGCCAGTTCCATCAGGTCGTTGGCCTTGCCGCGGTCGCCGCCGGCCGCCTCCAGAGCGAGCCGGTCACCGATCGCGTGCCACGTCTTGTGGAAGTCGACCAGCGTTCCGTCCTTGTCGAACAGGATGCCCCTGATGGCCATGCAGATCTCGCGAAATCGGCGCCGGACGGCGCGGGAAACGAACGATAGGAAACAGGCGGCCTGTCAGGCGAACCCGCGCAGATAGTTCACCAGCCCGGCCGTGGAGGCATCGCTGCCAGCGGCGTCCTGTTTGCCTTCCACGACGGGCAGCAGCGCGGTCGCGAGTTCCTTGCCGAGCTCCACGCCCCACTGGTCGAAGGCGTTGATGCCGAAGAGCTGTGCCTCCACGAACACCCGGTGCTCGTAGAGCGCGATCAGGCGACCGAGCGTGAACGGATCGAGCTGACGATGCAGGATGGTGATCGACGGCCGGTTGCCGGGGAAGACGCGGTGCGGCGCGATCCTGTCCAGTTCGTCCGGCGCCATGCCCCTTGCCGCCATCTGCGCTCTCGCCTCGTCGAGCGTCCGCCCCGTCATCAGCGCCTGCGACTGGGCGAGACAATTGGCGAGCAGCAGCGCGTGCTGGTGGCGCAGCTCCGGCTCGTGGCCGACGGCCGCCGCGATGAACTCGACCGGCACCACATCCGTCCCCTGGTGCAGCAGCTGGAAGAAGGCGTGCTGGCCGTTGGTGCCGGGCTCGCCCCAGACGAGCGGACCCGTCGGCGTCGGCACCGGCTGGCCGTCGACGGTCACCGACTTGCCGTTTGATTCCATGTCGAGCTGCTGCAGGTAGGCAGGCAGTCGGGCCAGCCGCTGATCGTAGGGGATCACCGCGCGCGCCGGATAGCCCTTCGCCACGCGATGCCAGAAACCGACGAGACCCAGCACTACCGGCAGGTTCTGGAGCAGCGGCGCCGTACGGAAATGCTCGTCCATGGCGTGGGCGCCTTCGAGAAAGGCGCGGAAGCGGTCCGGCCCGATGGCCAGCATGATCGGCAAGCCGATCGCCGACCACAGCGAATAGCGTCCGCCGACCCAGTCCCAGAAGCCGAACACCCGGTCCTGCGCGATGCCGAAGGCGGCGACCTTGTCGAGCGCGGTCGAGACGGCGACGAAATGCGCCGAAATCGCATCCGCGCCCAGCGCCGCTTCGATCCAGCGCCGGGCCGTCTGCGCGTTCGTCATGGTCTCGACCGTGGTGAAGGTCTTGGACGCGATGATGACGAGCGTCGTCGCGGGATCCAACGGCTTCAGCACGTCGGCTATATGCGCGCCGTCGATGTTGGAGACGAAATGCGAGCGCGGCCCGTCGTGATACGGCGCCAGCGCGGCCGTCGCCATGGCCGGTCCGAGGTCCGAACCGCCGATGCCGATGTTGACCACGTCGGTGACAGGCTGCCCGGTCGCGCCCGCCGATTCGCCGGAACGGATCGCCTCGGCGAAACGCGCCATGCGGGTCAGCACCGCATGCACCTCGCCCATCACGTCCTGCCCGCCTACGCCGAGGCCGGCGCCCTCAGGCGCCCGCAGCGCGACGTGCAGCACCGCCCGGCCTTCGGTCGTATTGATCGGCTCGCCCGCAAACATCGCGTCGCGCCGCGCCTCCAGACCGGCGGCGCTGGCGAGGCCCGCAAGCAGGTCCATGGCCCGGGCGTCCACCGAGGTCTTCGACCAGTCCAGCAGCAGGTCGTCGAGCCGCAGCGAGAACCGGTCGAAACGGTCCGTATCAAGGGCGAAAGCCATGCGCAGGTCCTGCGGCGCATGCGTTCCGGCATGCAGTCTCAGCGCGGCGAGCGTGCCGAAGAAGGCGTTTCGGTCCAAGGCTGTCTCCCGTGTGCGGCCTGAGACTGAATTAGAACAATCCCGGCGCGAAAAGAAGGCCGCCGACCGCGCGCGGTTCCATCACGGCAGGCGGTCACCGTCCGAAGCCCGGCCGCAGCGGCGACCAAGGCCTTCGGCGGGGCGGATCGTCGTACCTTGCCGACCCGTCATGCCTGCAGCCCCCTGTACCCTTTTCCCGCGGTTTCTGGATGCACGCCGTGGGTCGCGCGAAGTGAAGCGGAGCGGAACGGAGCGTGACCCACGGGCGACGGCCCGAATCGGCGTAGCTTTCCCGAACCGAG
>NZ_JAOAOQ010000017.1 GCF_030398385.1 Aquibium sp. ELW1220 | reverse complement strand
ATATTACCATTCGTCCGGTCATTGCGCCGGGCACTTACAACAATGCCGGGACGACTCCGTGGGTCGGCGCCATCATCGACCGGCTCGGCTATGACTCGCTGACCTATGCCATTGCTACCGGTACGCTTTCGGACGCGGACGCGACCTATACCGTGCTTCTGGAGGAGTCGAACGACTCCGGCATGTCGGGCGCTACTGTCGTTGCGGATGCCGACCTCATTGGCACCGAGGCTGCGGCAGGCTTCACCTTTGCCGACGACGGCGAGACCCGCAAGCTCGGGTACGTTGGCAACGCCCGCTATACGCGCCTCACAGTCACGCCCGCCGCTGCGAATTCCGGAGATAGCCCGCTTGCGGCTATGGCTATCCTTGGTCGTCCGCACAGCGCCCCGGTGACCTGATGCCGACCGAAATCCTTGCGACTGCCGCGACGGCAGACGATTCCGCGGATGTCGTTGTGGCGGACGGCGATTCCCTGACTGTGGCGCTTAAGGGCATGACGGACGACACCGCCCGCGTGCTCGTTCTGCTCAAGGATGACGCAGGCGCATACAACGGCGTGACCGAACTTACCGCGTACGACAAGGCAAAGGTGCTAGCCGCGCCGGGAACCTATCGTTTCACGCGCGTTGCGGGCGGCACCTGCGGCGTCTTCAGCGGCTAGCCCACACACTTCGGCGGCACAACCACGAGGGCAACTCCTGCCGCAAGCGGCGGGACAACGGGCCTGTCCAGCAACAGATAGTCACCTCCGGGCCGCCAAGCAGTCTTTCCGGTCAAGGTGACAAGGCCCAGACACCAGCCGTTTTTCATGGGCGGCCAAGGGTCGGCAGCGGCTCGTCAGCAATGGCGGGCCGCTATCACATAAGGAGGGCGCTATGGCCAACCGCATCTGCCCTTGCGGGTATAGCGTGCCTAAGAGCGCTAAGTGTCCCTGCCAGGTGCGCAATAGCAAGGCACGCCAGCAGGCTAACGACGCGGCCCGTGGCAGCGCCGCTGAACGCGGTTACGACGCGCGCTGGCACAAGGAGAGCCGCGCGTACCTGAAGGCGCTGGGCGCCCCCTTATGCGCCTGCGGATGCGGCCGGCCTGCGGACATGGTTGACCACGTCGTGGCGCCTAAGGGCGACATGCAGCTATTCTGGGATAGGTCCAACTGGCAGCCGTTCAATGGGCTGTGCAATCGGCGGAAGGCAATCAAGAGCGAGGGGGCGTTTGCGCGTTAGGGTGGCGGCTTAGCTCTTCATGTTAGCGATCTTTTCCGCTCTGACGAAGAACAGGCTGCTTGTATTCAGTATGATTTCTTCGCGCGGCATGTTTCTCTCAACCGATGTGGCAAGCAATTCTTCGAACTCGTGCTTAGAGAAGTCAGGCCCTAAGAACTTGACCAAAGTGCCATCAACAGCCGCCACTTCATACACTCGTTCTGACTCGTACGTAGACCATTTCCCTTCGTAGTTGTCGCCGGTCTCAAGCGTAACTACTTTGTATTCACTCCCAACCTCAAACACCGAATATCTCCCGCCAGATTCAAAGGGCGAAGCGCGTCAGCAGAATGCGTTTGCCTCCACCTTTGCCACCCTCGCACAACCGGGGGGTGGTTGTCGACTTCCTGCCGTCCGGCCTGCACCACGCGCCCCCCACAATTCGCAATTCACCCATATTAGGAATTTGAACCTATGGCCATTGTCGTAGTTACCGCGCCGGCAGTTGAGCCGGTGACGTTGAATGATCTTAAGCAGCACGTGCGCGCAACTGACTTCACTGACGACGACGAAATCTTGACCGCGAAGGGAATTTCCGCGCGGCAGCACGTCGAGCGATTCATTGGGAAGCCGCTGATCTCGACGACCTTCGAACTCGTCTATGACGCGTTCCCGGCGGGCGCGATCACGCTGCCGAAGGGGCCGCTGCAGTCCGTGACGAGCGTCAAATACCTGGACGCGGCGACGGGCCTGGAGGCCACCCTTTCGTCGGATGACTATGCGGTCGACACGGCGTCCGATCCGGGCCGCATAAAGCCGGGCGTTGGCGGCTGGCCCGACACTGCGGAGACCGTCAACGCGGTACGTATCCGCTTTGTGGCCGGCTATGGCGACGCGCCTGAAGACGTGCCGGAGCCGTTGCGGGAAGCCGTCCTGCAGCTTGCGGCGCAAGCGTATCAGCATCGCGCGGCGGCCCTTGTCGGCGAGTCGGCGGCGTCCATTCCGTTTGGCGTCGGCGACATGCTCGGCGAATACCGCGAGTGGTCGTTCTGATGCGTGGCCGCAAGCCCGCGATAACGGCGCTAGACGGGGCATTGTCGACCGCGCCTGCCGCGCCAAAATGGCTACCGCCACACGCCCGCACCGAGTGGCGCCGCGTTGTGCCGCAGCTTGTGGCCGACCGGAAGATCGCCGCGCACGAGCTTGCAACGGTGGAGTCCTATTGCCTTGCGGTCGCGACAATGCGCTCGGCGGAGGAAGCCGTGCGCAAGCATGGCCTGACCTACGAGTCCGATAGCGGCCCGAAGCGGCGGCCGGAGACAACCATCCTCAAAGAGAACCTCGAAGCCGCGCGCCGGCTTGCCGCTGAGCTTGGGCTTACGCCCGCCTCGCGCACCAAGAACAAGGGAGGGGCGCCGGGCAATGACGACGACGACGCCCTTGGCGATATCTAGCCACCTCGCGTGGATCTTCGATAACAGCAAAATTCCCGACCCGCATGGCAAAGGCGAGCGCGCCATCCGCTTTATCAAGGCGCTAAGGCATCCGAAATCCACCCTCCCCGGCCGTGCTTTCCAGCTTGATCGCTGGCAAGAGCGGATCGTCCGCCGCGTTTACGGCGACACCCTGCCCGACGGCACGCGACGGATTAAGACCGTCTTCGCGCTTATCCCGCGCGGCAACCGCAAGACCACGCTCGGCGCCGCGCTGGAACTCGTGCACCTTGGCCCGGAGCGGATCCCGCGTTCGCAGGTGGTCGGCGCTGCGGTTGACCGCGACCAGGCGCGTATTGCGCTGGAGGAGATGGTCGGGATTATCGGCGCGCACCCGCGCACGGCGGAAGCGTTCCAAATCCAGGACACTAAGAACCGCATCACCCACAAGCGCAGCGGCGCGTTCTATCGCGCTATGTCGGCGGACGCGGCAACGGCGCACGGGCGTACACCTGTGTTCGCCCTCGTGGATGAATTGCACGCCTGGAAGAAGCGCGACCTATGGGACGCGCTAAAGACCGGCCTTGTGAAAACGGCAGGCAGCTTGCTCGTCGTCACGACAACGGCCGGCGTCGGGCGGGAAAACATTGCGTATGACATGTACGCGTATGCCAAGCAGGTAGCGACGGGCGCCATTCAGGACGACGCGTTCCTGCCCATCCTCTTCGAAGCCGACCCCGAAGACGATTGGCGCGACGAGGCGGTTTGGCACCGGGTAAATCCCGGCTTGTCATGCGACCCGCCCTACCCCGATATCGTTGGCTTGCGGCAGCTAGTGCGGGAAGCCGAGCACCGGCCGGCCGATCGCGAGATGTTCCGGCAGTTGAACCTCAATGTGTGGCTCGACGGCGCGGCCAATCCGGAATGGGACTTGGCGATATGGGACCAGAACGGCGACCCGGTCGACCTGCCGTCCCTGAAGGGCAAGCGCGCTTGGCTGGCGGTTGACCTATCGAAGCGTATCGACCTGGCAGCCGTTGCCGCCGCGATCGAACTCGACGACGGGCGGTATGCCCTGCACGTGCGCGGCTTTGCGCCGGAAGCGCAGTTGCGCAAGCGGGCCGACAACGACGGCGCCCCGTATGCGCTATGGCGCGACCAGGGACACCTTACCGCCTGTCCGGGCGACATCGTCGACCGCGGCGTCATCGAGGACCACATACGCGAATTGTGCGGCATCCTAGACGTGCGCGAGGTTGCATTCGACCCGTACATGGCCCGCGAGATCATCGAGAATCTGGAGGCGTCCGGCATTCCATGTGCCGCCTTCTCGCAGACGCTGGCCAACTACGCGAAGCCGGTGGACGACTTCGAAGACCTGATGATGACGCGCCGGCTTTGCCACGGCGGCAACCCGCTCCTGCGCTGGGCGGTTGGCAATGTTGTGATGATGGCCGACCAGTCCGGCAACCGTCGACCCAACAAGGCTCGAGCCGCCGACCGTATCGACCCGGCCGTGGCCGCGATCATGGCTTGCGGTCGTGCCGTCGCCAGCGCGAGCGGACGCTCGATTTATGACACCGCGTCCGACGACGCTTTCTTTTTCTAGGGGATACCCAATGAACGACAAACTCTCTGTCTCCGAAGCCGCGACGGCAGCCGTTGCCGAGGCAATGATCCGCAACGGGCACGCCGTCGAGCACGTCGCCGCAGCGATGGCTATGCAAGGGATAGCTATGTTGCGCGTGCTGGACGGCGCGGCTGCGACGGCTGCCACGCTGCGCAGCCTTGCCGCACATATGGAAGGCGCGCGCTAATGGCCCAGGAAATCCAAAAGCTCGTCATAGCACTTGAAGCACGCACTGCCTCATTCGAGAAGGCACTCAAGCGCGCGACCGGCGCGACGAACCGGCAGGCCAAGGCGATAGAGACGCGGTTCGAGGCCGCCAACAAAAAGGTCGCCGGTATCTTCAAAAACTTCGGCGCCGGTCTCGTCGGTGGCATTGCGGCGGGCGGTATCGCGGGCATTGTTACGCGGTTCGCAGAAGTCGCGCGGAGTGTCGCCACCATCGGCGACGAGGCCAAGCGCGCGGGCGTGTCGGTCGAGGCGTTCCAAGAATTGAAGTTCGTCGCCGAGCAAAACCGAATCGGGCTGGACTCGATGATTGACGGCTTGAAAGAACTTAGCCTGCGAAGCGATGAGTTCATTCAAACGGGCGCTGGGCCTGCCGCAGAAGCCATCCAGAGGCTCGGCTATAGTGCGGAAGAGCTTCAGAGGAAACTCAAGGATCCGTCCGAACTGCTGCTTGAGATTATCGGCCGGCTTGGCGCTTTCGACAAGGCTGCGCAGATCCGCCTGGGTGACGAGTTGTTCGGCGGAAGTGGTGGAGAGCGTCTAGTCGAACTTATCGCGCAGGGTGAGGACGGCTTGCGCGCGACGATCGACCGGGCGCACGAACTCGGCACCGTCATGGACGCGGAGCTTATCGACAAGGCCGCCGAACTCGATCGGCGCTTTAACGAGGTTGTGACCACAATCGGCACGGCCTTGAAAACTGCCATCGTTGAGGCTGCAACCGCGCTAGAAGACTTCATCAATGCCTTTAGCGGCGCGCTAGCCGACCTGGATAAGAGGCGGCAAGCGGTAAGCCTTGGCGAGCAGTTCGGTTCGCTGGCGGGCACTACGGGGGGCGGCAGCTTCCCGCGCACGACGACAACGGCCAAGACCGACCGGCTGCCGCGTGCCGCGTTCGTCCCGCCTGTGGCGCCAGCCGGCGGCTTCGGCGCGATTAAGGCGGGCGGCGGGGCCAAGCGCGACGCGAGTGCGTCTGCGGCCATGCGGGAAGCCGAAGCCGTCCGGGAACTGATCGCCGAGCTAGAGGCCGAGCTTGCGCTAGTCGGCGCGACTGACCTGCAACGCGAGATCGCCAATACCCTCCGGCAGGCAGGCGCCGCGGCCACGGCCGAGCAACAGGCGCAAATCGTTGCGCTGGTCACTGCGCTGGAGGCCGAAGCAACGGCCACCCGAAACGCCACGGCGGCGGCGGAGGAGCTTCGCGGGATTGGGCGCGACGTGCTCGGCGGCATGATTTCGGACCTTCGGAGCGGCGCTTCGGCTGCGGAGGTGCTGCAGAACGCATTGAGCAAGGTTGCCGACCGGCTCATTGACATCGCGCTCAACAGCATCTTCGACGGCGGCGGCTTCAATATCCTTTCGATTTTCGGATTGAAGGACGGCGGCGGCGTGCAGCGGCTTGCGGGCGGCGGGCCAGTACGCGGGCCAGGCGGGCCGCGTGGCGACAAGATTCCGGCGATGCTATCGGATGGCGAGTTCGTCACCAACGCGCGCGCGACGTCCAAGCATCGCGGCTTGCTGGAAGCCATCAATGCCGACCGGCTAGGCAGCTTCCAGGCGCCCGCTATTCCGGCGCAGAGCGGCGGCGGCACAATGCGGCACGTGGTCGAGGTTTCGGGCGTGTTCGTGGACGATGGCGGCGTCGTGAAAGGCATTGCCACGCAACAGTCGCGCACGGCTGTCACGCAGGGGCTTGCTGGATACGACAAGGCCAAGCAGCGGCAGCAATTGACGAATGGCTAGGCGTTTTCGCACAATTCGTTGCAAGTATTGTGCGAAAACAACTACAGTAATAACCGCTTGCCTTCCAAACTACACTATGCATATATTGTTCCCGTAGCCGCATCGGGCGGCGTTGAGGGGAATGAATATGAACATGCATGCTTCTTCGACCGCGGTTGCAGCGCCTGCCTTCGTGGCGCCCATTGCGCTTGGCGCCCAGGTCGAGGCGGACAGCCTGATCTATGACGTCGTCGGCCGGAACGAGATGAACGGCGACCTGCTCGTCCGCTTCGGCGCTGAGCACTATTGGGCGCCGGCCGATGCCTTCAAGGTGGTCGAATGATCCCGGCGCCGCTACAGGAACGGATCCCGGCGCTACAGGCGGAACGCGCAAAGCTGGCCGCCGAGGCGGCACGCGAGGCCGACCCCGAGATTCGGCGGCTTATCGAGCAACAGGACGAATTGCTGCTCGTCATGATTTGGAAGCGGGCGAACTGAACTCGGACTACCGAATGCAATCTAGCGTTCGGCTCAACAGGAGAGAGACAATGGACAAAAGCGAAAAGTTGCGTGGCCACGTGCAGCACACTAAGACTTTCCTTGAGGCGGCTGAGGCTGCACTGGCTTCCGCCGGCTCCGAGGCAAGCCGCATTGATGCGGCCGCGACTGTTATCGAAGCGGCCGCGGACGCAATGGAAGACTTACAGGCTGCATTGAAAGAGGCACGCGCCTAGCGATCAGCCGCACCGCGTGCCGCGGCCTGTCATCCGAAAGGGTGGCGGGCCTTTTCGTGGCGGCTAGCGGCGCGGGCCGGAAAGCAAGTCTTCGGCTGGAGGCAAGCCGTCAAGGATAAGGTCGGCCCAAAGCTGCGCGAGTTCCCGCCTGCGCGCCATGTGGAGCGCGCGATTGTATGCGCCCTCTACGGCATCCTTCGGCACGTGCGCGAGCATCAAATCAATAACCGCGCGATCGGCAGGGAATCGCTCGTTCATCACAGACGAGAACGTCGCGCGCCATCCGTGCGGCACGTGCTTGTGATGATACCCAGCCCGGTTAAGCAGATACCCCATGGCGTTTTCCGACATGGGCTTGTGCGCGTGCCGCGTGTTCGGGAAGGCCAGCCGCCCTCGCCCGGATATCGTCTGCAGTGCGGCGATGGCTTCAACAGCTTGACGGGAAAGCGGAACGATATGGTCGCGCGCCTCGTCGCCTTTGTGCTGTAGCCGCATCTTCATGCGCTCGGCTGGAACCTGCCACGCGGGCGCGTCGGCGTCTAGGTTGGACCATTCAGCCCACGGCGTGCTCGCGAGCGTACCGGGGCGGACCGCGGTAAGGGCAAGGATGCGCAGCGCGAGCTTCGTTACGGGATGGGCTGGCTCGGCTTCTGCTTTCGCCAGCATCGCCCGCGCTGCCTCTAGGTCGATGATTGCGGGCTGGCGTCCCTTGGCCATTGGTGCCATCGCGCCTTTCACCTGCGCGCCCGGATTGGTCGTGGCTATACCCTTGGCAATCGCCCGCGCAAAGACAGCCTCTATCCGCTGGCGGACGCGACGGGCGGTTTCCTTGGCGCCCCGTTGTTCGAGCGGATGAACAACCGCGTACACATCGGAGGCTGAGATGTCGGCAATGGGTGCGGACCCCATGAAGGGAAAGACGTCCCGTTCAAGGCTCACCAGCACGTCATGCGCATGACGTTCGGCCCATTGGTCCCGGTTCACTTCGAACCATTCGCGGGCGACCTCTTCGAACGGATGTCGCGGAGCCGAGGTCACGGCAGCCTTTTCGGCCCGCTTGGTGGCGCTTGGATCCTCACCTTTGCGCAACGTTGCCTTGGCATCATCGCGCGCGCCGCGTGCCTGCGATAGCGAAACATCCGGGTATGGTCCGAACGAAAGGAGCTTTTCCCGCCCCTCAAATCGGAACTTGAACCGCCAGAGTTTGCCGCCAGATGGCGTGATGACCAGGTGCAAACCGTCGCGGTCGAATTTCTTGTACGACTTCTCGCCCGGCTTGAATGCCCTGATTGCCGCGTCAGTCAACATCGATGCGCTCTCCGAAATACCCCACTTCCGAAGGAATACCCCCACCTCTACCCCTTGTGCAAGCGGGGTATGGCGGGGTAGCGATGGGCAGCATGGGGCAACCAAAGGCAAAAGACGCGACATAAACCGTTGAAAATATGTAGCTTTCGGCAATAATGGAAAGTCTCGGGTATAAACAGTGGCGGAGGGAGTGGGATTCGAACCCACGGTGAGCTTGCACCCACGCCGGTTTTCAAGACCGGTGCCTTAAACCGCTCGGCCATCCCTCCGCGGCTCGCCGGCTATGATGCCGTCTGCCGACGCCCTTGCCGGCGAACACGATCCGGCGGTCGCATTTACAGCGCGCCGGATCGCAGCGTCAACCGGTCCGCCGCCGGCCTCTCTCCGCTTCCGACGCCGCGACCCCGCCTGATCCCGTCGGTACGCAGGCGAGGCTGCCGCAGGGCCGCGAGGGTTCGGACGGTGGCTCCGGAGCCGCGCGCGCTGTAGGTTTTCTTCCAGAAATTGACAGCGGAAAGCCATAATGTAAGAAACATATCAACCACCCGCGCAACCGGAAGTCCGATGTCGATTCGCGAAGATCTGGCGCACACGCGTCTCGTGCTGACGGCTTCGGAGGCGAAGATCGTCCAGGTGCTCTTGGCCGATTTCCCGATGTCGGGGCTCGGCACGGCGACGCGGCTGGCGAGGCTCGCCGGGGTCAGCGATCCGACCGTCACGCGGCTGATGATCAAGCTCGGCTATTCCGGCTTCGCCGACTTCCAGCAGCGCGTGCTGGCAGAAGTTGAATCGCGGCTGCATTCGCCGCTCCTGATGATGGAGGCCAAGCGCCCCGGTGGCTCGGACGCCGCTTCCGCGCTCGACTATTTCCGCTCCGTCTCCGACAGTCTCGAACGAACCCGTACGGCAGTGGCCGCGCAGGCCTATACGCGCGTCGTCAGGATGCTGCTCGAGAGCAAGGGCGAGGTCGTGCTGCTCGGCGGCCGGTTCAGCCGCCATATCGCCTCGATGCTGGCGGGCTACCTGATCCAGTTCCGCTCCGGCGTGCGCGACATCGGCGAGCTGGCGCCGCCGGATTTCGACCTGTTGATCGATCTCGGCAGGCGCGACCTCCTGGTGGTGTTCGACTACCGTCGCTACCAGTCCGACGTGGTCCGCTTTGCGCGCCAGGCGCATGAGCGGGGCGTCACGATCCTGCTCTTCACCGACAGCTGGCTGTCGCCCATCGCGGAACATGCCGACCAGACCATGGTCGCCGCCATCGAGGCCAATTCACCCTTCGACACGCTGGCCACCGCGGTCGCGCAGATGGAGGCGGTCCTGGCGCATGCGCTGGCGCTGCACGGCGGCGACATGCGCAAGCGGATGGAGGAGATCGAGCTCATCCGCCGCGCCAATGCGGTCACGCTCGACGCGGTCACGCCGTCGCCGGCCGACCGCGTCGGCCAGGCCGGCGCGGGCGAGCCGGCCGGTGCGCCATCCCAGCCAAGACGGACGAAACCAGCATGACCATGACCCTGCCGCGCCGCGACGAGCCGTTCGGGGCCGGCCAGACCGCCCTGCTTCTCGTCGACATGCAGCGCATCTGGCTGGAGCCCGGGCTCGATCCCGGCCATCCCGACTGGGGCGCCGACCATTATTTCTACCGCCGCACGCGCGAGGTGGTCATCCCCAACCAGATGCGCCTCCTCGCCGCCGCCCGTGAAAGCGGCGTGGAGGTGATGCACACGATCATCCAGAGCCTGACCGAGGACGGCCGCGACCGGTCGCTCGACCACAAGCTGACGCCGATCCACATTCCGCCGAGCCTCCCGGAAGGCCTGCCGCCGAAGGACCTCGCCCCCGTCGGCGACGAGATCATGCTGCCGAAGACCTCGTCCGGCATCTTCAACTCCACCAATGTCGACTATCTGCTGCGCAATCTCGGCATCCGCCATCTCGTCGTCGCGGGCGTGCTGACGGACCAGTGTGTCGACATGACGGTGCGCGACGGCGCCGACCGAGGCTATCTGGTCACCTGCGTGTCCGACGCCTGCGCGGCGCCGACGCAGGAGCGGCACGAAACGGCGCTGAAGGCCTTCGGCGGCTATTGCTGGGTCGCCGACACGGCCACCGTCGAGGCGCGCTTCCGGGCGCTCGGACGGGCGGACGCCGCATGAGCGCCGTGGCACCCTCCTCGCTGATCGGTTCCTCCGCTCTGGTCAGTATCGTGACGACGGACCTCGCGGCCGTGACGCGCGGACGGCCGCTGACGGAAGCGCGCTATCGGAAATCGCTGGAGACGGGCGTCGGCTGGGTGCCGGCCAACCAGTGCCTGACCGCCTTCAACACCATCGCCGATCCGAACCCCTGGGGCTCGTCCGGCGACCTGCGCATCGTGCCCGACGAGGCGGCGCGCTACGCCACCGCGGCCACGGGTGCGGCGACCCGCTTCGACATGGTGATGGGCGACATCGTCGAGCTCGACGGCACGCCCTGGATGGCCTGCGCCCGCACGCAGCTGCGTGCGGCGCTGCGCGCGCTCGAGGCGGCGACCGGACTTAGCCTGGTTGCAACCTTCGAGCAGGAGTTCACGCTGGTGCCAGGCGCGGCCGGCGCGCCGGTTCAGCCGCTTCATGCGTTTTCGGTCGAGGCGCTGCGCCATTTCGATCCCTTCGCCCCGCGGCTCTCCGCCTGCCTCGAGGAGGCGGGCGTGGAACCGGAGATGGTGCTGGCCGAATATGGCGCGAACCAGTTCGAGATCACGCATGCGCCGACCGACGGGCTGACCGCCGCCGACCGGGCCGTGGCGATCCGCGAGATCACCCGCGAGGTCGCGCGTGTAGCCGGCGCGCGCGCGAGCTTCGCGCCGAAGCCTGCGCTCGACCAGGTCGGCAACGGCGTGCACATCCATTTCAGCCTGCGCGACATGACGGGGCAGCCCGCCACGTTCGACGCCGCGCGACCGGGCCGGCTGTCGCAGGCCGCGGGCGCCTTTTGCGCCGGCATCCTGAGGCACCTGCCGGGGATTCTCGCGCTGACGGCCTCGGGCGTGCCGTCCTACTACCGGCTGGCGCCGCACAACTGGAGCTCGTCCTACACCTGGCTCGGCGAGCGCGACCGCGAGGCGACGCTGCGGATCTGCCCGACCGTGACGATCGGCGGGCGCGATCCTGAGCGCCAGTTCAACATCGAGTACCGGGCGGCCGACGCGACGGCCAATCCCTATCTGGCACTCGCCGCGATCGTGCGCGCGGGGCTGGCCGGGCTTGAGGCAGACCTGGCCGCCCCGCCCATCGTCGGAGGCGATCCGTCCGTCATGAGCGAGGACGAGCGCGAGCGCCTCGGGCTTCGGCGGCTGCCGGAGACGCTCGAGGAGGCGCTCGTCGCCATGGCCGCGAATCCGGTCGTGACGTCCTGGTTTGCGCCCGAGCTTCTTGCCAGCTTCGTCGCCGTCAAGCGGTCGGAGATCGGCCTGATGGCCGGGCTCGACCGCGCCGCGGTCTGTGCGGCCTACGGCGCGCGCTACTGATGCTGGCGGCCGGGAGTCGCGCCCTGGACTGGCCGGCACCGGTCGAGGTCCTCAATGCCGGTTCGGACACGGAGCTGGTGCTGATCTGCGACCATGCCTCGAACCACATCCCGGCCGAATACCGGCGGCTCGGCGTCAGCGAGGCCGATCTCCTGCGCCACATCGCCTGGGACGTCGGTGCCGCCGACCTCACGCGCGGCCTTGCCGAGCGCCTCGGCGCGCCGGCCTTCCTCGGCACCTATTCGAGGCTGCTGGTCGACCTGAACCGGCCGTTCGGCAGCCCAACCAGCATGCCGGTCCTGTCGGAGGCCACCCGCATCCCCGGCAACGAGGAGCTGAAACCCTCCGAGATCGAGCGCCGCCGCCGCCTGGTGTTCGAGCCGTTCCATGCCGCGGTCGCGTCCTTCCTCGATGCGCGCGAGAGGGCTTCGAAGCGCTCCCGCATCGTCGCCATCCATTCATTCACGCCCGTCTTCCTCGGCGTGCCGCGTCCCTGGCATGTCGGGATCCTGCACGACGACGAGCCCGCCTATGCCGGGCGCGTGATGGAAGGGCTGGCGCGCGACTTGGCACTGATCGTGGGTAAGAACGTGCCCTACGAGATCGACCGCGCGAGCGACTACGCGATCCCGGTGCACGGCACCGATCGCGGCAGCCCTGCCCTGCTGATCGAGGTCCGCAACGACCTGATATCGGATGGAGACGGCATCCGCGACTGGACCCGCCGGCTGGCCGAGGTGCTCTGACGGCATGATCGCACACGGCCGTGAGGCCAGGGAAGAGGATGAAGACATGGCGAACACCGAAGACATCATTGCAGGCGTGCAGGCGGCCATCGAGAAAGACCGCGACTGGGTCATCGGCCTGACCCGCGACATGGTGCGCATACCCTCCGTCAACCCGAAGTTCGAGCCCGATCCGGAGATCAACAGGGAGACGGAGGTTCAGGCGCTGCTGGAGCCGATCCTGAAGCAGCAGGGCTTCGCCACTGAACAGTGGGACGCCCTGCCCGGACGCCCCAACCTCGTCGGCGAGTGGGCAGGCTCGGAGGAGAAGAGCCTTATCCTCTGCGGCCACATCGACGTCGTGCCGGTGGGCGCCGCGAAGGACTGGTCGGTCGATCCGTTCGGCGGCGACATCGTCGACGGGCGGCTCTACGGACGCGGCGCCATCGACATGAAGAGCGGCGTCGCCGCCTGCATCGCGGCTGCCCGCGCCATCCGCAACGCCGGCATCGCGCTCGACGGTCGGCTGGCGATCCACTCGGTCGTCGACGAGGAATCCGGCGGTTTCGGCGCCATGGACGCGGTGAAGCGCGGCAAGCTCGCAAGGGCCGTCCTGGTCGCCGAGCCCACCTGGGGCGACGTGCTGCCCGCCGAAGGCGGCCTCGAATGGGTGCGCGTCACGATCCGGGGCCGGGCGGCGCATGCCGGGTGGCGCTACAACGAGATTTATCCGCAGGCGCACGAGGTCGGCCGTCTCGAACCGGGCGTCAACGCCATCGAGCTTGCCACGCGCTTCCTGACGGCGCTGCGCCATTACGAGCTCGACCGCGCTCGCGCGCGCTCGCACCCGCTGGTCCCGCTCGGCGTCAACACCATCAATCCGGGCGTGATTCACGGCGGCGCGGGACTGGGCGCGAACGGCCTGCCGAACATCATGACCAACCCGGCGATCATCCCGGACGTCGCAGTGATCGATCTCGACATGAAGTTCCTGCCGAACGAGAGCGCAGCGGACATCCGCCGCGACTTCGAGGCCTTCGTGCATCATTTCGCGCAGACCGACGCCTGGATGCGCCACAATCCGCCGACGATCCAGTGGGAACTCGGCGGGCTGCACTTCCCGCCGATGAACACCTCCGTTGACCATCCGCTGGTGACATCGCTCGTTGCGCGCAAGGGCGCGATCGGCAGAAAGCCGGCGATCAAGGGCTTCGTGGCGGTCTGCGATGCCGCGCACTATGCCGGGGCCGGCGTCGACGGCGTCATCTTCGGCGCGTCGGGCGACGGCTTTCACGGCAAGGACGAATATGTCGACATCGAGTCGCTCGTCGAGACCACCAAGGTCATTGCCGCGACCATCATCGACTGGTGCGGCGTCCGCTGAGCGGACGCGTCAGCATCGACTGTTTCGGCATCCGCAGAGCGGATGCCTCAGGCCGGGCGCTTCAGCCGCCCGGTGAGGCCGGCCCAGGCCGCCTGGATCATGCCGACCAGACCGCTCGGATAGACCAGCATCACGACGATGATGAGCACGGCGGTGATCATCGGCCGCCATGCGCCGAAATCGGCCATGGCCTCGCCGAAGAAGGTGAGCACGAACGAGGCGATGATGGCGCCGTAGATCGTGCCGGTGCCGCCGAGCAGCACCATCGACAGGACGATCGTTGCCAGGCTCATGCCGAACACGTCGATCGAGGCGTTGCGCTGGTAGGCGGCGTAGAAAGCCCCCGCGATCCCGGTGAAGAAGGCGCTCGCCGCCAGCGTGATCAGGCGCTGGCGCACCAGCGAGACGCCGCGGCTGATCGCATATTCCTCGTTGTCGCGCAGCGCCACGATGCTTGCGCCGGTGCGCGAGCGGACGAGCATCCGCAGGAAGATCGTGCTCGCCGCCAGCAGCCCTAGCGCGATGCCGAAATAGCCGATCTTGGCGTCCCGCACCATGTTGTGGTCGAAGAGGTAGAGGCCGGGGATCCGGACGATGCCCTGCGTGCCGCCGGTGAGCTCCGACTGGCTGATGATCACCTGCATCACCAGCTGGGCGAAGCCGAAGGTCACCAGGATGATATAGATGCCCTTCAGCCGCAGGATCGGGATGGTGACGATCACGGCTGCCAGCGTCGCCACCACACCGCTCGCCACCAGCGCAAGCCAGGGGTCGAGTCCCGCGAGCTTGGTCAGCAGCGCATAGGCATAGACGCCGATGCCGAACAACGCCAGGTGCCCGAAGTTGAAGACACCGCCATAGCCGAGGCTCAGATCCCAGTTCGACGCCACGATGGCGTAGATGAACGCCATGATGAGGATGTGCCGGCTGTAGCTGTCGGCGAAGACGAAGGGCAGGAGCGCCAGCACCGCGAAGCCGAGCATGAAGCCGGCGGCTTCCCGCTGCCAGGGGGTGCGTCCCGGCGCGCGGACGTTTCGCTTGATCGGGTCCATCATGCCAGCCCCCGGCCGCGGCTCGAGAATATGCCCTCCGGACGCACCATCAGCGTCAGGATCAGCACGGCAAAAAGCAGCGCGGGCGTCCAGTAGAGACCGAAATAGTAGCTGCAGGCCGCTTCGAAGAAGCCGATCAGGTAGGCAGCGAAGATAGGTCCCGAAATGCTCGATATGCCGCCGAAGACAACCACGATCAGCGCCTTGAGCAGCGGGTCGGCGCCCATGACCGGCGACATGAAGCGGTATCCGCCCATGAAGATGCCGGCGAGGCAGGCGAGCCCCGCGGCAATCGCGAAGGCGAGCCCGTAGAGCGCTGTGACGTTCAGCCCGACGAGTTGGCTCGCGTCCTCGTTCTGCGCCACTGCGCGCAGCGCCAGGCCGAGGCGCGTGCGCGTGAGAAACATCCACAGCGCGCCGAGGATGAGCGGCGTGACGACGATGATGGCGATCTGGTGCAGCGAGACGCCGATGCTGCCGATCATGGTGTTTCCGTCGACGAGCGGCGGCAGCTGCTTGGATCGCGGCCCCCAGATCTCTAGCACGCCGTTCTCGATCAGCGAGCCGGCCGCCAGCGTGGTGATCACGACCACGAGGACGAGGTTGGCGCGGCCGATCAGCGGCCGCACGACGGCGGCCTGCAGCAGCCAGCCGACACCAGCCGTCGCCAGCACGGCGAGCGGGAAGGCCGCGGCCGGATGCAGCCCCACCTCGACCAGCTGCCAGGCGAAATAGGCGCCGAGCATCATGAACACGCCGTGGCTGAAGTTGAACACGCCGATCGTGGTCCAGACCAGGGCCAGTCCCACGGCCATCATGGCGTAGAGCGAGCCCTGGAACAGGCCTCCGAACAGGATTTCCGCGAGTGCGCCCATCAATGGTCCTGGTGCTGGCCGAAATACATCGACATAATTTCGGCATGGGCAATGCTCTCGCCCGGCTTGATCTCCGTCGCGACGGTGCCGTGGTTGATCAGGTAGAGCTGCCGGCACAGTTCGAGCAGGAATTCGATGTCCTGTTCGACGACGATAAGGGGCACGCCGCCCTTCGATATGTCCAGGACCGAGGCGCAGAGTTCGTCCTTGATCCTGGGCGCGAGGCCGAGCGTCGGCTCGTCCAGGATCAGCAGGCGCGGATGGCTCATCAGCGCGGTGCCGATCGATACCATCTGTCGCTCGCCCCCCGACAGCGTGCGCACCCGCTGGCGCCAGCGCTCGGCGATCTTCGGAAACAGCGCGACGACCTTCTCGCGGTTTTCCGCCTCGTGCGGCCGGGCGCGCGCCGAATAGGCGCCGAGCGACATGCAGTCCGCGATCGTCAGGTCGGGAAAGATCCGGTTGCCCTGCGGCACGTGGATCAGCCCGGCGCCGACGATGGCGCGAGCGCTCTTGCCGGTGATATCTTCGCCATCGAACACGATGCGTCCGGCCTTCGGCCTAAGCAGGCCGGAAACGACGCGCAGCAGCGTCGTCTTGCCGTGTCCGTTCGGTCCGAAGAAGCCGACATTGCCATGGCGGCCGGCCTCCAGCGACATGTCGTTCAGAACGGTCACGCGGCCATACCCGGCCGTGATCCCTTCGACGGTCAGGATGGGTGTCACGCCGCCGCTCTCCGCGTGCCGAGATAGGCTTCCACGACCCGTTCGTCCGCGATCACCGCCGCGGGGTCGCCGGCCGCGAGCACCCGGCCCTGGTTCAGCACGAGGAGGTGCTGCGACAGGCTCATCAGGAAGGTCAGCACGTGCTCGATCAGGACGATGGTAATGCCGCGCGCCGCCGTTCGCCGGATCAGGCCGATCGACGTCTCGATCTCCGGGCGCGTCAGGCTCGAAGCCGGTTCGTCCAGAAGCAGCATCCTCGGCTCCATCGCGATCGCGGTCGCCAGCATCAGGCATTTTCGGTCGAAGACCGACAGTTCGCCGGCCAGGCGGCCGAACGACTGGGCAGAAAGACCGACGAATTCGATCGCCTCTGCGGCAGCGTCGCGCGCTTTGGCGGCCGGCCTGTCGGGCTTGCCGTAGCTCGAACCGATCAGGACGTTCTCGAACACGGTCAGTCCGTCGAAGCTCGTCTCGCGCTGGAAGGTGCGCGCCAGACCCAGGCGCGCGATGGCGTGCCCGGGCCGGCCCTGGATATCGATCCCGTCGAAGACGATCCGGCCGCGGTCGGGACCGAACGGGATTCCGGTGATGAGGTTGAACAGCGTGCTCTTGCCGCTGCCGTTCGGCCCGGCGACGCCGAAGATCTCTCCCGGCGCCACCGTGAACGACACCTCATCCACCGCCTTCAGCGAGCCGAACGCCTTGCAGACGCCCTCGACCTGAAGCAGGGCCACGCCCTTACTCCATCCAGGGCTGGATCTTGAACTCGCCCGTCGCATACTTCGCCGGCGAAATGAGAGTGCGCTCGCCGTCCCAGATCTGGAAGAAGGTGATCGGGATGAAGTCGTCGCCCTGCATGGCGAGGTGCGTCTCCGGGTCGAACTTGAGGCGGCCGGCAGCGACCTGCTTGTCGGTCTCGCTGATCGCCTTCATCACCGCTTCATGGTCGGCGGGATCGCCGGCCTTCTTCAGCGCGTCGAAATAGACGTGGACCATCTCGTAGAGGCCGATTCCGTAGGTGCCGCTCTCGGCGCCGTACTTGGTCTTGAACTTGGTCGCCACTTCCTCGGCGCGCGGGTTCTTCGGCGTCGTCAGCGCACCGCCGAGCAGGTTGTAGATGATGCCGGTCGAGTTCTTGCCGGTCAGCTCGACGAATTCCGGCACGCTCGGCGCGTATTGCAGGAAGACGAGGCTCTTCGTCGGCTGCTCCATGAACTGGTTCAGGAACGAGGCCGAGTTGCCCGGCAGGTAGTCGGTGTTGATCACGACGTCCGGCACGTTCTCGCGCACCTTGGCCAGGATCGAGCGCCAGTCGGTGACCTCGCCGAACGGCACGATCTCGTCGACGGTGATGGTCCAGCCGTTCTCGGCGAAGGTCTTCTTCATGCCTTCCGATATGGTCTTCGAATAGGCGTTGTCGGACGAGATGATGGCAACCTTCTTGTCCTTGAGCGTGATCTTGCCCTCGGCCGCCAGCTTCTCGACGAACAGCGTGACGTCGGTGTTGTAGGCGTCGAAGGAGGGCGTCATCGACCAGCAGCACATGTAATCCTCGGGCGACGGGGCGATGATGTCCCGGGTCTGCTGCGAGGTGGCCGCCAGCATGTAGGGCATGCCAGCTTCGGCCATGTTGTCGATCTCGAAGTTCGTCAGGCTGGCATAGCCGGTCAGCATGAAGTGCACGTCCGGGTCGCCGAGAAGTCGCTCCACGGCGCTGGTCACGTTGCCGGACGACTGATCCTTGACGTCGCCGACGACCAGTTCGAACGTGTCGCCGTCGATGCCGCCGGCTTCGTTCATCTCGTCGATCGCCATCTGGGCGCCGCGCTGAAACTCCTGGCCGTCAGCGGCGGCGGGACCCGTGAGCGGGGCCAGGAGGCCGATCTTGACGACATCCGCGAAGGCGGGAATGCTCGCAGCCGAGAACACGGTCGCGAGTGCCGTTCCCAGGAGAATCTGCCGGATGCGGCGATGTGCGGATCTGTGCGTCATGGTTTCAGTGCCCCTGTCTTTCCCGCGAGCCGGGAGTTGAAAGATTGACAATTTACGCACAAGCGTTCTTCCTTGAAAAGATGGTTTCACCGGCTGGCGAACAGAATCGAACACGCGGCAGGCGTCGCGGCAACCGTGCCGCGAAAGCGTGCAGTTGCCGTCGGCAGGACAACCGGCAACGCAGATGGGGGTGCCAATGACGATGACGCAGACGACGATCGACACGAGCCACGGCAGGATCGCCGTCCGGCAGAGCAGCGGCAGCGGGACGCCGGTCCTGCTTATTCACGGCAATTCCTCGTCAGGCGCCGTATTTCGCAACCAGCTGACCGGCCGTCTCGGCGAGCGCTTCCGGCTGATCGCGCCCGATCTGCCCGGCCACGGCGATTCGGCCGATGCGGTCGATCCCGACCGGACCTACAACATGGTCGGCTATGCCGATGCGATGACGGAAGTACTGAAGGTACTCGGTGTCGAGAAGGCCGTGGTGTTCGGCTGGTCGCTCGGCGGCCATATCGGCCTCGAGATGATCGACCGCTATCCCGGGCTGCTCGGCCTGATGATCACTGGCACGCCCCCGGTCTCGCCGGCACAGATCGGCGAAGGCTTCAAGCCGAGCCCGCATATGGGCCTGGCCGGCCAAGAGGTGTTCTCGGCCGAAGACGTGGAGAACTACGCGCGCAGCACGGCAGGCGAACCGTTCGAACCCTTCATGCTCGACACCGTCGCGCGGACCGACGGGCGCGCCCGGCGGATGATGTTCGAGAAGCTGGCGATGGGCGTCGGCCGCGACCAGAACGCGCTCGTGGCCGGCAAGACGCCGCCGATCGCAGTCCTGAACGGGCTGGACGAGCCGTTCGTGAACACCGACTTCGTGGAAGCGGTCGTCTTCTCGAACCTCTGGGAAGGTAGAAAGCACGTGCTTGAGAAGTCGGGCCACGCGCCGTTCTGGGACTCGCCCGACCGCTTCGACCCGGTCTTCGAGCGCTTCGTCGACGACATGGGCAAGGCCTGAGCACGCCCCGCCGCTCCTGCGGCAGATCGCGGGCCGCCTCATCTCCGGCGCTCCTGATCCGGGGATGGCGGCGATGCGTAGAATGCCCGTGAACAGGAGGCATTCATGGCTTGGCTCAGGACGGCGCTTGCGGGCGCCCTGATCGGATTGCTGTCTTCCGGCCCGGCGGCGGCCCGCGATCTGCGGCTGGAGGAGTTCTTCAAGGGGCGGACCAGCGCCACGGGAAGCTTCAAGGCCATCACCGGCACGTCGCGGACCTTCGACGTCGCCCTGCACGGTCGCTGGGACGGCAAGGTGCTCGTGCTTCGCGAGGACTTCCGCTACGCCGACGGCGAAAAGGACACCAAGACCTGGCGCTTCGAGAAGGTCGGCTGGAACACCTACAGTGGGACCCGGGAAGACGTGATCGGCGAAGCCAGGGTCGTCCTGGCGGGCGACAAGGCCTACTTCAACTATCTCGTCGATCTCGATCCGGGCGAGAAGCGCAACGTCGTCCGCTTCTACGACACGCTGCAGCTGTCGGCCGACGGGCGAAGCCTTTCGAACACGGCGATCGTCTTCAAGGGCCCGCTCCCGGTCGCGCGCGTGCGGGTCGACTTCGTGCGGTGACGGCCGCCAATCGGCCAGGCCTGCTCAGGAAGGCACAACGAGAAAGGGCGCCCGGCGGGCGCCCTTTCCGTTTCGTTCCGCTGTGCCTGGTGCTTACTGCGGCAGCTGGTCGTCGACGCCGGCGACGTAGAAGTTGAGGCCGAGCAGCACGCCGTCGGCGGCAACCTCGCCGTCCTTCAGCCATTCCGAGCCGTCCTGCTTCATGATCGGGCCGGTGAAGGGGTTGAACTCGCCGGACTTGATCTTCGCCTCGGTCTCCGCGGCCGCCGCCTTCACGTCGTCGGGCATGTTGGTGTAGGGCGCCATGACGACGTGGCCTTCCTTCATGCCGTGCCAGATGTCGTGCTGCTCCCAGGTTCCGTCCATGACCGCCTTGACGCGCTCGATGTAGTACGGACCCCAATCGTCGATGATCGAGGTGAGCTGGGTCTCGGGGCCGAACTTGATCATGTCGGAGGCCTGGCCGAAGGCCTTGATGCCGCGCTCGGACGCCACCTGCATCGGCGCGGTGGAATCGGTATGCTGCGTGATGATGTCGACGCCCTGGTCGATCAGCACCTTGGCGGCATCGGCTTCCTTGCCCGGGTCGAACCACGTGTTGGCCCACACCACCTTGACCTTGAAGTCCGGGTTGACCGACTGCGCGCCGAGCACGAAGGCGTTGATGCCCATCACCACTTCCGGGATCGGGAAGGAGGCGATGTAGCCGGCGACGCCCTTTTCAGACATCTTTGCCGCGATCACGCCCTGGACGTAGCGGCCCTCGTGGAACTTCGAATTGTAGGTCGCGACGTTGGGGTGCTCGCGCTTGAAGCCGGTGGCGTGCTCGAACTTCACGTCCGGGAACTTGGCGGCCACCTTGTTGGTGGCGTCCATGTAGCCGAAGGAGGTGGTGAAGACGATGCCGCAGCCCGAACGGGCGAAGCGCTCGATGGCGCGCTCGGCGTCGGCCCCTTCCGGCACGCTCTCGAGATAGGCGATTTCGACCTTGTCGGGGCCGCCGAGCGCCTCCTGCATCTCCAGCGCGCCCTGGTGATGCTGATAGGACCAGCCGAAATCGCCGATCGGACCGACATAGATGAAGCAGGCCTTGGCCTTGTCCTGTGCGGAGGCTGCGCCGGCGACCAGCATCGCCGTCGTGGCCGCCAGTGCGAAAAGTGTCTTTTTCATTGTTGGTTTCCTCTGTGGTTTCGGATGCTTGCGTCTTCCAGGAAGTCAACGGTCCGGCACGAAGGGCCGTCCGAGCGATGCCGGCGTGTTCATCATCGTCAGCCGTCTGTTCCTCGATATCAGGACGAGCACGACGACGGTAGCCAGATAGGGCAGTGCCGACAGGAACTGCGACGGCACCGACTTCACCGCGCCCGCAAGCCAGTAGAGCGGCCCGGGCAGGCCGGCGAGATCGGCGAGGTTGGTTGCCTGGATGTGCAGCTGCGCGATGGTGATGGCGCCGAAGAGATAGGCGCCGGCCAGCACCCGCCAGGGCCGCCAGGAGGCGAAAACGACGAGCGCCAGCGCGATCCAGCCGCGGCCGGCCGTCATGTTCTCGATCCACTGCGTGGTGTAGACGAGCGACAGCTGCGCGCCGGCAAGGCCCGCGCAGGCGCCGCCGAACATCACGGCCATGTAGCGGATGGCGATGACCTTGATGCCGAGCGCATGCGCCGAGGAATGGCTGTCGCCGACCGAGCGCAGCGTCAGCCCGGCCCGCGTGCGGAACAGGAACCACATGACGCCTGCCGTGAGCAGGATCGAGATGTAGAACATCGGGTCCTGGCCGAAGAGCAGGCGCCCGACCAGCGGCAGCTCGGTGAGGCCCGGAATGGAGATCGCCTCCAGCTTGACGCCCGGCTGCCCTACGAAGGCCACGCCGATCATCCCCGACAGGCCGATGCCGAGGAGGGTGAGTGCCAGCCCGGTGGCGACCTGGTTGGTCACGAGCGTCAGCGCCAGCACGCCGAAGAGCAGCGAAAACGCCATGCCGGCCAGTGCGCCGGCGACGACGCCGATCCAGGCGCTGCCGGTGGCGAGCGCCACGCCGAAGGCCACCACGGCGCCCATCAGCATCATGCCCTCGACGCCGAGATTGAGCACGCCGGAGCGCTCGACCACGAGTTCGCCGATGGCGGCAAGCAGCAGCGGCGTCGCCGCCGTGGCAATCGTCAGCAGGATCGCCTCAGCCATGCCCATGGGCGGCCTCCGTCGCAGGCGTCGGGCCGGCCGCGGGCGCGGCGGCGGGCGCCGGCCGCACCAGCCGGACCCGGTAGTGGATCAGCGTGTCGCAGGCGAGCACGAAGAACAGGAGCATGCCCTGGAAGGCGCGCACGGTCTTGTCGGTGACGCCGATCTCGATCTGCGCGGCCTCGCCGCCGAGATAGGACAGCGCCAGCACGAAGCCCGCCGCCACGATGCCGAGCGGGTTCAGCCGGCCGAGGAAGGCGACGATGATGGCGGCGAAGCCGTAGCCGGGGGAGATCTGCGGCTGCAGCCTGCCAATGGCGCCCGAAACCTCGACGATGCCGGCAAGCCCCGCCAGCGCGCCGGAGACCAGGAAGGCGAAGACGATGGTGCGCGCGGTGGAGAAGCCGCCGAAGCGCCCTGCCCTCGGGCTCTGACCGATCACCTTGACCTCGAAGCCCTTCAGCGTGCGCGCCAGCATGAACCAGACGGCGATGGCGGCAATGACGGCGAAGACGATGCCCCAGTTGGCCCGGCCCGACATCGGCATCAGTTCGGGAACGATCGCCCAGGAATGGAAGGCCGGCGCCTGCGGGAAGCTCATGGCGGCGGGGTCGCGCCAGGGGCCGCGCACCAGCCAGTCGAGGATCAGCTGCGCGACGTAGACCAGCATCAGCGAGGTCAGGATCTCGTTGGTGTTGAAGCGCGCCTTGAGGATCGCGGGAATGGCGGCCCAGGCCGCGCCGCCGATCGCGCCGCAGACGAGCATCATCGGCAGCACGGCGGCGTTCTGCAGGTCGGGGAAGTAGAGCGGGATCGCCGAGCCGACGATGGCGCCGATGGTGAACTGGCCCTCCGCGCCGATGTTCCAGTTCGACGACAGGAAGCAGACAGAGAGGCCGACCGCGATCAGGATCAGCGGCGCCGCCTTGATGGCGAGCTCGTGCAGCGACCAGACCTCGGTCAGCGGGCCGATGAAATAGGCATAGAGACCGTCGACCGGATCCTTGCCGAGGGCGAGGAAGATCAGCCCGCCCGCCACCACCATCAGGGCGAAGGCGATGAAGGGCGAGAGCGCGGAAAAAAGCACCGACTGCTGTGGCCGCTTGACCAGTTCGAGCCGCATCACGCCACCTCCGCCGGGTCGTGGTGATGGACGTGGCCGGGCTCGGCGCCGCCCATCAGGAGCCCGACCTTCTCGAAGGTGGCTTCGGCGCGGGACATCGGCGTCGACAGCTCGCCATTGTGCATCACGGCGATCCTGTCGGAGATCTCGAACAGTTCGTCGAGGTCCTGGCTGATCACCAGCACCGCCGAGCCCGATCGCGCGAGCTCGATCAGCGACTGGCGAATGCGCGCCGCCGCTCCCGCGTCGACGCCCCAGGTCGGCTGGTTGACCACCATCACCGCGGGTTGGCGGTCGAGTTCGCGGCCGATGATGAACTTCTGCAGGTTGCCGCCCGACAGCGCGTTGGCGGCGGGATCCTCCGCGCTCTTGCGCACGTCCATCATCTGGTTGATGCGCTTGGCGGTGGCTGCGATGGCGGCATGGCGGATGACGCCGAGCGCGCCGACATAGACGCCGGGGTCGGTGGCATGGCGCGACAGGAGCAGGTTCTCCGACAGCTTCATGGCCGGTGCCGCGCCATGGCCGAGGCGTTCCTCGGGCACGAAGGCAGCGCCCATGCGCCGACGTCCGGTGATGCCCTCGCGGCCGGCACCCTTGCCGCGGATCGTCACCGCATCGGCGCGGTCCTGCAGCACCTCGCCGGAGATCGCCTCGAAGAACTCGCCCTGGCCGTTGCCGGCGACGCCGGCGATGCCGATCACCTCGCCGGCGCGGACCTCGAGCGAGACGTCGCGGAGCGGGATGGAGAACGGCGTCGCGGGCGGGCGGCTCAGCCGGTCGACGCGCAGCAGCACGTCGGCGCTTCCGGTGGTATCTGCCGTGCGGACGACGGCATGCACCTCGGAGCCCACCATCATGCGGGCAAGCGAGGAGGCCGTTTCCTGGCGCGGATCGCAATGGCCGACCACCTTGCCGTGCCGCAGCACGGTGGCGCGGTCGCACATGCGCTTCACCTCTTCGAGGCGGTGCGAGATGTAGAGGATCGACTTGCCCTCGGAGCGCAGCCGCTCCAGCGTCTCGAACAGCTTGTCGGCCTCCTGCGGCGTCAGCACCGAGGTCGGCTCGTCGAGGATGATCAGCTGCGGCGTCTGCAGGAGGCAGCGGATGATCTCGATGCGCTGGCGCTCGCCCACCGACAGGTCGCCGACGAGCGCGTAGGGATCGAGCGGCAGGCCGTAGCTGTAGGACAGCGCCTGCGCCTTGGCTGCGATAGTCGAGATCGGAGTCCTGGCGTCCAGCGACAGCGCGATGTTTTCGGCCGCCGTCAGCGCCTCGAACAGCGAGAAATGCTGGAAGACCATGCCGATGCCGAGGCGGCGGGCCTCGCTCGGGCTGCCGATGCGCACCGCTTCGCCGTTCCAGCGGATCTCGCCCGCATTGGGCTCCAGCGATCCGAACAGCATCTTGACGAGGGTCGACTTGCCGGCTCCGTTCTCGCCCAGCAATGCGTGGATCTCGCCGCGCGCGATGTCGAGGTCGACGCCGTCGCACGCCCTGAGCGTGCCGAAGACCTTGGTCAGGCCGCGCACGTCGAGAAGGGTTTCTCCTCCCGCCAAATCAGACCCCGTGTTTGTTCTTGTTTCCCCTGACGCATCGTAGGCGCGCGCTGGGCGCAACGCAAAGCGATATGCTAATTGAAAGAGCTTCACGATATCCGGCGCAATCTCAAGGCAGCAGAATGCTCGTTCCGGTGGTCTTTCGGCCCTCGAGGTCGGCATGGGCCTGAGCCGCATCCTTCAGCGCATAGCGCTGGTTCACCTCGACCGTCACGATGCCCTTGCCGACGACGTCGAACAGCGCGTTGGCGCAGTCATCGAGGTCGGCGCGGGTGGCGACATAGGAAAACAGCGTCGGCCGCGTGGCGTAGAGCGAGCCCTTCTGCGACAGGATGCCGAGGTTGACGGGCGGGATCGGCCCCGACGACTGGCCGAACGAGACGAACATTCCGCGCGGCCGCAGGCAATCGAGCGAGGCCGGAAAAGTGTCCTTGCCGACGGAGTCGTAGACGACGTCGCACATCTTTCCGCCGGTGATCTCCTTCACCTCCGCCACGAAGTCCCTGGAGGAATAGTCGATCACATGGTCGTAGCCATGCGCCTTCGCCAGCGCGATCTTGTCGGCGTTGCTCGCCGTGCCGATGACCGTGGCGCCGAGGTGCTTCGCCCACTGACCGACCAGCAGGCCGACGCCGCCGGCTGCCGCGTGATAAAGGATCGTGTCGCCCGGCTTCACCGCAAAGGTGCGGCGCAGCAGGTATTCGGCGGTCATGCCCTTCAGCATCATGCCGGCGGCCTGCTCGTCGGACACCGTGTCCAGAAGCTTGACCAGCGTCGCCACGGGCATCACCCGCGCCTCGCAATAGGCGCCGATGGGGCTGGCATAGGCCACGCGGTCGCCTTCTTTCAGCCAGTCGACACCAGGCCCCACCGCCTCGATCACGCCCGCCGCCTCGTTGCCCGCCGTCAGCGGCAGGCCCTTCGGCGCGGGATAGAGGCCGGTGCGGAAATAGGTGTCGAGATAGTTCACGCCGATGGCCGTGTGGCGCACCAGCGCCTCGCCCGCGCCGGGCGTGCCGATGTCGACGTCCTCGTAGGTCAGGACCTCGGGGCCACCATGCGCATGGATCCGCACCGCTTTCGGCATATTATGAACTCCTCGCACCAAGTTTCGGAAACAGTTGCATGATTCCGCCGATCACGAACAGATAGAGCCCCGTGACGGCAATGGCGATCCTGACCCAGGCCGACGCCTCCATGCCCTGGACCAGCGCAACGACGGCCAGCCCGCACCAGACGAAGAAGACCGGCAGGTTGAGACCACGCAGGCGATGGACGCGCACGGGATGCAGGAAATTGATCGGCAGGAAGGTGAGGATGCCGGCGAAGACGACGACGGCGAACGACACCCATTCGCCCGGCTCGATGACGAAGAGCGTGAACACCACCATGTTCCACACGACCGGGAACCCCTTGAAGAAGTTCTCCTTCGTCTTCATGCCGGTGTCGGCATAGTAGATGGCGCTCGACACTACGATGATGGCCGCCGACAGGAACGACAGCCCCTCCCCCATGAAGCCGCGCTGGTAGAGCGCGAAGGCGGGGATGAGGACGTAGGTGACGTAGTCGATGATGTTGTCGAGCATGTCGCCCGACCAGGTCGGCAGCACCGTCTTGACCTGCAGCTTGCGGGCGATCGGGCCGTCGATGCCGTCGACGAAGAGGGCAAGGCCCAGCCACCAGAACATCGCCGTCCAGCGCTGCTCACTCGCCGCCACGAGGGACAGGAAGGCGAGGAACGAGCCCGAGGCGGTGAGGAGATGCACGGAGAAGGCACGCGCCTGCGGCCACGTCACCTTCTTGCGGTTCAGCGGCAGCCGTTCGGCGATCTTCCGGCCGATGACGTTCTTGTTCAGTTTCAAGGTCCGCGCCAGTCCAGCTTGCAGATTTCGGCCGAGCGGCCATCGAAATTCCAGTCGCGGCCGAAGGCGCGCATCCGGCTCCGCTCGGCGCGGGCAACGGTGACGTCCGGGCCGACCCAGTAGTCGACGTTCGAAATGACGGTATCGTTCACGCCGTCCCTGCCGGGGATCGGCGCAATCGCGCCGTCGATGATGTTTCCGATCCGGACGATGCGTGTCCTGCCTTCCGTTTCGTAGACCATCGCTGCCCGCTCAACTCCGACGAAGCGGCCGACCAGATAGGACAGCATCGCCGTCGTGCCGCCCGCGCGGCCGGTGAAGATCTTCTGGAGCGCCTTGGTGGCATAGATGGAGGAGCGCCTGTCGACGAAAAGACCCGTCGTCCAGTTTCCGCGGCTCATGGGGCCGGGACTGTCCATGACGAAGCCGGCATGGAGGCCCGAGAGGTCGATATCGCCGTAATGTCCCGAATCGATGCGCAGGCCCGCCCACTTCTGGCAGGCACCTTCCGACGAGATCTGGCTGCCGAGGGAGAGGACGCTGGGGCAGAAGACGGCGCAATTGCAGGAGAGCACGATCTCTCCCTTCATCGTCCAGCTTTCCGTCGCCATGCGCACCCTCCTCCCCTGACGAGGCCAAAGGGACACTACAGGCAGCCTTGCCGCCCACACAAGCCGTATCCCGCCAGCCGTCCGGGAGACCACAGCCGATTGAAGCCGCTTCTCCACGACCGCAGCGGAAAACGCAAGGAGCACGAAAGCGCGTCGTCCACCCACCGCGGGTCCGGTCATGCGTCAGGCTGGCGCATTCCGGTGCGTTGATTGGCGGCCGCCGGCTGCCATATACGGTGCATGGCCACATCGCCATCCGCCGCAGACAGGAGCGCAGAGACATGGGCACTGACGATTCGATCGGCACAGCCGAGAGCGTGGACGTCATCGTCGCCGGCGCGGGGCCGGCGGGACTGATCGCGGCGCTGGCCTTCGCGCAGGCGGGCTTCGAGGTCCGGCTGGTCGGCCCGGAAGCGGGAGCCCAGGACCGGCGGACCACGGCGCTCATGGCGCCCTCGATGGCGTTCCTCGACCGGCTCGGCGTGCGCGACGCGGTCGTCGGCGAAGCCGCACCGCTGCGCACCATGCGCATCGTCGACGTGACGAAGCGGCTCGTGCGTGCCGGCCCCGTCTCCTTCCACGCCTCCGAGATCGGCGAGGACGCCTTCGGCTGGAACGTTCCCAACGCCGTGCTGGCGCGCGAACTGCAGTCCGCCGTGGCGACACATCCGTCGATCGGCTGGACGAAAGCCGTCATCGACGACTGGCAGGTCGACGCCGATGCGGTGACCGCCCGTCCCGATGGTGCCGCGCCGGTGTCTGCCCGTCTCGCCGTCGCCGCCGACGGGCGCAATTCGCCGGCGCGCGAGGCCGCCGGCATCCGCGTGCTGCGCCACGCCTACGACCAGGCCGCGCTGGTCTTCAATTTCGCCCACACGCGCGAGCACGGCTTCGTATCGACCGAGTTTCACACCGAAACCGGACCGTTCACACAGGTGCCGCTGCCGGGCCGGCGGTCGAGCCTGGTCTGGGTGCTGCGGCCGGAGCGAGCGGAGGAACTGGCTGCGCTCTCCGACGAGGATCTCTCCGTCCTGGTCGAAGAGCGGATGCAGTCGGCGCTGGGCAAGGTGACGGTGGAGCCGGGCCGGCAGGTCTATCCGCTGTCGGCGGCGATGCCGGTGAGCTTTGCCCGCGACCGGATCGCGCTCGTCGGCGAGGCGGCGCACGTCTTTCCGCCGATCGGCGCGCAGGGACTGAACCTCGGCATCCGCGACGTCCGCGACCTCGTCGAGATCGCCGGCCGCCATGCCGCCGATCCCGGCGCGCCGGCGGCCCTCGACGCCTATTCGCGGCGCCGTCGCCCCGACATCGTCGCGCGCACCGGCGCCGTGCACGCGCTCAACCGCTCGCTTTTGTCCGACATGCTGCCCGCCCAGCTGGCGCGGATGGCCGGGCTCGGCCTCCTTGGCACGTTCTCGCCGCTGCGCGCCTTCTTCATGCGCGAGGGGCTGGAGCCGGGCAGCGGCTTCTCCTCGATCTTCTCAGGCGCCCGGAAACAGGTCGGGCGGTAAGAGGCCGCTCTTGATCAGGTAGAGCAGCCCGGTGACGGTGAAGACGGACAGCACCGTGGTGATCAGCACGCTGGCAGAGGCGCGTTCGACCCAGACGCCATATTGCTGGGCGATGACGAAGACGTTGGTTGCCGTCGGCAGGCCGGCGAGCAGCACCGCGGTATAGACCCAGACAGGATCGAAGTCGCCGACGACGCTCAGCATCACCCAGCAGACGATCGGATGCAGCACGAGCTTGATGCCGGCGATGGGCGCCATGGCCGTGGGCACCCGCTTCAGCGGCCTGAGCGCCAGCGTCACGCCCATGGCGAAGAGCGCGCACGGCGCTGCCGCACGGGCCAGCATCTCCAGCAGCCGCGTGATCGGCTCCGGCGGCGTGAAATGGAGCGCGGCGGCAGAGACGCCGACCACCGTGGCGATGATGAAGGGGTGCAGCGCGATCTTGCGTGCCACCTCCAGCACCAGCGCGCCCGGCGAGCGCCGGTCGCCGCCCGACAGCGCCATCATCATCGGCGCGATGGCGAAGTGCATGATGTTCTCGAAGCAGAAGATCAGCGCCACCGGCACCGCCGCGTCCTCGCCGAAGGCCAGCAGCGCGATGCCCGGCCCCATGTAGCCGATATTGCCATAGGCGGCGGCAAGCCCTTTGATGGTGCTTTCGGCGATCTCGCCGCGCGACAGCACGGCCGAGCCGGCAAACATCAGCGCGAACATGACGTAGGTCGAAAAGACGGTGCCGAAGATGTAGCCCCATTCGGTCAGGCGCTCGATCGGCGTGCGCGACAGGAGCTGGAAGAACAGCGCCGGCAGCGCGACGTAGATGATGAAGACGTTCATCCAGCCCAGCGCCTCCAGCGGCTGGCGCACCAGCCGGGCGACGACGAAGCCGAGGAAGATCAGCCCGAAGAACGGCAGGACGAGGCCGAGGATCTCCGCCAATTTCTTTCCCTCCATCCCTTCGGTCGAGCGAGGCGCTACCGGCTGGCGGACAGACCGTCAAGCGCGGAGACTCTTGAATTGTCGTTCAGGTTGCGCCACTTATCGCAAAGGGTGTGACAATGAAAACAATTCGCGAAGCCAAATTCCAGATCGGCCAGGTGGTCTGCCACCGGCTGTTCCCGTTCCGCGGCGTCATCTTCGACGTCGATCCGGAATTCGCCAACACCGAGGAATGGTACCAGGCCATTCCCGAGCAGGTCCGGCCGCGCAAGGATCAGCCCTTCTACCACCTCCTGGCCGAGAACGCCGAGAGCGAGTACGTCGCCTATGTCTCCGAGCAGAACCTCCTGCCGGACGAGACGGGCGAGCCGGTGCGCCATCCGCAGATCGCCGAGTTCTTCGTCACCACGCCCGACGGCCGCTACGAGCCCAAGCCGACCGTGATGAACTGACGGCGACGCGGCCGGATCCGACCGGCCGCTACGAGACCAGTTCCACCTCCACCACCCCGGGCAGGCCGCGCATGGCGGACGCGATCTGCGGCGAGATGCGGTAGCGCTCCGGCAGTTCGATCTCGACCTCGCCCTTGCCGCCGTCCTTGATCACCACCAGACTCACCTGCCCCTCGCCGCGCTGCGACAGGCGGGTGGCCACCGCCTCGAGCGGAGTGGCGTCGCGCAGGTAGACGCGCAGCGCCTGCTTGATCCGGCTCGCCTCCTCCTCCAGCGACTGGACGGTCTGGATGCGCAGATTGACGCCTTCCGGCCGATCTTCCGCCTGCACCGTGATCACCACCGAACGGCCCGGCTCCAGCATGTCGCGGTACTGCGCCAGCGTTTCGGAAAACATCACCGCCTCGAACTGTCCCGACGTGTCGGAGAACACGACGACGCCCATCTTGTTGCCGGTGCGCGTCTTGCGCTCCTGCTTGGAGGCGACGGTTCCCGCCAGCCGGCCGGCGGTTGCGCCGCGCTTCACGGCAATCGAGAAATCGGCCCAGTTCTGGACGCGCAGGCGCTCCAGCACGGTCTTGTATTCGTCGAGCGGGTGGGCCGACAGGTAGAAGCCGACCGCTGCGAACTCTCGGTGCAGCCGGTCGGCCGATTCCCACGGGGCGATCGATGGCAGGCGCAGCCTCTCGCGCGGACCGGCGAGCGCCATGCCGAAGATGTCGTGCTGGCCGGACTGCGCGTCCTCGGCGGCGCGGTGCGCCAGTCCCATCATAAGTTCGACGCCGGCGAAGAGTTCGGCCCGCTCGCGCTGGAAGCAGTCGAGCGCGCCCGCCTGGATCAGGCTTTCCAGCACGCGCTTGCCGACGATGCGCGGGTCGATGCGCTCGCAGAAATCCTCGAGGCTCTCGAACTGCTTTTCCTTGCGCTTCTCGACGATGTGGTCGACCGCCGCCTCGCCCACGCCCTTGATGGCGGCGAGCGCGTAGTAGATGCGGTTCTCGCCCACCTCGAACGGCCGGAACGACGATTTCACCGATGGCGGCTGCACCTCGATGCCGAGCCTGAGCGCGTCCTGGCGGAAGTCGGCCAGCTTGTCGGTGTTGTTCATGTCGAGTGTCATCGACGCGGCCAGGAACTCGACCGGGTAATGCGCCTTCATGTAGGCCGTCTGGTAGGAGACGATGGCATAGGCGGCGGCGTGCGACTTGTTGAAGCCGTAGTCGGCGAACTTCGCCAGAAGGTCGAAGATGAAGTCGGACTGCTGCTTGGAGACCCCGCGCTCCACCGCACCCTCGACGAAGCGGACGCGCTGCTTGTCCATCTCGGCGCGGATCTTCTTGCCCATGGCGCGGCGCAGCAGGTCGGCTTCGCCGAGCGAATAGCCCGACAGTTCCTGCGCGATCTGCATCACCTGCTCCTGGTAGACGATGACGCCCTGCGTCTCCTTCACCAGGTGGTCGATCTTGGGATGGATCGAGGCGATCTCCTCCTCGCCATGCTTGCGGGCATTGTAGGTCGGGATATTCTCCATCGGGCCCGGCCGATAGAGCGCGACCAGCGCGATGATGTCCTCGATGCGGTCCGGCTTCATGCCGATCAGCGCCTTGCGCATGCCCGCCGATTCCACCTGGAACACGCCGACCACCTCGCCGCGCGAGAGCATCGAATAGGTCTTCTCGTCGTCGAGCGGCAGCTTCGCCAGATCGATCGCGATGCCGCGGCGAGCCACCAGCTTCACCGCCTTGTCGAGCACGGTCAGCGTCTTGAGGCCGAGAAAGTCGAACTTGACGAGGCCGGCGTCCTCGACCTTCTTCATGTTGAACTGCGTCACCGGCATGTCCGAGCGCGGGTCGCGGTACATCGGCACCAGTTCCGACAGCGGCCGGTCGCCGATGACGATACCGGCGGCGTGCGTGGACGCGTGGCGGTAGAGCCCCTCGAGCTTCTGGGCGATGTCGAGAAGCTGCTCGACGATCGGCTCCTTCTCGACCTCCTCCTGGAAGCGCGGCTCGGCGGCGATGGCGTCGGCGAGCTTGACGGGGTTGGCGGGGTTGGCCGGCACCATCTTGCAGAGCCGGTCGACCTGGCCGTAGGGCATCTGCAGCACGCGGCCGACGTCGCGCAGCACCGCGCGGGCCTGCAGCGTGCCGAAGGTGATGATCTGCGCCACCTGGTCGCGCCCGTAGCGCTCCTGCACGTAGCGGATCACCTCGTCGCGGCGGTCCTGACAGAAGTCGATGTCGAAGTCGGGCATCGACACGCGGTCGGGGTTGAGGAAGCGCTCGAACAGCAGCGAGAAGCGCAGCGGGTCGACGTCGGTGATGGTGAGCGCATAGGCGACGAGCGAGCCTGCGCCCGAGCCGCGACCGGGCCCGACGGGAATGTCGTGCGCCTTGGCCCATTTGATGAAGTCGGCCACGATCAGGAAGTAGCCGGGATACTTCATCCGGTCGATGATGCCGAGCTCGTATTCGAGCCGCTCGGCATATTGCTCCTGCGTGTAGCCCTCCGACAGTCCGATGGTGGCCAGCCGCATGGCGAGGCCCTCGCGCGCCTGTCGTTTCAGCTCCTCCGTCTCCTCGCGCTCGGCCGCCTGCGGGTCGTCGCTGGAGCCGGTGGTGAAGCGCGGCAGGATCGGGGCGCGGTTCTTCGGATAGTAGGAACAGCGCATGGCGATCTCGACCGTATGGTCGATCGCTTCCGGCAGGTCGGCAAACAGCGCCGTCATCTCGGCCTGGGTGCGCAGGTGATTGTCCGGCGTCAGCCGGCGGCGGTTGTCGTCGCCGATGACGGTGCCCTCGGCGATCGCGATCAGCGCGTCATGCGCCTCGTAGTCCTCGCGGCCGGGGAAGAAGGCCTCGTTGGTGGCCACCAGCGGCAGGTCGTGCCGGTAGGCGAGCTCGATCGCGGCCGCCTCGACGTGCCGGTCGTAGCCGCGCGGGCGCTGCAGTTCGACGTACAGCCGGTCGTCGTAGATGCGGGCGAGCTTGAGCAGGCGCTCCTCCGCCAGCGCGGCGCGCTCGGCCTTCAGCGGCCGGCCAATCGGGCCGCCCTCGCCGCCGGTCAGGCAGATGACGCCTTCGGCGAGTTCGGCCATCCAGTTTTCGCGGATATGCGGCCCCTCGCCCGCCGCCGTCTCCAGATAGGCGCGGCTCACGAGCCGCACGAGATTGGCGTAGCCTGCCTCGGTCGCGGCGATCAGAACCACCGCAGCCCGCTCGCGGCCGCCATTGCCGCGCCCGCCGGTGCGGGTCGACTGCGGCTGTTCGCCCTCGAAGACCACCTCCAGCTGGCAGGCGATGATCGGCTGGACGCCGTCCTTGGTCGCGTATTGCGCGAATTCCAGCGCGCCGAACAGGTTCGACGTGTCTGCAACCGCGATGGCCGGCGCGCCGTCCTTGACCGCGTGCGCGACGATCTTCTTGAGCGGCAGCGCGCCTTCCAGCAGCGAATAGGCGGAATGGACGCGCAGATGGACGAAGGTCCGCACGGCTGCCGGAACCGGCGCCCTTGCGGCGGCGGCCTCGCGCTTGAGCGGGTCGCGGGGGGGACGATCAGCCATGATGTGTTCTGTCCGGTCTTCGAGTCGCCCACCATTGTCCGCGCTCGACGGCGTCGCGTCCACCGCCGAAACGGTCGATCGGCCCCAGGCCGGTCCAGTGTTGTGGAAAACGGATGCAGGCCGGGCGGCCGGCGGTCAGATGGCCGAGACGGCCCAGTTGACCAGCGAGGCGGTCGCGTCGGCGAAGGCGCGGTCGAGCGCAGCCACGAAGGCGTCGTTGCCCGTGCCGACGACCGGAGCCGTCGCCTCGAAGCCGCGCGAGGCGCGAACCACGCCGTTGCGGTCGTTCAGGATGCGGACGAAGAACTCGACATGTGCGGTCTGGCCGCCCGTGGCTCGGATCTCGAAGGCGCGGATGTCGAGGGAAATCTGGTAGTCGATCGCCAGGCCGTCGCCGGGACGTCCGACGCCGCCGAACTTACCGGACTTCTGGAACGCCTCGGCGAGCCGCGCCTGCACGACCTTCGGCAGCCGGTCGCCCCACTGCGCGCCGCCGAGGAACTCGATCGAGGAAGGCGTCGGCTTGACGACGATGTTCTGGCCGTCGAGCGATTTCAGCGCGGTGGGCTCGGAGATCAGGATCTGTCGGCGGGAATTGGCCCGGCCGACCGCGGCGAAGGTGGGCGTGGTCAGTTCGTAGGTGTCGAGCGCGGCGGGGCCGCCGCCCGGAAGCGCCGCGCAACCCGAAACGAGGGCCGCCAGGCCCAGCATCACTCCAAATACACGTCCGCTGTTCACACTCAGGTTCCCGATACGCCCTCGACGGGGCGAGCGCGGACGCTCCACCCAGAGGTCTGTCTTGCGGTGATCGGGTGGCAAAGTCAACGGCGCACCCGCCCGTCATACTCGCGCACGGCGCCTTCGCCGCCGGTGATGATGCGCTGCGGATTGCGCTCGAAGGAGGTGATGGCCTCCTCGATCCGGTTGATGGAGCGGCGGCTGTCCTGGATCAGCGCCTCGGCGTCGCGCAGGCCGTTGCCGCTGAAGCGCGAGAAATTGTCGAGGATCACGCCGAGGCGCGCGTTGAGCGTGTCGGCGACGGACCGGAAGGACTTGAAGGTGGCCGAGGCATCGGCGAACAGCCCTTCCGCCTCGCCGGAGCCGAGCAGATCGTCGACCTTGACCAGCACGCCGTCGACCCGCGTCGAGGCCTGCCGGAGGTTCTCCGCCATTGCCCTGGCGTCGGAGATGATCGCGTCGACGTCCTCGGTCCGCGCCGAGATCGTGTCGGTGAAGGCGGCGACGTCGCCGGCGGCCTTGCGGGCGTCCGCGGCCGCGCCCGAAAAATCGCCGATCGCCTTGTTGACCGCCTCGGCGTCGATTTCGGCAAGGATCGTGTCGACCTTCTTCAGCACGCCGTCGACCCGCGTCGATGCCTGGGCGAAGTCGTCGGTGATGCTGCGTGCGTTGCTGATGATCTGCTCGATGTCCTCGCCGCGCGCGCTGAAGCGCCCGGTCAGGGCGGAGACGTCGCCGGCTGCCTTGCGCGCGTCGGTCGCCGCACCCTCGATGGAGGTCAGCGCACTCTCGACCTTCGCCGGGTCGACGCTGGCGAGAATCTCGTCGGCGCGGGCGAGTGTGCCCGAGGCTCCATCGGCCAGTCTGGTGATGGATCCCGCGGCCTGGTCGATGCCACCCTTCGCACTGTCGAGCACCCCGTCCACCTTGGTCAGCGTGCCGGACGCCTGCGTCGACAGCCGATCGAGCGAGGCGACGGCCGTACCGACGCCGGTCTTGACCTCGTCGAGAATGCCATCGACCCGGCCAAGCGTGCCGTTGGCATTGTCGGCGAAGGTCCGGACCGAATCGGAGGTCTGCTCGACATTGGCCACGATCCGGTCGATGTCGGCGGATGCGGTCCGCAGCGTTTCGGTGAAGGTCTCGACGTTGCCGACGATGTTGGCGACCTTGTCCTGGTCGACCGCCCGGATCAGGTCCTCGGCGGCGGCGAGCGTCGAATCGAGCCGCCCGGAGACGGTGCCGAGCGTCTTCGACAGCTCGCTGAAATTGGCGAGGAAGTCGTTGACGCCCGCGGCATTGCTGCTCAATGACTGTGAGAAGGTCTCGACGTTCCGGACCGTGCTCGTGAGAGGCTCGCGGACGTCGGCGACGAAGCCCTCGAAAGTAGCCACCGCCCGTTCGGCGCGCGAGAAGATGTCCTGCGCCGTCTGAAGGAGGTCCGTCACCGCCGACGGGTTGGCAGAGATCTCCGCGACCGTGCCCGCTTCCTCGGCCTGCTTGAGCAGGTTGGTCTCGGCCGGGTCGCCGCCCTTGAGCTCGATGTTGGCCTGCCCCGTCAGGCCGGCGATGCCGATGTCGGCGCGGGTCGACTGGGTGATGGGCGTGAGGCGGTCGACCTTGGCGTCGGCGATGGCCGCTTTGGGATTGTTGATGTCGATGTAGACACGCTGGACGTCGCCGACCTTCACGCCATTGAACAGGACCGCGCTGCCGCGCCCCAGTCCCGCGGCCGATCCGGGGATGCGGATGCGCAGCGTGGCGGTCTCAGTGGTGTTGTCGACGCCGTAGGCCCAGTAGAGGGACGCGAAGGTGGTCAGCAACGCCAGAACGACGAAGAGGCCGACGGCGACATAATTGGCTTTCGTGTCCATCAGCGAATGGCTCCGGCCGACGCGTTGTTTTTCAGTGTGGCGGGATCGATCTGCCGAGCTCTCTTGCCGCGGAAGTAGGATTTCACCCAGGGCTCTTCGACGGTCAGCATATAGCTGATCGAGCCTTCGACGAGGACCTTCTTCTGGCCGAGAACAGCAACCCGGTCGCAAACCGAGAACAGGCTGTCAAGGTCATGGGTGACCATGTAGACGGTCAGCCCCATCGTGTCCCGCAGCTTGGCGACCAGTTCGTCGAACTCGGCTGCGCCGATCGGGTCGAGGCCCGAGGTCGGCTCGTCGAGGAAGACGATGGCGGGATCGAGCGCCAGCGCACGGGCGAGCGCTGCACGCTTGATCATGCCGCCCGACAGCTGCGAGGGAAACTTGTTCGCTGCGTTGGCGGGCAGACCCACCAGTTCGATCTTCAGCCGGGCGAGCTCGTCCATCAGCTTCCTCGGCAGGTCGAGATACTCGCGCATCGGCACCTGCACGTTCTCCAGCACCGACAGGCCCGAAAACAGCGCACCGTGCTGGAACAGCATGCCGAGCCTCATGTCGATGTCGATGCGCTGGGCATCGCTCAGCTTGTCGATGTCGTTCCCGAACAGCTTGATCGTGCCGCTCTGCTTGCGGTTGAGGCCGAGCACGGTGCGCAGCAGCACCGACTTGCCAGCGCCCGAAGCGCCGACGAAGCCGAGGATTTCGCCGCGGTAGACGTCGAGCGAAAGCTTGTCGAGGACGACCTGCTCGCCGAACGCGACGCTGACGTCGCGCACGGAGAGAATGACGTCGTCCGACCCGTCGCCGCGTCCCTCGCTGGCCGCCGAAGTCGCCATCAATGCCCAGGCCCACCCTTCACCATTCAGAAGTCGATCGCCGCATAGAAGATGGCGAACAACCCGTCGACCACGATCACCACGAAGATGGACTTGACCACCGACGAGGTTACCTGCCGGCCGAGCGACTCCGCACTCCCGCCGACCTTCATGCCCTCGACGGAAGCAATCAGTCCTATGATCAAGCCCATGATTGGGGCCTTGAAAAGGCCGGACAGCAAACTCGATTCATCGATGGCCGCGGTCATCCGGTCGAAGAAGGCATCCGGCGTGATTCCGGAATAGACCCAGGCGATGGCCATGGCGCCTGCGATGGCGGCGATGTTGGCGATGATCGTCAGCAGCGGCATGATGATGGCGAGCGCCACCAGGCGCGGGAAAACCAGCACGCCGATCGGGTTGAGCCCGATGACGGTCAGCGCATCCACCTCCTCGCGCATCTTCATCGAGCCGATCTCGGCGGTGATGGCGCTGCCGGAGCGGCCGGCGATCATGATCGCCGTCAAAAGCACGCCCATCTCGCGCAGCACGAGGATGCCGACGAGGTCGACGACGAAGATCTCGGCGCCGAAATAGCGCAGCTGGAAGGCGCCCTGCTGGGCGACGATGGCGCCGACGATGGTCGACATCAGCACCACCACCGGGATGGCGCCGATGCCCATCCGGTCGATCTGGGTGGTCAGCGGCGCGAGGTTGATCCTGCGGCCGCGGCGGCGCTTGCTGCCGCTCAGCGTGGCGCCGAGGATGTGCATGGCCAGCAGGAACTCGCCCCAGGCGTTGACCACCGAGCGGCCGATCGCTTCCAGGAACGGAACGATGCCGAAGGCGCGCGCTTCGGCCGGAGGCACCTCCTGAAGCGCCGCATCCTCGACGGCCGCCAGCAGCACGTCGAAGGCCTCGCGCTCGCCGGTCAGCTCGATCGTCGCGCCCTTGCGGCCCTGCGCCACGGCCAGGCGCTTGATCACCCAGGCGCCGGCGGTGTCCATGTCGCCGATGCCCGACAGGTCGAGGACGACGGTCCGAACGCCGGCCTGCTCTTCCAGCGCCCGCATGTCGCGGTCCACGCCGCTGATGGTGCGCGTCGTCCAGTTGCCCGAAAGCGTCACGGCAAGCCGGCCGCCTTCGGCCTTCCCCTGCGCCTGCGGGCGCGGTTCGGCCGCGATGTCGTGCGGGCTTGCATCGTCTCGGTCTTTGGTCAACATGACTGGCACTCTTAGCGGCTGCGGCACGGCGTGTCGATTTCTTGATGCGCCCGTTCGCGCTGCGCGAACGAGAAAGCCTGGGTCATGTCATTCTCCCTCCTTGTCGAAACCGAGCGGTTCCCGATCGCCGGCCGCTTCACCATCGCCCGCGGCTCCAAGACCGAGGCGGAGGTGGTGACCTGCACCCTGTCGCGGGACGGACATGCCGGACGCGGCGAATGCGTCCCCTATCGCCGCTACGGCGAGACGGTGGAGAGCGTCGTCGACGCCATCGAGGCGATGCGACGGCATATGGAAGGTGGCGTGTCGCGCGAGGATCTGCTGCAGGCCATGAGCCCGGGCGCGGCGCGCAACGCGATCGACTGCGCGCTCTGGGACATCGAGGCCAAGACCATGGGCCACAACGCGCACCAGCGCGTCTGCCGGGTGCTGCCGCGCCCTGTCGTCACCGCGCTTACGATCTCGCTCGGCGAACCGCAGGAGATGGCCGCGCAGGCGCGCGCCGCCGCGCACCGGCCGCTCCTGAAGATCAAGGTCGGATCGACCAACGATGCCGCGCGCATTCACGCGGTGGCGAGCGCGGCACCGAACAGCCGCATCATCGTCGACGCCAACGAGGGCTGGACGGAAGACAACATCCGCGAGAACCTGATGGCATCCGCGGAATTCCACGTCGCGCTGATCGAGCAGCCGCTGCCCGCCGGGCAGGACGAGATCCTGCGCCACATCCCCCACCCGGTCCCGATCTGCGCCGACGAGAGTGTCCATGTGGCCGAGGACGTCGACGCGCTGGCCGGCCTCTACGATTTCGTCAACATCAAGCTCGACAAGGCCGGCGGGCTGACGGCGGCGCTCCGGTTGCGCGACCGGGCGCGCGAAGCGGGGTTCGGCGTCATGATCGGCTGCATGGTCGGAACGTCGCTGGCGATGGCGCCGGCCGTTCTCCTCGCGCAGGACGCCGACTATGTCGACCTCGACGGGCCGCTGCTGCTTGCCCGCGACCGCAGCCCCGGCCTGACTTACACCGGCTCGATCGTTTCGCCGCCGACCGCCGACATCTGGGGCTAACGACCCCGCCGCTCCAGCCGCAGGGCAACGAGGGCGAGCGCGAAAGCGGCCGTCGCGATGACGGCCATGACGAGGAAGCCGCGGGCGCCGAGGGCGTCGAACAGCGGCCCCGAGCCCAGCGTGACGACGGCCATGCCGGTGCTGTTCGCGGCGAAGGCGATGCCCTGTGCCGCGCCCGTGCGCTCCTCGGGCACGGACTGCGCGATCATCTTCTGAAGGCCGAGCATGGCAAGGCCCGTCGACAGCCCGTGCAGGGCCTGCGTGGCCGCGAAGCCGGCGAGACCGAGACCGAGCGTCCAGACGAACGGCATGGCCGACCAGCGGATCAGGCCTGCGGCCGCCGAGACGCAGAGGATGGCGGCCGGCGAGAGATGGCCGAAATGGCGGCGGAAGAAGAAGAACACCACGACCTCGGCCACCACCATCAGCGCCCACAGCACCCCCGCCGTGTCCGCCGCGATGCCGAGGGAGCGCCAGTAGATCGAGCCGAAGGCGTAGAGATAGCCGTGGCTGGCGATCAGAAGCGCGCCGCCGACGACGATGGCGAGGAAGACCGGATCCGACAGGACGCGTCCGGCGCCCGGGAAATCCGCAGCCGAAAGCTGCGACGCCTTACGCGGGCGGCCGAGCCGCGGCGACAGCAGGCTGATCATGGCCATGCAGGCAAGGCCGCCGGTCAGGAGCGCCGGGACCAACCCCGGACCGTAGCGCTCCAGGATCGCGCCTCCCGCGAGGTTGGCCGCAAGGAACGAGATCGTGCCCCAGATCCGCATGCGCGAATAGTCGGCGCCATAGCGGCGCACGCCCGACAGCGCCAGCGAATCGGCAAGCGGCCCGTGCGGGCTCCAGACCACGATGAGGACGAGCGACATCACGAGCACGAAGGTGGCGTCGCCGGGCAGGAAATATCCGAGCGAGAAGAGCATGGCGGCCATGGCCAGCCCGATCAGCACGTTGGCCCGCTCCGGTGCCCGGTCGGCCAGCATGGTGATGAGCGGTGCGGCGACGATGCGCGCGAAGATCGGCATCGACAGGATCAGCGCCACCTCGCTGGCGGTGAAGCCGCGGTCGGCAAGCCAGAGTGGAAAATAGGGCAGATGGATGCCCATGGGCAGGAACATCGCGGCAAACAGCAGCGACATGCGCAGTTCGTAGCGCTGCGGCTTGACGGCTTGTTCGGGCGTGAGGGGCGGCAATTGCATGGCGGGGCTTTTCTGGTCACGCCGCCTGGATCGGCCCTCGGGACCGGCAGCACGACCTCCCCTAGCATGCGCATCCGGCAGCGCGAAGCGGCCGCGTGGCAGCGCGTGATTGGTGCAGCGGAAGCCGTGGCGGTGCGCGTCAGGCCGCCTCGGCCGAGGCGGGCAGGACGAGTGTGAGCGCCGGCTCCGCCGCCTCGTTCTCCGTTTCCGCTTCCGTCACCTTGGCCCAGGTCAGGATCTCGAAGCTGCCGTCGTGACGTTCCGCCACCGCCGTGCAGCTTTCCACCCAGTCGCCCGTGTTGATGTAGTGGACGTCGCCGAAGCGCTCGATGGCGGCATGGTGGATGTGCCCGCAGATGATGCCGTCGACACGCGATCGCCGCGCCTCCTCGGCCACAACCTTCTGGAACGAGCCGATGAAGTTCACCGCGTGCTTCACCTTGACCTTCGCCCAGGAGGAGAACGACCAGTAGGGCATGCCGAGCCTGCGGCGCACGACATGGACGGCCCGGTTGACGAGGATGGCGACGTCATAGGCCTTGTCGCCGAGATAGGCGAGCCAGCGGACATTGTGGACGACGGAATCGAACTGGTCGCCGTGGATGACGAGGAAGCGGCGGCCGTCGGCGGTTTCGTGGATGGTACGGTCGGCGACCACGATGCCGCCGAAATGCACGCCCTGGAAGCCGCGCAGGAACTCGTCGTGGTTGCCGGCGATGTAGATGATCTCCGCACCCTTGCGCGCCTTGCGCAGCAGCTTCTGGACGACGTCGTTGTGCGCCTGCGGCCAGTGCCAGGAGCGCCTGAGACGCCAGCCGTCGACGATGTCGCCGACCAGATAGATCTTCTCTGCCTCGTGGAAGCGCAGGAAATCGATCAGGAATTCGGCCTTGGCGGGCTTCGACCCCAGATGCACGTCGGACAGGAACAGCGTACGGAAGTGGCGTGTCGGCTCGCTTTTCATCGTCTGATCCAGGCTCCGGCTGCGCCAAGCCAAGACACGATTCATGTCACAGGCTTATGACGGTTGTGGATTCCTGCGCCCGCCGCTAGACCGTTCGCACGAACGGAGGAACCGGCAATGGATCTCGGCATCAAGGGTCGCAAGGCCATCATATGCGCCTCGAGCAGGGGGCTGGGCCGCGCTTGTGCGACCGCTCTGGCCGACGCCGGCTGCGACCTCGTGCTCAACGGCCGCGACACCGACGCCTTGGCGGCCACGGCGCAGGATCTTCGCGAGCGTTTCGGCGTGACCGTCGAGGAGGTCGCCGGCGACGTGTCGACGCCGCAGGTGCAGAAGGCGCTGCTTGTCGCCTGCCCCGCCCCCGACATCCTGGTCAACAACAATGGCGGCCCGCCGCTGAAGGACTTCCGCCAGCTCGACCGGGCCGCGATGCTCGACGGCGTCACGCAGAACATGATCACACCGATCGAGCTGATCCAAGCCGTCATCGACGGCATGGCCGAGCGCGGCTTCGGCCGTATCGTCAACATCACCTCGCTCTCGGTCTACCAGCCGATCCCCGGCCTCGACCTGTCGTCGGGCGCGCGCGCCGGCCTCACCGCCTTCCTGGCCGGCATCGCCCGCACGGTGGCCGACCGCAACGTCACCATCAATGCCATCCTGCCGGGCAAGTTCGACACCGACCGCATCCGCAAGACCGTCGTCTACGCGGCGGAGAAGTCGGGCGTCAGCCTGGAAGAGCAGACGAGAAGGACCGAGCAGGCCATCCCCGCCGGCAGGCTCGGCCGGCCGGAGGAATTCGGCCGCACCTGCGCCTTCCTGTGCTCCAGTCACGCCGGCTACATCACCGGCCAGAACGTCATCCTCGACGGCGGCCTGTTCAACTGCGCGTTCTGAAACCCATTCGAACCATCCACCGGAGGAAACCTTGAAACTCGTCAGATTCGGCCCTGCGGGCCACGAGAAGCCCGGCATCGTCGATGCCGGCGGCACCATCCGCGACGTCTCCTCCATCGTGCCGGACTTCGGCCCGGAGACGATCTCGCCTGCGCTGAAGGACAGGCTTGCCGGGATCGACCCGACGTCGCTGCCGGCCGCGCCCGAGGGTGCCCGCATCGGCGCGCCGGTCAGCCGCATCGGCCACTTCATCGCCATCGGCCTGAACTATGCCGACCACGCAGCCGAGACCGGCGCGGCCATTCCCAAGGAGCCGATCGTCTTCTCCAAGGCGCCGAGTTGCCTGTCGGGTCCGAACGATGACGTCCTTATGCCGAGGGGCTCGGTCAAACTCGACTGGGAGGTCGAACTCGCCATCGTCATCGGCGAACGCTGCGACTACGTCTCGAAGGAAGATGCGCTGTCGAAGGTGTTCGGCTACGCGCTGTGCAACGACGTGTCCGAGCGCGAGTACCAGGCCGAGCGCGGCGGCCAGTGGATCAAGGGCAAGAGCGCGCCGACCTTCGGCCCGCTCGGCCCCTGGATCGTCACCGCCGACGAGATCCCCGATCCGCAGGCGCTGTCGATGTTCCTCGACGTGAACGGCCAGCGCGCCCAGACCGGCTCGACCGCGACGATGATCTTCACCTGCGCCGAGATCGTCTCCTATCTGTCGGAGTTCATGGTGCTCGAACCCGGCGACGTCATCACCACCGGCACGCCGCCCGGCGTCGGCCTCGGCATGAAGCCGCCGCGCTTCCTCAAGGCCGGCGACACGATGCATCTCGGCGTCGAGGGACTGGGCGAGCAGCGCCAGACGGTCGTCGCGCGGTAGGCTGCGGCGGTCAGAACAGCTTCGGCGGCACGAACAGGCAGATCGTGTCGCCGTCGTCGGCTCCGGCGACGGAGCACCAGTGAAACTCGCCGTCCGGCGATGTGCGTATGCGCCCGTCGGCATAGCCGACCACTTCGCCGGTGCTCGCGATCACATACCCGTCAGGGGTTTCCGCCACCCTGGCCGCGGAAACCTGCCGGCAGTCGAAGCCCGAACAGCACGCCAGTGGATAGGACCAGCCGGACGCGGCGTCATGGGCGATTGCGCGGGAGCCGGAAGAGGGCAGCGCGGCAGAGGCAAGGAAAAGGGCCACCAGCGGCGTGACCGAACGACAATCGGGAATCATGCGTGTTCTCCAGGTCAACCTCCCGGTTTCTTCCTGTCCTGCCGGTCCCGTTCGAGCCGGTCGGCCAGCATGTCCTCTCGTCTGACCGCTAACAGGGATGGCGGTCCAAGGTTCCCTCGACCGTAACCATCCGGAGGCGGTGCCCGCCGGGCCACGCTCGACGCGCCAGTAGGCTTCAGGCTAGTCTCGGCCGGTGCCACAGCTTGGACGACCTCCCATGACCCTCCATCCGCCGAGCAAGCCTGCCTGGAACGGCCTGACCGAGACGCGGCAGACGCTGCCGTCGGACGCCTATCTTTCGGACGAGGCCTACCGCCGCGATCTCGACGCCATCTGGTACCGGCACTGGATCCATGCCTGTCGCGCGAGCGATCTCGCAGAGCCGCGCGCGTTTCGCCTCACCCGCATCGGCGACCAGGAGATTCTCCTCCTGCGGCACGAGGACGGAAGCCTGTGCGCTTTCCACAACAGCTGCCGGCATCGGGGTGCCGCGCTGAAGAGCGAGGAGTGCGGCCGCCTCGCCGGCCGGCTGATCGTCTGCCCCTACCATGCCTGGTCCTACTCGCTCGACGGGGCACTGGTCCGAACCTCCAGCAAGGTGCTTCCCGACGGCTTCGACAAGGCCGCGCACGGGCTGCATCCGGTCGCGGTCGCCGAGTGGCGCGGCTTCGTCTTCGTCAACCTGTCCGCCGCACCGGGTGCCGCCGTCGACGGCTTCGACAGCGATCCGGCAATGCTCGCCAACTGGCCGCTGGAGCGGCTGGAGCGCGGTCCCGTCTACCGCAAGGAGATCGCCTGCAACTGGAAGGTCTTCTGGGACAATTACAACGAGTGCCTGCACTGCCCGGGCGTGCATCCCGAACTCTCTGCCCTGGTGCCGATCTACGGCCGCGGCCTGATGGAACGCCGCGACGACCCCGCCTGGCAGGCGCATGCCGACGACGAGGCGCCGCAGTTCTCCGGCAGGCTGCGCAGCGGTGCCGAGACCTGGTCGGGCGACGGCAGTGCAAAGGGCCGCGCCTTCGCCGGCCTGACGGACGAGAACCGGCAGGCCGGACAGAGCTACGTCACCCACCTGCCCTCCTTCTTCGTCGTCGGCCATGTCGACTATGTCCGCAGCGTCAGCCTGCGCCCGCTCGGACCCGCGCGGACCGAACTCACCGCCGAATGGTACTTTACGCAGGAGACCAGACCCGAAACGGCCGAGGCGCTCGACAACGTGGTCGCCTTCGGCTCGCTCGTGCTCGATCAGGACGCGGCGATCTGCGAGATCAACCAGCGCGGGCTGTCGGCCCTGCCGCACCGGCACGGAACGCTGATGCCGGAGGAATACGAGATCGCCCGCTTCCACGCCTGGGTGCTGTCGCGAACGGGCTGAGCCTCACATCCGCTTCGGCAGATAGACGAAGGTAACCACCCCGCAGGCGGCCACGAAGACGCCGAGCGTGACGAAGACCGAGCCCAGGCCGAAGAAGGCCAGCGTCACCGAATAGACCAGTGGCGGCAAGAGTTCCGACAGGTCGAGATAGGTGCGGTAGACCGCCGTCATGCGCGCGCGTTCCCAGACGCGGACGCTGCGCATGAAGGCCGTCGAGCCGAGCGCGTCGAGCGCGATGCAGAAGAAGGCCGCCAGCAGCAGGAAGGCTGCGGCAGCGATCGGCGCCTCGCTGCCGGCCGTGCCGGCCGCCACCAGCATGGCGCCGGTGACGAGGAAGGCCATCGACATGACGTTGCGCGCGCCGAAGCGGCGACCGGCCCAGCCCCAGATCAGCGCCGAGAACAGCAGCGCGTTGGCGGCCGAGACGACCATGCCGCCGGCAAGCTCGCCCTGCCCCGACGTCACCATCAGGATCGGCGCGTAGACGAAGAAGGTGGTCCAGAAACAGGAGCGGCCGAAGGCGATCAGCCAGGCGAGCCTGAGCCGCGGCTGGCGCAGGAAGCGGCCGATATTGGCGAGCGGGCTCGCCGGCCGCGTGGCGCCCGGCCGGATCATCGCATTGTCGCTCAGGCGGAAGAACCAGAACAGGCAAAGCAGCAAGAGCCCGGTCGCGATCGGCACCGCCTGCGCGGCCAGGATCCCATAGTTCACGTAGAGCACGACGCCGAGCGTCGGCCCGCCGGTCCAGGCGAAGGTCGACCAGGCCATCCGCATCGATTCGGAGCGGATGAACTGCGTCTTGCGGATGTGGTCCATGATGTAGAGATTGAGGGTGATCGACAGCGCGCTGGCCCCCATCACGCGGCAGAGCATCCCGGCCATCTGGCTCCACAGCCATGGCGTCAGGAACAGCAGCGCGCCGAGGATCAGCCCGCCGACGCCCGCCGTATAAACCCAGCGCCGGGCGAATCGCTCGATCAGCAGCGGCATGAACAGCGTGACCGAGATGCCGGCGAAGGCGACGGCGGTGTAGACCAGCGACACGGCCTGTTCGTCGCGCAGGACGTCGTAGATCTGGATCGGGATGACGCTCGACACCGAGGCGCGCGCGAAAGACTCGACGGCATAGAGGATTGCGAACGTGTGCGCGCCCGGCGTCTTCAGCGCCGGAAGCCAGATCGGATGCCGGACCTGAGTCGCCATGATGTCCCGAAGTTTCGCCTGAGCGACATCTGGCAGGCGCGTCGGGCCAGCGGATGACAGGAATGCGACGCCGCCATGACGCAAAATCGTTCGACCGGCGCAAAGCCCGCCGCTGGCCCAACGCGCCGGGACCGGGCAATTCGTTGAGCCGATGCGCAGCGGAATACCGGCCGCTCGCGTTTCCTGCTATCGCAGAAACGGAAACGCCATGACCCAGCCCGATCCCGCCATGTCCGCCCCCGTCCGCCACCGACGAATCGAAGCGATCGACCTCGCACGCGGCGTGGCGCTCATCGCCATGGCGATCTACCATTTCACCTGGGATCTCGAATTCTTCCGCTATGTCGAGGCGGGCACGACGACGGTCGGCGGCTGGAAGCTGTTTGCCCGCTCGATCGCCTCGTCCTTCCTGTTCCTCGTCGGCGTCAGCCTGTTCCTGGCGCATGCGCGCGGCGTGCGCTGGCGCGGCTTCGGCATCCGCATGGCCATGGTGGCCGGTGCGGCGCTGGCCATCAGCATCGCGACCTACGTCGCCATGCCCGACACCTTCATCTTCTTCGGCATTCTGCACCAGATCGCGCTGGCGAGCCTGCTCGGCCTCGCCTTCCTGCGGCTGCCCTGGGCGGTGGTGCTCGTGCTGGCGGCCGGCGTCATCGCCGCGCCGGCCTGGCTCACTTCGTCCGCCTTCGATCCGGCCTGGTGGTGGTGGACGGGCCTGTCGGAGACGCGGCCGCGCTCCAACGACTTCGTGCCGCTGTTTCCGTGGTTCGGCGCCGTGCTGGCCGGGATGGCGGCAGCCATGGTCGCAGAGCGCAGCGGCCTCTTCGACAGGCTGTCGCGTCTCACCGCACCGGCCTGGACCGCGCCGCTCGGCTTCCTCGGGCGGCACAGCCTCGCCTTCTACCTGATCCACCAGCCGGCACTGATCGGCTGCGTCTTCCTGTTTTCGCAGCTGGTGCCGCCGCAGGTCGAGACGCCGCAGGTGCAGTTCCGCCAGGCCTGCGAGCGCACCTGCTCGGCCGAGCGCGACGAGGAATTCTGCAGCTTCTACTGCGTCTGCGTGCTCGACGCCCTGGAGGGCGAGAACTTGCTCGACGGACTGTTCTCGGGCCGCCAGAATGAAAGCGAACGGCAGACGGTGGCCGCACTCGCCGCCATCTGCACGGACGAGACCGAGCGCAGACCTGCTACGGGAGGGAACCAGTGAACGCCTACGACGCACGACCCAATCGGCTGCCATGGCCGCCGATGATCTATCTGACGGCGATCGTGCTGGCCGCGATCCTCGCCTGGACGGTTCCGCTCCCCTGGATCCCGAGCCCTTTGTCGGACATCCTGTTCGCCATCGGCATCGTCACGATCGTCGGTGTGGTGGCCATCGACGTCTCGGCCATGCGCACGCTGCACCGGGCACGCACCACCATCATGCCGCATCGCGGCTCGGAGCACCTCGTCTCGGGCGGCCCGTTCTCCTTCTCGCGCAATCCGATCTATCTCGCCAACACGATGCTGACCTTCGGCATCGGGCTGATCGCCGGCAGCGCCTGGTTCCTGCTACTGGGCCTCCTAGCGGCCTTCGCGACGCAGAAGCTCGCGATCGAACGCGAGGAAAAGCACCTCGAGGCGCGGTTCGGCAAGAGATACAGGGACTATCGCAAGAAGGTGCGGCGCTGGATCTGAACCGCGCCGCCCCGAGGCTCGCAGGCCGTCGCCTCAAGTGTTGACGCCGAGTTCCACCAGCCGCTCGACGCAGGATTCCTCGGCCTGATCCAGTTCGGCCAGCGTCTCTTCCAGGTCGCGGCGTTTCTGGCGCAGGTCGCCGCGCTTCTCCTCGATGCGCTTGATCATCAGCTTCAGCTGGCCGACCTCGCCGGGCGGCGTCTTGTACATCTGGATGATCTCGCGGATCTCCGAGATCGAGAAGCCGAGCCGCTTGCCGCGCATGATCTGCTTGACCAGATGGCGGTCGGACGGGCGAAACAGCCGCGTGCGGCCGCGGCGGACCGGCTGGATCAGCCCCTCGTCCTCGTAGAAGCGCAGCGTGCGGGTGGAGATCTCGAACTCCCGGGTCAGCTCGGTGATCGTGTAGTATTCCCGCATGCGCTGCCCGCCTAAATCGATTTCAGTGTTGAAATCATTGGCACGGCATTTACGTAAAAGTCAATTGAGCGAACGTCGGAGCTGCGTCGGAGACGGCCACGCCCGCGCGTCACGCCGTCGGCAACGGCCCGAACCGGATCCGGAAGCGGCGGTTCTCGCGGCCCTTCTTCTCGATCTTGGCGATGTGGATCGCCCCCACCTCCTGCGTCTCCGAGACATGCGTGCCGCCGCAGGGCTGGCTGTCGACGACGGAGTCCTCGCCGATGCAGACGAGGCGGATGCGGCCGGCGCCCGTGGGCGGGCGCACGTTCTTCGATTTCACCAGCCCCGGATTGGCCGCGAGTTCGTCGGCCCCGATCCAGCGGTTGAAGATCGGGTGGTTGGCGTCGACGAGGTCCATCATCGCCTGCGTCACCCCTTCCCGCGTGACTCCGGCATCGGGAATGTCGAAGTCGACGCGCGACTCCTCCTCGCCTACCGAGGCGCCGGTGATCGGAAAGGGACACACCACGCTGAGCAGGTGGCAGGCCGTGTGCATGCGCATCAGCTTGTAGCGGCGCTCCCAGTCGATGTGCAGCACGAGCGTCTCGCCGACATTCGGCACGGCCTGGTCGGGTGCCGGAACATGGATGATCTCTTCCTTCGTCTCGCCGGTGATGGTTCCGGCGATCATGATCCGCGTGCCGTCGGCGCGCTCGAAAAAGCCGGTATCGCCCGGCTGGCCGCCGGAGGTGGCGTAGAAATTGGTCCGGTCGAGAACGATGCCGCCGCGCTCGTTGACGGCCGCGACCGCGCCTTCGGCGGTGGACAGATAGGCGTCCTCGCGAAACAGGATCTCGGTTGTGTGGGCCATCAGGCGTCGACCTTCTCATAGGGCACCGCGATGTCGACGGTCGTCTCCATCCAGCCCGGCACCGGCAGGTTCTTGCCGCGCAGGAAGGCGGGGTTGAAGAGCTTGGACTGGTAGCGCGTGCCGTAGTCGCACAGGATGGTCACGATCGTGTGGCCCGGGCCCATCTCCTTCGCCAGGCGCATCGCGCCGGCGATGTTGATGCCCGACGAACCGCCGAGGCAGAGCCCCTCCTCCTGCACGAGATCGAAGACGATCGGCAGCGCCGCCTCGTCCGGCACCTGGAAGGAGAAGTCGGGCGTGAAGCCATCGAGATTGGCCGTGATGCGGCCCTGGCCGATGCCCTCGGTGATCGACGAGCCCTCCGACTTCAGGACGCCTTCGGTGTAGAAGGAATGGAGGGCAGCACCCAGCGGATCGGCAAGCGCGATCTTCACGTCGCGGCGCCGGCCCTGCAGGCCCATGGCGGTGCCGGCCAGCGTGCCGCCGGTGCCGACGGCCGAGACGAAACCGTCGACCTTGCCGTCGGTCTGGCGCCAGATCTCCTGCGCCGTCGTCTCGATATGGCCCTCGCGGTTGGCGGTGTTGTCGAACTGGTTGGCCCAGATCGCGCCGTTCGGCTCGGTACGGGCGAGCTGCTCGGCCAGCCGCCCCGACAGCTTCACGTAGTTGTTCGGGTTCTTGTAGGGGACCGCCGGCACCTCGATCAGCTCGGCGCCCAGCAGCCTGAGCGCGTCCTTCTTCTCCTGGCTCTGGGTATCGGGGATGACGATCACCGTGCGGTAGCCGAGCGCCTTGGCCACGACGGTGAGGCCGATGCCGGTGTTGCCCGCGGTTCCCTCGACGATCACGCCGCCCGGCCGAAGCAGGCCCTTCTTCTCGGCGTCGCGGATGATGAAAAGGCCGGCGCGGTCCTTGACCGACTGGCCGGGATTCATGAACTCGGCCTTGCCGAGAATCTCGCAGCCGGTTTCCTCCGACGCGCGCCGCAGGCGGATCAGCGGCGTGTTTCCGATCGCTTCGATGACGGAACGATACATGGGGGCCTTCCCTTCCTGTCGGTTTCCGCGTGCAAGTCCGGTCGTGACGCCGTCCGCGGGTTTGTTTTCTGGTCTACGAAGCAGGACATGCGCTTTCAAGAAGGGATTTTCCGCCGATGGCGGGATCGGCGCCATATTCGTCCGGTGGCGCGGCGAGACGGGAAAAACATCGATTGATCCAGTCGGCCGCACCGCTCGTATGTGGCGAAAGGACAAAAAACCGAATAGATTGCAAAGCACAAGGGCGATGGCAGAGCAGAGACGAGACCAGATGACTTCGGACGCCACCGACACGATCGACACGCTGATCGCGCGCTACGTCGCGGGCAACCTGCCCACGCCTGCGCGCGTGCTCGTCGCATCGCATCTCGAGCTGAAGCCGCGCAGTCGTGCGCTGGCGCGCGGCCTCGAGGTGATGGCCGGCGAGGAGCTGGAACAGGAAAAGCCGAAGCCGCTGTCGGATCGCACCAGCCGGCTCGCGGCCATCCTCGGCAGCGAGGCCCCTGCGCCCATCGTGCTGCCGCCGCAGCCCCGGAATGCCGTTTTCCCGCGCGCCTTGCGCGATTTCGTCGGCTTCGACGCCGACGAGACGCCATGGCGCACCAAGATGCCCGGTTTCCGCGAGCACGAGCTCGGCGACATCGAAGGCTTCCATGTCTCGCTGTTCTGGATCAGGCCCGGCCGTCGCATCCCGACCCACACCCATGGCGGCGTGGAACTGTCGCTGGTGCTCGACGGCGCCTTCACCGACGTGCACGGCCGCTACGGCCGCGGCGACATCTCCATTGCCGACGAGACGGTGGAACACCGGCCCACGGCCGAGATGGACCGCCCCTGCATCGGCATGGCGATCACCGATGCGCCGCTGAAGCTGACGGGCTCGATCCCGCGGCGCCTGATGGACATCATCGGGGGCTGACTGCGCGCCGGTCCGGGCCGGCGCCTCCTTCCTCTCCCTTCGACGGAGCACGCTGCATGACGCTCTACCGCGCCAAGCCGTCCGACGGCATTGCCTGGATCACCGGGGCCAGCACCGGGATCGGCCGCGCTCTGGCGCTCGAACTCGTGCGCCGCGGCTATGTCGTCGCCGCAACCGCGCGCGGCGAAGGGAATCTCGCCTCGCTCGCAGCCGAGGCGGCAGCGCAGGGCGGCCGCGTGGTGCCTTTCCCCTGCGACGTCACGGACCAGACGCGCATGGCCGCAACGGTCGAGGCGATCGAGACCGAACTCGGCCCGGTGGCACTCGCCGTATTCAACGCCGGCAATTATTTCCCCGCCAAGGGCGAGAAACTGTCGGTCGACAACTTCGTCAAGACCTACGAAATCAACCTCTTCGGCGTCGTCAACGGGCTCGTGCCCGCAGTCGACGCGATGAAGGGGCGCGGCTTCGGCCAGGTGGCCATCGTCGGCTCGGTGTCCGGCTATGGCGGACTGCCGCTCGCCTCGGCCTACGGTGCGTCCAAGGCGGCGGTCAACAACATGGCCGAGGCGCTGAAGTTCGACTTCGACAAGATGAACATTCGCATCCAGGTCATCAATCCGGGCTTCGTCGATACCCCGCTCACCGAAAAGAACACATTCCCGATGCCCGGCCTGATGCAGGTGGAAGACGCGACGCGCCGTTTCGCCGACGGTCTCGAGCGCGGCGGCTTCGAGGTCTGCTTCCCGCGCCGGCTCGCCTGGACGCTGAAGCTGGTGAACCTCCTGCCGCACGCGCTCTACTTCCCGGTGATGAAGCGGGCGATGGGCTGGGACAAGCGGCCGCTCAAGCCCTGAGAGAATGCCCGTTTTTGCGCAGCCTAAGCCGAAAATCCCAAGGATTGCAGTGGGCATTCTTTCGCATCCTCGATCGATTCACACGCTCTGAGCGGCGGCCCGCGCCGTCGCCGACCGTTCCTCGATCGTCCGGCGCAGCGACGCCTGCTCAAGCCGGTCGAGCGGAAAGCGCCACATCAGCGCGATGGCGGCGAGCTTGAGCGCGATCGGCGGCCAGACATAGAGCGCCACGAGCGCGCCGATCGCCGCCTCGTCGTTCGCCGCGCCCGCCGCGGCATCGAAGCCGGCGAAGCCCAGCAGCGGAAAGACAATGCCGACGCCCGCCGCCAGCGCCAGCTTGGTCGCAAGGCTCCAGGCGGCGAAATAGGCGCCCGAGCGCTGCTCGCCGGACAGCGCCGTGTCGACGTCGATGACGTCGGCCTGGATTGCCGGCGGCAGCGACAGGTCGAAGCCGAGAAGCAGGCCGGTCGCCACGCAGATCGCCGCGAACCCCGCCACGTCGCCTGTGCCGAGCAGCGGGACCAGCGAGAAGATCGCGCAGTTCGCCACCATGGCGACGCACCAGGCGCGGTGCTTGCTCGTCCGCCGTGCCGCCCACAGCGCCAGCGGCACGCCGCCGATGCCAGCGAGGAAGTAGAGAAACAGCAGCGGCCCGCGCATGTCGGGCGCCCCGATCCGCGTCGCCACGAAGTAGAGGAAGAGCGTCGCCGGGATACCGTTGGCCAGCCCGTTGAGGAAATAGGCCGCGATCAGCCGGCGAAACGGCGCGTTGCCCGCCATCCGGGAAAGCCCGTCGCGCAACGAACCCGCCGCGACCGAGTGATCGACCGGCTCGGGCACCTTCAGGACCGCAAGGCCGCCGAACAGCGCGAGCCCGCCGACGACCGACAGTCCGAGCACCGCAAGCCCGCCCAGCCCGCCTGCCGGCCCGAAGCCGATGGCGAAAGGCAGAGCGATGGCGATCAGCGTTCCAGCCAGCGTCAGGCTTTCGCGAAAGCCGGCGATCCGCGCCCGCTCGGCATAGTCGCCGGCAAGCTCCGCGCCCCAGGCGGTGTAGGACAGCATCGCGCCAGTGAAGCCGAGCGACAGCACCATGCCCCACACGGCGAGATGGATCACGCCTGCGTCGGCCGGCGGCCAGAACAGCATCAGCGCCGCAAGCCCGCAGACGGGCAGCGACAGCGCGAAGACCGCGCGGCGGCGCCCCATTGCCGGTCGCCAGCGGTCGGCAAGCCAGCCGATCAGCGGGTCGTTGACGGCATCGAAGATGCGCACGACGAGCAGCGCTGCGCCGACCGCACCGAGCGAAAGGCCAAGCGTTTCCGTATAGTAGGTCGGAACGATGATGTAGAGCGGCAAGGTCAGCGCCGCGAGCGGAACGGCCGGCAGGGCGTAGAACAGGAGCAGGCGAAACGGCATGGCGGCCCTGGCGGCAGGAGGTGTTTCGACCTTGTACGCGCCGCGCTGCCGATTGGTTGCCGCCGCCGGCCACGTGCCGGATGGGCCAACTCCGATCGCCGGCCGCTTCGCCGCGGATCCGCCGGTTGCCCGTTCCATCGCCGCCGCGGAGGCGCTATTGCTGCGCGCATGGTACGAGGAACGAATCCGTGCGGCGCATGATGCTTCTCCTGGGACTGGCGGCGGTGCTGATCGCTGCGGCGGCGATCGTCTGGTTCGCCGGTCCGCGCGTCGCGCGCGACACAACCGTCACCTTCGATCCGGCGACGATGGGAACGGATCTCGACGCCTGGATCGCCGAGCGCGAGGCTGGCGTGCCGGGCATCCGCCCGGGGCTCCGGAAGGAGATCGTCTGGGCTTTTCCCGCTTCGAAGGCGCGGACGCCGCTGGCGATCGTCTACGTGCACGGCTTCTCCGCCTCCAAGCAGGAGATAAGGCCGGCGCCCGATCAGGTCGCCGCGGCGCTCGGCGCCAACCTGTTCTATACGCGGCTCGCCGGCCACGGGCAGGATGGCGCGGCGATGGCCACCGCCTCGGTCAACGCCTGGGTGAACGATTTCGCCGAAGCGCTGGCCATCGGCGAGCGCCTGGGCGAGCGCGTCGTGGTCGTGGCCACCTCCACCGGCGCCTCCATCGCCAGCTGGGCGGCCACCGAGCCGGACTTCCGCGAGCGGATGGCGGGCGTGGTGCTGGTGTCGCCCAACTACGGCGTCCAGGCCGGCGGTGCGGGCCTGCTTGCCGGGCCGTGGGGCCTGCAGATCGCGCGCCTCGTGGCGGGTGACGAACGCAGCTTCGAACCGTCGAACGAAAGCCATGGCCGCTTCTGGACGACGCGCTATCCGATCGAGGCGGTGATGCCGATGAGCGCCGTGGTGGCGATGGCGGCCGAAGCGCCGGTCGAGCGCGCCGCCGTGCCGGCGCTGTTCGTCTTCTCCGACGCCGACGCGGTCGTGCGGCCGGACCTGACGCGGGCCGCAGCCCGGCGCTGGGGCGCGCCGCATGCCCTGGTCACCGTCGAGGATTCCGGTGATCCGTCGAACCACGTCATCGCGGGCGACGCGCTGTCGCCCGGCACGACCGACCGCCTCGCCGCCGCCGTCACCGACTGGATCCGCACGCTGCCGCAGTGACGGCCGGCATCATCCGGTTCGGCGCGACGCGAATCGCGCGACCCCGGGTCCGCCGGTCAGCGTGCCATCAGGGTCAGGCAGGGCGGGTTCTCGATGATCGAGCGCGTCGTCCCGCCGAAGATCATCTCGCGCAGCCGCGAATGGCTGAAGGCGCCGAGCACGAGCAGGTCGGCGTTCTTCGCGCGCACCGTCCGCTCCATCACCTGGGCGCGCGACCAGTCTCCCGAGGACACGGCCTCGATCGTCACCTTGACGCCGTGGCGCGTCAGCGCTGCGGCGATCTCCGAACCGGGCAGCGGGACGCCCTCGCCGGCGATCGGATCGATGGTGAGCAGCGTCGTCTCCTCGGTCTCCATCAGGAAGGGCAGCGCGTCGAACGCGGCGCGTGCCGCCTCGCGCGAACCGTTCCAGGCCACCACCGCGCGGCGGACCTCGGCGCGGACGGGGCGCTCCTTCGGCAGCAGCAGCACCGGCCGGCCCGCGCCCTGGATCAGCGTGTCGATGTCGGGCGAGCCGCCCTCCCCGCCGCCATGGCCGGCCAGGACGATGTCGCCGCAGCGCGCGCTCTCCAGCGCCGACAGGGCGCTGTCGCCGGAAAAGCTGCGCAGAGTCCGCCACTCGCAGGACAGGTCCGCGCGGGCCATCCGCGACGCGAAGAGTTCGCCAAGCCGCTTCTCGCGGGCGCGGTTGATGTCCTCGCTCGCGCCGATCAGCGTCGCGTCCGGAAAGCCCATCGGCGAAGCGATCGGCATCGGCAGGGGCTCGGCGTGCACGCCGACCAGCTGGGCGCCGAAGCGTGAGGCGAGCGCGACGGCGGCGTCGAGCATGGCAGGCGCGCCAGCCTCGTCCTGCAGCACGGCGACGATCGTCTTGTAGGTCATGGGACCACTCCTTTCCCGCAGAGACCGCCCGAGCCTAGCACAGCTGCGGCAACCCGTGCGGCGCTTTCGTGGCTGCGCCGGTCCCCATCAGGTCCGCAGGTCCTTCAGCCCGGCTGCACGGCCTCGGCCTTGCCGGCCACCATCGCCTCGACGGCCGCCACGGCCGGCGCGAGGGCCGCTTCGGAGCGGGCGCGCACCACGAGCTCGGTCCAGAATTTTCCGTCGAGATATTTCGGATAGGAACCGATGATCGTGTCGGGATGCGCCTTCTGGATGGCGCCCAGCGCATCGCCGATCGTGCCCTCGCCGAACGGGCACGGCACCGTGGCCGAGATCAGCTTCGTCCCGGTCTTCAGCGTCGGCACGACATTGTCGAGCATCGCCTGGAAGATCGACGGCACGCCGGCCATCACGTGCACGTTGCCGATCCGGAAGCCGGGCGCCATCGAGATCGGGTTGTCGATGTGGTCGGCGCCGCGCGGCATCCGCGCCATGCGCTTGCGCGCCTCGGTGAACTCCATCTCCCGCGCCGCGTAATGCGCCTCCAGCATGGCGTAGGCTCTCTCGTCATATCCGCAGGGAACGCCGAAGGCCTTCGATACCGAATCGGCGGTGATGTCGTCATGCGTCGGTCCGATGCCGCCGGTGGTGAAGACGTAGGTGTAACGCGCCCGCACCGCGTTGATGGCGGCGACGATCTCGTCCTCCTCGTCGGGAACGACGCGGACTTCCTTCAGGTCGATGCCGATCGCCGTCATGATGTCGGCGAGGTGGCCGATGTTCTTGTCCTTGGTGCGGCCGGAGAGGATTTCATCCCCGATGACGACCATGGCGGCAGTGACGATCTGAGACATCGGGGCTCTCCGGGGAATGTCGAAACGACATAGCGCCGGGCGGAGCCGGCAGCAATGGCATCGGTTCTGTGAACGAACCGTGCTGCGATCCGGCTGTTTCGTAGACGATGGGCGCGCCCTAGATAGAGGCGAGACCGGGATAAGGCCGCAACCGACGGATGCTGGCGGCCCGGCAGTCGAAACCGAAGGAGACAGACATGGCGAAGGTACTCGTTCTCTATTATTCGAGCTGGGGTCACATGGAAGCGATGGCGAAGGCCGCCGCCGAGGGCGCCGCGGAAGCCGGCGCGACCGTGACGATCAAGCGCGTTCCGGAGCTCGTTCCCGAGGAGGTCGCCAAGGCCGCCTACTACAAGCTCGACCAGGAGGCGCCGATCGCCGATCCGCTCGAGCTCGAGAACTACGACGCCATCATCTTCGGCATCTCCACCCGCTACGGCGCGATGTCCTCGCAGATGAAGAACTTCATCGACCAGACCGGCCCGCTCTGGGCCAAGGGCGCGCTGATCAACAAGGTCGCCTCGGTCATGGTGTCGACCGCCACGCAGCACGGCGGCGCCGAGTTCGCCATCATCTCGACGCAGGTCTCGCTGCAGCATCACGGCATGATCATCGTGCCGCTGTCCTATGCCTACCAGGGCCAGTCGGGCAACGATGTCGTGCGCGGCGGTGCGCCCTACGGCATGACCACGACGTCGAACACGGACGGCTCGCGCATGCCGTCGGAGCAGGAACTCGAGGGCGCGAAGTTCCAGGGCAAGCGCGTGGCCGAGATCACCGCCAAGCTGCACGGCTGAGCCGCGCTGCACGGCTAAGCCGCGCTGCACGGCCGGCCGCACGCGATACGTGCGGCCATCGAATCATCGGGGCGGCCTCAGGGTCGCCCCTTTTGCGTCCGCCGCCGATGCGAACAGCCATTGATCTTGGCCGCGCGCCGGGGCAGACCTTGGCCGGCCGACGCCCACGCGACGGACCGACCCGTCCGACGAAGGAGACCTGCCCATGGCCGTGCTGATCTGGATCCTCGTCGCCGCGCTGCTGGCCGCCGCCGGCTGGCTCGGCTGGAACGCGCTGGCGACCCGCCGCCTCGCCGCCGACGCCGAGAAGAGGATTCCGCGCATCGGCAAGACGGTCGTGGTCGGCGGCGACGCGATCCACTATGTCGACCAGGGCTCCGGCCGACCGATCCTCTTCGTTCACGGTCTGGGCGGCCAGTTGCATCATTTCCGCCAGACGCTGTTTCCGGCCATCGGCGGCGGCTTCCGCCTCGTGGCGATGGATCGCCCCGGCTCGGGCTATTCCACCCGCGTGTCGAGCGGCGCCCGCATTCCGCAGCAGGCCGAGGCGATCGCGAAATTCATCGACGCGGTCGGGCTGGAAAAGCCGCTGCTGGTCGGCCATTCGCTCGGCGGGGCGATTGCGCTGCGCGTCGCGCTCGACCACCCCGACAAGATATCCGGCCTGGCGCTGATCTCCCCCCTCACCCACTACGTGCCGACGCCGCCGAAGGAATTCGGCGGCCTCTACATCCGCTCGCCGCTGATGCGCCGCATCATCGCCGCGACGCTGGCCGTGCCTGCGGGAATGAAGACGGCGCAGCAGACGCTCGACTTCGTCTTCGGGCCGCAGCCGGTGCCGGCAGACTACGCCATCGGCGGCGGCGGCTATCTCGGCCTGCGCCCCGGCCATTTCTACGCCACCTCCACCGACCTCGTGGCGGTGGAGCAGGACCTGCCCGGCCAGATGGAACGCTACGGCGAGATAGCGATGCCGGTCGGCATCCTGTTCGGCAGCCGCGACCGCGTGCTGCATCACACCCGCCACGGGCTGGCGATGGAGGGCCGGATCAAGGGCATCGACATCGAGATTCTCGAAGGCATCGGCCACATGCCGCAATTCGTCGAATCCGAAAAGGTCGCCGGCTTCGTGAAGCGCATCGCCGCCAAGGCGTTCGGCGGCTGACGACCGGACGGCGCGCGGCGTCCTGTCGCTGCGCCTGCCGCGTGCAGCGCATCCCTTGACGCGCGTGACGGTGACGGGACAGGCCTCGCCGTCCCGGCGCTGCCGCCTTCGCGCGCCTTTCCCGGCTTGATCCCGCGCGACCGACCCGCTACCGCTCTACCGGCTGCCCCCTTGGCGGAACAGGTAGACGCAAGGGACTTAAAATCCCTCGGCTTCGGCCATGCCGGTTCGATCCCGGCAGGGGGCACCATCAAACCCCCGTCGACCTCCCGGTCAGGATCCGGAGGCAAGGCATCGGCCCAGCGCGACGCCACGCCGTTCGGACGGCCGCAAGGGCATCACCGGCGACGATGGCGGCTCACATCGCCTCGAAGGCGAGAGGCAGGCCGGGTTCGATGCGGTCCACGCCGGGCGGCAGCAGCGCGATGCCTTCGGCCTGCGAGATCGCGCGCAGGCTGGCGGAGGAGCCGCGGCCGAGCATGGTGAGGCGCGGCAGACCGTCCGGAGCCGGATCGCCGAGGCGCACGGGCACGAATTCCGTGCGGTCGGCCCGCTTGTCATAGGTGAAATCGGCCACGGCCCGCGTCCAGACCGGGGCGGTGCCCGACAGGCCTGCCATCTTGCGCAGGGCCGGCAGTGCGATCATCCGGAAGGTGACGAGCGTGGCATTGGGATTGCCGGGCAGCCCGAGGAAGAGCGCGCTTCCGAGCCGCCCGACCTTGACGGGCTTGCCGGGGCGCATGGCGACCTTCAGGACGTCGAGCGCGCCGCCGCCGGAGCTGACCGCCGAGGTGACATGGTCTTCCTCGCCGGCCGAAACGCCACCGGTGGTGATGATCGCGTCGCAGCGCTTCGCCGCCTCGGCCAGGGCGGCGGCGATTTCTTCGCGCGTGTCGGCGACGATGCCGAAATCGATCACCTCGGCCCAGCGGCAGGCGTCGAGGCTGGCGCGCAGCATCACGCGGTTCGAGTTGAAGATCTGGCCCGGATGCAGCCGCTCGCCCGGCTCGCGCAGTTCGGTGCCGGTGGAGACGAGCCCGACGCGGATCCTGCGGCGAACCTCGATCCCGGCCATGCCCTGACCGGCAAGCAGCGCGAGGTGCTGGGGCTTCAGAAGGTCGCCTTCCCGCAGCAGCATGTCGCCGCGGCGGACGTCCTCTCCCGCCACCCGCACGTTCTGGCCCGTGCGCGGCCGCTCGCGGATGACGATGTCGTCGCCGTCGACGGTGCACTTCTCCTGCATGACGACGGTGTCGAAACCCTCCGGGACCGGCGCGCCCGTCAGGATGCGGACGGAGCCTTCGAAGGATGGCCGGGGAGCATCGCCGGCCGCGATCCGTCCCGTCACCGCGAACCGCCACGGACCCGGTCCACCGAAGCGATCCGCCTTCACCGCATATCCGTCCATCGCCGAAGCGTTGAAGGGCGGCAGGTTCAGACCTGCGCGCACCTCCGCCGCCGGAACGCGGCCGTTGGCGGCAAGCAGGTCGAGCGTCTCGGTCTCCGCGACCGCCATCACGGCGGCCGCCGCCTTGGCGGCGGCGATGTCGACGGGGACGACGGTGCCGGTCGCGCCGGCGTCGCACGGCTCTTGGGCGGAGACTGCAGCCAGGGTCATGATCGCTCCTGTTGACCAGGGGGGCGCCGCCGGGCCCTGTGGCCCGGCGGCTGTGTGCGGAGGTTTCAGCCCGCGCTGTACTCCATCGACTTGAACGAAAGATCCGCCGCCGAGGAAGGCGCATCCGAAATCTTCCGGATGTTGGCCCAGGTGTGCTTGTAGTTCGGCAGGATCAGCTCGTTCGTGCCGGCATTGACGATGTTGCCCTGCGCGCCGTTGGGCGCGCCGAACACCATGAAGGTCTCCTTCCGCCGCGCCGTCGGCGTCGGATAGACCAGCGCCTGCGTGGCGCCGACGTCGTTGAAGACCTCGACCAGGTCGCCGGCCTTGACGCCCAGGTCCGCCATGTCCTCCGGGTTGATCTCGATATAGGGGATCGGGAAGCGGTCGGTGACGAAGTCGTTGGCCTTGTCCAGGAACCAGTTCTGCCAGATGACGTTGGCGCGGCCGTTGTTGATGAGGAACGCGAAATTGTCCCTCTGGTAGGCCTTGCCCGGCGCCTGCAGCCCGCGCCACTCGCCGCCGCAGAACAGCGCCTTGCCGTCCTCCCGCCCGTGCCGGGTGAACTTCCCGTCGGTATAGAGGCGCTTGGTGCCGACCAGCTTTCCGTTCTCGAAGCCGACGACCGGCTCCTGCACGCCATTGTTGCCCATCGCCCGCAGCCGGTCATAGGTCACCTCCGGATTGCCGGAGTGATAGCCGTCCATGAAGGCGTCCTCCTCCGTCTTCCAGTCGTAGCCCTTGAACTGGTCGGCATAGGCGTCGCGGCCGTCCTCGCGCAGGACCCGCTCCAGGTGCTGGGCGAGCCCCGCCGCGATCAGGCAGTCCGGCTTGGCGTTGCCGGGGCCGTCCATGTATTTCTCGACGAGGCGCAGGCGGCGCTCGCCGTTCATGGAGGTCAGGTTCATCTCGCCGGATTCCACCGCCGGCAGGATGACGTGCGCGGCCTGGCCGATCTGGCTGTGGATGATGTCGACGTTGACCGAGAACAGCCCGCCCGCATTGATCGCGCCGACGATCGCCTCGACCAGTTCGTCCCGCGTCGCGCCCGCATGGGCGTCCATGGCGTCCTTCACCATGTTGGTCCGGCGGTTGTACTCGCGCTTGAACTCGGTCGCGTTGAGCGTCGTCTTGTAGTGGTCGTTGGCCCAGATGTGGTGCACCTTGCCGCGTCCGCCGATGATCAGCTGGTCGATATAGGGTGCCGGCCGCCCGACATGGGCGTCAGACGGACGGAAGTAGCCTTCCTGGTGGCCGCCGAGACGGCACACGCCGCCGCCCTCGCGGCCGATATTGCCGGTGGCGAGCCCGATGTTCACCAGCGCGCCGATGACGCGGTAGTTGTCGTTGCCCCAGATGATGCCCTTCTCGTAGCCGGTGGCGCATTTGCGGCGCGAGCCGTCCTCCTTCGGCTTGGCGATCCATTCGGCCGCCTTGACGATGTCCGCCTCGGCGAGCCCGGTGATCGACGCGCCCTCGGCGAGCGACATCCTGCACTTCACCCGTGCCATCTCGAACGAGCCGAGCGCGGCCGGATGCGCTTCGTCCTGCGCCACAGCGACGTCGCCCGAGAGCGTCGATGCGGCGATGAAGTCCTTGTCCACCCAGCCCTGGTCGGCAATGTAGGTGAACAGCGTGTTGAACAGTGCCAGATCCGTCCCGGTCTTGATCGCCAGGTGCAGCACGTTCTCCGCCCCCGCTTCCACCTCGCAGGCATTGGCGGTCACGGTGCGGCGGGGATCGACGATGATCACCTTGGCGCCGTTGCGCATGCCTGGAACCATGTGGTTCAGGAACAGGTTCGTCTGGCATTCGAGCGGATTGGTGCCGACCAGCATGATCGTGTCGGCCAGCGTGTAGTCCTCATAGGCGTAGTTCAGCTCGTCGACGCCCATGTCGCGGGTGGAGTGCACCTCCGAATTGTAGGCCGGCCGGTTGTGGATGCGGCAGTTCTTCACCTTCATCGAGCCGAAATAGAGTTTTCCCGTGCCCCAGGTGTTCTCGTAGCCGCCGGCCGAGCCGCCATGGTCGAACATCGAAACGAACAGATCGTCCTCGTCGTCCTTGTCGATGACCCGCGCGGTGACGCGGGCCACGAGGTCGAGCGCGTCGGCCCAGCTCGTCGGCTGCCAGGTGCCATAGCGCCAGACCATCGGCTCGGTCAGCCGCTGCTGCTGCGTGCCGGTCTTGTCGGAGCGACGGTTCTCGGCCATCCGCGCGCCGCGGACTGAACCCAGGCCGGAATTCACCACGCAGCCATGGTCGGGCTTGATGACGAGGTGGACGTCCTTTCCGTCCTGCCGGACGATGTTGTACATCGACGGCGCATACCAGGCCTCCGTCTCGGCCGGCTGCTGCTCGGCCAGATTCACGCCGAAGGCGTTGGCGGCGGCATCCGTGCCGCCCTGCTTGTTCACCGGCCAGGTGTAGGCATGGTAGCCGCAGCCGACGATGCAGTAGTGGCAGGTGACGTTGTGCTTCTTCGCATCCGCCGGAATGATCGGCAGGCGGTCGATGTGTCGCTTGTAGGCCATTTTCCCCTCCCTCAGAGCACGTTCGACAGGCGGCCGTAGAGCAGTTCGTCCACGCCCTCGGCGTAGATGTCGCCCTTCTCGTCCACCCTCAGCGCGTATTGCGGCAGGTTCTGCGTCGCCTGGCCCCAGATCTGCTGTCCGCCGGCCTCGCAGTCGAAGCGCGAATAGTGGCCCGGGCAGTTCAGCGTCCGGTCGGCCGCGACGTAGTTCAGCGGAAAGCCCTTGTGCGGGCAGACGGTCGAGAACCCGACGATGTCCCCGTCAGGGCCGACGCCGCCCTCGACGGGGGTGCCGAGCCTGATCAGTACGCCCGGCGCGTTCTCGTCCGGATAGGCGACGTCCATCGGCTCGTTCGCCACCAGGTCGGCGACGTTGCCGAGGCGGTTCGACGGATAGTCGACGCGGGCGAGCGCCGCCGCCTTCGCGGCGGTCGCGGGAAGGGCCACGCTCGTGGCGGCCCCGGCTGCGGCGAGCGCGCTCCCTCGCAAGAACTGCCGGCGCCCGACATCGACCAATTTGCTGCAGCGATCCATTCCATCCTCCCAGGTTCGCGACTGGCTACGTGGCGAACGGTGCAAGGAGGGTGCCATTCCCCATGCGACGGACGAGGCGAGCGAATACAAGGTGTTGCAAAAGGCGCCGCAGCGCGATGTCCGGATTCCCGGACATGCTGCGCCGCCGTTGGTCCGGAAAGCCGGACGCGGCCGGAAACTGCGGATTCCGGTCGATTTCGACCGACCGGAAGGCTATTCTGTCGCCCGGGAGGACCAAGGACTTGACCGCACGGTACCCAGCCACGAGCCAGGGTCTCGACCGCCGTTCGGCGCTTGCGTTGTGCGGCAGTGCCGTCGTGTCGCTCGCACTCGCGCCCGGCCGGGCGTCCGCCCAGGACGGTTTCAAATTCGGCCTGACGCCGGTCTTCCTGTCCAACGACCTCGAACTCCTGGCGCTGCTGCGCGCCTATCTCACCGAGGCGATCGGAGAACCCGTCGAGCTGGTCAGCCGCCGGACCTATCAGGAGATCACCGCGCTGCTGGTCGCGGGTCAGCTCCATGCCGCATGGATCTGCGGCTATCCCTACGTTCAGTTCAAGTCGGAGCTCGATCTCGTCGCCACGCCGTCCTGGCATGGCAAGCCGCTCTACCAGTCCTACCTGATCGCTGCCGCCGGCAGGCCGACCGGGCGGTGGCAGGAACTGAAGGGCGACATCCACGCCTTCTCCGACCCCGATTCCAACTCCGGTTTCCTCGTCACCCGTGCGCTCCTGGCCGAGAACGGCTTGAAACCCGAGGGCTTCTTCTCGCGCAGCTTCTACACCTACGGCCACCGCAACGTCATCCGCGCCGTCGCGTCGGGGCTCGCCCAGTCCGGCAGCGTCGACGGCTATGTCTGGGACGTCATGCGCGAGATGGAGCCGGCCCTCGTCGACCAGACGAGGATCGTGCGCCGCTCCGAATGGCTGGGCTTCCCGCCCGTGGCCTCGCCCCGGGCGCTGGCGGGCGATCCGCGCATCGCGCGGCTGAAGGAGGCGCTGACGGCGATGGCCGGCCACGAACAGGGCCGCAAGGTGCTGGCGCTCCTGCGGCTGGACGGCTTCGTCGCCGCCGAACCGGCCCTCTTCGACACGATCGCCGCCAAGGTCGACGCGGTGAGGCGCTTCGGATGAACCTGCTGCGTCGTCTCCGCGCGATTCCGGTCTCCTACCGCGTGCCGATCCTGGTGGCGCTCTTGATGGTCGCCATCAGCGCGGTGATCTCCGAGCGGGTGCTCGACCGCCTGTCCCGCACGCAGGAGGCCTTCCTCGACGGTCTCGCCGGCAGCTACCTCGACGGGCTGACCGCGGCGGTCCTGCCGGCCGTCCTGCGCGGCGACGTCTGGGAGGTCTTCGACGCGCTCGACCGGTCGCAGAGATCCTACCAGGCGCTGTCGCCGATCGAGGCCGTCGTCACCGGCGCCGACGGCAGGGTCCTGGCGGCGACCGATCCGACCCGCGTGCCGTCCTACTCGGAACTGCCGCAGGCCCATGCCTCGCGCTACGGCGCAAGCACCGTGACCTTCGACCGCGAAGCCGACATCGGCTTCGCCCACCGCGACCTCGTCTATCAGGGCCAGAAGATCGGCGCGATCCACACCGCCTTCGACGCTTCGCACGTCTTCGCCGAGCGCCGCGAGATCCTGGCGACGCTGCTCGTCACCAACGCCGTCCTGGCGGCAATCTTCTCGCTCGGCGGTTTCCTTCTGGTTCGCCGCATGATCGAACCGATGCGCGTGCTCGAGGATCACATGCGCGCCGCGGCCAGGGGCGTCGCCGAGCCGATCCCGTCACGGGATTTCCCGTCGCGCGACGGCGAGGTGGCGAGCCTCTTTCACGGCTACAACGCGCTCGTCCACGCCGAGCGCGAACGGGCCAACCTCGCCATGCAACTGGCCGAAGAAGAAAAGCTCGCGAGCCTCGGGCGCCTGGCCTCCGGCATGGCGCACGAGATCAACAATCCGCTCGGCGGCCTGTTCAACGCCATCGACACGCTGAAGACCCACGGCCGGACGCCGGGCGTCCGCGACACCTCGATCAGCCTGATCGAGCGCGGGCTGAACGGCATTCGCGAGGTCGTGGAAGCGGCGCTGGCCACCTATCGGCCGGAACGGTCGGCCCGCCCGCTCTGCGCCGACGATCTCGAGGACGCCAGGGTGCTGATGAAGCCGGAACTGCGGCGCCGGCGGCAGAGGCTCGACTGGCAGGTCGACTGGCCCGATGGCGTCGTCGTCCCGACCCCCGGCGGACCGGTGCGACAGGCGGTCCTGAACCTGCTGCTCAACGCCAGCGCGGCCACGCCGGAGGCCGGCGCGATCGGTCTCAGGGTCGAGCGGACGCCGGACCGGCTGACGATCTCGGTGGCGGACGAGGGACCGGGCATGCCCCGGGAGTCCGTCGCCATGCTCTGCGACGAGGATCCCGGCCCGGCCATCCGCGCCGGACGGGGGCTCGGGCTCTGGATGGTCCGCCGGATGGTCGACGCCTGCGGCGGCAGGGCTGGCGTGGAAGCCGGCCCGTCGGGCGGATCGGTCGTCACGCTCGTCCTGCCGATGCGGGAGGTGGCTCGGGATGAGCGCAGCCATGCCGCCTGAGCGCGCGCACGCGGGGCTCGTCGAGGACGATCCCGTCATGGGCGGCTCCATCGTCCAGAGACTGGAACTCGAAGGCTGGAACGTCACCTGGTGGCAGACCGGCCAGGAGGCGGTCGCAGGGCTGGCCCGCGTCGCCGGCGCGCTCGACCTCGTGATCTGCGACATCAGGCTGCCCGACATGTCGGGCGAGGCAGTCTTCGCTGAGATGGCGCGGCAGCCGAACGCGCCGCCCTTCCTGTTCGTTACCGGCTTCGCGGAGATCGACCAGGCCGTCCGGCTGATGCGTTCCGGTGCCGTCGACTTCATGACCAAGCCCTTCGCCATGGACGATTTCCTGAAGCGCATCGCGGCCGGCCGGCGAAGCACGCGCGCAGGCACGCGGCTGAAGGACTACGTTCTCGGCCGTTCGCCTGCCATCCAGCACGCCGAGGACCTGATCCACCGCTTCGCGGCGCACGACCTGCCGGTCCTGATCACCGGCGAGACCGGGTCCGGCAAGGAGGTTGCGGCGCGCCTTCTGCACCAGGTCTCCGCGCGCGCGGAACAGCCCTTCGTCGCGGTGAACTGCGCCGCGATCCCGGCCGAGCTGCTGGAGAGCGAGATCTTCGGCCACGAGAAGGGTGCCTTCACCGGTGCCCACCAGCGCCATCTCGGCTATGCCGAACGCGCCAGGGGTGGCACGCTCTTCCTCGACGAGATCGGCGACATGCCCCCTGCCCTGCAGGCCAAGCTGCTGCGCCTGATCGAAAGCGAATCCTTCACGCGGCTGGGCGGCGAAACGCCGGTTCCGTTCCGCGCCAGGATCGCCGCGGCCACGCATCGCGCGCTGGCGCCGGGGCAGGCCTCGGGCTTCCGCGAGGACCTCTATTTCCGGCTCGCCGTGCTCCCCGTCGAGATACCGCCGCTGCGCCAGCGGCCGGAGGACATCGTCTGGCTGCTCGATCTTTTCCTGCAAAACGCCGTCGCCCGCTCGGCCGCCCGAATCCGCGGCTTCAGCGCCCTCACCGAGGACGCAGCGCTGGCGCATGCCTGGCCGGGCAACGTGCGCGAGCTGCGCAACCGCGTCGACCGCGCGGTGGCACTGACGGCGTCGGAATGGATCATGCCGGGCGACCTGTTTCCCGACCGTCCGGGGATGCAGGCCAGGCCCGGCTTCCTCCCCCTTGCCGACGTTCGCGACGCGGCCGAGCGTCGCCAGATCGAGCGCGCGCTCGAACAGACCGACGGCCAGGTCATCAAGGCGGCCGAACTGCTGGGCATCGGCCGCTCCACGCTCTGGGAGAAGATGACGCGGCTCGGGGTTCGATCCTGACGCCTATCGAGGCGCCGCCCGCCGTCCCGCAACTCGGGCGGTTCCGGCATCACGCCACGACCAGTGTGCGACACGCCCTCGCCGAGGCGGGCGTTCCAATGGCTCCGTCGCCGCAGGAAGGACCGAGGCCCGCAAGCGGAACGGAACGATGACGCCGCGCTCTTCACCGTCGCTGACAAGCGTTCACCAGCGCCCCGCCTACTCCTGCACGGAGCGCGCCTTCGCGGCCAGGTCCCGATCACAGGTGCCGTCGGCTGCGAGCGGAGGCGCTTCGACGAAGCGGCGTTCGCGCGCGTCGCCGGCCCGCTCGACCCTGTTGCGCCCCGTATTCTTGGCCCGGTACATCGCTCTGTCGGCACGGGCCATGTCGGCGGCGATGTCGGCGGTGCGGCCGGCCACGCCGGCCGAAAAGCTGATGCTCCGGTCGTCGAGGACGGATGCGGCCGCCAGCGTCGCCCTGGCACGCTCGATCAGCCGCACCGCCTCGTCGGGTGCGCTGGCGGGCAGGAGAACGCCGAATTCCTCGCCGCCCAGCCGCGCCACGCAGCCCGCATCGCCGACCACGTCGCGGATCAGCCCCGCGATGGTCTTCAGGACATGGTCACCGGTCGGATGTCCATGCGTGTCGTTGATGACCTTGAAGCAGTCGATGTCGAGGATGGCGATGCTGCCGCCGCTCTCCGTTGCCGCGCGTTCGAGGAAGGCGCGGCGGTTGGCGAGCCCGGTGAGGCCGTCCGTCCGCGCCTCGCGCTCGGTCTCCTGCAGCAGCCGGTCCGCCGTCTCGATCGCCCAGGCGGCGGAGCGGGCGAGCCTGCCGATCTCGTCCGGCGCGGCGTGATCGATGGGCATGATCTCGCGCCTTTCGGCAAAACTCTCCAGCGCCCGGGCGATGCGGATGACCGGCGTCATCTCGCGCCGGAGCAGATGAAGTGTCGCGGCAGTACCGATCAGCGTGGCGGCGAGGACGCTGCCGATGACGGTCCAGTCGAACCGGTCCCCCGTCCACATGTGCAGCACGACCACGGCGATCAGCGGCACGTGGATGCCGATGAAGCAGGTGACCATGATCCTGACGAGAAACCTCCTGCGGATGATGTTCAATCCAGTCCTCTCCGTCTTCCTTGCGGGCTCCGACCCATCCGGGGCGATGGGCCGCGCACGAGTCATCCCCCGGAAACATGAAAATCTGCTCAATTAGCGTACTTTAATATATTCCACTGTTCCCCTGGAACCGCCGACGGCCGTCGCCGTTCTCCACCCCAAGGACGGCCGGGCCGCGACAACCGGGCTCGGCGGCAAGGACGTACAGGGCTGATTTTCCCGGTTTCTGGCCCTGGGCAGCGAAGAGCCACGCGCACGTCTGTCCCGCCCGGCCCGGCCGTCCCTTCGCGTCGATCGTGTGCTTCAGGTTACGGAACGAAGAGGCACGCCCCGCGTTGCCCGTGCATTCAACGCAATGACGGGGATACGAATGGCCTTTTCCATCAGCCGCACGCGCGACGAAGCGATCGACGATCTCGATCGGCAGGTGACTGCCCTCAAGCGCGAGCTTTCCTCCCTGCGGCGCACGGCGGCGGCGCAGGGCACGCATCTCTACGGCGAGGTCGCCGAGCGCGGCGCGCATGCCTATGACGACGTCGCCGACATCGTCTCGGATCTCGTCACGCGCCTTTCGAAGCGCCGTCCGAGCCGCCGCGAGATCGAACGCCAGGCCCGCATGGCCGGTGCGGTGGTGACGGATCATCCGAAGACGGTCGCACTGGTCGGGCTGGCGGCGCTCGGGCTCGCCGCGGTTCTGCTGATGCGGCGATAGCCGGCCGCCCACGCGCGAAAACACCGTCATCCAACTGGTCAAATCGCCCCGGTCTTGGCATGGTCCGCCAAGACCGGAGAGATGACATGACCACCACGATCCCCCCTTTCCAGAAGCCGAAGACCTGGACCGAGGCTGCGCCCGCGCTCGTCGACGTCGCGATGGGTCGGCGGCCGGCCGATCTCGTCGTGCGCGACGGGCGCTGGGTCAACGTGCATTCGGGCGAGATCGTCGCGGCGACGGACATCGCCGTCGTCGAGGGCCGGTTTGCCTATTGCGGGCCGGACGCCTCCCACTGCATCGGCGAGAATACGCTCGTCGTCGACGCCGGCGGCCGCTATCTCGTCCCGGGCCTCTGCGACGCGCACATGCATGTCGAGAGCGGCATGGTCACGGTGACCGAGTTCTGCCGCGCCGTCATCCCGCACGGCACCACCTCCATGTTCATCGACCCGCACGAGATCGCCAATGTGCTGGGGCTCGAAGGCGTGCGGCTGATGCATGACGAGGCCGTCGACATGCCGGTCAGCGTGCACGTGCAGATGCCGTCCTGCGTCCCCTCCGCGCCTGGACTGGAGACGCCCGGCGCCCTGATCGGCCCGGCCGAAGTCGCCGAGGCGATGGGCTGGGACAACATCATCGGGCTCGGCGAGGTGATGAATTTTCCGGGCGTCGCGGCCAACGACGCCAAGATGCGCGGCGAGATCGACGCCACCGTCGCCGCAGGCAAGACCGTCGGCGGCCACTACGCCTCGCCCGACCTCGGCCTGCCCTTCCACGGCTATGTCGCGGGCGGCCCTGAGGACGACCACGAGGGCACGCGCATCGAAGACGCCATCGCCCGCGTGCGGCAGGGCATGAAGGCGATGCTGCGGCTCGGCTCCGCCTGGTACGACGTCGCCACCCAGATCAAGGCGGTGACGGAACGCGGGATCGATCCGCGCAACTTCATCCTGTGCACCGACGACTCCCATTCCGGCACGCTGGTCAACGAAGGCCACATGAACCGCGTCGTGCGTCATGCGATCGCGCAGGGGCTGAAGCCCGTGACGGCGATCCAGATGGCGACGATCAACACCGCCCAGCATTTCCGGCTGGAGCGGGAACTCGGCTCGATCGCGCCGGGACGGCTCGCCGACTTCCTGATCGTCTCCGACCTCGCGGCGCTGGCCATCGACGAGGTCTGGGCGCGCGGCGTGCGGCTGGCCGCGGCGGGGCGGCTGGAGGTCGACATCCCCGTCCGCGACTATCCGGCGAGCGCCAAGCAGACGGTGAGGCTCGGCAAGGTGCTGTCGGCGCAGGATTTCGACATCGCCGCGCCGGCCGGTGCCAACGAGGTCCGCGCCCGGGTCATCGGCGTCATCGAGAACCAGGCGCCGACGCGGGCGCTGGAGGCCGATCTCGCCGTCGAGGACGGTCTGGTCGCCATGGACCGCGACAACGACGTCTGCCAGATCGCGCTGGTCGAGCGGCACCGCGGCACCGGCGCCGTGGTCAACGGCTTCGTCTCGGGCTTCGGCTATCTGGAGGACTGCGCGCTGGCTTCCACCGTCGCGCATGATTCGCACCACATGATCGTCGTCGGCACCAACAAGGCCGACATGGCGGCTGCCGCCAACCGGCTGGGCGAGGTCGGCGGCGGCGTGGTCATCTTCTCGAAGGGCAAGGAACTGGCGATCGTCGAGATGCCGATCGCCGGGCTGATGTCGAACGAGCGCGCCGAGATCGTGGCCGCCAAGGCCGAGAAGCTGACGGCGGCCATGCGCGCCATGGGCTGCTCGCTCAACAACGCCTACATGCAGCACTCGCTGCTGGCGCTGGTGGTGATTCCCGAACTGCGCATCTCCGACATGGGCCTGATCGACGTCAGGACCTTCGAGAAGGTCGATCTCTTCGTCTGAGCGGATCCTGCCTCAGCGGCGCCAGAAGACCGGCGCGAAGATCACCAGCACGGTCAGGATCTCCAGCCGGCCGAGCAGCATGGCCAGCACGAGCACCCATTTGGCCGGGTCCGGGATCGTCGCGAAATTGCCGGCCGGGCCGATCACGTCGCCGAGGCCCGGACCGACATTGGTCAGCGCCGTCAGCGCGCCGGTCATGGAGGTCATGAAATCGAGCCCGGTTCCGGCCAGCAGCACCGTCGCTGCCCCCCAGATGACGAAGAACGACGCGATGAACAGCACCACGGCGCGCTGCATGTCGTCGTCCACAGGGCGGTCGCCATAGCGCACGGTGTGCACCGAGCTTGGATAGACGAGCCGCCGCAGGCCGTTGCTCATCAGTTCGAACAGGATGATGAAGCGGTAGGCCTTGATGCCGCCGGCCGTCGAGCCCGAGCAGCCGCCGAGGAAGGTGGCGATGAAGGCGCAGGCCACCGCGAAGGCGCCCCAGGTCGAATAGTCCTGGCTGGCATAGCCGGTGGTGGTGATGATCGAGACGAAGTTGAACATCGAGTGCGTGAACACCTCGAAGAACGGCTGGCCGGTGTTGACCCGCACATAGACGGCCACCACCACCGCGAAGAACAGCACGTAGAGCGCGAAGGCGCGGATCTGCGGATCCTTCGCGGCGTCCAGCCGGCCGCGGAAGGCAAGCAGGGCGAGGATGGAGAATGGCAGGCCGCCGACGAACATGAACACGGAGGCGATCCACAGGAGCGTGAGATTGTCCCCGTAGAAGCCGAACGAGCTGTCATGGGTCGAATAGCCGCCGGTCGACAGCGTGGTCATGGCGTGGTTCACCGCGTCGAAGCCCGACATGCCGGCTGCCGCATAGGCGATGGCGCAGGCGAAGGTCAGCGACGAGTAGATTCCGAGGATGCTCATCATGAAGACCGACAGCCGTTCGAACGGCCGGTCCTCGATGTCGGAGGATTCGAGCTTGAAGTAGGAGACGCCGCCGATGTTGAGGAACGGCAGGATCAGCAGGCCGAGCACGATCACCCCCAGGCCGCCGATCCACTGCAGCAGCGACCGCCAGATCAGCAGGCCCGGCGGCAGCGTGTCGAGACCGACGATGACCGTGGAGCCGGTGGTCGTCAGGGCCGAGACCGATTCGAAGACGGCGTCGGCAAGGTCGAGGTTGAGCGAGGACGCCATCAGGGGCACGGCCCCGACGAAGGCGGTCGTGGCCCAGAGCAGATTGACGATCAGGAAGCCGAACCGGGCGTTTGCCGTCACGCTGCGCCCCTGCGTCGCCAGCGCGGTGGCAAGCGACAGCCCGCCGGTGAAGAAGGCCGACAGCGCAAAGACCTGCCAGTCGGCATTGCGGAAGTAGAAATCGACGAAAGCCGGCACGAGCATCGCCAGCGACAGGTAGATCCCGAAGATCGCGGCGATGTGGATGGCGGCGCGGACGGATTGGCTGTTCAAGACATGATACCCGATTCACCTGGCGGCGGGGCTCGGCTTCAGCCGCTCGGGTCCCGTCTGGCGCGGCGCTCCGTTTAGCCGACGGCGGCGCCGCGCGCAATGCAGCTGTCGCATCCGCGGTCGCGCGCTCAGCGGCGCCAGAAGACCGGCGAGAAGATCACCAGCACGGCCAGGATCTCCAGCCGGCCGAACAGCATGGCCAGCGCCATCACCCACTTGGCGAAATCGGGGATGAGAGCGAAGCTGCCCTTCGGCCCGATGAAGTCTCCGAGGCCGGGGCCGACATTGGTCAGCGCCGTCAGCGCGCCGGTGAGCGCCGTCACCAGGTCGAGCCCCGTGGCGGCCAGGAGCAGGGTCGCGATCGCCCAGAGCACGAAGAAGGAGGCGATGAACAGCACCACGGCGCGCTGCATGTCGTCGTCGACCGGCCGGTCGCCATAGCGCACCGGCTGGACCGAACTCGGATAGACGAGCCTTCGCAGGCCGTTGGCCATCAGTTCGAACAGGATGATGAAGCGGTAGGCCTTGATGCCGCCGGTGGTCGAACCCGAACAGCCGCCGGGAAAGGTGGCGATGAAGGCGAGCGCGACGGCGAAGGGGCCCCAGGACGAATAGTCGTGGGTGGCGTAGCCGGTGGTGGTGATCAGCGAGACGAAGTTGAAGGTCGCATGCGTCAGCGCATCGAAGAAGCTCATCTCGGTCTCGATGCGCAGATAGATGGTGGTCACGGCGCAGAACGCGAAGGTGTACCCGAGAAAGGCGCGCAGCTGCGGATCGCGCAGCGCGTCGATGCGGCCGCGCACGGCGAGCAGGATCAGGATCGAGAACGGCAGCGCGCCGATGCACATGAACACGATCGCGATCCACAGGATCGCCGGCGTGTCGGTGTAGTGACCGAAGGAATCGTCGTGGGTCGAGAAACCGGCCGTGGCGATGGTGGTCATCGCGTGGTTGATCGCGTCGAAGCCCGACATGCCGGCTGCCGCATAGGCGATGGCGCAGGCCAGCGTGAGCAGGCCGTAGATGGCGACCATGCTGATGGTGAAAGTCGAAAGCCGTGCAAAGGGGCGATCCTCGATGTCGGTCGATTCGATCTTGAAGTAGGAGACGCCGCCGACATTCAGGAACGGCAGGATGAAGAGGCCGAGCGCGATCACGCCGAGGCCGCCCATCCACTGCAGCAGAGAGCGCCACAGGAGCATGCCGGGCGGCAGCGAATCCAGTCCGACGATGGCCGTCGCCCCCGTCGTGGTGATGGCCGAGACCGATTCGAACACCGCGTCGGACACGGTCATGTCGAGCGACGAAGCGAGGAACGGGATGGTGCCGGTCGCCGCTGTCGTCAGCCAGAGCAGGTTCACCAGCAGGAAGGCGAAGCGGGACGAGACGCCGGGCGGCCGGCCCTGCGTCGACAGCGCGACCGCCAGCGCCAGCCCGCCGGTGAAGAAGGCCGACAGCGCGAAGATGCGCCAGTCGCTGTTGCCGTAATACAGGTCGACGAAGGCCGGGACGAGCATGGCCAGCGACATGTAGACGGCGAAGATCGCGGAGATGTGGATCGCGGCGCGTAGCGAAAATGTCTGCACGATCCTCCGCCCCGGCTCTTCGATCCCGATGCGGGAGCCGGGCCCGCCCGGCCCCGTCCCGCGGGCGGACAGTGGCGGCAGGCGGCCGATTGTGCAATAGGCCGGGACACGGCAAACACGTCAGCGGGAGACAACCATGTCCGTCACGTCCCCGGCCTCCGGCTTCAGCGAACGCGTCGACGCGGCCGCCCTCGCCCTGCGCGATCTGTTCGCCGAGACGCCGCTCCAGCTCAACGACCATCTGTCGCGTCGGTATGGCGCGCGCATCTGGCTGAAGCGCGAGGACCTGTCGCCGGTGCGGTCCTACAAGATCCGCGGCGCCTATACCTTCTTCCGCAAGGCGCTGAAGGCGAAGGCGCCGGCCAAGAGCTTCGTCTGCGCCTCGGCGGGCAACCACGCGCAGGGCTTCGCCTTCGCCTGCCGCAACCTCGGCCAGCACGGCGTCATCTTCATGCCGGTCACGACGCCGCAGCAGAAGATCGACAAGACGGTCACCTTCGGCGGAAAATATGTCGAGATCCGCCTGACGGGCGATTTCTTCGACGCCTGCCTCGAGGCCGCCCTCGCCTATGCCGAGGAGACGGGCGCGCTGATGGTGCCGCCCTTCGACCACCGCGACATCATCGATGGCCAGGCGACCGTCGCCGCCGAACTCGTGTCGCAGCTGCCCGACGGCGTCGTGCCCGACCTGATGATCCTGCCCGTCGGTGGCGGCGGGCTCGCCGCCGGGGTGACGCAATACCTGACCGCCAGGGGCTGGCCGACACGCTTTGTCTTCGCCGAGCCGGTCGGCGCGCCGAGCCTGAAGCAGAGCCTCGCCGAGGGCCGGCGGGTGAAGCTGTCGAAGGTCGACAACTTCGTCGACGGCGCGGCCGTGGCGGAGATCGGCCGCGAACCGCTGCGCCACCTCAAGGGTTATCGCGCCGAGGACGTCCACCTCGTGCCCGAAAACCGGCTCTGCGCGACCATGATCGAGATGCTCAACGTCGAGGGCGTGGTGCTGGAGCCGGCCGGCGCGCTGGCGATCGACGCGCTGAAGGATTTTTCCAGGGCCGAACTGAAGGGCAAGACGATCGTGCTGGTCGTCTCCGGCGGCAATTTCGACTTCGAGCGCCTGCCCGACGTCAAGGAGCGGGCGCTGCGCTACGAGGGGCTGAAGAAATACTTCGTCTTCCGGTTCCCGCAGCGCCCCGGCGCCTTGCGCGACTTCCTCGACCTGCTCGGCCCCGAGGACGACATCGCCCGCTTCGAATACCTGAAGAAATCGGCGCGCAATTTCGGCTCGGTGCTGATCGGCATCGAGACGAAGAGCCGCCGGAATTTCGACCGGCTGGAGAAGAAGTTCCGCGAGGCCGGCTGGTCCTATCAGGACATCACCGACAACGATGTGCTGGCCGGGCTGATCATCTGACCGACCCGGCCGCTCGTTCCGGTCAGGCTCGGCGCTTGGCTACCGCGTCGAAGGCCATCAATGTTTCCAGCAGACGCGGCATGTCGGCCAGCGGAACCATGTTTGGGCCATCCGACGAGGTCGAGTTGTCGGGGTCCTGGTGCGTCTCGATGAAGACGCCGGCGACGCCAACGGCCACCGCCGCCCGCGCCAGCGTCTCGACGAAACGCCGCTCGCCGCCCGACGTCGCCCCCTGCCCGCCCGGCTGCTGCACCGAATGGGTGGCGTCGAAGATCACCGGCGCGCCGATGTCGGCCATGATCGGCAGCGCCCGCATGTCGGAGACGAGCGTGTTGTAGCCGAACGACGCGCCGCGCTCGGTGACCAGCACGTTGGCGTTGCCCGAGCCGGTGATCTTGGCGACCACGTTCTTCATGTCCCAGGGTGCGAGGAACTGCCCCTTCTTGACGTTGATGATCTTGCCGGTCTTCGCAGCGGCGACCAGGAGATCGGTCTGGCGCGAGAGAAAGGCCGGGATCTGCAGGATGTCGACATGCGGCGCGACGATCCCGCACTGCTCCTCGGAATGGATGTCCGTCAGCACCGGCAGGCCGAAGGTCGCCCGCAGGTCGTCGAAGACCGGAAGCGCGGCATCCAGCCCCGCGCCGCGGGTCGATGACAGCGAGGTGCGGTTCGCCTTGTCGTAGCTGGTCTTGTAGACGAGCCCGATGCCGAGCTTCTCCGTCAACTCTTTCAGCGCGCCGGCCATGTCGAAGGCATGCTGGCGCGATTCGAGCTGGCACGGGCCGGCGATCAGCGTCAGCGGGCCATCATTGGAGAAAACCGCGCTGCCGGCGGTGACGGTGGTGTTCGGCTGGGTCATGCCCGTTCCTCGAAGATGAAGCTTGCGCCCTGTCCCTGTGCGGGGGGCACGGTGATGCGTTCGCCGGCGATCTCGAAGTCGATTCCGTTGGCGGCGAGGACCCGTCGCGTGTCGGACAGGTCTAAGACCGCAAACGTCACGGCGCGGAAGTCGAAGAGCCCTTGCGGGAGCGCCCCGTCCTTTGGCGTCGCCGCGTGCACGAGGATCTCGCCATTGGCCAGGGCGTGACGCGCTCCGGCCGCATCGCTCTCGCCGCCGACGCCGGTCACGGTGGCGATGAAGCGGGAGGCAGCGGCCGGATCGGCTGCCACGACGGCGATCGACGCCAGTCGCATCGCGCCGTTGGCGTGGCGCTGCAGCGCGGTACGGTCGACCGCCGGCGCGTTGACGCGCTGGCAGGAAAAGAGGAAGGGGACGGTGCCCGGTGCCGCCGCGAAGGCGAGCTTGAACGATGCCGTGTCGCTGCGGCCGGACGCATCCTGGAATGGACGCGAGAAGGACAGGACGTCCCCCGCCGACAGGCCGGCCGCGTTGAATTTCGCGTGATCGGCCTCGGCGTCGTCGCTGGCAAGCACGATGGCCGAGAACCCTTCGTCTCGCCCCGCCGACCGGAAGATGCGGTCGCGGGCGACGAAGACGTTGCCGCCGGCGGCGGCCGCCGCGCAGGCGTCGGCATCGGCAACCGCCAGCGGCTCGAGGAACGTTCCGTCGGCCATGTAGACGCAGCAATTGGCCGTTCCGAAAGGATGCACGCCCGTCGGCGCCACCGTGAAGCCGAGCGCGCCGAGGCGCCGCCGCGCGGCTTCGAGCGAGGCGGTCGGCAAGACGAGATGGTCCAGGGCAGCGTTCGACATGGCGCCCATGTGCCGCAAGACGCCCGGCCGCGCAAGCGTTGCGCCGAAGGGACCGCGCGAATGCCGGCCTTCGGACGGTTGCATTCGAAAAGTGCTCGGATAGGCTCCCGGCCTCGGGCGACGCGCGCGGCACGCAGCCGAACCGCGCTGCCAGGCGGACCACGGGCGAGAACCTATGTCATTCATTTCATTGGCGAGAGACCCATCGTCGCTTGCGTCGGCGCGGCCGCGAATCAGGTCAGGCGCGATCGGGGCCGTCGGCAGGGCGATCCTTTGCTTCGTGCTCGCGGCCGTCGTCACGGCCTGCACAACCTCGGACGTCCTGCGCAGCACGTCCCGGCCCATCCCGACATCCGCCTCGAGCAAGTACGCGGCCATCGTCATCGATGCGAACACCGGGCGCGTGCTGCACGCCGACCAGGCCGATTCGCGGCGCTATCCCGCCTCGCTCACCAAGATGATGACGGTCTACATGCTGCTCGAGGCCCTGCAGCAGGGCCGTATCGGTCCGTCAACGGCAATCCCGGTCTCAGCCTATGCCGCCGGCAGACCGCCGACGAAGCTGCACTTCAAGGCTGGCCAGTCGATCGACGTGGATACCGCGATCCGGGCGCTGGTGACGAAGTCGGCCAACGACGTCGCGACCGCCGTCGCCGAGCATCTCGGCGGCAGCGAGGCGCGGTTCGCCTCGATGATGACGTCCAGGGCGCGCCAGCTCGGCATGGGCTCGACCGTGTTCAAAAACGCGTCCGGCCTGCCCGACGGCGGACAGGTCACGACCGCACGCGACATGGCAACGCTCAGCCTCGCGCTGCGGCGGCAGTTTCCAGCGCAGTACGGCTATTTCGCACGCACCAGCTTCTCGTTCCGCGGCAAGACCGTGAAGGGCCACAACAAGGTGCTGGAGACCGTTCGCGGTGCCGACGGCATCAAGACCGGCTACACCCGCGCGTCGGGCTTCAACCTCGCCACCTCGGTGCGGCGCGACGGCAAGTCCATCGTTGCCGTCGTGATGGGCGGGGACAGCGCGGGCCAGCGCGACGCCCTGATGGCGCAGCTGATCGAGACATTCCTGCCAAAGGCGTCGCGCCGCTGAAGGCGGCCGGACCGCACGCATATCGAACCCGGATGCCTCAGGCGGCGGGCGCCGGCGCGGCTGGTTCGGCTGGCGCCTTCCTGCCGAACCGGCTCACCAGGACGGCAATGGCGACGGCGGCCACGACGATGCCGATGGCGAGCAGCGGTCGGTACCAGAACCAGGCCAGCGCGATCGTCAGGCCGCCCACCAGCACGGCGAGCACGAACGAGATGGCACCCGTTCCCAGCCGGACCAGGCTGCCGAGGAAGGGGATCACGTCGGCCAGCACGCCCACCGGCCCCATGATCATCGAGAAGGTGAGCATGAGGAGAACCAGACCGCCGATGCGCAGCGCCCAGGTCAGGATCGTGTTGCCTGTCATGGCGTCCGCAAACATCTGCTCGGCCGGTACGACGCCGCTTTCGACCATCAGGAGACGGTTGCCGGCCACCGTCTGATAGGCCGTAAAACCATCCGAAGTCTGGCGTCCGACGACGCTCACCGGGCCGAGAGGCACGACCTCCCAGCTCAGGCGGTAGTCCCCGATGCGGGGCGACGACGGATCGAAGCCCATGTAGGCGCCGCTGGCGGTGACGTGCAGGCCGCGCGGGCCGGTATAGCTCGCTTTCACCGCTTCGATCATGCTCTGGTCGAGCGACAGCCTCTCGGCGCCGCCGATCCTGTCCAGCACCGGCGCGTCCAGCCGGAACGCGCCGAGCGCGGCCTGCGGGATCTGGAAGCTCTCGCTCGAATAGTTCATGCCGGGATTGGCGTGGCCCTCCGGCTGCTTGAACCGTCCCGAATCGATCGCGCGCGTCGACCACTCCTTGTCGTAGGAATAGGTGGTGACCGTCTCCTCGCCGCCGCCGAGCTTGGTCTTCGTCTCCGATTTCTGCCGCTCGACCCACTGGTACATTTCGACGCCGCGCTCCAGCCGGATCCCGGCGGCGACGACGCCGAACAGGTCGTCCTTCGGTTCGGTGGTCGCCGAGACGGGTCCTGCGACGTGCACGAGGCGCCCTTCGAGCGCCGCGTCGATGCGGTCGGCGGAGACGGACTGGACGAGCCCCGCACCCTCCTCGAGCGAGCGGGCGGTGGTCACCGCCCTGCCCTCGTTCCAGAACAGGCCGATCACCATCGCCACGAGGAGCAGCAGGCCGAAGACGATGCCGCCGGCCGACCGTTTCAGGCGGCCGAACCAGGAAACCGACGTGACCTCGCGAATGCTGTCGCTCATTCCGGAAAATCCCCAGACCCCCGCGGATCAGCTCCGCGGCACAACGCCCCTGGCGTTATTCTATTGGCGATTTCCCGACGTCCCGCAACGGACCAGTGGCCGTCGCTCAGACCAGCCGCGACTGTTCCACCGCCGCGCCGATGAAGCTCGCAAAGAGCGGGTGCGGCTCGAAGGGGCGCGATTTCAGTTCGGGGTGGTACTGCACGCCGATGAACCACGGATGGTCGGGATACTCGACCGTCTCGGGCAGCACGCCGTCGGGCGACATGCCGGCGAAGACCAGGCCGCAGCTCTCCAGCCGCTCCTTGTAGTCGATGTTGACCTCGTAGCGGTGGCGATGGCGCTCGTGGATCTTGGTGCCACCATAGACCGCCGCGATCTTCGAGCCTTCGGCCAGCCGCGCCTCGTAGGCGCCGAGGCGCATCGTTCCACCCATGTCGTCGGTCTCGCGGCGCTTCTCCAGCATGTTGCCCTTCAGCCATTCGGTCATCAGGCCGACGACCGGCTCCCTGGCCGGGCCGAACTCGGTCGAGGAGGCGTTCTCGATGCCCGCCAGCGACCGCGCCGCCTCGATACAGGCCATCTGCATGCCGAAGCAGATGCCGAAATAGGGCACCTTGCGCTCGCGGGCGAACTTGGCCGCCAGGATCTTGCCTTCCGAGCCGCGCTCGCCGAAGCCGCCGGGCACCAGGATGCCGTGCACCTTCTCGAGCCAGGGCGCCGGATCCTCCTTCTCGAAGATCTCGCTCTCGATCCAGTCGAGCTTCACCTTGACGCGATTGGCGATGCCGCCATGCGTCAGCGCTTCCATCAGCGATTTGTAGGCGTCCTTGAGGCCCGTGTACTTGCCGACGATGGCGATGGTCACCTCGCCCTCCGGATTGTGGATCCGGGTCGAAACGTCCTGCCAGCGTTCCATGCGCGGCTTGGGCGCGGGGTCGATACCGAAGGCCGCCAGCACCTCGCCGTCGAGGCCTTCCCGGTGATAGGCCATCGGCACGTCGTAGATGTGGGCGACGTCGAGCGCCTGGATCACGGCTGATTCGCGCACGTTGCAGAACAGCGACAGCTTGCGGCGCTCGTCCTTGGGGATCGGGCGGTCGGCGCGCACCAAGAGGATGTCGGGCGCGATGCCGATCGAGCGCAGTTCCTTGACCGAATGCTGCGTCGGCTTGGTCTTCAGCTCGCCGGCCGCCGGAATCCAAGGCATCAGCGTCAGGTGGATGTAGACGGCGGCGTTGCGCGGCAGGTCGTTGCCGAGCTGGCGGATCGCCTCCAGGAACGGCATCGCCTCGATGTCGCCGACCGTGCCGCCGATCTCGCACAGCACGAAGTCGTAGTCGTCATTGCCCTCGAGCACGAAGTTCTTGATCTCGTCGGTGACATGCGGGATCACCTGCACGGTGGCCCCGAGATAGTCGCCGCGGCGCTCCTTCTCGATGATGTTCTTGTAGATCCGCCCGGTGGTGATGTTGTCCTGCTGGTTCGCAGACCGGCCGGTGAATCGCTCGTAGTGGCCGAGATCGAGGTCGGTCTCGGCCCCGTCGTCGGTCACGAACACCTCGCCGTGCTGGTACGGCGACATCGTTCCGGGATCGACGTTCAGATAGGGATCGAGCTTCTTGATGCGCGCGCGATAGCCGCGCGCTTGCAGCAGGGCTCCGAGAGCCGCTGCGGCAATGCCTTTGCCAAGGGAGGAAACCACGCCGCCGGTGATGAATACATATCGCGCCATGGGAGTCAGGGCTTATCGCTGCGCTTGCGATTCCGCCAGCGAAAAAGCACCTGCCGCAACGCGTTATCCCCCGGCTGTCCGTGACGCAGGGTCAGGCCGCGCCGGCGCGGCGCGACGGTTGGCCGGGTTGCGGGCGGTCGGCCGGATGGTCCACAACCCCTGCAGGAGGCTCCGCGCCGCCCCGCACGCGCGGCGGCGGAGCAAGACTGGAGGAACGTCATGACCGCCCTGCCCGCCTTCGAGACCCACGAGGTCCTGAACCAGCCGCCGGCACTCGAGGATTTCAATCTCTTCGCCACCGACAGGGCGCTGGCCGGCGCCGCTGCCGCCATGGGCGCCGGTCCCGCGGCCGATCGTCTGGCAGCCTATGGCGCCCTGCTCGGACGCGCCGAAACGATCGAGGCCGGACGGCTCGCGCACAAATTCCCGCCGGAACTGAAGACCTTCGACCGCTCCGGCAACCGTGTCGACCGGGTGGAGTTCCACCCGGCCTGGCACCGGATCATGAGCCTGATCATCGGCGAAGGCCTCCATTCCGGCCCGTGGGTCGAGCCGGGTCCCGCCGCCCACACCGCGCGCGCAGCCGCCTACATCATGCATGCGCAGGTGGAGCCGGGCAGCCAGTGCCCGACCACCATGACCTATGGCAGCGTGCCGGCGCTGCGCGGCCAGGGCGGGATTGCTGAGACCGTTCTCGCCAGGATCGGCACGCGCAGCTACGACCCGCGCGACATTCCCGTCGCCGACAAGACCGGGGCTCTGGTCGGGATGGGCATGACCGAGAAGCAGGGCGGGTCGGACGTGCGCTCCAACACCACCGTCGCGGTGCCGGCAGGCAGCGGCACCGGCGATGAGTTCCTCCTTACCGGACACAAATGGTTCTTCTCCTGCCCGCAGATCGACGCGCACCTGGTGCTCGCCCAGGCGCCGGGCGGCCTGTCCTGCTTCCTCGTGCCGCGCCGGCTGCCGGACGGGACGAAGAACGCGGTGCGCATCCAGCGCCTGAAGGACAAGGTCGGCAACAAGTCGAACGCCTCCTCCGAGGTCGAATTCCACAATGCCCATGGCTGGCTCGTCGGCGAGGAAGGCCGCGGCATCCCGACCATCCTCGAGATGGGCACCTTCACGCGGCTCGACTGCGCGCTGGGTTCGGCCGGCCTGCTGCGCGGCGCGGTGGCGCAGGCGCTGCACCACGCCTTCCACCGCCGCGCCTTCCAGCGCCACCTGATCGACCAGCCGCTGATGACCAACGTGGTCGCCGACCTCGCCATCGAATCGGAAGCGGCGACGCTGCTTGCGCTGCGGCTCGCGCGCGCTTTCGACGGCATGGCGGCGGGAAGCGCCGAGGATGCCGCCTTCGTGCGGCTGTGCACGCCGGCGGTGAAATACTGGGTCTGCAAGCGCGCGCCGAACGGCGTCGTGGAGGCGATGGAGGTGCTGGGCGGCAACGGCTATGTCGACGAAGGGCCGCTCGGTCTCCTCTACAAGGAAATCCCGCTCAACTCGATCTGGGAAGGCTCGGGCAACGTCATGTGCCTCGACGTGCTGCGGGCGCTGCAGAAGACGCCGGACATCCTCGGCGTCTATCTGGCCGAGATCTCAGCCGCACGCGGCGCCGACAGCCGTCTCGATGCGGCCGCCCGGTCGCTGGAAGCCGACTTCGCGCAACGGGCCGACATGGAGCACCGCGCGCGGCGGCTGGTGGAGCGGATGATGACGGTGCTGCAGGGCGCGCTGCTCGTCCGCCACGCGCCGGCGGCGGTGGCCGACGCCTTCTGCGCCAGCCGGCTCGGCAACGACTGGGGCCACGCCTTCGGCACGCTGCCGGCCGGTGTCGACACGCGCTCGATCGTCGAGCGGGCGCGGCCGATCTGAACGACCGACCCGCGCGACTGACGCCCGAAACGACGAAGGCCCGCGAATTCCGGTTCGCGGGCCTTCCTCGTTCAGGCGTTCGGGAGGTGCGTCAGAGAACGACGACGTTGGCGCCCATCGGCACGCGGCCGTAGAGGTCCATGACGTGCTCGTTGATCATCCGGAAGCAGCCGTTCGACGAATTCGTGCCGATGGTCTGCGGCGCGTTCGTTCCGTGGATGCGGATGTGGGTGTCCTTGCTGTTCTGGTGCAGGTAGATGGCGCGCGCGCCGAGCGGGTTGTCGGGGCCGCCCGGCATGCCGTCCTTGTACTGGCCGTACTTCTTCGGCTCGCGCTTCTGCATGTCCTGGGTCGGGATCCAGCGGGGCCATTCCTGCTTGTCGCCCACCTTGGCCGCACCCTTGAACTCAAGGCCCTCGCGGCCGACCGCGATGGCGTAGCGCCGCGCGCTGTTGGAGGATTCCACCAGGTAGAGGAAGCGCTCGGACGTGTTGATGACGATGGTGCCGCGCGGATAGCCCGAGAAGGGCACCGTCTGCGGGACGAACTCGTTCTTCACCGCAAACGTCTTGCCCTTCTGGCGCTTCTCCAGCACCGAATCGAGCGCCTCGGTCTGCGGCAGGAGCTTCGCCGTCCGGCTGCCGAAAATTCCGATCAGCGGATCTCCGGGTCTGGTCTCGGACCGCAGCTCGCCATTGTTGCCCGCGGCCATCACCTCCGACACCGTCGGCGGCTTCGGCTTCTCGGCGAGCTTGACGTTCTTCGTTTTCACCTCGTTCCGCGCCTGGGGCTTCTGGGCGCGCTTGAGGGTTTCCGCCGCGCCGGGATCGACCCGGTCGCGTTCGGCCGACGCCGGAAGGGTCAGGCTGAGGGCGATGACGGCGCCGAGCGCCGCAATGAATAGACGAGTTGTCCGCATGACGTTCGCGACCTGCCGTGGTTTTGCGCAAGGCTCCGAAGCGGGATCGCCCACCGAAGCCGGTGGACAGGAATACCGCATTGCAGCACGCGGGCTCAAGTCCAATCGGCAAGTGGTTGCAGCAATCGGGTCGGTTCGTCGGGCGCGGTTGCAGATCGACAACAGTGCAGACTGCGCGCTGTTCCCCCATGCCGCCGAAGAACAGCCCTCCGGCGAGCAATAACGAAGTCTAAACGAACACCCTGTTCGCGATGAGCGGCGAATTACTGGCCGCTCGGAACCTGCGGACCGGCGGGCGCCGGTGCCGGCGCGGCAGGCGTGTCGCTGCCGCCGAGCTGGTCGAGCACGCCGCCGCCCGTGCCGCCGCCCTGTTCCTGCTGGCCGGCTGGCAGGCGATCGAGGATGTCGATGGGCTGCTCGCCGTAGCGTGCGATCAGCGACAGGCCGAGCGAGGTGACGAAGAAGGCCGCCGCCAGGATCGCCGTGGCGCGGGTGAGCGCATTGGCTGCGCCGCGCGCCGTCATGAAGCCGGACCCGCCGCCGATGCCGAGGCCGCCGCCCTCCGAGCGCTGAAGCAGCACGACGCCGACCAGCGCGAGCACGATCATCAGGTGAATGACGATGAGGACGGTTTCCATTGATCAATTCCGCGGATGTGTCCGGGCACGCGGTGCCCTGGGAAGGAGACGCGGCTCAATACACGCCTTTGCCGACGTTTCCAAGCCCGAACGCCGCCGATGTGACGTCTGGCCCCGATATGGGGGCCGGACCGGCAAATTCAAACGATTCCTTCGTCCGCCGTCTCTCAGATGGAGCGATAGGCATCGGCGATGCCGAGGAAGTCGGCGGCCTTGAGGCTGGCGCCGCCCACGAGCGCGCCGTCGACATTGTCGATGCCGAGCAGCTCCACCGCGTTCGACGGCTTCACCGAGCCGCCATAGAGGATGCGCGTGGTCGATGCCGCCTCGCCGATGATGCGGCGCAGTTCCGCACGGATATGCGCATGGGCGACGGCGACGTCGTCCGGCGACGGGGTCAGGCCGGTCCCGATCGCCCAGACCGGCTCGTAGGCGACGATCATCGTCTTTGCATTCGCGCCCTCGGGGACGGATCCCGCGAGCTGGCGCGAGAGAACCGCAAGCGTTTCGCCCGCCTCGCGCTCGGCGCGTGTCTCGCCGACGCAGACGATGGCGACGAGGCCCGCCTGCCACGCGGCTTCGGCCTTCGCCCGCACCGTCGCGTCGTCCTCGCCATGGTCGGCACGGCGTTCCGAATGACCGACGATGACGTGGCTCGCGCCGGCATCCTTCAGCATCTCCGCCGAGATGTCGCCGGTGTGGGCGCCGCTCGCGCGGGCATGGCAGTCCTGCCCGCCGCTCCTGACCGGCGTCGAGGCGAGGATCTGCTGCGCCCGCCAGACGAGCGTCGCCGGAAAGCACAGAAGCGCATCGCATTCCGCGTCGAGGCCGCGCATGAAGCCGTTGCCGATGGCGCGCGCCTCGGGCAGCGACGCGCTGGTGCCGTTCATCTTCCAGTTGCCGGCGACGAGCGGCTTTATGCCCTTGGTCATGACGAAATTCTCCATCGAAGGCGGTGTGATGCAGGGGTTTCCTACCAAACCGGACCCATAAAGCAATCGACACCCGCCATGAAGGAGTCTATTTGCTGTGCTCCGTGACCGCGCCGCGCACAGGCGGGGCGACAGGATAATCTTGGGTAGGACATGCTCGATTCATTGCGTTCGGCGGCCGGCACGTGGGTAGCGAAGCTTCTGCTTCTGCTGCTGGTTCTGAGCTTCGCCGTCTGGGGAATTTCCGGACAGATCGCCAACGGCTTCGGCGGCAATGCCGTCATTACCGCCGGTGAGACCACCGTGACGCCGATCGAGTACCGGCTGGCCTACGACCGCCAGCTCTCGGTCCTGTCGCAGCGCTTCGGCACCAGGGTGACGCGCGAGCAGGCGGTGGCGCTCGGCGTCGACCAGCAGGTCCTGTCGCAGCTGGTCGCGGGCGCCGTGCTCGACGAGCAGGCCCGCGTCATGAACCTCGGCGTCTCGAAAGACAGGATCGCCGTACTCACCGCCGAGGATCCGGCCTTCCGGGGGCCCGGCGGCAGCTTCGACCGCCGCCAGTTCGAGTTCGTGCTGCGCCAGATCGGGATGCGGCCCGAGGATTATCTGAAGAACCGCGAGCAGGTCGCGATCCGCCAGCAGATCGTCGAGGCGATTTCGGACGGCCTGTCGGTGCCGGACACCTTCCTGCGCGCGGTCGCACTCTACCAGGGCGAAGACCGCACGGTCGAATATCTCGTCCTGCCGCCGGCGCTGGTCGAGCCGATCGAGGCGCCGACCGAGGCGCAGCTGACGGCCTATTTCGAAGAGAACAAGGCGCGCTACGCAGCGCCCGAATACCGCAAGATCGACTACGTCAAGCTCGAGCCCGAAGACATCGCCGACACGTCGGCCATCACCGACGAGCAGGTGGCTGAAGACTACCAGCGCACGATCGCGGCCTTCACGACGCCGGAGCGGCGCACCATCGACCAGATCGTCTTCCTCAACGAGGACGCGGCGAAGATCGCCGCCGACCGCCTGCTCGGCGGCGCGACCTTCGAGCAGATGGTCGAAGCCGACGGACGAAGCCTCGACGACGTCCGGCTCGGCACGGTCGAGAAGTCGCGCGTGCCGGACCCGGCCATCGCCGACGCGGCCTTCGGCCTCGCCAAGGACGAGGTCAGCGGCATCGTGCAGGGCGCGTTCGGCCCGGCCATCGTCCGCGTGACCGAAATCATCCCGCAGACCGTGAAGCCGCTCTCGGAGGTACAGGAACAGATCCGCCGCGACCTCGCGCTGGCCGAGGCCAACCGCGTTCTTCTCGACGTGCACGACCGCTACGAGGACGCGCGCGCCGCCGGCAGCACTATGCAGGAAGCAGCCGCATCGCTCGGACTGACCGTCACGCCGGTCGAATCCGTCAGCCGCGCCGGCCAGGATCCCTCGGGCGCGGTGCTGCGCGACATTCCCGAGACGGCCGAACTGCTGCGCCAGGCCTTCGAGACCGAGATCGACGTCGAGAACCCGCCGATCAACATCGGCTCCGACGGCTTCGTCTACTATGAGGTCCGCAGCATCACGCCGGCGCGCGACCGTGCGCTCGACGAGGTGCGCGACCGCGTCGTCGCCGACTGGACGGCGGCGCAGGTATCCGCACGCCTCGCCGAGCGGGCGGGCGGGATCGAGAAGCGGGTCAGGGACGGCGCGACGCTGGATGAGATCGCCGCCGAACTCGGCTACGAGAAGCAGGTCAAGCGCGGCGTGCGCCGCGGCGCCACCGATCCCGATCTCGGCGAGACGGGCGTGGCCGCCGTCTACGGCGTCACCGATGGCGGCACCGGTCTGGTGCCGACACCGTCGGGGGACGGCCAGATCGTCTTCAAGGTGACGGAAGTGTTCGAGCCCGCCGGCGCCAGTGCGGAATCCGTCGCGCCCGACATGCGCCAGGCCTTCCGGTCCGGCTGGTCGGACGACCTGCTCGACCAGATGGTCGCCGAACTGCAGCAGCGATACGAGGTGACCGTCAACCGGACGGCCATCGACCAGGCCCTGAGCTTCTGACGGAACGGGCGATGAGCGATTTCAAACCCTTCATCGCCAAGGTCGCGTCCGGCCAGTCGCTGAGCTTCGAGGAGGCGCGCCAGGCGTTCGAGATCGTCATGTCCGGCGAGGCGACGCCGGCCCAGATCGGCGGCTTCCTGATGGCCATGCGCGTGCGCGGCGAGACGGTGGACGAGATCTCCGGCGCCGTCGCCACCATGCGCGCCAAGATGCTGCCGGTGGAGGCGCCCGCCGACGCGATCGACATCGTCGGCACCGGCGGCGACGTCTCGGGCTCCTACAACATCTCCACCTGCTCGGCCTTCGTGCTGGCGGGTGCAGGCGTGCCGGTGGCCAAGCACGGCAACCGCGCGCTGTCGTCGAAATCGGGCGCGGCCGACACGCTGATGGCGCTGGGCATCGACATCGACATCGGCCCGAAGGAGATCGCGAGCTGCATAAGGGAGGCCGGTGTCGGCTTCATGTTCGCGCCGCGCCATCATTCGGCAATGAAGCATGTCGGCCCGGCGCGGGTGGAACTGGGCACCCGCACCATCTTCAATCTGCTCGGGCCGCTGTCGAACCCGGCCGGCGTCAAGCGGCTGATGGTCGGCGTGTTCTCGCCCGAATGGGTCGAGCCGGTGGCGAGCGTCCTCAAGGCGCTCGGCGCGGAGGCAGCCTGGGTGGTGCATGGCGACGGGCTCGACGAGGTGACGACCGCCGGCAGCACCAAGGTCGCGCAGCTCCGCGACGGCGCCATCGAACTCTTCACCGTCACGCCCGAGGCCGCCGGACTGCCGCGCGCCGATTTCGCCGACCTGCGCGGCGGCGACGCTGCCCACAACGCTCTGGCGCTGCGCTCGGTGCTGGCCGGCGAGAAATCGCCCTACCGCGACATCGTCCTGATGAATGCCGCCGCCGCCCTTCTGGTCGCTGGCCGCGTCGCATCGCTCGCCGACGGCGTCGGCGTCGCGGCGCAGTCGATCGATTCGGGCAAGGCGGAACAGGCGCTCGAGCGCCTCATCAAGGTCTCGAACCGCGAGGCGGGCGCGTGAGCGACATCCTGAAGAAGATCGAGGCGTACAAGCGCGAGGAGATCGCCGCCGCCAGGGCCGCGGTTTCCCTGACGGACATGCGCGCGCGCGCGAAGGACGCCGACCGGCCGCGCGGCTTTGCCGCCGCGCTGCGCCGCAAGCGCGAGGCGGGATCGTTCGCGCTGATCGCGGAGATCAAGAAGGCGAGCCCGTCCAAGGGCCTGATCCGCGCCGACTTCGACCCGCCGTCGCTCGCCGCCGCCTACGAGGCGGGCGGTGCCGCCTGCCTGTCGGTGCTGACCGACGCCCCCTCCTTCCAGGGCGCCCCCGAATTCCTCACCGCCGCGCGCGCCGCATGCGCCCTGCCCGCGCTGCGCAAGGACTTCATGTTCGAGCCCTACCAGGTCTTCGAGGCGCGCAGCTGGGGCGCCGACGCGATCCTCGTCATCATGGCGAGCCTCTCCGACGACGAGGCGAAGGCGCTGGAGGAAGCCGCCTTCGAGATCGGCATGGACGTGTTGGTGGAAGTGCACGACGAGGCCGAGATGGAGCGCGCGCTTCGCCTGTCCTCGCCGCTCGTCGGCGTCAACAACCGCAACCTGCGCAGCTTCGAGGTGGACCTCGCGACCTCCGAGCGGCTGGCGGCGATGGTGCCGGACGATCGCCTGCTGGTCGGCGAGAGCGGCATCTTCACCCATGCCGATTGCCTGCGCCTCGCCAGATGCGGCATCGGCACCTTCCTGGTCGGCGAGAGCCTGATGCGGCAGGCCGACGTCGCCGCCGCCACGCGCGCGCTGCTTTCGGGCGAGGCCGAGGGCCTGCGCCGGACCGCCTGAGCGATGGCCGGCGCCCTCACCCATATCGGTGCTTCCGGCGAAGCGCACATGGTCGACGTCGGCGCCAAGGACGAGACGAAGCGCATCGCCGTCGCCGAAGGCTTCGTCGTCATGAAGCCGGAAACGCTGGCGATGATCCTCGAGGGCAACGCGAAGAAGGGCGACGTGCTGGCCACCGCCCGCATCGCCGGCATCATGGCGGCCAAGAAGACGCACGACCTCATCCCGCTCTGCCATCCGCTGATGCTGAACAAGGTCGCCGTCGAGATCGAGCCCGACGAGGCCCTGCCCGGTCTGCACGTCACCGCAACCGTTGCCGTCTCGGGCAAGACCGGCGTCGAGATGGAGGCTCTGACGGCGGCCTCCGTCGCCTGCCTGACGATCTACGACATGGCCAAGGCCGTCGACCGCGGCATGACGATCACCGGCATTCGCGTCCTGGAGAAGTCCGGCGGCAAGTCCGGCGACTGGCGCGTCGCGGGCCGGTGATGGCAGCCGGGCTGCTTCCCATCGACGAGGCGCTATCGCTTCTTCTGGCCGGTGTGGAGCCGCTCGGGTCCGAGCGCGTCGGCATCGCCGACAGCGGGGGGCGGATCCTCGCCGGTCCCGTGCGGGCGCTGCGCACCCAGCCGCCCTTCGACGCATCCGCCATGGACGGCTATGCCGTCCGCGCCGAAGACGTCGCCGCCCCCCCTGCCCGCCTCGCCGTGATCGGCATCGCACCGGCAGGCAGGCCTTTCGCGGGCGCCGTCGGCCCAGGCCAGGCCGTTCGCATCTTCACGGGGGCGCCGGTGCCGGACGGCGCCGACAGCGTGCTGATCCAGGAGAACACCCGCACCGTCGAGCCCGGCATCGTCGAAGCACTGGAGCCGGTGCGCGCCGGCGCCAACATCCGCCGCCGCGGGCTCGATTTCAGCGAGGGCGAACCGCTGCTGGAGGCGGGCCGGCTGGTCGACGCCGCAGCGCTGGCGCTCGCAGCCTCCGCCAATCATGCCGAACTCGAGGTCGTGCGCCGTCCGCTCGTCGCGGTGCTGGCCACCGGCGACGAACTGCTGGCGCCGGGCAGTGTGGTCGGCGAAGGCCAGATCATCTCGTCCAACACCTATGGCGTCGCGCTGATCGCGCGCCAGGCCGGCGCCCGCACGCTCGACCTCGGCATCGCGCCCGACGACCGCGACGCGATCGCTGCGGCCATCGACCGCGCGCTTGAAGCGGGCGCCGAGATCATCGTGACGTCGGGCGGCGCCTCGGTCGGCGACCATGATCTGGTCCGCGACGTGCTGGCGGCCAAGGGCGGTGACCTCGACTTCTGGAAGATCGCGATGCGGCCCGGCAAGCCGCTGATGGCGGGAACCCTCGCCGGGCGCCGCATCCTCGGCTTGCCCGGCAATCCCGTGGCGAGCCTCGTCTGCAGCCACGTCTTCCTGAAACCGCTGGTGGCACGGCTAGCCGGCCGCGCCCATGTCGACGACGTGCGTCCCGGCGTCTTCGGCGGGCCGGTCGCGGCCAACGACCTGCGGCAGGACTACATGCGCGCCCGCGTGGTCGAGACCGACGGCGTGCTCGTCGCCACCCCCTCTGCGGTCCAGGACTCCTCGATGCTGCGCACCCTTGCCGAGGCGCGCGCGCTCGTCATCCGCGAACCCTTCGCGCCCGCCGCCGCGGCCGGCGATCCCTGTCGGATCCTGATGCTGCGCTGACGGTCGTCGGCAAAGGCGGCGCGTCCTCCCTTTTCTGATGGGGGAAACGGTCGGCGACGACGGTTCGGCGACGGAATGCTCGTCCCTGCGAAGGCCATCGGGAAAGGATTGACAGTTTTTTGCCAAATCCCTGACCATTCGAAGAATTGGAGATCCATGATGGCGACAATGAACGTCAGCCTGCCCGCCCCGATGGTCGGATTCGTGGAGGAGATGGTTGCGAGCGGAGGATACAGCTCTTCCAGCGAAGTCGTGCGCGAGGCGCTCCGTCTCTTGCGTGACGAGCGTGCGGTAGAGCATGAGAAGGCCGTCATTCTTCGGCGCGAGGTCGGGAGCGGCCTCGAGCAGGCCCGCGCGCAACGCTTCTCCGATCGATCGCTGGAAGAAATCGCCGGGAGCGTGGTGAAGAAGGCGGATCGGAAGTGAGCCTTCGGCTCACCGGAGCCGTCGACCACGACATCGAGCGCATTCTCGAGGACAACCTGCAGCTGTTCGGGCCGCGCCAGTTCCGGGCCTATACGGATTTGATCGGTCAGGCTCTCCAGCGGCTCGCCGCGGATCCGCGGGGCCCGGGCACATCGGCGCGCGCGGACATCGGTCCAGGGGTGCGTTCGCTTCGGCTGTATGCGGTCGCACGGCGCAGAGGGGCTGGATCACACTGCGTCTACTATCTGCCGCCGGAGGACGGACGAGGATCCGATGTCGTCGTTCTGCGCCTCCTGCATGACCGGATGGAACCAGGGCACCGCGTGACGTCCGCACGTCACGATGACCAGGAATGGGGCGGAACTCCATCCGGCTCGAAGCCTTAGCGTCTGATGTCGGTCGAGGTCCGGCACGCAGGCGCTGCCACGCCCACCATCACGGCATTCCCGTCGATTCCCCGGACCCGCGCGATTCCCTGATACCGCGCGGACGGCCACGTTCCGTCTTGTCTTCTTCCGCCCGACCGGAGCAGCCGCCCCGACCCGCCGCCTTCACCAGGCGACGGTAAGGCGCGCCTGGCCCTGGTAGCCGGTGAGGTCGATCTCCTGCACGCCATAGCGGCCCGAGAAGCTCGACGACAGGCTGACATTGTCGTTGAGGGCGGTCTCGATGCCGAGCGCCAGTTCGAGTGCGGTTCCGCCGGTGCCCGTGGTGTAGGCGAAATTGTCGACCGTCACCGTCTCGTCGGCGGTCAGGTCGTGCGCCACGGCGAAGTCGGCAAAGGTCGACACGCCCTCGAAATGGCCCTCGGCGCGCAGGCCGCCGCGCACGCTCATCGCGTCGCCCGTGCCGAACTGGACGTCGTCGACCCAGTTGCTCGACAGGTCGCTCACCGTCGTGTTCTGGTAGGCGAACTGGCCCCAGGGCGTGATGCGCAAGGTCTCGCTGCCGAACGTCACGCCGGCCTCGACCACCACCGTCGCCGTCTGGGCGTCGAGCGTGGTGGCGCTCGCGGCCGTCGGGTTGAACGTCCAGTCGCTCGCGCCATACTGGGCGACCGCGTCGAGATAGGCCCGCTCGTTCGACCAGTTGGCGGTGATGCCGGCGGCATAGAGGTTGCCGCTGAGGTCGGCCGTGCCGGTCTCCGTGGTGACGTCGCTGGTCGACCTGCCGTAGGAGGCGAGGAAGCCGGCGCGGAAATTGCCGCTGCCGATCACGTCGCTGCCGAACTGCGTGAAATAGGTCTGCTGCGTATGCGAGGTGGCGTCCTCGATCTCGGTGCTGCTGCCGCCGGCGCGCATGAAGGACGTCTGCATGTCTTCGCTGGTGCCGAGGCCGCGGCGATCCACCTTGCTCCCCAGGATTTCCAGCGAGGCCTTGCGGATGCTGCTCTCCAGCACCGACAGGCCGTAGGTCTCGTCCTGGATGATCGAACCGACGCCGTAGACGATCACGTCGCCCGCGCCGAACAGCTGCTCTTCTGTCCAGCCGCCCGTGCCTTCGACCGTGGCCACCGAATCCGCCGCGCGAACGGTGCGGGTCAGCACGATCTCGTGGCCGTTCTGCGTGAACCTTTCGGCACGGTAGATGTCGGCATCTGCATCGCTGCCGCCGATCCGGATCAGCTCGATCTGGCTCAGGTCGCCGAGCGCGTCGCCGCGGTCGGAATTGTAGCGCGCCAGCGTGACCGCCAGGGAGCCGGTCGCATCGCCGCCGATGTTGGTCTGGTCGTAGTCGTAGGCGGCCACGTAGGTTCCCTGGCCGTAGACGATCTCGAACAGCGAATCGGCGGTGTCGAGGTCCAGATTACCGCTGACGGTGACCACGCCCGGCGAGTAGCCGGGCGACAGATGGCCGCTGAACGCGAGATCGCCGATGATGAAGATGTTGCCGGTGATGGTGCCGTTGTTGATCACGGCGTCGCCCGTCACCTGGAGCTGGCCGCCCAGCGTTCCGCCGAGCACGGTCGAGCCGGCTTCGGCCGTCAGGCCGCCGACGATGGTCGAGCCGTCGGCGAAGTCGGCGTCCGCGCCCTCCTCGATGTAGAAGCCGGCGCCGTTGACGAGGCCCGACCAGCTGGTGCCCGCCGACACCGTCACCGTGGTCGCGCCAGACCCGGTCTTGGTGCCGGTGTCGAAGATGTTGCCGACCACCACCGTCTCGCTGTCGATGACGAAATTGACGATGCCGTCGGATCCGGCGCCGTCGCGCTCCACGAGCAGCAGCGTGCCGTCATTGCCGGTGATGGTCGTGCCAGATCCCAGCGTGATGTTGGCGATGCCGCCGCTCTCGTCGAAATAGGCATAGGCCAGCGACTTGTCGGTCGAAAGGCTGGTGCCGGTGGTCGTGATCGAGCCGCCATTGACCACCGAGAGCGCCGACAGGTTGGCGCCGCCGGCGACCGAGCCGCCGTCCACCACGATCGTGCCGCCGCTCGACGCGATCAGTCCGGTCTGGGAGGCGACCTCGCCGAGCGTCAGGCTGCCGCCGGCCACTTCGAAGCCGCCCGAGCCGTTGATGGCACCCGAGAAGGTGGTCGAGGCATTGGTGAGCTTCAGGCGGTTCGCACCCAGTTCCACCGTGCCGTCGCCCGACAGCGTGACGATGTCGATGCCGGCCAGCGCCGAGGCGATGTCGAAGGTGCCCGCCACGTCGACGGACGAGGAGAGGGCGATCGAGCCGCCGTCGGCGATGAACAGCGTCGTGCCCTCCTCGACGCTCGTCGCGCCGGTATAGACGCTGACGCCGGTCAGCGTCTGCGAGCCGCCAGCCACGGTCAGCCCGCCATTGCCGGAAATGACGCCGGAGAAGGTTGTCGACGCGTCCGTGAGGATCAGGTCGTTGGCACCGAGCGTCACGGTGCCGCCGCCGGCCAGCGTCACGATCGAGGCGTCGGTATCGTTGCCGGCGATGTCGAGCTCGCCGTCGACGGTCACCACCGCGGACGCCTCGATGCTGCCTTCGCCGTCGAGCACCAGCTTGGCGCCCGTGGCGACGTTGGTCCCGCCGGTATAGGTGTTGACGCCCGACAGCGTCTGCGTGCCGCCGTCGACCGTGAAGCCGCCCGTCCCTGCGATGACGCCCGAAAAGTCGGTCGAGCCGTTGGAAACGACGAGGGTCTTGTCGCCAAGCGTCACGTCGCCGCCGCCCGAGAGCGTCACGATCGTGGCGCCGGATGTGGTCGCCGCGATGTCGATCTCGCCCTCGACCTTGACCTCCGCCGAGTTCTCGATGCTGCCGCCCCCCGACAGGACCAGCTTGGCCTCGTCGGCGATCGACGTGTCGCCCGAATAGGTGTTGGTGCCCGTGAGCGTCTGCGTGCCGCCATCGACCGTGAAGCCGCCGGTGCCGGCGATGACGCCCGAGAATTCGGTCGAGGCGTCCGACAGGACGAGGGTCTGGGCGCCCAGCGTCACGTCGCCGCCACCCGACAGGGTGACGATCGTCGCGCCGGAAGTGGTGGCCGCGATGTCGAATTCGCCCTCGACCTTCACCTCGGCCGAATCCGCGATGCTGCCGTCGCCCGACAGGACGAGTTCGGCGCCCGCATCGATCGTCGTGTCGCCGGTATAGGTGTTGACCCCCGAGAGCGTCTGCGTGCCGTCTTCGACCGTCAGGCCGCCGCTACCGGTGATGACGCCGGAAAAGGTCGTCGAGCCGTTGGAGACGACCAGCGTGTTTTCGCCCAGCGCGACGTCGCCGCCGCCTGCCAGCGTGGTCAGGCTGCGGTCGCCATTGGCGCCCGACAGGTCGAGCTTGCCGTCGATCGTCACCTGCGAGGATTCGGAAATGTCGGCCGCGCCTTTCAGCACGAGCGTCGTCCCGTCCTTCACCTCGGTCGTGCCGGCATAGCTGTTGTTGGCGGTCATCGTGATCGTGCCGACGGTCGTGCCGTCGCCGAGGATCACCGAACCGTTCGACAGGACGCCGTCCAGATAGGCGATGTTTTCGCCGAGTTCCCCGCCGTTGGCGATGATGGTCCGCGTGCCGCCGGCGAGGTCGATGGCGTTCTCGAAGTAGACGTCGGAATCGGCGCTGTCCGAGCCGAACAGCAGCGACGAGCCGTCGGTGACGAAGCTTGCGGAGGCCCAGGTCAGCGTCTGGCCGTTGTTCAGGCGCACGGTCAGGTCGCCATCGACCGCGGCGAAGCCGCCCGAGCCGGTCCACTGGATGCGGCCGGACGCCGTGCCGAGATGGCGGTCGAAGGTGCCGTTGGTCTGCAGGACGCCGCCGGCGAGGTTGATGTTGCTGTCCTCGTGGATGCCGGTGCCGTCGTCGGCGTCGAGCACGCCGCCGGAGATCTTCGTCTGGCCGGAATAGGTGTTGACGCCGTTGAAGACGACGAGGCCGCTCTGGATGTCGATGCCTGCCCCGTTGCCGCTGGCGATCGAGGTGCCGCTGATGCTGGCCTTGCTGTCGTCGGCGATGGTGCCGTTGAAGGTGATCGTGTTGCCGTCGCCGGCGTCCAGCTTGACGGTCGAGCCCTTCATCATGAACAGGTCGGTGCCCGCCGCCTGGCCCGCATCGCCGCCGTTTTCGCTCGATCCGCCATAGACGCTGTTGCCGTCGAAGGTCGCGTTGCCGGTGATGGTGACCGTGCCGCCCGACTGCACGAAGATCGCGCCGCCATAGGCCGAACCGCCGCCGCCGCCATAGCCGTTCGCCGTTCCGTCGGCGGTGGAGCCCACGCCGCCGCCGAAGCCGGCGGCGCCGCCCGAACCGCCCGAGCCGTCATGCGGACCGTGATTGGCTTCGGAGCCGTCTTCGCCACCCTCACCGCCCTCGCCGCCCATGCCGCCGCCGGCGCCGAACCCGCCGCTGCCGCCCGAGCCGCCCGAGCCGCCGGAACCGCCCGCAGAAGCGGAGATCGTCACGGCATTGCCGGCGTCGCCGCCGTCGCCGCCCGCGCCGCCGCCGTAGCCGAAGCTGCCGTCGCCGCCGGCGCCACCGGACGCGCCGCTGCCGCCAGCGCCGGAAACGCCCATCGCGTAGCTCGTGACCTCGATGGCGGTCAGAAACGCGGCTTCGGCGGCCGCCTTCGTCACGGCCGCGGCCGCGTCAGCGGTCTTGTCGGTGGTCAACGCAGTGAAAGCCGCTGCAGCCGCCGTCAACTGTGCCGTCAGCGCCGCATCCATTGGCTGGGCCGATGCCGCGGCAGCTGCAGTGAAAGCCGCTGCTAGCGCTGTCAGCTGCGTCACCTCGACGGATTCCGAACCGGAATTGTAGATGGCGTAGACCTGGTCGGCGAGTGCCTTGACCGTCTGCACGGTCGAAGCCGCGCCCGAGGCACCATCGCCGCCTTCGCCGCCGGCGCCACCGGCGCCAGCGCTGCCGTCGCCGCCATCGAAGCCGTTCTGGCCGCTCGGTCCGGTGCCGTTGCCGGCGAAATAAGAGGCTTCGGTCGGCGCGTCGCGCCCGTCGTCGCCGTCCGCGCCCGTCGTGCCGTCACCGCGCCCGTTCAACCCGCCGCCCGTGTCGCCCACGCCGCCGTCGCCGCCGATCGCGGTGTTGCCGATGAAGTCGACCGAATCGATGGTGACCGTGGCGCCGCTGCCGACGAAGATGCCGCCGCCCATGCCCGCGCCGCCGCCGCTGCCGTCGCTGCCCTGCGCGGTCTGGCCGGTGATGGTGGTGCTGGAGATCGTCGAGGTACCGGTCAGGTACTCCGTCGCTTCGGCGCGTCCGGAATAGCCGGCCGCCAGAAGCGTCACCGCAATCATCGACGTCGTGGCGAGCGCCCTGTCACGGAAGCGCCATCCGGTCGCGGTGGCGCTTGTGGACGTGGCCGCGATCATGCCGCGCGACGCGGCCGGACGGCTCTCGATTGAACGGTTCATGGACCGGATATCCCCTCGCTGTCGTGTCCGGCGCGGCAGTCGGAATCGTCGACCTGGCCAGCAAATCAGCGGGATTGCTACCATCTCGTCCTAACGAAAAATTAATGTATATTACACGTCAGGCTTGTGCGGGTCAGCCATCCGTCCGGCGCATCAGCCGTCGATCCCGAGGGGAACGGACAGGCCGTAGCCCCAGTTGCGGATGGCGCGGATGCAGCGCTCCTCGGCACCCGTCTCCTTGATCTTCTGGTTGATCCGGAAGATCGTCACGTTGACGGTGTTGCGGCTGGCCACGGCGCCGTTGCCGCCCAGCACCTCGGCGATCTGCCAGGCCTCGAGCTTGCGATCCGGCGCACGCGCCAGCGCCACGAGCACCGCCATTTCCGCTCCCGACAGCGGAACCTTGCGCACCGGCCCGTGCAGCTGCCGTGCCTTGAGGTCGATCCGGAAGTCGAGCAGCGGAGCGGCTGGTTCCGCGACGCGGCGCCGGAGCGCGCCGACGGCCGCCGTCAGTTCGTCCGGATCCACGGGCTTGGTCAGGTAGATGTCGGCACCCATCTCGTAGCCGTCCCGGCGGTCGGCCGGCTTGCCGCGCCCAGACAGGATGATGATACCGATGCGCGGCTGCAGGCGGCGCATGCGGGCGGTGAGGCTCAGCCCGCTCTCGCCCGGCAGGTTGACGTCGATGAGGAGCATGTCCGGATCGTTCGACTGCGGATCCTCGATGAATTCCTCCGCGCAGCTGAAGGCGCTGACGCGATAGCCGACGTCCGAAAGCGACCGCGCGATGGCGCGGCGCAGGCCGTCATTGTCCTCGATCACCACGATGTCCATCAGCGCCGTAGGTCCGCTTGCAGGAGGCCTTCCTCGCCGGCCGGCACGCCCAGGCCACCGCGGCCGGGGGCGACGAGCGGCAGCCAGAACTCGAGGCGGACCCGATCGTCCGCCACCGTGCACGCGATGCGGCCCGACAGCATGTCGGTCACGCCGGCGACGACGTAGAGCCCGAGCCCGGAGCCCGGAGCCTGGCGCGCGCCGGGCGCCCGGTAGAACTTGTCGAAGACGCGCGCGGGGTCGGGGCGTCCCGCGGCGGCGGCCGCGTTTTCGACGGTGACCGCCACGCCGTCGACGCCGTCGCGGTCGGATCTGCGGCAGGTGAGGACGATCGGCGTATCCGCCGGCGCGTATTTGATGGCGTTCTCGACCAGGTTCGACAGCACCATGTCGACCATGTGCCGGTCGCTCTCGACCACAACGGGCATCCGCGCGTCGATCGTCACGGGGTTAGACGGTGCATGGCGCGCGACGACCTTGCGCAGCGCCTCGGCAAGGTCGAACCGGACACCAGCGCCCCCCGGATCGGCCTGGTTCGACAGGTTGCTGCGTTCCACCACGGCGTCGATCTCGTCCAGCGCCTCCTGGACATCGCGGTATCGCTCCGGACCGAGACGCCTTTCGTCGACGGACAGCCGGATCGTCGCCAGGGGGGTGCGGATTTCGTGCACCAGCATGGCCGTGAAGCGGTCCTGGATGTCGCGCTGCCGCCGCTCGGCGCCCAGGGCCTGGCTCACCAGGTCCAGCCGCGCGCGGTTCTCGCCGTCGCGCAGGTCCCTGTCCCGGGTCCGGCGCTGGATGACGAAGTACATCTGCGCGCCGTAGGTCAGCACCAGGATGTAGGGATAGTGGAACGTCCATTCGCCAAGGCTGCCGATCCCGAGCAGCGGGGCGATCGTCATGACGAAGGCGATGGCCTGGACGGCGTAGAGCGTTCGCAGCAGGAGCGACGGAACGCGTTCCTTCCATGGCCAGAACGCCATCGCGAAATAGAAGGCCGAGCTGAGGAAGATGAGGGTGGAATTCGACCGCAGCGCAAACTGGGTGTGTCCGCTCAAAAGCACGATGATCAGCGCGACCGCGCAGGCAAACATCATCCAGCTGACCGTGGAAACGATCCGCGCCGGGGCATAGAGCAGGAAGATCTGGCGATGCAGCATCACCCCCAGGACGGGAGTCAGGCAGACGAGGATGTTGGTCAGTCCGTGCACCGTCCCGGGCGACGCCGTCGGAAGCAGGGGCGCGAGGTAGCCCATCACCGCCAGCACGTAGAGCATGTAGCAGATCTGGGAGGCGACGAAGATGACGGTGATCGGCTCCGGGCGGACGACGAGATCGCTGATCGACCAGAGCAGGATGCAGCAGGTGATGGCGAGAAACACGACGAGCAGCGCGTCGGACGCGAGTTCGGCGCGGCGCAGGTCGTGCCAGTCGAGAGCCTGCACGCCGAACAGCGACGAACTGGTGGTCTCCAGCCGCAGGTAGTAGACCCCATCGGGCGCCGGGGGATCGATTTCCAGCGCCAGGGCCACCGCCGCCGTCTCCCGCTCCGAGAAGGCCGGAAGATCGCCCGTCACCCGGCTGCGCCAGCCTGGTCCGGCCGGGTCCGGCTCGAACAGAACGACCGAATCCAGAAAGGTCGGCCTGATGTGCAGGACCAGCGGCCGGCCGTCCGGATGGGCCTCGACGCGCAGGCGGATCCAGTGGGCGGATGGCGTGTAACTCGCGGCGAGCACCGGCGCCATCGGCGCGAACTCCATCCCGACGACGTCGTCGATGCCCCACTGCGCCGACGCATCCTCCAGGACCTGCCGCTCGACAACGTGGTCGGCTCCCGCGGGCATGGATATGAAGGAGCCGGCGGCGAGGATGACGGCGAGCATCGCGGCGATCGCCAGCAATGGGAGAACGAGTTCGCCCGGTCCCGGCAGTGCCTTGACCGAAGTTGCGGACGTCCGGGCGGCATGCTCAGGCCGCTGGCGCGAGGTGGTAACCATGTATCCCGACCGCAATGCCCATCGTATCCAAGCAGGGCGATCCAGAATCCGTCTGCATTTTCAAAGCCACCCCATGCCCACGACAAACCCTATGCACCCAAGACGGGCCAATGACCAGAGGTTGTTTTGATCGCTGCTGCGTGTATCCCGATCATTCTTGCTGCAGGGGCGGCTGCCCGGTCACCACGCTGGTTTCGCTCGTCTTCCGGCGCGGCGGCGGTTGCTGAAGACCTTCCGGTCCGGGCAAACGCCACAGAAACCGGTTGCGGAACAAGACTGGAACGGATAGGTTTGTTCCGGTTTTGTTTTTCTCTGCGATTCCTCCCGGGGGTGGACCGATGCTGACCCGCAAGCAACACGAGCTTCTCCTTTACATTCACGAACGCCTGAAGGAGACGGGCATTCCGCCGTCGTTCGACGAGATGAAGGAAGCCCTCGATCTCGCGTCGAAATCGGGCATTCACCGCCTGATCACGGCGCTGGAGGAGCGCGGCTTCATTCGCCGCCTGCCCAACCGCGCCCGCGCCCTGGAGGTACTTCGGCTGCCCGACTCGATCGCGCCGGGCCTCGGCGCGCCGCGGAAGTTCTCGCCCAGCGTGGTGGAAGGCGGCCTCGGCAGGAAGCCCGAGCCGAGCCCCGCGCGCACGGCCAGCAACGACGACAATGCCAACGGCATCTCGATCCCGGTGATGGGGCGCATCGCCGCCGGCGTGCCGATCGACGCCATCCAGCACCAGACGCATTCGGTCGTCGTGCCGCCGGACATGCTCACCGCCGGCGACCACTATGCGCTCGAGGTGAAGGGCGATTCGATGATCGAGGCCGGCATCCTCGACGGCGACACGGTCATCATCCGCAACACCTCGTCGGCCACGCCCGGCGACATCGTCGTGGCGCTGGTCGATGGCGAGGAAGCGACGCTGAAGCGGTTCCGCCGCAAGGGCGCGTCGATCGCGCTGGAGGCCGCCAACCCCGCCTACGAGACGCGCATCTTCGGCCCCGACAGGGTCAGCGTGCAGGGCAAGCTGGTCGGTCTCATCCGCCGCTACTGAGCCGGCGCGGCCGGGTTCGCTCCGGCCGGCGCCTGAACGGTTCCGGCCTCTGGCTGACGCTCTTCCGGCCGATAGGGCGGCAGTCCGCGCGCCTCCCGCGAGAAGCGCAGATGCGCATGCCATGGCCGGAAGGGTTCCGCGATGGCCCGCCGGATGGCGGCGAACGCGGCCGGCCCGTCGCCGGGGGCAGCGAAGCGTCCTTCCGCGCTGCCGCGGCGCGCGAGATCGCGTTTGGTGAGCACCGTCGTCGATGTCCCTGCCGCGCAGGGCGCCGAGACCGTCGCGTCGTCGATCACGAGAACGGCCGCGACGCCGCAATGGTCGGCCGCCGGGGTGCCTTCGCTCAGCCAGACGACCAGCGCACCGCTTGCGTGCCGCGCGGCGCAGGCCTGACGGGTGCAGGCGAAGGGCGTGTCGGCCTGCAGTTCGGGGAGGCGCAAGGGTCTCCCGCTGTCCGTCGCGGCGGCGGGGCCGTCATCCGCCTGGACCGGCCTGATCACCGCGCCCGCCATGGCCGCGTCCTTCCAGATGCCGGTGACGAAATCGCTCGGCCGCGTACGGTTGACTGCCAGGTCGCCATTGCCCATGCGCAGGGCGACCAGCCGCCCGTCGTCGGCGACGAAAAGCTCTGGCAGGTCGCGGGTGGCGATGATGCCGATGCCGGCGACGAGCAGCGGCAGAACGAGCACGCGCAGCCATGTGGTCAGCACGGTCGCCAGCACGAGTGCGGCCGTCAGCGTCAGCACCGCCGAGGCCGGAATGGCGCCGACCGCGTCGATCGGCGTCATCTCCGCCAGCCATCGCGCGATCGCCAGCATCACGCCGATGCCCCAGCCCATCAGGTCGAGTGCCGGACCATCCAGCCCGAACGGCATCAGCACGCCGGCCAGCACCGCCGACGGCATGACGACGAGCGAAACCACCGGCATGGCGAGCAGGTTGGCCGCCAGACCGAGTGGCGAGGCGCGGTGGAAGTGCCAGACGCCGTAGAGCGCCGTCGCCGTTCCCGCGATCAGTGAGGTCGCGGCGATGCCGCCCGCATAGCCGAGCCCCTTTTCCAGCATGGCTCGCGGCATCGCGCGGTCGCGGCTCCATCCGGCGCCCGCCGGGCGGCGCAGACGCCGCTCCGACCAGGCCGCATAGGCGGCAATCAGCGCGCCGGTCGCGGCAAACGACATCTGGAAGCTCGGCCCCACCACCTCGTGCGGCGCGACCGCGATGACGATCAGCGCCGAGATCGCGAGGTTGCGCATGGTGAGCGCGGCGCGGTCGAACAGCAGCGCGACCAGCATGATGGCGATCATGATGTAGGAGCGCTGCGCCGCCACGGCCGCGCCGCAGATCACGAGATAGTAGCTTGCGGCCACGAGCGCGGCGACGGCGGCGTATTTCTTCACCGGCCGGCGCGATGCGAAGCCGGGCGCGAGCGCAAACAGGAAGCGCAGCGTCAGCATCACCGTCCCGGCGACCAGCGCCATGTGCAGGCCCGAGATCGACAGGACATGTGCGAGGCCGGTCTTGCGCAGGTCCTCGTTGACCTCTTCGGGAATGCCGGCCCGCGTTCCGGCGATCAGCGCGGCGGCGATGGCGCCCTCCGCGCCGCCGACGCGCTGCATGATGCGCGCCGAGATGGCCTCGCGCATCCGCCCGACACGGGCGAGCAGCCCGGCCCGCCATCCCGGCGCCGATGCGAGGTCCGCCTCCACCGGGTTGGACAGGAAGAAGCCCGTCGCGCCGATGCCGTCCATGTAGCTTTCGAAGGCGAAGTCGTAGCCATGCGGCCGCGCGGGGCCGGACGGCGGAAACAGCCGGGCATATCCGGCGACGCCGTCTCCCGGTGCAAGCGTCGGGGGGATCGCGCGGGCGGAAAGCCGGACGCGCTCCGGCGCATAGCGCAATGTCGGCCGCGCCGTGCTCTCCACGTCGATCGTCAGCCGCACGCGGCCGCTTGCCTGCCGCTCGATTGCGGCCACGCGCCCCGTCAGCATGGTCGGGATCTCGGAGCCCAGCATCGGCGTGCCGGCCCGCCAGGTCTCGGTCTTGCCAGCGAGAGCGCCGAGCACCATCAGCAGCGCTGCGGTCGCCGCCACCCGTCCTGCGCCGCCATCCGCCGTCGCCAGCCGCCAGACGACGGCTGCGATCGTCAGTCCGCCGAGGACGGGAAAGCCCGGCTCGACGGGAAGCGTCCAGTAGAGCGCGGCACCCACGGCAAGCAGCACCGGCAGGAACAGGAAGCCCGCGCCGCGATCGCGCTCGACGGCGGCGGCCGCCTGCGCGCGGATCCAGAGCCGTGCAGCCGCGCCGGAACGTGCTGGCAGTGCGGGCTTTGCGCGTGGCGCCTCCCACTCCGCGCCGCCTCCGGCATGGTCGGGCAGGCGCGCGCCCGCGAGGGCGGCGGGAAGCATGCGCCGCTCGTCGGCATCCGGTTCACCCGCCGTCGCCATCGCCCACGTCCCCGCGCGGAGCCTCCAAGCCGACGCCCCTCCCCCGAAAAGCTTGCACCCCAACGAGCCTATGCTACATGAACGCAGCCCAAAACACCCGCGCGACGATGCAGTCCCTGCGCACGCGCCCGTCCCCTGGAACCGTCATGCCCGCACCCATCGTCACGCGCTTCGCGCCCTCGCCCACCGGCTACCTGCACATCGGCGGCGCGCGCACCGCGCTGTTCAACTGGCTCTACGCGAAGCACACCGGCGGCACGATGCTGCTGCGCATCGAAGACACCGACCGCGAGCGGTCGACCGAGGCGGCGACCGTGGCGATCCTCGACGGTCTGGCCTGGCTCGGGCTGCACTGGGACGGCGAGCCGATCTCCCAGGCCTCGCGCGCCGAGCGACACCGCGAGGTTGCCGAGGAACTCGTCCGCATGGGCGAAGCCTATTACGCCTACGAGACCGCGGAGGAACTCGACGCCATGCGCGAGAAGGCGCGCGCGGAAGGCCGGCCGCCGCGCTACGACGGCAGCTGGCGCGACCGCGACGCGTCGCAGGCGCCCGTCGGCGTGCGGCCGGTGATCCGCATCAAAGCGCCGCGCGAGGGCGAGACCGTGGTGCACGACAGGGTCCAGGGCGAGGTCCGCTTCCCCAACAAGGATCTCGACGATTTCATCATCCTGCGTTCCGACGGCACGCCGACCTACATGCATGCCGTGGTCGTCGACGATCACGACATGGGCGTCACCCACATCATCCGCGGCGACGACCACCTCACCAACGCCGCGCGTCAGACCGTCATCTACAAGGCGATGGGCTGGGACGTGCCGGTGATGGCGCACATCCCGCTGATCCACGGCGCCGACGGCGCCAAGCTGTCGAAGCGCCACGGCGCGCTCGGCGTCGAGGCCTATCGCGCCATGGGCTACCTGCCGGCGGCGCTGCGCAACTATCTCGCCCGGCTCGGCTGGAGCCATGGCGACGACGAGGTCATGTCGACCGCCGACATGGTGTCCTGGTTCGAGATCGAGGACGTGAACAAGGGCGCGGCCCGCTTCGATTTCCAGAAGCTCGAGGCGCTGAACGGCGTCCACATCCGCAACACTCCCGATGCCGAGCTGCTCGACATCCTCGTCGACACCCTGCCCTATCTGGAAGGCGGCAATGCGCTCCTGGACGCGCTGGACGAGAAGCGCCGCGCCATGCTGCTCGCCGCCATGCCCGGCCTCAAGGAGCGCGCCAAGACGCTGGTCGAACTCGCCGACAGCGCTGGCTACCTCTTCGCAACCCGCCCGCTGACGCTCGACGAGAAGGCCACGCAACTGGTGGGCGAGCCGCCGCGCGCCATCCTCGCCGGCGCCCGGGCCGCTCTCGGCGCCATCGAAGGCGACTGGACCGCGGCGTCGACCGAAGCAGCCATTCGCGCCCACGTCGCCGCAACGGGCCTGAAGCTCGGCGCCGTGGCACAGCCGCTGCGCGCGGCCCTCACTGGACGGGCCACCTCGCCCGGCGTCTTCGACGTGCTCGCCGTGCTCGGCCGCGACGAAAGCCTCGGCCGCATCGACGACCTGCTGTGAGGCTTCCGCCCTTGCGGGGCGGCCTAAATCGATCCAACCGGGAGATGCCGGTTTCGCGGCCCTTCCGAGGGTGGTGCAACGCAACATTCCGGCCGTGACAACTTGGCATCGGGGGGGAAATAGGATAGCTAGAACGCCGTTCTTGCTCGCGATTTCCCGTCGTCGAGCCTCCTCCCCACGCTGAAATTCCGACAAAGGAGCCCGCGATGTCCGATTCAACCGCAAAACTCGATTTTGGCGGCAAGGCGATCGATCTGGCCGTCCGAAAGGGCTCCGTCGGTCCCGACGTCATCGACATCGGCAAGCTCTACGCCCAGACCGGCGCCTTCACCTACGATCCGGGCTTCACCTCCACCGCGAGTTGCGAATCCGAGATCACCTTCATCGACGGCGACGAGGGCGTGCTCCTGCATCGCGGCTATCCGATCGAGCAGCTGGCCGAGCATGGCGACTTCCTCGAGGTCTGCTACCTGCTGCTCTACGGCGAGCTGCCGACCAAGTCCCAGAAGGAAGACTTCGACTACCGCGTGACGCGCCACACCATGGTGCACGAGCAGATGTCGCGCTTCTTCACCGGCTTCCGCCGCGACGCGCATCCGATGGCGGTCATGTGCGGCGTGGTCGGCGCGCTGTCGGCCTTCTACCACGACTCGACCGACATCTCCGACCCATACCAGCGCATGGTCGCCTCGATGCGGCTGATCGCCAAGACGCCGACGATCGCGGCGATGGCCTACAAGTACCACATCGGCCAGCCCTTCGTTTACCCGAAGAACGATCTCGACTATGCGGCCAACTTCCTCAACATGTGCTTCGCGGTGCCCTGCGAGGAGTACAAGGTGAACCCGGTGCTGGCGCGTGCCATGGACCGCATCTTCATCCTGCATGCCGACCACGAGCAGAACGCCTCGACCTCGACCGTGCGTCTCGCCGGCTCGTCGGGCGCCAACCCCTTCGCCTGCATCGCCGCCGGCATTGCCTGCCTCTGGGGCCCCGCGCATGGCGGCGCCAACGAAGCGGCGCTCAACATGCTGTCGGAGATCGGCTCGGTCGATCGCATCCCCGAATTCATCGCCCGCGCCAAGGACAAGAACGATCCCTTCCGCCTGATGGGCTTCGGCCACCGCGTCTACAAGAACTACGATCCGCGCGCCAAGATCATGCAGAAGACGACCCACGAGGTGCTGGGCGAGCTCGGCATCAAGGACGATCCGCTGCTCGACGTGGCGATGGAGCTGGAGAAGATCGCGCTGACCGACGCGTACTTCATCGAGAAGAAGCTCTATCCGAACATCGACTTCTATTCCGGCATCACGCTGAAGGCGCTGGGCTTCCCCACCACCATGTTCACCGTGCTGTTCGCGGTTGCCCGCACCGTCGGCTGGGTAGCGCAGTGGAAGGAGATGATCGAGGATCCGCACCAGAAGATCGGCCGTCCGCGCCAGCTCTACACCGGCGCGCCGGCGCGCGATTACATGCCGATCGCCAAGCGCTGACGCGCAACGATCGATCTCCCGTCCTGAACGACCCGGCGGCGCCCTTGGGCGCCGTCAGCCGTTTGGGCGGCGGTTCATCGTGGACAGCACCGCTTCGGCGGCAATCGTGCCCGAGGGCCGGTCCGTCGCCATCGCGGCGGCGATCCTGTCGAAGCCGGCGATCTGGGCGGCCCGCGCCGGCGTGTCGGCCAGCAGAAGCTCGAGATGGCGCGCCAGCATGCCCGGCCGCACGAAATGGTCGTAGAATTCCGGCACCACCGGGCTGTCGGCGACGAGGTTCGGCAGCGACGCCGTCCAGATGCCGATCATCGAATAGGCCGCGCGCATGAGGCGGTCGGCCTTGTAGCAGGCCAGCGTCGGCACGCGCCCGAGCGCCAGTTCCAGCGTCACCGTGCCCGACGCGGCGAGGGCCGCATCTGCCTCGCCGAAGGCCCGGTACTTCTCGTCCACCGACGTCAGGATCTCGGGCGTGACCGTCCAGCCGGCAGTTTCGGCCCGCACCATGCCCTCGACATGCGGCACGGTCGGCAGGAGAACCCGCAGCGCTGTGCCGCGCGCGGCCAGGATGTCGATCGTCTCGCGGAACGGCTCGAGCAGGCGCGAAACCTCGCCGCGGCGCGAGCCGGGCAGGACGAGCAGCGTCGCCGGCGTTGCCGGGTCGCGCGGCGCCTTTGCCCGCTGGCGCTCGGCAGCCGCCGCAAGGCGCGGCTCGTGTGCGAGGCGGTGGCCGACATAGGTGGCCGCCGGCCCCTTCAGCCGCGCCAGTTCGCCCACCTCGAACGGCAGCAGGCACAGCACGTGGTCGACGAAGGCGGCCATGCGCGGCGCTCGCTCCGGCCGCCAGGCCCAGACGCTCGGGCAGACATAGTGCACGACCGGCACGTCGGGGGCGGCGGCGCGCACCTTCTTGGCCACGCGCAGGCTGAAATCGGGCACGTCGACGGTGATCAGGCAATCCGGCTTCGCCGCCGCCACCGCGGCCGCCGCCTGGCCGATCCGGCGGTAGAGCTGCGGCAGCCGCGTCACCACGGCGGCGATGCCCATCAGCGAGATCTCGCCCGGGTCGAACAGCGTCTTCAGGCCGAGCGCCTGGAGATGCGGACCGCCGACGCCGATCAGTTCGACCTTGCGGCCGGTCGCTGCCTGCAGCGCGGTAACGAGATCGGCACCCAGCAGGTCGCCGGACTCCTCCCCGGCCACGATGGCGATGCGCAGCGGCCGGTCGCTCATGGCGTCGTCCCGTCGATGCCGACCACGAAGAGGCCAAGCCGGTCGGCGCTCTCGATCACGTCTGCCTGTCGCAGCACGATGGCGCGGCCCGCCTCGACCGCGATCCCCGAGAGGCCCGCATCATGCACCTCGGCCACGGTGTCCGGCCCGATGGTCGGGAGATCGGCGCGCAGTTCCTGCCCCGGCTTGGCGCATTTCACCAGCACGCCGCCCGTCATCGTGATCCGGCCGGAAGCGCGCAGGTCGCGCACGCGCGCCAGCATCGCGGCCGTGCCTTCCACGCCCTCCAGCGCCACCACCCGTCGCCCCACGGCAACAGCGGCCTGGCCGATGTCGAGCGCGCCGATGGCGCGGGCGGCCGCGAAGCCTGCCGCGATGCCCGCGTCCATGGCGGCGGCTGGCCGTGCCCGCGTGAGAGGGCCCTTGCCCGCCAGGAGGTCGGGCAGGATCTGGTGCGAGCCGAGCACCCGGATGCCGCTGGCCTCGATGTGGCGGACGACGACCCTCAACAAGGCGTCGTCGCCGCGCCCGAGCCCCCAGACGATGCCGGGCAGCAGCTTCAGCAGGCCGACGCTGAACCGGATGGCGCGCAGCCGGGGCCGTCGCGACACGCTGCCGGCCATCACCACATGGGTGGCGCGGGCGGCGCGCAGCACCGGCAGCAGCCGGCCATATTCCTCGAGTTCCAGAACGGTATGGTCGCCGTCGGTCAGGCCTGTCCGGTCCTCGCCGCCGACGATGATGACGAAGGGCGGATGGCCGGCCTCGGTGAGACCACGCACCAGTTCGCGCGGGAGTTCGCCCCCGCCGGCGATCACCGCGACGCGATCGGAGGGAGAGAGGTCGAGCGAGAGGGTCCGGTCAGCCGTCGCTGCCATCGCCGGCGTCTCCGGCATCGGCATAGGGCGGCACGCACATGTGCCGCTTGCCGCGCTTGGTCATGAACTCGACGATCTCCATCACCTCGGGTGCCTCCGCGAAGTCGATGGCCACCCTCTCGAGGTTCTGCGCCACCGGACGGGCGGGATCGAAGATGCGGCGGTAGGCCTCGCGCATCGACAGCACCTGCGCGCGGGCCATGCCGGCGCGGCGCATGCCGACGAGGTTGAAGCCCTGCAGCCGCGCCCGGTTGCCCACCGCCATCGCGAAGGGAATGACGTCGCCCACCACCGCCGAGCAGCCGCCGAGGAAAGCGCGACGACCGATGCGGACGTTCTGGTGCACGGCGGTCAGGCCGCCGATGATGACGTAGTCGCCCACCTCGCAATGTCCACCGAGGGTAGCCTGGTTGGTCAGCGTGACGTTGTTGCCGACGATGCAGTCATGCGCCACATGCGCGGCCACGAGATAGAAGCCGTTGTCGCCGACCACGGTCGCGCCGCGGCCGCTGTCGGTGCCGGTGTGCATCGTGACGTATTCGCGGATGGTGCAGTTGCGGCCGACCGTCAGCGTCGTGCGGCCGCCCTTGTGCTTCATGTCCTGCGGCGGTCCGCCGAGCACGGCATGCGGATAGACCCTGGTGCCCTCGCCGATCGACGTCGCGCCGATGACGCTGACATGGCTGACGAGTTCCACGCCGTCGCCCAGCACGGCGTCGGCACCGACATGGCAGAACGGGCCGACGCGCACGCCCTGGCCGAGCTGCGCGCCCGCTTCGACGACGGCCGCCGGATGGATGAAGGTTTCGCTCATCGAGGCGGTCAGCCGGCCTGCTTCGGCGTCATCATCGCCGTCAGCTGGGCTTCGGCGACCTTGACGCCGTCAACGGTCGCCTCGCAGGCATAGCGGAAGATGCCGCCGCGCTCCTTCTCCTTGCGGACGTGGATGCGCAGCTGGTCGCCCGGGGTGACCGGCTTGCGGAACTTGGCACCGTCGATCGCCATGAAATAGACGAGGCTCGGTGTGTCCATGCCGCTCTTGCGGATGCAGATGGCGCCCGCCGTCTGCGCCATGGCCTCGACGATCAGAACGCCCGGCATCACCGGATGGCCGGGAAAATGGCCCTGGAAGTGCGGCTCGTTCATCGACACGTTCTTGATTCCGACGGCCGAGTCGTTGCCGTCGATCTCGACCAGCCGATCGACCAGCAGGAACGGATAGCGATGCGGCAGGAGCTTCAGGAGCCCGATGATGTCGACGGCTTCCAGTGTCGATCCACCCTCAGCCATTCGCGGTCCCCTTTCGTTTCCTGTCGCTTGCGAGCTTCTTCAAGGTGTAGACCTCGCGGAAGAACTCCGTTGCCAGCTTGGCCGGGAAGCCGGCCCATCTCTCGCCGGCCGGAACGTCGTGCATCAGGCCGCTGCCGGCGGCGATCTGCGCGCCGTTGCCGATGGTGACGTGGTCGGAAATCCCGGCCCTGCCGCCCAGAAGCACGCCGTCGCCGATGATCACCGAGCCGGAGATGCCTGCCTGCGCGGCGATGGCGCAATGCCGTCCGATGCGCACGTTGTGACCGATCTGGACGAGATTGTCGATCTTGGTCCCCTCGCCCACCACCGTGTCGTCGAGGGCACCGCGATCGATGGTGGTGTTGGCGCCGATCTCGACGTCGTCCTGGATGATCACGCGGCCGATCTGCGGAATCTTCTCCAGCCCCGCTGGCCCGGGATGGAAGCCGAAGCCGTCCTGGCCGATCCGCGCACCACCGTGGATGGTGACGCGGTTGCCGATCAGCGACGCGAGAATGGAAGCGCCGGGGCCGATATAGCAGTCGCGGCCGATCCGGCAGTCGGCGCCGATCACCGCGTTCGGTGCGATCACGCTGCCGCGGCCGATCTCGGCCCCGTCGCCGATGACGGCGCCCGCACCGATCGAAGCGCCGTCCTCGACGATGGCGCGCGGCGATACGACGGCGCTGTCGGAGATGGCCTGCGGGATTGCCGCGAGCCGGATGCCGCGGACGGCTTCCGGATAGAGCGCGCGGCCGATGCGGGCGAAGGCCACGGCCGGGTGGCGCGCGAGGATCACGGCGATGCCGTCCGGAACGCGATCGGCCAGATCCTCCTGGCAGAGCACCGCCGCCGCCACGAGGCGGTCGAGCAGCGCCGCATGCTTGCGCCCGTCGACGAAGACGAGCTTGCCCGCCCCGCCCTGCGCGGCCGCGGCCAGCCCGTCGATCTCGGTGTCTGCGGTGGAAGGATGCTGCAGCGTGCCGCCGGCCATCGCGGCAGCCTCGCCGACGGTCAGACGCCGCGTCGGCGGAAAGAAAACGGGATCACCCATCGTGTGAAAGGATCCTTGAATCCCGAACCGGGCGGGGATGACCCGCCCGGCGAGCCGCTTCCGATCAGAAGCGGGTCGAAATGCCGATGTTGAAGCTCTGCACCTCGTCGGTCTCTTCCTTCAGGACCGGCACGGCGTAGTCGACGCGCAGCGGGCCGAAGGGCGATGCCCACAGCAGCGATGCACCGACCGAAGCGCGCCAGTTCATGGCGTCCGAACCCGCGTCAACCTGCGACAGCGAGTTGCCGTAGATCGTCGCCGCATCGGCGAAAACCGCACCCTTCAAGCCGAGGCTGTCGGGCACCAGCGGCAGCGGGAACTGCGCTTCCGCCGTGGCGTTGAAGTAGGTCGTGCCGCCCAGATGATCCTCGGGGTTGGACGAGTCGACCGGACCGATGCCGCTCGATTCGAAGCCGCGGATGATCCGGCTGGTGTTCTGGAAGTAGTCGAACAGACGCAGCGACGAACCGGTCTCGATGATGTGGCCGCCGCCGACCGACAGGAGCGCCACCACGTCCTGCTCTTCGAGCAGCGTGTGGTAGTAGGTCGCCCGACCGGTGAGCTTGATCCACTCGGCATCGCCGCCGAGGCCGGCATATTCGCCGGTGAAGGTGGCGTAGAGGCCGGAACGCGGGTTGTTCATGTTGTCGATGGTGTTGAACAGCAAGGTGCCGCTCACCGACGACTTCACCCACTTGCCCTGCTCGATGGCGTCGACATAGGCCTGACCGATGTCGCAATCGCCGAGCACGTCGTTATCGTCATCGTCGCAGTCGTCGGAATAGGAATAGTCCTGGACCGAGTAGTTGTAGGCGACCTGCGTCGACAGCGCGCGGGTGATCGGCAGGCCGAGGCGTACGGTCGCGCCCGTCTCTTCCGAGTCGTAGTTGGTGTAGTTGCGCGTGCGGCGGAACACGTCGAAGCCGGCCGAGATGCGGCGGCCGAGGAAATACGGCTCGGTGAAGGAGAGGCCGTAATCGCGCGAGTTCGCACCACCGCCGGCCGAGACCTTGATGTACTGGCCGCGTCCGAGGAAGTTGCGCTCGCTGATCGAACCCTCGACCGAGATGCCGCCCGTCGCGCTGGTGTCGCCCGATGTCGAGTAGCCGGCACCGATCGAGAACTCGCCCGTCGACTTCTCCACCACGTCGATGACGAGGTAGACCTGGTCGGGCTGCGAGCCCGGCACGGTCGAGACGTTCACCGAGGTGAAGTAGTTCAGGCCCTCGAGCCGGCGCTTGGCGCGCTGGACCATGACCTGGTTGAAGGCGTCGCCTTCGCTGATGTCGAACTCGCGACGGATGACATAGTCACGCGTGCGGGAGTTGCCGCGGATCTCGATGCGCTCGACATAGGTGCGGGCGCCCTGGTCGACCGAATAGGTCACCGAGATGGTGCGGTTCTCGAAGTCGCGGTCGCCGCGCGGCGTCACCGTGGCGAAGGCGTAGCCCATGTCGACGACGCGTTCGGTCAGCGCGATGATCGTGTCTTCGACGGCCTTGGCGCTGTACACCTTGCCCTGCTCGCTCTCGATCAGCGAACCGACCGAAGCCATGTCGACGCCGTCGAGCGTGCTCTCGATGGTGACGTTGCCGAAGGTGTACCGATCGCCTTCCTCGATGGTGAAGGAGACGGTGTACTCGTTGCGGGTCTCGTCGAGCTCCGCATAGGACGAGATGACACGGAAGTCGGCATAGCCGCGATTGTAGTAGAAGCGGCGCAGCGCTTCCTCGTCCGCACGGAGGCGATCTTCGCTGTAGAGGTCGTCACGGAACAGGAAGGACAGCACGTTCGACGACTTCGTCGTGATGACTTCCTTCAGGCGGCGCGCGTTGAAGGCGCTGTTGCCGACGAAGTTGATCGCCGCGATCTTGGTCCGGTCGCCTTCGTTGATCTCGAACACCACGTTGACGCGGTTGTCGCCGAGATCGATCGTGCGGCTGCTCACGGTCGCGTCGTCGCGGCCGATGGCGCTGTAGGCCTGGCGGATCGATTCCGCGTCCGCCTCGAGCGCCGCGTCCGAATAGGTGCCGCGCGGCTTGAGCTGCACGGCCTGCGAGAGGTTGGCGTCCTTGATCTTCCGGTTGCCCTGGAAGATCACCTGGTTGACGATGGCATATTCGTCCACCTGCACCACGAGGGTCGAACCGACCTGGTTGATGCGCACGTCGGCGAACAGTCCGGTTCCGAAGAGGCGCTTCACGCCCTCGTCGATGTCGGCCGGGCCGAAGCTCCGGCCGGTCTGGATCCCGACATATTCACGGATGGTCGCGTCGTCGACCCTGCGATTGCCCCGCACGTCGATGCTGCTCACCACCGCCGCCTGCGCCGCAGCGACCGCGGCGAACTGGAGGGTGAACGCACCGGACGCGACCAAGCCGGTCGAAAGGGCGAGTGCCGAAACGGCGCTCACGAAATGTCTGCCTGCCTTCATCGGGCTTGTATACCTTGCTCTCGTAGTCCCCACGTCGAGATACCGGACGGCCGGTCGAAACCGCATACCGTATGACCCGTATTTCCTATACACGCAAGGCTCCTGGTTAATTTGTGTTTACTAATCCCGGCGGCGTGTCGTTCGGGTCACGCAATTCCCGTCGCATGGTGAATCAACCGTGAAGATCCTCTCCCAACCGCCATCGCCCGCTCAGCACCCAAACAGGTCGTTCCAGAAAACGAACCCCATGAAGGCAAGCACCAGAAGCACACCGGCGCGGTAGACCAGGTCCATGACTCGTTCGGACACCGGCCGGCCGCTTGCCGCCTCAATGGCATAGAAGAGAAGATGCCCGCCGTCCAGCGGCGGCACCGGCAGCAGGTTGAGAACGCCGATGCCGACCGAAAGCATGGCGACGAGCTGAATCAGCCATTCAAAGCCCTTCGCCGCCGCCTTTCCGGCCATGTCGGCTATCTTTACCGGGCCGCCCAGCTGGCACCTGTCTTCACGGCCTGCGACAAAACGTTTCAAGAATTGACCGGTCCGGAGGATCACATCCCCCGTCTCTACGACCGCCTGCCCCAGCGATTCCAGCGGGCCGTACTCGACGACTCGCGGCTGGCCGACTTCCTGGTTGTTCACCACCCCGATGACGCCGACGCGGATCGTGTTGCCGAGCGCGTCGGTCTGCTCGCTGAGTTCGGGGGTGGCGACCAGTTCGACTTCCCGTTCGTCGCGCAGCATCACGAAGGTGAGGGAATCGCCGGCGCGGCCGGTCACATAGCGCTGGACGTCGGAAAAGGTCTCCACGCGGTTGCCGTCGACCATCAGGAACCGGTCGCCGGGCAGGAAGCCAGCCGCCTCGGCGGGGCTGCCGGGGCGCACCTCGGCCACCATCGGGTCGGAGACGAAGCGGCCATAGAGGCCGAACATCACCGCAAAGACGGCGATCGTCAGCAGGAAGTTGAAGAGCGGGCCGGCCACCACCGTCGCCGCGCGCTTCCACACCGGCTGGACGTGGAAGGCACGTCTGCGGTCGGACTCCGACAGCCCCGCCATCTCCTCGGCGTCGGGCGGCGTGCTCGCGGCGTTCATGTCGCCGACGAACTTGACGTAGCCGCCGAGCGGGATCAGCGACAGCTTCCAGCGCGTGCCGTGGCTGTCGTTGAAGCCGAAGAGCTCGGGGCCGAAGCCGATCGAGAAGGCCTGCGCGCCGATGCCGCACATGCGGCCGACGAGATAATGGCCCATCTCGTGCACGAAGACGACGATCGTCAGCACGAACAGGAAGGGCACGATGGTGCCGATGAGCAGTCCGTCCGTCCCGAAGATGGATAGTGCGATCTCGCCCAAGCTCGATTCTCGCCTCTTGTTTCGCCCCGTGGGGCCAAAGGATGGATGGACAATCCGGGCAACAGGATGACGCCGCCCGCCCGGGAGGGATCAGGACGCAAAGAGACCGGCTGCCGGTCTCGCCGCTCCAGACATAAGCCACCCGACGACGTACAGGGCCGTGGCAGCCGCCACAAGCCCGTCGACCCGATCCATCACGCCGCCATGGCCGGGAATGAGCCGCGAGGAGTCCTTGGCGCCGAAGCGGCGCTTGATCCAGGATTCGAACAGGTCGCCTATCTGCGAGGCGACCGACAGGAACAGGGCGGCGAGCGCGAGCGTCTGCCAGTGGGCCGTGCCCACGGCAACGGCCACGGCGATGCCGGCGACGACGCCGAAGACCGCGCCGCCGACGGCCCCGCTCCAGGTCTTGCCGGGCGAGATCGCCGGCGCGAGCTTCGGCCCGCCGACCGCGCGCCCGACGAAATAGGCAAAGACGTCCGTCGCCCACACCACGGCGAAGAGGAAGCCGATCGCCGCGAGCCCGGCCGTGTCGCTGCCGCGCAGCGCCGCGAAGGCCAGGCAGGGGATCGCGGCATAGGCGATGCCCGAGGCGCCCCATGCGCCCTGCCCGGCAAACGAGCCGACGGCCAGGGCGGCGAGCAGCACGGGCAGCATCGCCACCAGCGTCACGTCCGCCGCGACGCCCGCGCCCGTCATGACGAGAGGCACGGCCAGCAGCAGCACATACGCCACCCAGGCGACGCGCTGCCGGCCGAGGGCGGCCATATGAGCCCATTCGTAGAAGATCGCGAACCCCGTCGCCACGACCAGCAGTCGGAACGGCAGGCCGCCGAGCCAGGTCAGCAGCAGCACGGCCGGTGCCATCACGAGCGCGGACAGGATGCGGAGGCGCAGGTTGCTCATCGCCGGACCGAAGCTCTGGCGATGCCCGCGCTCACGATGCGACGTCCCTCGCGGGAACGCCGCCGAAGCGGCGATCGCGTCCCTCGAACACGGCGATCGCCTCGGCGAGGTGGTTCTCGCCGAAGTCCGGCCAGAAACAGTCGAGGAAGCAGAATTCCGCATAGGCGGCCTGCCAGAGCAGGAAGTTCGACAGGCGCTGGTCGCCGCCGGTGCGCACGATGAGGTCCGGATCGGGCATGCCCGCCGTGTCGAGGAACGCGCCGAAGGTCTCGGCCGTCACCTGTCCCGACGAGATCTCGCCTGCCGCAGCCATGCGCGCGATCTTGGCGGCCGCCCGGGCGATCTCGTCGCGGGCGCCGTAGTTGAAGGCGATGACGAGGTTCATCGAGACATTGTCGGCCGTCAGCGCCTCGGCCTCCTCGAGCAGCATCCGGATGTCGGGCTTCAGGCCCTTGCGCTCGCCGATCACCCGCACCCGCACGCCGTTCTGGTGCAGTTCGGCGAGGTCGCGGCGGATGAAGAGCTTGAGCAGGCCCATGAGGTCGCTGACCTCGGTCGGCGGACGCGACCAGTTCTCCGAGGAGAAGGCGTAGACGGTCATCCACTTGATGCCGAGGTCGCCGACGGCCCGCACGGTGCGGCGCAGCGTTTCCACGCCCGAGCGATGGCCGACGGTGCGCGGCATGCCGCGCGCGGTCGCCCAGCGGCCGTTTCCGTCCATGATGAAGGCGATGTGCTCGGGCTTCGGCATGCTGTTCCTCGTGCGCGGCGTCGGACAGCCGCTCAGACCTGCATGATCTCCGCCTCTTTTTCGGCAAGCGCCGCATCGATCGCGGAAATCGTCTCGTCGGTCATCTTCTGGACCTTGTCGGAACGGATGCGCACGTCGTCCTGGGCGAGATCGCCATCCTTTTCCGCCTTCTTCAAGGCATCCATGCCGTCGCGTCGCACGTGCCGGGCCGCCACGCGGGCCTGCTCGGCATACTGGTGCGCAATCTTTACCAGTTCCTTGCGCCGCTGCTCGTTGAGCTCCGGCAGCGGAATGCGCAGCGTCGTGCCGTCCATGATCGGATTGAAGCCGAGATTCGATTCGCGGATCGCGCGGTCGACGGCGCCGACCATCTGCTTGTCCCAGACCGAAACCGCGATCATGCGCGGCTCGGGCACCGTCACGTTGGCCACCTGGTTGATCGGCATCGTCGTGCCATAGGCGCTGACCATGACCGGATCGAGAAGGTTGGACGACGCGCGTCCGGTCCGCAGCGAGGCGAGGTCGTGCTTGAAGGCGCTAACGGCGCCGTCCATGCGGCGCTGCAGGTCCTTGTGATCGTAGGCAATGCTCATTGTCTGGCTCCATGCTCCGGCCGGCAGCGGGCGAACGCTTTACGCATCCGCCACGGTCGTGCAGCGGCCTTCTCCCTTCAGAATCGCGCCGAATCCGCCTTGTTCGTGGATCGAATAGACGATTATCGGAATGTTGTTTTCGCGCGCAAGCGCTATCGCGGCGGTGTCCATGATGGCCAGCCCGCGCTCGATCACCTCGGTGTGCGTCAGGCGCTCGAATCGCTCGGCGGTCGGATCCTTCTTCGGATCGGCCGAGTAGACGCCGTCGACCTGCGTCCCCTTGAACAGCGCATCGGCGCCGATCTCGGCGGCGCGCAGCGCGGCGGCCGAATCGGTCGTGAAGAAGGGATTGCCCGTGCCGCCCGCAAAGATCACCACCTTGCCGGCGTTCATGTAGGCGGTCGCCTGGCGCTGCGAGAAGCTCTCGCACAGTTCCGGCATGGCGATGGCCGACAGCACGATCGCCTCGACGCCGAGCTTGGACAGCGAGGTGCGCAGGGCGAGCGAATTGATGACGGTCGCCAGCATGCCCATGTGGTCGCCGGTCACCCGGTCGCCGCCCTTGGAAGCGACGGCCACGCCGCGGAAGATGTTGCCGCCGCCGATCACCACGCCGACCTCGACGCCCAGCGAGCGGGCTTCGGCGATGTCGGAGGCGATGCGGTCGACCACGGAGACGTCGATGCCGAACCCCTGCTTCCCCATCAGCGCCTCGCCCGAAGCTTTCAGGACCACGCGGCGATACTGTGGCTTGGCGGGCATCTTCACCTCGGTTGTTCCGGCTGGGGCGGGTCTGCGATACACGAAGGGCGCCGCGATGTCACGCGGCGCCCTCGCCTGCAAGTCGATGTCTTCAGGACTTACTTCTTGACGGCCGCGGCCACTTCGGCGGCGAAATCCGTCTCTTCCTTCTCGATGCCTTCGCCGAGCGCGAAACGCACGAAGCCGGTGATCTTCGCCGGGGCGCCGATGTCCTTCTCCGCCGCCTTCAGCGCCGCCTCGACCGTCAGGTCGGGGTTGATCACGAAGGCCTGCTTGAGGAGGACGACCTCCTCGTAGAACTTGCGCAGGCGGCCTTCGACCATCTTCTCGATGATGGCATCCGGCTTGCCCGAGCCGCGGGCCTGCTCGGTGAAGATCGCCTTCTCGCGGGCGACCGCGGTGGCGTCGACCTGCTCGGCCGTCAGTGCCATCGGGTTGGTCGCGGCCACGTGCATGGCGACCTGCCGGCCGAAGGCGCGCGCGGCTTCCGCGTCGCCGGTCGTCTCGACCGCCACCAGCACGCCGAGCTTGCCCAGGCCATCGGTGACGGCGTTGTGGATGTAGGTCGCGACCGCGCCCGCTTCCACCGTCAGCATCGCCGAACGGCGCAGGTTCATGTTCTCGCCGATCGTGCCGATCGCGTCCTTGATCGTGTCCAGCACGGTCTTCGTCGAGCCCGGATAGGTGCTGGCGGCCAGCGCCTCGACCGAACCGTCCGTCGTCAGGGCGACCTGCGCGATGTTGCGCACGATGTCCTGGAAGGCGTCGTTGCGGGCAACGAAGTCCGTCTCGGAGTTCACCTCGACGACCACGCCCTTGCCGGCGTCGGAGTTGACCCCGATCAGGCCTTCGGCGGCGGTGCGGCCGGCCTTCTTGTCGGCCTTGGCGATGCCCTTGGCGCGCAGCCAGTCGATCGCCGCCTCCATGTCGCCATTGGTCTCGTTCAGCGCCGTCTTGCAGTCCATCATGCCCGCGCCGGTCTTGTCGCGGAGTTCCTTGACCTGTGCAGCCGAAATGCTCATCTCAACCTCTCGTCCATTTCCGGGAGGGCCATCGGGCGCGCCCAGCGGGGCAGCGCCGGCCGGTCCGGCAGAATTTGCTTGCGAATCAGGCGCGGCCCGGGACCGCGCCCAACCGCGTCGCAGACAATTGCGACGCGGGTGTTACCGATGGCTTGCGCCTCAGGCGTTGCCTTCCAGAACCGGCTCGACCGGCGCTTCCTCGGACGCGCCGATGTCCATGCCGAGCGAACCCTGCTGGCGCGCGATGCCGTCGATCGCGGCCTTGGCGACCAGCTCGCAATAGAGCGAGATCGCGCGGGCGGCGTCGTCATTGCCCGGGATCGGGTAGTCGATCTTGTCCGGGTCGCAGTTGGAATCGATGATCGCGACGACCGGGATGCCGAGACGCTTGGCTTCCTGGATGGCGATGGCTTCCTTGTTGGTGTCGATCACGAACATCAGGTCGGGCGTCGAGCCCATGTCCTTGATGCCGCCGAGCGCCTTGTCGAGCTTCTCGCGCTCGCGCTCGAGGTTCAGGCGCTCCTTCTTGGTGAAGCCCTGGGCCTCGCCGGCCAGGAGCTCGTCGAGCTTGCGCAGGCGCTGGATCGAGTGCGAGATCGTCTTCCAGTTGGTCAGCATGCCGCCGAGCCAGCGCGAGTTCACGTAATACTGCGCCGAGCGCTGCGCGGCATCGGCCACGATCTCGGATGCTGCCCGCTTGGTGCCGACGAAGAGCACGCGGCCGCCGCCGGCCACGGTGTCGGACACCACCTTGAGCGCCTGGTTGAGCAGCGGAACCGTCTGCGACAGGTCGATGATGTGGATGTTGTTGCGGGCGCCGAAGATGTAGGGCGCCATCTTCGGGTTCCAGCGGTGCGTCTGGTGGCCGAAGTGAATGCCAGCTTCGAGGAGCTGGCGCATGCTGTAATCAGGCAGTGCCATCGTCTTTTCCTTTCCGGTTAGCCTCCACGGACCATCGACGCCCCGAAGATTTCGGAAACGCCACCGGAGGTCTCAGCCGGATTTCTCCCGGACAGACACCAAAGCCCGTGTGTGGAATGACCGCGCCATACGGGATTTCGCACCGCGATGCAAGCCGGCGGCCCTGGACAATCGCTCTCTGGGCGATGGCGGCTGCGCACCTTCGTCACAGGATAGACGACTCACATCGAAAATACGTCTTCCCATCGGAGAAGACGAAGGACATCCTGAACCTCCGCACGGCATTCGGAGACGATCATGAGAATGATGGCATCGGCGGTCCTGGCGGCGATCGTTTTTGCAGGATCTGTTCCGACCCCCGTTTTCGCAGCACCCGCTTTCGATGAAGAACTGAAAAGGACCGTCAAGCGGGTCGGCGGATGCACGCGGGTTCGTCACAGGCTGAGAAGCCTGAGAAAGGAGCATCCCGAATATCACTTCGCCTTCGCCGGAAGGAAAGCTGCCACCATCACGGGGATCCACGGCTGCGGCTTTGCATGGGACAGGAGCGGGTCTGTCGCCGCTTCGAAGGCGATGGCTAGCTGCAAGCTCATCGAAAAAAGATACGGCACCGGGGACGGGACGAAGACCTGCCGGCTGCTGGACTGAGCGTGACGCGCCGGATGGTGCCGCGACAGCCACGGAGCGGATCGCGAGAACGGCGCGACGCGCAGCCGGACAACCGGTCTCAACCGCTCCTCGGGCGCTTGCCGCCCTTCACCCGCACGCGGCGGAACACCGCCACGATCTCCTGGCGCGAGGCACTGACGGCGCCGAGGCGCAGCGCCCGGTCCCGCTCGAAGCCGGTGATGTCGTAGTGCGGCGCGGACGTGCGCGGCGGCCCCTGGTAGAGGTGCCGCGTCAGCCCGAGCCGGGCCGCGAAGCGGTGCAGCTCCGCCTCCTCGTCGGCCATCAGATGGCACCATTTCCGTCCGGCCCAGAACCAGATCGGACTGTCGACATAGACCGCCATGCGCTCAGTTGGAGCAGTCCGACGGCCTGTCGAAGATCGTCAGGTCGACGAGCTTGCCGTTCATCGAGAACTCGCCATAGTCCATCACCAGGTCGCGGGTGATGCCGTTCTCGTGCAGCTTGAAGTCGATCCTGTAGTCGGGAACCTCCTCGCCCTCGACGTCGGACAGGTCGAAATAGGCGATCGACACCGGCCAGTAGGCCTGCGTGGCGATCGCCTCGGCGGCGGGAAACTCTTCCGCCGGCGTCCTGGTCGTCTCCTGCTTTCCGATGATGACCGTGGTCGTCATGATGCGGTCGGCGTCCTCCGAGCCGTCGAAAAGGCTGGTCTCGTAGAAGCTCTCGCCCGCCTTCGCCTTCTCGATCAGCTCGACGAGGTGCTGGGTCGGGAAATGCGTCTGCGCCAGCTCGATCTCGGCTTCATCCGGTTCGTCGACATCCACGATCGTCGAGCCGTCCTGTCGGCGTGCCGTGCCCTTGATCTCGCGGTCGAGCTGCTGGTCGACATAGGACTTGGTGACGAAGTCGAAGCTGTCGCCTTTTGGATCCTCGTAGGTCGTCGTCTGCTGGTCGGTGATGCGCGACACCTCGGACGTGTCGATCTGCGAGACGAAGCGGAAGGTGACGGTATAGCCGTCGCAGGCCGATCCATCGAATTCATAGACCATGCGGCCGCTGATCGAGGTGATGCCCGACCGGTCGGAGGCCTGTCCGAGCACGATGTCGTAGACTGCACGATGCGGTGTCAGGATCGGCTGCGCCAGCGCCGTGGAACCGGCGATGGAACTGCCGCCGACGATCGCGGCAGCGAGGAAGCGCTTGAGGCGCATGGCAAAACTCCCTGGGGGATCCGGCGCCGACGCGGCGCGTGCGATCCGTTTCCCCGCACGATAGAGAAAAACCCGTGGCGTTTGCGAGGCGAAAATTGCAGATTGCGCCGCGAACTCACCGTATCATTACCGAACGGAGCCTGCCGATGACCGGAACGGTCGAGACCCGCCTTGCGGCGATGGGCGTGACCCTGCCGCCCGCGGCTGCGCCCGCGGCCAACTACGTGCCCTGGTGCCAGTCGGGCAGGCTGTTGTTCACCGCCGGGCAGTTGCCGCTCGAAGGCGGCAGGCTCGCCGCGACCGGTCTCCTCGGGCGCGACCTCGACATGGCCGCCGGCAAGGCGGCCGCGCGGCTCTGCGCCATCAACGTCCTGGCCCAGGCCAAGGCCGCCACCGGCGACCTGGAGAGCGTCGCGCGGCTGGTCAAGATCACCGTCTTCGTCGCCTCGACGGCCGACTTCACCGAACAGCACCTCGTCGCCAACGGCGCCTCCGACCTGCTGGCCGAAGCGCTCGGCGACAGGGGTCGGCACGCGCGGTCGGCCGTCGGCGTCGCTTCGCTGCCGCTGAACGCGCCGGTGGAAGTCGAAGCCGTCTTCGAAATCGCCTGAGAGGATGTGAAAGAATGCCCTTTCCGCGCAGCATGAGCCAAAAATCCCAAGGATTTCAGCGGGCATTCTTTCGCAGCCTCGATTGATTCACACGCTCTGACCTTTCCGGAACCCTCCATGACCGACCTTTCCTGGCTGACCGCGCGGCCGATCGCTCATCGCGGCTATCACGACATGAACCGGACGCGCTGGGAGAACACGCTCGCCGCCTTCGATGCGGCGATCGCGAAGAACTTCGCCATCGAGTGCGACGTCCACCTGAGTGCCGACGGCGTGCCGGTCGTCTTCCACGACGACGACCTGCTGCGCCTCGCCGGCCAGGACGGCTACGTCTGGCAGCGCACCGCGGCCGAGATGGGCGCACTGTCGATCGGCGGCACGGGCGACCACGCGCCCACCTTGACGGAGATGCTCGGCCGCGTCGCCGGCCGCGTCCCGCTGGTCGTCGAGCTGAAGGGCGTCCCCGGCCATGACGACGGGCTGGTGGCGAAAGTGGCGGACCTGCTGCGCGCCTACGACGGACCGGCCGCCATCATGTCCTTCGACCACTGGCTGATCCGCCGGTTCCCGACCGAGGCCGCCGGCATCCCCGCGGGGCTGACGGCCTATGGCCAGAAGCAGAGCGAGATCGAGGCGCATTTCTCGATGCTCGGCAACGGCATCTCCTTCGTCTCCTACGGCGTCTTCGACCTGCCCAACCCGTTCATCCGCTTCGTTCGCGAAAAGCTCGCCATGCCGGTCATCACCTGGACGGTGCGCAAGCCTGCCGAGGTGGCCCAGACCGTGGCGGAAGCCGACCAGATGACCTTCGAAGGCTTCGACCCCGACGCGTGAGCGCGCACATGCTGCATCGCGAAGGCTGCGCCTTGCAACGCGGCGCGCCGGCCATATCTTGGTCCGCATGAGGGCGTATGGGGCGGCGCAATGAGCAAGGGCGAGTTCGTCATTAAGGTCGTGCCGTCGCTGACCGGTTTTTCCCGCGACGACTGGAGCCGGCTCTCTGGCGCCGCGCGCGATGGTTTGGAAAAACCATACAACCCATTTGTTTCATGGGATTTTCTGTCCGCGCTGGAAGAAGCCGGCTGCGCCACCGCCCGCACCGGCTGGCAGGGGCAGCACCTGCGGCTCGAGGCGCCCGACGGCACGCTGCTGGGCGCCGTGCCGTGCTATCTCAAGTCGCACAGCCAGGGCGAATACGTCTTCGACCATGGCTGGGCCGACGCCTTCCAGCGCGCCGGCGGCGACTATTATCCCAAGCTCCAGACCGCCGTGCCCTTCACGCCCGCAACCGGGCCGCGCCTGCTGGTGGCCCAGGGTCAGGACGGTCCGGCGGTGCGCCAGGCGCTGGCCGCCGGTCTGAAGATGCTGGCCGACCGGCTGGGCGTCTCCTCCGCGCACGTCACCTTCGCCCCGGAGGAGGAGGTCGAGGTGCTGGAGGCGGCGGGCTTCCTGCACCGCAACGACCAGCAGTTCCACTTCTTCAATGAAGGCTACGCCTCCTACGAGGATTTTCTCGATACCCTCGCCTCGCGCAAGCGCAAGGCGCTCAGGAAGGAGCGCCGTGCCGCGCTCGACAACGACATCGCGATCGACCGGCTGACTGGCAGGGACCTGACGGAAGCCGTCTGGGATGAGTTCCACCGCTTCTACATGGACACAGGCAGCCGCAAATGGGGCCGGCCCTATCTCAACCGGCGCTTCTTCTCGCTGATCGGCGAGCGCATGGCCGACGACATCCTCTTGGTGATGGCCCGCCGCGGCGGCCGCTACATCGCCGGCGCGATCAACTTCATCGGCGCTGACACCCTGTTCGGCCGCAACTGGGGCTGCGTCGAGGACCACCCTTTCCTGCATTTCGAGGTCTGCTACCACCAGGCGATCGACTTCGCCATCGAGCGCGGGCTGAAGGTCGTCGAGGCCGGCGCCCAGGGCGAACACAAGCTCGCCCGCGGCTACCTCCCCGTCACCACCCATTCCGCCCACTACCTCGCCCATCCCGGCCTGCGCCGGGCCGTCGCCGACTACCTGGTGCGCGAGCGCGCCGAGGTGGCGGCGGTCGGCGAGTATCTCGAGGAGCGCGGACCGTACCGGAAAGGCGCGCGGCCGGACGAGGAGGAATGAGCGGCAACCGCGGGCTTAGCCTTGCCGCCAGCCACGTGAGGCTGAGTTGAAGACGAAAAGGACCGCCAAGGCCGACCTGCCCGTCAAGACCTGCGCCGCCTGCGGCCGGCCCTTTGCCTGGCGCAGGAAATGGCGCAAGGACTGGGACCAGGTGAAATATTGCTCGGATGCGTGCCGGCGGAAGCGGTCGTGAAACGTCCGACGTTCGATGTCGAGCGTCGCCGGATCAGAAGGTCCCGATGCCGGCCAGAACGCGTCCCGATCCCTGGTCTACCGGCCTGCCTTGTTTCGTCCGAGGGCCTTGCGCACCGGAGCTTGACGGGCCGGGTAACCTCGCCCGATTTTCGGGCCAGCGGTACCCGTCGCTGTGGAGGCTGCGGCGAGACGATCACGGATCTCGCCCGCGTCGCGGAGGGGCGCTCCGTGCTGGTCTGTCGATATCGACAGGTCCGCGCGGTCATCCAGGCCGACGATGGCCAGAGCGGTGGCGAGATCATCCGTATTCCCGATGTGCTCGGCGAGCACATGCACCATCTCGTCTCCGTCATGAGCGGCGAATCGGACACGCTGTCCGTTACCCACGCTTCCGATCATCAGGTCGAAAAAGTGATAGCGCCCCAGATCGTCCTCGCCATGCGCGACAGCCGACGGAACGGCCGTGGCAAGAGCCGATAGCGACCCGCGAACCGCGATGTGGCTGTGCCTGAGCGGGTGGTTCATGTCGGCAACATAGTCTTCATTTGCCATAGCGGCAACGATATCGGTTGCGAACCGGATCGATCGGCACGCAGGCGAAGCTGTCCTCCCCCTCCATCTTGTGGCGGACCCGCACGTCACCGCCATCTTCCGGCAAGTACCAGTATGCCCACGCGGGGTGCCCATTTCTGGCATGGGGGACGTCGGTGTTGAACTCGGTTCCCTGCTCGTCGGCAGCAAGGCCGCCGACATAGGCCACGGCGGCAGGCAGTCCTCCAAACGCGCCGCGGCCCCAAAGTTCGCGAGAGACGTTCTGTTGCACTGCAACCCTCACCGTTTGTGTCTTGCTGTTTGCTTTGCGATGGAACGAAGACACTTCGACGCTTTCTTGAACGATGTTATATCGGCTGACATTGGCATTGCTTGGTCGGTTTCGTCAATTTTCTGCTCTGTCTTTCCTCTGCGGATGCCGGCCATCCGCGATCCGCAGGAAACCGACCCGGTTCCATCGCATCTCCCCTTCCCCTCGGTTATTGTGCAGTGCAGCAACCATATTCACGAGACGACGTTTGACCTGCTGACGTCCGTTTCGGGCGATACAAAAAGGATGGATCCTTTGCGCAAGATTTCCGATACCATCGCGCGGCTCGCGGCGCTGAAGACGCTGCACGGACACCGCCACTCCAGCACCGGGAGCGCGCCAGACAGCCTTCCGCAGCTCACCGGCTTCGGCTCCAATCCCGGCGCGCTGAACGGTCGCTACCGCCTGCCGGCACAGCTCCGCGACGGCGCGCCGCTCGTGGTGGTGCTGCATGGCTGCACCCAGACTGCGGCCGCCTACGACCATCATTCGGGCTGGTCGCAGCTCGCCGAGGAGGCGGGCTTCGCCCTGCTCTATCCCGAGCAGCATCGCGGCAACAATCCCAACCTCTGCTTCAACTGGTTCCTGCCTGCCGACACGCGGCGCGACGCCGGCGAGGCGCTGTCGATCCGCCAGATGATCGACGCCATGGTGGCGCGGCACGGCATCGACGGCGACCGCATCTTCGTCACCGGCCTGTCGGCCGGCGGCGCTATGGCCGCAACCATGCTCGCCACCCATCCGGAAGTCTTCGCCGGCGGTGCCATCATCGCCGGCCTCGCCCACGGCTCGGCGCGGACGGTGCCGGAAGCCTTCGACCGGATGCGCGGCCACGGGCTGCCGTCCGAGGCGACGCTGCAGAAGCTGCTGCGCGATGCCTCCGATCACCGGGGGACGTGGCCGAAGATCTCCATCTGGCAGGGCACGGCCGACCAGACCGTCGCCGCCACCAACGCCCAGGCCCTCGCCGCCCAGTGGCGCGGCGTGCATGGCCTCGACGAAGAGCCGACGTTCTCCCGCGCGTCGGGCGCATTGGCAAAGCACGTCTGGAGCGACATTGAGGGCGACGCCGTGCTCGAGATCAACATGATCGCCGGCATGGGCCACGGCACGCCGCTCGCACCCGGTCTCGGCGCGCCCGGACCCTTCATGCTCGACGTGGGCGTCTCCTCGACCCGCGCGATCGCCGATTTCTGGGGCATTGCGCAGGCCAGGACCGACAGCCGCACGGCGTCCGCCCAGCCCCGTTCCGTCGTGCCCTACGATGCCCGCCCGGACGCGCGCGAACAGTCCCGGCAGGCGCGGTCCGAGGCGGACACGCCGCCCGCCTCGTCCTCTGCGGGCGCTTCCGGGATCCAGAAGACCATCGAGGACGCGCTGCGGGCTGCCGGCCTGATGCGCTGAGCGCGGGCCGCTCTAAGGCGTGCGGCGGTTGACGCCGCCGCCCGGAGGGACGAAACATCCCCGGCAACGATCCACCCGCACGAGGCCCGTGATGACCCAGCCCTATGACGACCAGAACGTCTTCGCCAAGATCCTGCGCGGCGAGATGCCGTGCTTCAGGCTCTACGAGGATGCCGACACGCTGGCCTTCATGGACATCATGCCGCGCGCCGACGGCCACTGCCTGGTGATCCCGAAGAAGGCCGCCCGCAACATTCTCGACGTCGACGCCGACAGCATGGCGGCGGTGATGCGCACGGTGCAGAAGCTGTCGCACGCCGTCATGACCGCCTTTGCCGCCGACGGCGTAACGATCCAGCAGTTCAACGAGAGCGCCGGCGGCCAGGTCGTCTTCCACCTCCACGTCCACGTCCTGCCGCGCCACGCCGGCGTTTCGCTGCGGCCGCACACCGGCGAGATGGCCGACAAGGCAGTGCTGGAGGCCAATGCGCAGAAGATCAGGGACGCCCTGGGCTGAGCCGCGCAGCTGCGCGAAGGACGCGCGCCGTCACCCCAGCGCGAACCAGCCGCCGATGAACACCGCCTCGGCCACCGCGATGCCCGCCAGCACGCGCCTGCCGATCAGGAGATAGGCGGCGAAGCCGGCCACGGCCGCGCCGAGGCGGAGCGCCAGCGGCGACGCGGCCAGCGCGCCGCCGGGAAAGAAGATCAGGTTGGCGATGACGGCGGCCACCAGCGCGGTCGCCACCGCGCGCACCAGCACCAGCAGGTCGGACTCCTCCGACAGCCGCCCGCCGAGATAGACGCCGAGGAAGCGCCAGCTGTCGGTGGCGAGCCACCCCGCCACCAGGATGAACAGGAACGGCCACCACCAGGCGTCGATCGCGTCGAAACTCATGGCGCGGCCCTCCGCCGGGCGTAGCGATGCCAGCCATAGGCGGCGAACCCGCCGATCAGGCCCGCGGCCAGCAGGTCGAAGCCCGGCAGCAGGATGTGGAACACCGGTCCGAGCCCCAGACCCAGCACCATCGCCACATGCGCCGCGCGCTCCCGGGCCGATCCCCACAGCGAGGTCAGGAAGTACATCGGCGTCAGCAGGAACAGGGCCGCCGAGGCCACCGGCGGCAGCTGCTCTGCCAGCATGTAGACCACCGCCACCACGATCATGTTGTTGAGGACCAGCATGCCGCCGAGCCCGGCGTAGAACGTGGTGCGCATGTCGGGCGGCACGTCGCGGAAGCGCTCCAGCGCCAGCACCCAGCTCGTCACCGCAACGAAGTGCGACAGGAGGTAGAGCACCCAGGGCCGCGTCTTTTCCGTGCGCATCTCCGGCACCAGCGCCACCACCATCGGCATCAGCCGGATCGAGGACAGCGCCACGGCGAAGGCGGCGGCGAAGATCGAGGCCTTCGACAGGATCGCGCCGATCAGCACCACCTTGGCCGGCAGCGCCCAGACGACGCCCACCATGAACACGGTCTCGACCACGGTCAGGCCGGTCTCCTTGGCAAGGCCGGCAAAGCCGATGAAGGCGGAGACGAGGATCAGGCCGGGAACCGAATAGGCGGCCGCGACGCCGCGCAGGAACCACCGCCGCGCGGAGCCTGGGTCACCCGGCGCAGTCTGCGGATGGTTCCTGGACATGTCCGGCGCTTAGCACAACCGCGCGGACCTGACGACGCCAGCCGGCCCGAAGCCGTTGCGCCAGTTGCGCCCCGGCCGCCCGGCCCGCGCATGCGAAGGGCCCGGAACCTTGCGGTCCCGGGCCCTTGATCTTCCGAAGCGACGGCGCCTGAGCGTCAGCTCTTGCGCGGCAGCTGCGGCACGAGGCTGCGCTTCGGCGGCTCGTTGTCCTTCGGTGGCGTCTTGCCCTTCGGCTTAGCCGTCGCGACCTTGGCCTGCTTGACGCGCTTGACCTTCGGCTTGCGAACGGTCTCGCCCTCCGGCTCTTCCTTCTTCGGCCGCACCGGCGTTTCGTCGGCGATGGTGTCGAGCTTCAGGCCGGTTGCGCCGCTGTCCTTGGTCTCGACAGTCACGCGCACGGTGCCGCCCTTCTTGAGCTTGCCGAACAGCACTTCCTCGGCCAGCGGCTTCTTGATGTGCTCCTGGATGACGCGGCCGAGCGGCCGTGCCCCCATGCGCTCGTCATAGCCCTTCTCCGCCAGCCAGGCGATCGCCTCGGGAGACAGGTCGAAGGTGACGCCACGCTCGGAAAGCTGCGCTTCCAGCTGCATGACGAACTTCTGCACGACCTGATGCACCACCGGCACCGGCAGCGAGCCGAACGGGATGATCGCGTCGAGGCGGTTGCGGAACTCCGGCGTGAACAGGCGGTTGATCGCCTCCACGTCGTCGCCCTCGCGCTTCGACGAACCGAAGCCGATCGCCGCGCGCTGCGCATCGGCCGCGCCCGCATTGGTCGTCATGATCAGGATGACGTTGCGGAAGTCGATCTGCTTGCCGTTGTGATCGGTCAGCTTGCCGTGGTCCATCACCTGCAACAGGATGTTGAACAGGTCCGGATGCGCCTTCTCCACCTCGTCGAGCAGCAGCACGCAGTGCGGATGCTGGTCGACGCCGTCGGTCAGGAGACCGCCCTGGTCGAAGCCGACATAGCCGGGAGGCGCGCCGATCAGCCGCGAAACCGTGTGCCTCTCCATGTATTCCGACATGTCGAAGCGCAGCAGCTCGACGCCGAGCGAGGCGGCCAGCTGCTTGGCGACCTCGGTCTTGCCGACGCCCGTCGGGCCCGAGAACAGGTAGGAGCCGATCGGCTTCTCCGGTTCGCGAAGCCCGGCGCGGGCGAGCTTGATGGCCGACGCGAGCGCGGTGATCGCCGTGTCCTGGCCGTAGACGACGCTGCGCAGTTCCTGCTCCAGCGTGGCCAGCACCTTCTCGTCGTCCGCCGACACGGTCTTCGGCGGAATGCGGGCCATCGTGGCGATGGTCGCCTCGATCTCCTTCACGCCGATCGTCTTCTTGCGCTTGTTCTCCGGCAGCAGCATCTGCGAGGCCCCGGTCTCGTCGATCACGTCGATCGCCTTGTCCGGCAGCTTGCGGTCGTTGATGTAGCGTGACGACAGCTCCACCGCCGCCTTGATGGCGTCGTTGGTGAACTTCACCTTGTGGAAGTCCTCGTAATAGGGCTTCAGCCCCTTCATGATCTCGATCGCATCGTCGAGCGACGGCTCGTTGACATCGATCTTCTGGAAGCGCCGCACCAGCGCGCGGTCCTTCTCGAAGAACTGCCGGAACTCCTTGTAGGTGGTCGAGCCGATGCAGCGGATAGCGCCCGACGACAGCGCCGGCTTCAGCAGGTTCGACGCGTCCATCGCGCCGCCCGACGTCGCACCCGCGCCGATCACCGTGTGGATCTCGTCGATGAACAGCACCGCGCCCGGATAGTCCTCGAGCTCCTTGACAACCTGCTTCAGCCGCTCCTCGAAATCGCCGCGATAGCGGGTGCCGGCGAGCAGCGTGCCCATGTCGAGCGCAAAGATCGTGGCGTTGAGCAGCACGCCCGGCACGTCGCCCTCGACGATGCGCTTGGCCAGCCCCTCGGCGATCGCGGTCTTGCCGACGCCCGGATCACCCACGTAGAGCGGGTTGTTCTTGGAGCGGCGGCACAGCACCTGGATGGTGCGGTTGATCTCGTTGGCGCGGCCGATCAGCGGATCGATCTTGCCGGACTTGGCCTTGGCATTCAGATTGACGCAGTAGGCCGTCAGTGCGTCCTGCTGCTTCTTCTTCACGCCTTCCTCCGGTTCCGCTCCGGGCTGACCGGGCTGGTCCTCCTCGGCTCCGCGCGGTGCGCGCGTCTCGGTGGCGCCGGGACGCTTTGCGATGCCGTGCGAGATGTAGTTCACCGCGTCGTAGCGGGTCATCTGCTGTTCCTGCAGGAAGTAGGCGGCGTGGCTCTCGCGCTCGGCGAAGATCGCCACCAGCACGTTGGCGCCGGACACTTCCTCGCGGCCGGACGACTGGACGTGGATCACCGCGCGCTGGATGACGCGCTGGAAGCCGGCGGTCGGCTTGGAATCCTCGTCGTAGCCGGTAACCAGATTGTCGAGCTCGGTGTCGATGTAGTTGACCACCGTCTTCTTGAGTTCGTCCAGGTCGACATTGCAGGCGCGCATGACGGCGGCCGCGTCGGTGTCGTCGATCAGCGACAGCAGGAGATGTTCGAGCGTCGCGTATTCGTGGTGTCGCTCGTTCGCGAAGGTCAGCGCCTGGTGAAGGGCGCGTTCCAGGCCTTGGGAGAAAGCCGGCATTCAGTACCTCACTTTTTCTCCATCACGCATTGCAGGGGATGCTGATGCTGACGGGCAAAATCCATGACTTGCGACACTTTCGTCTCGGCGACCTCGAACGTGTAGACGCCGCATTCGCCCACGCCGTGGTTATGGACGTGGAGCATGATCCGGGTCGCCGCCTCTCTGTCCTTCTGGAAGAACCGTTCCAGGATGTGAACGACGAACTCCATGGGGGTGTAGTCGTCGTTGAGGATCAGGACGCGATAGAGGCTGGGCTTCTTGGTCTTGGGCTTGGTCCGCGTGATGACGGCCGTGCCACGCCCGGGTGTGTTGGACCTGTCGTCGTTGCCCTGCATTCGCCCTGGCTGGTTTCGCATGGCATGCCCACCCGTCTTCAAGTCCTGCCTTCCCGTGTCCCGGTCACTCGGAGAGTCTTCTCAATGTAGGCGATCATCGACAGATTTTAAGGCCTTCTTTCGTGCTGACAATATGGCGCGCCAGCGGCACCCCGGATTTTTCGGCGGCGCCGGAGGCCGCACCCGTCGACTAACGAAAATGCCCGGCTGCGGTTGCGCAGCCGGGCCTGTCTAGCGCGCGGCGGCGCGCCTGTCCCGTCAATTCCGGCTGAAGCGCCTCATCTGGCCCTGGAGAGCACGGATTCGAAGGGTTTGAACGCATCGCGCGACATGTCGGCCATGAGCTCGCTCATCCGCGTCGCTTCGGTCACGAACGATTCGTAGGAGCTCCGCGCGAAATCTGCCTGCACCTCGATCACCTTGTCGAGAGATTTCGAAGCGAGCAGCTTCTCGAGGGTGGCGCTGCCGGTCTCGGCCGTCCTGCGGGTGTATTCGGTCGCCTCGGCGGCGATCGCCTGCGCGCCTTTCGAGACGGCCGCCACGCTCTTCAGGCTGGTGTCGACGAGTTCCTTGCCGAGCTTGTTCATGTCCCCGAGCGAATTGACCATGCACTGTGCCTTTCGGATGGATGGGTCCGCGCGATCCGGTGACCGCACTGCGGCAAAATTAGGATGCACCGCACAAAGCGTCAAGCAGAGCGCCGCTGGCGCGGGTTGCGAGCCCGGCACAGCCTCGCTACATGGGCGCCATGAAGATCAAGGACGCCGATATACTGATCATCCCCGGCTACACCAATTCGGGGCCGGACCACTGGCAGAGCCGGTGGGAGAAGAAGCTGTCGACCGCGCGCCGGGTCGAGCAGGCCGAGTGGTCGAAGCCGGTGCGCGAGGACTGGACGGCGGCGGTGGCAAGGGCCGCCAACGCGGCGGAGAAGCCGCTGGTGCTGATAGCCCATTCGCTGGGCATCCCGACCGCCATCCACGCGCTGCCCGCCATCGAGCGGAAGATCGCCGGGGCCTTCCTCGTCGCGCCGCCGGACGTCGCCAATCCGAAGATCAGGCCGCGCCACCTGATGACCTTCGGCCCCTACCCGCGCGATCCGCTGCCCTTCCCCTCGATCCTCGTCGCCAGCCGCAACGACGAGTTCTGCGATTTCGACGTCGCCGAGGACATCGCCGCCGCCTGGGGCTCGGTGTTGCTCGACGCCGGCGAGGCGGGCCACATCAATGCCGAGGCGGGTTTCGGTCCCTGGCCCGAAGGGACGATGGTGTTCGCGCAGTTCCTGACGCGCCTGCAGGGCTGAAGCCGGCGCGACGGCCCCGCATGAAAAAAACGGCGGCCGATACGGCCGCCGTTTTCTGTTTCCATGCGATCCGCCGCGGACGTTCAGCCGACGAAGGCGCGCTCCACCACGAAGTCGGCCGGCGCGGCGTTGGAGCCTTCCACGAGACCCGCCTCCTCGACCAGCTTCGAGACATCGCGGATCATGTCGATCGAGCCGCAGATCATCACCCGGTCGGTCCGGGGATCGAAGGCGTCGAAGCCCAGGTCCGCAAACAGCTTGCCCGATGCGATCAGGTCGGTGATGCGGCCCATCCGGGGCGACGCGTCGCGCGTCGTCGTGGCGTAGTAGGTCAGCCGGCCCGTGGTCAGTTCGCCGATCAGCGGATCCTCGGAGACGGCCGCCACCAGCTGGTCGCCATAGTGCAGTTCGGCCAGGCCGCGGCAGGTGTTGGTCAGCACCACCTGCTCGAACTTGTCGTAGGTCTCGGGATCGCGGATCAGGCTGGCGAAGGGCGCGATGCCGGTGCCGGTGGCGATCATCCACAGCCGCTTGCCGGGCTTCAGCGCGTCGAGCACCAGCGTGCCGGTCGACTTCTGGCGCAGCAGGATCGTGTCGCCCGGCACGATCTTCTGCAGTTCCGAGGTCAGCGGGCCGTTCGGCACCTTGATCGAATAGAACTCCAGTTCCTCGTCCCAGGCGGGGCTGGCGATCGAATAGGCGCGATAGACCGGCTTCTCCGCATTGGGCAGCCCGATCATCACGAACTCGCCGGAGCGGAAGCGGAAGCTCTGCGGCCGGGTGATGCGGAACGAGAACAAGCGGTCGGTGTAGTGCGTCACCGAAACGACGGTCTCGGCATGCACGTTGGCCGGGATCGGGAAGCGAAGCGGCGCTGCATTTTCGTTGGCGGGAACCGCGGTCATCGGCTCAACTCCGTCGGTCTGATGTTTCGCGCGGGGCTCCATAGCACGAAGCGGCGGTGGATTCCCATGGGTGAAAAAGCGGATGCGGAACCTCGCTCTTGCTCCCGCGAATTATTAGTATACAAATGATTTTCGGGTCAAGGCGCACGGGTAGTCTCCCATTCCAAACTGCGTCCTCCCCTGAGGTCTTGGTTGCGGGATTCGGGCATGGACGAGAAAAACGGCGCAGCCTCCGAGAGCGTCGTCGCCGGGGTGGACGTCGGCGGGACCTTCACCGACCTGATCCTGATCGACGGACGCGGTGGCGGCAAGGTCCGTCTCGCCAAGACGCCGACCACGCTCGACAACCAGGCCTTCGGCGTCATCGCCGCGCTCGAAGCGACCGGCTTTCCGATTCCCGACATCGACCTCCTCGTCCACGGCACGACCACCACCACCAACGCGGTGCTCGAACGGCGCCTCGCCCGCACCGGCATGATCACGACCGCCGGCTTCCGCGACGTGATCGAACTGGGCCGGCGCACGCGCCCCCAAGCTTATGGCATGACCGGCGTTTTCGTTCCCTTGATCCAGCGCAATCTCCGGCTGGAAGTCGACGAGCGGCTGGAGGCGTCGGGCGCGGTGCGCGTCCCGCTCGACGAGGACGGCGTGCGCGCAGCGGTGCGGCAGCTCGCCGAGGCGGGCTGCGAATCGCTGGTCATCCACTTCCTGCACGCCTACGCCAATCCCGCGCACGAGCTGCGCGCCGCAGCGATCGCCGCCGAGCTCTGGCCGAACGACCACATCACCATGGGCCACGCACTGCTCTCGGAGGCGCGCGAGTTCGAGCGCGGCGTCACCGCCGCCGTCAACGCCTCGGTGCAGCCGATCCTGAAGCGCTATGTCGAGCGCCTGCGCCACGAACTGCAGTCGCGCGGCTACCGGCGCGAGTTCCTGATCATGAACGGCAATGGCGGCATGATCTCGGCCGCCCTCGTCACCCGCGAGGCCGCCAAGACGGTGATGTCGGGCCCGGCCTCGGGCGTCATGGCCGCCGCCTATACCGGGCGCCGCGCCGGCTTCGACAACCTCGTCACCTACGACATGGGCGGCACCTCCACCGACGTCGCGCTGATCCGCGGCGCGCGGCCGGCGGTCTCCAACGAGATCGAGATCGAATATGCCATGCCGATCCACGTGCCGATGGTCGACGTCCACACCGTCGGCGCCGGCGGCGGCTCGATCGCCCGCGTCGACGATGCCGGCCTGCTCCAGGTCGGCCCCGAGAGCGCTGGCGCTTCTCCCGGCCCGATCTGCTACGGCCGCGGCGGCACCGAGCCCACCATCTCCGACGCCAACCTGCTGCTCGGGCGGCTGAACGCGAAAAAGCTCCTGTCGGTGGCGAACGCTGCCAGCGTCGAGACGATCGGCGCGATCTTCGAAGACAGGCTCGGCCGTCCGCTCGGCGTCGGCGCGGTCGAGGCGGCGGGCGCGGTCCTGACCATCGCCAACATGAAGATGGCCGGCGCCATCCGCATGGTCTCGATCGCCCGCGGCAACGACCCGCGCGACTTCGCCCTCTTCGCCTTCGGCGGCGCCGGTCCGCTGCATGCCGCAGCGCTGGCCCGCGAGCTCGGCATCCCCAGGGTGATCATTCCGGCGCGGCCGGGCATCACCAATGCGCTCGGCTGCGTGGTGGCCGACCTTCGCCACGATTTCGTCCGCACCGTCAACCAGCCGGTCGCCGGCCTCGACGAGACGGCCATGCAGGCGATCCTCGCCGCCCAGTCGGCCGACGGCATGGCGCTGATCGACGCCGAAATGGTCAGGCCCCAGAGCGTGCAGGTGCTGCATTCCGCCGACATGCAGTTCGTCGGCCAGACCCATCTCCTCAACGTTCCCCTGCCCTCCGCGGCGGTCGACCGCGCCACGCTGCAGGCGCTGTTCGAAAAGGCCTATTTCGCCCGCTTCAGGGTCGAACTGCCGGAGATCCGCGCCAATCTCGTCAATCTCAACACCTCCGTCATCGGCCTGCGCGCGCCGCTCGACCTGTCGACCCTGATCGACCCCGCCGGCCGCGCCGCGACCCTCGACGGCGCGCTGAACGAGGTCCGCCCGGTCTGGTTCGATGGCCGCTGGATCGACACGCCGGTCTATGCCCGCGAACGCCTGCCGCTCGACGCAGCGTTCGACGGCCCGGCGATCCTCGAGCAGATGGACGCCACCACCGTGCTGCCGCCGGGCGACAGCCTGGCAGGCGACGCCGACGGCAACCTCATCGTCACGATCGGAGGCGCAGCCGCATGACGAAGCCCCTCGACGCCATCACGCTCTCGGTCATCCAGGCAGCGCTCGCCCAGGTCTGCGACGAGATGGATCTGACCTTCTCGCGTGCCGCCTTCTCCCCCGTCATCGCCGAGGCCAACGACCGCTCCGACGGCATCTATTCCGCCGAGGACGGCTCGCTCATCGCGCAGGGCATCGGCGGCCTGCCGGTCTTCGTCGGCGTCATGCAGTATTCCACCCGCACCATCATCGAGATGATCGCCGACGGCCGCTGCCAGCCGCCCGAGGAAGGCGACATCTACATCGTCAACGACCCCTATCTCGGCGGCACCCACCTGATGGACGTGCGCTTCGCCATGCCGGTCTGGCGCGGCGGAAAGATCTTCTGCTGGCTCTCCAACACCGGCCACTGGCCCGACATCGGCGGCTCGGTGCCGGGCGGCTTCTCGGCCTCTGCCACCGCCGTCGAGCAGGAGGGCCTGCGCCTGCCGCCGGTCAAGCTGTTCAAGCGCGGAAAACTCGATCCCGAGATCCACGCCATCATCGCGTCGAACATCCGCATCGCCGACCAGCGCATCGGCGACATCAAGGCCCAGGCCGCCGCCCTGATGGTCGGCGCCGAGCGGCTCGCCGGCATCCTCGACCGCTACGGCGACGAAACCATCACCGAAGCGATCGCCGAACTGCGCCGCCGCGCCGCCGACCAGATGCGCGCCCGCATCGCCGAGATCCCCGACGGCACCTGGCGCTCGACCGCCTTCGTCGATTCCGACGGCGTCGTGAACGAGCCGCTGACCATCGCGCTCGCCATCGAGAAGTCCGGCGACACGCTGACCTTCGACTTTTCCGGTTCCAGCGCGCCCTGCACCGGGCCGATGAACTCGGTGCTCGCCACCACGCTGTCGTCCGTCTACCTGGCGATCCGCCACATCTTCCCCGACGTGCCGATCAGCGCCGGCGCCTTCGAGCCGCTGATCGTGAAGCGGCCGGAGGGCACCTTCCTCGACGCCCGCTACCCGCGCCCGGTCTCCGGCTGCGCGGCCGAAGTCTCGCAGCGCATCGCCGAGGCCGTCTTCTCCGCCATGGTCCAGGCCGTGCCAGACAAGGTGACGGCCGCACCCGCCGGCTCCTCCGGCAACTTCGCGCTCGGCGGCTTCGATCCGGCGCGCGGCCGCGGCTTCGTGCTCTACCAGCTTTCCGGCGGCGGCTATGGCGGCAATGCGAGGCACGACGGCCTGACCAACGGCTGCTCCACCATCGGCATCTCCAAGTCGCCGCCGATCGAGGTCATGGAACAGGCCTACCCGATCCTCTACCGCCATTATGCGCTGCGCGAGGGCTCGGGCGGCGCGGGCGAGCACCGCGGCGGCTTCGGCCTCTCCTACGAGATCGAGCTGCTGAGAGGGGAGGCCCGCGCGTCCTTCGTCATGGACCACGGCCGCTTCGGCCCGCAGGGCGCGCTCGGCGGCGAGGACGGCGCGGTCAACACCGTCACCGTCTGGCGCGACGGCGTCCCCCACGTGCCCGCCCACCTTTCCAAGGAGCAGGACATCCCGATGAAGCCCGGCGACCGCGTCAGCGTCGGCACCCCCGGCGGCGGCGGCTACGGCGACCCGGCCCGGCGCGACCCGGCCCTGATCCGCCGCGACGTGGCGATGGGGTATTATACCGCCGAGCAGGCAGCAGAAAGATTCGGCCCCCGCTAACGCCGACGCCCACCTCCAACCCCACTGCATGGGATTGAGGACAAGCTGCCGGCAGCACTGCCGCCCATCCTCCAGCCCCACGCAGTGGGGGGAAGGTGCAGAGCGAAGCGACGCGGAGGGGGGACCCCGCCGCACCGATGCTCACGCCTTTCAGCCCAGCCACGACCGGCATGGCTGCAACGACGGTAAATCCCTGCGGCCTCGACCGGCCTCGGCTGCATCATGCCAAACGCCACCCGCCGCATCGCCCCCTCCGCCGCTGCGCGCCATCCTCCGCATCCCGCCGCCGCCGCTACGCGACCCCACCCCCCCGCAAGCCCCCCCCTCCGTCGTCGCTGCGCGACGCCACCTCCCCCCACTCCGTGGGGTTGGAGGATAAGCTCCGGCAGCGCTGCCGCCCATCCTCCAACCCCACGCAGTGGGGGGGACTCCTGTACCCTTTTCCTGCGGTTTCTGGATGCACGCCGTGGGTCGCGCGAAGTGAAGCGGAGCGGAACGGAGCGTGACCCACGGGCGACGGCCCGAATCGGCGTAGCTTTCCCGAACCGAGCCGATCCGTCGGGAGCG
>NZ_JAOAOQ010000016.1 GCF_030398385.1 Aquibium sp. ELW1220 | reverse complement strand
GACTGACGCTCAACCTCCTGCGAACCGCCAGACCCAAACTCGCCATCAGCCGAAAACGAAAGCGAGCAGGGTGGTCCGACGCCTTCGCCAGATCAATCATCGGCCAAATGCGATAGCCCTAGGCGAAGGTGCCTCAGTCCGTGCAGGAGAACGGTTTTCCTGCTAGCAATGCGGTTCGTGCAACCGCCGATTCGGACAGTCGACTTGATGGCAGCGAGTGATGGTTCCGCAGGCGAGCCCAAGGTTGCGGTATCCATCCTGGCCCTCGGCCGCGTCGGCTACGGGCTGGCGGCGTGCGAAGCCGCCGCATCCGTGCTGCAGCACACCGATTTCGATGTCTTCCTGACCTGCGACGAGGTGACGACACCTCTGTTTGCCCCGCACGACAGAGTGCGCCTTCTGTCCCGTCATGCGCCTGCGGTGTCGTTCAGGCCGACGAACTTCCTTGCCAAGTTCGAGGCGCTGGCAGGCTGCCTCGATGCCAGCGATGCCGCCTTCTTCCTGCAGCTCGACGCGGACGCCGTGCTGACGCGGTCCGTCGACGGGGCCATGGTCGCCGAGGCTCTCGGCGATGCCGACGTCGCCATGGCCGAGCAGACCTCGATCATCGGCTCGACGATCGGTCGCGCCGAACTGCGTCGGCACTACGTCGATCACGCCCTGGCGTTCCTGGCGCCGGATCTGGAAGCGCCGCCGCCCGAGCGCTTCTGCTTTGCCAATTCGGGCGTGGTCCTGTTCCGGCGGGACGGGTTGAAAGCCTTCCTGGACTGGGCACGGCCCCTGGCGGCCAGGCTGCCGGCCGAGCACCGGCACGGAGAGCACTGGATCGCCGATCAGGACTATCTGCAGGTCTGGGCCAACGCCGTGAACCCGTCGCGCTTTGTGCGCCTGCCCTGGCAATGGAACCACTGCGAGCACTGGGATGACGGGTTTCCGCGCGCCGGAGCCCTGATCGCCCATCTGAGCAACTTCATGAACGGGCCCACGCCCGAAACGGTCCAGCGACTTCGCGCCTCGCGCGATGCGGATGCAGCGGCCGAACCGAGGCCTTCCGGGTCCGCATCGCGCACCAGCTTCGTCGTGGTCAGCTTCAACTCGGCAGGCTGGCTGGATATGTGCCTGGAAGCCGCCGCACCGCATGGCGACCTGATCGTGGTCGACAATGCATCGTCCGACGGTTCCGTCGCGATCGCGCGGCGGCGGGGAGCGACAGTCCTGCGCAATGACACGAATCTCGGTTTTGCCGCTGCCGCCAACATCGGCGCGAAAGCGGCACAAACGCCGTTCGTCTGCTTCCTCAATCCGGATTGCCTGGTGACTTCGTCGGTGGTAGAGGCTGCGGAGGCGGCGCTGGCGCGGCAACCAAACCAGCTGCTGGTCCCGGATTTCGTCGATTGGTCGGGCCGTCGGGAGAGCGGATTGCAGCCCGGCTACACGCGGCTCAAGATTCTTGCCGACCTGATCGAAACGCGTTCGCCGAAACATGCCCGCCGTATCCGCTCGACGTCGCGCATCGACGACGCAGCCTGGCGCTGGCCGCTGGGCGCGTGCATCTTCGCGTCGCGGGACGGGTTCCGGAGCCTCGGCGGGTTCGACGAGAGCTATTTCTGCTACATGGAGGATGTCGAACTGGGGCGGGCGGCCTCGGCGCGGGGCGTCGCGCTCAACAGCCTGCCGCACGTCATCGTCCATCTGGGCCAGCACGGCGCCGAAATCTCCGGGGCCGGACGGAAAGCTCTCATGAATGAAGCGCGCTTCCGCTACGCCGCACGCCATCATGGGCGGACGTTCGCCTGGTTTGCCGAAGCCACCGCACGCCTGCTGGGCTTTCTGCGAAAGCCGTTGGGCGGGTTCCCTCGGCAGGTGCGCGGATGAACACCTATTTCCTCCCCGGCGCCGGCATCTTCGGCGGCATCAAGGTCGGCTTCCAGTTCGCCGAGGCCCTGGCGGCGGCTGGCGTGAAGATCGTCATGGCGCTTGCGGACGCGGAGGCGCCGCAATGGTTCCGCAGCACTGCCCCGATCGTCGACCGTGCCGCGGCACTGGCGGCGCTGCGGCCGGGCGACGTCGCGATCTTCTCCTTTCCCGGCGACCACGCCGAACTGAAGGCGACGCCCGCGCGCCTCGTCTTCCACTGCCAGGGGACGGCGCCCGAGATCGATCCGATCCTGGCCGACCCCGACGTGACGATCCTCACCTGCTGGCAACAGGCGCAGGATCATGCGCAGGCGCGGGGGAGGCAGTCGATCCCCGTGGGGATCGCGGTGTCGGACTGCTTCTTTCATGACGGGACGCCGAAGCATCGCGACGCCGTGTCGTTCATGCCGCGGCGTGGTGGCCGAATCGCCCGAGACGTGGCGCTTGCGCATCCCTGCCTCGATCTCGTTCCCATCGACGGGCTGCACGAGGACGCGGTCGCGGCCATCATGAAGCGGTCGCGCTTCTATCTCGCCACGTCGGTCGGCGAATGGTTCGGCCTTCCGGCGCTCGAAGCGATGGCGGCCGGTTGCATCGTCCTGTCCGTGCCGGTGGTCGGCGGACGCGACTATCTGCGCGACGGCGAGAATTGCCTGCTGGGCGAGCCCGGCGACATGCCCGCGCTCCTGGCGCGGTTGACGGGGCCGGATGCGTTGCACCTGCGTGACCGGCTGCGCACGGGCGCGATGGCGGCGGCGTCAAACTTCAGGCCGAGCCGCCACTGGGCGATGGTCAGGCAGGCGCTCGCGGCGGAGCTCGGTGCGGTGGTGTCATGGAGCTGAACGTCGTCATCCCCTCCTACGGCCTCAACGCCCTGTTGCGCACTTGCCTCGTCATGCTCGACGAAGCGATCAGGCAGGCGGGCGTCGAAGACTTCCACGTCGTCGTCGTCGACAATGGAAGCGCCGTCCCCTACCGGGCTTCGGAGTTCGAATGCCGCCGTCTCGACGTCGTGCGCCTGGACCGCCGGACGTCCTTTTCCCGCGCCTGCAACGTCGGCGCCGCCTGGCGGCCGGCTTCCTTCCTTCTGTTTCTCAACAACGACGTGCTGCTCCATCGCTTCGCGGTGCAGGACATGATGGCGCTCTCGGCCGATGCCGGCATCGGCGTCTGCGGTGCGAGGCTGGTCTATCCCGACGACCGCATCCAGCATTGCGGGGTGCGGCTCTTCGGGAACGAGGAGGGGCCGCATCACGAGTTCCACGGCTGGCCGACCACGAGCGTCAGCCGCGCCGTGCGCCGCTTCCAGGCCGTGACGGGAGCGGCTCTCCTGGTGCGGGGGGATGCCTTCCGCGCGCTCGACGGCTTTGACGAAATCTATCCGTTCGGCTTCGAGGACACCGACCTATGCCTGCGGATACGGCAGCTCGGACTGTCCGTGACGTGTTCGCAAGCGGTGGATTCCATCCATTTCGAATCCACCACCAACAAGCTTCCCTTCCGGCACATGCCCAGCCGGGAGATCTTCTTCCGGCGATGGGATGGCCGCTACGTGATCGACGGGGTTGGCGCACCATGAACGAAGCTCCGACGATCTCGCTGATCGTCCACACCCGCAACTCGGCCGCCCGGCTGCCGCCCTTGCTGGCGACGACGTCCTGGATCGGCGACCGCGTCCTGATCGACATGTCGAGCACGGATGGAACGCAGGCTCTGGCAGCGGGCGCAGGCTTCAGGGTGGTGACGATTCCGGCATCGGATGACGTCGACGCGATCCGCAACGATCATCTCGACCAGGCCCGCGAGGAGTGGGTACTCGTGCTGGACTCCGACGAATCCCTTTCGGCGGACGCGCAGACCGAGATCGGCCGCCTGATCGCCGTGCACGGGGCAAACTGCGACGCCTTCGCCATCCCGCGCTTCAACATGATCGCGGGCCAGATCATGCGGGCGTCGGGCTGGTACCCGGATCACCAGGTCCGGCTGTTCCGCAAGGGAACGGTGGCATGGTCTGGCGGGCATCATCGTCCCCCGCGCGTCCTCACCGGCGATCACCGGCTGTTTCGCCTCGATCCGCCCGACTGCCTGCACATCCACCACGACAACTACGACAGCCTTGCCGATTTCGTGGAACGGCAGACCCGCTATCTCCTGACTGATCGCTACGATCACGCCTTCGACTTCAACGACTACCTCGCCGCCGCGCATCGCGAACTGGTCATGCGCCACGACGTGAAGGCCGATGGCGACCTGTCGACTGCACTCGCCCTTCTGATGGCGTGGGACCGGATCGTGCGCGGGATCGTGCATTGGGAGAAATCGGGGCGGTCCGCGCCCCTCGACCTGTCGCTGGCGGTTCCCTTCGTCGTCGAAGTCGCACCGTCGACGCTGGAGACGTCGCTCGGCCGCGCCTACCGCGCGCTGCGCACCTTCTACCGCCATCCGCTGAAGCTGCCCCGGTCCTTGCTCCGGGAGAGACTGCGGCGCAGGAAACTCCGCAGCGGCTCCTGAGGGCGGCTGCGAGCGCGGGCCGGTGAAACGCCGAGATTAAGCGCGTCTTCGCTCTATCCCACGGCTTGCCGTTCATCCCCGGAACATCGACGTCGCAGGTCTGCCATTCTCTCCGAGCGCTGATGCGCGGCGCATTCGCGCCGGCCACCACGATCGCAGTCGCCGCGAAACCTGCTGCCGCCGCACTGGCCTTCATCCGCCGCGGTCGGTCGTCGGCTCAGACTTGCGTCTCCGGCAGGTGGATGACGATGCCATCGATCCCGGCGCTCATCCGGATCTGGCAGGAGAGCCGGCTCGTGGCGCGCCGTTCGGCGGTTGCGCATTCGAGCATGTCGTCCTCGCCGTCGACTGGCGGCCCGGCCCTGCCGGCCCAGGCTTCGTCGACGTAGCAGTGGCAGGTCGCGCACATCATCGAGCCGCCGCATTCGCCGAGAATGCCGTCGACGTCGTTGGAAATGGCAGCCTGCATCAGGCTCTCGCCTTCGTCCGCCTCGACCAGCGTCGAGGCGCCGTCGGCGGCGACAAAGGTGACCTTCATGGGAATCCGTCCTCGTTGGTGGCGGTTCGGCCGGCCGCGCGGTCAGCGCATCAGATCGGGCAGGAAGAGGGTGATCTGCGGAAAAGCGATCAGGAGCGTCATGACGAAAAACTCCGCCACCAGGAACCAGCCGACGCCGCGGTAGATCGTCCAGATCGGAATCTGGTCCCCGACGACGGACTTGACGACGAAGACGTTCATTCCAAGCGGCGGCGTGATCATGCCGATCTCGACGTACTTCACCACAATGATGCCGAACCAGATCAGGTCGAGTCCCAGCGCCTTCATCATGGGCAGGAACACCGGCATGGTGATCAGCATGATTCCAAGGGGATCGAGAAACATGCCGAGGACGAGGTAGACCGCCGAGATCGCCAGGATGACCATCAGCGGATCGCCGGCAAAGCCGGTCATCATCTCGGTCAGCAGGCCAGACACTCCGGTGAGCGAGAGCAGCCGTGTGTACATGACCGCGCCCATGCCGACGAAGAAAATCTGGGCGGTTGCCGACATCGATTCGCGCAGCGCCGCGGCGAGGGCTGCGCGGGTCAGCCGGCCCTGCAGCAGAGCGATGAGGAGGGCGAGCGCCGCGCCGACCGCGCCGGCCTCGGTGGGCGTGACGATGCCGCCGTAGAGACCGCCCACGACGCCCGCGATGAGCAGCAGCACCGGCCAGACCTCACCCAGCGCGCGCAGCCGCTCGGAGCGGAGCGTGGCGAGTTCGGCGTCGTCGAGCCTGGGCGCGAGCTGCGGATTGAGCCGGCAGCGGATCAGGATCAGCAGCGTGTAGGCCACCGCGGTGAGCAGTCCCGGAACCACGCCCGCGATCAGGAGGCGCGAGATCGAGACTTCGGCGAAGACACCGTAGAGCACGAGCAGGATCGACGGCGGAATGACGGCGGCGAGCGTTCCCGCGGACGCGATCACCCCGGTGGCCAGTGCCTTGTCGTAACCGGCCTTCAGCATCTCCGGGATGGCGAGCCGGCCCATCGCGGCGGCCGAGGCGAGCGAGGAGCCGCAGGCCGCGGCGAAGCCCACCGATGCCATGTTGGCCGCGATGGCCAGCCCGCCGGGCAGGGCGCTGAACCAGAGGCGCGCAGCGCGGAACAGCGCCGTCGAGATGCCCGAATGATTGGCGATCGCCCCCATCAGCAGGAACATCGGAATCGCCGTCAGGTCCCAGTTCGCCGCGAAGGAAAAGGGCGTCTCGCGCAGGATCGACCAGGCGATGCCGAAGTTGCGGACATACGCCAGACCCAGCACGGACACCACGCCGAGCGCGACACCGATCGGAACCCTGAGCGCGATCAGCGCCAGGATGATACCGAGGGTGGACAGGCCGAAGGTGAGCGCGTCCATCAGCGCTCCTCCCCGGTCTCGATGCGATGGTGGGACAGGCGGGCGAGCAGTCGGAAGACCATCACCAGCACCATGGCAACGCCCGCGACCGGAAGAAGCCACCGCGTCGGCCACACTGGCAGATACCCGCCGAGGATTTCCCAGACCTCGCCCCGGTTCGTGCGTGCCATCGCCGACAGCCAGCTCTGCCAGACAAAGGCGCCGACATAGGCGATGACGAGAAGATCGGCGACGGTCGCGACGACGTGCCTGGCGGCCGCCGGCAGGTTGCCGACGAAGATGTCGGCGGTGACGTGCTCGTCGCGCAGCGTGACCCATGCCAGCGGGAGGAAGGCCACCGCGATCATGTAGTAGGTCGCCGTGATCTCGCCGGTGCCGGGCAGGGGACTGTTGAACACCGTGCGCGCAGCCACGTCGACAGTGACATGGAGCATCATCAGAGCGCCCGCCGCCATGGCAACGTAGAACAGTGCGTTGGACAACAGGATCGCCAGGGTATTGAACTGCTTCATTGCATCGAACTCATCACCGCTTGCGCAAGACGATCGGCGGCGCCCGGGGGCGCCGCCGGCCTGGAGGATGGCCGCGTCAGAGCGAGGCGGGGTCGACCTTGGAGAAGACTTCGTCCCACAGGCGCTGCGTCATCGCGTCGACGTCGGTTCCGAGTTCCGCGGCGATGGGCTTCCACTTCTCGACGGCGGCGAGGAAGGTGTCGATCAGTTCCTGCGGGTTCTCGACGCCGAGCTTCTCGCCGGCCTTGACCAGCCGCTCGCGATCAGCCTGCGCGAAGCCCTCCACCAGCGACCGGAGGTCGTCGGCCGGTGCGACGAGCTGTACGCCGTTGTCCTTAACCTGCCTCTGGAAGCTCTCCTCGTCGCGCAGCACGTAGTTGCCGATCGTGTGCTTTGCGGTCACGCGCGCCGACGCACGCATCATCGCCTTCTGCTCGTTTTCCGGAAGGCCCATGAACAGTTCGCGGTTCACCAGGAAGCCGATGGCGGGCGCCGAATTGCCGAGCGGCAGGTCGGTGACGTGCTTGGCATATTCGCCGTAGCCGTAGGTCTGCAGCCATTCGCGCGTAGCCATCAGGCAGTCGAGGCCACCCTTCTGCAGCAGGCCGACGGCGTCGGTCAGCGTCGTGGAGGTGGGGGTCGCGCCCGCCAGCAGCGCGAGTTCCGCAAAGCCGCCGGTGGCGCGCACGCGCTTGCCGTTCATCTGCTCGATGCTTGCGACCGGAGTGGTGCACATGAGGCGGTAGGATGCGGAAGCGAAGCCGCCGAAGGGCACGACGTTGTTCTGGCGTGCATCCTCCAGGCAGGACGGGCAGTTGAGGAACACCGTCTCGGCCGCCGCGGCGGCGACGGCCACCGTGTTGTCGCCGGGAACGACGATCGAATAGAGCAGGGTGAAGGAGGGCATGGCCTCCGGATTGTAGACCGGGATCTGGAGGCCGCCCTGCATCAGGTCATCGGAGACCGCGGCGAGCGTGCCCCGGCCGTCGGCGAGTTGTCCGCCGGCGATCAACTCCCATTTGAGCGAGCCGCCCGTCTCCTCCTCGATCTGCCGGAAGGCTTCCGGCAGTGCATCGGTATTGAGATAGTCCGAAGCTGGCGGCCAGGAGCCGTAGATCGGGTCCTGCGCCGATGCAGCTGTGGCCAGGAGCGCAAGTGCGCCCGCACCGAGAATGGATCGTTTCATGTCGTCCTCCCTTAGATGCGCCCCCTGCGGGCGCGGTTCAGATGGATTTTCAGGCTGGAATCACCTCGACGGGGATCGCGTGATAGCCCCGCAGCCAGTTGATGTAGATGCGCTCCGGCGCGCCGGTGAGTTCGATGCGCTTCACCTTTCGGGCCAGGGCGGCGATTACCGTCTCGGCTTCCAGCCGCGCCACCATCTGGCCGACGCAGGCGTGGATGCCGGTGCCGAAGGCGAGATGGCCCACGGTCTTGCGGCGGATATCGTAGTCGTCTGGTCTTTCCCAGCGCGCGGGATCGCGGTTGGCGGCGGCCAGCCACATCAGCACCTTCTCCTCCGCGCCGATCGCCACGCCGGCGAGTTCGGTGGCGGCAGGTGTGGTGCGCCCGATCACCGGGCTCGGCGCCATGAAGCGCAGCCCCTCGTCGAAGGCCTGGCGGGCCAGCGACGGATCGGCCCGCAGGATGTCCCACTGGTCGGGGCGCTCGATCAGCGCCATCAGCGTGTTGCCGATGCCGAAGACCGTGGTGTCGATGCCGGCAGAGATGAAGGCGCGAACGAGCATGCCCGCGTCCTCGTGCGTGATCTCGCCGGCATGGGCGGCGGCATAGATCTGCGAGCCGAAGCCGCCTTCGATCAGGTTCTCCTCCGCCATTTGCGCCGCGACATACTCGAACGTGCCCTGCTCCTCGACGATCTTCCGTGCGGCGAGGTAGCGCTCGTTCTTCGGTCCCATCGCGTTGAAGTTCAGTTCCGAGTACGGCATCAGGTGATGACGTCCCTCCGGCTGCAGCCCGACGGACTCGGGCAGCACCTTGAAGGGAAAGGCGAAGGCGAGGTCCGAAGCGATGTCGAAGCGCCGTTCCTCGACCAGCCTGTCGACCATGGCTTCCGCGGTGATCCTGAACTCCTCGGCCAGCTTGCGCATCGCGGCGATCGACAGCACGCGCGCCAGCACCTTGCGGTTGGGCGTGTGCACCGGCGGATCGGCTTCCAGGATGCGGGACGGCTTGCGCCAGGGCTCGTCGCGCAGCACGTTGGTCAGGCCGGTGCCGTAGGCAGACGAGAAGCGCTGCCAGTCGTTGAAGACCTCGCGTATCACCGCATCGCGGCCCGTGACCCAGAAACCGTATTTCGGTACCCAGACCACGTCGCCGGCCGCGCGGATGGCACGGTCCAGCTCGATCGGATGGTCGACCGCCGCGTCGCTGAACGGGTCGATGTCCAGCACCGGCCGATCGTGCGGCAAGCTCGTTGGCATGACGTGGGTTCCTCCTTCGGTCAGTTTATTTAGCAACCGATTTATTTAGCAAGCGGAATGTTGCGCAACAGCGTTGCGGTGCGGCCGGACGAAGACAGCGGGGCCATCGCGCCGGCTTTCAGGCGATTCCGGACCGCGCCTGTCCGGGGACTGGGCCTTGTCTTCGGCGCCCGCTCCACCGGCATCCCCCGCCTCAAGACACCCGCCTGCGTTTGCAATCCCGGCCGCCCAAGGCTACACGCGGGGGTCCAGATGAGATGTTCCCCCATGACTGACGATCCAATCATCACCGATGGCGGCAAGTCGGTTCGCGCCGAAAGCTACGCGCCCTACTATCTCTCGGTGCTCAACAACAGACTGTCCTGGGGTGCCTCGCAACTCTACCTCAAGCTGTTCGACATCGGATTGAACGAGTGGCGGATTCTCTCGGCTCTGCGCAACGAACCCGGCATCCAGGCCCTGCGCGTCAGCGAAATGGTTGCGCTCAACAAGTCGGTGGTGAGCCGCTCGACCCGACGGCTGGAAGAAATGAAGCTGGTGCGGGCCCGGCTCGAGGAGGGACGCCGCCTTCTCTGGCTGACGCCGCGCGGGGCCGACCTTCACGACGAGATCATCACCATCGCGTACCGTCGGCAGGACGCGCTCCTTGATGGCTTCGACCAGGGGGATCGCGATACGCTCTTCGGCCTCATGGAGCGGATGCGCGGGAACCTCTCGAAGGTCGACGCGGTCGACCGGTCTATCGTCGAACGCCGGGGCGACATCCGGCCGGACTGAGGCATACCGGTTCGGCCACGGGCCGGATAGCGAACTTTGCAGACGTGATGACGCGTGTACCCGCACGGCCGGCGCTCCCCCAAGCTTCGACAGTGTTTATATAGCAATCGGTTTATATAGCAACTCTGTTAGGCGCGCGCCCCGGCTGTCCGCCGCGGGGCCACGGCCGCTCGGCCGCGCCTACCGCGCGCTGCGCACCTTCGACCGCCATCCGCTGAAGCTGCCCCGGTCTTTGCTCCGATAGAGACTGCGGCGCAGGAAACTCCGCAGCGGCTCCTGAGGGCAGGCTACGAGGGCGGGCCGGGCTGCATAGGGAAATGCGCCGGCCGCTCTGCATCCACGGTAGCTCTCGCACTTCATCTCACCGATGTCGGCGTCGGGGGTCGCCCTGCCGGGCGGTGGACGCAGGCTGTCGCGTGGCTTCTCGCGGGCCAAGGCGTCGCCGCGGGTCGCAGCGTCGGACGCCCCGTCGGTGTCGCCTCTTGCCTGTAGCTGAATGATGTTATACGTAACACATAACAAAGCGGGAGGCGCGGTATGGGTGGCTCGTTCGGGGGCAGTGCGGTCGAGGCGCTCGTGGCGTCGTTCGGCCCGGGCGTCGCGCTCGTCGGCGCCGACGTTCCCGCCCGGAACCGCCAGGACTGGAGTTTCCTGCCGGCGACGCGGCCCGCGGCCGTCCTCCGGCCTTCCTCCACGGAGGAGGTCGCCGCGATCCTGCGGGCCTGCCACAATGCGGGCGTACCCGTGACACCGCAGGGAGGGCTCACCGGGCTCTGCGGCGGGGCGCTGCCGCTGGACGGCGGGGTGGCGCTGTCGCTGGAGCGCATGACCGGGGTCGAGCAGGTCGATCCGGACGGCATGACGATGACCGTCCTGGCGGGGACGCCGCTCGAGGTGGTGCAGAAGGCGGCCGACGCGGCGGGACTGTTCTTCGCGCTCGATCTCGGCGCGCGGGGGTCATGCGCCATCGGCGGCAATCTCTCCACCAATGCGGGCGGCAACCGGGTGATCCGGTACGGCATGGCGCGCGATCTCGTGCTCGGGCTCGAGGTGGTTCTACCCGACGGCACCGTGCTGCCGATGCTGAACCGCATGATCAAGAACAATGCCGGCTACGACCTGAAGCAGCTCTTTCTCGGCTCCGAGGGCACGCTCGGGGTCATCACCCGCGCGGTCCTGCGGCTTCACCCGAAGCCCGGTTGCGTGGCGGCGGCGCTCTGCGTGGTGAACGGCTACGACAAGGTGCTCGACCTCCTTTCGACCGCGCGGCGCAGCCTCGGACCCTTTCTCTCCGCCTTCGAGGTGATGTGGGCCGACTACTGGCACCAGGCCACCGTGCGTGTTCCCGGCGGCAAGGCACCGGTTGCGATCGGCGAAGGCAGCCATGTCGTCCTGATCGAGATGCAGGGGCTGGACGAGCACCTCGACGGTGCGCGCTTCGATGCCTGGCTGCAGCAGCGGTTCGAGGCCGGCGCCATCGAGGACGGCGCGGTGGCACGCAGCCTGTCGGACGTGGCGGATTTCTGGCGCACGCGCGATGCGGCAGCCGAGTTCGCCAATCCCGGCGTGATCGGCCCGCACATCTCCTTCGACATCGGGCTGCCGATCCGGCGGATCGAGGAGTTCGTGGCGCGTTCGAAGCCGGCGCTGCTCGACCGCCTGGGTTGCCACTCGGTGCATTACGGCCATGTCGGCGACGGCAACATCCACATCGTCGCCTGGGTGCCCGGCGCGGTGCCGCAGCCGCTGCCGGCCGTCAGCGAGATCGTCTACGGCATCGTGCGCGAACTCGGCGGGACCGTCTCGGCCGAGCATGGCATCGGGCTGCTGAAGAAGCCCTATCTCCGCCACACCCGCGACGAGGCGCAGGTCGAGCTTATGCGTCGGCTCAAGCGCTGCATCGACCCACAGTGGATGCTCAACCCCACCAAGATCTTCGACTGAAGCCACCCGGCATTCGCCGGGCGGGACCAACCAAGGGAGGACGACATGAAACTGAACAGACGCATCATCCTGTCACTGGCCGCGGCCGCGATGATGGGCGCTGCCCTGCCGGCCACGGCGCAGGAGTGGCCGAACGGTCCGGTCACGCTGGTCGTGCCGTGGAGCGCGGGCGGCGGAACCGACGCCACGGCGCGCATGATCGGTACCCTCCTGGAAAAGGAACTGGGCGTGCCGGTTCCCGTGGTGAACCGGACCGGCGGATCGGGCGTGATCGGCCATTCCGCCATCGCGGAGGCTGCGCCCGACGGCCAGACCATCGGCGTGGCGACGCTGGAGATCGGCTCCATGCATACGCTGGGCCTCACAGACCTGACCTACAAGTCGTACACGCCGATCGGCCTCTACAATTCGGATCCGGCCGCGATCTTCGTGCGGGCGGATGCGGGCTATGACGACGTCAAGGCGCTGCTGTCGGCGCTCTCGGCGGCTCCGGACCGCGAGTTCAAGGCGTCCGGTTCGGCACAGGGCGGCGTGAACCACCTGGCCCTGGCCGGAATGCTGCTGGCGGCGGGCCTGCCGGTGGAGCGGGTGGCGTGGGTTCCGTCCGAAGGCGCGGCGCCCGGACTGCAGGACCTGGCCGCCGGCGGCGTCCAGATCGCCACCGCCTCGTTGCCCGAGGCCGCGGCGCTGATGTCGGCCGGGCTGATCAAGCCGCTCGCCGTCTTCGCCGAGGCGCGGCTGGATGCGGCCCCGGACCTTCCGACCTTCACCGAGGCTTCGGGTCACGCGTTCGCGCTGGGCTCCTGGCGCGGCATCGTCGCACCGGCCGGCCTTCCGGCCGACATCGCCGGCACGCTCGGCGACGCGATGGGCAAGGTGGTAAACCACCCGGAATACCTGGCCTTCATGAAGGAGCGCGGCTATGCCACCCAGTGGACGGCTGCGGGCGATTTCGAAGCCTTCATGGAAGCATCGGATGCGGCGCTGGCGCAAAGCCTGAAGGCCGTGGGTCTGGCCAAGCAGTAGGCTTCCGCCGGCGACAGGCATCGGCATGGAGGGCAGGATCCTCCATGTCCCCGGCTCGTTCGAAGGAGGATCGAACCGCCATGAAGCTCCATGACAGCGTGATCGGCGTGCTCCTGTTCGCCTTCGGCCTGTGGGTCCTGACGACTTCGCTCGGTTATCCGCGCATGCCGGGCCAGAGCATCGGACCCGGAACCTTTCCCAGCGCGCTCGGCGCCCTGTTCATGCTGGGCGGGATTGCCCTGACCATCGGCGGTCTGCGCACCCACCGGGGTCCCTGGCTGGCGCTTGAGAGCGGCTGGCGGCAACCTGGTCGACTGGCCGCTGCGTTGCTGGCCACGGCGGGCGTCATTCTCCTTGCGCTGGGCTTCGAGAGGGTCGGCTTTCCGCTCGGCGGCTTCGTCCTCGTGACGGCGCTGTTCCTGCTGTCGGGCTACCGCCATCCGGCCTGGATCGGCGTCTCTGCCGCGTTCGTGCTCGCGCTGCATCTGCTGATGACGCGGATGCTCTACGTTCCGTTGCCGGCGGGACTGCTGAAGGGACTGCTGTGATGGTCCTTCAGCACCTCGATGCGGCAATCGGCCTCGTCCTGACCTGGGACATGTTCTTCGTCATGCTGTCCTGCGCCGTGTTCGGCCTGTTCGTCGGGGCGGTGCCGGGGCTTTCGGCCACCATGGCCACGGCCATGCTCGTGCCGCTGACCTTCTTCATGGACCCCGTTCCCGCCATCGCGGCCATCGTCACCACCGCGGCCATGGCGATCTTCGCTTCCGACATTCCGGCGGCCCTGATCCGGATACCGGGCACGGCTGCCTCTGCCGCCTATGTCGATGACCTGAACGCCCTGACCCGCGCCGGGAAGGTAGGCAGGGCGCTCGGCATTTCGGTCACGGCGTCGGCAATCGGCGGCGTGTTCGGGTCGCTGGTGCTGATGTTCGCGGCGCCGCAACTGGCGCTTGTGTCGCTGAACTTCACCTCGTTCGAATATTTCTGGCTGGCGCTGCTCGGCCTGTCGGCGGCGGTCATGCTGGGCTCGTCGTCGCTGCTGAAGAGCCTGGTCGCGCTGGGGCTCGGTCTGATGATCGCGAGCGTCGGGATGGACACGACGTCCGGCCTGCCGCGCTTCACCTTCGGTCTGACGTCGCTGCTCGACGGGGTGGCCTTCGTACCGGCGCTGATCGGCATGTTCGCGATCCCCGAACTGATCCGCACCTTCGTCCACCGCGACACCCTGCCGCCGGTCGCGCCGATCGGCAATCCCTTCGCCCTGTTTCGCGGCCTGGGCGGCGTCCTGTGGCGGCGCAAGTGGAACCTCGCGCGCAGTTCCACCATCGGCACCACCATCGGCATCCTGCCCGGCGCCGGTTCCGACATCGCCGCATGGATTTCCTATGCGGTGTCGAAGCGGTTCTCCAAGGCTCCGGAGGACTATGGTTCCGGCAGCGAGGAGGGCCTGGTGGACGCCTGCGCCGCCAACAATTCCGCCCTTTCGGGCGCCTACGTGCCCGCGCTCGTCTTCGGCATTCCGGGCGACAGCATCACTGCCATCGTGATCGGCGTGCTCTACATCAAGGGGCTCAACCCCGGCCCGATGGTCTTCCTGACCAATGCCGACACCATCACGGCGATCTTCCTGGTGTTCCTGCTGGCGAACCTGATGATCGTTCCCCTCGGGCTCCTGGCCATCGCGCTCGCGGCACAGGTGCTGCGGGTGCCCAAGAAGGCGCTGGCGCCGCTGATCCTGGCGTTCTGCATCGTCGGCTCCTACGCCATCAATGCCAGCGCGTCGGGAATCGTCATCATGGTGGTCCTGGGTCTGCTCGCCTACGTGATGGAGGAGAACGGCTTCCCGGTGGCGCCGACCATCCTCGGCATCGTCATGGGCCTGCTGGTCGAACGCAACCTCGTCACCTCGCTGATCAAGTCGGACGGGGCAGCGCTCGGCTTCGTCGAGCGTCCCATCGCGGCTGGCCTGGCGGTCCTGGTCGCCGTTGTCTGGACCGTCCCGGTCTGGCTATGGTGGCGCGGACGGCGCAGCGGGATGGGGAAGGTACGAGCATGACGGTCAGCAGGATCACGCCGCCGCGGTCCCTGGCCGACATCGCCGCCGGCCAGATCCGGGAAGCGATCGTGACCGGCGCCTTCAAGCTCGGCGAGAACATCTCGGAGGATCGCCTCGTCGCACAGATGGGCATCTCCCGCACGCCGATCCGGGACGCCATGGCGATCCTGTCGCGCGAAGGCCTGGTCACGGTGCGTCCCAAGCGGGGATCCTTCGTGTTCGAGACGTCGCTCGAAGACCTGGCGGCGATCTGCGACTACCGCCAGATGCTGGAGGCGCAGGGCGCGCGCGCCGCCATGCGGGCCGACCGCGACGGATATCTTGCGCGTCTGTCCGCCGTCGTGGTGCAGATGGACGAGGCGCTCGGGCGGGGCGATACGGTGGGATATGGACAACTGGACACCGCCTTCCACCAGGCGGCCTTCGATCATTGCGGCAATTCCTATCTGCGCGATTCCTATTCGCTGGTCGACGGACGCATCGCCGCGCTGCGCGCCAACATCACCGCGCCCTACGAGGCGCGGCGAGCCGAATCCCTGGTCGAGCACCGCAGGATGCTGGATTTGCTGATCGGGGAGGATTTCGCGGCCTTCGACGCGGCGCTGACCGTCCATGTGCAGCGAACCGCGGATGTCTACCAGCGGGCACTGGCCGAGGGCCATCTCGGCCCGGCGATCGACCCTTCAAGGAGAACCGCCCCGTGACTGCCAGACCGACGCCGCCACTGATGTCCGGCGCAGCCCGCCTGAGGGCACTTCTCGCGACCGGAGAGATCGTCGCGGCGCCTGGCGCGCCGGACGCACTGACGGCGCGCCTGGTGGAGCGCGCGGGGTTCCCGGCGGTCTACATGACCGGGCTCGGCGCCACCGCCGCGCGTCTCGGCCAGCCGGATCTCGGGCTCATGACGCAGGGCGAAATGGCCGATCACGCGCGCGCCATGGTGCGGGCGGTTCGTGTTCCGGTGATTGCCGACGCCGACACCGGCTATGGCGGGCCGCTCAACGTGCGGCGGACGGTTGCCGAATATACCCAGGCCGGTGTCGCGGCGCTGCATCTTGAAGACCAGGAGAGCCCCAAGCGATGCGGCCAGCTCGCCGGCCTGCGCCTCGTGTCGCGCCGCGAAGCGGAGATGCGCATAGCGGCCGCGGTGGCCGCGCGCGAGGAGACCGGTTCGGACCTCATGATCATGGGTCGCACCGACGCGCTTCGCAACGAGGGGCTGTCCGCCGCGCTCGACCGGGCGAAGAGCTATCGCGACCAGGGCGCCGACCTCGCTTTCGTCGATGGCGTGCGGACACGGACGGAGGTCGAGGGCATCGGTCGTGGCCTGGCCGGACCGAAGGTCGTCTCGCTGGTGGACGGAACCGATGCGGCCAGCCTGACGCGTGCGGAGCTGACCGAAATGGGTTTTTCAGTCGTGCTCTATGCCGTGACCACGCTGTTTGCCGCCTGCACGGCGATCGAGCGGGCGCTGGCGCATCTCGCCACGGCCGGACGGCCGGACGGGATCACGGACCAGGCGAGCTACGCGGATTTCTGCGACATCGTCGGTCTTTCGGAATCGCAGGAATTCGCGAGCCGGCACGAGCCCTAGCCGGTCCGTCCAGGCCCGGCTCTCTCGACACCCACTGCCGCCGTCGACGCGTCCGCCTCAGAGGCCAAGCCGGTCGCGCACGCGCATCTTGATGTGCTTGGACTCGCGAAACGCCTCGATGCCTTCGCGGCCCAGTTCGCGGCCGATCCCGCTCATCTTCCAGCCGCCGAACGGGGCATGAAGTTCGCTGGTGTCGTTGACGTTGACGCCGACGGCCCCCGCCTCGATCCGCTCCGCCAGGCTCCAGGCGCGCTCGAGGTCGCCGGAATAGACATAGGCGGCGAGGCCGAAGGGCAGGGCGTTGGCGACGGCCAAGGCCTCGCGGTCGTTATCCACCGGCCGGATCGCGGCCAAGGGTCCGAAGGTCTCCTCCGTCAGGGCGAGAGCGCCATCCGGAACGTCGTCGACCACCGTCGGCTCGAAGAAGAAGCCCCGGTCATAGGCATCGCCGCTTGGCCGCCTGCCGCCGGCGACCAGCCTGCTGCCACGCCGGAGCGCGTCGTCGAGGTGGCGGCCGGTTCGCGCGCGCACGCTCTCGTTCAGCACCGGACCGTAGAGCACGCCGGGCTCCACGCCATGGCCGAGCCTGATCCTTCGCGTTTCCTCGGCAAGCGCCTCCACGAAGCGGGCGTGGATGCCGCGCGAGACCAGGATGCGGTTCACCGCGATGCAGATCTGGCCCATGTTGGAGAAGGAGCGCCGCGCGGCGGCAGCCGCTGCTTCCTGCGGATCGGCGTCGTCGAGAACGATGAAGGGGCACTGGCCGCCGAGTTCGAGCGACAGCCGCTTCAGCGTGCCGGCGGCCGCCCGCATGATCGACTGGCCGGCAGGAACCGACGCCGTCGCCGTCACCATGGCGATGCCGGGATGCTCGGCAAGCGCTGCGCCCACCTCCGGCCCGGTGCCGGGAATGTCGTTGAGCACGCCGGCCGGCAGGCCGGCCTCGACGAAGCACGCGACCACCTGGCCGATGGCGAGCGGCGTCTCGTGCGGCGGCTTCACCACCAGCGTGCAGCCGGCGGCGAGCACGGGGGCCACCTTCCAGGCATAGAGGTCGACCGGATAGTTCCACGGCACGATGCCGCCGACGACGCCGACGGGCGCCGTGGTGACGAGGCTGCGGATGTCGGCGCGCGAGGAGGGGCGGATGGAGCCGCCGAGCCGCCGGCCTTCCTCGGCGTAGAAGCGGATCACCTCGACGCCGAACAGGATCTCCTTCATCGAGTCCGGCACCGGCTTGCCCTGCTCGCGGGTCAGCGTGTCGGCGATGGCCGGGGCGCGCGCGGCGACCAGATCCGCGGCCCGGTGCAGCACCTTGGCGCGCTCGTCCGCATGGGTCGCGGCCCAGCCCGGCAGTGCCTTCGCCGCGGCGGCGACCGCGCGGTCGACGTCGGCGCGAGATGCGATCGCGCTGGTGCCGACCAGGTCACCGGTCGCCGGATCGCGGATTTCGGCGCGGCCGCCGTCGGCGGCCTCGGTCCAGGCGCCGTCGATGAAGAGCTTGCGGTCCATCGTCGTCACCGGGCCTTCAGCCGGCGCCAGAGTTCCTCGTAGTTCTCGTCGTTCTGCCGGTTGGCCGCCTCCTTGGAGGTCGTGTTGGGGCTCACCATGACGTGCGGCGTGATGCCCTGGGCGACCAGCTTCTCGGCCGTCAGCGCCACGATGGCGTGGGCGATGGCGATGGTGACGCTGGTGGAGGAGGCGCCGACCGGGGACTCGAGCCCGTCGATGAAGAGCGCGGCGTCCGCCTTCGGGATGCCGGTGTCGATGACAACGTCGGCCACCTCGTAGAGCCGCTTGCCGCAGGAGTGGCGCGACGGCGTCGAGGAGGAATGCGGGATCGAGGTGACGCCGATCAGCTTGATGCCGCGCTCCTTGCACTCCATGGCGATGTCCATGATCACGGCGTTGATGCCGGAATGCGAAAACAGGATCATCGTGTCGGCCGGGTCGATCTGGTGCGAGCGCAGGATCGCCTTGCCGTAACCCTCCTGGGCATGGATGAAGCGGTACTGCCGGGCGCCCATGTCGCCCCAGACGTGGTGGAACGAGATCATGGTGCTCTCCACGATCGGGCGGAAGCCGACGATCGTGCCGGTGCGCGGGAAGCTCTCCAGCGCCGGCAGGGCGCCGTGGCCCGTGCCGAAGGTGAAGGCGAGCTTGCCGGCGGCGATGCTCGCCGCACACAGCGCGGCAGCCTCCTCGATGGCGGCGGCCTGGGTGGTCCGCACCGTCTCAAGCCGTTCGGCGAGCGAGCCGAAATAGCGGTCGAGCAGCGTGCTCATGGCGTTGTCCTTCTCGTTGGTCTCGTGCTGTTACGGTCGCGGCCGGTTCAGGCCGGCAGGGCGGTGATGGCATCGAGCGCGACCTCGAAGAGCTCCACCTCGGCCCTGGCCATCGCAGCGTCGGAGATCTTCTCCTGCGTATGCGCGTCGACGGTGGCGACGCAGAGCGTCGAGGCGCGCGCGCCGAGGATGCGGGCGGCGACGAGCAGCGCCGAGGTCTCCATGTCGGTGCCGATCAGGCCCATCCGCTCGATGTCCTGCTTCAGGCTGCCGATCATCTCGCGGCGCGCGCCCGAGAGGCCGAACATCTCGGTGTAGAAGCCGTCCCAGGTGCCGAAGATGCCGGCGTGCCAGGTGCGGTTGCCGGCGGCGAGACGCTGGCGCAGTGCCGTGTTGAGGTCGAAGTCGGCGATCGCCGGGTAGCCGAGCGGGGCATAGCTGTTCGACGTGCCGTCGGCGCGCAGCGCGCCGTCGGCCAGGACGAAGTCGCCGACCCGTGCGGGCGGGATCGCCATCGCCGTGCCGATGCGCAGGAAGGTGCGGATGCCGAGCGCGTAGAGCTCGTGCAGCACGATCGAGGCGATTGGCGCGCCCATGCCGAAGGCGGCGGCGGTGATGCGGCGGCCGCCGCGCAGGCCGGTGACGGTACGCAGGCCGCGGCTGACGGGCGGAAACACCGGGTCTTCGAGGTGCCCCGCGATCCGGTCGATGCGGGCGGGATCGCCGATGAGGATCGCGGCGTCGCCGACCTCCTCGCGCGATACGCCGATGTACCAGGCGCGGTCGGAGCTTTCTTCCTGTGTCATGGGTCAGGCACTTTCGTCGTTTGGAACATGGCGGCTGCGCAGCAGCGTGGCGGCGGCGCGATGGCCCGCCTCGACCACGGCGACGAGATCGGTCTCGCCGCCCGCGAGAGCGGCGATGACGCCGCCGGCGAAGGTATCCCCGGCCCCGGTCGGGTCGGGCGTCTCGAAGGGAACGGTCGGCACGGTCTTCGACGTGCCGGCCTGCGAGACGAGGGCGCCTTCGCCGCCGAGCGTCTCGATGATCATGCGCCCCGGACGGGCATCGGGTGCCGCGCGGAAGGCGGCTTCCACGAAGCCGCGCTCGGCGCGGCTGTTGCAGATCAGGTCGGCCCGCGCGGCGAGCCTCGCCGCGAGCTCGGGCGTCAGCGCGCGGGGATCGTCCTTGACCACCCAGGCCAGACGCGCCGCCGGGCCCAGAGCGTCGAGCGCTGCCAGGGTGGCGCGGGTCGGCCCGATGGTGACGCAGAGCCAGCCGGCCCGCGCCACGATTTCGCGCTGCGTCGGGGTCAGCGTCAGGTCCTTCGGCATGCCGGGATCGTAGAGACACGAGCAGCCGCCGTCGGGGTCGTAGGCCAGCACCGCGATCGGCGTCCGCGCGCCCGGCACGCGCGCCATTGCGTCGACCAGCACGCCCCGGTCGCGCAGTTGCGCGAGATAGGCGTCGCCCGCCGCGTCCTCGCCGATCCAGCTCACCGGCCGTGCATCGGCCATGCCGGCCGCCGCCAGCGCGGACGCGACATAGGCGGGGCTGCCGCCGAGCCGCGGCCAGGCGTTCTGCGGGCGCGCCAGGATGGTCGATGTGCGACCCGGCCGCGGCACGCTGTCCAGCATGGCCACGTGGTCGAGGCTCGCATAGCCGATGATGGCGATGCCGCCGGTCACGACAGCATCTCGATGGCTTCGGCGAGCGGCACGACCCGGCCCATGTAGCGGTGGATGTCCTCCAGCGACGCCTCGGCGAGGTGCGGCCGGTTGGAGTTGGTGGCCTCGCGCGGCACCACGGGCTCGAAGCCGTTGGCGAAGGCGTCCTGCGCAGTGGCGCGGATGCAGACGTTGGTCTTCACCCCGGCGATCACGACGCGGGAAACCCCCTGCTCGGTCAGCAGCAGCGCCAGATCCGTGGCGAAGAAGGCGCTGAAGCGGCGCTTCCAAACCACCGTCTCGTTGGCGCCCAGCGGCGAAAAATCGGCGAAGAAGCCCGCGTCGGCAGCGCCTTCGAGATGATGCACCGGCAGCTTGCGCCACTCGAAATCGTCGAAGCCCGGCCGGTGCCGCTCCACGGCGTGGACGACGACCGAGCCGGATCGCCGCGCCGCCGCACGCAGCGCGCGCATCGGCTCCAGCACGTCCTCGACGCCCGGATAGTGGTTCGGCTGGCCGGCCTCGAAGAACGAGTTGATCACGTCGACCAGGATCAGCGCGGTGCGCGGGTTCTGCATCGTCAGGCTCTCCTTGCCTTTGCGCGGCGGCCGGCCAGGGCGACGGCCGTCAGGACGACGATCACCATGAGATAGGGCAACGTCTGGACCAGTTCGGCCGGCACGCCGCGGCCCTGCATGCGGATCTGGAAGGCGTCGAAGAAACCGAACAGCAGAGCGCAGGCCGCCGTCGCCCAGGGCCGGTTGCGGCCGAAATAGAAGGCGGCGAGCGCGATGAAGCCGCGCCCGGCAGTGATGCCTTCGTTGAAGATGCCGACCACGCCGATCGACAGCGAGGCGCCGGCGAGGCCCGACATGATGCCGGCATAGACCGTGGAGAGGTCGCGCAGCATCAGCGGGTTCAGCCCGAGCGCGCGGGCGGCCTGTGGGGCTGCGCCGACGGCGCGCAGCCGCAGGCCGAGCCGGGTGCGTGCGAGGAACCAGACGGTGACCGGCACCATCGCCCAGGCCGCCCAGGTGAGCGGGTCGTGGCCCGACAGGATCGCGCCGAGGACCGGAATGTCGGCCACCAGCGGGATGTCGATGCGCGGCAGGCGGGCGACGTCGGGGAGGCTGAGAGTGCCCGAACTGCCATAGGCGGCACTCAGGAAGAAGCGGACGAGCCCTGCCACCGCGACGAGGAAGCCCAGCCCGACGATGATCTCGTTGGCCTGCAGCCGCGTCACCGCCAGCGACATGGCGAGGCCGACGACGCCGCCGGCTGCGGCGGCCGCCAGCAGCGCGACCGGCCAGCTGCCGGTCATGGAGGCGACGATCAGCCCGAACAGGGCGCCGGCGAGCATCATGGAATCGAGGCCGATGTTGACGATGCCGCCGACCCGGTTGATCAGCCCGCCGAGGGCTGCGAGCAGCACCGGGGTGGTCATCACCACGGCGGCATGGATGATGTTGTCGATCATGCCGCCTTCCTCCGCCGCACGATGAGCCGGCCGAGCTGCGCGACCGCGAAGACCATCACGGTCCCCTGAAGGATATCGACGATCTCGATCGGCACGTCGCTGAAGAACTGGATGGTCGCGCCGGCATTGGCGAGCGCGCCGAAAAGCAGGGCAGCGAGGAAGATGCCGAGCGCCGAGCCCCGCCCCAGCAGTGCCACCGCGATGCCGGTGAAGCCGTAGCCGGGCGAGAAGCCCGCGACGAAGCGGCCGACATTGCCGAGCGCATGGATGCCGCCGGCAAGGCCGCCGATGGCGCCCGACAGGAGCATCATCTTGATCACCAGCATCGGCACGTCGATGCCCGAGGCCGTGGCGAAGCGCGGATTCATGCCGGCGATGCGCGTCTCGAAGCCGAGCGCGGTGCGGTTGCCCCAGAGGGCGTAGAGGCCGAGAAGCGCGATGGCGATCAGGAAGCCGGCGTTCAGCGTCGATGGCGGCATCAGCTTCGGCAGCCGCGCCGCCTCGGCGATCATCGGCGTGGCCGAATTGGCCGAACCCGGTGCCAGCAGCGGGCCGTTGACCAGCCATGCGGTGAGGCTGATGGCGATGAAGTTCAGCATCAAGGTCGTCACCACCTCGTCGACGTCGAGCCGCGCCTTGAGCAACCCGGGCACCAGCATCCAGAGCGAGCCGACGACGACGGCGGCCACCAGCGCGAACGGCAGGAGGAGGGCCGCGGGCAGGCCGGCGAAGGTGAATCCGACATAAGCCGCGGCCAGTCCGCCGACGAAGATGCAGCCCTCGACGCCTACGTTGAAGGCGCCGGCACGGAAGGCCACCGCGGTTGCCAGCCCCGTCAGGATCAGCGGCGTCGCCGCCGACAGCGTCGCGGCGATGCGGCGCGAACTGCCGAAGGCCTCGGTGGCCAGCAGCATGTAGACCTCAAGCGGATTGTGCCCGGCGGCAAGCAGCACGAGCCCGGCCACGACGAAGGCTGCGACCAGGGGGCCGAGCGGCTCCAGCATGCCGAGCCAGGCGGGGCGTTCGAAGGATGGCGTGCCGACGGCGTGGTCGCTCATGCTGCCTTGCCTCCGAGCATCAGCCGGCCGATCTCTTCCAGCCCTGCCGTGCCGCGCGCGACTTCACCGGTGATCCTGCCGCCGTAGACGACGACGATCCGATCCGAAAGCGTCACGAGTTCTTCGAGTTCTTCCGAGACGAGGAGCACGGCGCCGCCGCGGTCGCGGTAGTCGATCAGGCAGCGGTGGATGAAGTCGATGCCGCGGATGTCGACGCCGCGGGTCGGCTGGCAGGCGACGAGCAGCTTCGGCTCGCCGTCGAGTTCGCGCGCGACCGCCACCCGCTGCTGGTTGCCGCCCGACAGGCTGCCCGCCGGCTGGCGGTCGGACGCACGCTTGACCGAGTATCGGTCGAGCAGGGCAGCGACGTGACGCGCGATCGCCTTGCGGCGAAGGACGCCGTGCGAGCACAGCTCAGGCTTCCGATGATGGCCGGCGATGGCGTTTTCGGCGATCGGCGCGGCGAGGCACAGCCCTTCCGCCGCGCGGTCGGGGCTGAGATAGGCGAGGCCGAGCGAGCGCCGCTGCGCCAGCGTCAGGCCGGCGATCTCGATGCCGTCGAGCCGGATCGAACCGGCATCGATCCGGCCGAGCCCCGTCGCTGCGGCGACGATCTCGTCCTGGCCGTTGCCGGCGACGCCCGCGATGCCGACGATCTCGCCGGCCCTGACGGTGAGGTCGAATTTCGTCAGGGCCGCATGTCCGCGCAGGTCGCGGGCGGACAGGCCCGTCACCTGCAGCATGGGCGCGCCGGCCGCCGCGGCACGCGGCTGCGGCCGCGCCAGCACCTCGCCGATCATCATTTCGGCCAGGCTGTCGCGGCTGGCCGACGATCGCGGCAGGCTGGCGACGACGCGGCCGTTGCGGATGACGGTGATCTCGTCGGCCACCGCCAGCACTTCGTCCAGCTTGTGGCTGATGAACAGGATGGTGCGCCCCTCGTCGCGCAGCTTGCGCAGCAGGGCGATCAGTTCGCGCACCTGCGCCGGAGCGAGCACCGCCGTCGGCTCGTCGAGGATCAGCACGTCGGCGCCGCGGTAGAGCAGGCGCAGGATCTCGACGATCTGGCGCACATGCACCGGCGCGTTCTCGACCGGCGTGTCCCAGTCGAGCGAGACACCCGCGAGCGCTTCCAGCGCGCGGGCCTTGGCTAGCGCCGCGGTCCGGTCGATACGGCCGAAGCCGTCGACCGGTTCGGCCGCCAGGACGAGGTTTTCGAGCAGCGTCAGGCCCGGCGCCAGCATGAATTCCTGGTGCACCATGCCGACGCCGCGGGCGAAGGCATCGGCGGGGCCGGCGAAGATGGCGGGCGCGCCGTCCAGCAGGATGACGCCGGAATCCGGCCGGTCCACGCCCTGCAGGATGCGCATCAGCGTCGACTTGCCGGCGCCGTTGCCGCCCACGATGGCGTGCACGGTGCCGCGCAGCGCGCGGAAGTCGATCGCGTCGTTGGCCAGCACCGGGCCGAACCGCCTCGTGACGCCCTGCGCCCCGAGGCGGACCGTCCGGTCCGGCGTCGTCTCTGCCAATTGCATGGAAAGCCGGACCCGGGTCTTACTTCAGATAGTCGGGATAGCCCTGCTCGACGACGTTCCAGACCTTGATCTTGCCCGACAGGATGTCCTGCTTCGCGGCCTCGACCTTATCGAGATACGCGGCGGGGATCAGGTCCTTCGTGTGCTTCATCTCCGACAGGCCGACGCCGTCCTCGGCGAGGCCGAAGGCGATCGTCTTGCCCCGGGGGAACGTGCCCGCGGCATAGTCCTTGATCAGCGTCTCGACCGCGACGTCGGTGCGCTTGATCATGCTGGTCAGCACGTTGCCGGGCGCCAGCCCGTCCTGGTCGGTGTCGACGCCGATGGCATAGCGCCCGGCTTCCTTCGCCGCCTGGATGACGCCCATGCCGGTGCCGCCGGCAACCTGGTAGACGATGTCGGCGCCTTCCTCGAACATGGCCTTGGTCATCTGCAGGCCGATCGCCGGATCGGCGAAGTTGTTGGAATAGGCCACCTTCACGACGACGTCCGGATTGGCCGCCTTTGCCCCTTCCACGTAGCCGGCGATGAACTTGTCGATGCCGGCCGACTTGGTGCCGCCGATGACGCCGATGATCGGCTCCGGCGTGATGCCCTTGATGGAGGTGTCGGTGGTGACCAGGGCCGCCAGCATGCCGGCGAGATAGGAGCCTTCCTGTTCCTGGAACAGCACCGAGGCGACGTTCGGCGCCTCGCGGACCTGGTTGAGGATCACGTAGTTGGTGTCGGGATAGTCCTTGGCCACTTCGAGCATGGGCTCGCCGTGCGAGTATTCGAGGTCGATGACGAGGCCGAAGTCGGCATCGGACGCGCGGCGCAGGATCTCGGCCGCCTGGGCGACCACGTCGCGCGATTCGACCGGCTTGCCTTCCAGGCCGGTGGCTTCGAGACCGCGCTTGAAGCCCTCGTAGGCGAGGTCGTTGTAGGACTGGTCGCCGAGGCCGCTCTGCGAGATGACGAGTGCGACCGGCTTCTCCGCCGCCAGGACGCTAGTTGTCCCAAGGGCCGAGGCGAGGGCCGATGTGGCCACGGTGATCGCCAATGATCTGATCATGCTGGTACTCCTTGCCTTTTTTGATGTTCCCCACATGATGCTGCCGGACGAGCAGTGCCTCGTATGAATAGCGGCGGGCATCATAGATCGCGCTGACGGCATCGAGCGGCGTGCCGTCGGCGGCGAACGAGTGTCGGGTCACCGCGACGACGACCGCGTCGCCTTCGAGACCCAGAAGCGTGCGGTCCCGCTCCGAGGCGGGGCAGGCCACCAGCCGCTCCGTCGCGCTGGCGACGATAAGGCCGTGCGCTTCGAAATGACGGTAGAGCGAAAATCCCGGCTCGGATGCGATCGCCCGCGTCAGCCGCGTCTCCGCGACGATTTCCGTCGACAGGATCGAGCGGTGCCGCGCGACCCCCCGGCCGTCGACCAGGCGCAGGCGGTCGAGCAGCATCACCGGCGTCCCGGGCGCATAGGGCAGGCCATCCTCCCAGTCCGCGACCTCGAAGGCGAGAAGACGGTGGGAAGCGATGTGGCCGGCGGCCTCCACGGCCTCGGTGAAGGAGAGCAGGTAGCCGGGCGCACGGCGCAGCGGCGCTTCGGCCACGAAGGAGCCGCTGCCCTGGCGGCGCGTGACGAGCCCCTCCTCGACCAGCTGCTCCACCGCTTTGGCGACGGTGAAGCGGCTGACGCCCCAGAGCCTCGCCAGCTCCGGCTCGCTCGGGATGCGCGCGCCGGGTCCGAGGTCACCGATCTGGGCCTTCAGCCCATCGGCGATCTGCAGATAGAGCGGTCCTGAACGGGCGCCGGGCTTGATCATGCTTGTCCATGCCGTGTTGTCCAGTCAACTGAGCAGAATGCAGGGCGGCTTGCAAGTGGAAACATGCGACGACCTTGCCACCGGATGGCCCGGCCGCACCGGTCGCGGGGGCGCGCTATCTCTGGGGTGGACCATGTCGGCCATCTGCGGGGGAGAGGCGGCGCTTCGGGCAGGACTGTGCCGGTTCTGCCGGCCAGATCCCGGACATGCTCATTTGCAGAACGCTTCGTTTACCAGAACTGCCTAATATTGCTCCCATGCAGGAACCGGGCGCGAACCGACGAGCGACGACGATCTCCGCCATGGCCGTGTTCGGGCTCGTTCCCGCCGCTCTGGTCGCAAGCCTCGTGGCCGCGGTTCCGTCGCCGGCCTTCGGCCGCTCGGGTACGATCGCGGCCGTCTTTCCGCCCTGGTGGACGGCGGCGCGCGTCTTCGAGGCGGCGGCGGGCGCGGGGCCTCTGCTCGACGCGGGACGGGCGTCGTTCGTCATGGTCGTCGGCTTCACCGATCCGGGCGTCGCCGACAGGCTGCGGGCGGCCGGTGCGATCTTCCTGGTGGACGCAGCGGCCGTCGGCTGTGCGCCGTCAGGGCAAGGAGAAGGGTAAGCAGATGAAATCCACGACCGGCAACGCTCTTCAGGATCTCGGCCTGCACCGGCGCCGCATGGTGCACGCCATCGCCGTCGGGCAGTTCGGCGCGCTGCCGCTCCTCGGCCTGACGCAATACCTCAACCAGACGTTCAATGCCGGAATGATGGCGGCATCCCTCGCCCTCGCGGTGCTGGCGACGGTGCTGGCGCAGCGGCCCGCGCTCGAGGCGGCCGCGAGCGCGCTCTGCGGCGTTGCGGTGGCCGCCAACGTCTCCTTCCTGGTTGCCGCCCTGAGTGGCAGCCATCTGCAGGTCGACATGCACATGGCCTACTTCGCGGGCCTCGCCTTGATCGGCGCGACGTTCGACTGGCGCGCCATCGTCGCCGCCACGCTGACGACGGCCGTGCATCATCTCGTGCTGAACTTCGCCTTCCCGGCAGCCATCTATCCGGGAGGAACCGACATGCTGCGCTTTCTGGTTCATGCCGTGATCCTCGTCGTCGAGGCGGCGGCGCTGCTGTGGGTGACGTGGCGTGTCACCGGCATGTTCGACAGCATCGCGCATGCCGGCGAGGCGATGCGCGAGGAGCAGCGCCGGGCCGATTCCGCCGGCCGGGAAACCCTTGCCCTGCGCGAACGCCAGCAGGCGGATCGCGAGCAGCAGATGCGCCAGGAGCAGGCGCAGGCGGCCGATCTGCAACGCTTCGTCGCCGACATGGAACGCGGCTTCGACAGGATCGCCGGGGGCGATCTGACGGTGCGGCTGCAGGAGCCCGCGCCTGCCGCCTACGAGGCGATCCGGCTCAAGTTCAACGACACCATCGACCAGTTGATGCGCACGATCGGATCGGCTTTTTCCGTCGTCGCGACGATCCGCGGCGGACTGGCCGAGATCGCGTCCGCTTCCGGCGACCTGTCGATGCGCACCGAACAGCAGGCGGCGAGCCTCGAGCAGACGGTTGCCGCGCTCGGAGCCGTGACGGGCGGCGTGAACGAGACGGCCGCCGCGGCCGGTCGTGCGCAGCAGCTCGCCGGTGCGGCGCGCACGGACGCCGACAGCGGCAGCGCCGTCGTCCGGAGCGCCGTCGAAGCGATGAGCGTGATCAGGACCTCCTCGGCCGAAGTGTCGAAGATCGTCGGCGTCATCGACGAGATTGCCTTCCAGACCAATCTTCTGGCTCTCAACGCCGGAGTCGAGGCCGCCCGCGCCGGCGAAGCGGGCAGAGGCTTCGCGGTGGTGGCCCAGGAGGTTCGGGGGCTGGCGCAGCGCTCGGCTGAAGCGGCGCGGGAGATCAAGGCGCTGATCTCGACCTCCGGCGAGCAGGTCAGGACCGGCGTCGAGCTGGTCGCCGCTTCGGGGCAGTCGCTCGCCAAGATCATGGAGCAGGTCGCGTCCATGAGCGACCTCGTCGCCCACATCGCCGACGGCGCGCGCGAGCAGGCCGGCAGCCTCGGAGAAGTCTCCGCCGCCGCCGAGCAGATGGACCGCGTCACCCAGCAGAACGCCGCCATGGTCGAGGAAACCACCGCCGCGGCGCAGAAGCTGTCGATCGAGACCGAGGAACTGGCGCGGATGATCGCCCGCTTCCGCACCTCCGCCGGCCGCGAAACCGCCTGGCGCCCCGCCCGCGCGGCGTGACGCCGCAGAGGCGGCGGCGGGCGCACGCAGCGTCCCGTTCCGCTTCGATGGCAGCGACGGCCGATCACCGCCGGCAATACTCCATCGCGTCATTCCGGAAGGCGAACCGCGCGGAGCGCGGCGGAGCCTGCCCGGGCTCCATTCCGTGCCGTCGACGATTGCGCGCCTGGCCAACTCCTCCCCCGTCACGGACTGGATTCCGGATCCGGACGCCTCCGCTGCGCCCGGCCTCGGGTCCGGAATGACGCGGGTGGTGGGCCGGGTGACCGGCCGTAGCCAGCGTCGTCCGGCGCTTCCGGTCACGCCCAAGCCCCCCGGTTTCGCAAAGATCGCGCCCTTGCGCCGGAACAGCATCGACAGTTCGTCGTTTGATGCTCGGTCGGTCACGCACGTGTGATCCCCAACCCATCATTCCGCGAAAGGGACATGAAAATGGCGAAGGAAAAGACGCTGGAAGACCTCTTCCACGATACGCTCAAGGATATCTACTACGCCGAACGCAAGATCCTGAAGGCGCTGCCGAAGATGAAGCGCGCCGCGCAGTCCGACGAACTGAAGGCCGCCTTCGACAAGCATCACCAGGAGACGCAGGGCCAGATCGAGCGCCTGCAGCAGGTGTTCGAGATCATCGGCAAGCGCGCTCAGGGCAAGACCTGCGACGCCATCGAGGGCATCATCTCCGAGGGCGAGGAGATCATGGACGAGTTCAAGGGCACGGCAGCCCTCGACGCCGGCCTGATCTCGTCGGCGCAGGCCGTCGAGCACTACGAGATCACCCGCTACGGCACGCTGAAGCGCTGGGCGACGGAACTCGGCATGAAGGACGCCGCCGACCTGCTCGACCAGACGCTGCAGGAGGAATCGAAGACCGATGGCGACCTGACCAAGCTCGCGGATTCCTCGGCCAACGAGCGGGCGAAGGCAAAGAAGGCCGCCTGACGCAGGACGACACCAGCGAAGGCCTTCGGGCCTTCCGGCCGGCGACGGGAGGGCTGCTTCCTCCCGTCGCCTCGGTGCCGCCGAAACCGTTTTTTCAAAGCCGGCTCGCTGACCCTGCCGGCTGACCGCCGGCCCGACACCACGCTGCACGAGGCGCCATGGCTCCTTCCGGTCTCGTTCACGGGTCCCTTGGACCGAACTGCCTGCACGTCTGCATCGACATGCAGGCCCTCTTCATGCCTGGCGCGCCATGGGGAAACCCGTGGATGGAACGCGTCCTCCCGGCGGTCGAACACCTGTCGGCGCGGCATGCGCGGCGCACCGTCTTCACACGGTTCGTGCCTGCCGCCGATCCGGAGACGCCCCCCGGAACCTGGAAGCGATATTATCGCAAGTGGGAATCCCTGACGCTTCGACACATCAAGCCCGAACTCGTCGACCTCGTGCCGGTGCTGGCGCGCCTGGTTCCACCGGCGATGGTGCTCGACAAGCGGGTCTACTCGCCCTGGACGGAAGGGCGGCTGGACGCCTTGCTCGCCTCCGGCGAGATCGACACGCTCGTCGTGTCGGGCGGGGAGACGGATGTCTGCGTGCTTGCAACCGTGCTCGGCGCCATCGATCGTGGTTACCGCGTGGTCATCGCCGCGGATGCGGTCTGCGGCTCTGCAGACAGGACGCACGACGCGGTGATGACGCTCTATGCGTCCCGGTTCAGCGAGCAGGTCGAAATCGCCGGAACCGAGGAAATCCTCATGGGCTGGAACTGAACGCCTTCCGAAGGACGTGCGTCGTGGGCGGACGCATGTTGCGGCGGCGGAATCGTCCGACGTCGCGGGCGGCCTATCCGCCGTCCCCCGATCCATGCTAGCCGCCGCGGGACGATCGGAAAGGGGGCCGCGGTGATCGAAGACGGCGTGCGATATCTGCTCTGCCGCCCCAATGGCGGACTGAACGACTCACTGGTGCAGATGGAATTGTGCCGGCTTCATGCCGTCCGCTTCGGCCGCACGCTGATCGTCGACACGTCGCGCTGCGGGCTGCGGTTGCCCTTCGAGGAGGTCTTCGTGCCGCGGGACGATTTCGGCCCGCCCGTCCTGGGATGGAGCGCGCAACTGGCGGCGGAACTCGACCGATGCGCGTCGGTACGGCCATCTGCGCTCGCCGGTCGCATCTCCACCTATCAGTCCGTCTGGGATACCGAACTCGACAACACCGTCGAACCGGAGTCGCGGCAGCGCATCGTCTTCGATTTCGACCGCGATCATTCCGAGACCCTGCTGGTGCACGAGCAGCCCGGCGGCGGAAAGCGCGGTTTCGGCTTTCTCGAGCGCGTGGCGCTCGCCCCGTGGATCGCCGATGCGGTTGCGGCGCGGCTGCTGCCGCTCGGCGGCGACTACGACGCCATCCATGTCCGCCACACCGACCTGTCCACCGACTACGTGCGGCTGTTTCGACGCTGCCGCGGGCTCTTCGCAGGCCGGCACCTGCTCGTCTGCTCGGACTCGGTGGCGGTGAAGCGGTGCGCGCGCGAGGTCTTCGCCGACAGCACGATCCTGAGCGTCGCCGACATTCCCGACACGGCGGGGGAGGGCCTGCACTGGAGCGCCCTGTCCGATCCGCGGAGGGCTGCGGTCGACCTCTTCTGCGACCTCGTCGCCATCGCGCGCAGCCGCACCTTCGTCTTTACCGCGGTCGAGCGGCAGAGCGGCAGGCGCGCCGGCTTTTCGGGCTTCTCGGTGCTCGCCGACATGCTGCGCCAGCAACCCGCCACCCTGCCGAAACTGTTCGCCGCGGGCAGTCCCGACCTCGTCGCCGCCCTGTTCCAGGCTCCGGCCTCGCCGCGCGGCGCGCCGGCCGCCAGGCGGTCCCTCGCCCGGCTCGACCAATGGCGCTGGAACCATGCCGCTCGTCGGCTGTCCTTCCGCCTCGGCCTGAAGCTGCGGCTGAAAGCCCTCCTTTCCCGCTGACCAGGGACGAGCCTGCCGGCTGAGCCGCTGTCCGATCCCGATGTCCGGCCGGCGTCATCGGCATGTCCGCGCTGCCGCGCCGGGACCAGACAAATAATCCCGGGCCTCTGCCTTTCCGTTCCCGCGCGGTCATGCGAAGGATCGGGCGCGGCTGCCCGGCCGCTTTCCTGAGGGGGTTCTTCCGATGTCTCGCATGTCCGCGCGCCGCACCGTCGCGTCGCTCCTGTCCTTCTGCGCCGTCTGCCTGCTGCCGTCGCCCGGCCCGGCGATGGCCGCCGACGTCACCTTCGTCATCCGCAACAACCATCCCAACGCCGTGCGCGTCGAGCTCTACAGCCAGGACCGGAACTATGTCTGGCCGGGCAAGGGCAAGGATTTCTATCTCGATGACGGCGAGGCGCGCGAAATGTCGCTGGCCTGCGAGGAAGGCGAGCAGATCTGCTACGGCGCCTGGATCGACGGCGACGAGGACACCTACTGGGGCGTCGGCCCGAACAATGCAGAGACCTGCGAGGATTGCTGCTACGTCTGCGAGGGCGGCGAGACCGAGGAGATCGTGCTGGAGGAGTAGCGGCGCGCCGGCCGCCGCCGCGGCCCTATTTGGACGCCAGGACTTGGCAGCGCCCGAAGATCGGGAACTTGTACTTCTTGCGGCCGGCCAGGCAGTCCTTCAAGGCCATCTCCTCCGCTGCGGCCTTCGACGGGAAGTTCAGCCGCCAGGAACAGATGAAGTTCTCGTTGCCGTATCCGTCGGGCGTGCTGACATAGGCGGAATGGCCGGATGCCGCGATGTAGCGGTCGTATCCGCCGGCGCAGGGGCCGTGGACCATGGTTCCGAACCGCGGCTCCCGCCGCACGTCGCCCTTGCTTCCCGCGAGCGAGCCGGCATGGGCCGTGCAGAGCGACGAGGCGAGCACGACGCCCGCCGCAAAGATCATCGGTATCGTACGTCCCGAGCGCATCCTGGATTTTCCCCTGCCAAGCCCCGCTATCCAGCGTAGCAAAGAGGTTGCAGCATTCAATCCGGATTCGGATCCGTCCTCAACCTCAACCTCAACCTCAACCTTCACGAACATGGGCGTCACGTGCCCGGACCTGCCATAGCCGGGAGAGGCTCGCCGGCCTGGCCAGCCGATAGCCGCGGTGGCCACGACCGGGCGCTCGGCGACGGCGCCTGTCACTGCGCCATCTGACGCTTGTCGGTTTCGCCGGCAATGGCCGGCGCTACTTGGATGCGACGATCTCGCACGGGCCGAACACGTCGCCCTTGTACTTCCGCAGACCGGCCTGGCAATCGGCCATCGCGGCGGCTTCTGCCTTTGCCTTGATGGCCAGGTTCACGCGCCAGGAGCAGACATAGGCCTCGTTGCCGAAGCCGCTCGGCGAGGAGGCGTAGGCCGAATGCCCGCTCGCCGCGACATATTGTCGGTAGCCGTTCTTGCATGGGCCATATTCGAGGTTGTCGAAGATGTGCCTTCGCTTGACCTCGCCCTCGCTGCCGGCAAGAGAACCGGCCTGCGCGGCAGCGAGCGACGAGACAGTTGCCGCGCCCGCCAGAAAAACAGCCAGTATGAATGCTCCTGCACGCAAGACGATGCTCCCCCTTCACGGATAACTCTATCGAAGGTAGCAAATCTGTAGCAGGTTGCAATCTCCATTCTGGTTGCTCAGCTGTCGCTTCTGCAACGCAGGAGACACGCTGCAGCCTTGTCGTCGTCGACAGCACCGGGCTTGCAGCGACGGCCGGCGGCGCGGGGCCGTCGGCTCGCGAAATGGTCCCGCTTCACGGCCGCGGGTCGTTCCAGTGCACCATCGGCAGGCCGGCCACCGGGCTGCGGAAGCACGGGATCCTCGTGCCGCGCAGCGAGCCGATGTAGACCGTCTTCAGGTCCGGACCGCCGAAGGTGACGCTGGCGAACCAGGGCGCGATCGTGCCGCCGGCGGCGAGCATCAGCTCGGGCGTGGCCTCGCCACGGTCGAAGGCGTCGAGGAGGCGCCGGCTCGCCTCGGGATTGTCGTCGTCGAGGATGATCCTGAGCTCCCCCTCCGGCGTGATGGCGAAGATGCGGTCGGTCATCACATGGGTGCCCCAGAGGTTACCGAAGGCGTCGAAGGCGATGCCGTCGATGAAGGCGCCGTGGTCCTCCGGGCCGAAGGTTTGGCGGTCCGAGAGGGAGCCGTGGTCGGCGACCTTGAAGCGGGTGATCTTTCGGCCGGTGGTCTCCACCACGTAGAGCCACTCTTCCTTCGCGTCGAGCCGCACCTCGTTGGTGAAGGCGATGCCGGTGGCCACCGTGCGCACCGTGTCGCCGTCGACGAGCAGGATCGACCCGTCCTCGACGCGGCGGCTGGCCGCTTCCATCCAGTTGCGGATTTGGGTCGACACCGTCACCCACAGCCGGTCCTTGGTGTCGCGCAGCACGAAGTTGACCTTGCCGATCGGCTTCCCGTCGACCTTGTCGATCAGCACCGTCGTCTCGCCCGTCCGCGTCATCAGCTCCAGGCAGTCGGTGCCGAAATTGGAGATCAGGATCGAGCCGTCCCGGGCGAAGGCCAGACCGTTCGGCAGCGTGCCCTGCGTGAAGCGCGTCGCCTCGTCGGTCGCGCTCGCAAACGCGTCGGCGTGGCTCTGCGCGATCAGCTCCTGCGTGCCGTCCGGCCTTATGTGCATGACGCCCGAGCGCGCGTCGGCGGCCCAGAGGCTGCCGTCGCGCTCGGCCAGGATGCATTCCGGCCGCTGCAGGTCGTGGCCGACATAGGTGATGTCGGCCTTGGTCACGGTGAAGCCGTCGATCGGATTGGCCATCTCAGACCTCCTTCCAACCGTCCGCCGTCTTCATCCGGTGGCGGATCGTGTTCTGCCGGCCGAGCGTCTGCTCGATGAAGCAGCCCTTCTTGGCGGTCTCGATCAGCTCGACGACCTTGTCCTCCGGCGAGGAACTGTCGATCAGCACGTCGATCTCGAAGGCCTTCGGCGCCGTCTCGTAGACACGACCGACCGCCTGCCAGTTCCACTGCACCCGCGTCTCGACCTTCAGGTCGTCGATCTTGACGTTCAGCCGTTTCGCGAAGGCGCGGATCTGGGTCATGATGCAGCCGGTCAGCGCGCCGACGAACATCGCCAGCGGCGGCGGGGCGGAGGCATCGCCGCCGTGGAAGGAGCCCTCGTCGGTCGCCATCTCGAACGGCCCCTCGGGGAAGGGCTGCACCATGGTGACGGAGAGTTCGTTGCGCATCTTGCCGACGGCGTGTCCGGTGCAGTCGAACTGCACGATCGCCTTGTCCGTGATGGGGGCGCTCATCAGAAGGCCACCCGATCGCCGCCCTTGAGGGCGAGCATGTCGCGGGCCTCGGCGGGCGTCGCGATGCCGTGGCCGAGTTCCTCGAGGATCGTGCGGATCTTGGCGACCTGCTCGGCATTCGAGCCGGCAAGCTTGCCGCGGCCGATGTAGAGCGAATCCTCCAGTCCGACGCGCACGTGGCCGCCGAGCAGGGCGGCCTGGGTGATGAAGGGCATCTGGAAGCGGCCCGCCGCCAGCACGGACCAGACGTAGTCGTCGCCGAACAGCCGGTCGGCGGTCTGCTTCATGAAGGCGACGTTCTCGACGTCGGCACCGATGCCGCCGAGAATGCCGAAGATCGACTGGACGAGGAAGGGCGGCTTGACCAGTCCCTTGTCGACGAAATGCGCCAGGTTGTAGAGGTGGCCGATGTCGTAGCACTCGTGCTCGAAGCGCGTGCCGCAGCCTTCGCCGAGGTGCTGCAGGATGTAGGCGATGTCGCGGAAGGTGTTGCGGAAGATGAAGTCGTCCGTGCCCTCGAGGTACGGCTTCTCCCAGGAGTGCTTCCACTCCTTGTACTTGCCGGCCAGCGGGTGCAGCGCGAAGTTCATCGAGCCCATGTTGAGCGAGCAGAGTTCCGGCTCGGCCTTCAGCGGCGCGGCCAGCCGCTCCTGCACGGTCATGCCCAGTCCGCCGCCGGTGGTGATGTTCACCACCGCGTCGGTCGCCTGCTTGATGCGCGGCAGGAACTGCATGAACACCGCCGGGTCCGGCGTGGGCTTGCCGGTCTCCGGGTCGCGGGCGTGGAGATGGAGGATCGCCGCGCCGGCCTCGGCCGCATCGATCGACTGCTTGGCGATCTCGTCGGGCGTGATCGGCAGCGCGTCAGACATGGTCGGCGTGTGAACGCCGCCGGTGACGGCGCATGTGATGATGATCTTGTCGTTCTTTCGGGCCATGGGATCCTCCGTGTTTCAGTCTTCGTCTTTTCGTCGCGGCGCGGCGCCGTCAGCCGGGCTGCGGCTTCACGATGCGGTTCCTGAGCGTTCCGATGCGCTCGATGGTGAGTTCGATCACGTCGCCGGGCGACAGCTGGCGGCCGACCTCGAGCGCGCAGCCGGTGCCGACCGTGCCCGAGCCGATGACCTCGCCGGCGTAGAGCGTCTCCGACGTCGACAGGTAGGAGATGATCCGCGCGAATGAGTGGTGCATCTCGCGCGAGTTGCCGCCGCCCCAGCGCTCGCCGTTGACCCGCACCTCCATGTCGAGGGCTGCCGGATGCGCCACCTCGTCGGCGGTCAGGATGTAGGGGCCGAGAATGTTGCCGGTGTCGAAGTCCTTGCCCTTGGTGGGGCCGAGCTGGCCGGGCGTTTCCTTCAGCTGGGCGTCGCGCGCCGACATGTCGTTGAAGATCGTGTAGCCGAAGACGTGCTCCATCGCCCGCTCGGCAGGGATGTCCGCGCCGCCCTTGCCGATGATGACGGCAAGCTCCAGCTCGTAGTCCATGAAGGACGAGTAGGACGGCCACAGCGTATCCTGGCCATGGCCGATCACCGCCATGTGGTTGCACTTGTAGTAGATCGGCTGCTCGTACCAGACGGCGGGAATCTCGAAGCGCTTGCCCATCCGCTTTTCCGCCTGGTCGTAGGCGTTGCGCAGATGCGCCTCGAAGGCCAGGCAGTCGCGCATGCGCACCGGCCGGGGCAGGGGGGCGCGGAAAACCACCGACGCTTCCGCCATCAGGGCCTCGCCGGGCGGCGCGGCCAGCAGGCTGCGCGCGGCGTCGAGGCCGGCTGGTCCCGCGTCGATCACCGCCTGCATGGAGGCGAAGGCGGAGCCGTCCATCCCGGCCAGCCTTGCCGCATGGGCGAGGTCGAGCAGCCGGTCTTCCGACTGGACGGCCGCCACGAATTCGCGGCCTCCGGCGACGACGGTTGCGAGGCGCATCGACTAGTCCTCGAAGATCGCGACGGCGCGGGTGAAGCCCGCCGACGCCGCCTTGATCTTGAACGGGAAGCAGGCGATCTCGTAGCCCGTCGCCGGCAGCTGGTCGAGGTTGGCCAGCTTCTCGATGTGGCAGTAGCCGATCTCCATGCCGGCGCGGTGGCCTTCCCAGATGATCTTCGGATCGTGCGTCTCGGCGAATCTCTTCGCGGTGTGGACGAAGGGCGCGTCCCAGCTCCAGGCGTCGGTGCCGGTCACGCGCACGCCGCGCTCGAGCAGCCAGATCGTCGCCTCGCGTCCCATCCCGCAGCCGCGCGCCACGTAGTCGGGCTGGCTGTAGCGCGCGCCGGCGGCGGTGTTGACCACCACGATGTCGAGCGGCCGCAGGTCGTGGCCGATGCGCTTCAGCTCGGCCTCGACGTCGGCGGCGGTGGCGACATAGCCGTCCTCCATGTGGCGGAAGTCGAGCTTGACGCCGGGGTTGAAGCACCATTCCAGCGGCACCTCGTCGATCGTGATCGCCCGCTCGCCATTGTTCATGGTCGAGGCATAGTGGTACGGCGCGTCGAGATGCGTGCCGTTGTGGGTGGAGACACTGAGCTGCTCCACCGCCCAGCCCTCGCCGTTCGGCAGTTGGTCCTTCGTCAGGCCGGGGAAGAAGGGCAGGATCTGTCCGCCCGTCATCTGGTGGTCGAGATAGTCGATCTTCGGAAGCGCCATCGGCGGGTCGGAAGCGATCCCCATCTCGAGGGCGACGGACAGGTCGACGATGCGGCGCGGCATGGCGGACTCCTAGACTAGCGGGCCAGAAGGCCGGTGGCGATGGACGGGAAGATCAGGACGAGCACGAGCACCAATCCCATCATCAGGGCGAAAGGGGCTGCGCCGCGAAAGATCTCGCCGAGCGAGATGGAATCGTCGTTCAGCGTCGACTTGATGACGAAGACGGACAGGCCGAAGGGCGGCGTCAGCAGCCCGATCTCGACGGCGATGACGGTGACGATGCCGAACCAGACGAGGTCGACGCCCATCGGCACCACCACAGGCAGCATCAACGGCACCAGGATCAGCATGATCGAGGAGGAATCGAGGATCGTACCCATCACGATGACGAGCAGAACATAGGCGAGGATCACGCCCCAGAAGCCGATGTCGGCGGTGGCGACGAAGGCGCCGAACTCGTTGGGCAGGCCCGACAGCGACAGCATGCGCGAATACATCTGCGCGGCGATGATCAGGAAGCACACCGAAGCGGTGACGAGGCCCGTGTCGGTCAGCACCTCCCAGAAGCTCCGCCATGTCAGCGCCCGCCGGGCGAGGCCGATGATGATGGCGCCGAGGCAGCCGACAGCGCCGGCCTCGATCGGGGTGAAGAAGCCGGCATAGATGCCGCCGAGCACCAGCGCGATCAGAAGCGCGATCGGCAGTCCCTTGGCTGCAAGGTCGCGGGATGACATGTCGTGCTCGGTGTCGCCCGACAGGTTCTCGCCGATGAAGGAGGGCCAGAAATAGGCCATCAGGATGACGCCGCCGGCAAAGACCACGGCGAGCAGGATGCCCGGCAGCACGCCGGCGAGGAAGAGGTCGCCGACCGACTGTTCGGTAAGCAGGCCGTAGAGGATGAGCAGAAGGCTCGGCGGGATCAGCATGCCGAGCACCGAGGAGCCGGCGACGACGCCGACGGAGAATTTCTTGGTGTAGCCGTGACGGACCATCTCGGGCACGGCGAGCCGGGTGAACACGGCGGCCGATGCGATGGAGATGCCGGTGATCGCGGCGAAGATGGCGTTGGCGGCGACCGTCGAGACGCCGAGGCCGCCCTTGAGGCGTCGGAAGAGCTGGTTGGCGACGTCGAAGGCGTCGCGGCCGAGGCCGGTCACCGAGACCAGGAAGCCCATCAGCACGAACAGCGGCACGACGCCGAAGAAATAGGAGGAGATGGTTTCCGATGCGGCGAGCGCGAGAAGCTTGCCCGCCAGCAGCGGCGAGCCCTTCATCATCCAGACGCCGACATAGGAGCACAGCATGAGTGCGATCGGCACCCACAGGCCGGCATAGACCAGCACGATCATGGCGCCGAGGGTGGCGAGCCCGATCTCGAAGGTGCTCATCGGGCGTCTCCGCCGTTCCGGGGTGCGAAGATGCCGACGAGTGCGATCACGCCGGCGATCAGCATCTGCATGACGAGTGCCGCGCAGCCGATGAGGATCACCAGCTTCACGGGCCATTCGGGCGCGGTGAAGTCGCCCACGGTCCCGACATAGGTGCCGCGCTCCCAGGCCTTCTCGAAGAGCGGCCAGCTGGCGGAAAGGAGGAACCAGACGAGGGCGAGGGCTGCGGCCACATAGAGGAGTTCGACCGCCGCGCGCAGTCGGGGCGCGCGGCGGGCGATGGCGTCGAGCAGGGCGTCGGTGCGGGTGAAGCGGCCCATGCGGAACGCCTGCGAGACCTGCAGGAAGACGATCGCCACGATCGACATCGAGACGATCTCCGGCACGCCCGAGATCGGGGCGAGGAAGAGGTTGCGGCCGAGCACGTCGGCATTGACCAGGATGACGAGCCCGAGGATCAGCAGCGTGCCGATCACGTTGAGTCCGTTCGATATGGTGTCCGCCGTCGTGCGGATGCGCCTGCCCCAGCCGGAGCCGGTGTTCGGCTCCGGCATCGCTCCATGTGCCATGGATTGTGCCCCCTCGGGAATGCCTGCGTTCGGAGTGCCGGGTTGCTATTCCTGGTCCCAGTTGCGGGCCGGCTTGCCGCCGGCGGCGCGGATGGCGTCCATGTAGGCCTTCAGGATCTCGGTCCCGGCCTTGCCTTCGCCGTCGACCTGCTTGGCCCAGGCCTGCGCCACGTTGTCCATGCCCGAGACCCACTTCTGGCGGAACGCGTCATCCACCTCGGTGATCGTCGCCCCCTGTTCGGCGAGCGTCTTCAGCGCGGCCTGGGATGCGGCGTCGAGGTCGGCGACATAGGCGTCGCGGAAGGCCTCGCCGCCGGCTTTCAGCGCCTTCTGCACCTCCTCCGGCTGCTCGTCGAACCACTCCTTGTTGGCCGCCAGCGAGCCGGCATACTGGGCACCGAAGCCGACCTTGGTGATGTAGGGCGCGACCTCGTGAAGCTTGCCCGGCAGCGCAGCCGTCGCGAAGACGATGACGCCGTCATACACGCCGGTCTTGATCTCGTTGTAGTAGGTGGTGAGATTGCCCGCGACGCCGACCGCGCCGGTTCCGCCCAGCCAGTTGACCGCCGGTCCGGGCGCGCCGATCTTCTTCCCCTTCAGGTCGTCGATCGAGTTCACCGGGAAGGTGGTCATCAGCAGGTAGTCGTCGATGGCGGACGGCGCGCCGAGATATTCGAGGCCGTTCTCTTCCCACGTCACCTTCATGTTCGGGTTCGAGAAATGCAGCTGGTTCACCGTGTTGGAAACCAGCGCGACGTCGCTCGACACGAAGGGCGTGTAGTAGCTGACGTTCTGCAGCGACAGCTTGGCCGGATCGAAGACGGACGAGATCACGCCGATCTGCGCCAGGCCTTCCTCGGTCGCTTCCAGTTCGTCACCCACCTTGGCCAGCGAGCCGCCATACTGCTCGTCCCACTTGATCTCGTGGCCGGTACCCTCGAGCGCCTTGTTGACGGTGGAGATGAAGGTCGTGCTGGTGTGCTTGACCCAGCGGAACACCGGCGGGTGGCCGGCGACGACGGTCACGTCGATGGTCTCGGCGCGGACGCCGGCCGTCGATGCGGCGAGTGCGGCGGCGACGAGTGCGTATTTCAGAAGCGTCTTGTCGAACATGGTTTCCTCCCTGGGTTCGATCGGTTTGTCGATGGACCGTTTCGTCAGTCCCTGTGCATCAGCGCCCTCACACCCGCGCTGGAAAAGGCGACGACGGCGCGCAGGAGCTTTGCCGTGTCGGGGTGGTCGTATTGGCCGGACATGCGGCCGGCCCGGCCGGCGATGCCGACGGCTGCGATGCCGGCGCCGAGCGACAGCAGATAGGCCCGGATGGCGTCGCTCTCGGTCATCTGCGGTTCGATCTCGCGGAAGGCGTCGGTGAACCGGCGCGCGATGCCGTCGAAGTTCTCCGCGATCACCCGCTTGGCGACCTCGTCGACGGAATGGGTGAACACCGCCAGCATCTTGACGTAGGAATAGCCGCCCTGCTCCTCATCGGTGGCCAGTTCGATGAGCGGCGCCAGGAAGGCCTCGATCAGGTCGTCGACCGTCGGCTGCCCCTTCGTCCGGAGGGCTGCGAGGCGGATGTCGCGCTGGGCGTTCACGAAGGACGAGCGGCGGCGCATGATCGCGTGCAGCAGGCCTTCCTTGGACCCGAAATAATAGGCGATCATCGCCTGGTTCACGCCCGCATCCCGCGCGATGCCGCGCATCGAGGCGCCGGCATAGCCGAACTCGGCAAACGCCCGCTCGCCCGCCGACAGGATGGCGGTGCTGACGTCGCTGTCGGTGCGCGTCTGCGTAAGCATGATCAGGCAAGTCCTCCCTGTTCGTTAAACGTTTGACGAATTGGGCGGAGGAGTCAAGACGCAACCGGCGGACGGGCACGGTCCCGCACCGGTCCTGCTGTGGAAAGGTGCTGGGCCAGAAGGGCATCGGGCGGGCGGCGGAGCCGGCGGGGCCGGGGCAGGGGGCGGGCCGGGCCACTGGGTGGGCCGGAGTATTGCAGACCCGGCAACAGGCTGGCGGCGACCGTTTCGCTCCGGCCCTTGCGGGACATGCGGCGGAAAGGGAATCGGCCGGCGCCGGCGAGGGACCCCGGAGCCTCAGCGACGCATGGTCAGCGCTTGAAGCGGAGGGTCACGGCGAAGGAGAAGGTTTGGCCACCCACGCCCTCGGGCGGGCGGGGGTAGGGTGCCGCGCGCCGGGCCACCGCCAGCGCCTCCTCGTCGAGGATCGCGTGTCCGGATCCCGACGAGACGCGCGCACCGGCGAGGCCGCCGGCGCGATCGATGGTGATCGACAGCCGCGTCACGCCGGTGATGCCGGCGTTGCGAGCCGCCGCCGGGTAGCGCTTGTGGCGCTCGACATGGGAGAGCACCCGGCGGCCGTACTTCTCCTTCGCGCCGGGCGCCGCCGCGGCGCGGGCCTGGCTTCCGGCACTTGCCGCAGGGGCGGGCCTGCGGGCGGTGGTCTCGGCCGGCTTGTCGGCTGACGCCGCCGCGGCCTTTGCCTGCCGGCCCGGCTTGCTTGGCGTGGGAGGCGCGGCCGCGCTCGCGCGGTCCGGCTCCACGGCACGCGCCTGCGCGTCCTTGCGCGCGGTCCTGGCCGGCGCCGGCTTCGTCGCGTCGGCCTGCGGCTCGGGACGCGGTTGCGGCACCTGCGCCATGGTCTCCGGCAGGGAGACATCGCTGGCGATGTCCGGCACGGGCTCGACGAGTGGCGGCGTCGCCAGCAGGTCAGCCGTCGCGGCATCCGGGGCGGGCGGTGCGAAGGCCGGAGCCGCCGGCGCTGCTGCCGGGCGGGCCGGCTCGGGCGCCGCGACTGCTGGCGCCGCCGGCTGCAGTGCCCCCGCGTCGACTGCGCCCACCGGTTCGGCTGGAGCGACCGCGACCTCGGCCGGACCATCCGCAGCGAGGGGCTGGGCCTCTGCCGTTTCGGCCACGCCCGGGGCGTCCATCCCGGCCTCGACCGGTTCCGCCTCGGACGGGACGGCTTCCACGGCATCCGCCGTCGTCGGCGCCGTATCCGCGGCGGCCTCGGGCGCGACGGGCTGCGCTGCCGCCGTTTCGGACGACGGGGCAGGTTCGACGGCGGGCGCGTCCGGCACCGCTTCCGCGACGGCGGGCTCGACCGGGCCTGCGGCCTCGGGCGATTTTACGACGTCCGCAGCGACGGCGGAGGGCTCGACCGCCCCGGGCATGTCGACCGGCTCCGCGGGGTCGGCCGGTGCCACGGTCTCGGCCTTCTCCGCGCTGTCCGGCCCGACGGTCTCAGCATCCTCCACCGGCGCCGCCGCGGCGGGTTCGGCGACGTCCGGCTGCACGGCCTCGGCAAGAGCCGGTTCGGCGAGGGCCATGGTCTCAGGCTCGTCCGCGGCTGCGATGCCGGCGGACTCCGTCGGCTTGGCCGCTTCGGCCTCGTGCGGCTGCACGGCCTCCGCCACCGTCTGATCGACCGCCACCGCCGGCTCGGCATCCGCGACGGCGGCGCCGTCATTGCCCGCGATCGCGGCGCTGGCGGTCGTGGCCGGCACGTCGAACACGATCTCGACCGATATGCCCTCCGAGGCAGCTTCCATCCCCTCCACGGCCAGGTTGCCCGAAAGCCACGCGAAAGCGGCGGCATGGACCGCAGCCGAGAGGAACAGCGCGACCGCGGTGCCGAGCCGGCGGCCGCGCGACGGTGCGCCTGGCAGGAGCGCCGCCGAACGGCCGCCGGCCGACAGGCCGAAGGCGGGCAACGCGCCGGCATTGTCGTTCTCGCCGCGCCGTGCTGCATCGACGGCCGGCGCTTCGTCTCCCGATCCGGCGTCACCGTTGCCGGGCTGCAACTGTGCCGCCGCTGCTCTGCTGCGGCGCGCGAGGTCGATCCAGGCGGGGGCGTTGTGGCGGGTCATCGCATCTCTCCCGCGGCGGTCCCGCGCGCGGCCTCGCCGGACAGTCCGACCGGCGCCAGCACCGGTCGCCCGTCCTCCCGGGCGATATGGGCGCGGATGCCGAAGATTTTGGCCAGCATCGCCGCATCGAGGACGTCTGCCGGGTCGCCGTCGGCGGCCACGGCGCCGTCGCGCAGCACCACCACCCGGTCGCACCAGCGCGCCGCCAGCGTCAGGTCATGCAGCGACACCAGGATGGCGCGGCGGCGCCTGGCGATGGTGCCGAGCGCGGCCATCATCGCGATCTGGTGCGCCGGGTCGAGGCCGGACGCCGGCTCGTCGGCGATCAGCATCGGCGTGTCCTGGGCAATCGCGCGGGCGGCCAGCACCCGCGCCTGCTCGCCGCCGGAAAGCTCGGTGGCGCGGCGGCCGGCGAGGCCCTCGACGTCCATCACCGCCATCGCTTCGCGGCAGATCTCCACGTCGCGCGGCCCGGGCCTGCCGCCGAAGCCGAGCCAGGGCAGGCGGCCGAGCGCCACCGCCTTCTCGACGCTCACCGGCCAGCCGATCACCCGTGTCTGCGGCAGGTAGGCGACGAGCCGGGCGCGTTCGGACGGGGACAGGGCCGCACCGTCGCGCCCGCCGATGCGCACCGTGCCCGCATGAGCGACCTGTCCGGCGAGCGCCCGCATCAGTGTCGACTTGCCGGCGCCGTTCGGTCCGAGCAGGCCGACCACCTCGCCTGGGCGCACATCGACATCGACGCCGCGCAGCACCGCGCGGCCGGCAAGGTCGACATTCAGGCCTCGGGCGGAAAGCTCCATCAGGCGAGCCCCCGGCGCGAGCGGGTGACGAGCCACAGGAAGAAAGGCGCCCCGATCAGCGCCGTCAGCACGCCGACATTGAGCTCCTTGGCCGGAACGATGGTGCGTGCGGCGATGTCGGCGGCGAGCAGCAGCGCCGCGCCGCCGAGCCCCGACGGCAGCAGCAGCCGGCTCGGCATGCGGTCGGTCAGGGGCCGCAGCAGGTGCGGCACGACGAGGCCGACGAATCCGATCGCGCCGGTCACGGCCACGCCCGCGCCCACCGCCAGCGCGACGCCCGCCACCAGCATGATCCGGGCGCGCGGCAGGTCGATGCCGAGGCTCTGCGCCGCCTCCTCGCCGAAGGACAGCGCGTCGAGCGCCCGCGCCGAGGCGAGGATCAGCGTCCAGCCGACGATCATCGGCGGCAGCGAGATCCAGACGTGCAGCATCGACCGGTCCTTGATCGAGCCGAGCAGCCAGAAGATGATCTCGTAGCTGGCGAAGGGGTTGGGCGAGAGGTTGAGCGCCAGCGAGGTGAAGGCGCCCGCGAGGCTCGACAGCGCGATTCCGGCCAGGATCAGCGTCAGCGTCGTCGTGTTGCCGGCGGCGATTGCGAGCAACACAACCACTGCCACCAGCGCGCCCACCATCGCGCCGGCCGGCAGCGCCAGCATCGAGGCGCCGGCGAGGCCCGAATAGAACATGATGACGGCGCCCAGCGAAGCCGTGGCCGAAACGCCGATGATGCCAGGTTCGGCCAGCGGGTTGCGCAGGAAGCCCTGCAGGGCAGCGCCGGACAGGCCGAGGCCGAAGCCGACGAGGGCGGCCAGCAGCGCGCGCGGCAGGCGCACCTCGCGCATGATGATCGCCGCCGCTTCGCCGCCGCCCGACAGGAGCCCGTCGAGGCTCGCCGTCAGTCCGAGCGCCGCCGGGCCGACCAGAAGCGACGCGGCGAAGAGCAGCGCCACGGCGATCGACAACAGGAGGGCGAGGCGGGCCGGGCTCATCCCGAGGCGTCTTCCGCCGCGAGGAGTTCGTCGCGCAGGACGCGCAGCGCGCGCACGGCCTCCAGCGTGAACGGTCCGCCGCAGCTCCACGAGCCGCGCGGCACGATTCCGGTCGCCGTCATCGCGCCGCTCGATGCAATGGCGGGATGGCGCGTCACCTGGTCGGCCAATGCAGGCGCGTCCTCGACCCGGGCGGAGAGCAGCACCACGTCGGGCCGGTCCACGACCAGGAGTTCGAGCGAGTAGGGCGCCATGCCGGAGAATCCGCGCTCGGCGGCGAGATTGCGGAAGCCCGCCGCCGCAAGCACGCTGTCGGCCAGCGTGCCGGCACCGGTCGCCACCCCGTTCTGGCCGAAGATGACGGCGGTCGGCCGCGGTGCGTCCGCGGGCAGGGCGAGCGCCGCGAGATCGCGCTCGAAGGTCGCGGCCATGGCTTCGCCCGCATCGGCATGGCCGAGGATCGTGCCCATGCGGCGGATGTCGCCGGCGATCGTGTCGAGCGTCTGCGTATAACCGAACTCTTCCACCCGCAGCCCGAGATGGCGCAGGAGCTGCGTCGTGTTGTGCAGCGAATAGGTGCCGGTCACCACCAGGTCGGGACGGGCGATGAACACCTCTTCTGCCACGCCGGCATTGTTGGGAAACGCGCCGGCCTGCGCATGCAGATAGGAATAGTCCGGATCGCCCGACAGCACCGACAGCGAGACGATGCGCGAGGGCTCCGCCAGCGCCAGCACCAGCTGGTCCGTGCAGACGTTGAGCGACATGACGCGCGGAGCCTCGTCTGCCGCAGCGCGCGAAGCCGGACCGGCGAGCGCCGCCGCGACGAGCGCGACGGCGAGCGGTGAAGACCAGCCGCCCGGCAGCCGCGCACCGGCGGGCGCGAGGCCGCCGGTGTGGGCCGTCGCCGGGCGGCAGCGCATCAGAACTGCGCCTTGAAGCCCGCGAAGGCCGAGATGCCGGCCGTGCCGAAGCCCGGCGACACCTGGTACTTCTGGTCGAGCAGGTTCTCGACCCGCACATAGGCTTCGGTGTTGTCGGTCGGCTTGTAGGCCACCTTGGCGTTGAGCAGCACGTAGTCGTCGAGCTTCACGTCGCCGCGCACCGCACTGTACTGCGTGCAGGGCGTGGGGTCGAAGTTGGGCGCGGGATAGCAGGTTCCGGTGTAGGACTGGCTGCCGACGATGATGGTGTCCAGCGCGTCGAGCGGGATCTTGGCCGTGGCTGAAATGGTCCACTTTTCCGCCGGGCGCACCGTCGCTTGCAAGCCGATCGCGTGTTCGGGAATGCGGATGGCGCGGTCGCCGTCGGCATCCTTCGCGTCGGTGTAGGTGTAGTTCGCCCCGAGGTCGAGCCAGCTCGATGCTTTCCAGATGACGGAGGTCTCGACGCCGCGCGACGTCGTCGTCCCGTCCGACTGCTGGTAGGTGCCGGTCGGGCTGTCGTAGATGATGAGATCATCGACATCGAGCATGAAGACCGTCACGTCGGCCACCAGTGCCCCGTCCAGGAAGGTCTGCTCCACGCCCATGTCGAAGCTGAAGCTCGTCTCGGGCTGGAGGGCGGTGTTGCCGACGTAAGGCCCATACAGCTCGTAGAGGCTGGGTGCACGAAAGCCGGTGCCGACGGAACCATGCAGCCGCGTGCCGGTCTGGTCGAACAGGTAGGACGCGGTGCCGCGATAGGTCAGGTGCTCGCCGAATTCCGAGTGGCTGTCGTGGCGCAGGCCCGCGGTCAGCACCAGGTTCTCGACCGGCTCGAGGATCGCCTGCGTCCAGACGCCGGTCAGCGAGAAGTCCTCGTCGGTGTCGGTGCCGTAATTGTCGGTCGCTGCGGCGCCCTGCATCTCGTGGTCGGCGCCATACTGCAGCGTCAGCCAGGTCGAAGCCTCGAACGACCCCTGGTAGTCGAACTTGGTGCGGGTGCCGGTGTAGTCCGCGTCGAAGGCGCCGTAGAGCGGGTCGACGGAGCGGATGGCGCGGTCGAGCTGGAAGACCTGCACGGAGGCGGTGTTCTTCAGCCGGCCGTCGAGCAGGTCGAGGTTGAAGCCGAAGCGGGCGGCGGCCTGCTCGGTCGCGTTCCTGTTCAGAAGGTTGTCCGACGGCTCGACGATCTCGCCGGTGTCCGGATTGACGTAGCGGTCATTGTCGTAATCCGCCTCGCCCTTGATGTAGAGCGCACTGGCGAAGACGGAGAAGGCCTCGCTGAAGCGGTACTCGCCACTGATGTCGAGATTGCCGAGGTCGAAGGCATCGCCTTCCGACCCGAGCGCGGCCGACGAGATGCCGTCGGTGTGGAAGCCGGCGACGTTGAACGACAGGCTCGCCTTGTCGTTGGCGGCGCGCAGGCCGTAGGCGCCGCGCACCGTGCCGTTCGATCCGGCCTCGACGCCGACGAGATGCTTCACGCCGGGCTCGATGCCGCCGAGCGTGGAGATGGAGATGACGCCGGCGATCGCGTCCGAGCCATACAGCGTGCTCTGCGAACCCTTCAGCACCTCGATGCTGCCGACATTGTCGGCCAGCAGGTACTGGTAGGACGTCTGCACCTGCGTGCTCGTCGGGTCGGAGATGTCGATGCCGTTGTAGAGCGTCTTGACGTAGCGGCGCGGCAGGCCGCGCACGGAGAGGCTGGCCTCGGTGCCCGGTCCCCCGGGCGAGGTGATGTGGATGCCGGGCAGCTGGTTCAGGTAGTCGACGATCAGCGGCCGGGCCTGCGCCTCGATCTCCTCCTTGCTCACCGTCTCCACCTTGGAGCCGGTCTTGGCCTTGTCGGTGGGCGCGCGGTTCGGCGTGATGACGACCTCGCCGATGTCGAGTTCCTGCGCGAAGGCGGGTGCTGCGACGATCAGCGAAAAAACGGAAACGGCGGCGGAAAGCGACAGCGCTTTCTTGTTGTTCATGACGGTCCCCCAGCGCCGCGCCCCCTCGGACGCGGTCATGGTTGCAATGGTGCCGGTGGGATCGGTGTCGGAGTCCCCCAGCGATGACGAAAGCCACCACTGTGCGAGACAGCGCCGGAAGCTCCCCGCATCCGGAAACGTGACGGCCCGAGGCAGGTCTCCTGGCTTGCGGTTCAACGGCTTGACCTGCCTTCCCGAGACGGCGAATGCGTCTCAGTGGCATCAGCGGACAAGCCTCGCCGCTTACAGTTGCGGGGGCAGCTACGGTTGCGATGCCTGCGGCACCGTCCCGTATTCCCTATCTCCTCCCGGCCTGCATTGGCACGGGAACCTCGGACGGTGTCATATTAACAGTCCGTAAAGCGCCGGGTCAACGGTCCAGGCAGGCTCGATCCACGGTCGCGCCACAGGCGGCGGACGACTGCAGCGTGTTTAGCCGGACTAAAAAATCCGCTTGACTCGTTCCGGTCGGCGAGTCACGTTTTAGAAATACTAAAACGGGGTGAGGCGTGGCCGACCAGGTGGATCACGAGGGCGTTGCGGGTGCCGAGGCGGCGCCGCTGGGCGACCGCCTGCGGACGCGGCGCCAGGCGCTCGGGCTTACCCTGAAGGAGGTTGCGGACGGCGCGGGCCTCTCCGTCGGCTTCATTTCCCAGATCGAGCGCGGCATCACCACGCCGTCGCTGTCGTCACTGGTGTCGGTGTCGCGCGTGCTCGGGCTGCACGTCTCGGAGTTCCTGTCGCAGCCCAAGGTCACCGATTCCATGACCCGGCAGAACCAGCGCCAGCACTATGCGGTCGGCGGCAACTCGCTGGTCTACGAGCGTCTCTCGACCTCGTTTCCGGGAAACGTGCTGCGCAGCCTGATCATTCACGAGCCACCGGGCTATCGCTCCGAGCCGATCGCGCACGAGGGCGAGGAGATCTTCTACGTGCTGCAGGGTGCCATCACCGTCGAGCTCGAAGGGGAGACCAACATCCTCGAAGCGGGCGATTCGCTGCACTTCCAGTCCAACCGGGTCCACTCGTCGTGGAACCACACCGGCTCGCCCGCCACCATCCTGCACACCTGCACGATGGACGTGTTCGGCGACAATCCGGCGACTGAAGAACCACATCCGGTCGTCCAGCGGTCCGCCGCGCGCGGCCGCAAGACATCCACGTCCAGAATCAACAAAGGGGAATCATGATGATATCGATCGCCAGGCCGTTCGCGGCAGCGCTTCTCGCCGCAACCATTCTCACGCCGCTTGCCATCGCGCAGGCGTCCGCGCAGACCGTGCTGCGCCTCGACGAGGTCGCCGTCGGCGAGCTCGATCCGGGCAAGGCGTCGGACTATGCCGACTCCATCCTGATGTTCAACGTCTACGACACGCTCGTCCTGCCCGTGCAGGGCGGCCCGGGCTACGCGCCGCATCTCGCCCAAAGCTGGGAGGCCGACGGCAACGACTTCGTGTTCAAGCTGCGCTCCGACGTCACCTTCCAGAGCGGCAATCCGCTGACGGCCGAGGACGTCGTGTTCTCCTTCGACCGCATGAAGGCGCTCGGCGCCGGCCTCTCCTTCGTCTTCGCCAAGGTCGAAGCCGCCGAGGCCGTCGATGCGAACACCGTCCGCTTCAAGCTGACCGAACCCTACTCGCCCTTCGTCGCCTCGCTGGTGCGCCTGCCGATTCTCGACAAGACGCTCGTCATGGCAAATCTCGGCGAAGGCGAGGGAGAGATGAAGGACTGGGGCCAGGCCTTCCTGTCGGCCAATGGCGCTGGCTCGGGTGCCTACAAGGTCGTCTCGCACAATCCGCAGCAGGAAACGGTCATGGAGAAGAATCCGGACTATTTCCTCGACGTGGCGGCCAGCGCGCCCGACCAGGTGCGCCTGCGCTACGGCCTCGAGGCGGCCACCGTGCGCACGCTGATCGCCCAGGGCGAGCACGACATCTCCTCGCAGTGGCTGCCGCCGGAGGTGCTGAAGGCGCTCGCCGGCAGCGGCGCGCAGATCCTCAGGGAGACCGGCGGCGGCGCCTTCTACGTCAAGCTGAACACCGCCAAGCCGCCGCTCGACGACGTCAACTGCCGCCTGGCGCTGGCGTCCGCCTTCGACTATTCCGCCGGCATCCGGATGGTGGCGGTCGCCGATGGCATTTCGCAGGGCAGCCCGTCCACCGGCGCGATCCCGGTCGGCATGTTCGGCGCGGGCGAAACGCCGCTGGCGCGCGACCTCGAAGCGGCCAAGGCACATCTCGCCGCCTGCAAATACAAGCCCGAGGACTTCACGCTGGAGCTCTCCTGGATCGGCGAAGTGCCGATCGAGGAACGCTTCGCGCTCCTGATGCAGGCGAACTTCGCCGAGATCGGCATCAAGTCGGAAATCCGCAAGGTGCCGTGGGCGCTGTTCACCGAGCTGGTGACGAAGCCCGAGAACACGCCGAACGTCTCGCAGATCTTCGCCAACGCGGTGACCGGCGATCCCGACACGCTGCTCTTCCCGATGTACCACTCCTCGCTGAAGGGCACCTGGCAGTCGCCGGAATACCTGACCGACGCCACCGTCGACGACCTGCTCGTCAAGGGCCGCACCGTCACCGATCCGGCCGAGCGCCAGGCCACCTATGCCGCGCTCAACGACCGGCTGATGGAGATCGCTCCGACCATCTACGGCTACGACCGGCAGTCGCTCTTCGCCGCGTCGAATAGGGTCAAGGTGCCGGCGCTCAGCGATCCGGAAAAGTCCTTCGGCCTCGACGGCATGGGCTTCACCTTCCGCCTGATGGAAATGACCGGCCAGTAACCGAACCCCGCGAGCGGGACCGGCGGGCGACCGCCGGTCCCTGCGAACCGAAGAAGCGCCATGCCACCCGTCGCCCGCCTCCTCGCGAAGCGGCTCGGAACCTCCCTGCTCGTCCTGGTGGGGGTCTCGATGCTGATCTTCGCCATCGCCCGGATCATCCCGGGTGACCCCGCGCGCATTGCGCTCGGGCCGAACGCCAGCGTCGAGCAGGTGGCGCAGATGCGCGAGCGGCTGCATCTCGACGATGCGCTGGTCGTGCAATACGCCTACTTCGTCCGCGACGTGTTTCGCGGCGATCTCGGCATCTCGCTCTACACCAACCGCCCCGTCACCACCGACATCGCGCAGTTCCTGCCCGCCACGCTGGAGCTGATCCTCGTCGCCGGCCTGATGATGGTGGCGATCGGCCTGCCACTCGGCGTCATGGCGGCGCGCTGGCGCGGCACCTGGGCCGACCACGCGATCCGGCTGGTCACGCTGCTCGGCGTGTCGGCGCCAAGCTTTGTCTGGGCCGTCATCCTGATGCTGTGCTTTGCCTATTTCCTGCCGCTGTTCCCGATCGCCGGCCGCATCGCCGACAGCTACACGATCGCGCCGGTCACCGGCTTCCTCACCATCGACACGCTGCTGGCCGGCAATCTCTCCGCCTTCGCCAACGCTGCCTGGCACATCGTGCTGCCGGCCTTCGCGCTGGCGCTCTCGGGCATCGGCCAGGCGGCGCGGCTCACCCGCGCCAACATGGTCGAGACCTACGAGAAGCCCTACATCGAGATGGCGCAGTCCTACGGTTTCGCCGAAGGCCGCATCGCTCGGCGCTGGGCGTTCCGGCCCTCGCTCATCCCCTCGCTCACCATCATCGGCCTCGACTTCGCCGCCATGCTCGGCAACGCTTTCCTGGTCGAGGCCGTTTTCGCCTGGCCCGGCCTGTCGCGCTACGGCGTCGCCGTCATCCTGCGCAAGGACCTGAACGCCATCGTCGGCACGGTGCTGATCATCTCGGCGCTGTTCCTGATCGTCAACGTCGTCGTCGACCTCCTCATCGCGCTGATCAACCCGCGCATCCGGCTGTCGCAGAGGGCAGGGTGATGGACGACATCCGCTCTTCCCGCACCTTGCAGCGTGCCGCCTCGTCGACCTGCGCGTTTGCCGCGGAACGTCCGCGTTGCACCACGCTGCGCGAATGTCCGAAACATTTGCGCGCAACACCCCCACCCCTCACCCCTCCCCACAAGGGGGAGGGGGGCGATCCGCGTCGCGCCAGGTTCTGCCGGACGCGGCGACGCACGTCGCCGGTGTCCCCCTCCCCCTTGTGGGGAGGGGTGAGGGGTGGGGGTACCGTGCACCCGATCCGGCGGTGGTTGCGCTGCCCGCGTGCAGGCAACGCATGGGCGGGGCGTGAGGCTGCTCGTCACCATCGTCGTGCATCCGGTGGCCGCTCATGAAGCGCACGCTCTTCATCCTGCTGCGCAACCCGCTGTCGGCGCTCGGCCTGTTCCTCGTCGCCATGGTCGTCCTGTCGGCGGTCTTCGCCGATGTCATCGCCCCGTTCCCCACCCATGCCGGCGCCGTGGTCGATTTCGCCAATTTCAACAGGCCGCCGGAATGGCCCTATATCTTCGGCACCGATCTCGTCGGCCGCGACCTGTTCTCGCGCATCCTCTACGCCTACCGCATCTCGCTTCTGCTCGGCGTCGTGGTGCTGGTCATCGCCGTGCCGATCGGCGTCACCATCGGGCTCGTTGCCGGCTATCTCGGCGGCTGGACCGAATACGTCCTGATGCGCATCACCGACGTCTTCCTGTCGATCCCGCCGCTGGTGCTCGCCATGTCGATGATGGGCCTGCTCCAGCCCACGCTCACCAACGGCATGCTGGCCGTCACCGCCATGTGGTGGCCCTGGTACACGCGCCTCGTCTACAATCTCGCCCGCTCCGAGAAGGAGGAGGGCTACGTGCTCGCCGCCGAGGTGATCGGTGCGTCGAGGATGCATGTGATCTTCCGCGAGATCCTGCCCAACTGCGTCCCCTCGATCGTCACCAAGATGACGCTCGACCTCGGCTTCGTCATCCTCATCGCCTCGTCGCTCTCCTTCCTGGGGCTCGGCGTGCAGCCGCCGACGCCCGATCTCGGCTCGATGGTCGCCGACGGCGCGAAATACCTGCCGGATTCCTGGTGGCTCACCGTCTTCCCGGGCCTCGCCATCCTCGTCGCCGTCTTCGGCTTCAACCTCGTCGGCGACGCGCTGCGCGACGTGCTGGGGGGCGGCCAGTGACCGCGCCGACGCTTCTCATCCGCGATCTCACCCTCGGCTTCCGCGGCTGGGCCGGGCAGGTCGACGTGCTGCACGGCATCTCGCTGCACATCATGAAGGGCGAGCGCGTCGCGCTGGTCGGCGAAAGCGGCTCGGGCAAGTCCGTCACCGCCCGCATCGTGCTCGGCCTCTTGCAGCAGCTGAAGACCGCGCGCATCGGCGGCCGCGTGTCTTTCGAGGGGCAGGACCTGTCGACGCTGACCGAGCGCCGGCGCCACGCCCTGCGCGGCACGAGGATGTCGATGATCTTCCAGGACCCGACCTCCTCGCTCAACCCGGTCTACCGCATCGGCGCGCAGTTCCACGAGGTGCTGAAGCGCGCCGAGCCCGGCATCTCGCAGGCGGACGCGCGGAGGAAGGCCCAAGCGGCGCTGGCCGACGTCGCGATCCCCGATCCCGCCCGCGCGCTCGATTCCTATTCCTTCCAGCTGTCCGGCGGCATGAACCAGCGCGTCATGATCGCCATGGCGCTCGCCAACGAACCCTCGCTTCTGATCGCTGACGAGCCGGGCACCGCGCTCGACGTCACCGTGCAGGCGCAGACCCTGTCCTTGATGCGCGACCTGGTCGAGAAGCACCGCACCTCGGTGCTGTTCATTTCGCACAATCTCGGTGTCGTGCGCGAATTCGCCGACCGCGTCTACGTCATCTACAAGGGCCGCATCGTCGAGCAAGGCCGCTCGGCCGATCTCTTCGCCGACCCCCGCCACCCCTACACCCGCGCCCTTCTCGCCGCCGTCCCCCGCATCACCGGCGGCGGCATCCCCGAGATCGACGACGTGTCGGACAGCTACTTCGCGCCGATGGTGGTGCATGAGGGATGCGAAGAGCCGGGGGAGGCGGGGTGATGGTTGGTGGCCAGGTCTCCATCGCTTGCACTCTACGGCGCCCCCCTCTGGCCTGCCGGCCCTCTCCCCCACGAGGGGGGAGATCAAGCTCGCCGCCGACGCGCGTGATCTCCCCCCTCGTGGGGGAGAGGGCCGGCAGGCCAGAGGGGGGCGCGACAGAACGCGGCCTCACCGCCGAAGCCAAAAGCGGCCACCGCCAATGACCGCGCTGCTGTCCCTCGACCGCGTCTCCAAGACCTTCACCCAGGGCCGCCACGAAGTGCGAGCCGTCGACGACGTGTCCTTCGACGTGCGTCAGGGCGAATGCCTGGCGATCGTCGGCGAAAGCGGCTCGGGCAAGTCGACCATCGCCAACATGATCCTCGGCATCTACCCGCCGACCGCCGGCACCATCGCCTTCAAGGGCGAGATGCTGCCGGCCGCCCGCACGCTCGCCCATCGCCGCGCGATCCAGCTCGTCCAGCAGAACCCGCTCTCCTCGCTCAACCCGAAGCGAACGGTCGGCGCGTCACTGCGCCTGCCGCTCGACGTGCACGGGCTCGGGGAACGGTCCGCCCGCGCGGCCCGCGTCGGCGAACTCCTCGAAGAGGTCGGCCTGCCGGCGGATTATGCCTCCCGCGCCCCCGACGCGCTCTCGGGCGGCCAGCGCCAGCGGGTTGCCATCGCGCGTGCGCTGGCCTGCCAGTCCGATCTCGTCGTGCTCGACGAACCGACCTCCGCACTCGACGTGCTGGTGCAGGCACGCGTCCTCAAGCTGCTGAACGATCTGAGGAAAGACCGCGGGCTCACCTATGTCTTCATCACCCACGACCTGTCGGTCGTGCGCAACATCGCCGACCGCGTCGCCGTCTTCGAGCGCGGGCGGCTGGTCGAGCTGAACCCGACGGAGACGATCTTCTCCGACCCCCACCATCCCTACACGCGACGCCTGATCGGCGCCGTTCCGGTCGTCACCGCCGACGAGGTGCGGCTGCGCGACCGTCTCATGGAGAACGAAAATGAACGTGCCTGACTATACGCCCTTCCTCGAAGCCGCCGGCGGCGCCGGCCAGCCGCAGGCTGCCCTGGATGCGCTTTGCGCGCTCACCCAGCAGGTCGTCGGCGCAAAGCTCTTCACCGTCATGACCAGCGACCGGGCGCAGCGCGTCAATGCGCGCGTCTATTCCAACATGCCGGACGCCTATCCCGTCTCCGGCACCAAGCCTGCCAACGAGACCGACTGGTCGCGCCAGGTCATCGACGAGAAGAAGACCTTCGTCGCCAACGACATCGAGGCCATCGCCGAGGTCTTCGGCGACTGGGAGCAGATCCGTTCGCTCGGCTGCGAGAGCGTCATGAACGTGCCGATCCTGATCGATGGCGAGGTCGCCGGCACCATCAACTGCCTCGACGTCGCGGGATACTACACGCCGGAACGGGTGGCGGCGGCCGAGGCGCTGAAGCTGCCCGGCCTCGTCTGCCTGCTTCTCCTCCAGCGCATGAACAAGGGAGCCTGACCATGGGCGAGACCATCATCCGCGTCGCTACCGACGTCGGCGGCACCTTCACCGACCTCGTCTGCTTCGAGACCGACGTCGCCACCGGGGCGGCGCGCATCGTCACCGCCAAGTCCGACACCACGCCGCCGAATTTCGAGCAGGGCGTGCTCAACGTGCTCGCCAAGGCCGGCGTCGATCCGGCCTCGGTCGACTTCCTGGCGCATGGCACGACCGTCGTGATCAACGCGCTGACCGAGCGCAAGGGCGTCAAGGTCGGGCTCATCACCACCGAGGGTTTTCGCGACACGCTCGAGATCGCGCGCGGCAACCGGCCCGACTTCTTCAACCTGCACTACCAGAAGCCGAAGCCCTTCGTGCCGCGCTATCTGCGCCGCGAACTGCCCGGCCGCATTTCCTACAAGGGCGAAGAGCTGAAGCCGCTCGACCTGTCGGCCCTGCCGGGCATCGTCGCCGACTTCCAGGCCGACGGCGTCCAGGCGGTCGCCATCTCCTTCCTGCACTCCTATGCCGATCCCGCGCACGAGGAGGCCGCGATGGCCGAGTTGCGCCGGCTCTGGCCCGACGTCTCGGCGGTCGCCTCGCACCAGATCACCCGCGAATGGCGCGAATACGAGCGCACCAACACGGCCGTGCTCTCGGCCTACGTCCAGCCGATCGCCGAGCGCTATCTGTCGCGGCTTGCCGGCGGCCTGAAGGAGAAGGGGTTGAAGGGCAGCCCCTACATCATGCAGTCGAACTGCGGCGTCGACTCGCTCGACTCCGTTTCGAAGATCCCGATCACCATGGTCGAATCCGGCCCGGCCTCCGGCTTCTGGGGCGCGGCCGAACTCGGCAAGCTGATCGGCGAGCCCAACGTGCTGGCGCTCGACATCGGCGGCACCACGGCCAAGTGCTCGCTGATCGAGGACGGCGAGGTCAAGATCAAGACCGATTACTGGATCGAGCGCGACCGCACCTCGGCCGGCTATCCGATCATGGTGCCCGTCGTCGACCTGGTCGAGATCGGCAATGGCGGCGGCTCGATCGCCTGGGTCGACGATTTCGGCAAGCTTCACGTCGGCCCGCAGTCGGCCGGCGCCATGCCGGGTCCGGCGGCCTACGGGCGCGGCGGTACCAACGCCACCACCACCGACGCCAATCTCCGGCTCGGCCGCATCAACCGCGACTATTTCTGCGGCGGCGAGGTGGTGGCCGACATGGCGGCGGCGGAGACGGCGCTTGCGGGCGTGGCCGAAAAGCTCGGCGTCGACACCACGGAAGCGGCGCGCGGCATCATCCGCATCGCCAACAACAACATGGTCAACGCGCTGAAGCTCGTCTCGCTCAACCGCGGCCACGACCCGCGCGACTTCACGCTGGTGGCCTTCGGCGGCGGTGGCGCCATGCACGGCGTCGCGCTCGGGCAGGAACTCGGCGTGAAGAAGGTCGTGGTGCCGGCCGGCGCCTCGGTCTTCTCGGCCTGGGGCATGATGATGTCGGACCTGCGCCGCGACTATTTCGTCACCCGCCTCGCCGAGCTGGCGCCCGGCTCCGCCGCCGGCATCGAGGCGATCTTTACCGAGACGGAAGAGCGCGCCCGTGGGCAGTTCGCCGCCGAGGGCATCGCTGCCGACAAGGTGCGGATGCTGCGCTACGGCAAGTTCCGCTACCAGAACCAGGAGCACACCACCGAGGTGCTGATCGCCGAGGGCGCGATCACCGACGAACGCCTGGCCGAAATCCAGGCCGCCTTCCACGAGACCTATGAGCGCGAATACACCTACCGGCTCTCCGCGCCGGTGGAGATGGTGGGCATCCACCTCGTCGCCTCGGCCGAGGTCGGCAAGCTGACCATGGCGCAGCGCGAGGCCACCGGCACGCCGGCCGACGCCGCGCTCAAGGGCCACCGCGACGTCGACTACGCGCTCGAAGGCATCCACCGCGCGGCGATCTACGACGGCACGAAGCTCGAGCCCGGTATGGCCTTCGCAGGCCCCGCCATCGTCGAGGATCCCGGCACCACCGTCGTCATCCATCCCGGCAACCGGGTCGAGATCGACGGCTACGGCAACATCCACATTCATCTCTGATTTGGAGACGGCGATGCCCTACGTTGCCCCCCTCTGGCCTGCCGGCCATCTCCCCCACGAGGGGGGAGATCGTCCTGCCGCTTTCGCTCCGCGCTTCTTGCGAGGTCGGCGATTGGCGGCGGCGGCGATGACAGCCGATCTCCCCCCGCGTGGGGGAGATGGCCGGCAGGCCAGAGGGGGGCGCGAAGGAACGCCAGGCAACGCAAATGGAGCGCGCCATGACTAAGCTCGCCAACGACCCCATCACGCTCGAAATCATCCAGAACTCGCTGCAGGCCGCCGCCGACGAGATGTTCGCGGTCATGAAGAAGACCGCGATGAGCTCGATCATCTACGAGGTGCTCGACATGGGCACCGGCATCACCGACGCAAAGGGCGCGCTGGCCTCGTCGGGCGCGGGCATCCCGGCCTTCATCGGCGTGCTCGACAAGGCGGTGAAGGTGATCGTGGCCAAGTACGACAGGCCGGGCGACATCCAGCCCGGCGACGTCTTCGCCACCAACGACCCCTATTACGGCGGCGTCACGCATTTGAACGACATCGTCGTCGCCATGCCGGTGTTCGTGGGCGACACCATCATCGCCTGGACCACCAACATTGCCCACAATTCCGACGTCGGCGGCATGGCGCCCGGCTCGCTCACCGGCGAGGCGACCGAGATCTTCCAGGAGGGGCTGCGCCTGCCCGCCATCAAGATCATCTCGAAGGGCGAGCCGATCCGCTCCGTCATGGAGATCATCAAGGTCAATTCGCGCATGCCCGACGTGCTCGAAGGCGACGTCTGGGCCGCCATCGCCTCGGTGCGCATCGGGGCGAAGCGCCTCGTCGAGATCGCCGAGAAATACGGCACCGCCACCTTCCAGAACGCCATGGCCTCCTTCCTCGACTTCGGCGAGCAGGTGTCGCTGAAGGCGCTGAAGGATCTGCCCAAGGGCATTTTCGAGCTGTCGGAAGAGCAGGACGACGGCCGCATCTTCAACGTGAAGATCACCATCTCCGACGACGCCTTCGAGGTGGATCTCCTCGACAATCCCGACCAGTCGCCCAACCCGGTCAACACCAGCCGCGACGGCGTGATGGTCGCCGCGCAGATGATCTTCAAGTCGCTGACCGATCCCTATTCGCCCGCAAACGAGGGCTCGTTCCGGCCGATCCGGCTCCTCACCCGCGAGGGCTCCGTCTTCCACGCCAGGGAACCGGCGCCGATCGGCTTTTACTACGAGATCGAGCTGCGCGTGTATGACATCATGTGGCGGTGCCTCGCCCCGCATATGCCCGAGCGGCTGGCGTCGGGCCATTTCGCCTCGGTCTGCGGCACCTTCATCGGCGGCATCCATCCCGATACCGGGCGCCAGTACACCATCATCGAGCCGCAGCTCGGCGGCTGGGGTGCCTCGCGCGGCGGCGACGGCAATTCGGCGATCTTCTGCGGCTTCCACGGCGAGACCTACAACTGCCCGGCCGAGATCAACGAGGCGCGCAACGGGCTCTATGTCGACCGCATGGAGCTCAACGTCGCGCCGGGCGGCGAGGGGCGCTATCGCGGTGGTCGCGGCATCGTCATGGATTACCGCGTGCGCGCCGACAACGGCTTCCTCACCGCCGGCTACACCCGCTCGAAATTCCCGCCCTGGGCGCTCGACGGCGGCAACGAGGGCTCGCCCAACTATGTCGAGGTGATCCGCAAGGACGGGTCGCGCGAAACCTTCTCCTTCGTCTCGGGCCTCGTCACCCACACCGACGACGTCATCCGCGTCGTCACCGGCAATGGCGGCGGCATCGGCGACCCGAAGGAGCGCGACCGCTCAGCCGTCGCCGACGACATCCGCAACGGGCTGATCACACCGGACCTCGCCCGCGAAGTCTACGGCTTCACCGGCTAGCGCCAGCCAGCCGTCCGCCTTTGCGCGGAGGCCGGCGCGGGAGGCGGGGACGGAGGGGCATCCGTCTCCGCCTCCTTCCCGCAGCCACGCTCCCGGCAAGCGGTACGGTCACGGCCGCGCCGCACCGCACCACCGACAACCGCACGAGGACAGCATGACCCACCCCACCGCCGACCGTCTTTCGCGCCTGCGCGCATCCATGGCCGCCGAGGGCGTCGATCTCGTCGCCGTGGCACCCGGTTCGCACATGGACTGGCTGATCGGTTTCCACCCCCATCCCGACGAGCGGCCCTGCCTGCTCCTCGTCGGGTCGGCGCGCGAAGCCTTCCTGATGCCGGTGCTGAACGCGCAGGGCACGCGCGAATCCACCGACATCGCCTTCCACACCTGGAGCGACGAGACCGGCCCGGCCGAAGCGCTCGCCGCCGCGCTCGACGACATCGGCGCCGCGCAGGCCAGAAGCGTCGTGCTCGACGAGACCATGCGCGCCGACTTCGCGCTTCTCGTGCTCGGCGCGCTGCCGCAGGCCAGCCATGCCTTCACCGAGCGCACGCTCGGGCGTCTGCGGATGGTCAAGGACGAGCGCGAATTCGCCAGGCTGAAGATGAACGCCGCCATCGCCGACCGCGCCATGCAGACGGCGTTTGCCGCCATCAGGCCCGGCCTGACCGAGAAGCAGATCGCCCAGATCGTTCGCGACCACTTCGCCTCGGAGGGTGCGACGCCCGCCTTCTGGATCGTCGGCGCCGGCTCCAACGGCGCCTTTCCGCACCACCAGACCGGTGACCGGACACTCGCCGAGGGCGATGCCATCGTCATCGACATCGGCGGCCGCAAGGAAGGCTTCCCCTCCGACATCACCCGGATGGCCGTCGTCGGCGAACCGCCGGAAGGCTACGGCCAGATCCATTCGATCGTCGAGAAGGCCGTGCAGGCGGCGCTGAAGGCGTCGCGGCCGGGCGTGATGGCCAGGGAGGTCGACGCCGCCGCGCGGCGCGTCATCGCCGATGCCGGCTACGGCGAATACTTCGTCCATCGCACCGGCCATGGGCTTGGCATCGACGGCCACGAGCCGCCCTATGTCACGGCCACGTCGGAGACGGTGCTGGAGGAGGGCATGGTCTTCTCCATCGAACCCGGCATCTACATCCCCGGCCGCTTCGGCATCCGGCTGGAAGAAATCGTCATCCTGCGCGCCGACGGGCCTGAGATCCTGTCCACGCTGCCGCGCGACCTGTTCGTGGCGCGGTAGGGGCGGGCGTCGGTCGCGACGGGGCGTGAATCGTGGCGATCTATGGCGCCCCCCTCTGCCTGCCGGCATCTCCCCACACGGGGGGAGATCACGCGCGTCACCGCCTTCGGCAATCCCCGGACGTCGCATAAGAAGCGCCAAAGCCGAAGCTGCCGATCTCCCCCCGCGTGGGGGAGATGTCCGGCAGGACAGAGGGGGGCGCGACGGAGCGCTGCCCGAACAGAATTAATGACATGATCAGACCATGACGAGGCAGACATGACCACCAACTTCCCCACCACCGACCCCATCACCGCCTCCGTCATCCAGGCCTCGCTCATCGCCGCCGCCGACGAGATGTTCGCCGTGCTGCGCAAGACCGCCATGAGCCCGATCATCTACGAGGTGCTCGACGTCGGCACCGGCATCACCGATCCGGCGGGCGAACTCGTCTCGTCGGGCGCCGGCATCCCCACCTTCGTCGGCGTGCTCGACAAGGCGGTGCGCCGCATCGTCGAGATCCACGGCCCGGGCGGCATCCGCCCCGGCGACTGCTTCGTCACCAACGATCCCTATTTCGGCGGCGTCACGCATCTGAACGACGTCGTCATCGCCCTGCCGGTCTTTGCCGGCAGCCACCTCGTCGCCTGGGCAGCTTCCATCGCGCACTGGAACGACGTCGGCGGCAAGACGCCGGGCTCGATGGCGGTCGACGTGTCGGAGATCTTCCAGGAGGGCCTGCGCCTGCCGGCCGTCAGGCTGTTCGAGGACGGCGCGCCGATAACCTCCGTCTTCGACATCATCGCCGCCAACTCCCGCCTGCCGGATTTCGTCCAGGGCGATCTCTGGGCGCAGGTGGCGGCCGGCCGCAAGGCCGAGACCCGCATCCGCCAGCTCGTCGAGACCTACGGGTTCGAAGCCTGGCACGCCGCTCTCGCCTCGCTGTTCGAGGAAGGCGAGCGACGCGGCCGCGCCGGCCTCGCCACCCTGCCGCAGGGCACGTTCCACATCGAGGAGCGCCAGGACGACGGCGCGCTGTGGCATGCGTCGATCACCATCACGCGGGACCGCTTCACCGTCGATCTCACCGGCAACCCGAAGCAGCGCGCCGCGCCCTACAACACCAGCCGCGACGGCGCCGTCATCTCGGCGCAGATGATCTTCAAGGCGCTCACCGACCCGACGCTTTTTGCCAATTCCGGCTCGTTTCGCGCGCTGGAGGTGATCACCGAGCCCGGCACGATCTTCCACGCCACCGGCACCGCGCCGCACGGCTACTATTTCGAGACCCGCATCCGGCTGGCCGACATGCTGTGGCAGTGCATGGCGCGCGCCTTGCCCGAGCGGCTGCCGGCCGGCTCCTTCGCCTCGATCTGCGGCACGGTCATCGCCGGCAATCACCCCGACACCGCCCGCCGCTTCACCATGGTCGAGCCGCAGATGGGCGGCTGGGGCGCAACGTCGACGCGCGACGGGCTCGACGCGATGTACTCGGCCAACCACGGCGAGACCTTCAACTGCCCGGTCGAGATCTGCGAGGCGCGCTACGGCCTCGACGTCGCCTTCAAACGCCTCAACGACGGCGATGCGGGTGCCGGCCTGCATGCGGGCGGCAAGGGCCTGCAGACCCTCTACCGCCTGCGCGCGCCCGCCGTGCTCTCGGCCGGCTACAGCCGCGCGAAAGAGCCCGTCTGGGGGCTGGAGGGCGGCGCGTCCGGCGGCGTCAACGGCCTCTCCGTCCTCCACCCCGACGGCCGCCACGACCGCCTCACCTTCACCAGCGGCGTCAGGCTCGAACCCGGCGACGAACTGCTGATCGAAACCGCCAATGGCGGCGGCTGGGGCAGGGTGGCGTGAAAACACGGGGCCGATTCACTTAAGTCGGGGACGGCGACGAGTATGAACGAGGTGCACGAGAGCCCGATTTAAGTAGTATTACGTAAATCGGGTGGCCCCGCAGCGCCGACCGAAAGACTGCGATCCCGGATTAAGTAAACTGTCCCCGCATTTCCCTCGCCTGTTCGAGCCGGTTCTGCGACCTCCGGTCTCAACGAAATCAACCTCTTGACGAAAATCTATCCACGCTTTCTCCGCCGCGCCGATACTGCCGGCGTCAAAAACGGAGGACGAAGACCATGAGCTGTAGGGAGGAGGTGCTGGAAGAGATCCTGGCGCTGCTCGTCCTGCTCGCCGGTCTCGCCGACCGTGCCGCCGGCCGGTCGCTCGCGATCGCGCTCCCCATGCTCGCCGGCCTGGCACACGCCGAGTCGGTCGCGCGGAACTATCTCATCGGCCTGCCGGCCGGCGCGCCCGCCCTGATCTCCACCTCGCGCTCGGGTGATCGCGCCGAGAGGCTCGCCGCCGACTTCCGGATGCTAGCGCGGATACTGCGGGCCTATCTGGCACAGGCGAGGTGCCGGGCGCGGTTTGCCATACGCGACATCGCAGAGGAGGTCGGCTCGGCCCCCGCACCCCGCCGGCTCGTCCGGCAAGGACGTCCCGTGCCGGCGCCGGTCGCGCCCGACACGTCCTGACGATCGCTTGTACTGACGGTCCCGCATCGCGAGGACCACGATCCGCCCTGGTCCTGCCGCGCCGCCGCCCGCCTCCCCGCATCCCTTGCGGACGGAGGTCGCCCGCGCAGGAAATACGGGGACAGTTTACCGAATTCGAACTGGCAACGACTGCCGCAGGACGCGGAACACGGTGGAATTCGGTATATTGTCCTCGCATTTCCGGTCCATCCCGCGGTCGAACCGCGACGGATGCGCGCCGCTCCGTGCCTCCCGCCATCGCCTCGCCGCCAAACCATTTGGCGAATGGCCGGCCTGCTGTTACATTGGCTTCAACTCAAGATGATCGCGCCTGCAGCATCCGGGATGGAAGCGCGGCGCCGGAAGGATGAAAGCGTGAACGACCTCGAATTCGACGGGCAACCGTCGGGCGGCGAGGCTTCCCGCGGCGGACGGGCCAGGAAAAGGCGCGGTCGCCGCAGGACGGGGCAGAAGCAGGCGGCGCCGGTGCCGGGCGTTTCCGCTTCCCGTCCTGGAAAGCCCGAAACCCCGCAGCCGAATCTCCAGCAGAAGAAGAAGCGCAAGCGGCGGCGCGGCCGCAAGGTCTTCGCGCGCGACGGCGCAGACGGCGCCGTGGCAGCTCCGCTTGCCGTCGAGGCGCCGGCGAAAGCGCTGCCGGCGCAGCCGGTTCCCGGCAATGGGGGCGGCGCGACGCGCGGCGAGGCCGTCAGCGCCGAGATGCGCCCGCACGCCTATGCGGCGCTCGACCTCGGCACCAACAACTGCCGGCTGCTCGTCGCCGTTCCGACGCGGCCGGGCCAGTTCCGCGTCATCGACGCCTTCTCGCGCATCGTGCGGCTGGGCGAGGGGCTGTCGGGGTCCGGCCGGCTCGGCGATCAGGCGATGCACCGCGCCGTCGAGGCGCTGAAGCACTGCGCCGACAAGCTCGCCGGGCGCGAGATCCGCAAGGCGCGGCTGATCGCCACCGAAGCCTGCCGCTCGGCCGAGAACGGCGTGGAGTTCCTCGCCCGCGTCACGGAGGAGACGGGCCTCGTCCTTGAGATCATCGACCGCGAGACCGAGGCGCGGCTCGCGGTGTCGGGCTGCGGCTCGCTGGTCGAGCGCGACACCGACGGCGTGGTGCTGTTCGACATCGGCGGCGGCTCCTCCGAGATCGCGCTGATCGACATGTCCGCGCGGCGGACCGGGCGTCTTGCCGACCACATCGTCTCGTGGACGTCGCTGCCGGTTGGCGTCGTCTCCCTGTCGGAGCGTTTCGGCGGCCGCCACGTGACGCCGGAAATCTACGCCGCCATGGTCGAGGACGTCGCGCGCATGCTCGATGCCTTCGAAGGGCGCGAAAAACTCGGTGCGATCGCCCACAGCGACCGCTTCCACCTGCTCGGCACGTCGGGCACCGTGACCACGCTCGCCGGCATCCACCTCGACCTGCCGCGCTACGACCGGCGCCGGGTCGACGGGCTGTGGATGCAGTCGCGCGACATCGACCGGATGATCGAGAGGCTGGTCGGCTGGGAGTTCCACGAGCGCGTGGCCAATCCCTGCATCGGGCCGGACCGCGCCGATCTCGTGCTCGCCGGCTGCGCCATTCTCGAGGCGATCCGGCGGGTCTGGCCGTCGCAGCGCCTGCGCGTCGCCGACCGCGGCCTGCGCGAAGGCATCCTGGCCGAGCTCATGGCCGAAGACGGGGCATGGCGGCGCAGCCGCGAGCGGGAGCGGGCACGGACATGAAGAAACCCACCGGCGGCGCCGGGCCGCGCGCGCTCAAGACCCGCATCAAGAAGAAGAGCGGGCTGAAGAACTCGTCGCGCCGCTGGCTCGAACGGCACATGAACGATCCCTACGTCCACCGCTCCAAGGCGGAGGGCTTCCGCTCGCGCGCGGCCTTCAAGCTGATCGAGATCGACGACCGCTACAAGATCCTGAAGCCGGGCACGAAGGTGATCGACCTCGGGGCCGCGCCCGGCGGCTGGAGCCAGGTGGCGGCCAAGCGCATCGGCTCCAACAACGAGGCGCCGACGGTCGTCGCCATCGACTATCTCCACATGGACGCCATCCCCGGCGTCGCGTTTCTGAAGCTCGATTTCCTGGAGCCCGACGCGCCGGAGCGGCTGGTGGCGATGCTCGGCGGCGCGCCGGACGTCGTCATCTCGGACATGGCCGCGCCCACCACCGGCCATCGCCGCACCGACCACATCCGCACCATGTACCTGTGCGAGGTGGCGGCCGATTTTGCCGTCAGCGTGCTGAAGCCCGGCGGACATTTCCTCGCCAAGACCTTCCAGGGCGGCGCCGAGAACACGGTCCTCGACATGCTCAAGAAGAACTTCACCTCGGTCCATCACGTCAAGCCGCCGGCCTCGCGCACCGAATCCGTGGAGCTCTACCTGTTTGCGAAGGGGTTCAAGGGCCGGGCCGAGGAGCCGGTCCAACCGGCCGACGAATAAGTCTATTTCGGCGGCAGGACCTGGCTTCGCGCATTGTCGCCGCCGATCCGGTGTCCCGAGACGGAGGCGCCCGCGTCGGGCGGCAGCCGAAGGAAAGGCAGCGCCGCCGTCGCGGTGACGATCGCCACCGTGACGAAGGCGACCGCGAAAGCGTCGACGTCGAGCCCGCTGCCGGTCGCCACCGTCACGCCCTCGAGGATGCCGCCGGCCAGCGCCACGCCGAGCGCGATCGAGATCTGCTGGAACACCGACGCGATGGCCGTCGCCTGTCCGGCGCGCTCGTCGCCGATGTCGGCGAAGATGAGCGCGTTGGCCGAGGTGAAGAACAGCGACCGCATGAAGCCGCCCGCGATCAGCGTGGCGATGATCGCCCAGGCCGGCGTCTGCGGCGTGAAGACGGCGGCGAGCCCGATCGACAGCGCGCCGAAGACCGCGGCGCCCATCAGCACGCGGCGGAAGCCGCCGCGGCGCAGCGCGGTCGTGGCGAGGAACTTCATCCCGATCGCGCCGAAGGCGGACGAGAAGGTGAGCATGCCCGATTCGAAGGGCGTCATGCCGAAGCCGAGCTGGAACATCAGCGGCAGCAGGAAGGGCGTCGCGCCGGCCCCGATCCTGAACAGCGTGCCGCCGACGATCGCCGCGCTGAAGATCCGGTTCGAGAACAGGCTGAGGTCGAGAAGCGGCCGCACCGTGCGGCGGGCGTGGCGGACATAGGCGAACCCGGCGGCGATACCGGCCAGCAGCGTGGCCAGTCCGACGACCGGCGGCAGGGCCGGCAGGCTGACCACCGACAGGCCGAAGACGATGCCGGAGGCGGCGGCGGCCGACAGGGCGAAGCCCTTGACGTCGATGCGCCCCGGCTGCCCGCGCTCCAGCTCCGGCAGGAACAGCCAGGCCGCCGCGATGCCGAGGATGCCGATCGGAACGTTGATGAGGAAGATCCAGTGCCAGCTCAGGAAGGTCGTGAAGAAACCGCCGACGGGCGGGCCGACCAGCGGGCCGAGCAGGCCGGGGATCGTCAGCCAGGCCATGGCCGAGACGAGGTTCTGCCGCGGCGTCGCCCGCACCAGGAGGAGCCGCGCGACCGGCGTCATCATCGAGCCGCCCATCCCCTGCAGGAAACGCGCCATCACGAAGGCTTCGAGCGAACCGGCCGTCGCGCAGGCGATCGACCCGATGACGAACACGCCGATGGCGGTGCAGAACAGGCGCTTGGCGCCGAAGCGGTCGGCCATCCAGGCGCTGATCGGGATGAAGATCGCCAGCGAGACGAGGTAGGCCGTCAGGGCGAGCTTCAGAGCGATCGGATTGGTGCCGATGTCGGTGGCGATCGCCGGCAGCGACGTCGCGATGACGGTCGAATCCATCTGCTCCATGAAGAGCGCGACCGCGAGGACGAGCGGGATGGTCCGGTTCAACTCTCGATCCAATTCATCTTGTCTTCGAGGGCGTTAGCATGCGGCGCGCTGGATTGTCCCCGTCCTTTCCGATCTGTCCCACAATGAAATCGGCAGTGGACCGCTCGGCTGCGGGGCCGGAGGGCGCAACCGGGACGGAGCGGCGCAAATCGCCCGAGACATGCAGAACCGCCTTCCCATTGTCACGGACGCATGGTACCAGCCAGCGCCATTCCCAACGGGAAACTGTCGAACCGGCGCGGCCTTCCTGACCGCAGCCGCTCCTGGAACATCGAAGGAATGGCCATGGCGAAAATCATCGTATCCGCGACGGGAGCCGAGGCGCTCACCTTCGACGACGTCCTCCTCCAGCCCGGCCACTCCGAAGTGATGCCGGGGCAGACCGACGTGCGGACGGTGATCGCGCGCGACATCGAGCTCAACGTGCCGATCCTGTCGGCGGCGATGGACACGGTGACGGAATCGCGGCTGGCCATCGCCATGGCGCAGTCGGGCGGCATCGGCGTCATCCATCGGAACCTGACGCCCGAGCAGCAGGCCGAGGAGGTTCGGCAGGTCAAGAAGTTCGAGTCGGGCATGGTGGTCAATCCGGTGACGATCGGTCCGGACGCCACGCTGGGCGATGCGCAGGCGCTGATGCGGGCGCACGGCATTTCCGGCATCCCGGTGGTCGAGAACGGCGGCTCCGGCGGGCAGCGGAACGGCAAGCTCGTCGGCATCCTGACCAACCGCGACGTCCGCTTCGCCTCCGACCCATCTCAGAAGGTGTCGGAGCTGATGACGAAGGAAAACCTCGTCACCGTCAGCGAGAGCGTCGACCAGGACGAGGCCAAGCGGCTCCTGCACCAGCGCCGCATCGAGAAGCTGCTGGTCGTCGATCATCGCGGCCATTGCGTCGGTCTGATCACGGTCAAGGACATCGAGAAGACGCAGCTCAACCCCAACGCCGCAAAGGACGCCCAGGGCCGGCTGCGGGTCGCGGCCGCCACCAGCGTCGGCGACGACGGCTTCGAACGTGCCGAACGGCTGATTGCGGCCGGCGTCGACCTGCTCGTCATCGATACGGCACACGGCCACTCGCAGCGCGTTCTCGACGCGGTGGCGCGGGCCAAGAAGCTGTCCAACTCGGTCCGCATCCTGGCTGGCAACGTCGCTACGGCCGCGGGCACGCAGGCGCTGATCGACGCGGGCGCGGACGCCGTCAAGGTCGGTATCGGGCCTGGATCCATCTGCACCACCCGCATCGTCGCCGGCGTCGGCGTGCCGCAGCTGACCGCCATCATGTCGGCCGTGGAAGTGGCCGAGCGGCAGGGCATCAGCATCATCGCCGACGGCGGCATCAAGTATTCGGGCGATCTCGCCAAGGCGCTCGCCGCCGGCGCGGGCGCGGCGATGATCGGCTCCCTGCTCGCCGGCACCGAAGAGAGCCCGGGCGAGGTCTACCTGCACCAGGGCCGCTCCTTCAAGGCCTATCGCGGCATGGGCTCGGTGGGCGCCATGGCGCGGGGCTCGGCCGATCGCTATTTCCAGGCGGAAGTGCGCGACACGCTGAAGCTGGTGCCGGAAGGCATCGAGGGCCAGGTTCCGTACAAGGGGCCGGTGAGCGGCGTTCTGCACCAGCTCGCCGGCGGGCTCCGGGCATCGATGGGCTATGTCGGCGCGCAGAACCTCGAGGAGTTCAGAAACAAGGCCACCTTCGTGCGCATCTCCGGCGCCGGCCTGCGCGAGAGCCACGCGCACGACGTGACGATCACCCGCGAAAGCCCGAATTATCCCGGCATGAGCTGACCTGCGGTCCTCCCTCGGCGAACCGCCGAGGGTGCCGTGGCGGCGTGTCCGCCGTCACGCGGCCTTCGATATCTGCGGCGGGAAGATGAGGGAGCGGTGGACGGCGGCGCCTGCCATTGCGCCGTGGCCCACAGCGATGGCCACCGACGCCATGGGGCTCGCCACGTCGCCGCAGGCAAAGACGCCCGGCACGGACGTCGCCTTCATCGCGTCCGTCGCCACGAAGGAGCCTTGCGGTCCGTCCTCCATCCTGCAGCCGAGCATTGCGGGGAGGGGCGTTGCGATCCGTGTCCGGGTAGCGACGAAGAGGCCGTCGATTTCGATGCGTTGACCGTCGGACAGGACGACGACCGGCGCGCCCGGATCGCCGTCGATCCTGGTCACGGGCATCGACTCGATCGATACCCCTCTTTGCACGAGGTCGGCGAACTGGGTCTCGCCAGGCTCGAAGACGCCGTTGGCGAAAAGCGTCGTCTGGCCCCATTCGGGCAGCATCGCCGCCTGGTGGAGGGAGGCGGGGCCGGTGGCCAGCACGCCGATCCGGCCGCGGTTCAGCTCGTAGCCATGGCAATAGGGGCAGGCCATGGCGCCGACGCCCCATTGCGACGCGAGGCCCGGGACGTCGGGCAGGACATCTTCCACGCCGGTGGCAAGCACGATGCGCCGCCCTTCGACGTGCTGCCCGTTGGCGATCGCCACATTGAACGCGTCGATGCCGCCCGTCGCCGAGGACGCTTGGCCCGAAATGAAGCTGACGGACGGATAGGCGAGGAGCTGTTCGCGGGCCTCCGCCGCGATCGCCCCCGGCGTGTGCCCGTCGCGCCCGAGGAAGCCGTGGGAGGTGCTCGAATAGCGGTTGCGGCGATTGCCGGCGTCAATGACGAGCACCCTTCGCCGGGCGCGGGCAACCTGAATGGCGGCGGACAGACCGGCATAGCTGCCGCCGATGACGATGACGTCAAACATGACGAGGTTCCTTCGGTGCGTTGGGATGCTGCGCCATGCGGGCGCGGAAATCGGCATCGATCGATGCCAGGGTGACGGAGCGCAGCCGCGCCTGGACGAGGCGTTCGGCCTCGCCCAGCGTCTCCTGCATCGAAGCGTTGACGGCCTGCTCGACGAGGCAGGTCGGTTGGGCATTGCGGCTGCCGATGGCGAAGAGGCCGGGGGCGCCGAGCGCGGCGTGGACGTCGGCGAGCGTGATTTCGGCCAGGGGCCGGCCCAGCGTCCATCCGCCGCCATGGCCCTTGCCGGACCGGACGATGCCGGCACCCCGCAGGCCGGCCATGGTGCGGCGGACCGCCGCCGGATTGCCGTGCATGTAGCGGGCGAGTTCCTCCGACGTCACCGGATCCTGCCGGCCGGCCATGTGGAGGAGCAGATGCAGCATGGCGGAGAGGCGCGTGTCGGTTTTCATGTAACTTCATATGTTACATGAAGAGACCTGCGTCAAGCCTGACCGGACCGTTACCGTCTCGGCCAGACGTGCTACTGCCGAACGAACGTGTTGCGAGAGGAGTAGCCCCATGGAAGCCACTGCCATCTTCTGGCCGATGATCGCGCATGTGGCGCTGGTCTACGGCGTCTACGGGCTCATGGCGCTTCGCCGGAAGCGGGCCGTAGAGAGCGGCAGCGCGAAGGTCTCGCAGTTCCGCGAGAACCGGGACGAGCCGGCCGAGAGCCTTTTCGTCCGCAACAACCTGGCCAACCAGTTCGAACTGCCGGTGCTGTTCCACCTCTGCTGCCTTGCGCTCCATGCCAGCGGCGGCGTCGGCACGGTCGTGGTGATGCTGGCGTGGGTCTTCGTGGCGTCGCGCTACGTGCACGCGGCCATTCACGTGACCAAGAACCGGATTCGACACCGGCAGCCGGCCTTCATCGCCGGCTTCCTGTCCCTTGGCGCGATGTGGGCGGCGCTTGCGATCCACATCGCCTGATCGCGGGCGCCGCCCTCGGTCGATGGTTCAGCCTTCGCCGGCCGGGACGATGCGGAGCAGCCGCCCGCCGGCACGGTCCTCGAGCGCCCAGATCGCGCCGTCGGGACCCTGCTCGACTTCACGGATGCGCGCATCCATGGGGAAACGCCGCGTTTCGCTGGCCAGCGTCCCGTCGCTCTGCTCGCCCAGATCGACCTGCACGATCGCCCGCGCCGACAATCCGCCGATGATGGCGTCGCCCTGCCAGTCCGGGAACAGATCGCCCGAGTAGATCACCAGCCCGGCCGGCGAGATCACCGGGGTCCAGTGCGCCTCCGGCTCCTCGAATTCGGGGCGTGTCGGATGGTCGGGGATGTCGGCGCCCGAATAGTTCACGCCATAGGAGACGACCGGCCAGCCGTAGTTCCTGCCAGGCTCGACCAGGTTGATCTCGTCGCCGCCGCGCGGACCCATCTCGTGCGTCCACAGCCGTCCACCGCCGTCGAAGGCGATGCCGAGCAGGTTGCGGTGGCCGACGCTCCAGAAGCTCTGCGCCAGTTCACCCTCGTCCTGGAAGGGATTGTCGTCCGGCACCGAGCCGTCGACGTTGAGGCGGATGACCTTGCCGAGGGCGCTTTCCATGTCCTGGGCGGGCGTCTGTTTCTGACGGTCGCCCGACGTGATGAACAGATGCTCTCCATCGGGCGAGAAGGCCATGCGGTGGGAGTAGTGCCCGTTGCCGCTGACTTTCGGCTCCTGGCGCCAGATCACCTCGAGGTTCTCCAGGGCAGGATCGCCATCGCCGCGCGACAGCGTCGCCCGGGCGACGGCCGCGCCCTGCAGGCCATCCTCGCCCCGTTCCGCATAGGAAATGTAGACGTGGCGGCTCTCGGCGAAGTCGGGGCCGATTACCACGTCGCCCAGCCCGCCCTGGCCGGCATAGGCCACTTCGGGAACGCCGGAGACCTCGGTCCTTGTCCCGTCCTGCGTTACCAGCAGGAGATTGCCGGGCTTCTCCGTGACCAGCAACTCCCCGTCCGGCAGGAAGGTCATGGCCCAGGGCTCGTTGAACTCGGCGATCGGGGTCGCCTCTATCGTTACGCCGTCCTGCGAGGTGATGTCGAAACTCTGGGCGAAAGCCGACGCCGGAACGAGCAGGGCGGTGATGGCGAAAGTCGTGCGCATGGAAGCCTCCTTTGTCGTGGATCTCGACCCGGCAGATAGGGTCGACGACGCAGACTTCCGATCACGCCTGCGTGACGACGTGCGTATCGGAGGTCGATGGCGGAGCGGCTCGGAGGCTATGCGCGTCCGTGATGAGGCGGCCGATGGTGCGGTATTCCTCGGGGCGGGGGCCGTTGCGGCGCCAGGCAAGACAGATGCGGCGCGATGGCTGCGGGTTGGCGAAGGGGACGACCTTCATGTCCCGCATGGCACCGACGGTCTCCAGCGCGATCTCGGGGATCAGCGTCAGGCCGAGCCCGTGCGAGACCATCTGCAGCAGCGTCGTCAGGCTGGTTGCGCCATAGCTCGACAGCGCGAGCGGCTTGACGGAGCGGCAGACCGCGAGTGCCTGGTCGCGCAGGCAATGACCCTCCTCCAGCAGCATGAGCCTGTCGAGTGAAGGGCTCTCGGGGGGGACGGGCGGAGAAAGAAACTCCGGGTCGTCGCGGGGGACGGCGAGATAGAAGCGGTCCTCGAACAGCGCCTCGGCGACGAGGCCGGCCTCTTCGATCGGAAGCGCGGCGACGAAGGCGTCGAGCCGACCCGACAGGGTTTCCTCCACCAGCGTGCCCGTCACCGCCTCGCGCAGTTCGAGCTGGAGGTCGGGAAAGCTGCGTCTAGCGAGCGGCAGGACCGCGGGCAGCAGGTATGGCGCGACCGTCGGGATCATGCCCAGCCGGAACCGTCCCTCCATCGGCCGGCGGCCACGCCGGGCAATCGCTTCGACGTCGCGGATGTCGGCCAGGATCCGCTCGATGCGCGGGCGAAGCTGGCGCGCATCCTCGGTGATGCGGATCCCGCTGCGGCTGCGCTCGAAAAGCTTGCAGTCGAGCTTCTCCTCCATCTCGGCGATCTGCGACGACAGCGCCGGCTGGGAGACGCCGACGAGTTCGGCCGCGCGCCCGAAATGGAGGGTTTCGGCCAGCGCGTCGAAGTATTCCATCTGTCGAACGGAAAGGCGGATCATAAGCATTGGCTATCACGAATCGGAAAGAGCGCAAATCAGTCTTATGGAAGACGCCTTGCCGTCCGCGCGAGCGGCCCGATCCGCCACGCAATCCTGCTTGCCGCCATCAATGGGAGCCGCTACCAGTCGGCCGATCGGGTAGCCGACAACGGGGAAGACCGGACATGCGAACAGGCGGACGGCTGGCTGCGGCCATCGAAGTGCTCTCGGACATCCAGACACGGCACAGGCCGGCGGCCGACGCGCTGAAGGACTGGGGCCTGTCGCATCGGTTCGCCGGCGCGGGCGATCGCGGGGCGATCGGCAACATCGTCTACGACGCGCTTCGCCGCCGTCGGTCGGCGGCCCATCTGCTCGGAGCGGATACGCCGCGCGCTCTGGCTTTCGGAGCGCTGTTCCTGGAATGGGGCGAAACGCCCGAGGGCCTGAACGCGTCGCTCGCGGGCGATCGCTTCGCGCCCGCCCCGCTTGACGAGGCCGAAATCGCTGCCATCGCCGCCAACCCGCTCGACACGGCACCCGATGCCGTGCGCGCCGACGTTCCGGACTGGTGCGCGCCGCTGCTCGAGCGGACTTTCGGCGCCGACTGGGTGGAGGAGGGCAGGGTGCTCTCGGCCCGGCCGCCGCTCGATCTTCGCGTCAACGCGCTGCGGGCCGATCGCGAGCGCATCCTGCGCGAACTCACCGGCATGAAGGCCGCGCCGACCCGGCTCGCGCCGCACGGCATCCGCATCCCGCCCATCGAAGGCAGCGGACGTCATCCGAACGTCCAGGCGGAGCCCGCCTACGCCAAGGGCTGGATGGAGGTGCAGGACGAGGGCTCGCAGATCGCCGCGCGGCTGGCTTGCGCCGAGCCCGGCATGCAGGTGCTCGACTATTGCGCCGGTGCCGGCGGAAAGACGCTGGCGCTGTCGGCCGACATGGACAATCGCGGCCAGCTGTTCGCCCATGATTCCGAAAAGCAGCGCCTGGCGCCGATCTTCGACCGCCTGCGCCGTTCCGAGACGCGCAACGTCCAGGTCGTGGCGCGTCCGGACGAACTGGCGCCGCTCGAGGGACGGATGGACCTGGTCCTCGTCGATGCCCCCTGCACCGGCTCGGGCACCTGGCGCCGCCGGCCCGATGCGAAATGGCGGCTGACCGAACGCCAGCTCGAGGTGCGCATGGCCGAGCAGGAGGCCATTCTCGCCGCCGCCAGCCGTTTCGTCAGGCCGGGCGGCCGGCTCGTCTATGTCACCTGCTCGCTCTTTGCGCAGGAGAACGCCGAGCGCCTGCAGCGTTTCCTCGGTGCCAATCCCGACTTCAGACCGGTCGATCATGCCTCGCTGTTCGAGACCTGCTTTCCGGGGGCGAGCGCCTCGGTCCGCATCGATCCTGCTGACGGCATATCGCTTTCGCCCGCGCGCAGCGGTACGGACGGTTTCTATATCGGTGTGACAACACGCCAAGAGTGATGCTTCTTCCAGGGCGCCCCAATGGATGAGTTTCTCGAGCAGTTCACTGATCCAAGCAAGTTCGTCGGCCACATAAACTACATCCTCGTCATCCTCTCCGTCTCGATGAGCAGCATGCGGTGGCTGCGCATCTTCGCCATCGCGTCCGGCATCACCGGCGTGGCCTATTACGGTTTCCTGGTCTCGGATCTGATAAGCGCCACGTGGGAGTTCATTTTCACCACCGTGAACGCGATCCAGCTGGCGCTGGTCCTGCTCGCCAACCGGAGCCGTCGGGTGACCGATGACGAGAAGCTGTTCATGGAAACGGTCATGCCGTCGCTCGAAGGCAATCAGCGGACCCGCATGCTGAAGCTCGGAAAGTGGGAGACGAAGCAGCCGGGCGAGGTGCTGATCGAGGAAGGACAGGCGGCGCCGCAGCTCGTCTTCATCGCCCGCGGCGCCGCGAGCGTCGAGAAGGGCGAAAGGCTGATCGGCGTGTGCGGGCCGGGCGACTTTCTGGGCGAGATGAGCTTCCTGTCGGGCAATCCCGCTTCGGCCACCGTGCGCGTCTCCAACGAGATCCGTTGCTGCGTCTACGATCCCGCCGAACTGCGGGCCTTGCTGTTGCGCAACCCGCCGATCCGTCAGGCGTTGGAGCTGAGCTTCAACCGGAACCTCGTCGGCAAGCTCGACCGGATGAACGAAACCAGGCACGCCTCCGTCTGACGACGAGCGACGGCCCGCGCGAACCGAAAGACATGTCATGAACCGCCACCGGCTCGCGATCCATCTCGCCTTCCTCGCGCTCGTCGTCGGGGGAGGGCTCGCCGTCGGCGCGTCCAACACGCCCGACGGATGGTATGCGTCCCTCGCCAAGCCAGCCTTCAACCCGCCCAACTGGATCTTCGGGCCGGTCTGGACGATCCTCTACGTCGCGATCGCCGTGGCGGGCGCGCGGACCTGGCTGCGCGATCGGCGCGGACCGGCCATGATCGCGTGGTGGGTACAGCTCGTGTTCAACTTTCTCTGGTCGCCAACCTTCTTCACGCTGCAGTCGATCGGCGGCGCGCTGGTCGTCGTCACCGGCATGGCGGTCGCGGTCGCCGCGTTCATCGCGCTGACCTGGCGCGCGGATCGTCCGGCGGCACTGCTTTTCGTGCCGTATCTCGCCTGGGTGTGCTTCGCCGGGCTGCTCAACGCATCCATCCTTTGGCTCAATGCTTCGTCTGTTGCAGTGCAACAATGACGGATTGTCACTGCACCACCGCTTTGCGATAACGAACCGGCACGGAGGATAACCGAATGCCTGAAATTTCCGACGAGGCCACCGACTACGAGCGACGTGTCCGGTCGAGTTTCGACCGCCAGGCGGCGATGAAGACCATCGGGGCCGAACTGACGCAGGTCACGCCAGGCATGGTCGAGATCGAGATGCCGTTCTCCGAGCCGCTCACGCAGCAACACGGGTTCCTCCACGCCGGCATCATTTCCGCCGCGCTGGATTCGGCTTGCGGATATGCGGCCTTCTCGCTGATGCCGGCCGATGCTGCCGTGCTCACCATCGAGTTCAAGGTCAATCTTCTCGCGCCTGGCAAGGGCGAACGCTTCCTGTTCAGGGGGTCGGTCACCAAGCCGGGCCGCACGATCATCGTCGCGGACGGCCAGGCCTATGCCTTTAGCGCCAGCGGCGAGGCCAAGCTCGTCGCGACCATGACCGGCACCATGATGGTGGTGCAGGGCCGCGAAGGCATCGCGGGATGACCGGCCGTTCCGGCCAGCCGCTGCTCAAGGAGGTCGCGGGCCGGCGCATTCTCTACGTCATGGCGGCGGTTGCCGAGTACGGGGCGCATCTGCGGGCCCGGTTCGAACCGCTGATGACCGGGGTCGGGCCCGTGGAGGCAGCGGTCGAACTGACCCGCGCGCTGGCCCTGATCGACAGGACCGACCGGACGCCGGATCTCGTCGTCTCGCTCGGATCGGCCGGCAGCCGCGTGCTGGAGCAGACCGAGGTCTACCAGGCCATCTCGGTCACCTATCGCGACATGGATGCTTCCCCGCTCGGCTTTCCGCGTGGCGCCACGCCCTTCCTCGACCTGCCGGCTATAGTCCCGCTTCCCCTGCGGATCGCGGATGTGCGGGAAGCGACGCTGTCGACGGGAGCGAACATCGTCTCCGGCGACGCCTATGACGCGATCGCGGAGGACATGGTCGACATGGAGACCTTCGCCGTACTGCGCGCCTGCCAGCGCTTCGACGTGCCGCTGATCGCGCTGCGCGGCATTTCTGACGGCGCGGCCGACCTGCGCCACGTCGGCGACTGGACCGAATATCTCCACGTCATCGACGAGAAGCTGGCAGTGGTGGTGGATCAGTTGGAGATGGAAATCGCCCGGGGCCACGTCCTGGGCTGAACTGGCGGGCGCGGTTGCTGCTCGAGCAGCAGGCCGCGGCCGCTTCGCCCGGCCGCGCATCCGGCCTTGCCGTCCAACCGCCTGGCCTGGCGAAATCCGCCGCAATGCAACATGCGGGATTGCTGGAAAGGCACGATTCGTCTACTGGCTCGCCATGAGCACGATCCCCCATCCCGACAGCATCCTCATCATCGATTTCGGCAGCCAGGTCACCCAGCTGATCGCCAGGCGCGTGCGCGAAACCGGGGTCTACTGCGAGATCTGGCCGTTCCAGAAGGCGCAGGAGGGCTTCGACAAGCTCGCGCCGAAGGGCGTGATCTTCTCCGGCGGGCCGGACTCGGTCACCCGCGATGGATCGCCCCGTGCGCCGCAGGCGGTGTTTGCGGCCGGCGTGCCGATCCTCGCCATCTGCTACGGCCAGCAGACCATGGCCGTGCAGCTCGGCGGTACGGTCGAGGGCGGGCATGCCGCCGAGTTCGGCCGCGCCGACGTCGAGATCCTGAAAGCCTCGCCGCTCTTCGAAGGCGTCTGGGAAGTCGGCGGGCGCTATCCTGTCTGGATGAGCCACGGCGACCGCGTCACGGAGGCTCCCGAGGGCTTCGAGATCATCGGCACGTCCGAGAACGCGCCGTTCGCGATCTGCGTCGACGAGGAGAGGCGCTACTACACCACCATGTTCCACCCGGAAGTCGTGCATACGCCCGACGGCGGCAAGCTGCTGGCCAACTTCGTGCACCGGATCGTCGGCCTCAAGTCCGACTGGACCATGGCCGCCTACCGCGCCGAGATGGTGCAGAAGATCCGCGACCAGGTCGGCTCCGGCCGCGTGCTCTGCGCGCTGTCGGGCGGCGTCGATTCCTCCGTCGCGGCGGTGCTGATCCACGAGGCGATCGGCGACCAGCTGACATGCGTCTATGTCGACCACGGGCTGATGCGGCAGGGCGAGAGCGAGCAGGTGGTCGGCATGTTCCGCGACCATTTCAACATCCCGCTGATCAATGTCGATGCGTCCGACCTGTTCATCGGCCAGCTCGAGGGCGAGGCGGATCCGGAGACGAAGCGCAAGACCATCGGCCGGCTGTTCATCGAGGTCTTCGAGGCGCAGGCGAAGACGATCGCCGAGGACGGGCGCGGCGCGCCGACCTTCCTCGCCCAGGGCACGCTCTATCCAGACGTGATCGAGAGCGTCTCCTTCTCCGGCGGACCGTCGGTCACCATCAAGAGCCACCACAATGTCGGCGGGCTGCCCGCGCGCATGAACATGACGCTGGTGGAGCCGTTGCGCGAACTCTTCAAGGACGAGGTCCGCGCGCTCGGCCGCGAGCTCGGCCTGCCCGAGAGCTTCATCGGCCGGCACCCGTTCCCCGGCCCGGGCCTCGCCATCCGCCTGCCCGGCGGGGTGACGCGCGAGAAGCTCGACATCCTGCGAAAGGCCGACGCGATCTACATCGAGGAGATCCGCAAGGCCGGGCTCTATGACAAGATCTGGCAGGCCTTCTCCGTGCTGTTGCCGGTGCAGACCGTGGGCGTCATGGGCGACGGCCGCACCTACGACCGCGTGCTGGCGCTACGCGCGGTTACGTCGGTCGACGGCATGACGGCCGACTTCTTTCCTTTCGACATGAATTTCCTCGGCCGCGCCGCCACCCGCATCATCAACGAGGTCAAGGGCGTCAACCGCGTCGTCTACGACGTGACGAGCAAGCCGCCGGGCACGATCGAGTGGGAGTGAGGGGAGCCGCGCACGGGCGAGCCGGCTGCCCCTCTGCACCTGGTCCTGGAACACACGGACCGCGTATCAGCTGAGGCGATCGATAAGGCCGTCCCGGTGGAAGGGGCGTGCGAGGACAGTGCCGGGTTTTCGAACGTCTGCGCGGTCGGTTCGGCTGGTGCGACCGCGGATTCGGGAATGGGCTGCACCACACGGCTATAGGCGACCCATCGAGTTCGAGCAGGATATGGGCCACTCTCGAACCAAATGAAACGATTGAATGCGGCCTCTCCCTCATTTACCGTGTCTCACCCGATGCGTTCAGTCTAGGCGCCGCAGCCGGGCCGGTTCCGGCCGACGGGCGTCACACGGTGAGGGACTGCTCGGGCTTCTTCAGCGTGATGGCGTCCTCCAGCATCAGTTCGCGGCGCTGGAGGAGCGCCGTGCCGACCTCGACACCCTTGCCGACCGTGATTGGATCGGCCCTGAGGATGATAGCGTCGGTGAACAGCCTCATGCCCTCCTTCCAGCGGTCCTTCAGGATCGCACCCTCTTCCAGCAGGTCCGGATGGATCTCGCGCGCGCCGCCCTTGTCCCGCGGCAGGCCGACACCGTTGGCCAGCGACTGCATGGCCTTGGATACCTGCCTGACGGTCGCATCCACCTGCCCGTCGTTACCCCTCGTCACGACCATCTGCGGTGCGAGGCTTCGCAGGACCAGGAGGTTCGTCGCGGCCGAGAACTTCATCTCCGCCTTGCGTTCCATCGGTGCGTCGCTGTCGTCGATGGCCTTGAACTGGATGGCGAGGTGATCGCAGAGCACCTGCGGGTAGCGTCCTGCTGCGTCCGTCACGCTCGCCGGATCCTCGGGGTTTCCGAAGACCATGACCATCAGGTGGTCGATGAATTCGACCTGCCCCTTCGCCACCTCCTTCGGCGTGACGCCGTGCTCGCGCGCCAGATCGTCGATCTCGTCGCCGTTGACCGAGAAGCGCCGGTAGGCATTGCATTCCTCGACGAGCGAGACGGCGAGCCCCTTGATCTCGGGCGTCTTCGCGATGCCGCCCATCAGCTGGCTGTTCGTTTCGTTGTTGCGGAGGTAGGTGTTCTCGTTCGGGTATCTGCGCGCATGCTCCTCGGTGTAGACCTTCACGCCGGCATAGGCGCCGCCGGCGAGCGTGTCCGCGTCGTGCCGGCCGACGTCCAAAGACCGCTTCGGCCCGACATGCGTCTCGGGGAACAGATCCTTGACCATGGACTTGCGCTCGTTCTCGAGCCGCGCGAACGCCAGCGCGCCACCCAGCGACACCGCCTGTTCGACGACCTTCGCATCACCCCGCCTGACGACGGCCTCCGCGAATTCGCGGAAACCCTCGGCCCACTTCTCCTTCAGTCCCGTGCTCTGCTCGGCGATCTCGGGGTGGAAGTCCCCGCCGTCGAAGCCGACGCCGTTGACCAGCGACTGCATGCCCTTGCTCAACTGGATCGCGCTCTGCCTCTGTGTCGGCGAGAGGGACGTGTCGCCCGAGGCGATGAGCGGGTTGAGGCTGCGCAGGAACAGGGTGTTGCGCGCGATGTTCAGCTTGAGCTCCGCCTTGTTCTCCTCGGGCGCGTCGCTGTCGTCGATGGCCTGGAACTCGATGGCGAGCTGGTCGCACAGTTCCTGGGGGTAGCGGCCCGCCGCCGTCTCCACGCTCTGCCGGTTGCCGGGCTCGCCGAAAGCCCGGACCATCGCTGCATCGACTAGATCGACGGATTTCTTCGCCAACCGGGAGATCTCTTCCTGCCGCTTGACCGGATCCTCTTCGACGATCCCCGCCTCCACCTTGCCGAAGGCGCCCATGTTGACCGCGACGCCCTCGTCCTTCACCAGATCACTGATGACCTTCGCCTCGCCGCGCAGTTCCCGACCGGCGAAGCCGGACAGTCTCGACGAGTGCGAGTCGATGCGCTGGAACGTGTTTTTGCCTGTGCTGAGACTGCCGAGCTGATCGGACCCCTCCTTGATCAGCAGGTAGCTGCCGCCCTGGCGGAACTCCTTGCCGTATGCGGAGGGTTCGAATTTCGAAAGCGGCCCGTCGAGACTGTCGATGAAGGGCTTGAGCATGGTCTTGACGGCTTCGCCGATTCGCCGCTGGTCGGTCGCCGTCAGCTTCTCCGACTTCGGCTCCGCGACCGTCTCTCCCCGCGTCTCCTTCAGCGGATCGAGGTCGATCTTCAGCCCGATGCCGACAGAGGACCGCGAAAGCGTCTGTTTCGGGGTTTCGGGGACGTCGTCGCTGACGTCGCCTCCGTCTTCGTCGAGGACCAGGTCGAGGCCGTGACCGGAAAGCCTGTCGCGCGTGAACTCGATGTCGGACTTCGACGCGCGGGGCCGCATCGGTTCCACCTGCTCGACCGTCGACTTGTGGAACAGGTTCTTGATGTCCTGCCAGAGCTCCTTGAAGAAGGTCCGGACGGACTCGCCGCGCGAGCTCCTCGGGGTCGGCTTCTCGGCGTCGACCAGCTTGATCGGGATGTCGCCGAACATAGGCTTCTGACCGGTTCCCTCGGTCCGCGGGGGCTGGAAATGCTTCGGCGCAACTTCGTAGCTTGCCATCGTCCTGCTCCGTGTCTCGTGTTGCCGCTCAGGCGCGGATGAGGACGCTGTCGCCGTTGACTTCGCCCGGGGCCTCGTCCGCCGGCCCGCCCGCCGCGTCCGACTGCCAGACGGCGAGGTTCTGGACGAAGGCGAGAATGCGACGCTCGAGGGCTTCGGCCGTCATGCCGGCGACGGCGACCCGCTCGCAAAGCACGAAGCGGCTGCCGCCGGGCTGCAGCGCGATGCGTCCGGCGCCGGTCCCCTCGCCGAGATGGTTGCCTTCCAGCGCCCGGCGCATGATCCCGGCGTCGTGGGCGGGACCGAAGCCTTCGACGGGTGCCCAGATCTCGAGGGTCTCGGGGTCGAGGCGGTGGAAGCTGATCCGCAGGACGCCGTCGAACTGCAGCGTCGCGTCGCCTTCGCGATCGAACTGGAGGTTGGGGAGGCCGACGCGGCCTCCGAGGTCCTTCAGGGCAGTCGCGACGGGTTCCATCAGGCGCTCCTTCGAAAGAGATCGATGTCCGTAGAGTACCGGCTGCGGCGCGCGGGGAGGTGACGGACGGCACGCAGGGGGCGTGACGGACGGCACGCCAGGCCGGAGGCGGATGCGGGTTTCCGATGCATCTGCGGGCAGCGTCCGGGGGACCTGTGTCGTCTGATAAGCGGTCGCCGACCCCGCCCGTGTAGGTCTCGTTTCCGGAGCGCACCGGGCACACGGCGGCTGTTCGCAGGCCCGATCCGTGCCGGGGGCAAACCGAGGCTTTGGGAAAGGTGGATCGCCATGGAACCGATAGCGCAGCTCGCCCAACTGGGCGGTTCGGATCTCTCCGGCGTCGGGCCGGATGCGGGCGCGGCGACGCCGGACGCATCGCGAATCGAGCGCTTCCAGCAGATATTCCAGGAGAGCCGCGATGCCCGGCCGGAGGCCGTCCAGCCCGCGGACCAGGCGTCGCGCGGAGACGCGCTTCGCACGCTCGAGCTGGACCGCGTCCCCGCGCCGTTGAGCGCGACCGGCGATGCGATCCTCGGCGGATTGTCGCGCCTGCGCGAGGCCTTCGACATGCAGCAGAGCAGGCTCGGCCAGTTGGCCGATGCGAGCACGGGCTCCGAACTGATCGCCGTGCAGCTCGAGGTCGTGCAGTACAGCATGCTGGTCGACGTCACGTCGAAGCTCACCGGGAAGGCCACCCAGTCCTTCGACACGCTCATGAAGGGTCAGTGAGACAGACAACCCGGAACGGCTGATCGTGGTGCTTACCAAGACAATTGCGAACCTTCCATACCGCTCGCAGGCGGCGGCTCGTCCATGCGGGCGGCGCCGGTTCCCGTCGCTTCGGCTGGCGGCCGCCGGACTGCTGCTCCTTCTCGCAGGGTGCCAGGCCGACCTCTATTCGAACCTGACGGAGACCGAAGCCAACGAGATGCTCGGCGTGCTGCTCGCCAACGACGTCAGTGCCGACAAGAAGGCGCTGGGCGAGGGCGTCTTCACGCTCGTGGTGGGCAAGGACGACATCCTGCGGTCGCTGGATATCTTGAAGAACAGCGGCCTTCCGCGCATCGAGGGCGCCTCCATGGGGCAGGTCTTCGCCAAGTCCGGCATCGTGTCCTCGCCGTTCGAGGAACGCATCCGCTACGTGTATGCGCTGGGCGAAGACGTGGCGAAGACCATCCAGCAGATCGACGGCGTGCTGACCGCCCGCGTTCACATCGTCCTTCCGGAGAAGGCGGAGTTCGGCCAGGAGGTGAAGCCGTCGTCGGCCGCCGTCTTCATCAAGCAGCGGCCGAAGGTCGACCTCGACTTCCTGGTGCCGCAGATCCGGCGGCTGGTGTCCAACTCGATCGAGGGTGTCTCGTTCGACAACGTCGCGGTCGTTCTGGTCGAGGCGCAGGAGGTGCCGCTGATGCCGGTCGAGCGCGATGCTCCGCAGGTGCGGGACGTGCTGCCGGGCGTCAAGGTGGCGGTCGCGTCGATGGGCACGATGTGGATGTGGGTCGGCGGTTTTGCGGCCGTCCTCGCCCTTTCGCTCATCGCCAACGTGATCCTGATGGTCACGCGGGGGCGGTCGGGCAAGTCCGCTCCGGCCCGGGAAGCGGATGCATGATGGCTCCCGCGATCCCCCGCTCGTTGCGATTGCAGTGCAGCCTCGCGGCGGCGATCAGCAATCCGGCGTCCCTGGTGGCGCCGGATCTCCAGGGCCTTTCGCCGTGGGGTCCGGACCGCCTGGAGCCGTTCCGCGGCGGTCCGCACGGCCGGTTCCTCGCGACCGCCCTTGCGACCGATCTCGGCCTGTCCCAGCTCGTGGCAGGGGAGAGCCTTGGCGTCGGGCTGCGCACCAGGGAGGACGTCCGGCTGGCGCTCCAGATCTCGATCGCCCCGTTTGCCGAACTGCGGGCCGGCGTGCGGCAGCTCGCGGCGGCGACGTTTCGCAAGACGATCGGGAACGCGGTGCGCAAGGCCGACCGCCTGATGCTGTCCGAGTTCATCGGCGAGGAGGCGCTGCTGACCGCCACGCGGCAGGCGGAAACGTTCTGGCCGTCGCTGTCGGTGTTCGACACGCTCGATCCCGGCCTGCTGGCGAGGCCGCCGGAGCCGTCGCAGCCGGACGGGGAGGCCGCAGCCGGTGACCTCGGGCCATGGTCGCGCCCCGTCCTTTCGCGCGAGATCGCAGCGCTGCCCGCGATCCTGCGCCAGACCTGGGGCATCCTGCATGGCTGCGTGGACGCCACCGACAAGACGTCGGGGGCGATCCTTCGCGCCCGCTTCGGCGCCGGGATCGCCGACCTGCTTCCCGCAGCCGGCCTGCTCGGACCATCCGTCGCTGCACGGCCGGTTCCCGCACCCCAGTGCGCGGCCGCCTTCAACCTGCTCCAGCGAAAGGTCCCGGCGTGGTCGACGTCTATCGACTAAGGGAGATCCGGCTGGCGCTCGGATCGGGCAACCGCGTCATCAAGCGACGCGACATGCAGGCGATCGCGGACGCGACGGCGATCGTCGCGGCGGCGCATGAGCGGGCCCGCGAAATCCTCGCGGAGGCCGAGCTGCAGCGCGAGGAGGAGCGCCGGCGCGGCCATGCCGAGGGCACGGCAGCGGCGGAGCGCGACGCCTTCGAACGTCTCCTGCGCGAGCACGCGCAGTTCGACGCAAGCCTCGAAAGGTCGCGCGGCGAACTGACGGACCTTGTGGTGGCCTGCACGCGCGCCATCATCCAGGACGTGAACCCCGTCGACGCCGCCATGTCGCTCACCCGTTCGGCGCTCGGGCGCATGCGGCGGGAGCGGCGATGCCAGCTCTTCGTTCCGAGCGCGCTGCTCGAGCCAGTGCAGGCGCGGATCGCAGACGTTCTGGCGGAGTTTCCCGAGGTCGAACTCATCGACGTGGTGGGCGATCCGGCGCTGTCGCCGCCGACGGTCGTCCTCGCTTCCGCTCTGGGCCGCGTCAAGTGTTCGCTGGACGAAACGGTCGACGCGCTCGCAGACATGCTTCGCGGGGTCCTGATCCCGGTCCGTCCTGCCGCCGAGGCGGCCGTTCCGCATTTCGGCGGTGCCTCATGAACGCCTTCGTCCGACCTGTGCCGGACATGCCGTCGGAAGAGGCGCGGCGGCTCGGCGCGATCCGGGCGATGCCTGCCGAGAGGCTCGGCATCCTGCGCGAAAGGCTTCGCGAGCTGCGGCCCTATCCGCTTCTGGGCCTCGTCCGCAAGGTGGTCGGGACGATCATCCATGCTTCCGCGCCGAGCGTGCAGGTGGGCGAACTCGTCGAACTGCGCACCCCAGCGACGGGCCACAAGCTGATGGCCGAGGTGGTGGGGTTCCTCGGCGACGAGGCGTTGCTGTCGCCGATCGGCGAGACGCACGGCGTGGCTCCGCATACGGAGGTCCGGCCGACCGGTCGCGTGCAGTCGGTCGCGGTCGGGGACGGGCTGCTTGGCCGCGTCATCGACGGGCTCGGCAACTTCATCGACGGCTCGGATCGTCCGTTCGAGCCCGAGACCTACTATCCCGTCTATCAGCTGCCGCCCGATCCGATGAAGCGGCGCGTCATCACCACGCCGCTGTCGCTCGGCGTGCGGGCGCTCGACGGCCTGCTCACCTGCGGCGAAGGCCAGCGCATGGGCATCTTCGCGGCGGCCGGCGGCGGCAAGTCGACGCTTCTGTCCATGCTGGTGAAGGGCGCCGATGTTGACGTGACCGTGCTCGCGCTGATCGGCGAACGCGGCCGGGAAGTCCGCGAGTTCATCGAGCACGACCTCGGTCCGGACGGTCTCGCCAAGTCGGTCATCGTCTGCGCCACCTCCGACAAGTCGTCGATGGAGCGCGCCAAGGCGGCCTTCGTGGCTACGTCCATCGCCGAGTTCCATCGCGACAAGGGGCGCCGCGTGCTGTTCCTGATGGATTCGGTGACGCGCTTCGCCCGCGCCCTGCGCGAGATCGGACTTGCGGCCGGCGAGCCGCCGACGCGCCGCGGTTTCCCACCCTCGGTCTTCGCCAATCTGCCGAAACTGATGGAGCGGGTCGGCATGAATGAGACCGGATCCATCACGGCGCTCTACACGGTGCTGGTCGAGGGCGACGACATGAACGAGCCGGTGGCGGACGAGACGCGGTCGATCCTCGACGGGCACATCATCCTGTCGGCCCGGCTGGCGCAGCAGAACCACTACCCGGCGATCGACGTGCTGGCCTCCAAGAGCCGCGTGATGACCAAGGTCACGTCGCCCGAACACCTTCAGGCGGCGGGCGCGATCAACGAGCTGATGGCGACCTACAACGAGGTCGAGCTGCTGGTGAAGATCGGCGAGTACAAGCCGGGCTCCGACCCGCGCGCAGACCGCGCCATCGCCAAGGTCGAGGAAATCCGCCAGTTCCTGCGCCAACGCACGACGGAGCTGACACCCTTCGACGAGACCGTCTCCCGGCTGCGGAAGGTGGCGTCATGAGCGCGCTTCGACAGTACAAAACCCTGGCCAAGGTCAAGTCGCTGCGGGAGCAGAAGGCGCTCGAGGCGCTGCAGAAGGCGCGGCGCGCCGAACTGGAGGGCGAGCAGAAGGTGGAGCGGCTGACGCGGGAACTCGCCGAGAGCGCCGCCACGCTTCCCGACCGGATCGACGCGCTCTACCGTGCCGTGATCGGCAAGACGATCGACCTCCAGGAGATCGATCTCGTCAAGCACCGGGCCAAGCAGCTCGAGGCCGACCACCAGAAGATCGGCGATCGCAAGGCGCGCGCCGAGCACGCGCTGGTCGCGCTGCGCAAGCAGACGCAGGAGGCTTCGGAAGCCTATCGCGAAGCCCAGATGGACCGCGAGAAATATGACGGTCTCCTCGACGACCTGAAGCGCGAGATTCTCGTCGCGGCGACCACCAAGGAAGAGGCCGAGGTGGAGGATCTCTTCGCGCGCCCGCGCAACCGCATAGCCGGAGAGGAGAGCCGCGATGGCCGGCATTGAGCGAACCGATCATCTGCCGCCCAGCCGGCAGGGCCGGCCGTCGGACCACGAGCCGGCGCGGGAGGAAAATCGCAAGGGAAGCGATCTGTCGGGACGTTTCGGGACCGGCGGAACGCCGTTCCGCGACGGGTCGGGCAAGGGCAGGGATCACCTCCAGGCCCGGGAAAAGGCCTTCGCGCAGGCCCTCCGCGCGAGCGAGGCGCGCGGCGAGCCGGAGGCGAAACCGGGTGTCGCCGCCATGGGCGACATCCTGTCCGGCGGCCGCGATCCGATCACCGACACCAGCCGGGGGGACGGCCGGCCGCACCGGGGCCATGCAGAGGAGGAGGCCGGTTCGATGGTGCTTCTGGCGCGGGCCGGTCCGGAACAGGGCTTTGCCGGCGGTCGTGCCGTCGAAGCTGGGCAGACGCTGTCAACCGACCTCGCCCACCGCCTCGATGCCCTTGCGCGGAAGGTCGGCGATCAGATCGACGCGCAGCTGCGGGTCAACCTGATCGGCACTGGAGACGGCGGTTTTCGCCTCCGCGTCGCGATCGACGATCCTGCGATGGCGTTGAAGTCCATCACCGTCCAGGGGGAGGGCGACGTCCTTTCGGTCAACCTGCATTTCGCGGAAGACATGCTGGACCGCGAGACGCTCGCTACCCTGGCGGGGCAGCTGGCGACCACGCTTGCGGCGCGTTTTCCGCGCCGCACGATCGAGATATCCGGGCTCGCGGTCGATCGCGACAGCGAAGGAGACCGCCAGACGGTCGCCGCCGACACAGCCCCCGCAGGCCTCAGCGCCCTGTTCGCAAGACGATGAACGAGCGCACGACCATCGCTGCAGGATCCTCGCCGCTGGGCGTACCCGTGGCAGCCGTCCTGCCGCGCATCGGCCTGCGCGCCAACCAGATCGAGACCTGGAACAGCCTGGTTTCCGTCGAGGGAACGGAGCTGACGGTTGCCGGACTGGCGGTGGTGTTTCGCCGCCAGCCCTCGTCACCGGCCCGCCGCTTCCGCCATACGCTGAAGTGGATCGACGCCGGCGGCACCCGAACCCTGCTGGCCGCCCTCCAGGCATTCCCGTTCCCGGAGACGCACGGCGCCGACCTGCGCGCCGAAGCCCTGGACGACCTGCCTGGCCATCTCGCCGCCGCCCTGGAATCGAGTGCCCTGTCGCTGGTCGCCGACCGCCTGTCGAAGGCCGGGCTGAAGGTGCCTGCGGTGGAGGCCGGTACCGATGTTCCGCCGGCCGATGCGATCGACGTCGTGGTGCGCATTGGCGGACTGTTCGCGGGGGAGGTGGCGCTTCGGCTCTGCGGTACACCCGGTGCGCTCGCCGGCCTCGCCGGGATCGACGGCATCCTGGCGTTCGCGCGGGTGTCGCCGCTGGCGGATGTGGTGCGCGTGCCGCTGGCGGTGCGTCTCGACGACGTCGTGCTGACGGCCGCCGAGGTGGCGGGTCTCGAGAGCGGCGACGCCATACTGCTGGACGGGGCGCCGCACCGCAGCCTCGTGCTGACCGCCATGCGGCGACGCTTCGACGTGGAACGCACGCAGGACGGCTGGATGATCATGGAGATCGGAATGGAAGGCGACCAGAGCCACTCGCGGGCGAACGAGGGAGCCGTGGAGGCGAGGCCGGGCGAAGCGGCGATGCCGGACCCGTCCCGCATGCCCGTCGTCGTGGCCTTCGAACTCGCGACGATGGATATCCCGATCGGACAGCTGGCCACCTGGACGCCGGGGGCGCTGGTCGACATCGGCCTTGCGGACGTCACGGCAGGGCTGCCGGTGACGGTGAGGGTCGGCGGGCGTCAGCTGGCGCGGGGGGACCTCGTGCGGATCGACGACCGCTTCGCGGTGCGGCTTTCGGCCGTGGGGCCTTGGGCGGACGCCAGGGGCGACGGCACCTGACGAGATCGAGCAGCGGGTTCCGCCAGGCGCCCGCGACGCAATGATGGCGGCGAGCCGCGCAACCTGACCCGGTCCGAAGATGATCGATCCGCTCAATCTCATACTCATCCTGGCGATCGCCGCACTGGTTCCCTTCATCGCGATCGTGGCGACGGCCTACATCAAGCTTTCGGTGGTCTTCCTGCTGCTGCGCAACGCGCTGGGCGTGCAGCAGATTCCGCCGAACTCGGCGCTCAACGCGCTGGCGATCATCCTGTCGGGCTACATCATGACGCCGGTCTTCTACGAGACCCTGCAGATCCTGTCGAACGGGGACTACCGCTTCGACACGGTGGAGAACATCACCACCACCTTCAATGCCGCGAAGGGGCCGCTGATCGAATTCCTGAACAAGCATGCCGACATGCGCGAGAAGACGTTCTTCCTCGAAGCGGCATCGCAGCTCTGGCCGCCGGACGTGCGGGCGACGCTGACACCCGATTCGCTCGCCGTGGTGCTGCCGGCCTTCACCGTCAGCCAGCTGCGCGAGGCCTTCGAGATCGGCTTCCTGCTCTACCTGCCGTTCATCGCGATCGACCTGATCGTCTCCAACATCCTGCTCGCCATGGGCATGATGATGGTGTCGCCCCTCACCATCTCGCTGCCCTTCAAGCTGTTTCTCTTCGTCATGGTCGACGGATGGTCCCGCCTGATCCTCGGACTGGTGGCATCCTATGCGTGAGGCGATTTCCAACCGGCGCGGCCGGCAAGCAGGACGGTGCGGACATGAGTGCTGAAGACGCCCTTCACTACGTGACGCAGAGCATGATGCTGGTCATGCTCCTGTCGATGCCGCCCATCATCGTCGCGTCGATCGTCGGCATCGTGGTCTCGCTGCTGCAGGCGCTGACCCAGATCCAGGAGCAGACGCTGCCTTTCGCCATCAAGCTCATCGCGGTGGCGATCACGATCTCGGCCATGGCGGGGATTCTGGGCTCGGAGATGCTGAACTATACGGAAGGCATCTTCAACGACTTCCCGCGGCTGGTTCGATGAAGCCGCGATGAACACGGTCGTCCTCACGGAGTTGCTGGCGCAGTACAAGCCGCTGCTCCTGGCGCTGCTGCTCAGCATGGGGCGGACCTACGCATTCCTCGCCGCGTCGCAGATCCTTTCGCCATCGGCCGTGCCGCGGCTGGCGCGGACGGCAGCCGTTCTGGTCCTCGTCGCGCCGCTCGTTCCGCTCAATGCAGCCTTCGCGCGGGGCTTCGATCCCGGTGTCGCGACGTTCGCGGCGCTCTTCGCCAAGGAATATGCCGTCGGGTTCCTGATCGGCTTTCTCATCGCCTGGCTGTTCTGGGCGGTGCAGGCGGCGGGCGCCTTCATCGACAACCAGCGCGGTGCCGCGATCGCGTCCTCCATCGATCCTCTCCAGGGGCACGAGACGTCGCCGCTCGGAATTCTCTTCAGCCAGGCCTTCCTGACCTATTTCTTCACCATCGGCGGCTTCCTGCTGGTCATCGATTTGCTCTACTCGTCGTTTCAGGTCTGGCCGGTGACGCGCGGCCTGCCCATCGTCTCGGAGGCGGTCCCGTCGTTCTTCCTCGGCGTGATGGACAGCGGCATGCGGCTGATGTTCGTCCTCGCCGCGCCGATCATCGCCCTGATGTTCCTGGCGGAGTTCGGGCTGGCGATCGTCAGCCGCTTCGCGCCGCAGATCCAGGTCTTCATCCTGGCGATGCCGATCAAGAGCGCGATCGCTGTCCTGATCCTGATCTTCTATTTCTCGACCATGTTCGACGTCGCGGGACGCGAGTCGGCAAGCTTCCGGTCGCTGCTCGACCGCTTCTACGCCATGCTCGAATTCGGCTCTGGCGCGATCGACAGCCTGCCGCCGCCTTCGCCCGGAGGACCACGGCCATGAGCCAGTCATCCGGAGAAAAGACGGAACAACCGACGCTCAAGAAGCTCCGCGACGCCCGCCAGAAGGGCCAGGTGGCGCGGTCGCAGGAACTGGTGACGACGCTGTCGCTGTTCGGCGTGATCGCCGTCCTGTGGATGCTCGGAACGTGGATCTATGCGAGCCTGGTGGAGATGATCGACCTCGCCGCGCTGTTCGCCAGCCAGACCGGCTCCGGCGACAAGACGACCATGATCTCCAGCATGGCCGTGATCTACGACATCGGCGTGGCGATCCACCTTCCGGTGCTCGGGGTCTGCATCCTGATGGGCATCGCCGCCAACTACATCCAGTTCGGCACCGTTTTCTCGCTCGAGAACCTGATGCCGAAACTGGACAAGATATCGCCCGGCAGCGGCTTCAAGCGTATCTTCTCGATGAAGCAGGTTATCGAGATCCTGAAGTCGATCATCAAGATCGTGTTCCTGAGCGTGCTTCTCTACATCGTCATGGAACGGGCGATCGGCGCCTTCATCACGTCGGTCTATTGCGGCATGAACTGCCTGCTCCAGGTGACGGTGAGCATGCTGATGCTGACCTTCGCGCTGAGCGGGCTCGCTTTCGTGATCGTGGCGGTGGCCGACTTCGCCTACCAGAGGCACAGCTTCATCAAGGGGCTGATGATGACGAAGGACGAGGTCAAGCGGGAGTACAAGGAGAGCGAAGGCGACCCGGTGGTCAAGGGACAGCGCAAGCAGTTCGCCTTCGAACTGATCATGTCCGACCAGGTCGGCCAGGCGCGGAAGTCGACGGCCGTCGTCATCAACCCGACGCATCTTGCGGTGGCCATCCGATTCTCGGAGGATACGATGCCCCTGCCGATGGTCGTCGCCAAGGGGCGGGATCTCAACGCGGTCGCGATCCGCGCTGCGGCCGAGGAAGAGGGGGTTCCGATCTTCCGCAACGTTCCGCTCGCGCGCAATCTGTTCGCCGATACCGAACCCGGCCAGTACATTCCCGACGAGACGTTCGAGGTGGTCGCCGAAATCCTCGCCTGGGTGGCCAGCAACCGCGATGTCCTGTATCGCGGGCGGCTGCAGCACGGTGTCATCGACATGGAAGCCGGCGACCACGTCGCCTCGTAGCTCAGCGGCGTCTGCCATCCGCCGAGCCGCGCCGAAACGGCCGGCCGTTCACGGCTGCCTGCCTTTTTCTCCCTGACGCAGTCTCGATACGAGCCTGATGAAGTCGAGGAGGACTCGGTCGAGGTCTCCTGGCCCGGTCGAGGTCACGTCGACACGCTGGCAGAGGAACGGCGCGCCGGCGATGTCGAGCGCGAAGCGGGCATCGCTGTCCCCGCAATCCGCGTTTGCGCGGAGCAGATGGCGCAACTCGTCGTCCGTCGGCTGCCGCCGGTCGCCCGCGACGTGCGCGGCGATCTCCATCACGGTGTCCGAGACACGGACCAGGTACACCGCCAGGGCCTCCTGGGCGACGATCTCGGCCCGGCCCTTGGCATCGAACGAGAGCTGCGGCAGGCCCGTGAGGTCCTTCAGTGCTTCGAGTGCCTCCCGGACGTCTCTCACGGCCGTTGCTTCCGCATGTCTCTGCCCACTTGCGACGCGGGAACGGCTGGCGCGCGCGGGCTCGGCCGGTTCCCTTCGTCGAGGACCGCAAAGGCACGAGGAAACGGACGATCGGTCCGGAAGCCGGCTCTCCGCACGGGAACGGTCACTCGCGTTCCGGTGCGTTCGGCGTGACGCCGAACTGGATGCCGATCAGGAGGCGCTGGGCAGTGTGCTGGTCCTCGCGGAATTTCGGGTTGCCGCGTGCCCGCCGGGCCACGGTGGTCAAGGCGCGGCGCGCTTCGCCCACCTCGCCTCCATTCAGCGCGCAGGTGCCGATCAGGAGGGAGACACGCGGATGGTCGAAGCCCTGGCCGATGAGCCAGTACCCGAGCTCGGTGGCGAGTTCCGGCCGGTTCTCGTGCGCGGCGATGACTGCCAGCCCGAAGACGGAGGGCAAGTGCGGTCGTTCGGGCGGCCTCGCCTGGCCGCCGCTGTAGCATGTGAGGAAGCCGAAAGCCGCGGCAGGACGCAGCCCCAGGCCGAAATGCCGGCACGCGCCGGCATAGATGTGCTCGATGGATGGCTGGTCGCCGTCGATAGGCTCGATCGGCAGATCGTGCCTGCCTGCGCCGCCCGGATGGATCGACCTGATGAGTTCGGCCATCGCCTCGGCGCACGTGCCGAGCGGCGTCCAGAAGGCTGTCGTGAGCGCGGCGTGTCCGATCCGTTCGATGTCGCTGTCGCGGAGCAGCAATGCATGTCGCTCCCATCTGCCCTCGCCGTCATCAAGCCGCGACCGGGATATCGGCTCCACGACAGCAAGCATGTGTACTCCGTTCCTCGGTTGTGGTGCCGGCCGCGATCGGGAGGCGTCCCGGTCAGGCGGCTCGCCCGTGTCGTTTGCCGCACCGGTTATTTCAAGTGCCATGGCATGCCATCTGGATAAACGCGGGCCATGTAGCCCTTCGGGACGCGAACCAGCACGCCCAGTTCGCCAATGCTCGAGATGCGGCTTTCGATGGAGGGGGATGCGCCTTCCTCGAGCGTCTCGCCGCCCTCGATCTGCAGGTAGCGCTCGCCGCTGGTCTTCGCTCCGATGATGGCGAGGTCGTAGCTCTCGTCTTCGCGCAGCAGGAACTGGATGAACTTCGGGTTGCGCTGCGCCTCGCCCAGATAGATGGAGCCTTCCGCCAGTGCCCGCATCGCCGGGCTGCCGGTCCGCATCAGGCAGTCGCGCACACGTGTGGGCGAAAGTCCGGCCTCGAGCACCAGACCGCGCTTGGCGTCGACGAGGTCGTTCATCGCGATCTGGTTGGAGACGCTGAGAAGGTCGAGCCAGAACACCAGTGTCGGCAGCATGTCGATCGAAAGGCGGGAGCCCGGCCAGCAGGCCTGCGCACCCAGCTCGACCGAACGCTCGGCGGGGAGGGGAATTGCCGCAACCTCGGAGACGCGACGGTTGATGCGGCGGAACGCCTGTTCGAGGTCGGCGCCGCGCTCTTCGCCGAGCGCTTCCTGGAGGCGGTCCGTGTCCTTCATGTCGAGCATGGCGCCGGTCGCCTCGTTGAGCTCCTGAAACGCCTGCTGTGTCTCGCCCTGATCGAAATGCGTCGTCGTCGGCGCGTCGCCACCGGGCGGGGCCTCCGCGGCATCCGTATCCGATGCGCCCGGATCCGCTTCGTCGACGAGGACGTCCTGAATCTGTTCCTCCGGTTCCGGAGCCGGAACGATGGAGACTGCCGGCATGGCGCTCGCAACCTGCCGCAGGTCCCCCGCCCGCCTGAGAGCGACGTCGAGCGAGAGCGTCTCGGGCGCGGGGCGCTCGTCCGCGGCGACCGCACGCTCCTCGCCGCCAGGCCGGGCGACATCGTCCTGGCCGGGCGCCTCATCCGCCGCAGCGGAGGCGTCGGAAGTTGCAGGTGGGGCTTCTGCCGTCGCCCCGGCCTCTTCCCCTGCCGTGTCGCCGGGCGACGCTTCGGCCGCAGCCTGGCCCACGGGTTCCGCTCGCGGCCCGGTCTCTCCGGGGTCGGGCTCGGCGCGTGCGCCCGGAGCGACCGCGTCGACGAGCGCCTCGTAGCTGGTCTGGTTGCTGAGCAGGAGGTCGAGCGGGATGGACCGGCCCGGCGTCTCGGCCGCGAGTTCGCCGCTCGCCACGATGATGGGCGTCCGGTCCGCTGCGGCGGAGCCGCTCTGCGGTTCGCGGTCGCTGCCGCCGATGACGACCGTGCGCCCTTCGATCTCGACATAGGACCGGAGCGCCATCATATCCGCGATGCCCGCGGCGTAGGACTTCAGGAAACCCAGCCACGCATCCACCTGGTCGTTGCGGACGGCGCCGGTGGCCTCGATGAGCTGACCTCCGCCGGGCGCGGACGTCAGCCGGAACAGCACGCCGTCGACGATCTTGGACCGCGTCGCCAGCGCGAGAGTTTCTTCGAGGAAGGTCTCGGCGGTGCGGACCTCGGAGCGGACGGCGGAAACGCCAAGCACCTGCTCGGCAATCAGCGTCGACACCTCGTCGACCTTCTCCTTGTCGAGAACCGTGCCCTTCAGGACGACGGTGCCGTCACGCTCGATCGCCACGGTCAGGGGGAGGCCCCGCGCCGCGACCAGCGCGGAAAGCTCGTTTTCGAGAACGTCGCGCGCCCAGAGGCGAAGACGGACGGGAACCTCCGTCTCGCGCACGGCCTCGCTGATCGCCCGGCGTTCCACGAGCGTGTCCACATAGCCCCGCGCGTTGATCGTGCCGTCGACCTCCTCGTCCACCGTCACGTCGGCGGCGAAGGGAAAGCGGCCGACTGCCGCGCGCACGACGTCGAGGTCCGGCGGTCCGGATTTCGAGACGAGGCCGGACAGCGTTGAGCCGCCGCCGGACAGCGCCACTGCGCCGAAGCCGAGGAGCAGGACGAGAACGGCAACGGGAACGCCGTAGCGGATGGCGCTTCTCTCGGTCTTTCCCGGCGACCGCTGCGGTGCGGAAACGGGCTTGTCCACGGAAGCGGACGACAGGAGCTGGTTCCAGTTGGCGCTGGCCTTGGCGACCGCGAAGCGCGTGGTCGCGACGGTGATCACTTCGAGCTGGTCGATGTCGTGCCAGGTCGCGCCGCCGGCGTCGATCGCCAGTCCGGTCGAGGTCGTCACGGCGCCCGCAGCGGCCGCGATGGAGATGGTGCCGCCGGCGATTCGCAGCCTGGCATGCGCCGGCTTGAGGGCGACGTCCGTGATCTGCAGGTCGTCGTCGGCGCCGGAGCCGATGACATACTCGCCGTCCTCGAGCGCGACCTCGACGCCGTTCTGCACGCCGTTGAGGATCTTCAGGATGACCATCTGTCCGTGATTGCTCATCGATCAAGTCCAAGGTGCCTGAACGGCTGCTGTCGTCTCCGCCGTCGCCGGCGCAACTGCCCGGTGGAAGCCGGGCAGTCTCTTTGGTGTCCGGCGACGATCATAGGGCCTTGCAGCCTTGCCACTGTGACCGAAAGCACACGGGACCGTCCGCAGCTTCCCTACCGCGAGGGTGAATCGTTCCGACAGGTCGTATGGAGTGTCGGACGACACAGTGCGGGCCATGGCTCGACGCTCATATCTCGCAGCAGAGCGCTTCAGGAGATTCACTCGATGACGGGAATGGTCTGAGAGGTTCTGGGATTTCTCGCGCCGGCTCCGAGGACGTCGGTGGCGGGATTGTTCGATTGCGGCAGGAATTAGATGCGGAACGAGATGCAATGTCCTGACCTCGCCGAAAGGACGAGTTGCATCGCGCGGGCCGGCATCCTCATCCTGCTTCTTGCCAGCCTGTCCGGCTGCATGAGCATCTTCGAAGGCGTCGACGAACGGAAGCCCGAAGGCGTAGGGGAGTTTCTCTCCAGGGATTTCCAGCGCGAAGCCGTGTTCAGCAATTCGAACGGACCCCGGCTGGTGGGACCGCGCCGCGGCGACGACGGCTACATCGATACAGCAGCGGTCAACTCGACGGAACGCGCGGGAAGAGAACGGCGCAATGCCCCCTACGAGGGGATAGCGTCGCGCAGGGGCGAACCGACCGTCCTCGGGGGGACCGACCAGCGCTGGGACTCGCGACGCGAGGACGGCGGGTCGTTCCCGGGGACCAGCGGCGCGCCGGCCGGCCGGCAGTTCACCGCGGGCGAGCGCGTGACGCTGCGGTTCGAGGACGAGCCGCTGCCGAGCGTCATCCGCCAGGTTCTCGGCGGCGTCCTGCGCGTCAACTACGTCGTTCCGCCGGGGCTCTCCGGCAACGTCACCTTCAGGACGGAACGGCCGATCCCGGTCGACGACGTGCTCCTGGTGCTGCGCGACATCCTCGCGCGCTACAACCTCGCCATCCGGCGCATCAACGACGTCTACCAGATCGGGACCCCCGATGAGCTGGAACTGCTCGAAGCCAACAGCGAGGCAAGCCGGCTCGAAGATCCGACGACGCGGATCGTCAAGCTGCAGCGCGGCAATGCCGTCGAATTCGCACGCGTGCTGAACGCGCTCGTGCCCGCCGGCACGTCGGTATCGGCGATCGAAAGCTCCAACTCGCTCGTCGTCCGCGGCCGCTCCGCAGACTTCGGCTCCGTCATGGGCCTCCTCGACACCCTCGTCGCGACCGGCATGACCGACCAGCGGATCGCCATCATTCCGCTGAACGAAGCGCCGCCGGAACAGGTCGCCGCCCAGGTCCTCGCGGCCTATTCGGCGCCGGGGCTGCCGGCGATCAACGTCGTCCCCCTCGAAAACCGCCAGGCCCTCCTCGTCTCCTCCGCCAGCGAGCGGACGATGGACGAAGTCAAGCGCCTCGTGCGCGAACTGGACACGGACCTCACCGAGCGGGCCGAACTGCGGATCATCCAGCTGACCCATCTCAACGCGGAGGAGATGTCCAAGCAGCTGATCGAGGTCTTCGGAGGTGAAGCCGCCAGCACCGAGGCGTCGCAGGCAGCCGACACCAGATCCAACATCGTCGCGGCCGCCAGGGAACGCGCGAGCGCGGGCGTCGATGCGCGCAGCGGCAGTGCCGATCCGGCATCGAACGACGGGACCGAGGGCGGAGATGGCGCCGAGGGCGAGCCAGTGGAGGACGGCGCCGCCGTTCTCGTTCCCGGCTCGGAAGCCTTGTCGATCACCGCCAACGCCCGCTCCAACTCGCTGTTGATCCGTTCGAGCTACAAGCAGTTCAAGAAGATCAAGGAGGTCGTATCGGCGCTCGATGTCCCGGAGGGCCAGGTCGTCATTGAGGCCACCATCCTCGAGGTCGACATCAACGACCGGCTGAAGCTCGGCGTCCAGTTCTTCCTGGAAGGTGCCGGCATCTCGGCGCGCTCGTCCGAACTTCTCGGCGCGGTGGATCCCGGCGGCAAAGGCTTCACCGGCGTGTTCAGCAAGGCCGTCGGCAACGTTCAGGTCGAGGTCGTCCTAGAAGCGCTCCAGTCCGTGACGAACGTGAAGATCGTCTCGTCTCCCTACCTGACGGTCGCCAACAACCAGACGGCGCGGCTGTCGGTGGGCGACCAGATCCCGTTCACGACCGCGTCCCAGACGTCCAACTCCGGCGGGTCGGTCACCGTGACGCAGGAGGTGGAAACCCGCGATACCGGCGTGATCCTCGAGGTCACGCCGCAGATCCGGCCCGACAATTCGGTCTCGCTGGTCATCTCGCAGGAGGTCTCGGCCGCGCGTGCGGTCGCCACGGGCGGCGAGGAGGGCGTCAACCCCGTCATCTCGCAGCGTTCGATCAATTCCCAGATCATCGTCGATTCGGGAGCGACCGCGCTGCTTGGCGGTCTGATCCAGGAGCGCGCCAGCCTCACGGAGAACGGTGTCCCGGTGCTGCGGAAGATCCCCATCGTCGGCAACCTCTTCCGCCAGCGCGACGGTACGACGCAGCGCTCCGAACTCGTCGTGCTGATCACCCCGCGCGTCGCGCGCCGGTCCGGTCAACTCGAACAGCTGACGGACCAGTTGCGCTGGCAAAGCTCGATCCGTCCCCATACCTCGCCGAAGCCGTGACGCCAGGCATGCGCGGTACTCCGCCGCCGGGAGCCGGTTGGTAAACAGATGCTGAACGCGCGGATCGTTGCGAGTTGTAACGGCGAAGCTGTGCGCTTATTCTCTCCCTGGCCATCGTACGCAGGGCAGTCGATGTCAGGGCAGGGGTGATCCGTTGGAGAGTTGCGCTGAAGCGCTCGACGTCATTCGACGCAGGACCGGTCAGGATGCCGGCTCCCGTCATTCGGGTGCCGTGGACGTGGAGATCGAGCACGTCGTGCAGGTCCAGGTCGTCGCCGTCGACGAAGAGCGCCTTCTCCTGCGCGCTCCGCTGCACGATTTCTCCGTGCGGCTGAGCCGCGACATCATGACGGAGATGCTGAAGGCCAATGCCTATGGCCAGGCGACCGGCGCGGCGCGGCTGGCGCTCGATCCGGAGGATGACCGACCGGTGCTGCTCATGACGCTCGCCGTGAAATCCCTCGACGAAGCGTCGCTCATCGGCAGCGTCATCGATTTCATGAACCACGCGGCCTATTGGCAGACCGTCGGGACCGACGATCTGGAGGCCCTGCGCGAGAACGCACGAATGCCGGCGATGGCGCTGGACCGGTGGAACGACGTGGTCCTCGTACGGGTCTGATCGCGCGGGCCGTGCGAAAAAGTGCCGCCTGATACAGACGGAGGCGATTGCACCATCCTAGTGTCGGCTTGAACCGGGGCAGTCCCGGCGCGCAGTCATCGTGCGGCTGCGCGGTTCCCGAAGCGGCGACGCTCGGACACCGCGCGCTTCGACCGGCAGGAGCAAGGCCATGACCGAGATCGTCAACGCGCCCGTTTCGATCCAGTCTCTTCTGTACCAGGAACCTTCGACGACGCCTCCCGATACGACGGTGCAGGGGACGCAGACACAGTCTTCCCCCGTCGTCGGTCTGCAGCAGATAACGGCCGACCAGACGACGGCGACGACCGGCCGCGGCCTATCGGCGGCAACGCTCGGGCTCACCCGGCCGCGCGGCTCGGGCAATGCGGAGGCCGACCTCGTCCTTGTGCGCCAGTTGCTCGACGACCTGCGCAGCGACCTGAAGACCAACGAACTCTTCGCCAATGCCGAACGCCGCACCACCGCGCTGGGCGACGCGCTCGCGGTGCTGCAGTCGCTCGAGGAGAATCTCGCGCGCGCGGTCTTCCTGGAGGCCGACACCGAGGCGGCGAAAGTCCGCACCGAGACCGCGAAGGAGAATTACGACCAGGCCAGCCTCGTGACCCAGGCGGCGAGGAGCGAGTTCAACACCTACGTCGGCGACGTCTACGATCCGCTGGTCAAGCAGATCGCCGACACCAGGGCGGAGAACGTGACGCTGCAGCAGCGCGTCGACGACATCAACAACACGCTCCTGCCGGGAGAGCAGCAGAAGAAGATCGCCGCGGAAAACCAGCTCGGCGCGGCCGTCAACCCGGCGCCCGGGACGATTCGCTACGATCTCGCCTCCCAGCGTAACGAAAAGGCGCGCATCGATGCCCTCGTCAACGCGGAGCCCGATCCGGTCAAGAAGGAGGCCATCAGGACGCAGAACAACTATACCGGCGTCCTGTCGGAGATCAGCCGGCTGGAAGGGCTCGAGACGGAGAAGAAAGGGATCATCGACGACGCTGCCAAGGCGATTTCGGACTACCAGCAGGAGGTTCTGTCGAAGTCCGCCACGATCGAAACGAACGAGGGCAACATCGCGACCTGGGAGGGCACGCTGCGGACCGTGGTCGCGCCGGAGAAGGCTCGGCTCGAAGGAATCCTCGAAGAGGCGGCCGCCGTGGAACAGGTGATGAAGGGTCGCTACGACGCTGCCGACAGCTACGAGAAGTCGATCCCCGAACAGCTCGCGATCGCGCTCGGCAACTTCAATGCCGCTCTGGCGGTGATCGGCGTCTTCATCGCGCGCCTTTCGACCGGGTCCGGCAGCCTGGAGATCGGGCTCGCGGCCGAACTGCTCAATCTCAAGGAGGGCAATCTCGGCACCATCCGCCAGCTCGCCGACTTCCTCGACAAGGCGCGCGACGCGCTCATCGCCGACAGCACGATCAAGAATGCGATCCGCAACGAGACCAACGACCTCGGCGAGGTCCGCAAGACCAAGGTGAGCCTGGCCTTCTCGGCGATCTTCACCTCCCTGCAGGAGGCGCTGAACAATCTCGCCAACGGGATCGAGGCCTCGACCGGCGCGCAGGAGAAGTCGAAGGGCCGCGTCCGGTTCGCGATCGGCGGCTCCGCATGAGCTTCTCGCCCTTTGATCCCGCGGTGATGCGCCGGCTGCTCGGTCGTGCAGCACCGCGCCCCGACCTCCGCGTGTCGAACGAGGGACCCGCCGAGCGGCTCGAACGGGGCTCCGATTTCGAGACCGCGCGGATGAACGACGCCTATCGCCAGATGGAGCAGGCGCTGCGGGACCTGCTGGCGCATCCGTTCATCCGCGAGGATGCCGAGACCCTGGGTCACATCGAGAACCTTCTGTTCTGTGTCGACATGGACGATTTCGTCTTCCGGTTCGACGTCGCGGCGCGGCACATCGAGGCGAGGCTCGCCGCGCTTGCCGCCGGGGGCGTGGCTGCGGGCGTCGCGCAGAGCCGGCCTGCCCCGCGGGCGCAGTCCTTCGAAGGTACGGGCGCCGCAGCGGCCTTCCGCGCGACCGTTCCGCTGGCTCCTCCGGTCCCGGCTGCCGCCCGTGAAGGCGACGCTCCGCCGCGGCCGGCCGGCCCGCGGATGCGGCTGAACCTCTGAGGCGGCCGAAGATGGCGACGCAATCCGCAATGCCGGACGCGAGAAGGGAGACGATGTCGTGACGACCGCAGTGGCCGGTGCAATCGGCGGAAGCTTCGTTCCGTCTCCCCTCAACCCGCTGTTCTCGGGCACCCCGCCGACCCCGCTCGCGGTGGTCTCGCTGTCGCAGTTTCTGGCCGCGAGCGCCGATTTCCAGGCCGAGTATCTCCGGGCTGCGGGCGTTGCACTCGGCACCACCGCCGACGGCCGCAGCGCCTACGGGCGGCAGTTCGCCGACGGGGGCGCCACCCGTACCTTCATCCTCGCCACCGACAACCGGACGGTGCTGGCCGTCGACCAGCTGACGCAGACCGCCTACGAACGGCTCGGTGGAAGCGACCGCCAGCTGGCGCTGTCGACGGGCGCTGCTGCAGTGCTGCCCTTCGCCGACGATTTCGCCGCGCAGACGGAAGCGTTCCGGGTGGCGTACCTGCTCGCGAACGGGGCACCGATCGGCAGTTCGGTTCCGGCGCCGCGCGGCCTGATCTTCGCCGAGGCGGGCGGCCAGCGGATCTTCGTCCTCGACACGGCGTCGACGGGCACCATCGACGTCGGCCGTCTGACGGTGGCCGGCTATTTCGCGCTCTCGGCCGACGACCGCGCGCTCGCCCGCGCGTCGGGCGGGCTGCTGCTCCGGCCGACCGCCTACGAGATGCGCGGGCTGACGACGGCGCAGCAGATCGAGTTCGTGCGCGACTTCGGGGCGACGCTCGGCTCGGCGGGCGGTGTGCCGGTGCGTGGCGTGCTCGTTCCGGACGGAGGGCAGACCGCCTTTATCGAAAGCGCCGCGGGCGGCGTCATCGACGTCGGGGCGCTGCGGACCGGAAGCTTCCATGCGCTGAGTGCCGACGACCGGGCGCGCGTCCTGGCGACCGGCCTTCTGAAGCTCAATCCATCGGCGGCGGAGTTCCGTGCCCTGACGCCCGAAGCGCAGGCGCGCCATCTCGACCTGTTCGGCGCGGTCCTGGGCAGGACACTCGACGGCTCGGACGTCATCGGCCTGCTGCTGCGCGACGGCGGCACGTCCAGCGGCTTCGTCCGGACCGCGACCGGGGTTCTCGACGTCAGCGGCGCCGCCCCCACCGCTGCGGCTTTCCAGGGGCTGCCTGCCACGGATGCGGCACTCGCGATGGCGAGCGGCGCGCTGCCCTTCCTGCCCAGTGCCGAGGCCGTCGCCGCATGGCCCCCATCGGAGCAACTGGCCTTCCTGCAGGCGAACGCGCTCACGCTGGGCATTCCCGCCGGAGGAACCGGCGCGGTGGAGGGCTTGACGTTCGGAAGCCCGCGCGGCTCCAAGACCTACATCCTGTCCGGGCTCGATCGTCTGATCGATCCGGCCAAGGTGAGCTTCAGCGCGTATCACGCGGTCACGCTCGGCGTGCCCGACCTGACGGTCGACGAGCGCGCGGCGATCCGTGTGCTGGCGGGTGGCATTCCCGATCCCGTCCGGGCCGGCGAACTGTCTGATCCCGCGGTGCCGCTCCAGGTGCGCCTCGACTGGCTGGCGGCCAACGGGCAGACGCTCGCGACGCTGCCGGATGGCCGCAAGGCGATCGGCGTCGTCCTGCCGGACGCCGACGGGACGAGGGTCACCACCCTCCTGTCGGCGAGCGGCACGAGCCTCATCGCCTTCGACACGCTCACGCCCTCCGGTTTCCTGGCGCTCTCGGCGATCGACCAGGCCCTGGTGGTGGCGACCGGCACCTACCGGCCGAGCCTCGCCGACTTCAATGCGCTCAGCCTCGCCGACAAGCTTCTGTTCGTGGCGACCGCCGGCACCCTGCGTTTCGTCGCCCCCGACGGCTCGACCCGAAGCGGGCTCATCGTCACGGACGGCACGGCCGACCGGCTGCTGATCGCCAATGTCAGCAACACCGGAATCATCGACACGGGGGCGCTCACGTTCGCGAGCTTCTACCAGCTGTCGGAGACGGCCCAGTCGCTGGTGCTCGCATCGGGCGGCTATGTGCCGAGGCCGACGCTGGCGGAATTCGTGGCGGCGCCGTCCGCGGTGAAGGCGCGCCACATCGAGGTCGCCGGCAACGTCGTCGGCACCCTGTCCGACGGTTCGGCGGTGCGGGGAATCGAGATTTCGGACGGCATCTCGCGCAGCTTCTACATTTCTAACGCGGCCGGAACCGGGGCGATCGACATCCTGGCGCTGTCGCTGTCGCAGATCAGCGCGACCTCCATGCTGCAGGCCGATCGCGACCGCGTCTTCGCCAGCGGCGTGTTCACGGGCTGGCCGACCGCCGCGCAGTTTCGCGCCGACACCAATCTCGTCAAGACGTTCCAGGTGACGCTCGGGATCGACGATGCCGGCCTGCCCATCTACGGCCTCGCGGTACCCGACGGCAGCGGCACGCCGGCCGTCTTCATCGTGGAGTCCGGCGGGGCGGTCCGCGAAGTGAGCGCGCTGACCTCGGCGCAGTTCGATGCCCTGACGCCCGCCCAGCGGGACCGCATCCGGGCGATCGACCGCTACGTGACCGTGCCGCAGCTGCAGCCCTACCTGCGGAACGCGAACGAGCGCGACCCCTACGACACGGTCAATGACGAGCCGGGAGACCTGATCCGGATCCGCGAGGCGGGCGAGCTCTACGAGCTGATGTTCCTCGACGGCGATACGCGGAAGCTGCCCGACAACCCGCTGACCGGCCTGTCGACCACCGACGCGGCCTTCCTGTCGACCTTCCTGACGGCCCATTCGGCGCATCAGCTGGAGTACATCAAGGCCAATGGCGAGACCCTGACCGCGACCGATCCCGACAGCGGTTCGCCGCGGACGACGAAGGTCCTCGAACTCGTGGTCGGCGTCGACAAGCTCAGCTACATGGTTTCGGCCGACGGCACGAGCGTCGTCACCGTCGCCACGCTGTCGCTCGGCGACATCTCGAAGCTGTCCCAGCTCGACCAGCGTTTCCTGGCGCAGACCGATGCCTATGCCCAGGTCGCGGCGGCGCTCGGGCTCAGCACCGACAAGTCGCTTCTGCTTTCCTATGTGGCGACCCTGCGCAGCCAGGTTCCCACCCTGCCGGGCGACGACGCCAGCGTCTTCACCAGCCAGCTCGACAACATCGTCGAGCGGCTGAACGCCAGTTCGATCTTCTCACCCGCGGCCCTGCAGACCGCCCTGTCGGCGATCCAGGCGCGGATGAACAGGGTGACGGAGTTCAACAAGGTGCTCAGCCTGTATGCCGGCCTCGGCTCCGACAGTGAACGAATAGCCGCAGCCTACAAGGTGGGGCTGGACTGGGAGAAGCTGAAGGAGGGCTATGACGACTTCATGCGCGAGGAACGGCGCATCATGGTCAACGACAACCGGATCACGCGGCTGGCGCGCCTGGCGAAGCTCGGCATCCCGACCATGGACATGCCGCGCATGATCGTGGAGGCGCAGACGCTCTACGAGATCAGCGCGCGCGCCAGGGCCGACTCCGACACGGCCGAGATCAAGCAGCAGAACGCGATGCTCTCGGACTACACCGAATACCAGCGCATCATCTCGCAGACCGCGGCGAGCTTCCCCGACACCGACCAGAAGACCGCGATCAAGATCCAGGACGACGACATCGACCCGCGCGTCGCCAACATGTTCGAGAAGCGCGTGGGAATCGTGCGGCATCCGATCGAGGTGCTGACGAACACGACCCGGCCGTCGCAGTACACGCAGACGCTCGACCTGAACTTCACCGAGCATCCGGCGGGCGACAACCAGCAGATCGACTACAACTTCTACTACGGGATCATTCTCGGCACCTTCGGGGTGACGGAGCCGAAGACGACCGATCCGAACGTCCCCGAGGGCTTCAGGAGCATCTCCGAGATCGACAATCTGATCTCGACCTATGGCGAGGGCGGTCTTGTCGCGATCAACAACTACCTGCGGTTTCTCGCCAACCGCTACAACGATATCCAGCGCGTCGATCCCGACGATTATACCGGCGGCGGCCAGGAGATCGTGAACCGCATCAATGCGTGGATCGACGCTCGCGTGACGGACACCGACAAGAACGCCAGCAACGAGGAGCGCGCAGCGTTCCACACCGGCGTCCTGGGAATCCAGGGGGAATTCAACCAGAACGAGTTCAGGGCTCTCCAGTCGTACTGGAACGGTGAAGTCAATGATTTCTACAATTTCAACGTGAGATGGTACTTCAGTCAAACCTACATGCGCTGGCTGGAGAAGAACGACAAGAACAAGGACGACTGGAATGGTACGCCGACCTTTTATCCGGACTGGGTCGAGAAGAACTATTTCGAGAACAACGATGCCAAGAACGTGGGTATCACCTTCGTCTACCTCGCCAACAATGCCAACACCTATGATGCGCTGAAGCGGAAGGTGGACTGGGACAATTTCGGCACCCAGCTGACGAATCAGATCACCAACATCAACCAGTCGAACCAGATCCGACAGAACGCCATCAGCCAGACGACCAGCCAGGCCGGCCGGCATTTCGACCTGGTCAACAACACGCTGCGGCGGATGAACGACATCCTGAGCACGATCGCGCGTGGTGTCGTATGAGCACGATCTCCGGTACTCCGCTCTATCTGAGAACCCCCGACATCGACGGCCGCATCCTCAACGACGCGATGCGGGAGGAGGCTAGCACGCTTTCGGCAAGCTCTCCGTTCGACGGAGAGACGAAACTGCTCACCGGGCGGCCGGACGATTTCGGCGACCCGACGACCGCGACCCACCTGCCCGCCGGCTTCCGCTACTGGCACACGGCGCACCAGCTCGAATGGCTGAAGGCCTATCAGGGGCCAGGGGCCAGCACGCTGACGGTGACGGATGGCGGCGAGACCGCGTCGACGCTCGCCGTCTCGCTGCCCTATGGCTCCGACGGCGGCGAGACGATGCATGTGCTGCTGACGTCGGGCCTCAACGGCGCGGTTCCGGGCGAGAAGCTCGGCGTGACGATCCTCAACGACCTGATGCCCGACCGGCTGCAGCGCATGTCGCTGGAGGATCAGCGCCTGATCGCCTCGCACCCGGCATTCGGCAGCCTGCTGGCCGAGCCCTTCGCGCTGCGTCCCGCCGTCGGAGAGACGGTGGCGCAGGCGCGCGCTGCCATGGCCGCGACGCTGCAGGAGCTGCGCGACCTGATCGCCGGTTCGCCCGCCCTGCCGCCCTCGGACGATTCCGCGCAGCCGGCCAATCCGGCAGAACTCGTCCTCGACCAGATCGACCTCGCGCTCGCCAATCTCGACCGGATGGGCGTCTTCTACCCGCCGACGATCGCAGACCTTCGCGCGCAGCTCGCGGCGCAGTACGAAAGGCTTGAGCACTACGGCGCGGCGCTGCGCGGCTTCACGCCGCCGGAAACCGCCGCCACGGGCTACATGAGCGCCGACGATCGGGCCGGGCTGCGCGGTGCCTACGAGATCTTCGTCCAGTCGTCGGCGCGCATGCTCGACGTCGCGCGGGCGACCGCCGAGGTGGTGGCGACGGGACGCTTCAACGGCAAGATCCTGGACGTTGCGGGCATGACCTTCACCTTCCAGGTGCTGGCGAATTATCAGGGGGAAGCCGAGATGCAGGCGCGGACCGAGGAAATCCGCGTCCGCAACGCCCTGCTTGCCAACTACTCGGTGATGCAACAAATCGCCAACCGGACCTCGGCTGCCATTCCCCCGCCGGACAAGGCCGACGAAGGGATCGTCGAGCCGAAGGACGGCATCATCGTCTACGACGCCGACAACAGGCTGCTGGAGGAGAAGGTGGCGGCGATGTTCCTCGTCGGCGCCTCGGTGACCGCCGCTCCCCATCCCTCGGAACTGCAGCTCGGTGTCACCCGCCCGCCTCTTGAATCGACCTCCATGAACAAGGGCGAGTGGGATACGTTCGGCAGCGTGCTGTCGGGCGCCGTGCGCGTCCTCGACCGCGACGTGCAGAGCCTCTCTGACCAGGTCAACGCGATCAGCCGCGAGCGCAACCGGCACTTCGACATGGCGACGGAGGTGATGCAGAAGATGGCGTCGATCGTCTCGGAAATCTCGGCGGGGATCAACTGAGCGCGCGATGAAGGGAACCGCATCATGAAGGCCGCCCGCCCGGGCGCAGGGCCTGCCCCCCGGCATCCGAGGATTCAGGCGCTCGACGTCGGCGTCGAGACGATCGCGCGGTGGCGGGTCGACGACGAGCAGCATCTCCCGAAGGACAAGAAGGCGCCGCCGGTGTTCCTGCCGGAGACGCGGGCGCTCGACGAGATCCTGCATCGCCCGTCGCTCGACGAACGACTGCCGAACCTGCTCAAGCCCGAACGGCTCGATCCCGACCTGCTGCGGCCGGCGCGCGTCAGCGACATCCGCCGCAGCCTTGCGCAGCGGTTCCGCGACCTGGAGCAGTCGGCTGCCGGAGAGGTGCGCCGCACGGCCTTCGCGGCCGCCGCGACGGTGCTCGAGGAGGACATCGTCCTCGACGACGAGGTGCGCACCGCCCTCGCGCTGCTGCTGCGGGGCTGACCGGCGCCGATGTCCGACCGCTCCGACAGTTCCACGACGTCCGACGGAAACGCTGGCCGCAAGGCGCTCGTGCGCCGAAACGACCAGGTCGCCAATCGCTGGGTCTCGCCCGTCGAAGGCGACGAGCGCGATTTCCTCCTGCTCGTGATCTATATCTATCTGCAGCACCAGATGAACGATCGGGCGCAGATCCTGGTCGAAGCGATGGCGGAGGCGGGCGACGGCAGCCGCGAGGTGGTGCTGGCGCAGGCGATCCTCGCCTTCATGCGGAAGGACTACGAACGGACGCTGGAGGTGCTCGCCCGGCTCGACCGGATCGACCCGATCGAGCGATATGCCCGCAACACTCTGAGCGAGCGCCAGCGGATGCGTTCCTATCTGCGCGCCCGCTCGCTGCACGAGCTCGGCGACGACGCCGCCGCCACCGTCGACCTCTACATCCGCCATCAGGAACGGCCGTCCGGTTCCGGCGGGGACGAGTGAAGCGCACGGTGAGAAGCATGCGAAGGCCCACGACCGGGATGGCACCGGAGACGGTGCGCGCGTCGCGGATCGGTCTGCGGAAGAGAAGGTGGCGCAGAGATGCCGTCGCCGGAGCGTCAGTGCGGCACGACCGGCCCAGTCTTCCCCGGGCATGATCGAAAACATGTCTCCCGAAGGTGGGCACCGGTCTCGGGTGAAAGACATGCGCGAAAACAACGACCTGAAGCGTGCGGAGCGAATCTGAAAGATCGCGACACGCTTCAGTCCGCCCTCGTCCGCACGCGTCGGCCCGGTTCGTGACCATCGCCCTGCCGGCGGGCGCGGCGTGGCCATATGCCGACGGACGGCGTGGCCATTGGCGCCGACACAGCCGCTTCCGCGTGCTGGCGGGGAGAGATGTCCTGCAGCCATGCGATGCACAGCGGCGTCCGGCGCGGCAACGGAGGCTGCCGGGACGCAGGCAGATGATTGCAGCCTCGCCAAGCGACTGCCGCAAGAGGACCATTGTCGCGCGGCTGGGCGGCGGCGGGTCGCTTCCAACACATCGCCGTCGGGGGGAATCAGGCGGAGATCCTGCCTGCGCGGCGACAGGTGTCCTGCGGGCTGGCGCTCCGGGCAGCCGGAGCGCGGGCCGTGGCGGCGATCAGGCGACGTTGCGGACGACGGTCTTCAGCGTGTCGGAGATCGACTTCATCATGTTGGTGCGCAGGTTGGTGATGGTCGACCAGGTGTTCATCAGCATCTGCATCTCGAACATGCGCTCGGTGTCCGAGAGGTTCTCGTTCGCCTGAACCGCGCGGAGCTGGTCTTCGAGCTTCTGGCCCTGGCCCTGCAGCTGCGCCTGGAAATAGGCGAGGTCGAAGCCCTGCGTCCGGCGATAGGCGGTGTTGTCGATGCTGACGCCGGTCTGCGTCGCGCTCTGGGCGGTGGCGGTCTCGATTCCGTTCGCGGCGGTGATGGCCATGGGTCGGTTCCTCTTCGGTTCAACGGGTCCGGGTGTCGCGCGGCGCAGCAACGATCTGGCCCGCGGCCTTCACGGCTTTCCTGAGGGCGACGACGGCCTGATAGTCGTCCGCAGTCAGGCCAGCCGCCTGAAGTTCTCCAAGTCTGCCTTCCAGGACGACAAGCGCACGGATGGTTTCCTCCGCCGCGCGGCGTCCGTCCGGGCCGAGAAGCTCGGCTTCGAGATCGGTGAAGCCCAGGAACTCGAGTCCCTGACCTGACTGTGTAGCCCCACCGGCGGAGGCAGGGTGTGTCGTTTGGCTCATCGGCGGGCTCACTGGTGTTGGCTGTACGGGCGACCTCTAGCCCTTGAAGGCGATGCTCTCGAGCTTGGCGCGGTTGGTCAGGATGATGTGGCGATCCTCCACCACGACGATGCCTTCCGAAATCCAGACGCGCAGGATCTTGTTGACGTTCTCGCGCGTTCCGCGCGCCATCGCGCCGAGGTCGCGCTGGGTCACCACCGGTCCCAGCACCGGAACGATCCGGCTCTGGTAGCGCAGGCTGTTTCCCAGCGTGTCGAGCAGCCGCAGGATGGCGAGCGCCAGCCGTGACGTCAGATTGGGCAGATAGAGGGCGCGCGTGACTTCGATGTGCGCGCGGTGGCGGGCGGAGATCAGGCGCGTGAGCAGCCGGCGCAACTCGTCGTACACGCGGCCCTCGCGGTCGATCCAGTTCATCTCGACGACGAGCAGGTCGGCCGCGTCGATCGTGGTGGCGGTGTCGCAGTAGCCGGCCGGATCGAAGGAGCCTGCCTCGCCGAAGGACGCGCCGGCCGGAATGATGGCATAGAGCGCGACCGAGCCATCCTCCATGATGTGGGTCAGGCGCACGTGGCCGCGCTCGATGAAGTAGAAGGTGGAGGCCGGGTCGTCCTGGAAGTAGACGATGGTGTTGGCAGCCAGGCTGCGGCGTCGCATGTGGCCGCGCAGCACCGTGCGCGCCTCCTCGCTCAGACCCTCGACGGCGCGCGGGAGGGGGAAGGGCTTCCGGTCGTCGCCAGGAAAATGCGTCTCGAGCGCCGCGGGACCATGCGGCATCTCGACGGCAGGGTAGCTCTCCTGCATGGCGAACGGCGCGGACATGCTAGGTCGGCTGACTCTCGCCCGGGTTGCCATAACCCTGCAGGACCGAATTGTTCGTGATGTCCTGGACGGGGTCAAAGATCGGGTTGTTGTTCTTCTGGTTCGTCAGCACCGTTATGGTCTGGCTGGAATTCAGGTACTGCTCAAAGTTCGTGGCGTCGTTCTGGCGGTTGTCGACGCCCCTGCGGACGTTGACTTCGACGTCCTGGACGCCGGACTGGTTCTGAGGCTGATCGGTCCGGCCGAGGTTCTGCAACTCGGTCGAGGGTCGGGGAACCGACACGGGAAGACTGTTGTTGACCACAGGACGTACTCCTCATCATCGAGCGCCGGACCCGGCGCCTGCCCATGCCCCCGGCCGGTGCCGCAGGCCCGTTTCCGGACGGCCGTTCCGGCAGAGGCCGGAAGGCGGAGGTCCCGACGTCACCGCCGACGGGGGCGCAGGTCTTCGCTTCACGAAGACTTAACGAACCCGGTTCCGCCTTCCATAGGTCCATGACCTAGAAACGCCGCCGAGGCGTCCCGAGCGCTGCCGAAAATCCACTGTCGACGGCGCATGGCCACGAACCCGCGCCCCAAGAGCCGCCCGCTCGACTGTCGCTGGTCTTACCCGCCGCGTCCCCCGCCGCCGTTTTCCGTCCTGTCGACTTGTGACGTGCCGCGCGCCGCGTGTGTGTGCCGAAAGACACAAGGGTCGCCCTTCAAGCAGTGGAAGCTTTGCGCAGGACGATCAGAGGAGCGCGGTTCCGCCGCGCTGCGGCAGCCGGTCCGCGGCGATGCCTGCGCCCATACGGTCCTGGTCTTCAAGGAGGTATCATGTCGGACATCAACTCGTCCCGTGCCCCGCTCGAGATGGTGCGGACGCAGATCGCCACCCACAATGCCGCTTCCGAGATCGGCACGAGGATGCTCGGCCAGTCGTCGGTGACCCAGGAACGCGTGTCCATGGGCGGCGTCGACCAGTCCGATATCTCGGACGCGATGGAGGAACTCGGCGGCGCGGTGGCGCACCGCGAGAAGCCGAAGCTCGAGCAGACCAAGCTGCGCAAGGGGGCCGGCACCGGATTCGATGCGCTCACCCGCATCGCGCAGTACGAGGACAAGCTGCCCGACCAGCCGCGCGACCAGCGCCTGCGCGACCTCAAGGACCGCATGGACGAATTCCAGCGCCTGACGGACCGCGGTGGCAGCGGCGCCAACCGGCCGACCGCCGAGGACATCCTGAAGGCGCTGGCCGAGTATGACAAGGATCCGAGCCACCAGTTCGCCGCGCTCGAGCAACTGCGCAAGCAGATGGTCCAGCTCGGCGCGAGCGATGCCTTCCTGTCGGTGCTCGACCAGGCGCGCGGCCGCTTCCATCAGGGGCAGACCGCAAGGGACGTCACCGCCGGCTTCGCGGTCGGCCAGGTGTCGCACGACATGTCGGAGGTCTTCGATGCCGACCCGTCCAGCATCCGCGACGCCTATCGCACGATCGTGCGCGAGAATCTCAATCTCGGCCAGATCTTCGACCAGCTGAAGGGTTTCAACCTCGCCGGCTCCTACGACGAGATCATCGAATCCTTCACCAGGGTGGCGGCGCGCGAACTCGAGGGCTTGCCGGGCGATTCGGACGTCGTGACCGTGGGCGAGACGCGGCAGATCCTGGGCGGCCTCCTCGACGAGCTCTCGAAGCTCAAGCGGCTGAAGACGGTCCTGTCGGAATCGGAGATCGCGGTCCAGACGATCCTGCGGGTGCACCCGGAGCTCCGGTCGCAGCCCGACCTGCCCGACGGCAAGGAGATGGCGAGCCGTCTCCTGCATTTCGCGGCGAACCCGTCGGTCTCCGTCGGCGACGTGGAGCGGCTGATCAGCGGGCTGAACACCGACGATCCGGCGACCTCGGTGACGGCGGTGAACACGATCCGCAACACCCACTCGACGCTGCCCGATTCGGTGATGCCCTCGATGATCGCGCGCGAGCAGCAGAGCAGGGCGATCCTCGACCTCTCCACGCGGCTCGTGGCGCGGGAAGAGGCCCATTTCGATTCCCAGTCGCATTGAGCGACGAACCGGCAGGAAAAAGCCATGGCAAGCCTCCCCAATTCCATTCTCGCCACCGTCCAGCGCTTCGCGGAATCGATGAATCTCGTGGCGGCGCCGGCGCGGGACGGGTCCTACATCTTCGAGTTCGAGACGACGGGCACCCTCTCGTTCACGCCTTCGGCCGGGGGGACGGGACCAGCAGTCATGAGCCTCTCGCGCGAGCTGCGGTCGCCGCGCTATGCGGCGCTGCCCGCTCTGCTGCGCCAGGCAGGCTACGATGCCGCGCTCGACCGGACCATCCATGTCGGCCTGTCGCGCAAGGGCAGAGCCGTGGTCTGGACGCCTCTCGGCGCCGAGCGGTTCGAACTCTCGGACCTGATGGCCGCGTGGAACCGCCTGCGCGCCGTCGCTGCGGCGGCATGACGGGCGCGCCCGCGAAGCCCTGTGCCTTTCGACACCGCCCCGGCCGAGAAGCCGGTCTAGCTTAAGGCTCAGTCATTCGGGAACAATACGATGTCCATCCTCGACGACCACCCGCTGCGCCACCTCGACCCAGAGATGCTGGCGACGAAGGGGCCCGAGATCATCGACACCGTGATGCGCGAGCTCGGCCTCCAGGACAACGCGATCTACTCCGCGATCCGGGCTGGCGCGACGCCGGCGGCAGCCCTCGGGCTCGACAAGAAGCACACCGAGGCGCTGTACGAGAAAGGATACGATCTCCTGCAGGTGGGCGACACGACCCGTGCGCGCACGGTGCTGACCACGCTGATGACGCTCGATCCCAGCGAGGAGCGCGGCATCTATGCGATGGCCGCGAGCTACCAGATGGATGGCCGTTTCGAGACCGCCGCACAGCTCTATACCACCTTCATCACGATGGATGCGACCAATCCCGAGGGATACCTGCGGCTGGGCGAATGCCTGATGGCGGTCGGCGAGCTGGACAATGCCGAGGGATGCTTCGATCTGGCGCGCGAGGAGGCCCGCCGCGGCCACGGCTCGCCCGGCTCGGCCGCGGTGGCCGACCAGAGGCTCGCGGAAGTCCGGGCGCTGAAGAGCATGCCCGGAAAGGGCTGACGAAATTCCAGGCGAACCCTGCACGGGAACGGAGAGGACGAGGCTATGGCCGACCTGACGATACCAAAGGGGACCAACGTCCCGCCGACGATCACGCCCGATTCCTTCACGACTTCCCTGATGAAGGACGTCGAGACGATCCTGACCGGAATGGGCGTGAACGGCGTCAACGGTCTCACGCCCGACGTCATGCAGACCGTCGCAAAGACGATGAAGCAGGGCTTCGCCTCGATCTTCGCCTCGTCCGGCTTCGCCCCGAAGCGCTCAGGCGACGTCGAACTGGTCCTTGCCCAGGTGTCGGCGGCCCTCAGCGATACGCGGGAGGACACGAGCCTCGAAAGCGTCAAGGCCAACCAGGAGAAGATCCGCACGTCGCAGCAGGAGCAGCAGTCGAAGCTGGAGGAGCGCAAGGAGAAGATCGAGGAAGCCGTCGCCAACGATCGCAAGTCCGGCATCGGGGCCATCTTCGCCAAGATCTTCCAGGCCATCGCGCTGCTGTTCACCTACATCGCGGCGGCATTCGCCGCGGTTTCGGCGGTAACGGGCGCTGGCGTCGCCCTGGCCGCGGCGCTCATTGCAGCCGCCGTCATGATGACGATCCAGTTTGCCGATTCCATCGCCAAGGACGCGAGCGGCGGACTGGGCATCGCCGGCCTCGTGGCCAAGTCCCTCGGCAAGACCGATGAGGAAATCGCCAAGGCCGACGAGACTTTCGGCAAGGTGCTGACCGGTCTTACGATAGCGCTGTCCGTGGCGACTGTCGTGGTGTCGCTCGGACCGGCGCTGGTCAGTGCCGTGGCGAAGGCCATCGCCAAGATCGCCAGCGCAGCACTGACGACCTCCATCAACACGGGCAGCCAGACTGCATCGGCCATCGGCAACACGCTCGCCCGGGTCGCCCTCGATCTGGGTGCCAAGGCCAGTTCGATGACTTCGGCCCTGCAGGGGACGGCGCAAATCACTTCCTCGACGGTCAATACGGTCAAGACGATCTCCACGGTCGGCAACGCCACGGCGCAGATCGGCGCCGGCACGACCGGCATCATCACGACCACGCTCGTCGCAGACAGCCAGAAGGCGCAGGCCGAAGCCAAGCGCCTGGAGGCCGAGGGCCAGGAGATGGACGCCATCCAGAAGACGCTGGAGAGCCTGATCGACCAGGCGCTCGAGATGCTCATGACTGCCAACCAGATCTCGAACCAGATCCTGGATTCCGCGATCCAGGGCATCACCGACCGCACCGACAGCCTCATGCGCATGCGCTTCTCCGGCTGAGGACGAAGGCGGCAAACCGACAGGACCGAACGATGAACACGATCAACACCACCAATGTCGGCCAGCCGACGACCGTCATTCCAGGCCAGACCGGCGAGACCAAGCAGCCTCCGAAGACGACCTCCGGCGGGATGACGGGGATCACCTTCACCCCGGACATGCTGAAGGAGATCATCGGCGGAACCAGCGGCAAGTCGAACGGCAAGTCCATGACCGGGCCCGAAACCTTCAAGCTGCCGCCCGGCGTGACTCCGGAAGCGCTGACCGCCAAGCTGAAGGAATTCATCGCCGGAGCCAGCGACCGAACCGCGCTGTTCGCCGCGCTGATCGAGCTCATGAACTCGCAGCGCCAGAATGCGGTGGAGCAGCGCGCCAATGCGCGCGAGATGGCGAAGACGCAGATGCTGGAAGGCGCGCAGCTGAGCCGCGACGCGGCCGACAAGCAGGAAGACGCGGCGATTTCCTCCCTCGTCGGCGGCATCATCAGCGGCGCCATGCAGATCCTCGGCGGTAGCTTGTCGCTCGGCATGCAGGTGAAGTTCTCGAACATGAAGTTCGGATCGGACGCCGTGATGAACAAGGCGAGCACGATCCACACCGCCCAGCAGCAGGCCATCAACGCCTTCACCGGCGCGGGCAGCTCGATCGCCGGCAGCGGCGGCCAGCAGGCGGGGGCGATGCAGCAGGCCGACGCCAGCAATCTCCAGGCCGACAGCCAGGAAATGCAGGCCGGCTCGCAGGACTCGCTGAACCAGCAGGACATCGAGAAGAAGTTCTCGGAGGATCTCACCCAGGTCATCCAGTCGGTGATCCAGTTCATGAAGGAGATCCGCAACGCCGAGATCGAGCGCATGTCCTCGATCACGCGCGGCTGACGGGCGCGGGCCGGAGGAAAAGCGATGGAGACGAGCTTCGCGCAGGCGCTCGACGCGCTCTACGTGCTTCTCGACCTGCCGGCGCCGCTGCGCGACGAGATCGCCGGCGGACGGCACGAGATCTCGGTCGATGCGCGGACGGGAGAGGTCGCGCTCAGGCTGAGCCTCTCGCCGAACGAGCGCTCGGTGCTGATCGAGACGACCGATGGTCCGCGGTTCGGAGCCGATGCCGCCCTGCGCGAGCGCCAGATCGCTTCCGTGCTGCAGACGGCGCTGGGCCTCGCTGCGTCGAACGGCGCCAGCGCCGGAATGGAGCCCGTGCCTGGCGAGGCCGATGCAATGCGGCTGCACCTTCAGGCGCGCGTGACGCTCTCGATGCCGCGCAACCAGGTCGGTGCTGCGCTGAAGACCGCCATCGAGGATCTGATCGAGCAGGCGGACTGGCAGGGCGCGCATCTCGACGCCTCGGGGGTTCCGGGAGCGATGGCGGGCCTTCGCGGCCAACCGGCCCCGGCGGCCGACGAATTCATCTTCCGTCCCTGAAGCGGTGGCGGAAACAAGGAAAGGAATGCAAGACATGGACGCGGCGATAGGGGAGGCGGGGGACCTGGAGAGGCTCGGCAAGGCCTTGCGCGACAGCTACGGCCTGCAGACGAGCGAACTTCGTGCTCTGGCGCATGTCGGCCACCTGAAGCTGATGGCTGGCGATTTCGCCGGCGCGCAGCGCATCTACTGCCTGCTCGTGGTGATGGCGCCCGACGACGTCGGTTTCCAGATCGGCCTGGCGGACGCCTCCATCGCGCTCGGCCATTTCGACCTGGCGCTCCAGGCGGCGGCGGCGGTGATTGCCGCGCTGCCGACGGACCCGCGCGGCTATTTCATCTCGGGACGGGCCTGTCTCGGCCTCGGCCTCGCGGAGGAGGCGCGCGAAGACCTCGCCGATGCGATCCGGCTCTCCCGCGTGCCGGACGATGCCGGCATCCGACAGCGCGCCGAGCGGATTCTCGCGCTCTCCGACCGCGGCTAGGCGTCCGGCGGTGGCGACCGAAGCGGCGAGCGATGCCGACCGACCGGCCGAGGGGGGCGTGCTGCAGCGACTCTTCGGCCTCGGCCCCGAGGACATCGGCGTCCTGCAGGCGCTGTTCGACACGTTGGGCGGGCGGGCCTTCGGTGGGCTGGCGCAGGCGCTGGACGCCGGAACGCCGCCCGCCGACGCGCTCGGCCTCTCGCCGCAGCTGATCGAAAATCTCTATGCCCGCGCCTTCGCGCTGTTCGATGCCGGCCATGTCGACCGCTCCGAGGCGCTGTTCCGGACGCTTTGCACCCTCGACGGCAAGCGCGCCGACCACTGGATGGGCCTTGGCATCTGCGCCAGGGTCCGCGAGGACTTCAACGGCGCCATGGTGGCGTTCTCGACGGCCAGCAGCCTGCGGGAGGACTGGGCGGTTCCCCTGTTCCACCTGCTCGAGGCGCATATGCGGCGCGGCGAGTTTCAGGCTGCTGCGGCGCTTCTCCCGCGCGTCGAGGCGGGGATCGAACAGCTGACGCCGCCCATCCAGGACGAGACGGCGCGCTTCAAGCGCGCGCTCGAGGTCAGGCGAGGCGCCTGACCGTGGGAGGGGATTTCAGCGCCGTCTATGTCAGGCTGATGCAGGGCGCGCTGATCGCCCAGCTCAGCAAGGACATCCTGGGCGAAGCGCCGCCGACAGCCGCTCCGCACGGTGGCGCTGCTTTGCCGGAGGCGTCCCGGGCGGGCTTCTCCGACCGCCCGGCGGATCCGCGACAGGCGGAGGGCGCAGCATCCGCGCGTGCGCGCAGCGGGGAGGCCTTTCAGCCGCAGCAGGCGCTTCCGGTTTCCTCCTCTCCTGCGGCAGGGACGCTGCCTGGCAGGCTCGCGAGCGACGTGGTGCCGGACCAACTCGAGCCCGCCATGCGCGCGGCAGCGGACGAGCGGCCTGCGACCGCCGCGGCGGCGGACACGGTCCAGCGCCTGCGGATGACCCCCGCCGCTTCCCTGACGCTCGCCGGACTTCCGCGGCCGCTCGGTCCCTCCGGCGAAAGGACCGAACCGCCGCAGACCAGCGCCGCAGCGGCCGGGACCGCCGATCTGCAGACCATGGAGGAGGCCGGACAACCGCCGCTGCGACAGCCGCCCCGAATACCCGGCCAGACGGCGGCGATCGCCGCCGCCGCGGGCGGCCAACAGGGCGATGCGGCGGAGGGTGGCACAAGCAGGGACGACGGTCCCGCACCGGCCGATCCGAGGCGGGCGGCCCCCACCGGCGCGCCGCTTCCGGCGGGCGCCGCGGCGGCCTTGGTCGCCAGTCAGCAGGGACAGGCGGCAACGCCGGCCGGCGTCCCGATCCTTCCGGCGCTGCTTGCCGGGGAGGGCGCCCAGGCAGGGCCTGCCGCCAGCGCCGTGGCGGATGCAGCAGCACTGCACGGTCTCCCGGTCGCCGATCCGGGTCTGCCGCAGGCGGCCGGCGTGCCGGCCGCGGCGCGGGCACCGGCACCGTCCCTGCTCTCGCCTGCGGAAGCCGCAGCCTTCCTTGCCGCCGTCACGGTCCCCGGCGCCGCCGAGGGCATCGATACCATCCGCACGTCGTCGATCGCCGGGCCGGCGGCGGCGGCGGGCAGCATGCCTGCGGTCGCGGCAGAAGCGTTCCTCGCCGCCATCGCGGCGCTCGGCAACCGCCCGGATCAGGCGGTCTCGCGCGACATGCTGGCCGCGGTGATCCTCAATGCCGCGATGATTCCGGGCTGGCCCTTTCCGCGCGCGCTCGAGAACCCGGCCCATGCGGCGGATGCCCGTCGGGCGGGAGCGCAACTCGCAGCAGCGGGCGCCGAAGAGTTCAAGCTGACGCCGGAAGAGATGATCGCCTACCTGACGTCGATCGGTGCCAATGCACGCCTGCTGAAGGCGCTGCAGGACCTGTTCGCCCGTGTGGAGAAGAAGGAGGCCGTGAAACTCATGGCCTGGCTCGTCGCGCTGACGTCCGCCTTGCGCGAGGTCGAGAAGTCCGTCGAGGATCTCCTGCGCAAGGGCACCCGCCTGCCGGAATGGGCCGAGGACATGGCCGACCAGATCAAGAAAAGCCTTTCGCGGCGGCATCGCTTCCAGATCTGACCGGGCCGGGCCTGTGGCCGAACCTCAGAGAACGACGACCGTGGCGCCCTGGGGGACGCGGCGGTAGAGATCGATGACGTCGATGTTCAGCATCCGCACGCAGCCGGACGTGACGTCCGAACCGATCGATCCCGCGTCGGTCGTGCCGTGGATACGGTAGAGCGTGTCGCGCCCGTCGCGGTGGAGATAGAGGGCGCGGGCTCCGAGCGGATTGTCGGTGCCTCCCGCCATCCCGCCGGCTGCGCCACCGAGGGCTCCCAGACGCGGATCGCGTGCGATCATCTCCGGCGGAGGCGTCCAGGTCGGCCACTCGCGCTTTGCGCCGACGATGGCCCGCCCCTTCCACAGGAAGCCGTCGCGGCCGATGCCGATCCCATAGCGGATCGCGCGGCCGCCGGGGTGGACGAGGTAGAGGAAGCGCGTGCCCGTATCCACCACCACGGTTCCCTGCTGCTCGGCGGTCGGGTAGGCGACGATCTGCCGCCGGTGCTTCCGGCGCAGGACGCCGGACGGCACGCCGGGCACGAAATGTGCCTCCTCGAAGACCGGCCGTGGATAATCGACCTCCAGCAGTTCGCCGTCGGCGCCATCACTCGCGCATCCGGCTGCGGCGAAGGAGAGGAGCATTGCCACGAAGGCGCGCCGGTCGACGCCCGATGGACGAGCGGCCGGACAGCCGGTGCGCTCAGGCCGGGCGGGTGGCATCGACGCACCTCCTTCGCAGATCGACGAGGAGGACGTCCATCGCGAGACCGTGGCGGGCGCGAAGCCGTTCCAGGGCGGGTCGGCGCGGATCCTGCAACGGCAGAGACGGTTCGGGGGCGATCAGTTTTTCAAGCCAGTCCGCGAGCCGGCGCCCGAGCTCGACGACCGTCGCAAACCCGTCCGCGTCCCGGCCGTCGAAGTCGAGCTGGTCGAGCCGGTCGAGCGCCGGAACGACGATCGCGGATCCGACGGAACGCAGCAGCCCGTCGTCGCCGCCCTCGCCGAATGCGCGTCCGAGAAAGCCGAGAGCCTCCTGGGGAATGGCTGCGAACAGGGTCCAGTAGCGCGAATCCCGGAACCAGCGCTCTCCCAGATAGGCGGAGACGAGTTCCTCGAGGAGGTCGATCTCGCGGACGAGCATCTCCTCGTAGGGCGTGCGCGCGAGGGTCGACAGCGGCAGCTTCGGAGCTTGCGCCGCGATCCACTGCGAGGCGTCGAGCGCCAGCTCGAGCCGCAACGCAGGCGCGGCGACGGAGAAGAGGCGACGAAGGGCGGCTTTCGTCTCGCGACCGGCGACGGAGGAAGGCGCGGAGGCGGAGCCGCTCTCCCGCGACCGGGACAAGGCGGTCAGGACGGCTTCCCGTGCATTTCCGACCGCTTTCCAGCGCGCTTCGGCGGCCAGTCGTTCCGTTCCGATCCCGGCGAGCAGATTCGCCAGTTCGGCCAGATCCGTCTCGCCGGCGCCGCGATAGATCGGCGCAAGACCGGCGACCGGCGCCAGCGTGGTGCCCACGAACGCCATGGCGTGTTGCTCGCCGAGGGCGCGTTCTTCCAGCAGTGCGCCTGCGGCCATCCGGTGGAGGTGGCGTCGCGCCACGGACTGCCAGTCTCCGTCGGGTCCGGCTTCGCGCAGGAAAGCCGCCAGGAGGATTCGCGCGAGCCTGTTGATGGCGGCAGGCTGCGATTCGAGGATCGCCCGCCGGATATCGAGCAGCGACATCATCGATCGCTTCTTCCGACGATCGACGACACGATCTCGTCGAGAATCGCCATCTCATCCCTGGACAGGACGGTCCGGTCGAGCGCCTCGAGCCGCAGGCGCGCGCCGACCGACGCTTTTTCCTGTTGCGTCTCTCCGGGTGACAGCGCGTCGGAGCCGAGTGAAAGCAGGCGCATGAAATCGGCGGTTCTGCCGCCGGTCGCGCCGTCCTGGACCGGAACCTCGCGCATGTCGCCGGCGGTGAAGCGCAGTTGCGTGAGCGACGTCGCCGTCCTTATCGCGTCTGCGGCCGATCCCTTTTCCGAGCCGCTGGTGCGCGGCTGGATCTGCGGGCCGCTCCCGTTGTTTATCGAATTCACCATGGCAGTCGCATGGAAGGCGCGCCCGACGGTCCGGAGTGACCGGCCCGGCTCGGGGCGCCCGCCCGCTCCATGCTCTGGCCCGACTTCACATGCCGCTCCATCCGCGGAAGCCTGACTGCCGGGTGCTGCGGGAATCGGGCCGCTGCCCGTCGTGCGGCGGCTCCCGATGCGCGTGCGACACGGCGACGGCGGCGCAGCCGCCGGAGCACTGCGTTATCCGGTCGTGAAGGGAGGATGGGCGCCGCCCGGACGTTGAGCCCCGTTCGTCACCCGATGTTCGCACCGTCAGACAAGCCTCCCACCGGTTCTTCTGCATCTCGCGCCAGCGCGAATGCCTGGCCGACGGGAACCAGCGGCACGATAGCACGGGCCTGCGCGACCGCTGTGCCGGACATCACGGCGGAAGATCGCTGCGTGTGGTTGAGACCGGGAAAGCAGCTTTCTGCCGAGGCGGTTTTTCCCTTTTCTTGCCCGGTCGGTCTGGAGGAACCCGCAAAAATTGCGTTCTTCCGCTTTCCGGGGATAGCGCGGGCGAGGGACTGGAGGCAGTATCGATGGTTAACGGGAACAGACTGGTGTGATGCAGACCATCCGATCCATTCCTGCGGGGGGCCAAGGCTGCCGGTCGTGCATCGGCTCCGCAATCGTGGCGAAGTACGGGTCCGCGGGAGGTCTCCGGTCTTGAACGAGGGTGCGGACAAGATCAGGCTTCTCGGCTACGCCCTCGTCTACGTGCTGCTCGGCGCGTTGTCGCTGTCGACCGCTTCGGTGCAGTGGAACGCGGCCGCGGTCTGGGTGCCGTCGGGCTTCGCAACCGGCCTGATCCTGGCGAAGGGGCGGGCCTACTGGCCAAGCGTCACCGTCGGATCCTTCGCGGTGAACCTCGCCATCAACATCGGGGTCGGGCTGCCCCTGGACGTCGCGGCTCTGCTGGCGATCCTGATCGCCGTGGCCAATACGGGCGAAGCGCTGCTGACGGCCTTCTTCATCGAACGCCATGCCTTTGGCCAGTCGTTCCTCTTCCACACCAAGGGCGTCATCCGTTTCCTGCTGCTCGCGCCGGTGTTTCCGCCCCTGATCAGCGTCATCTGCGGGGTGACGGCAAGCTCCTTCCTCGTCGACACGCGGAGCGACGGCTTCTTCGAAGTGGGCCTCACCTGGTATGTCGCGAACGCGGCCGGCATCCTCATCTTCACCGGGCTGACCGTTCTGGCCCTGTCGAACCGCGTCCGTACGCCGGTTGCGGGCCGCCCGCTGGAGGCCGTCGCGCTGTTCCTGGCCCTTTGCCTCGCCATCCAGGCCTTGTGCGGCCTCTATCTCACCGAGCGGATATCGGAGTGGCCGACGCCCTACATGATCGCGCCGCTCCTCGTCTGGGCGGCATTCCGCTTCGGCGCCGGCGGAGCGCTGGCGGCGATCGCCCTGGTGACGGCCGGGGCGTCGATCGGGACGCTGAACGGTTTCGTGGTGTTTCCGTCCGAACTGCCCTGGCGTTCGCTGGTCTATCTCCAGATCTACCTCGCGGTGCTCGCCATCGTGACGCTCTGCGTCTCGGCGGCGGTGGCCGAAGCGGAGCGGATCAAAGCCGAACTGGAGCAGCGCGTGCTGGCCCGCACGAGAACCGTCGAGCAACTGCTCGACCAGCGCGAAACCCTGATGGTGCTCGTCGCGCATGATCTCAGGAGCCCGCTTGCGGGAGTGAGCAACACCATCGAGGCGCTGGAGACTTCGGCTTCCCGCGGCGAACTCGACATGAGCACGCTCACCGCCACGCTCGCGGTGATCCGTGAGACCTGCAAGGCGCTGATGGTCCGCATCAGCGGCCTGATCTCGACGGACGGCGATCAACGCTCGCCGTCCGGCACCCAGACCGACGACCTGGCGGCGATCGTGCGGCGTGTCCTCGTCGCCCACCGGCTGCCCCTGCTGCACAACACGCTGGCGCTGGACATGAACATTGCCGAAGGCCTGCGCGCGTCCTATCCGACCGAAATCGAGCACATCCTCGACACCGTGATCGACAACGCGATCCGCCATTCGCCCCCGGCGGGGACGATCCGGATCGGTGCCCGACGGGAGGATGCACGCATCGTCATCGATGTCTCTGACGAAGGCCCCGGAATCCCTGCCGAACGCCTCGCCCAGTTCATGACCAGCGACAGCCCGGTCCCGGGGGCTTCGCAGGAGCGGTCGGGGCTGGGACTGCGTCTGGCCCGTCGATACACGGACTGGCTCGGTGGACGGTTGACGGCGCAGAACCTCGTTCCGCGCGGAGCCCGCTTCGAATTCGTCTTCCCGGCGCCCGAGGCGACAGCGGCGAAGATCGGCGAGCGCAAGGCTGCCTGACCCGGTGCGGCCGGCTATCGGGCGAGCGGTCGCAAGCGCCCGACGAGGATCACCGCGCAGACGCACAGCATGAGCAGCGTCAGACGCCAGGCGGCCTGGAGCGCGGTCCAGAGCAGTCCTTGAGTCCCGGCCGCCGCATCGCTGCGCGACGCCGGGCCGGTTGCCTGCCCGTCTGCGCCAAGGCCTCCGGAGATGATGCGCGCCAGCCGCTCGGGAAAAGTCGCGGGAGCGATCTCGCGGCCGAAGAGCGCGCGAAACGCTCCGGACCAGCCGCCTTCCGGATCCGCGGCACGCAGCGCGACCGGCACGTCGGTTTCGGTCACGGAGGTCGCGAATTCGTCGAGCGACCGTCGCAGTGCCGCGTGGCCCTCCTGCGAAAACACGAAGACGAGGACCTTGCCGGGCGCCGGCGCGAGCGACCCGCGCAGGGAGGAGGCGAAATCCGCGGCGTCGAGCGGCAGCCGGAATGTGTTCAGCGGCGAGGCTCCCGCCGGTTTCACGTCGACATGGTCGCGCCGCAGATCGATCGTGGCGACGCCCTCGCTGCGCACCGTCCGGAGCCTGAAGGCCTCGACCAGCCCGGCCGGGGCCAGGGCCTCGCCGGCACGGATCGGGAAGCCGACTTCGGCCGTCTGCGCCCGACGCGATTGCGCCGCAGCCGAGATCGTCAGCAGCAGCACCACCACGCAAAGCAGGTTGGCAGACACGTCGAGCATGATGGTGAAGAACGGCACCCCGGCCGGCCCGTGCGCCACGATCGCGCCACGGGGCCGCCCGGGCGCCTTCTTCGGCGGGGCGCTCACCGACCCTGGCAGACCAGCACGAGAGCCGGTCCCTGTCGTTCGACCCGGCGCATGCCGGCGCAGGTCCGGTCGATGCGGACGCGATCGACTGCGGCCATCCCGCCAGCCGCCAGCCGCGCGCTGGCATGGAAGGCGGCCTCGAGGCCATCGGGCTCGATGATCAGCAGCGGTGTTGCGGGTCCGAGCGCGGCCAAGTGAGGACTGGTGGCGATTTCGGAGACCGGGATCAGGATCCCTCGCGATGCGACGAGGAGCCCTTCGGCGCGGGCGATCAGGACGGGTCCCGCGTAACCTTTCTCCACGCTGCCTGCGGGCGGCGCGAGGATGTTCGGAGCGTCTGCGGGACCCTGCCGCGACAACGCGGCAGGGCCGAGCGTCAGGAGGACGACGAGAAGGATTCCGGTCGTGCCGAGAATGAGGTCCGCCATGGCGCCGGCGCCGTCCAGGCCGTCTTCCGTCCAGCGGCGATCCGGCGGCCGCGGGCTCATGGCCCGGCCTCCGGGGCGCTGGACGACGCATCCGCCTGAAGCATGTCCTCCGCGCGTTCGATCGAGGCGAGCACCAGTGTCGCGGCCACCGATCCCACCAGCCCGAGGAGCGTCGTCTCGAAGGCGGTCGCAATGCCGCGAAGGCTTTCGGCGAGACCGGCATCCTGTGCCGCCGGCTGATCGGTCAATGCGACCGGAAGACTGGCCAGGGCCTGCATGATGCCGAGCACGGTGCCGAGGAATCCGAGCACCGGCAGGAGACCGATCAGCGTCCGAAGCAGCCGGCGCTGCGCCGCCGCGCGAAGCGCTGCCGCGTCGCCGGTTGCATCCCCGGCGCCGGGCGAGCCGGATCGCAGGTGATCGAGCCAGGATTGGGCAAGGAGGATGCAGATCGCGCAGAACAGCATGAGGATGGCGACGTGGACCGGCGTCGAGATCAGCCATTCGAGCGAGGCCGGTCGCCGCAGGATTGTCGCCGCGAAGAAGAGCAGCGACAGGAGCGCGATCGTCGCAGCGAGGGCGTAGAGCGCCAGGGCGCCCGCCGACCGGACGAGGCTCCCGTCCAGGGGCGCGGCAGCCGTGCGCGCCGGACGTCGCAGCGATGCCATGACGGCCGAGCGGAGCGCGAGATCGTCGAGCGCACGTCCGGCGGACAGGCAGAGCGCGATGACCGGCCAGAAGGCGAGGCCGGCGAGGGAGGCGGAGAGTATCTGCGGCGTCATGCCGCCGGGATCGTCGCCTGGCACGAAGGAAAGCACGACCGCGGCGGTGGCGACCGAAGAGAAAAAAATGCCGGCGGAAGCGAGCGGCCGCAGGACCGGGGCAAACGACAGGCAAGCCGCCAGCAGCGGCGCGGCGGCGATGAGCACGCCTATCGCGAGGCGCGGCGTTCCGGCGAAGTCCGGTGCGACGAGAAGCAGGGCGAGCACCTGCGCGATCGCGGCGATGAGGGCAAAGAGCGCTGCGCGGAAGCCGAGGAGGCGCGCGGCCTCGCGGGTGGTCGGTTCGGTCGTCGCGCCCGCTGACGTCACGTCGCGCTCCAGCGGTCAGGTGATCCGGATGCGGTCGAGCGGCTGGATGCTGACGTCGGGCGCCAGTTCCTGGAAGGACAGGATCGCGAGTTCGGGGAAGTCCCGCTCGACGATCTTGCGCATGAAGCGGCGGATATCCATCGGCGCCAGCAGCACGGGCGTCAGCGCATGGCCGTTGAGGTCGCCGATGGAGGCCTTGAGCGCCTCCATCAGGCGGCGATGGAAGTCCGGCGACAGCGCGAGGTAGGACGCGGCCGAGGTCTGGCGCACGGCGCCGCGGACCTCGTCCTCCACTTCCTTGCCGAGCAGATAGGCGGGGATGACGTTCTGGCCGCCCGAATATTTGTAGGTGATGTAGCGCGAGAGCGCGCCGCGAACATGCTCGGACAGGAGGATCGGATCCTTCTCGCGCTGGCCCCATTCCACCAGCGCCTCGAGAATGGTGCGCATGTCGCGGATCGAGATGCCTTCGCCGACGAGGCGCTTGAGCACGTCGGTGATGGTGATGATGGGAAGCGCGCGCGTCGCCTCGCGGACGAGTTCGGCGAAGTTCTTCTCCATCTGGTTCATGAGGAACATCGCCTCCTGCACGCCGAGGAACTGCCCCGCATGGTCCTTGAGGACATGGGCCAGGTGGTAGGTCAGCATGCTGGGCAGCGTCATCCGCTGGATGCCCGACTGATCGACGAGGCCGAGGTGGCGGGTGTGGACCCACAGGCTCGGCGTGTTGGGGAGGAAGTCGTCGCCGCGCTCGTAGGGAATGTCGAACATCTTCAGGTTCGCCTCGCTCTCGCGCACGATAAAGTGCTCCGCCCGCGCCGCACCGGCGGCGACGGGGATCTCGTTGACCATGATGCGGTAGTGGCCGGCGGCGAGGTTCTCGTTGAGCCGCAGGTGGATGCCGGGGAAGGGGACGCCGAGATCGAAGTAGAGCGCGCGCCGGACCCGGGCGACCTCGCGGTCGAGCCGCTCGGGCTTGATCGCGGAACGGACCGAGGCGGCGATGTCGACCATCAGCGGCACCGTCAGCGCGAAGGTCACCGGCTCGACCGGGCGCGTGTCCTCCTCCTCGTCGGGGAAGCGCGGAGCCTGTCCGACCGGACCTGCCGCCGCCGACAGGGCCGGCATGCGGGTTCCCTCGCGCTCGCGGGTATCGGTCTTGCGGCGGCGGATGATCATGTAGCCGCCGCCGCCCACAAGCGCGGCGAGCAGCAGGAAGGTGACGGTCGGAAAGCCGGGGATCATCGCGAAGCCGACGCAGATGCCGCCCGCAATCAGCAGCGCCTTGGGCTCGTTGATGAGCTGGCCGGCGATGTCGGAGCCGAGGTTCTCGTTCTTCTCGGACGCGACGCGGGTGACGATGAAGCCCGCGGTGATGGAGATGAACAGCGCCGGGATCTGCGACACCAGCCCGTCGCCGATGGTCAGGATGGCGTAGAGGTTCAGCGCCTCGCCGATATCCATGCCGCGCTGGGTGGTGCCGATCAGGATGCCGCCGATGATGTTGACCGCGATGATGATCAGGCCGGCGATGGCGTCGCCCTTCACGAATTTCATGGCGCCGTCCATGGCGCCGTACAGTTGCGATTCCTTTTCCAGCTTGCCGCGGCGGCCCTTGGCCTCGTTCATGTCGATCTGGCCCGCGCGCATGTCGGAATCGATCGACATCTGCTTGCCGGGCATCGCGTCCAGAGAGAACCGCGCCGAGACTTCCGCGACGCGCTCCGCACCCTTCGTGATGACCATGAAGTTCACGATCGTCAGGATGAGGAAGATGACCGCGCCGACGACGAGATTGCCGGAAACCACGAACTTGCCGAAGGTCTCGACGATCTGGCCGGCATCGGCGTCGAGCAGGATCAGGCGCGTGGTGGTGATCGACAGCGCGAGCCGGAACAGCGTGGTCAGCAGCAGGATCGCCGGGAAGGCGGAGAAGGCCACCACGTCCGAGAGATAGATCGCCACCATCAGGAGGATCGCGGAGATGGTGAGATTGATGCCGATCAGGATGTCCACCAGGAAGGTGGGCAGCGGCAGGATCATCATGAAAACGATGCAGATCAGAAGGAAGGCGAGGATGACGTCGTTGCGTTGCGACACCACACGCAGGAATTTGGTGAGCACGATCCGAAGCCTCCCGCCGCCTGGCCGCGCGGCGCCCCTCCTTGTGCCCTCTGGCGCGGCGTGAAGGATGTATCCTTTGACACCATCGCGACCGGCCGGGGCGCTAGGCTCCGTTCCATCGCATCCTGCCGCTTCGGCGGCGCAACGAGGCTGGATCAGACTGGTGGCGGAACTGCTGTCGAGCGACGAGACGCGTCTTCTCGCGTCGATCGGAATGCTGGGTCTCTCGCGCGGCGCGCTGGAAGCCTCGGAAACCGTTTTTGCGGCGCTGGCACTGGCGCGGCCGGGTGCGGAGATCGGTCCGCTGGGGCAGGCGCTCGTGAAGATGGCGAAGGGCGACGCGCGCGCCGCAGCCGCCATCCTGAACGCCGCCGCGCCGAGCGACGCGATCTACTTCTTCCTGGCCGTCGCGCTGCGCGGCATGGGCGAGGAGGCGGAGGCGCGGGACATCCTCGAAAACCTCGCCGCGGTGGCGGCGGACCCGATCAGGGAAATGGCCCGCCAGATGATCGAGCAGGTCGACGCATAGGCAGCGCTTCGGAGACCGGCCTCGCCGTCTCCGCAATGCAGGATGGCCGCGCAGCGGAACCCGGGATCCAGAGGGCTGCCATCGCAGGGTCAGGCGCGAAACGTTGCGCCTTTCCGCCTCGGTCGCCACTCCGGGTTCCGCCGCGCGGCCCCGGAATGACGGTGCGCGGGGTGGCCACATCGAGACGATGGCCGAGGCCTCAAGGGCTGGAGGTCGCCCCCCCCCCACCTTCGTCATCCCGGAACGGCGTCCGAGCGCAGCGAAGGACGACGTGTCCGGGATCCATGCCTCGGCGTCGGTGGCAGGGAAACTCGGGGACAGTATACTTAATTCGGCAGCAATCGACGCCGTCTTCAGTCGTCCTCGATCCGAGTTAAGTGAACTGTCCCCGCATTTCCGGCGCCGGAGCCCCCGAACACCGCCGCCTTCGTCGTCGCCCCGCTTCTCGATATCGACCGAGGCATGGATCCCGGGTCTGCGCCTCCGCTTCGCTCCGGCTTCGCCCGGGATGACGAAGGTGAAGGGGCGCGGTCCGGCGAGCACTGTGCTGGCCCCGCACCGATGCCGGCCGCCGTCCCCGCGCCGCGCCGGTGTCAGCCGTCGAGGGACAGCGCCGACAGGCGCGCGATCAGTTCGTTGCTGTCGCGGCAGTTCAGCTTGCGCCTGATGTTGTCGCGGTGGACGGCAACCGTCTTCTTGCTGATGCCGATCGTCCGGCCGATCTCGGTGATCGAAACGCCCTTGCCGATCATGCCGGCAACCAGCCGTTCGCGGCGCGTCAGGTGGACGTCGCCGATCACGATCGCGTCCATGCCGGCGTTTGCCGCCGCGTCTTTTGCCGGCGATGCGGCTTGTGTGTCGCGGTTCCGGCGCCGGACCACGATCTCGCGGATCGTCGAGACGAGGGTGGCCAGGCTCGAATCCTTGCTGACGAACTCGTCGGCTCCCGCGGCGGCGACGACCGCGCGGTACTGCCTGTTCGGGAGCGAGGAATAGACCACGATGATGCTGTCGGGTGCGAGTTTCCGGATGCCGCGGATGGCATCGACGTTGACCGTGCCCCGATAGACGAGATCGAGGATGAAGACGTCGGCGATCCGGTCGAGGCTGTCGCCGGCGAGGCTGTCCGGATTGGGGCAGCTGCCGGCCAGGTGAAGGTCGGGATGGCCCCGGAGGAGAAGGCTGAGCCCCGCTTCGACGATCGGATGATCGTCGACCAGGAACAGCTTCGTGCGGTGTAGCGCGCTGCTGCCAAGTTCCAAGATCGCGGCATTGGAGTTCATCATCGCACGCCCCGGCTATCGGTCAGAGCTTAGTCAAATTCTCGCTTTAGAATCAAGCTTCAAGAGCTTGCAGCCACGGCGAATGGCGCAATCACTTCTGACCGCGGGTCGCTTTCGACATAGGCTTGATTAACGCGCAAGCAACAGCCCGCTTTTTGACCAGCCGGGCGCGGGCACCGGCGGCGTCCTATCGCGCTCGACCGGCCTGCGAGGGCGACGCATCGTCGGCGCGGCCTGCAGAAGGCCCATGCTCGCACACCGGACGGGGCCGCGACCGGTTCACTGGCCGGTGCGTTCCAGGCGATCCGCGGGGCCCGGCATGCGACGCGGCCCTCCGCGATCGGGCAGCAGGAACCGGGCCAGCCGCGCGTTCCTCGCACGAGTCCTGCGGGATTATTTTCGTCCGGAAGATTTATCTTTCCCACCAGTCGCGCGATACTTCCATCCCGAAGACGAAGATGGGCGTGTCCGGCGGTCGGGAGGATCATCCGCATGGCTTCGATCGTGGTTGCTCCGGGCGGCTATGGCGTCATCCCGTCCCGGATCGTGGCGGGCGACACGATCGGCTTCCGGTCCGGCACCTACGACGTGCCGCTGGTCATTGAGGGCGCCGCCGGAACGCAGCGACAGCCCGTCATCATCGGGCCGGGCGGCGGCAAGCGGCGCGGTCCGTCGATCTTCACCAGCGGCCTTGAGATGGACGCGGTCCGGCTGTGGGCGAATTCCCTGGCCGACCGGCGCCAGCGGGCCGGCTGTTATCCGAGCGTCGGGCAGGTCGGCGACTTCGCCATGCTGACGCTCCGCAACTGCCGCTACGTCGCCATTCACGGCCTGGACTTCGACGGCTGCTGGCCGACGGCGATCTATCTCGACAATTGCCAGCACGTCGTCATCCACGACGTCCGCTTCCGCGGCGGCACGATCGCGATCGGCGCCAACGGCATCGACACGCACGACGTCATCGTCCAGCACTGCGACTGGCAGCAGGACACCAGCGAAGGCCACGACATGTGGCACCGCATTCCCTGGGCGCGCATCCACGGCGCGAGCGACAACGAGAAGAACGCCGCCGTCGATCTCGCCTCCGACTGGCGCTGCTTTGACGGCGACTTCTTCCGCGCTTGGAACGTGTCGGGCAATTTGATCATCCGCAGGAACCGCGTCAGCGACGCCTTCAACGCCATCCATGTCTTCAACAGCCACGACACGCTGGCGCCCGGCGTGGCGCCCGACGGGCTCACCTTCAATGGCGGCAGGCAGGCCTCGGCCAACGTCCTGATCGAGGACAACGACTTCGTCCGCATCCGCGACAACGTCTTCGAACCCGAAAGCCATGCGTGGAACTGGGTGATCCGCCGCAACCGGCTGCGGGACTGCTTCCGCCCGTTCTCCTTCGAGCTCGATCGCGCCGGCTGGTTCTACGTCTACGAGAACACCGGCGCCTTCACCTCGCGTCCGTCGACCGACCTGTCGCCGGCCGACGCCAAGCGCTTCGAACCGCGCATGAACCCGACGCTGTTCAAGCTCGGCGGCGCGCAGCGCAACGAGGGGCCGATCCATGTCGTCAACAATTCCTGGTTCATGGGGGTCGGCAAGGGCGTCTTCGCCAGCGGTGCGCTGGGGCGGCTGATCCACGCCAACAATGTGGTCCAGTTCGGCCCGAAGGCCAAGGCCGGGATGTTCGGACCGGACGGCCCGGCATCGTCGCCGGCGTCCTCGAGCGACGCGGCGGCCGAGGCGACGCGCTTCACCCGGCGCTGGAGCGAACTCGGCATCCGCATGTTCGCCGACGTCAGCAACGACCCGTCCTTTCCCGACGGCTACGGGCGGGTGGGCTATCCGCTCGGTGGCGATACGGTCCATGCGACGTCGCTGTTCGTGGCTCCCGACGCTGCCGTGCCGAACTTCGCGGCGGCCTCGCCGGCGCTCATCGGCACCGCCGTCGAGGTGCCGATCGCCCTGCCGGACGGCCGCACGAAGCCGCTCGAAGGCGGTCGTCATCGCGGGGCGGTGCAGACGCGCGGCCAGCTGTCCTGTCTCGACTGCCTGCTCGGGTTCCTGCCGGACGATTCCTGGCTGCCGCCGCTTCCAGCACCGCGCGGCTTGGCGGGGCCGAACGGCGCGGCCTGAGCGCGGGCCTGGCGTCGGCGCCGCTCAGACGGCCGCCGTCTGCCTCACCCGCGCGCCGGGCGCGATGGTGGGCGGCGCGGCGTTCAGCTTCTCGATGGCGAAGCCGGCGGCCGCCTTGTAGCCGGCCATGAAGGCGGCGCGTTCCTCGGCCGGAATGACGTCGTCGATGTTGTCGAACGCGCCGCCGCAGCGCTCGTCGACGAGGTTGAGCAGGCCGAAGGGGCCGGCGCCGCGGTTGCGCAGGATGACGGAGGAGATCGGGCCGCAGAGTTTTTCGTCATAGGCGGCGAGCGCCTTTTCCGTCACGCCGTGCTCGACCATGCAGGCGCCGAGCACCCGGGCATCGACGATCGCCTGGCTCGCCCCGTTCGAGCCGGTCGGATACATGGCATGGGCGGCGTCGCCCATGAGCGCGACCGCGCCGTCGCGCCAGGTCGGCACGGGGTCGCGGTCGATCATCGGATATTCGAAGACGTCGGTCGCTCCCGACAGCATGGCGGGAACGTCGAGCCAGTCCCAGGTCCAGCCGTCGAAATGATGGACGAAATCTTCGAGCGCCACGCGCTTGTTCCAGTCGCCGCCCTGCCAGCCCTTCGATGCGTCCCAGGTCACCTCCGCGATCCAGTTGATCACCGAGAGGCCGGTTTCGGGGTCGGGATGCGAGATCGGGTAGAAGACGACGCGGTGCCGGTGGGTGCCGAGGCCGACGAAGGAGGCGCCGGAGCGGATCGGCGTGCCGAGGCTCGTGCCGCGCCACATCACCGCGCCGCCCCAGTGGATCGGCGGCTGGCCCGGATGCATCTGCGCGCGGACGGCGGAATGGATGCCGTCGGCACCGATCAGCAGGGCGCCCGTCTCCTCGCTCGTCGACCCGTTCGAATGCTGCACGACGGCCGTCACCCCGCCGCCGGCCGCGTTGCGGTAGCCGGTGACGCGGCTGTCGAGCCGCACCGCGTCGGCGCCGAGGCGTTCCAACACCTTCTCGAACAGCAGCATCTGCAGGCGGCCGCGATGCACGGCATATTGCGGCCAGGCATAGCCGGCCTCCAGGCCGCGCGGTTCGGAATAGACGTCGTTGCCGTTCAGCCCCACCAGCGCCCATTCGCGGGCCGGCAGTCCGACGCGGTCAAGCTCGGCCGTGCCGATGCCGAGGTCTTCGAGCTCGCGCACCGCGTTCGGCTGGATGTTGATGCCGACGCCGAGCGGCTTCAGCGCCTGCACGCTCTCGAAGACGATGCAGCGCACGCCGATCTGGTGCAGCGTCAGCGCGGTGGCAAGCCCGCCGATGCCGCCGCCGGCGACCAGGACGACTGGTTCGGACATTCCTTCCCCCCCATGATGTGCTGGCCGGGGCTTTAAGCAAGAAGTCGGCGCAACGCAACGGCGCGGCGGGGAGGGGAGGTGTCCTGGCGCGGGGCAGGGCGACGCGATGCCGGTGTGCGGGCCGGGCTTCAGGCAGGACATCCGCGATGCAATGGCGCGGGCCGGCCGCGCGCGCTTCGCCCTTGGCAGGGTGGCGCGATGCCGCGGAAAAGGTTCGCCGGAGAACCCCGCGCGCGGCCGGACGTCTTCGCAGCCAACCCGCTCCCGGAAGAGACCCGGCAGGACGAGCCGGCGGCGGCCGGTCGCGCCCGGCCGCCGCTCCGTCCGGATGACCCGCCGGGTGTTTCTTTTTCCACTGGCGGGCTTGATCGCGCCCGACAATGTGTTAAGTACCGCCCCATCAGCGCTGGCGCGGCGCCCGGATTACCGTCCGCACGCCCGCGCCGCACATGCGGCAGCGTCATCCTGATGGGGAATAGGTTAACGGTAGACCCACGGACTCTGACTCCGTTAGTCCTGGTTCGAATCCAGGTTCCCCAGCCATCTTCCTATACCGTTGAAAACAAACAGTTTTTCAGATCGTATTAGCAGCGTTCATTAGCACGCGAACTTAGCAGGCGTGCATTGCCGTCAGTGATGCCAGAGATGCGCCAAGGCGCCGGCTTGCGAAGATCAGAGCCCTGAGGTTTTGATGCAGATGGGCTGGTGTTCGGCATGGGAGCCAGTCCTTGTTGCTCGCTGCGGCCGCGAATCCGGTCGATCATGCGAGAGGTGCCCGCGAACTAGGCGTGTTCGAAACGCACGTTGCGCGGAGACCGTGTGACGCGGGAGTTCGTGGTCCTGGCTAGGAATAGGAGTAGCGGACCGGGTTCTGCGTGCCTGTTTCCAGGTCGGCCGGGAGCCGCTTGCCGATATAGAGGTCCCGGATCGCCTTGTCCGCGGGATGGCCATCAAAGCCGATCCGGCCGGGCAAGTCCTCCGTGATGTGAGCCGGAAAATCCGCAACAGTCGCGTCGATCCACCTCTCCGGCACGAATACCCCGACGACGACCCCTTCGGTAACGGGCATAACGAGTTCTGCCCGCTCAGCCCGGCTGCGGCTCATACGCCATACCCCACGGCAGCCTTCGTAGGGACCGCGGTCTGCCAGAAAGTTGCGACGGATCGTAAGGAACACGATCCGATGGTGAGGCTCGAGGCGCTGCGCTGCGTATTTCCTGATGATCGCGTCTGCATGCATGGCCCCCTTGTCGCTGTTGCCATAGCCGGACTGGACGTTAGTCAGGCCGGGAAAAGCGTCGATCAACGCGCCTTCCACGTGCAATGCCTCCTTCTCGGTCAGTCCGTGCCGTTGGATGACGTGAATGACCTGCAGGCCCTCCGAAAGGATTTCGTGGACCCGCTTCATCTTGATCGTCAGCTCATCTTCCTCGTCTGCGAGTTCAGACTGCTTCAGGTTCGCGTTCACATGGTGAAACACGCGGTTCCCGCGTCCTTTCCCCACATAGAAGGTTTCGCCGTTCCGGGGATCAATCAGCCGATACACATAGTAGCCGAGTTGCTCAGTGATTTCTGACGGGAATGCTTGCACGAGTCCTCGCAGGTCCTCACGGATAGTGCCCGCACTATCCAGGCCTACAGTGCAGGCGTCAACAATGAACATCGGCCAGTAGCCGTAGGCCATGCAGTCGCCGAGGCTGTGGGATTGGGCGTCGCCATCAAGCCCGCCGTAGAGGACGGGGAACATATCTTCCGGTGTCTGCCGGCTCGCAGCGACTGACTTGGATGCTGCGACTCTCGTCGCAAACGAGAGTTTCCTTGAATAGATGTGGCGTCCTTGATGTATTGAAGGTTGTGGTCGCGGTGATTCCCTGCTTCCATTCAGGGCATTCTGGCGAAGGGGGCGCCGCGATGAGCTTTTTTGACAAGCCGATCATAAACACGCCCTACGCGCCGCCGATCAGGCATTGGGAGCTTGATCTCGAAGGCCGTCCGACGGATCACATTGTCGAGCAGCGTCGCCGCTCGGCTCTCTGGACTGCGTTGCCTGGCGCATCCTCGACGGCTGCCAATTCTCAGGCCTCAATGATCTTCGACTCGGATCTCGGAACCGACGCGACGGCTTTCAATCCTTCACCCATGATCAACGAACTGCGGCAGGAGATCGAGACCTGGCGCAACCTGCCGAACCCGACGCAATGGAAAGTGACGCCGATTACGCAACGGCTTCTGCAACACTGGCGCGCAATCCAGAAGGACCCAGCCCAGACCATCCGTCCGTTCTTCTGTCAGCTGGAGGCGGTCGAGGCCGCGATCTGGCTGGCCGAGGTCGCGCCCGAGATGGGCCGGCGCGGACGACGCTTCCTCAACTGGATCTCCACCGCCAACAATTTCGCGCTGCAGGCAGATGGTGAGAAGCCGTCCGAGACACCGCCCGACCTGATGCGGATTGCCTTCAAGCTCGCCACCGGTGCCGGCAAGACCACGGTCATGGCGATGCTGATCGCTTGGCAGACGTTGAACGCCGTGCGCACCTCGAGCAGCCGCCGTTTCTCCAAGGGCTTTCTGATCGTTACGCCCGGCATCACGATCCGGGACCGGCTGCGCGTTCTGCTGCCCAACGACGAGCAGAGCTACTACCACAAGCTCAACCTCGTGCCGCAGGACCTGTTATCTGATCTCACCCAGGCTAACGTCGTCATCACCAACTACCATGCCTTCAAGCGCAAGGAGCAGTTCGACGCGGCGAGCGGGACCCGCCAAGCGCTTGAGGGTCACGGCGACAAGCTCCAGACGCTCGAGACCGAAGGGCAGATGGTCAAGCGCGTAATGGGCGATCTCATGGGCGCCAAGAACGTCGTCGTCATCAACGACGAGGCGCACCACTGCTACCGCGAGCGCCCGATGGCCGCGCAGGTGAAGCTGACCGGCGAGGATCGCAAGGAGGCCGAGGAGAACAACGAAGCCGCGCGGCTATGGATGTCCGGGCTGGAGATGCTGAACCGCCAGCAGGGCGTCCGCGTGATCTACGACCTGTCGGCAACGCCCTTCTTCCTCAGTGGCTCCAACTGGCCGGAAGGCACGCTCTTCCCCTGGGTCATGACCGACTTCTCGCTGATGGACGCCATTGAATGCGGGATCGTGAAGCTGCCACGCGTGCCGATCGCCGACAATCGCGCCGACGGCCAGAAGGTGATGTATCGCAATCTCTGGCCCTCCATTCGCCAATCGATGCCTGACAAGCGCAAGAAGGGCGATGGCAAGCCGGATCCTCACAAGCTGCCATTGCCGGTCAAGGTGGCGCTCGACGCCCTCTACGGCCATTACGAGAAGACGTTCAGGCTGTGGGAGAAGAGCGGCGTCGGCATCCCGCCCGTGTTCATCGTGGTGTGCAACAACACCACGAACTCCGAGATGGTGCGGGACTACATCGCAGGTTTCTCCTACACCGACGAAAACGACCAGGAGCGTGTTCGGCAGGGAGAGCTCGAGCTCTTTCGCAACTATGACGACCACGACCAGCGGCTCGACCGGCCGCGCACGATCCTGATCGACTCGGCCGCGCTCGAAAGCGGCGGCGAGATCGACAAGGCGTTCCGTGACGCACATGCGATCGAGATCGAGGCCTTCCGGCGCGAACGTCTTCAGCGCGACCCGGCGGCGGGCGAGATCGGCGAGGCGGAAATCCTGCGCGAGGTGATGAACACGGTCGGCCGCAAGGGTCGACTCGGCGAGCAGGTGCGCTGCGTCGTCTCGGTATCGATGCTCACCGAGGGCTGGGACGCCAACAATGTCACGCACATAATGGGCTTACGCGCCTTCGGCTCGCGGCTGATCTGCGAGCAAGTGATCGGCCGTGCCCTGCGGCGGCTCTCCTACGACGTGGATCCGGCCGACGGCATGTTCCGGACCGAGTATGCCGACATCATGGGCATCGATGGCCTGAACTTCTCCGACCAGGCGCGGCCGGCGCCGCCGCAGCCGCCGCGCGAGATCATTCACGTGCACGCCATGAGCCCGGAGCGCGATCACCTGGAAATCGTCTTCCCGCGCGTCGAGGGCTTCCGCACCGACTTCCCGAAGGAGCGGATCGACGTCGATCTCAGCCGCATGGAGCCCTACGTCCTGACGCCGGACAAGGTCGGCGCGACGGTGGTGCAGATGTCAGGGATCATCGGCGAGCGGCACCAGCTCGGGCTCGATCACCTCGACGACCGACGCTTGTCCACGATCGCCTTCGACATCGCCGTCTACTGGGTGTCCGAGAAGTTGCGCGACCCGAACGGCGCGCCGAAGACGCACCTGTTCCCACACGCCAAGCGCATCGTGCTGCAATGGCTGAACTCCGACAGGATGGTCTGCAAGGGCGACACGCGGCCGGCCCAGCTGCGCTATCGCCAGCTGGCCGACGAGGTTTGCGATCTCCTGATGGGCGCGCTGCTCGACCAGCCGGGCGGCCAGCCGATCGTGCGCGCGGTGCTTAGCCCCTTCGCGCCCGAGGGCTCGACGGCCCAGGTGAACTTCAACACCTCGGCCAAGAGCCGGCACTGGCCCGATCCGACGCGCAGCCATGTCAACTGGATCATCACCGACCAGGACTGGGAGAACAAGCTGGCCGAGCTGCTCGACCTCCATCCCGACGTCGAGGCCTACGCCAAGAACCACAACCTCCATTTCGAGGTGCCCTACACGAAGGAAGGCGAGCCGCACCGCTACCGGCCCGACTTCCTGGTGCGGCTGAGGGTTCCCGAGGGCGAGCCGCCGCTGACCCTGGTCATTGAGGTAAAGGGCTTCCGCGGACACGACGCCATGCTAAAGGCCGAGGCGATCCGCAACAAGTGGGTGCCGGCGGTCAACCGACTGGGCGCCTATGGGCGCTGGGCCTTCGAAGAGCTGCGCAGCGTCAACGACTTCCGTGTCGAACTCGATAGGGTGATAGCCGATCTTCGGGTAGAGAAGGCGCTCGCATGACCGAAGTCACTTTCGGCCGACTTACGGATCTGCTTCCCCGCGAGGCTTGGCGGCATGAGTCGCTGTCGTTCACGCCGTGGCTCGCTGCCAACATTGATCAACTATCGGACGCTGTCGGCATGACGCTGGAGCTTACCGGCACCGAGATGGCGGTCGAGACTTTCGCAGCCGATCTTTTGGCGCGCAACGCGGATGACGGCACGGTCGTGCTTGTCGAGAACCAGCTGGAGCGGACAGATCACACACATCTCGGCCAGATCATGACCTATCTTGCGGGCCTTGAGGCGCAGACAGTTGTCTGGATCGCGCCCGAGTTCCGCGAGCCGCACCTGTCCGCGATCCGGTGGTTGAACCAGCACACGGCGGACGGATTTTCATTCTTCGCCGTGCGCCTGCGGGTAGTGCGCATTGGCGACAGCCCCTATGCGCCGATCTTTGAAGTGGTGGAGAAGCCGAACGATTGGGAGCGCGAGGTCAAGCAGCGAGTCTCCCAAGAGGGAAACGCCTACTACGACATCAAGCAATCGTTCTGGCATCGTTTGCTCCAACGCTATCCAGAGCTTGCGCTCGCGGGCGTGAAGGACTGGCGCTATGCCAACAACTACATCACCCTGCGCGACGCGCCGATGGTCCAGCTCTCTATCTGGTTCGGCAAATCGAAGAGCGGTGTCTATGTTCGCTCCGGCTGGAACGAGCCGTCGGGACCTGTATCCGAACTCCTGTTGCCGCACCAAGATCTGGTCGAAGCCAGGCTCTCGACGCGGCTAGGTCCGTCAGGCCGCGACGACCACTTCTTGCCACGAACTTTCTCAAAAGGTCACGAGCACGAAGCCGACTGGCCGGCCATCATGGACTGGATCAATTCGACTGTGCGGGAATACCAGGCGGTGCTCGTCCCTGTGCTTAGAGGAGACACGTCCGATGTCGAACGATAACAAAACCCCCGTCGACATCATCACCCATGGCAACAAGCGGGCGAACATTCCGGCGGCCGAGCTGGAGCCGGTGCTGGCTGACGACGACAGGAAGCCGATCCGGACGGCCTTCGAGCGGCGCAATCGCGATCTCGATCCGCAGCTGGTCTGGCGCGGCAAGGATCCAGACCAGGCGGAACTGACGGTGGACGCGCCGCCGATCTACCTGCAGGAGCAGGTGCATCCCAAGGCGCTGATCGATGATCTGAGGAACGGCCGCGAGAAGGCCGACGACCTTTTTGGTCATTTCGGCCTGACCGAGGAGGATCGCGAGGCCGAGGTCGAGTTCTACCGCCACACGCGCAAATGGTCGAACCGGATGATCCTGGGCGACGCGCTACAGGTCATGTCGTCGCTGGCCGAACGCGAGGGGCTGAAGGGCCAGGTGCAGGCGATCTACATCGACCCGCCCTACGGCATCCGCTTCAATTCGAACTTCCAGTGGAGCACCACGTCTCGCGACGTGAAGGACGGCAAGCTCGACCATTTGACGCGCGAGCCCGAGCAGGTGAAAGCCTTTCGCGACACCTGGCGCGACGGCATCCACTCCTACCTGTCCTATCTGCGCGACAGGCTAGTCGTGGCGCGAGAGCTGCTGACTGAGAGCGGCAGCTGCTTCGTCCAGATCGGCGATGAGAATGTCCATCGCGTGCGGGCGCTGATGGATGAGGTGTTCGGAGAGAAGAACTTTGTAAGCCAAATTGCCTTTCGGAAAACAGGCACTACAAGCGCTTCGTTACTGGATGCCACTAGCGATTATATCGTCTGGTATTCGCGAAATGTAAAGAGCGTAAAATACCGCCCCCTCTATAAGAAAAAGAGGATTGGCGGTGAAGGTGCGACCGAATATTCAACGGTTCGCCTGGAGGACACAACAGAGCGTTCGGCTCACGAGGATGAGTTGTCGGGTGATCGCGCTTTGCCTGTTGGCGCAGACCTTTTTACACTTACTTCTGTGGTCTCAGATGGTGCGGCTAAGGATCCTCAACCACTTACTATATTCGGAAATATTTACTACCCTGCTAGCAATGAACATTGGAAGACTACTATTACTGGAATGTTTCGTCTGTTGAAGGCCGATCGCCTTAGCCCGTCTTATTCATGACGGCGTGTTCGCAAGGCTGGCGGATGTAGCATAAGCGGTTGATTTGGCGTAGGATTCGTTGCTTAGGCCAATCCTGCCGACAACATCGCGCGAGCCACACC